>NZ_BMFJ01000001.1:2765337-2873536 GCF_014638275.1 Primorskyibacter flagellatus
GCGACGGGATCTGCACGTCCAGCACCAGCCAGATCAGCAGATGCCCCAGTATATAGAAGAAAGCGAGAAGCCCGATCGCCCGGCGGTATTTCAGCAGCCGGATCCCGGCGAACCGCTGCAGCGGCGTGATGCAGAGACCCGCGATGATGAGCCAGAGCGACCACTCGCCCATCTGATGCTCCATCGCCTTGACCGGATCGACGCCCAACTGACCAGTCAGGCCGGCGACAAAGATCCAGACCGGGGGAACCGCTCCTATTATATAGAGAGGCCAGGCCGGGACCTTCCGGGTCGCGTCGTTTACAGTCCGGGTGACCCGGTCCCATGGGCCGGGGGATGTGGTGGTCGCCATGGCGCTGCCCTCCGGGTCAGTAGAACTTCTTCAGGTCCATGCCCGCGTAGAGCGACGCGACCTCATCGGCGTAACCGTTGAACATTTCCGTCTCGCGCCGCGATCCGAACAGCCCCGCGCCGATCACCCGCTCGGTGGCCTGGGACCAGCGGGGGTGATTCACCTCGGGGTTCACGTTCGAATAAAAGCCGTACTCCCGCCCGTTCGCATCGGACCAGGAGGTGAAGGGTTCCTCATCCTGCACGGTGATGCGCACGATCGACTTGATCCCCTTGAAGCCGTACTTCCACGGAACGACCAGCCGCAGCGGCGCGCCGTTCTGGTTCGGCAGGTCCTTCCCGTAGAGCCCGGTGGCGAGGATGGTGAGCGGATGCATCGCCTCGTCCATCCGCAGCCCCTCACGGTAGGGCCAGTTCAGGACCGGATAGCGCAGGCCCGGCATCTCCTCCGGACGGGCAACGGTTTCGAAGGCGACGTACTTCGCGCCGGACTGCACCCCGGCGCGCTCCAGCAGGCTGGCGAGGGTGAAACCGTTCCAGGGAATGACCATCGACCAGGCCTCGACACAGCGGAGGCGGTAGATCCGCTCCTCGATCTGCGCATTCGCGATGATGTCCTCAAGCTGATAGTCGCCCGGCTTGTCGACCTTGCCGTCGATCTTCACCGTCCAGGGCTGCGTGGTCAGCGCGCCGGCGTTTTCGGCCGGGTCGGTCTTGCCGGTACCGAACTCATAGTAGTTATTGTAGTTGGTGATGTCCTCGATCGGGTTCGGCTCAAGCCCCTCGGGCGCGGCGAAAGCGGGCCCGGCAATGGACCCCAGACCCAGCCCCGCGGCCCCCGCCATGATCTGCCGGCGCGAGAGATACAGCCCCTCGTCGGTCACGTCGTGGTCCTTGAACTTGCTCTTCCAGATGCGGCTCATATCGGGGCTCCGTTTGCTGCCTTCCCTATGCAGTACGAACGGGAAGGGCAAAAAGTTACACCTTGCAGTGTGACCTCACCCGATTGGCATTGCCTGTAACATTCCCGTCAGCGGCCTGCGGGCTCAGACATGGGCCTTGGTGACGTCGCCCGCATCTACGTTTGGACGCAGTTTCGACAGCAGGACGGAATCGCCGTTCGCCTGAACCACCCGGACATGGCTGCGGCGCATCCGGCGGGGTTCGTTGACGCCGACGGAATGGGCGATGGTCTCGACCTCGTGGATCACCTGCTTGGCGTAGTTCGCCACCTTCTCGTATTTCTGTTCGACGACGAGACCGCGCTGCAGGTGTTTCTGATGCGTGGTGATCCCGGTCGGGCAGGTGTTCTTGTTGCACTTCAGCGCCTGAATGCAGCCGAGCGAGAACATGAAGCCCCGCGCCGAGGTCACGAAATCCGCCCCGGCACAGAGGGCCCAGGCCACGTCGGACGGATTCACCAGCTTGCCCGAGGCGATGATGCGGATCCGGTCGTGCAGGCCGAAACGGTCGCGCATGTCGGTGATGCGCAGCAGGGCCTCGCGCAGGGGCATGCCGACCAGATCGATCAGCGGCATAGGCGCGGCGCCGGTCCCGCCTTCGCCGCCGTCGATGGTGATGAAGTCCGGCGCATGAATCGCCCCGCGTTCGAGGATCTGCTGGAACAGGCCTTCATAGCTATCCGAGGATCCGATGACCGTCTTGAACCCGACCGGCTTGCCGGTGACGCGGCGGATATGGGCCACCTGATCAAGGAGGTCACCGAATGACCGGATCTCGGGGTGGCGGTTCGGAGAGATCGAATCCATGCCGACCGGGATCCCGCGGATGGCGGAAACCTCCGCGTTCACCTTCTCACCGGGCAGGATGCCGCCCTTGCCGGGCTTGGCGCCCTGGGCGAGCTTCAGTTCGAACATCTTCACTTCGGGGCGCGCGGCCAGCTCTTGCAGCTTGGCATCGCTCAGGTTGCCGTTCTCGTCCCGGCAGCCGTATTTCGCGGTGCCGATCTGGAAGACAATGTCGCAGCCGCCGGTCAGGTGATAGGGCGACAGCCCCCCTTCCCCGGTGTTCATCCAGATGCCCGCCTTCTTCGCGCCCCGGCTCAGCGCCTCCACCGCGGGACGAGAGATCGCGCCGTAGGACATGCCCGAGATATTGAAGATCGACGGCGCGTTGTAGGGCGTCTTGCAATAGGGCCCGATGACCAGCGGCTTGGTCACGGCGAACTGGTCGTCCAGCGGCGGAAAGGCGGAGTTCACGAAGATCGAGGTGCCGGGGATCGACAGGTTGCGCGTCGACCCGAAGGCCACCGTGTTCCCCTTGCCGGTGGAAGAATGATAGACCCAGTCCCGCTGTGCGCGGTTGAACGGCATCTCCTCCCGGTCCATGGCGAAGAAGTACTGGCGGAAGAATTCCCCCAAGGTGGAGAAGAGATAGCGGAACCGCCCGATCACCGGGTAGTTGCGGCGGATGGCGTCATTGGTCTGAAACCGGTCAAGGAAAAAGAGGACGATGGCGACCAATGCGATGGTGCCGAGCACGACCAGAAAGACCAGCGCCAGATATTCGACTGCCGTACCGACAAAACCCATCTGCATACTCCCCTGCCGCCCTGCACCGGTTACGGCGCACAATCGCAATATAGTGTGTAAGCGGCAAGACAGACCTGCTTCGGCGCCCCAGACGCAGATTTCGCCTGCCGGCGAGAGTATTTCAAAGCAAGATGAAGACAGGCTCCTTCATCTTGCCGCAAGTACTCCGGGGGGAGGCGCGGAACGCGACGGGGGGCAGCGCCCCCCTGCCCCGGTCAGAGCCCCTTGGTGAGGTCGTCGATGGCCGCGAGGCCTTTCAGCAGCTTCGTCAGCCCGTCCACCTGAACCATGTTCGGCCCGTCGGAGGGCGCGTTGTCCGGGTCCTCGTGCGTCTCGATGAAGACCGCCGCGGTGCCGACGGCCATGGCGGCGCGGGCGAGCGGTTCGACGAATTCGCGTTGGCCACCCGAGGAACTGCCCTTGCCGCCGGGAAGCTGGACGGAATGGGTTGCGTCGAAAACCACCGGATAGCCGGTCTTGGCCATGATCGGCAGGGATCGCATGTCCGACACCAGCATATTGTAGCCGAAGGACGCGCCGCGTTCGCAGAGCAGGATGTCGTCGTTGCCGGTCGAGGCGACCTTGGCGGCGACATTCTCCATGTCCCACGGCGCGAGGAACTGGCCCTTCTTGATGTTGATGACGCGCCCGGTCTCTCCGGCAGCCAGCAGCAGGTCGGTCTGGCGGGACAGGAAGGCAGGGATCTGGAGGATGTCGCAGACCTCGGCCGCCGGAGCACAGTGAGAGATTTCGTGCACGTCGGTCAGGACGGGACAGCCGAATTCGCGCTTGATGTCGCCGAGGATCTGCAACCCCTTCTCCATCCCGAGACCCCGCTTGCCGGAGAGAGAGGAGCGGTTGGCCTTGTCGTAGCTCGCTTTGAACACGAAGGGGCGGTTGGCGGCCCCGGCGGCGGCGGCGATCTTTTCGGCCAGCATGCGGGCGTGATCGAGGCTCTCCATCTGGCAGGGGCCGGCGATCAGCATATAGGGGAGCGTGTTGGAGACCTCGAAGCCTCCGACTTTCACGGATTTCATGTGATGCCCTCCTTCTTGAGCACGGATTCGATGCGGGCGACGTCTACGGGATTGTTCAGTTCCCAGAACACGCGGCCCCGGCCTTCGACCGCCACGCAGTCCACCGGCCAGCCGTTTTCGAGGAAGCGCAGCTGTTCCAGCCCTTCCGCCTTTTCCAGCGGACCTTCGGACCAGCCGGCGTAGGCGGTCAGGGCCGAGGGGCGGTAGGCGTAACAGCCGACATGATGCCAGACCTGCGGCGGGGATTCGAGCGATCCGACATGGGGCAGCACTTCCTTGGAGAAGTAGATCGCCGTGCCGTCGCCGCGCATCACCGCCGTGGTGCCGCCGACCCGGCCTTCCTTCCGGTCGGTGACGAAATTGGCGAGGGTTTCCGCGTCGGTCAGCAGCACGGGGGTGGCCATCTGCGCCTCCGGCCGGGCCTTCATATGCGCGACGAGATCGGCGACGAACCAGGCGGGGGTCAGGGGCGCGTCGCCCTGCAGGTTCACCACGATGTCGGGCTGCTCGGCCAGTTTCGCCACGCCCTCGGCGCAGCGTTCCGTGCCGTTGCGCGCGGCCGTCGACGTCATGATGACCTCTGCGCCAAAGCGTTCGGCGGCGTCGCGGATCCGGTCATCGTCGGTCAGGACGTAGACGGCGTCGATACCCTCGACCGCCATGGCGGCGTCCCAGCTGCGGCGGATCAGGCTCTTCTTCTCTCCGGTCGCGCCGGTCAGTTCGACCAGCGGTTTGCCGGGATAGCGGGAGGAAGCGTAGCGGGCGGGGATGAAGACGACGGTTTTCATGCGGTTTCCTTGGCGGGGCTCACTTCACGCCGACGCGCAGGGCGTCGTGGATATGGACCAGACCCTCCAGACGTCCCTCCTCATCCACCGCGAAAAGCGCGGAGATCCGGTTGTCGTTCATGATGCCGAGTGCGTCGACCAGCAGGATGTCGGCAGAGATGGTGCGCGGCTTCGGGTTGGCGACGTCACCCGCCTGCCGGTCGAGCAGGCCCTTGAGGTTCCGGCGAAGGTCGCCGTCGGTGATGATGCCCGATAGGCTGTCGCCCTCGGTCACCGCCACCACGCCGAAGCCCTTGGCGGACATCTCGAGCAGGGTGTCGCCCATGCCGGTGGCGGGCGCGACGACCGGCAGCGCCGTACCCGTGTGCATCACCGCGCGCACTGTCAGCAGCTGTGCGCCAAGCGTGCCGCCGGGGTGGAAGGTGTGGAAATCGGTCTGGTCGAAGCCCCGCGATTCCATCAGCGCGACGGCCAATGCGTCGCCGAGCGCCATGGTCATGGTGGTGGAGGTCGTCGGCGCCATGCCGATCGAGCAGGCCTCCGGCGCGTCGGCCAGCAGGAGCAGGTGGTCGGACTGCTGCGCCAGAGTGCTGCCCGGTTTCTTGGTGATCGCCACCAGCGGTATGTCGAACCGGCGGGTGTGGGCGATGATGTCGGCCAGTTCCTTCGTCTCTCCGGAGTTGGAAATCAGGATGCAGGCGTCATTGCGGGTGATCATGCCGAGGTCACCGTGGCTCGCCTCGCCCGGATGCACAAACTGCGCCGGGGTACCGGTTGATGCGAAGGTGGCGGCGATCTTGGCCGCGACATGGCCCGACTTGCCCATGCCCGACACGATGACCCGGCCCGGCACCTGCAACAGGGCGGCGACCACCGCGTCGAATTCCTGCGTCAGCTCCTCGGCCAGCTGCGCCAGCGCGCGGCTTTCCGAGGTCAGCACCGCGCGGGCGGTGTCCAGGGCGGAAACGGGACCAGGTTTGGAGGCGGAGACGGGCATGACAGGGCTTTCGGTATCCGGCATGGGCTGCTGATAGCGCCCTTCGCCGTCCCTGTCCAATCTCCGCGTCAGACCGCGTCGCAGTTGATGTAGCGCAGCGGGCCGGGCGTGTCGGACCCCTCGTAGTCCCTGCGGATCAGCACCATGCCCGCGTCCTGCGCGTCCAGCGACATCTGCACCGTCCAGGTCTGGCCTTCGCCGGTGAAGTTGAAAGTCCCCTCGATCCGGCTCGGACCGACGGAACTGACCGGCCCGAGCGCGGCGCGGGATTCATAGAAGGTGAGTGTATCGGCGGTGACGACCATCAGCCCCTTGCGCGGGTCGAAGTCCGGATTGCAGTCGTTTTCGGTCAGGCCCCAGTTGCCCTGCACGGCTTCGGGGATCGCATTGGCGGGCGTTTCGCCTCCGGTCAGCGGCTGGCAGGCGGCGAGCGCGAGGGCGGTCGCGGCGAGGACGGCAGGTCTGGTGGCGTGTGTCATGGGGCGGGCTCCCGTCTTCGTTCGCGATGCGGGTCAACGTTTGCATGGTAACATCGTTCCACGCCCGTATTCGCACCTTTTGGTCGCGCAGGGCTGGTCATGTGGACGTACTGGATTACCTCCTGCCCGATCGGCCCGTGAACGTCCTTTGCCGTGGCGCCGACAGATGCAAGAATGCCCGAGCCAACGCCCGTCAACCCGTTCCACACGCAGGTCCATTGTCCGTCGCCGCCCCACATCCCCGCCAGCAGGACCGCCTTCGGGCGCTGCACAGCTATGAAATCCTGGACAGCGACCGAGAGGTCGAATTCGACGAGATCGTGAAACTGGCCGCCGCCACCTGTGGCACCGCCATTTCCGTCGTCAACTTCATCGACGCCGAACGGCAGTGGTTCAAGGCCGAAACCGGCCTTGGCGTGCGTGAAACCCCGCTCGCGACCTCGATCTGTTCGCACGTCATCCTGGACTCGGATTTCGTCGAAATCCGGGACACGCTGACAGACCCGCGCATGGCCGACAACCCGCTGTGCTGCGGCGATCCCGGCCTGCGCTTCTACGCCGGGGCACTGCTGAAGACGGCCGAGGGATTGCCGCTCGGCACACTCTGTGTGCTCGACTACGAACCAAAGGTGCTGACGCCGTTGCAGCGCGACACCATCCGCGTTCTGGCCAGCCAGGTCATGGCACGGCTGGAGCTTCGGAAATCGCTGCGTCACGCCGCTGTTCTGCGTCAGGAAGTCGACCACCGGGTGAAGAATTCGCTGCAATCACTGGCCTCTCTGGTGCGCATCATGAGCCAGGCCTCGGACAACGCCGACTCGGCGCGCACGCTCACCACGGTGCAGTCACGAATCGAGGCCGTTTCCCGCATGCACGAGGTCCTGTACCGGACCGATGCCGGACCGGTGATCGATCTGGGGGACTATGCCCGCAACCTGGGGCACCAGTTCCACCTGCTCGCGCCCGAAAACGTCACGGTCAAGGTCGACTTCCCGGCCATCTCCGTCACCTCGGCCGAAGCGGTGGCGGTCGGAACGCTGATGAACGAATTCGTCGCCAACGCATTCAAGCACGCCTTTCCCGATGGCCGTGCGGGGCAGGTGCGTGTCATGGCCGACGCGCCTGCTGCCGACGGCAGCATCGTCGTGACCTGCGCGGACGACGGGGTCGGGGTCGTTTCCGATACCGCGATCGGTCAGCAGGGACTTGGGATGAAGATCGCGGAGATCCTGTCGGCGGAACTGCGCGGCACGCTCGAGACGGTGCCGGCGGAGGTCGGTCTGACCCTCCGCCTCACATTCCGCAGTGCGGTTGGACAAAGCCACCCCGCCTGATCGCGCAGGCGGCGCACCGGTTCGAATGCGCCGCCTGTGCGCAACATCAGTGCACCGTCGCCTCGTCCGGCTTGCCCCGGCCTGAGGAGCCGACTCGGTTGCCGATCAGCAGGCCGTCGCTTCCGGCGCTGACCGGGACCGTGTCGCCGTCCTTGACGTCTCCGGCCAGCAGCGCTTCGGCCAGCGGGTCCTGCAGCGCCTTCTGGATTACGCGCTTCAGCGGACGGGCGCCGAAGACCGGGTCATAGCCCTCGTCGGCCAGCCACTTCTTCGCCCCGCCGTCCAGTTCCAGCCGGATGTTGCGTCCGGCCAGCCGTTTCAGCAGCCGCGCCATCTGGATCTCCACGATGCCGCCCATGTCGGCGCGTCCCAGACGGTCGAAGACGATGATCTCGTCCAGACGGTTCAGGAATTCCGGCCGGAAATGGGCCTTCACCGCGTCCATCACGTCGCGCTTCGCGTCAGAGGCATCCGCGCCCTCGGGCAACTGGCTCAGCGCCTGCGCCCCGAGGTTGGAGGTCAGCACGATCAGCGTCTGCTTGAAGTCCACGGTGCGGCCCTGACCATCGGTCAGCACGCCGTCATCCAGCACCTGAAGCAGCACGTTGAACACATCCGGATGCGCCTTCTCGACCTCGTCGAACAGCACGACCTGGTAGGGCCGGCGCCGCACGGCTTCGGTCAGCACGCCGCCCTCGTCATAGCCGACATAGCCCGGAGGGGCGCCGATCAGACGGGCGACGGAGTGCTTCTCCATGAATTCCGACATGTCGATGCGGACCATGGCGCTGTCGTCGTCGAACAGGAACTCTGCCACGGCCTTGGTCAGTTCCGTCTTCCCGACGCCAGTGGGCCCGAGGAAGAGGAACGAGCCGAGCGGCCGGTTCTCGTCGTTCAGGCCGGCGCGGGCGCGGCGGACGGCGTTGGCCACGGCACGGACGGCCGCGTTCTGGCCGATGACGCGCTTGTGCAGCCCGTCCTCCATCGCCAGCAGCTTCTCCCGCTCGCCTTCCAGCATCTTGGTCGTCGGAATGCCGGTCCAGCGTTCTACCACCTGGGCGATCTGTTCGGGGCGCACGGCCTCCTCGACCATGACACCGTCGGCTTCCTGCTGCTCCGCTTCGCCAAGCTGCTTCTCCAGCGACGGGATGGTGGAATACTGGATCTCACCGGCGCGGGCGTAGTCGCCGTTCCGCTTGGCGATCTCCAGATCGGCACGGGCCTTGTCCAGCTGCTCCTTCACGTCGCGCGCGGTGGCCAGCTTGTCGCGTTCCGCCTGCCACTTCGCCGTCATCTCGGCAGAGCGTTCCTGCAGGTCGGCCAGCGCCTTCTCCTGCTTTTCCAGCCGCGCCTTGGAGGCATCGTCATCCTCGCGCTTCAGCGCCTCCACCTCGATCTGCATCTGCAGGATCTGCCGGTCGAGCGCATCCAGCTCCTCGGGCTTGGAATCCACCTCCATCCGCAGACGGCTGGCGGCCTCGTCCACGAGGTCGATCGCCTTGTCGGGCAGGAACCGGTCGGTGATGTAGCGGTTGGACAGCGTCGCCGCGGCCACCAGCGCGGAGTCGCTGATCCGCACCCCATGGTGCAGTTCGTACTTCTCCTTGATGCCCCGCAGAATGGAGATCGTGTCCTCCACCGTCGGTTCCTCCACCATCACGGGCTGGAAGCGGCGGGCCAGGGCGGCGTCCTTCTCGACATACTTGCGGTATTCGTCGAGCGTCGTCGCGCCGATACAGTGCAGCTCTCCGCGGGCGAGCGCCGGCTTGATCAGGTTCGCGGCATCCATCGCGCCGTCGGTCTTCCCGGCTCCGACAAGTGTGTGCATCTCGTCGATGAACAGGATGATCTCGCCGGCGGCGGTCTCGATCTCTTTCAGGATCACCTTCAGACGCTCTTCGAACTCACCACGGTACTTCGCGCCCGCGATCAGCGCGCCCATGTCGAGCGCGAGCAGCTTCTTGTTCTTAAGGCTCTCGGGCACGTCGCCGTTCACGATGCGCAGGGCCATGCCCTCTGCAATCGCGGTCTTCCCGACGCCCGGCTCCCCGATCAGAACCGGGTTGTTCTTGGTCCGGCGGGACAGCACCTGCATCGACCGGCGGATTTCGTCGTCGCGCCCGATGATCGGGTCGATCTTGCCTTCCTCGGCGGCCCTGGTCAGGTCGCGGGCGTATTTCTCAAGCGCCTCGAAGGTGTCTTCGGCATTGGCGCTATCTGCGGTCCGTCCCTTGCGCACGTCGTTGATCGCCTCGTTCAGCTTCTGCGCGGACACGCCGCCCGCCTCCAGCGCATCCTTGGCCGCCGACTTCACCAGCGCAAGCGCGGTGAGCAGCCGTTCGACCGGCACGAAGGCATCCTTAGCCTTCTCCGCCACCTTCTCGGCCTCGGAGATCACGCGCACCGTGGCATTGTCCATATAGACCTGCCCCGCGTCGCCGGTGACGGCGGGGATCTTGGCCAGCGCGGTGTCGACGGCCTCCTTCACGGCCTTCGGTTTCCCCCCCGCCTTGGCGATGAGGTTGCTGGCCAGTCCTTCGGGATCATCCAGCAGCGCCTTCAGGATGTGCTCGGGCACGAGACGCTGGTGATTTTCGCGGATCGCGATGGTCTGGGCGGCCTGGATGAAACCGCGCGACCGTTCCGTGAACTTGCTCAAGTCCATGGGTCATCTCCTTTTCATAAGCGTTCCTCTTGGCGGCACCCTCATAGGCATGCATCCGCGGAACCTTGCCCTCTATCTGGGAACCGCGCTCGGCAGGTTCAAGCCGATGTGAAGCGCCGTACCGGAACTTTTCGCCCAGATCAGGGGTTTTTCGCGCATGGCACCCCCATATGGGGGATATCGTAGCAGGAAGGAGGGTCCAATGACGACCACCCGCATCCAGAACATCACGTACAACCCCGCCACGCGGGCCTTCGAGGCGCGCGTCACCCTGCGGCACGCGGACGAGGATTACACCTATCCCTGTGCCCTGCGCGCCCCGATCGACACCGACAGCGGCATCGTCGCCCGCCGGCTGATCGAAATGGCCGAACGGCGCCACGCCCGCGACGCCTCCGAAATGCGCTCGCGCCGGCCCGCCAATCTTCTTTCGCACGTCCCGGCCGAAATCGCCTCCGCCACCGACATGCTATGGCAGCGGATGCTTGGCCACGCGGCCTGACCCGTTTCCGGTCGCCCCTGCCTGTCCCTGACGGGCGACCGGCGCCGCGCCCCTGTTCCTGGGCGTCGGCCACTGCCGGGAAGGGTCACAGCGGTCTGCCCGACGCGCTGACCCTTCCCGGCGCTCCACCTTTGTCTTGACCAACGGCCCTGCCGCGGTGACAAGGCGCGAACCCCTCGCATAACCGGGAGTCCGCCCATGACCGCCGATACAGACCGCCTGATCGTCGCGCTTGACGTGCCCGACGCCCTCTCCGGGTTGAAACTGGCTGAACAGATCGGCGACGCGGCCAGCTTCTACAAGATCGGCCTCGGCATGCTGACGGGCGGCGGTCTGGCCCTAGCGAACGAGCTCAAGCAGGAACATGGCAAACGCATCTTCCTCGACATGAAGCTGTTCGACATCGGCGCGACGGTCGAAGCGGCGGTACGCGGTATCGCGCAGTTCGACCTCGATTTCCTTACCGTGCACGGCGACCCCCATGTGGTGCGCGCCGCGAAAGAGGGCGCCGCGGGATCCGGCATGAAGATCCTCGCCGTGACGATCCTCACCTCCCTCGACCGCGGCGACCTGGACGAAAGCCTGATCCTGCCGGGAACTCCGCGCGACATCGTCATCGAACGCGCCGGCCGCGCTTTCGAGGCCGGGTCCGACGGCATCATCTGTTCCCCGCAGGAGGCCGCGGCCATACGCGACCTGCCCGAAGCCGACGGCCGCCTGATCGTGACGCCCGGCGTCCGCCCCTCCGGCGCCTCCCTCGGCGACCAGAAACGCGTGGCGACCCCGGCGGTGGCGATCAAGGACGGGGCCGATCATATTGTGGTCGGCCGTCCGGTTTGGCGGGCCGACGATCCCCGCGCGGCGGCCCTGGCAATCCAGCACGAGATCGCGAACGCCTGGCAGAGCAACGAAAGTTTCGGCTGAAGTGGCGCTGCCCCTCGGCGTGCTTCCGGCAAGATGATGCCCCGCCCCCGCTTCATCTTGCCGGAAATACTCTCGCCGGCAGGCGAAATCCGCGTCCGGGGGCGCAGTCCCGGTTTCCTTGACAGGCTGGGCGCAAGCCCCTAAACGCCCCCTCAACACCCGGAGTCTATCGTGATTCCGGTCCCCGCCGCTGCAGCGGGGATCGCCACCAGTCAGCGCGATGCGCCCACTGGTGCGCTTGTCGTTTGAACCGCTCCCGCCCACATCGGGGGCATGTCGTGGAAAAGGTCGCTGGAGGGCCGGGCATGTTTGAAAATCTATCCGAACGCCTGTCCGGCGTATTCGACCGGCTCACCAAGCAGGGCGCGCTGTCCGAAGAGGACGTGAAGACCGCCCTGCGCGAGGTGCGTGTCGCCCTGCTCGAGGCCGACGTGTCGCTGCCGGTGGCGCGGGACTTCGTCAAGGCCGTGCAGGACAAGGCGACCGGGCAGGCGGTGACGAAGTCGATCACCCCGGGCCAGCAGGTCGTCAAGATCGTGCATGACGAACTGGTGCATGTGCTGGCCGGCGATGGCGAGGCGGGGGCCCTGCGCATCGACAACCCGCCCGCGCCGATCCTGATGGTCGGCCTGCAGGGCGGCGGCAAGACCACCACCACCGCAAAGCTCGCCAAGCGGCTGAAGGAGCGGGAGGGCAAGCGGGTGCTCATGGCCTCGCTCGACGTGAACCGCCCGGCGGCGATGGAGCAGCTGCAGATCCTCGGCACCCAGATCGGCGTGGACACGCTGCCTATCGTGAAGGGCGAGGATCCGGTCACCATAGCGAAGCGCGCCAAGACGCAGGCGGCGCTAGGCGGGTATGACGTCTACATGCTCGACACTGCGGGCCGCCTGTCGATCGACGAGGAACTGATGGCGCAGGTCGCCGCGGTCCGCGATGTCGCCAACCCGCGGGAAACCCTGCTGGTCGTCGACGGCCTGACCGGGCAGGACGCCGTGCACACGGCCGAGAATTTCGACGACCGCATCGGCATCACCGGTGTCGTGCTGACCCGGATGGACGGCGACGGGCGCGGCGGCGCGGCTCTGTCCATGCGCGCGGTGACCGGCAAGCCGATCCGCTTCGTCGGCCTGGGCGAGAAGATGGACGCGCTCGAAACCTTCGAGCCGGATCGCGTGGCGGGCCGGATCCTCGGCATGGGCGACATCGTCGCGCTGGTGGAAAAGGCGCAGGCCACGATCGAGGCCGAGCAGGCCGAAAAGATGACGAAGCGGTTCCAGAAGGGCCGTTTCAACATGAACGACCTGAAGATGCAGCTCGACCAGATGCTGAAGATGGGCGGCATGGAAGGCATCATGGGCATGATGCCGGGCATGGGCAAACTGGCGGGTCAGGCGAAGGAGGCCGGGTTCGACGACCGGGTCATCAAGCGCCAGATCGCCATGATCCAGTCGATGACCAAGAAGGAACGCGCCAATCCCGACCTGCTCCAGGCCAGCCGCAAGAAGCGGATCGCGGCCGGATCGGGGATGGAGGTGTCGGACCTCAACAAGCTGCTCAAGATGCATCGGCAGATGTCGGACATGATGAAGAAGATGGGCAAGGGCGGCATGCTGAAACAGGCCATGAAGGGCATGTTCGGCAAGGGCGGCGACGTGCCCGAAGGCTTCGACCCGTCGAAGATGGACAGCCGCGCCATCGAACAGGCCGCCAAGCAGATGCAGAAATCCGGCCAGATGGGCAAGATGCCCGGCCTGCCCGGCGGTCTGCCGGGTCTGGGCGGCGGTGCGCTGCCGCCGGGCCTGTCGGGATTCGGCAAGAAGAAATGATCGTCGCGGCGCCCTCCTTCCCGGTGATCGAGACCGAGCGGCTGCGGCTGGTGTCCCCCGCGGGCCCCGATTTCGACGCGCAGGAAACCTTCCTGATGCCCGGCGCGCCGCAGTTCCTCGACCACCACCCGGACGAGGAGGCGACCTGGTGGTCCATTGCGACCATCATCGGCCACTGGCACCTGCGCGGCTACGGGCTGTTCGCCGTTCTCGACCGGCGTAGCGGAGAGGCGTACGGGCTGGTCGGTCCGTGGTTCCCGAAAGGCTGGCCGGAACCGGAACTGTCCTGGAACCTGGTGGAGGGCGCCGAAGGCATGGGCGTCGCCGAGGAAGCCGCGCGCGCGGTGCTGGCCTGGCTGTTCACGGATCGAAAGTGGCCGTCGGTGATCTCTCTGGTCGATCCGGGCAACGAGGGCTCCGTCCGGCTGGTCGAAAAGCTGGGCGCGCGGGCCGAGGGCACCTTCGCGCATGACATGGCCGGAGAGTTCCGCATCTGGCGGCATGTCCCGCGCACCATGGCGGGCAAGAAACTGATCGAGGGGCTGGCATGATTCCCGTCCTGACCACGGATCGCCTGAGGCTCTGCGCCCCCCGGATCGAGGATTTCGAACACTGGGCGGCGTTCTTCGCCTCGGAGCGTGCGATCTACGAACGCGGAATGATGTCGCGGGCCGACGCCTGGCGGATCTGGGCTTCGGATGTCGCCGGCTGGACACTGCGGGGATACGGCCCGTTCCGGGTGGAAACGCTGGCCGGAGAGTATGTGGGCGAGGTCGGACTCTACGAGCCCGACGGCTACGAGGGACCGGAGCTTGGCTGGTTCGTCATCCCCGAGGCGGAGGGCAAGGGCTTTGCCGCGGAGGCGGCGCGCGCGGTCATGACCTGGGCGCGGGGCCGCTTCGGCTGGGACCGGCTGGCCAACATCATCGACCCGCGCAACGACCGTTCGGTCGCGCTTGGCCTCCGGCTTGGCGGGGTGATCGACCCCGACGGCAAGGGAGAGGACCCGGGCGACATCGTGATCGTCCACGATCTGAAAGGGGTGGCCGCATGATCCCCGTGCTGACCAGTGACCGTCTGACCCTGCGCGGACCGGATGCGCGCGACATCGCGGCGCTCGGGGCCTTCTACGGCTCTGACCGGTCGCGGTTCGTCGGCGGGCCGAAGGACGCCGAGATGGCCTGGCGGCAGCTTGCCACCGAAATCGGACACTGGACGCTCTGCGGTTACGGGCGGTGGATGGTCGATGTGACGGAGACCGGCGAAACCGTCGGCATGGCCGGACTGTGGAACCCCGCGGGCTGGCCGGAGCCGGAGATCGGCTGGGACCTGTTCGACGGGTTCGAGGGCAAGGGCTATGCGACAGAGGCCGGGGCGATGGCCCGCAGCTACGCCTATGACGTGCTGGGCTGGGACACGGCGATCAGCCTGGTGGCCCCGGCGAACACCGGCTCTGCCCGCGTGGCCGAACGGCTTGGCGCGGTAATGGAGCGGACCTTTACCCACGTGCGTTTCGGCGAGGTCCTGATCTATCGCCACCCGGCGCCCGGCGCCCTGTCCGACGGCGGTGCGGAGGCCTACGCATGACCTTCCCGCGCGACATCCCCGTGCATACCATCCCCGTCCCCCGGCTGGAGACGGAGCGGCTGCTGCTGCGCGGACCGGAGGCGCGGGATTTCCCGGCCATCGCGGCCTATGCGATGGATGCGGAGCGGACGAAATACGTCGGCGGTCCGCGCGAGTCGGAGTTTGCGGTCTGGGGCAGTTTCATCGCCACCATCGGGCACTGGATCTGGCACGGCTACGGCTTCTGGACGCTCGAGGAGAAGGCGACCGGGCAGGCTGTGGGGCGCATCGGCATCGTGCATCACGTCGGCTGGCCGGAACCCGAACTCGGCTGGCACGTCTTTGCCGCCGGCGAGGGGCGCGGGCTGGCGCACGAGGCCGCGCTGGCCATCCGCGACCACGCCGGGCGCCAGATGGGGCTCGACCGGCTCATCAGCCAGATCCACCCCGACAACCGCCGCTCTCGCGCGCTGGCCGAACGGCTTGGCGCGGTGCAGGAGCGGGAGACAAACCTGCTTGGCGTTCCCTGCCTGATCTACCGCCACCCGAGCGTTCTGGAGGACATGGTTCCATGACGACTGAAAAGACCCTGCCCGAATTCTACTCCGACCGGCTGCATTTCCGGATCGGCGTGCTGGAAGACCTGGACGAGCTGGACGCCTTCTTCTCGTCGGATGCCTCGCGCTATGTGGGCGGGCCGCGTCCGCGCGGGGAAACCTGGGATGCGCTCTGCTCCGGCGTGGGTCACTGGCATCTCCGCGGGTTCGGGCTGTGGATCGTCACCAGCCTGGAAGACGGGAAGATGGTCGGTGTCGCAGGTCTCCAGCAGCCCGAGGGCTGGCCGGAGCCGGAACTGATCTGGGTGATCTTCAGCCAGTATTCCGGCAGCGGTTATGCAACCGAAGCGGTGCAGGCGATCCGGCCGTTCATCGCGCGGGAATTCGGCGTCACGCAGCCGATGAGCCTGATCTACCCGGAATACAAGGCAGTGGTCAGCATGGCCGAAAAACTGGGCGCGCGGCGGATCGAGGATGTGGAAATTCCCGATGGCGCCGTGCCCGCCTGGCGCTTTCCCGCCCCGACCGGGGGGACCGATGCCTGAGGCGCTCGCCCTCTTCCTGACGACGCTGTTTCCCCGCGCGGTCCCGCGCCGGGGCAAGGGGGGCGTGCGATGATCGCCCCGACCCTGTCCAACGCCACCGTCACCCTGCGCCCGCATCGGGTCGAGGATATGGAGCCCTACTGGGCTTTCTTCTGCTCTCCCCGCGCGGCGCTGATGGACCGGCCCTCCTCGCCCACGCACCTGTGGTATGGCTTCGCGTCCGAGGTCGGAAGCTGGGTCCTGCAGGGTCAGGGAGGCTGGGCGGTCGAGACGCCGGACGGGCGGCTTGCCGGTCAGATCGCGGTCAGCCAGCCGCCGCATTTCCCCGAACGGGAAATCGGGTGGTTCCTGCTGGACGGGTTCGAAGGGATGGGGCTGGCCCATGCCGCCGCCACGCTGGCACGGGACTGGGCCTTTGACGCGCTGAAGGCCGACAGTCTCGTCAGCTATATCCATCGGGACAACGCGCGGTCGATCCGCCTGGCCGAACGGCTTGGCGCGGTGCGTGACGACGCGGCGGACCGGCATGACGACACGGACGTCGTCTACCGCCACCGGAGGGTGCACTGATGCCCTACCGCATTCCCGTGATCGAAACCGAACGGCTGATCCTGCGCGGACCCGAGCCCGAGGATTACCCGAACTTCAAGCACACCTTCTCGTCCTACCGTTCACGGTTCATGGGCGGGCCGCTGAACGGCTACGAGACCTGGATGCTCTACGCCGCCGAAATCGGCCACTGGCAGATCCGGGGATACGGGATGTGGATGATCCACGACCGCGCCTCCGACCGGACGCTCGGCATGGCGGGCGGCTGGAAGCCTGCGCAATGGCCCGAGGCGGAAATCGCCTGGATCATCTGGCCGGACACGGCCGGGCGTGGCTATGCGCTCGAGGCGACCCATGCGGCGCGCGGCTATTTCTACGACCGGCTCGGCTGGCCCGGGGCGGTCAGCTACCTCGACCCGAAGAACCTCGACTCCATCCGCCTCGCCGAGCGGCTTGGCGCGCGCCCGGATCCGGAGGCCGCGACGGTGGACGGCAACGACGTCTGCTACCGCCACCCCTCTCCCCGGCAGCTGTCCAACAGCCAGCTGGCCGACGGAATCGAGCTGGAGATCCGCTCCTACCAGAACCCGCTGTTCAAGCCGAAAGGATACGCCATTGACTGACATGACCGACGATGTCGTCGCCCGCGCGGCCGAACTGCTGAAGGATCACCGCGCCAGCATCGACCGGCTGGACGCAATCCTGATCTATACCCTGGGCGAACGCTTCAAGCACACCCAGGCCGTCGGGAAACTGAAGGCGGAACATGACCTTCCGCCCTCGGACCCGACCCGTGAGTCCGCGCAGATCGCGCGGCTCGAAGAGCTTGCGATCCAGGCCGATCTCGACCCGGATTTTGCAAAGAAGTTCCTGAATTTCATCATTCAGGAAGTCATCCGGCACCACCGCCAGCACCAATCATAGGCCGGGCTGCGGCCCGCCTGACCCAAGCCATTCAAAGGAGAAAACACAATGGCCATGAAACTTCGTCTCGCCCGCGGCGGCTCCAAGAAGCGCCCCTTCTATCGCATCGTGGCCGCGGATTCCCGCATGCCCCGCGACGGCCGCTTCATCGAAAAGCTCGGGACCTACAACCCGCTGCTGCCGAAGGATTCCGAAGACCGCGTGAAGATCGACATCGACCGCTGCAAGCACTGGCTCGACCAGGGCGCACAGCCGACCGACCGGGTCGCGCGTTTCCTCGAAGCCGCCGGTGTGGTCGAGAAGAAAGAGCGTTCGAACCCCAAGAAGGGTGAGCCGGGCAAAGCCGCCAAGGACCGCGCCGAAGCCAAGGCCGCCAAGGAAGCCGCCGCTGCCGAAGCAGCTGCCGCCCCCGCCGAGGCACCGGCAGAGGAAGCCGCAGCGGAAGAAACCGCAGAGTGATGCAGGCACCGGCCCCCGCCCGTTTCGCGGGGGCCGTCCGGTGACGTCAGATGCTGTTCCGCCCTGTCCGGCTCATGATCCTGCTGGCCGTCGCCTTTGGCGCGGGCATGCTGTACGAGCGTGAGCGGCGGGCGGAGGAGTGTCTCCAGAACGCGGGTGTCCTGCGCGACATCCTGTGCGAATAGGAAACAGCATGGCCGATCAGGTCTGTGTCGGGGCAATTGCCGGGGCCTTCGGGGTCCGCGGCGAGGTGCGGCTGAAAAGCTTCTGCGCCGATCCGGAGTCGATTGCCGATTACAGCCCCCTGACCGGCGACAACGGCGTCTCCTATTCCGTCACCCTCTCCCGTCCGATTTCCAACGGCTTCGCGGCCTGGCTCGGCGGGGTGGAGACCAAGGAACAGGCGGATGCGCTCAAGGGGGTGCAGCTGTTCGCCCCGCGCGACCGCCTGCCCGTCCCCGAGGACGAGGAATATTACCACGCCGACCTGATCGGCCTGCGGGTCGTCGACACCGGCGGGACCGAGATCGGCGTGATCCGCGCGGTGCATGACCACGGCGCGGGCGACCTGCTCGAAATCATGGGGCCGGGGCTGAAAGCCACCGTGCTGCTGCCGTTCACGCGCGTCTGCGTCCCGACCGTGGACCTCGCCGGCGGCAAGGTCGTCGCGGACCCGCCCGAGGGGCTGTTCTGAATGCCCCCGGAACGTTCCCACGGCCGCAAGTCCATCCGCCCGACCCTGAAGCCGCGCGCCCTGATGGAAGAGCCGGAGGTTCTGGCCAATGTCTGGACCGCCCGCATCATCACCCTGTTTCCGCAGGCTTTTCCCGGTGTGCTTGGCGAAAGCCTGACGGGACGGGCGCTGAAGGACGGGCTCTGGCAGCTTGAAACCATCGACCTGCGGCAGTTCGGCGACGGCAAGCACCGCAACGTCGATGACACGCCTGCGGGCGGCGGCGCGGGCATGGTGCTGCGCGCCGACGTCATGGGGCAGGCCGTGCAGATGGCGATGCAGGGGGTGCGGGGCGGCTGGCCGCTCGTCTATCTCTCCCCGCGCGGGCCGCGCTTCGATCAGGCGATGGCGCGGCGGCTGGCGACGGCGGACGGCGTGACGATGATCTGCGGCCGGTTCGAAGGGCTGGACCAGCGGGTGATCGACCATTTCGGCATTCAGGAGGTCTCTCTCGGCGACTTCGTCCTGACCGGCGGCGAACTGGCCGCACAGGCGGTGATCGACGCCACGGTGCGCCTGCTGCCCGGCGTTCTGGGCAACGCGGTGTCGACCGAGGAGGAGAGCTTCTCTCACGGCCTTCTGGAACATCCGCAGTACACCCGGCCCGCGGAATGGGCCGGGCGGGCGATTCCCGATGTGCTGATGTCCGGAAACCATGGCGAGATCGCGAAGTGGCGGCAGGCCGAAGCGGAGCGGATCACCAAGGAACGGCGGCCCGATCTCTGGGCGGCCTACGAGAAGGCGAAGGGCTAGGCGGAAGGGAGGACCATCGCCCGTCCGCCGGGCGGGCGGCACCGAATGTGGTCGCCGTTTTATCCCGTCGTGGAAGCACTCAGATCGATCCGCGCGCAAACGGTGACGCATCGCCCGCCCGAGGGGGCGGACGGGCGATGGTCCGGCGGCCCTGCGGGCCTTGTTCCGGACCGGGCACCTGTTTCAGGATTGCTCCGATGCAATGTCCTGCCGGGCTGCGCGGCCCGTCTCGCGACCGCAGACCAAAAGCACCCGTCATCCCCGGACTTGATCCGAGGATCCCCCCGACCCGCAGCGCCCGCGCGCCGGACGCCCTTTCCCTCTTGATCCAAACGCGAATCCGCCTTATACGCCGCCCGTCCGGGGCCATCGGCCCGCCGGACCGTCCGCCTGTTCCCTGCCCCGGTGTCTTCGCCGGATCCGCACGGGGCGGCGGCGCAGCAAAGAAGACAGTGACCTGACCCTCCGGCGGGCGCCACGGCGGACCCGACCAGAAGACCGGAGTTCTGAGGGAACACCCACATCGCGGGAAAACCGCGGAATAGTAGGAGACCTGCGATGGACCTGATCGCACAGCTCGAGGCGGAACAGATTGCCGCCCTGGGGAAAGACATCCCCGACTTCAAGGCGGGTGACACCATCCGTGTCGGTTACAAGGTGACCGAAGGCACGCGGACCCGCGTGCAGGCCTACGAAGGCGTCTGCATCTCGCGCAAGAACGGCAGCGGCATCGCCGCCTCCTTCACCGTGCGCAAGATCTCCTTCGGTGAGGGTGTGGAACGCGTGTTCCCCCTCTACTCGACCAACATCGACAGCATCGAAGTCGTGCGCCGCGGCAAGGTCCGCCGTGCGAAGCTGTACTACCTCCGCTCGCGCCGCGGGAAATCCGCGCGGATCGCAGAGGTGTCCAACTACAAGCCCAAAGCGGGCGCGGAAGCGTAAGGATCGGCACGATGAAAAAAGACATTCACCCGGACTACCACTTCATCGACGTCAAGATGACCGACGGCACCGTGGTCAAGATGCGCTCCACCTGGGGCAAGGAAGGCGAGACGCTGTCGCTCGACATCGACCCCTCCGTGCACCCGGCCTGGACCGGCGGGTCCTCGCGCCTGCTGGACGCGGGTGGCCGTGTGTCCAAGTTCAAGAACAAGTACGCCGGCCTCGGCTTCTGAGCCAGCCGCGCCTGACGATACGGACGCCGCCCCCCGGGGCGGCGTTCTGCTTTTCCGGCGCCCCGTGGCGCCCGGGAACGCCACGGCGCTTCGCCGCGAATTGACCGCCCCGGCAATTGCTTTCGCGCGGAAGGTGTGGGAAGCAGCGGGACCAGAGCCACATGGACGGACAGATGTCGACCAGCCCGAAGCCGGATACAGCGACCCTTTCAGCGACATCCGACCGCGAGGTCGACATTGCCAACCTGATCGCCACGATCTGGCGCGGCAAGCTGATCGTCATCGGCGTCGCCCTTCTGGCGCTGATCGTGGGCTTCGTCTACGCCTATTTCATTGCGGTTCCGGTCTATACCGCGCATGCCACCATCGCGCTGGAAAGCCGGCAGGAACAGATCGTCGACATCGAAAGCGTGGTCACGGGGCTGTCCAGCGAACAGTCCTCCCTCAATACCGAGGTGGAGGTGCTGCGTTCCCGTGGCCTGATCGGTGACCTCGTCGACGACCTGAACCTGACCGAGGATCCCGAATTCAACCCGGCGCTGATCCCGCCGCCGCGGTTCTCCCTGTCCAGGCTGGTCGCGCTGATCCGCCCCGGCGACGGGGACGAGCCCGATGCAGAGGCGGTCCGCGACGACGTCGTCGACAACGTGACCGAGGTGATCTCGGCCTCCAACGTGCGCCAGACCTTCGTGTTCCGCATCTCCGTCGTGACCCGGGACCGCCGGAAGTCGGCGCAGATGGCGAACCGGCTGGCGGAGCTTTACATCGACGATCAGGTCGACGTGAAATTCCAGCGCACCGAAAAGGCGACGGAGTGGCTGAGCGACCGGGTGAGCGAACTGCGCATCCAGCTCGAGGATGCGGAAACCGCGCTCAAGTCCTTCTCCACCAGCACCGACCTGATCAGCCCCGAGGGGTTGTTCGCGATGAACCGCCAGATCAAGGAACTGCGGGACCGGCGGTCCGGGCTGGAGGAGACGCTCGCCACGTCCGAAGCCGCCGCCGCGCGGCTGGAGGCGAACAGCGGGGCGGAGTTCGAGATCCGCGCGCGCGAGGCCGAGGACACGCTGCTGGTGAACCTGCTGCCGGATGCCTCTGCCGGGGATCCGCGGGCGCAGGACCGGTTCAACGACCGTTACGAGGACCTCCGCCTGCGCGCGCAGCAGGAGGCAATCCGCGCGAAGCAGCAGCTTGCCGTGCTCGACCGGTCGATCATCGAACTGGACAAGCGCATCGAACGCCAGTCGACAGAGCTTGTCCGGCTCCAGCAATACCAGCGCGAGGCCGAGGCGAACCGGCTGATCTACGAACATTTCCTCGGCCGTCTCAAGGAGATGAGCGTGCAGGAGGGAATCCAGCAGGCCGACAGCCGGGTGCTGTCCCATGCGGTCGTGCCCTCCGGCCCCTCCGCGCCGCGCAAGACGGTCATCATGGCGATGGCGCTGGTGCTCGGCACCTTCGGCGGGGCCGGTCTGGTGCTGCTGCGCGAGGCGGCGCAGAACACGTTCCGCGCGCCCGAGGCGCTGGAGAAACTGGCCGGGATCGCGGTCATCGGGCAGATCCCGCTGATCGCATCGCGGCGCCGGAAGAACGTGCTCAAGTACTTGGCGGAAAAACCGAATTCGGCGGCGGCAGAGGCGGTGCGCAACCTCAGGACCTCTATCCTGCTGGCGGATATCGACAACCCGCCCAAGGTCATCATGTCCACCTCCTCCATCCCCGGAGAGGGCAAGACCACGCAGTCGCTCGCCATGGCGCAGAACCTCGCCGGGCTGGGAAAGAACGTGCTTCTGATCGAAGGCGACATCCGCAAGCGCGTCTTCCGTGAATATTTCGAACTGGACACCGACAAGGGGCTGATCGCCGTGCTCTCGGGCGAGGTCCCGCTCTCGCTCGCCGTGCGGCATGTGGAGGCTTTGAACTGCGACGTCCTGATCGGCGAGCAGAGCAAGGTGAACGCCGCGGACCTCTTCTCCTCCGAACGGTTCCAGGCGTTTCTGGACGACTGCCGCCAGCACTATGACTACGTCGTGGTCGACACGCCCCCGGTTCTGCCGGTGCCGGACGCGCGGGTGATCGGGCAATTCGTCGACGCCATCATGTACGCGGTCAGATGGGACCACACGACCCGGCGGCAGGTGGCAGAGGGGCTGCGGTCGCTCGCCAATGTCGGGGTGAAGGTGTCCGGGCTGGTTCTGACCCAGATCGACGGCAAGGGCATGAAGCGCTACGGCTACGGCGACTACAAGGCGTACGACAGCTACTACTCCGAATAGCAGGGGCTACAGAGACCCAGGCGCCGCTCCGCCTTCCTTCCGGGCCTGCGACGAGAGGCGGGTCATTGCGACTGATGTGCCGGCAGCCCGGTTCAGGCCATTCCAGGTTCTGAAGGGCTCCGTCGCTGGTCTGACCCGAACGACAGGCAAAGGGAGTGCACGATCGTACCGATCCGATTGGTTTGCACCGGCCGACGATCTGAACGACCGCCACATTCTGCCTGTGCCGGTTTCTCCTCCGCCTCCGGTCGGGCACTTTTGCGGCCGTCGCCACTCCGCCCGACGTGTTACGTGCCCTGAGCCTCGATCCTTTCCGCTTTTCAGTGCCCACAAGTTTCCCGTCTGTCTCAACTCCTCTTTCGTCTGTCCCGTCTCCTCTTCGTCTCACTCTTATCTTTGCAGACAATCCTTACCTTTCGCCTAACTCGTCTTCCGGCGGGCTGTCCGGCGTCGGGAAACCCTGGTCGCCATCGCCGCAGCCTGTGCACCGCGCTGCCGTTTGCGGGTCTCCCCGCCGCGCCAAACGGGGCCTGAACTCCAGCCCGACATGGCGGCCCTGAGCCGCGACGGGCGGTGCACTTGTCCTCTCGGTCTGGCCATAACTGCACCCCGAAGCACAGGCGCGATGCGGGCGGACTGCCAGGCTGCAAGCCGCAAGCAGGGGCACCGCGCGGTGGTGCAGGGATTTGGTAACCACATTGGCGGAGTGTGCCGGGACGTCACAGCCCCGGAGTCCTTCATGTCCGATCGGTCCGCCAACCTGTCGCTGCCCTTTATCCAGCCGTCGCAGGCCCAAAAACACGTCACCCATAACGAGGCGCTGGAGCGTCTGGACGCGCTGGTCCAGCTCTCCGTCCTGAGCGCGACGGAAGATGAACCGCCCGCGCAGCCCGAAGAGGGCGACCGCTATCTCCTGCCCGCCGGAGCCTCCGGCGCGTGGAGCGGGCGGGACGGTGATCTCGCCGTTCTTGCCAATGGCGCCTGGCTCTTTCTGGAACCGCAGGCAGGCTGGCTGGCCTGGGTGCGCGACCAGTCCAACGCGCTGCGCCACGACGGCACGACCTGGGTTCCCGCTCAGGGCGATCTCCAGAACCTGCCGTGGATCGGCGTCAACGCCACTGCGAATTCGACCAACCGCCTGTCCCTCTCAGCTCAGGCGAGCCTGTTCAGCCATGACGGCGCGGGTCATCGGCTCAAGGTGAACAAGGCCGGGTCCGCAAATACCGCCAGCCTGCTGTTTCAGACCGGGTTTTCCGGCCGGGCCGAGATGGGGACCATGGGCAGCGACGGATTCTCCGTCAAGGTGAGCAGCGACGGTGCGTCCTTCCAGACCGCGCTGATTGCCGACCCCGCCACGGGCACCGTGACTTTTCCCAACGGCGTCAGTGGTCTGACCGATCCCGCTTTCGGGGCCGAGGACCTTGTGACACGCGCTTACCTGACCGCCGGCCATGACCTTGTGACCAACGGGATGGACAGCCTTGGCACCGGCTACAACTACCCCTCCGCCCTGACCCGTGACCCCGCCATCACGCCGCACCTTCCCGCCGCGTTCTCTTATGCCGGGTATCACGCCGGGCCGGTCGAAATGGTCGAAACGATCGCCGTGGACCCCAACCTCTGCTACCGCCTGCAGGCCTATCTTCGTCAGGAAAGTCTGCCCGGCGACTGGTCCGCCCATGCGGAGGAGGACCGGCACGAGCAGTCCGTCGGCATCCAGTGCATTGACCCGGACGGGCTGGTGATCGAGCCGCGCCACCACGTCCGGTTTCATGACGGCGGGACCGACAGCCTGACCGTCCTTGCCGCACCGCTTTCGCCGGGCGACACGGAGATCCACCTCGCCGATGCAAGCGGCTGGAACGACAGCGACAACGACGCGGAGGCGCGGGGCGTCCTGATCTTCGGCTACATCTCGGCGGGCGGGCGACGGCACGACCATTACAGCCGCATCGTCGGGCATGACCTGTTTGCCATCGCGGGGGTGAACAAGACGACTCATGTCGTCACGCTCTCCTCCCCCCTGCCCGCGTTGCTCGGCAACCCCGGCGACGGCGGCGGCACGTGGCCCGCAGGCACGGCGATTGCCAATACCGCGCCCGGCACCGGCGCCAAGCGCAGCTTCGCGGACCGGGTTCACCTTGCCGAAACCGATCGCTGGTATCAGCTCAGCGCGCATGTCGGCGGCATCGACCTCTCCGGCACCGACGCGGCGGGGAATTTTGCGCCCGGTACGGTCGGGATCCGGGTGGTCTTCTGGCCGAATGTCAGCAACCTGCCCGGCGGCTCGGGCGGGCATCCCGACACCGGGCCCGATCACCGCGTACATATCGCCGGTGTCTCCCTCCGGGCTCAGCCCCTCGCGGTGGCAGAGCGTGTGACCGGCGGATCCGCGCTGGTTCATGTGCCCGTGCCTGATGTGGTCGGCGGGGTGGTGGCGATGGCTCCGGATACGCTGATCGTCAAGGAAATCTAGCCCTGCCGCGCGACGCTGCGTAGCGATCGGGCACCAGTCCGCCGCCCGTCGCCGCGAAAAATGACGCGTGGGAAATAGATTGTTGCTGCGTGGCACGACCTGCACTACTCTCCAAACCAGCATGCAACCTATCTTGAGGAGTACCCAATGAAGCGCATCGCAGCCCTCTCGCTCGTCGCCGCCCTGGCCGCGACCGGAGTTTCCGCAGACAACGCATCGGCCTCCAAGCCGACCGTTTCCACCCAGGCCGGCCTCGCAAGCGCCGCTCTGTCGCCGGTTGCCGTCGTGGCCGCCGTCGCCGTTCTGGCCGTGATCGTCGCAGCCGACGACAGCTCCTCGGGCACCTGATCCGAACGCCGGACTGGTCTTCGGACCGATCGAATTCAGAACAAAGGCCCCGCCCCGCAGCGGGGCCTTTGTCATTGGGTCCCCACGCGCACGGCGGCGGAAAAGCGCCCGGAGGCAACGGAGACCCTGGTTTTTCCCGACAACCGCGCTCGGGGGTTGAAACGAATTGGGGATTGACCCAAACAAGGTCGTCGCCAATTCCCAGGACCGGACATGAAATACCTTATCACTGCCCTCGCCCTTGCCCTTCTTTCGGGATGCGGTGCCGTCTACATGTCCCCGCGCGTCACCGACGGCGACGGCAAGGTCCGGATCCTCGAACTGACCCCTCAGACCGTGCTGGCCGCAAACCGCGCGAGCTACAGCCCCAAGGAACTGCCCGCAGTCTTCTTCGCCGCTGCCGGCGGGCCATCGGCCGGTCGCGGTATCGGGGCGACGCCCCCTGCCGCGCTGGAGCCGGAGCAGAGACCGGCCGCGCTGACGCTCAGGGTGCCGCCGCAGGCGCCGATGCGGCCCTATACCATCGGGATCGGCGACGTCCTCCTGATCGCGACGCGCGGAAATACCTCCACCGTCGAGGAGCTGAGCGGCCTGCTCGCCGCGCAGAACCGGCGTCAGGGCTATACCGTGCAGGACGACGGGGCGATTGCCATTCCCGAAATCGGGCGGGTCCCGGTCGCCGGCCGAACGCTGGAAGAGGCGGAAACCGCCCTGTTCCAGCGCCTTGTCGAGAACCAGATCGACCCCTCCTTCAGTGTCGAGATCGCCGAATTCAACTCCAAGCGGGTGGCCATTGGCGGCGCTGTGACGGAGGCCACTGTCGTGCCGATCACGCTGACTCCGCTGACGCTGGACCAGGCGCTTGCGGCGGCGGGGGGGATCGCGACCCGCGACCTCGACTATGCCTCCATCCGGCTGTACCGCGACGGGACGCTTTACCAGATTCCGCTGGCCGATTACCTGTCCCAGCCCAACCTGCAGAAGCTGCGGCTGATGGACGGGGACAGCGTTTTCGTGGACACGGAATTCGAACTTGAGCGCGCTCAGGCCTATTTTTCCGAACAGATCGAACTGGCAGATTACCGGCAGCGCGCGCGGTCGCAGGCGCTGGCCGAGCTTGAGGCCGAGGTGAACCTGCGCCGCGATTCGCTTCAGGAACAGCGCGACAATTTCCGCGACCGGATGGAGTTTGACGGGGTCGAGCGCGACTATGTCTACCTGACCGGCGAAGTTGCCAAGCCGAGCCGCTTTGCGCTGCCCTTCGGGCGGCAGGCGACGCTGGCAGATGCGCTGTACAGCGAGGGCGGCTTTCTGAACGAAACGGCCAATCCGGGGCAGATCTACGTTCTGCGCGACTCTGGCGATCCGGCGGATTTCGGCGCGGTCACCGCGTGGCATCTGGACGCGCGCAATGCCGCGAACCTGACGCTCGCCACCCGGATGGAGCTGCGTCCGAACGACGTTGTTTTCATCGCGGAACAGCCGGTCACGCGATGGCATCGCGTCGTAAAACAGATCATCCCGTCGCTCATCACCGGCGGCGCGACCCTGGCCACGAACTGATCCCAACCCGGTCAAGCAGCATCCTCCGCCACCGCGAAGGACAGGCGGCGGGCGATGCGAATCCAGAGGTCAGCGGTTATGTCCTCGCGGTGGAGCGTATCCTGCGACGGTGTTGGCTGCGTCAGGGTCCACCCTGGCTGGGTCCGTGAGACGCGCTGCGCAAGCGCCTGGTTTGACGGGGCGAAATGATCAGAGATCCGGCGGACTTCATCACGGGTCAACAGGCAGCCGGGTCGGTCGGGGCCATATTCCAGAGCAAAGCTCTCCTCCGCCGCGCGACTGGTGGCCGGGCTAGGCGCCGGGCCACCAGCAACAACGTGGGCGGCCCAGACAGGCAGGGGCGCGGGCGAGACATTTGCGCGCCGACCCTCGGGCCACGCGAGCGTCGTCGGATCGATGGCCGGGTCGATGGCCTGCAGGATATGACCCGGAACGCCCTGCGCGCTGGCCGTCGCACCGGCATAATCGATCAGGTGGATTCGGGACGGGTCCATGTGGCGGGACAGAGTGTCGACCATCCGGTCATAGTTGCACCAGAGGCCGTCGATCCATCCTGTTTCCAGCGCCTGCGCCACAAGATCGGCGGGGCGCGGCGGCGGAGCGGAGCGGGCAAGTTCCAGGTAGACCGACTGCAGGAACTGCCATTGCGCCCGAAGCGTGCAGATGACGCGGATGTCGTAGCCACCGAAGATCGCCGTCAGTTCTGCATAGTCAACATGGCCGCCGCGACCGCCGGCGCGGGAGAACTCCTCGCTCGACAGGACAAGGGTCCGGTCGGTGTCGCGCCATTGTCTTGCCAGCGCCTCCAGTGTGCCGCGACCGCCTAGCGGAAGCGTGTAGGCGGGGGGCAACGCGATCCAGTCGGTCAGCAGTCCGTGGTGCCCGGAGTGCCTGCCGAGTACCGGATAGATCAGCCCGCTCTGCGCAAGCCTGTCCGCGTTGTCGCGGAGCAGGTTCTGCACAAGGGTCGTGCCGGTCTTGTGGGTTCCGATGTGCAGGACGAGCCTAGCCATTGCCGATCGCTCCGGTCTGATCCGGCAGGGCAAGGTGCCGGGGGGGGGCGGTGAATTCCGCGAGCGCGTCGAGATTCAGGCGGCCGAACTGCTCCGTCGGTTCCAGCATCGCCTTTTCGGCCCATTCGTTCCAGGCATTCACGAACAGTTCCCCCCTGTAGGAGGTGGCGAGCGGCCCGTCGGCCAGCCGTCGCAGCCAATGGCGGAAAGTCGCGGGATTGGCGCCGCGGGCGATGTGGGCGCGGGCCTTCCGTCGCGCCGTGTTGTCCCATCCGGGCATGATGCCGACGATGGTGTCCGGGGGCAGGCCGGAGCGGTAGGCCGGCGACAGACTGCGACGGGCGACGGCATCATAGTCATAGATCAGCCCGGCAAATCCCGGCGCGGGCCCGTTTGCGCCAAGCGTGTTGCCGAGCGGGCCGCCGAACCTGTAGGCGGCGCCGTCGACCAGCCCATGCGGCGGCATCTCGACCCAGAAATCGAAGACGCCGGGCGGGACGGGTGAGTCGCCCGCGACGTGAAAGCAAACCGCGCCCAGTTCGACGGGGCCGATCCCGGCCTCTTTCCAGGCGCGTCGCATGCGCGCGACGTTCTGCTCCGGGGCGGGCATGTCCTCTGGGCGGTAGATGATGAAGCGGGGGCGGTGGCCATCGGGGCGCTGGTACCGTGGGTCGCGCATGTAGGGCAGGGTCGATTCGACCAATCGGCGTTCGAAGCCGGGGGAATAGTCCTGTCCGATCAGGATCTCACCGCTCAGCCCGTCCCAGTTGCGGCGCCAGCTTTCGTTGGCCCAGCAGAGATAGAAGGGGAAGTCGCTTTCCGGCGTTTCCAGAAGCCGGTCCAGGGGTTTCTCCAGCAGGCGCCTCCCGCCGAACCAGTAGTGATAGACGCAGAAGGCATCGATCCCGGCGGTCCGGGCGAGCGCGGCCTGATCCTGCATGACCTCTGGCGCGCGCAGGTCGTAATACCCGAGCGCGCCGGGACTGGCTGGCTGCAGATGGCCGGGAAAGACGGAGGTGGCCGCGGCGACGCCCCGCCATTCGGAAAAACCGGCGCCCCACCATGCATCGTTCTCGGGGATCGGATGGAACTGCGGCAGGTAGAATGCGGAGACAAAGGCGGGTGCGCGCGGGACCGGCGGCGGGCGGGAGAGGTCCTTTGCCTGGACGATGTCCTGTCCGGCGGCGCGGGCAAGGCCGCCGATCGCACGTTCCACCGCATGGGCGAGGGTGCCGTCGGTCTGTCCGTCCTCGACCTCGAACAGGTCGTCGGTCAGGCGCAGGGCGCGGATCATTCCGATCATCAAAGGTTTGGCCCAGTACATCGACCCGGCGGGGAATCGCAGATCGGCGACGAGGTCGTCGAGTTCCACGCGGCGCAGGACCGCAGCGGTCTTGTCCCGATTGGAGCCCCACCAGTCGCGGACGTCGTAGCATTGCCCGTCAGCCACCCAGAAAGCCGCGTCCGGGTCAGCGAGGAAGCGGGACAGGGGCGCGCGCACCCCGCTCTCCGGCAGGAGCCCGCGGACGAGTTGGCGCCGCCAGGCATCACCATCCTCGCGATGCGGAGATCTCTTGGTATGCAGCTTGCAGACGGCGTCGTAGCCGTCGAATACGCCAGCGTTGACGAGCTTCAGGAAAGGCAGGATGTCGCGCCCCCGATTGGCTGCGGCAAGGACATGCGCGTCGGGGAACCGGTCGCGGATCTGATCGATCAGCCAAGCCGTTTCGTCACCCCGCCAGGTCACGGTGACATAGATGTCGATCGCGATGTCGAGCCCGGCCAATCGGTCGGCAAATTCACCCCAGAGGTCCGGGTAGTAAATGTGGAGATGCAGCGCGTAGGGGTGCGTTTTTCGGGCGGGATCGATCCTCCAGTGCGTCTTTGGCACATGTGGCAGACGCGGTACGGGGCGTTTGCGCGGAGAGCGTCCCTCCGCCCGGCCAAGGGTCAGAAAGTGCCGCAGAGGAGGCATCCCGGCCCGCGCCACGTCCGGGTGGAGGTCGAGATAGGCCTGAGGATCGAACTCCGCACCCGGGCAAAGACCGGCTGCCTCCCCCCACAGGATATAGTGGCGCATGGGGAAGATGCGGAACAGGCGGTTCAGGCCGGGATTGCCGCGCCGATAGAAATCCGCGTCGAAAAGGCCGCTTCGATGCAGCAACCAGAGATAGAGGAGACCGGACGGCCCCATAAAAGCCAGGCGGGCCACCTTGCGGCAGCGCGCCAGGAAGAGTTTTGCACCTGACATTCGGGTCCTCTGACGAGTCCCTCTCCCACCACCACTCTACCCCCTGCCGGTTAACCCGCCCTGAATCCAGGTTCACAATTGCCATGTCAGATCGCGCGCGGTGCGGCGCAGCACGAGCAGGCCCACGACGAGAAGCACTCCCCCGACCGCGAGTGGGTAGAAGGGATCGAAACCGTCCGGGGCATAACCGGGATAGAGACCGATCCGCATCGCGGTCACCGCATGAACCAGCGGATTCAGCCAAATCATGTCGTCGTACGGCGCGGGCACCGCGTCCGGCAGGAATAGCACGCCGGACAGGATGAAAACCGGGCGGTTGGCGATCGCCCACAGGCGTTCCCACACAGGCCAGAATTCGAAGAGAACCGCATTGATCGCACCAAGTCCGGCACCAAGGACCGCGGCCAGCCCGACCCCGAGCAACAGCGGCCCGAGCATGGGTGCAGGGGTTCCGAAGTACATGATCATCGCGGCAAGAATCAAAGCGATGACAAGGGCATGGGTGATCGTGTTGAGAAGAAATCGCGCGACCAGCGCGTCGGTCGCCGTGACCGCCGGGTAAGCCATGAGCGGGCGCGAGAAGCGCAGCGCGACGCCAATCTTCTGGCTGAGGTCGGAGTAGCAGGCAAACGGCAGGTATCCGCTGGCGTAAAACAGCGCGAAATCCCGGCCGAGAGGCGGCGAGTCGAAAGCGAGGGAGAAGACGCCTGCCATCAGGATGACAGCGCCGAGCGGTTCGAGAATCGCCCAGAGATAACCACCGGGCGTGCGTCCGTAGCTCGTTGCGATTTCTCGCACTATCAGGGCGAAGATGGCCCGCCCTGCCCCGGTTTTCTGCATTTTGGCGTCCGACGTTAGGCCTTTCTTGATAGGTCCAGCGTAGACCTGATTGATGAAGAACATATTAGCAACACGGAAGCCGGCGCAGTCATGTCCCGCCCTGCCACTCAAGCCGCGAAGTTGCAGCGCCCCGCCCTGCCGGACGCGTTCCCGACGCTTGTCCCGCCGCCCCGCCCGGCCGACCGGCAGCCGGCCGGGCGCGCGCGGTTTCGTCTGCGGCATCTGGTGCTGACGCTGCTCTTCGCGGCGATGGTGCCGGGCCCGTTCGGGATTGCTGCCTGGTACCTTTACACGCGGGCGCAGAATCAGTTCGCGTCACGTTTCGGTTTTGTCATCCACAGCGAATCCGAGGTCGACGGCGCCGGTTTGCTGGCCGGGGTTTCTGGATTGTCGGCACTGGCGGGCTCCGGTTCCGCCGATACGGATGTGTTGGAAAGGTACCTGAGGTCGAGGGCGCTGGCCGATCTGATGGACAGCCGGTTCGACCTGCGGCAGCGATGGTCCGCGGGGGCGGACCGCGACCCGGTTTTTGCCTTCGACCCCGAAGGTACTGCAGAAGATCTGACGCGGTATTGGGGCCGGATGGTGCATGTGACCCACGACATCGGCGCCGGGCTGATGGAGGTGGAGGTTCGGAGTTTTGACGCGGAAGGCGCACAGGCGCTCGCCCGCGGCATCGAATCGGCGGGCAGTGCGCTGATCAACCGGCTCAATGCCGTCGCGCGAGAGGACAGGCTGGCACATGCGCGCAGGGAGCTGCGGCTGGCGGAAACGCGGCTTTCGACTGCGCGACAGGCTCTCATGACCTTTCGCAGCCGCAATCGCATCGTGGATCCCGCGACCGACCTCGCCGGAGAGATGGGCGTGATCGGCAGTCTGCAACAGGCGCTGGCGGAGGAACTGGTCAGCGCGGAAATGCTGACCCGCAGCGTGCGGGCCCGCGACAGAAGCGGTCCGCGCGACACACGGATCACGCAGAGCGCGATGCGGATCGACGTGATCCGCCAGAGGATCGCGGAAGAGCGGGCCAAATTCGGCGGCATGGCGGGGGGACGCGACTACGCCTTGCTGACCGGGGACTTCGAGCGCCTGTCCGTGGATGTGGAGGTCGCACAGCAGGCACATATGCTGGCGCTGGCCGCCTATGATACGGCACGGGCCTCGGCCGACCGGCAGACGCGATACCTTGCCACGTATTCCCCGCCTGCGCTGGCCGAGGCGGCGGAATACCCGAAACGCGGCCGCATCATGCTTGGACTTGGCACCGGCCTGTTGCTGGCCTGGTCGGCTGTCATGCTGATCGTTTACGGGCTTCGGGACCGCAGATGACAGGCAATGTGGTGCTGGAACATGTGGACAAGAGCTTCCGCCTGCGCGGGACGCGAACGGTGGTGGCACGGGACCTGTGCTTTGCCTTTCCAGACGGGCAGGCGATGGCGCTCCTCGGACGGAACGGAGCGGGAAAGTCGAGCCTGTTGAGGATGATAGCCGGTTCCTCGGACCCCGACAGCGGGCGGATCCTGCGGCACGGTTCGGTGTCCTGGCCCGTCGGTTTCCAAGGCTCGTTCCACCCGGACCTGACGGGGCTTGAGAACGCACGGTTCGCGGCGCGCGTTTATGGCATCGACACCGGAGAGATGTCGGATTTCGTCGAAGAATTCGCCGGGCTGGGTGCGCATTTCCGTCTGCCGGTGCGCAGCTACTCGGCGGGGATGAAGGCGCGACTGGCGTTCGCGGTCTCCATGGCCGTGCCGTTCGACACCTACCTGATCGACGAAGTGACTTCGGTCGGGGATGGCGCCTTCCGGCAACGCAGCGAGGACATGCTGCGCGCCCGGCTTGCGCGGGCGTCGGCCATTGTGGTGTCGCACTCGATGGATCTTCTGACCCGGATCTGCACGTCCGGCGCGGTGCTGGAGAACGGGCGGCTCTTTTTCTACGCCCGAGTTGCCCGCGCCATCGAACATCACCAGGCACTGATGCAGGGGCGGTTGCCGCCCTGGATGGCCTGAGTGATGGAGATCACCGTCCTGATGCCGTTGCTGGATGGCGCCCGTTTTCTTGTCCCGCAGCTGGAAAGTCTTGCAGCGCAGACACGACCACCCAACCGGCTCATCGTATCCGACGACGGCTCTACGGATGCGGGGCCGGAGATCGTGCGGGATTTTGCCCGGCGGGCCCCGTTCAGGGTGACGGTTCTGCAGGGGCCGGGTCAGGGCTATGCGGCCAATGTGCTGTCGTTGCTCACGCACGCGCCATGCGGGGCGCTTGCCTTTTGCGATCAGGACGATGTCTGGGTGACCGACCGAATCGCGCGTGGCGTGAAGGCTCTGGACGGGATCGAAGGTCCCGTGCTGCATGTTACCGAACGGCTTGTTACCCGGGCGGACCTGAGCCGGCCGCGTAACCTGCCGAGGCGCAAAGAGGCTCGAAAGGGGTTGCATAATGAGAGCCGCGGCTTGTTGGCAGAGGCCGGCACAGTGCTGCGAGGTTCGGACCGGCGGATCGCGGAGAACCTTGGACAGATGGCATTCGACGCGGCACTGGTACAGAACCTCGCCCCGGCCAATGCGACGTTGATCAATCCGGCGGCGGCGACGCTCGCCAAGGTCTGCCTGGGCCGGCTGCCTGCGCCGCCCTTTCCAGATTGGTGGCTTTTCGCGCTGGTGCTGGGGGCAGGCGGACGGGTGATATATGACGACAAACCGGGCGTGCTCTACCGGCAGCATGGGGGTAACCTTCTGGGCGCGGCCCGTGGGGCGGGCGGCGTGATCCGGCGTTTGCGTCATCTGGTCGACGGGACATATGGGCGGTGGCTGCGAAATCACGCGGATGCGCTCGCGTCGGCGGGGGACCACCTGACACCGGCGGCGCTCATCCGGCTGAACCGGTTCCGCATGAGCCTTGAGGGGATGGGTACGATGTCGCGCGATTGTTCCCGAAACGGAGTGGCTGAGCAGGTCCTGTTCCGTATTGCCCTGCGTTTGAACAGGATTTGACCGGCATTTCGAATTAATCCGGGGGTTGGGCCACCGCTCCGCCGCATTCCCGCCCCGCCGCGCGCCCCGACCGGGCGGCATTGATATCCCTAACTAATTTCGGGGGTATCATGCTGTCTCTTACGCTTCGCGCCACGCTGGCCGGCGACAATCCGATTTTCTACGGCCAGATCGGAGAGCTTTATCCGCTGGTCGATCCTTTGACCGGAACTGGCTGGCTGTTCTCGGCGGCGACGGCCACCGGCGTCGTGACGTCTTTCACCCTGCGCGAGGGCGCGGGGTTTGAAACGCCGCGCGCGGTAACTGTGGCAGGCGGGGGCAGTGTGTTCCGGATCGGCGACATGGAGGTCATCGACAGCGCCACCGGGCCGGACCTGATGATCGCCCGCATCGGAGCAGACAGTATCGCGACCTTCGACATCGGCTCGGTCGGGCAATTGTCCGGCGCGCGGACCCTGTCGCCCCCTTCGCCGATAACGGAGATGGTTGCGGTGGAGCGTGGCGGGACGACCTTCGTGATCTCCGGTGCACGCGATGGCGCCGGGCTTCAGGTGCATGAACGGAGCGTCGCGGGGACGTTAACCTTGCGTGACAGCGTTGCAGATCACGGAAAAATAGCGGTGGCCAATACCTCCGACCTGATCGAGGTCCAGAGCGGCGGGCAGCGCTACGTCGTGACCGGGTCGGTTCAAGACGACGCGATCAGTTCGTTCACGGTTGGCGCAGATGGGTCGCTGGAGATGGTCGACACGCTCGGCACGAAGGACGGTTTGTGGGTCTGGGGGCTGGACGGGTTGGCCTCGGTCCGGGCGCATGATGTGACCTATGTAGCTGTCAGCGCGACGAATTCCTCCTCTCTAACGCTGGTGCGGGTGAACGAGATGGGGGTGTTTTTCGTGGAAGATCACATAACCGACAGCCTCGACACGCGCTTCGCCAATGTGGACGCCGTGGCGGGATTTGCCGTCGGCGACCGGGGGTTTCTGGTGGCCGGGGGTGCGGATGACGGGCTGAGCCTGTTCGAGATCATGCCGGATCACGCGCTTTTTTCCCACGAGGGTCTGGTGCAGCAGTCGGGCGGCGCGCTTGAGGACATTGCCGCGCTCGGCATCGCGCATTTCGCCGGAGAGGTGCAGATCATCGCCGCCGGAACACCGGGGCTGACGCTGGCGACCCTGCCGACCCAGACCATCGCAGCGCCCCGCATGGGGAGTGCCGCGTCCGAGGACCTGTCCGGCGGCAACGGTGCGGATCTGATCTGGGGCGGGGCCGGGAACGACACCGTGTCGGGCGGCGCGGGAAACGACATTCTCGCCGGGGGTGCGGGCGCGGACCGGCTGACCGGCGGCGCGGGGGCGGATGTCTTTGTCTTCTCGGACGATGCGCCGCAGGACGTGGTGACGGATTTCGAGCTGGGCACCGACCGGATCGACCTCAGCCGATGGGGCCGGATTTATGACGTCAGTTCACTGTTGGTGCAGGAAAAGCCTGACGGGGCAGAGCTTTACTTCCGCGGCCTGTCGCTTCGGCTGATTACCGATGACGGCCAGAGACTGCAGGCCGAGGACCTGACGAACGACAGTTTTCTTTTCTGAGCAGTCAAGGGAATCTCAACCTTTTGCCGTCATTCTGGACAGGCTTTCCAATGGGGGTTGGGGACATGACCGGCGTGGTATTGCGCAACCTTGGCGGACCGCTCGGGTTCGGCGAATCGGCCCTGTCGCGGGGCGACGACATAGTGCAGGAAGTTGACGCCAGCGGCCTTTTCGCGGGCGGGCTGCGAGTGTTCGGCACGCTCTATTCCGGCGCGCAGATCCGGGTGGCAACCAACGGGATGATTGTCTTCGGGCAGGACTTCGGCGCGCTGCCATCGGTCGACAATGCCTCGGCCATGGTGGACGCGATTGCGCCCTTCTGGTCGGACGTGGACACGCGGCTGGATGGCGAGGGCGCGGAAAGCGGGCAGGTCTGGGTCGATCTCGATACCGGAGCACATGCGCTGACCGTGACCTGGCAGGATGTCGGGAGCTACCGCCGACAGGCGGAAGTAACCAACCTGTTCCAGCTGCGCCTGACCGACCGCGGCGCAGGCGATTTCGATATCCGTTTCACCTATGAACGGATCGGCTGGACGCAGGGCACGGCAGAAGGTGACACCGGGGCGCGTGCGATGCTGCTTGGCACACGGCTTCCGGACCCGGTCGTCATCGGTGGCGCCATTGGCAGCCTGCATGAGCGGATCGGGAACACCGGTCAGGTCGGCGTCTGGGAGTTCGCGATGCGGGGCGGCACCGTGAACGGCGCTGAGACAGTGAGCGGGCAGGCTCTGGCCGGGACCGGGGAGGCGGAGGTGCTGACCGGTGGCGTCGCGGATGACCTGATGCGGGGCGGCGGTGGCAATGATGTGCTGCGCGGGAATCGCGGCGGGGACTGGCTTTACGGCGGGGACGGGGCGGATACGCTGAACGCGGCCTCGGGCGATGACATTATCGTCGGCGGCGAGACGGAGGCGGATCTGCGCGATGTGATCTATGGCGGCGATGGCCGTGACCGGATCGACGCGGGCCATGGCAACGACCAGATTTACGGCGGTCCAGGCGATGACACGATCGAAGGCGGATTCGGTGTGGACGAGGTTATCGGTCAGGGGGGAAACGATCAGCTGTCCGGCGGGGCCTGGTCGGACCTGATCTACGGCGGCGACGGGGCGGATTTCCTGAACGGCGGGTTCGGGTTCGACCGGCTCAATGGCGGGGCGGGCGCGGACAGGTTCTTTCACCTCGGCATTCCAGACCACGGGTCGGACTGGGTGCAGGACTATTCGGCGGTCGAAGGCGACGTGCTGGTCTGGGGTGGCGGGGCGACGCATCCGGCGAATTTCCAGGTTAACCTCGCCGATACCGCCGGCGCCGGGGCCGCGGGGGTGGCAGAGGCGTTCGTCATCTACCGGCCAACCGGGCAGATCATCTGGGCACTTGTCGACGGCGATGCGCAGGCGCAGATCAACCTGATGATCCAAGGGCAGAGCTATGATCTAATCTGAAAGTCAGGAGATGAACCGGCAGGTGCCAGTCGCGACATAGGCCGCGGTCAGGCGACCGGTGAAGACGGCACCGGTGTCGATGGAGATTCGGGTATCGCCAACCACCGGTTCGGCCATGACCGTGTGACCGTGCACAACCGTCTGGCCGTCGGATCGCGGGCGGCGCAGGAAGGCGGGGTGGCCATTAACCAGAACCTTTGCGCTTTGTGTGTCGGGGGAAAGTTCCGGGTCCATTGCGGCGTGCACGCAGTGGACATTTCCTGTGGTCCAGACCGGCGGCAGGGCGCGCAGCCAACCGAGCATGCCCGGTCCAAGCGCCGTTTCCAGCGCGTCGGCAGTGTCGAGAGCGTCTTCGGCGTCGAGCCGCTTGCCCTCAACCTCGATCCCGAAGCTGGCCAGCGTTTCCACGCCACCAAAAGACAGCCACCGCGCGCCCTTGCCCGCCGGGTCGTCGATGAAGTCGAGCATCATCTGTTCATGGTTGCCCATAAGCGCGACGTGGGTGTCCGGTGCGGATCCAGTCAGGGTGTGGATACGGGACAGAACGCCGGCGCTGTCGGGGCCGCGGTCGATTGCGTCGCCGATAAAGACGACCGGCACATCGGGGCCGAATTCGCCGCGCAATTTCGCCAGCAGCGGGTCGAGCAGATCAAGCCGTCCGTGGATGTCGCCGATGGCGCAGAAGGGGCGGTCGGGATGCAGGACCGTGTCGACCGTAGGGTCCGGGGCGGTGTGGAGATGGGGGCCAGGCTCGGGCTTCGTGAAGATTTGCTTCAGTCTTTTCAGAACCATGCCCGTGCCCCCCTCAGCTTGCGTGTTCGACCGCCTGGCGGATGCTGTCGATCACCGCATGCAGCTTGTCCTGATCCTCGGATTCGCCCATCACGCGGATGAGCGGTTCAGTGCCTGACTTGCGGATGAGCAGCCGGCCGGAGGGGCCAAGCGCCTTTTCCCCGTCGGCAATCGCCTGCTGCACCGCGTCAACGGCCAGCGGTTCGGAGCCGGTGCGGAAGCGCACGTTGTGCAGGACCTGCGGGATCGGCGTGAAGACACAGGCAAGATCGCTGGCAGTGCGCCCGGTTTCCACCATCGCGGCCAGGACCTGGAGCGCGGCGACAAGACCGTCTCCGGTCGTGGCGAAATCGGTCATGACGATGTGACCGGACTGCTCTCCGCCGAGGTTGAACTGGCCCTCGCGCATGCGTTCGACGACGTATCGGTCGCCGACTTTGGTGCGCTCCATCGTAATGCCAATACCGTAAAGGAAACGTTCCAGGCCCAGATTCGACATGACGGTGGTGACAAGCGTGTCGCCCTGCAGCCGCCCCTGCTCCTTCCAGCGCGAGGCGATGAGCCCCATGATCTGGTCGCCATCGACGATTTCTCCGTCCTGGTCGATCAGGATCAACCGGTCCGCGTCCCCGTCGAGGCAGAGTCCGATATCCGCACGGGTCTCGCGCACCTTAGCGGCGGCTACAGCGGGATGGGTGGATCCGCATTTGTCGTTGATATTCAGTCCGTTAGGGGTCGTTCCGACGGGGATCACGTCGGCACCCAGTTCCCACAGGATCGCCGGGCCGACACGGTGCGCAGCACCGTTGGCGCAGTCCACCACGATGCGCAGCCCGTCGAGGCGCAGGTGCCGCGGAAAGGTTGTCTTAACATATTCCACGTATCGTGAGCCGGAATCATCAATCCGCTTGGCTCGGCCAATGCGCTGCGGGTGCGCGGGGGCCACGCCTTCGGACATGAGGCGTTCGATTTCGGTCTCTGCCTCGTCGGACAGCTTGTGTCCGTCGGGTCCGAAAAACTTGATGCCATTATCCTCGGCCGGGTTGTGGCTTGCAGAGATCATGACGCCGACGTCGGCCCGCATCGACCGGGTCAGGAAGCCGACTCCGGGGGTCGGCACGGGACCAAGGAGGAAGACATTCATGCCGGTGGAGGTGAACCCGGCAGTCAGCGCGTTTTCCAGCATGTAGCCGGAGAGACGGGTGTCCTTGCCGATGACCACGCGATGTTCCTGCTGGTCGCGGCGGAAATAGCGGCCGGCAGCGGCGGCCAGTTGCAGCGCGACCTCGGCAGTCATCGGGTAGGTGTTGGTACGCCCGCGGACCCCGTCGGTCCCGAAGAGAGAACGGGTCATGACTTCCTCCGACCACCTAGGCTTCGTAACGCCTTGTGTTACGACGGGGCGGGCGACAAGTCCAGAAAGCCGCAGCGTCGGCTGTTGCCCCTGGGCGACCCTGAGCGGCTGCACCGGGGCCGGGACAGAAACCGCGTTGCCCGCGCCTTCCCAAGCCTTTAGGTTCGCCGCAACGAGGCGGAGGACCTACCCCGGTGCCAGGCAAGATTTCCACTTTGTCGCTGAGCGTGGCGACGCTGGCCGTGCTGCTGCCCGCGCCAATCGGTGCGCAGGACGGTCGGGATTTCGGGGCCCGAAGCAGCACCTACAACCAATACGGCGCGCCCGGCCTGCTGGACATGCCGAGCGCGGAGACCGCGGACGACGCAGAGCTGGCGACGACGTTGAGCTATTCCGCCGCCGCACGCCGTGTCACGATGAGCTTTCAGATCACGCCGCGCCTGTCGGCAAGCTTCCGATACGGTCAGATTCCGCGATATCTGGCCTCAGGTGCGGCGTCCTACGACCGGTCCTTCGACCTGCGTTACCGGCTGATCGACGAGGGGGCCTACCGCCCGGCGGTTGTCGTCGGTTTCCAGGACCTTGCGGGAACCGGGCTGTATTCCGGCGAATATGTCGTTGCGACCAAACATGTCTCTTCGCGCCTGGCGTTTACTGCCGGGATCGGCTGGGGCCGGCTCGGCTCCTACAACGGGTTCAGAAATCCGCTTGGCAGGATCGACGGCCGGTTCTACACGCGGCCCGCGGCGGGTACCGCAACCGGGGGGACCTTCCGGTCGGGGCAGTGGTTCCGCGGGGATGCGGCCTTTTTTGGCGGGGTCACCTACCGCGCGACGGACCGGCTGACGCTGAAAGCGGAGTATTCCTCGGACGCTTACGCGGCGGAGACGACACCGGCACGCAACCTGCTGGACCGGAAATCGTCGCTCAACGTCGGGCTCAGCTACCGGGCGGCGCCGGGCGTCGACGTTCAACTGGCCTACATGTACGGCGACATGATCGCGGCGGGGGTCACGTTCTACACCAATCCGCGCAAGACATCCGTTCCCGGGGGCAGCGGCCCGGCACCGGTCCCGGTCAAGCCGCGCGACATGAAGTCGGCGCAGGCATTGGGCTGGACCACGAACGACGTGCTGAAAACCAAGCTGCGCGACGGGGTAGCGGCGGCGATGGCGGCGGATGGAATCCAGGTCGAAGGGTTGAGGCTGGAGGACCGGGTCGCCACGATCTACATCCGGAACGAGCGTTATATTGCACGGGCCGAAGCGATCGGGCGCACGGCGCGCGTGCTTACCCAGGTGGCCCCGGCGTCCATCGACAGCTTCCGGATTGTGCCGATGGTTCAGGGGGTTCCGGCCTCTGTCGTGACCCTGCAGCGCCGCGATCTGGAGCAGCTGGAGCATGATCCAGACGGTGCATGGCGCATGTTTGCCCGCGCCGACATCGCCGACCGGCTCACCGGACCGGCGGCAGAGGATCGCGTGCCGGACCAGACCCCGCGCCTGACGTGGTCGCTTGGCCCCTACGTGAAGGCCAGTTATTTCGATCCGGCCGAACCGGTGCGACTGGACGCTGGCCTGCGACTGCGGGGCAAGGCGCATCTGGGACAGGGGTTCGTCCTGTCGGCCGAGGTCGATCAGCGGGTTGCCGGAAACCGCGGCGATTCCAATCGCTTCGATCCTTCGGCCCTGCCGCGTGTCCGATCCGATGCGAACCTGTACGCCAAGGCCGACACGACACTGAACCACCTGACGCTGGCCTCCTACTTCCGGCCCGGAGAGAACCTGTATGGCCGGGTGACCGCCGGGTATCTCGAGCCGATGTTCGCGGGCGTTTCGGCGGAGCTGCTGTGGAAGCCGGTGGACAGCCGGTTCGCCCTTGGTGTCGAGGCGAACTATGTGCAGCAGCGTGACTTTGACCAGAAGCTGGGGCTTCGAAGCTACCGGGTCGCGACGGGGCATGTCTCGGCCTATTACGATTTTGGCAACGGGTTTCACGGTCAGGCGGATGTCGGTCGCTATCTCGCCGGGGACTGGGGCGGCACGGTGTCGCTGGACCGCGAATTTGCGAACGGCTGGCGGATCGGAGCCTATGCGACGTTCACCGATGTGTCCTTCTCGGATTTCGGCGAAGGCTCGTTCGACAAAGGCATCCGCTTCTCGATCCCGCTGGATCACTTCCTCGGGCGTCCGACCGGACGGACCCAGGATGTGGTGTTGCAACCGTTGTCGCGGGACGGCGGGGCGCGGCTGAAGGTCGACGGGCGGATCTATGACCAGATTCGTGACTACCATGAACCTGAACTCAAGAAATCCTGGGGGAGGTTCTGGCGGTGAGCAGTGCAAGATGGCTGATCGCACTTGCGTTGGCAGCTTTGGTCGGGGCCTGCGGGAACGACACGGCGCAACCGGGTGTGGGCAAGGCGGTTGTTGCGTCGCTGAAGGGCCGGCTGGCGGGGGGCGAAGAAGCGCCGCGTCCGAGTGCGGCACAATTGCGCGCCGCTATCACACCGGAATTTCGCGCGCAGTCGGGGAACAAGCCTCTGCTGATCGTGACGTCTCAACGGGTGCCGGTATCGTCGATCCTGACGATGTTTGCGGAGAACGACGGAGTGCGCACCTATCTGTCTCCCGACCAGATCAGTTTCTCAGTTCGGGACGGGATTCTGGTGGCGACCCGTGGGCTTGGAGACGACCTTATGAGCGCGGACGTGTCCGATGTGCTGCCCCGGATCCGGGCCGGTTCCGGGCGCGCAGTGCGAGTCCATCGCTATCTCGACGGGGAAAACCAACTGATCCTCGCCAGCTTCGTTTGTGATTACGGTCGTGGTTCCGGGGGCGTGGTCGAGGAAAGCTGTCAGGGGGAGGACCGCAGTTTTGTCAACCGGTACAACCTTGGCGGCGGGGGGCAGATCGTTACGTCGGACCAATGGGTTGGCGTCGGCCAGGGCAGCTTTCGGATTGAAGATCTGAACTGACTGCGCAATTTTCTGAATTGGACGCAGGAGTTACAAGGCAGCTCCCACGCATAGTTTAACATTAAACTATTGGACGTCGTCACAGCTTCACTTGCAAAATATCGAATTATCCAGCATTCTGGATATATGGACAAGAATCACGCTCTCACCGCTTTGGCCGCCTTGGGTCAGGACACCCGGCTCGATGTATTCCGCCTGCTGGTCAAGGCCGGAACGAATGGCATGCTTGCCGGAGAAATCGCCGATACGCTCAAGGTCAGGCAGAATACGATGTCGGCAAACCTGTCGATCCTTCTGAATGCCGGTCTGGTTCGGAACGCCCGTGAAGGCCGGGCAATCCGGTACTTTGCCGATATGGACCGGATGCGGGGTCTCCTGTCCTTTCTGTTGGAAGATTGCTGCGGCGGGCGGCCCGAACTGTGCCAGCCCGCCCTCGCCGACCTTGCCTGCGCATGCTGAGGAGACGATCGTGACCTGCCCTTACAACGTCCTGTTCCTGTGCACCGGAAACTCCGCCCGGTCCATCATCGCCGAAGCGGTCCTGAACAGGGAAGGCATGGGCCGCTTCCGCGGATTCTCGGCCGGTTCGAAACCGAAGGGAGACGTGCATGCCTATACGCTCGATCTCTTGGCGCGGTTAAACCATGACACACGCGCCGCTCGGTCCAAGAGCTGGGATGAGTTCGCCGGGCCGGGGGCGCCGCAAATGGACTTTGTCTTCACGGTCTGCGACCAGGCGGCAGCGGAGGAGTGCCCGTTCTGGCCGGGACAACCGATGACGGCCCACTGGGGGCTTCCGGACCCCGCAGCGGCGACCGGAACCGAGGCCGAGGTTCGCCTTGCCTTCAGTGAAACCTATCGCATGCTGCGCAACCGCATCTCGATATTCGTGAATTTGCCGTTCGGTTCATTGGACCAACTGTCGCTGCAGGACCGATTGGACGGCATCGGTCGTCCGAAGGCCGACGTTGACAAGGGGCGCGAACCGGCATGATCTTCGACCCGTCGCGCCGACTTTTTGCCGAAGGTCTGGGTACGCTGCTGCTGGTCTGCACGGTGGTTGGATCCGGCATTATGGCGGACACGCTGTCCGCCGATGATGCCGTATCTCTTCTCGGAAACACAATTCCGACCGGCGCGATCCTGGTCGTATTGATCACGCTGCTCGGGCCAATTTCGGGAGCGCATTTCAATCCTGTAGTGACGCTGGTTTTTGCGTTGCGACGTGAGATCTCTGTGACTCTCGGGCTCGCCTATATCGCGGTTCAGGTCGCGGGAGGCATTCTCGGCAGCCTGCTCGCCCACGCGATGTTTGATCTTCCGGTCGTTCAGGTCTCGCAGAAACTTCGCAGCGGCCAGGGGCAGTGGCTGGCAGAGATCGTGGCGACCTTCGGGCTGGTTGCCACTATTCTGATCGCCCTGCGCGTGAAAGATGAAGCTATTCCCGTTCTCGTCGGTCTTTATATCACGGCGGCCTACTGGTTCACGGCATCCACCAGTTTCGCGAATCCCGCGGTCGCGATTGCCCGAGGATTTTCCGACACTTTCGCAGGTATTCGCCCGCTTGATGTCCCGGCCTTCATTGCGGCGGAGGTCATTGGAGCGGCTATCGCACTGGCTGTAACCGGGTGGCTGCTCCGGCCGAAGTCCGACGGCGAGCCTGAACAGGCGGAGTAGCACCATGACCGTTGTAATCCACCATAACCCAGACTGCGGTACGTCACGGAACGTGCTTGATATTATCGCGAGTTCTGGCGAATCCCCGGTAGTGATCGAATACCTGGTCGAAGGGTGGACGCGTCCGCAATTGCAGGCCTTGTTCGCCGCGGCCGGGCTGACACCACGCAGCGCCCTACGGACGACGAAGTCACCGGCCGAAGCGCTTGGGCTGACTGACCCGTCTGTCCCTGACGACGTGGTCCTTGGAGCGATGCTGGTCCATCCTGTTCTCGTCAACCGGCCTATCGTCTGTTCCCCAAAAGGCGTGCGATTGTGCCGCCCGTCTGAGGTCGTGCTCGATCTGCTGGATCGGATGCCGGCAGGCCCACTGTACAAGGAAGACGGGGAAATGATCCTAGATTCCGACGGTCGCCGCGTCAGGTGACGGGTACAACTGGGCGGCCGTGGATTTCGTTCCTTGGATGTCATCTCACCACGAACTCCGCATGCAAGGCACCCGCGGCCTTAATGCTCTTGAGAATGTCGATCATGTCGCGCGGTGATACGCCGAGCGCGTTCAAGCCTGCTATGACGGTGGAGAGGTTCGGGCCACCGGGCACTTCGGCGAGACCTGGGCCCGGCTCCTCATCGATTTGCGCGCGTGTACGCGGGACAACTACGGTTTCGCCTTCGGCGAAGGGGTTGGGTTGGACCACAAGAGGAGCTTCCTCGATCCGGAGGGTCAGATTTCCCTGGGACACGGCGACGCGACTGATGCGAACATCGTCGCCCATCACGATTGTACCGGAACGCTGGTCGACCACGACCCTCGCCCGACGCTCCGGCTGAACCGCGATGTTTTCCACACGACCGATGGCATGGGCGGGCGACGGCATGCGCGTGGCCGGGATGTTGAGCAATACAGTTCCCGCATCCAGCATGCGCGCGACATTGCGCCCGAAATTGCGGTTGATGGCGCTTTCGATCTTGCCCGCTGTAGTGAAATCCGGCGTGCGCAGAGCGAGCCGCATTCTGTCCAGGTTATTAAATTCGAAATCGATTTCCCGTTCGACACGCGCGCCGGAAGGGATGACGCCCGCCGTTGGTACACCTTCGGTGACAGAGGCGGCGTCGCCTTCGACGGAAGCGCCCCCGGCGATGATCGTCCCTTGGGCCACAGCATAGATTTGACCATCGGCTGCATTCAGCGGAGTCATTATCAAGGTACCGCCAAGCAGGCTCTTGGCATCGCCGATCGCCGAAATCGTGACATCGATCTGGCTGCCAGCGCGGGCAAAAGCGGGAAGTTCTGCCGTTACAAAGACCGCTGCGGCGTTCTTGGGACGGAATTGTTCACCAGTTACGTTCACGCCTAATCGTTCCAGAATGTTGGACATGATCTCTTCGGTAAACGGCGCATTCCGGATCCCGTCGCCCGTCCCGTTCAACCCGACCACCAGACCGTAGCCAACAAGATCGTTGCCACGCACGCCGTCAAATTCGACCAGGTCCTTGATCCGAATCGGGTTTGCCATGGCGCCAAAGGTCGGGACGATCAGGAGTAGCAGGGAGAGGATGATGCGCCAAATCATCTGAGGTAATCCGTCAGCGTGAGCCGCGACAGGCGCGCCGTGACGGTGTAGAGGCTTTCCAGTTGGAATTGCACGTCTTCCAGACGGGTCACTGTTTCGTAGGGATCGACGGCGAGGAGTTCGGTACGGGCGATCTGGAAAGAAGAGCGCTCAGCGGAAATACGTGCTCCGCTTTCCTCGATCCGGGACTGCGCATAGCCGAGGTCAGCGCGGATTCGGGTCAGCCCGGACTGGTCAAATGTCAGACCCTTACCCGCCTCCAACAGCAGGTCCTTCTGGAGATCGTTCGGCAGGGCGAGCGCAGGGTCCGTCGCCAATGCGGCCATAGCTGCGTGGCGCAGCAGCGTGCGGATGGCGGGATCGTCTCCTCTCAGGTCGAGCGTAACCTTTTCGCCGGCGCCCAGTGCAAATGGCGGGAGAGAGACGGCGGACCCCTGGTAGGCGTCCGTGTCAAAGGATCCTCCGTCCGCGAACCAGGCGTCCAGTCTGGCCTCGATGCCAATTAGGGTCGTTTCGCCGGCCAACTCTGTGCGGAGCGCCATCAGGATGTCATCAGCACTGGCCATCGGGCGGTTATCTGTGGCGACACCGGAGAAGAGAAACCGTCCGGCCACGCTGGTGTTCAGCTTGTCGAGCATGATCTGGAGGTCGCCACCGGCACGAGCGGAAACGGATTCAGCCACCTGAGCCAGATTGCTTCCTGCGGTGGAGATCAGGGCCGCACCGAGGTCACCTGCGACCGTCTGGAAGCCTTCGAGCGCGTCCTGCATCGACCGGGTGAGTGTGTTCGCCTCACTCGTCGCGGTCTCGTAGCCGTCCAGAAGCGTCAGGTTGCGGTCTATGTCGGCGAGATATGAGTAACTGCCGGAAAGATGTCGGGAGACGTCGGACGCCCGACCTGTCGACAATTCCTCGATCAGGGTCGCCATCTTTGCCTTGAGGTCACCATTCTGACGGCGGAGCAGGTGGGACTGGGCGAGATCACCGATGGAGTTCAACGTCATGATTCAAAGTCCGATCAGGGTTTTCATCAGATCGTCCATCACCTGGACGACGCGGGCGTTGGCGGCATAGGCCTGTTCGATCAGCATCAGGCGCTGCATTTCCTGATCCGTGTCGACTCCCTCTGCCAGGTACCTCTCCTTCAGCTCCGACTGGCGCGTGCTGTCAAAAGCAGCGCCCTGCTCGGAGAGCAGCCGTTCCGTCCCGGTCAGGGAAAGGATCGTGGTTGCGAGGGCGGAGGCGGTGATGCCCGAGGTGCCCAAGGCGGGGTCGGAGGGCACACGGCGTTCGTTCAGGACGTCGATCATTTCCATCAGCAGCGTGGAATCTCCTGGCGGTCCGGCGGTGGTGGCGCCAAGCCCGTCGCGAAGTCTCCACGTGGCACCGCCCTGCGCCGGGTCGACGAGGGCGCTGACCGCGATCCGTGCGGCGAGACCAACTTCGTCTGCAGGGTCAAAGGCGTTGCCGCTGTCTGTGAAGAGACCGGCGGCACCTGCAGTTCGTGTGACGTCGAGACCGGACTGCTGGAACCGGTCAATCAGGTCCCGTGCGGCCATGTCGATGCGGGTCTGAAGTTCCACCGCGAGGTCGTCGCGGATGCGGAACCGGGCGGCGAGCGCGCCGCTGGCGAGCGTCGCGTTGCTGCCATCAGTGGCGATAGAGTCGCCGTTGATAGTCAGGCCGGACAGGAACCCGTCGCCGATCGTCTGATGCGGAGTGATGATGCCGGTCGCGGTGAAGCCTAATTCTGCGGCGCGCCCGTCGAGGAGGAAGTGGCCGCCCTGGGACATGAGTGCCACAGCGCCGCCGTCCCGGGTGATTTCGCGAACCGGAATGAGGGTCGAGATTTCGTCGATGACCTTCTTGCGGTGATCGACGAGGCTGGCGGTCTCCCCCCCGGTGTGGGTGGCGCGGGTGATCGCGGTGTTCAAATCCTCGGCCTGACCGAGCAGTTCGTTCAGGCGTTTGACGGAGGCGTCGATTTCCGCATCGGCCTGTTCGCGTAGACTTTGCAGACCGTTGGATGTGTAACCGAACCGTTCCGCAAGCCCCTTGGCGGCCGAAAGGAGCTGGGACAGGCGCTCCGGCAGGTCCGGTCGGCTGGCAACGGCGATGAGAGCGGTTTCGAACTTCGCGATCTGGGCGGCGAGAGAGTCCTCATCCTCCGGCGTGCCGAGGATGTCTTCGGCGCGCGTGCGGAATTCCAGCACGGCACCGGAGTATTCCTGATCCGCCCCGGCCTCGCGCATGTCGTGCAGGATCAGGGGGCTTTCGTGGCGGGTCGTGCCCACCACCCGGACACCCCCGGCCCGCGACGCCAGTTCGACGTCGCGGCGCCCGTAATCCTCGTTCAGGGCGTTCGACACGTTGGAGGACACCACTGAAGCTGCGCGTGAGGCGGCGTTCAGGCCCGAGAGGGCGTTGGACAGGGCGCTGGAGATGCTCATGCGGCTTCCTTTCCGCGGTCTGGGTTACGGGCCGCCGACCGCCGGGGTCAGCGCTTGATGTTCGTAGTTTCCTGAAGGATTTCGTCGACGGTCTGGAAGACCTTGGCATTGGTCGAATAGGCGCGCTGCGTGCGGATCATGTCCGTCAGTTCGGCGGCCACGTCGGTTGCCGATTCCTCGCGTGCGAAGGCGACGATGTCGCCGGTGGGACCGTCGCCTGCATCCCAGAGGAAGAAGGCGCCGCTTTCGGGAGACGGCTTGTAGGTCTGGTAGTCCATCGCGATCATGCCGTTGGTGTTGGGCATGTCGGCGAGCGGGATCTGGTAGATCGTGCGCCGGACCCCGGTGTCGAAATAGGCGTGGACGAAGCCGTTTGCATCGACCTCGACCTCCGTCATGTTGCCGACGGCGGACCCGTCCTTGCTGATCGAGAGCGGCGCGAAGACATCGGAGAGCTGGCTCAGCCCGCCGGTACCGCCGATGAGGCCAAGGTCGACCTCCATCGGGCCGCCGAGCACGTTGACTATGATCTTGCCTGTTGCCGCGTCATAGGCCCCGCCGGTCGTGTCGGTGACGCTGGCCAGCGTGCCACCGCCCACCCGGGCGTCGGTGAAGGTGAGGGTGTATTCGCCGATTACCGCGCCGCCCTGGGCGCTGTCGGTGATGACCATGGTCCATTCGTTGGACGCGCCGGTGGCGGGAACCGTCGGCACGAACTGGACCGTCACGCTTTCCGATTTGCCGAGGTTGTCGAAATATTCCACCGACAGCTGTTGCGCGGTACCGGGTTTCCCGGCCTCCGTCTCTGTTGCGGGGAGGTTGACGCCAAGGGTCATCGCCGTGGTCGGTTCGCCCTGGAAGAGGTTCGGGTTGATCTGCACCGGCGCCAGCCCGTCTGCCGTGTCGCGCGGGACCAGCGGGATGTTGCCCCCTTCGTCGGCGGGCCAGCCAAGCAGCACTAGGCCCGATTCCGTGCGGAGATAGCCGTTCTCGTCCGCCCGGAAGGACCCCGTGGTCGTGAGCATCATATCGTTGAAACTGCCGCCCGTCGCTTCGACCTGATAGGCGGGCGCGACGGGGATCATGCCGCGACCGCGCACCGCGAGATCCGTCGCGTTCGAGGTCGTGACCAGAGGGCCGCGTTCGTCGATCATGCGGATCGTCGTCGCGCGGACGCCGCCTGCGGTGTAGGTGCCGGCGTTCTCACCGATCACCAGCGAATGAAAATCCGCCTCCGCCCGTTTGTAACCATAGGTCGAGGAGTTCGCGATATTGTCCGCAATCGTCCCGAGCCGGGTCGCATTGGTCTGAAGTCCCGCGACACCCGCGTTGAGAGAGGAGGAAATGGTCATGACTACGCCTTTCTGCTGCACCGACACATCGTCGGCACAGATCTAGGCGCACTCGGATTAACACCGGCCTAACAGCTAAAATCGCAGGTAATTTGGCTCCGGCAGCGTCACGTCCTGTCGCGGACGAGGATCAGTTCGATCCGGTTGTTGCGCGGCGCCATCGGGTTGCGGGCCGCCGGTTCCCGGTCGGCGTGGCCGGTCACGCGGATCACGCGTCCCGCGGCCATTCCGCTGTCATCCAGCAACTTGCGGGCCGCATCCGCACGGGCCGAGGACAGGCCCCAGACCGGGTTGGTGGCCACGACAACGGGGCGTGAAGCGACATGCGCCTCCACCGCGACCGGGTTGGACACGATCGCAGTGACACGCACCAGCATCGCCGCAATTGCCTTGAGCAGGGGCGTCGGGCGGTCCGAATCATCCTGGAACAGGGGGGCGCCGGGGCGGTCGAAGATTTCGATCACCAGCCCTTCGTCGGTCACGCGCGTGATGATGTGCTTCGTCATCTCCGGCGCCACCTCGCTTTCGCCGGTCAGGCCGCGCAGCATCTCCTCGACCTTCTCCTGCTGCTCCTGCGCGCCCGTGCCGCCCTGCCCCCGAGACCGGCGTTCGTCAGAGGCTTGCAGGGCCGTGGCCCCGATGCCGTTGCGGGCAAGGGTTTGCTCCGTGAAGACGGACTCGCCCCCGAATGCACCCTCACCGCCGCCGGAGATGCGATTGACCGGAATCGTCGGACTGAAGAAGTCGGCGATGCCCTTGCGCTGCTTTTCCGTGGTCGCGTTCAGCAGCCACATCAGCAGGAAGAAGGCCATCATCGCCGTGACGAAATCGGCATAGGCCACCTTCCAGGCGCCGCCGTGGTGGCCGCCGCCGGCGACCACCTTCTTGCGCTTGATAATGATCGGCGCAGCATTTGCCTGCGTGCTCATCCACTCACCTCCGTCTCACCCGGGGGCAGGGATAGGCGGCGGGCGTTAGCGCGTCGTTAAATATCGGATTTAAGCCAATGTCCTGTCCTTAAATGGTTTTTCAAATCCGATACACCTTTGCCGCGGTATCATGGAAAAGTTTCGCCTTCTCCTCCGCGCTGGCACCCGAGGCGATCCGCTTGAAGGCGTTCCAGACCACCGGGTAGGCCACCGCGCCCTTGTCCACTGGGAAATTGCTTTCGAACATGCAACGGTCGGCGCCGAAGAGTTCGATGGCGGTTTCGATATAAGGCCGCCAGAGCCGCGCGCATTCGCCGGAGGACGGCGGCAGCGGTTCCTTGTGGAGGTCGAAGCCGTTGATGTCCATGGCAAGCCCGCCCAGCTTCATGTGGGCATTGGGGCATTTGGCCAGGTCGGTGACATAGCCCTTCCATTCGGCAAAGACCTCGTCTCCGCGGCCGCGGTAGGGCCCGATGCCGAGCGGTCCGCCAAGGTGGTCGAGCACCATGGTCGTGTCGGGAAAGGCGCGGGCGAGATCGGTGAAGTCGGGGATCTGGGGGTGGTAGAGCCAGCCGTCATAGCTCAGCCCCGCGGGGGCGAGATGAGCGAAGCCGGCGCGGAACTCCTCCGTGTAGAGCATTCGGAGCGGTGAATTCGGCACCGCGCCGGAGAACCGGTCGCCACCCGAGGCGCTGTAGTGACGGACACCGCGCAGCCGGCCCTTTGCGGCCTCTGCATGGGCGTCGAGCACCGGCTGCACCGCCGCGCCAAGTCGCAGGTCGGCATGGGCAACGATACCCGCACAGGCGGCGATGTCGGGGCGCAGGGCGGCGGCCTCCTCGGCGATGCCGACGACGAAATCGGTTTCCCCGACGGGCTTCATCTCTTCGGGGCCGTCGGTACGGTAACCGTAACGGCACTGGATGAAGACAGAGGCGCGGACATTGTGGCCGGACGTCAGGTCCGCCAGCAATTCCTTGGTATAATAGGGACCGAGGCGGTCCCACAGATGGTGATGCGGGTCGATGATCGGCAGGTCGGGATCGAGGATCTCCTCAGTCAGCTTGCCGAGCCATTCGAGATTCGTGTGGATATGCGTGGTCTTTTCGTAGGTCATGGTGTCCTCCCTCCGGGCGACAGTAACGGATTGTCCGCCGGGTGGAACGGTATTCCTTTTTGCGGAAATCGACGGGGCGGGTATGGGAACTCACGGTTCCTTAAGGGTTGTGGCGTAGGCATGGCGGCATGACGATGAACCTGACACCTCCGGCGGTCGGCGCCACGAGCCTCGGGCCACCCGATGCGAAACGGACCGTGGACCTCGGTCTGCTGGCGCTGACGCTTCCGGTCTGGCTGCCGCTGCTGGTGCTGACCTTTGCGGTTGCGCTGCTGCAGGGCGCGCGGCCGCTGCATGCGCAGTGGCGGGTCGGGCGGAACGGGCGGATGTTCCTTTTGTGGAAGATTCGCACCATGGTGCCGGACGCGGAACTGCGGCTGACGGGGCTGCTGGCGTCGGATCCGGCACTGGCGCGGCAATGGGACCGGCACGCCAAGCTGGACCGCGATCCGCGCACCACCCGCCTGGGCCGGGTTCTGCGTCGTTACCGGCTGGACGAGCTGCCGCAGGTCTGGAACGTGCTGCGCGGAGACATGAGCCTCGTCGGCCCGCGCCCAGTCCCCCTGACGGAATTCCAGTGCCGCTATGCGGGAACGGATGCGGCGGATTATCTGGCGCTGCGGCCGGGACTGAGCGGGATGTGGCAGGTGTCGGGGACCCCGGGGTCCGACTATGCGGAACGGCTGGCGCTGGACCGGCACTATGCGGCGAGGCGAGGTCCGGGCACGGACCTGTGGATTCTCTGGCGCACGATCGGGGTCGTTCTGGCCGGGCGCGGGCAGTGACGGGGCGGTGCAGCACCGGCTTTCCTGGATAAACAGTTGCCGCCGCAGAGACGAAGCGGGTCAGCGGGTGGCAGTTTCGTACCAGGCGATGATGGCGTCACGCTCCGCCGGTTCGATGAAACTCAGGTTCGCAGGGGGCATCGCGTGGCCCAGACCGGCCTGAAGGTAGATCGCGCGCGCCTGACGGGCGATCTGCGACTCCGTCTCGAGCCGCACGCCCTTGGGCGGCCAGTGCAACCCCTCCCAGGCCGGTTCGGCGGCGTGACACATGGAACAGCGGCCAAGCACGATGTCATGCACGCGGTCGAACCCCTCTGCCTGCGCGAACCGCAGGGCGGCACCGGAGGCCTCCTCGGGTTCGTCGGCGCGGAACATCGGCGCGGTGGAGAGCCACATGACCAGGATGAACAGCAGGGCGGTGGCGAGCCAGGTCCAGGTCGGATTGCCCTTCCGGGCGTGGATCGTGTTGAAATAATGCCGGATCGTCACGCCCATAAGAAAGACGAGCGATGCGATGATCCAGTTGTATTCGCTCGCGAAGGCCAGCGGATAGTGGTTGGACAGCATCATGAAGATGACCGGCAGTGTCAGGTAGTTGTTGTGGGTCGACCGCTGCTTGGCGATCTTGCCGTATTTCGCATCCGGCACCCGCCCCGCGACAAGGTCCGCGACAACGATCCGCTGGTTCGGCATGATGATGAGGAAGACGTTCGCGCTCATCACCGTCGCGGTAAAAGCGCCGAGGTGCAGCAGCGCGGCGCGGCCCGAAAAGACATGGGTGTAGAAGTAGGCCATCCCGACAAGAATGACGTAGAGCGCCAGCATCAGGCGGGTGTTGTCCCCTCCGAACCGCGACTTGCACAGGAAATCGTAGACCACCCATCCAAAGGCGAGCGAGGCCAGCGAAATCAGGACCGCAACCGGGCCGGAGATGTCGGCGACGGCAGGGTCCACCAGGTAGAACTCAGCCCCGAGATAGTAGACGAGGCAGAGCAACGCGAAGCCCGACAGCCAGGTCGCGTAGCTTTCCCATTTGAACCAGACAAGATCGTCAGGCATCCGTTCGGGCGCGACGAGGTATTTCTGGATGTGGTAAAAGCCGCCGCCATGCACCTGCCATTCCTCGCCATCCGCTCCGGAGGCGAGGTTGCGGTCCCGGTGCAGCCCCAGGTCCAGCGCGATGAAATAGAAGGAGGATCCGATCCAGGCGATCGCCGTGATGACGTGGACCCACCTGACCGCGAACTCCAGCCAGGCGCCCATGGCGGCAAAATCGTACATCTCTGTTCTCCTGTCCCGGTTCCGCAACTATATCCGGGTGCCCGCGATGGTCCATCGCGCCCGGCAAACCCTTGCACGGGCGCGATCCGGCCCCATCTACATTGCTGAACAATTGCACAAAAACGGAGATAGGGATGGGCCTGCGACGGCAGCTGGATGAATTTTTCTCGGGGGACGCTGCCGGAGGGGTCTTTCTGATCCTGTCCGCCGCTGCGGCGATGATGATCGCCAACTCCTCGCTCTCGAACGCATACAACGGCGTGCTCGAGATGAACCTGTCGATCCTGCTGAACGACGAAGGCCTGTCCAAGCCGTTGATATTGTGGATCAACGACGGTCTCATGGCGGTGTTTTTCCTGCTGGTCGGGCTTGAGTTGAAGCGCGAGCTGCTGGAAGGCAAGCTGAAGAACCCGCGCGACGTGATCCTGCCGGGCCTCGCCGCGGTCGGCGGCATGGCGGTTCCGGCGGTGATCTATACGGCGCTGAACTGGGGCAACCCCGCTACGATCACGGGCTGGGCCATTCCCGCGGCCACCGACATCGCCTTCGCGCTCGGGATTCTCGCTCTCGTCGGAAGCCGGGTTCCTTCGTCTCTCAAGATTTTCCTGCTGACGCTCGCGATCCTCGACGACATGGGTGCGATCATCATCATCGCGCTATTCTATACGGCGGACCTGAAAGTCGACTATCTGATGCTGGCCGCCATCCCGCTCGCCGTGATGGTGTTCCTGAACCACCGGGGCGTGCACCGGATCGCGCCCATCCTCCTGCTTGGCGCGGTGATGTGGGTCTTCGTGCTGAAGTCCGGCGTGCACGCAACGCTCGCCGGCGTGGTCACCGCCTTTTTCATCCCGCTCAAGGACCGCTATGGCAAGAGCCCCCTGCACGCACTGGAGGACGGGCTTTCGCCGTATGTCTTCTACATGATCGTGCCGGTGTTCGCCTTTGCAAACGCGGGCGTCGTGCTGCACGGCCTCGGAACGGAGGAGCTGTTTGCCAGCCTCACCATCGGCATCGCGGCGGGGCTGTTCTTCGGCAAGATCGGCGGCGTGCTCGGTGTCACCTGGCTGATGGTCAGGATGGGCTGGGCGCGGCTGCCGAATGGCGCGACCTGGATGCACATGCTCGGCGTCTCGGCGCTGGCGGGTATCGGGTTTACCATGTCGCTGTTCATCGGCACGCTGAGCTTCCCGGATGCGACCCAGATGAACGAGGTCCGGCTCGGGGTTCTGGGCGGGTCGGCCATTGCGGCGGTGTTCGGTTACCTTGTGCTGCGCATGGCCCCCTCGGCAGAGGTCGGGGTCCGGAAGGCAGCCAGCACGGACACGCCGATCACGCCGGGCTCCACGACAACGGCAGGCCAGACCGGCGCCTGAGGGCGCCGGCGCTGCGGAAGGCGGTCCGGGATCAGATCGCCTTCTTGCGGCTTTCGTCGATATAGATCTCGCGCAGGCGCAGGGCGATGCGCCCCGGTTTGCCCTCGCCGACGGTCTCTCCGTCGATCTTCACCACCGGCTGTACGAAAGTCGTGGCAGACGTGATGAAGGCCTCGTCGGCCTCCTGCGCCTCCGCGATGGTGAAGCCGCGCTCCTCGACCTCCATCTGCGCCTCCTTCGCCAGCCGCAGGACGGCGGCGCGGGTGATGCCGTGCAGGATGTCGTTGGAGAGCTGGCGGGTGATGATCTTGCCGCCCTTCACGATGTAGGCGTTGTTCGAGGTGCCTTCGGTCACCACACCGTCCTCCACCATCCAGGCGTCATCCGCGCCCGCCTTCTTGGCCATCATCTTGCCCATTGAGGGATAGAGCAGCTGGACCGTCTTGATGTCGCGCCGCGCCCATCTCAGGTCGTCGATGGAGATCACGCTGATCCCGGTCGTGGCAGCGGGCGCATTGGCAAGGTTCTTCGACTGGGTGAACAGAACCAGCGAAGACGGCACCTCCGCCGGATCGGGGAAGGCGAAGTCGCGGTCCACGGGCGCGCCGCGGGTGATCTGCAGATAGATGCCGCCTTCGGTCAGATCGTTCAGGCGCACCAGTTCGCGGTGAATTTCCAGCAGTTCGTCGATCGTGACGGGGGAGGCCATGTCGAGCTCTGTCAGCGACCGCTCCAGGCGCTTTGCGTGGCCGTCGAAGTCCACCAGCTTGCCGTCCAGCACGGAGGTCACTTCGTAAACCCCGTCCGCCATCAGGAAACCGCGGTCGAAGACCGAGATCTTCGCTTCGGCTTCAGGGACATAGTCGCCGTTCACATAGACGGTGCGGGTCATCTCTTTCTCCTCGTCAGCCCCAGAGCGCCGGCTCGGGCGGGTGGACGCCGCGGTCGTCGAACCGCAGCGGCGTGTCGCGGTCTTGGGCCAGCAGCAGCGGGCCGTCAAGGTCCGTCACCATCGCGCCCTGCGCCACCAGAACGGCGGGGGCCATGGCGAGCGATGAACCCACCATGCAGCCGACCATAATGCGATAACCCTCGGCCAGTGCGGCCTCGCGCAGGGCCAATGCCTCCGTCAGGCCGCCGGTCTTGTCGAGCTTGATGTTCACCACGTCGTACTTGCCCTTCAGCGCGGGAAGGGAGGCGCGGTCATGGCAGCTTTCGTCGGCACAGACCGGCACGGGGCGGGTCATTCCGATCAGCGCCTCATCCTCTCCGGCGGGCAGGGGCTGTTCGACCAGTGCCACGCCGAGCCGGACGAGATGCGGGGCGAGGTCGGAGTAGACCTCCGCCGACCAGCCTTCGTTTGCATCCACGATGATCTTCGCATCCGGGGCGCCGCGCCGCACGGCCTCCAGCCGGGGCATGTCGTCGGGCGTTCCCAGCTTGATCTTCAGCATCGGGCGATGTGCATGTTTGCGCGCGGCCGCCTCCATCTGCGCGGGTTCGGCGAGGGACAGGGTGAAGGCTGTGATCTCGGGTCCCGGCGCGGTCAGCCCGGCGAGGTCCCAGGCGCGCAGGCCCTGTGTCTTGCACTCCAGATCCCAGAGCGCGCAGTCCACCGCGTTGCGGGCGGCCCCGGCAGGCAGCAAATCCTGCAGCGCCGCTCGGTCCAGCGGAAGGCGCAGACCCTCGATCTCCCGCGTCACCGACTCCAGCGTTTCACCGTATCGCGCGTAGGGGACGCATTCGCCGCGCCCGGTCACGCCGCTCTCGGTCACCGAAACCGTCAGCACCTTGGCCTCCGTCCGGCTGCCGCGGCTGATCGTAAAGACCTCTGCCAGCGGGAATGTGTCCGCCGTCACCCTGATGTCCAAGCGTCCACCCCTTCATCTTGCGAGAAATACTCCCGCCGGAGGCATCCCGAAGGGGCCACCGGCGGCTTGATCGGGATCAGCCTAGCCGAGCGCCACCAGAGCATCCACCAGCTTGCCCGCGCCAAAGCGGTAGGGGTCGGTGGCGGGCAGGCCCATGCGGGATTCGAGCTCGGCCAGGTAGGCCTTTGCCTCGTCCTCGCCCATGTGCTGGGTGTTGACCGATATTCCGACGACCTCGCAGGCCGGGTTCGCCACGCGGGCCAGCGGCAGTGCCGTGTCGCGCAGTTGTTCCAGCGTCGGCAGCTTGTAACCGGGCAGACCGCGCATGTGGTCGCGGGTCGGTTCGTGGCAGAGGATCAGCGCATCCGGCTGACCGCCGTGCACCAGCGCAAGGGTCACGCCGGAGTAGGAGACGTGGAACAGCGACCCCTGTCCTTCGATCATGTCCCAGTGGTCGGGATCGTTGTCGGGGGTCAGCCATTCGATCGACCCGGCCATGAAGTCGGCGATCACGGCGTCCAGCGGAACGCCGTTGCCGGTGATCAGGATGCCGGTCTGCCCGGTCGCGCGGAAAGAGGACTTGAGGCCGCGTTCCTTCATCTCACGGTCCACGCAGAGCGCGGTGTACATCTTGCCGATGGAGCAGTCGGTGCCGACAGCCAGCATCCGCTTGCCGGTCCGCTTCTCTCCGTTTGCGATCGGGTATTTGACGGATGGCACGCGCACGTCATGCAGGGTGCGGCCCGTCGCCTCGGCCACGGCTTTCAGGTCGGGCTCGTCGCGCAGCAGGTTGTGCAGACCGGAGGCGAGGTCGAAGCCTTCCTCGAGCGCCTCGACCAGCACCTTTTTCCAGGCGGCCGAAATCACGCCGCCGCGGTTGGCGACACCGATCACCAGCGTCTTGGCACCGGCGGCCTTGGCTTCCGCCAGCGTCATGTCCGGCAGTTTCATATCGGCCTTGCAGCCTTCCATCCGGAACTGGCCGACGGCGTTGTCGGGGCGCCAGTCACGGATGCCCTGGGCCACCTTCGCGGCCAGCATGTCGGGGGCATCGCCTAGAAACAGCAGGTAGGGGGTCTCGATCATGGGGGGCAGCTCCTTCACTTTCGGCGATCCTGCGCGATTCCCGGCGGGATTGCTTTGCAATTCCACGCCGAAACCGGCGCATCGAGGGATATTCTTCGGTGAATGCGTCGCAGGACAGGACAGTCTTGCGTCACGATCCTTTCCGACCGCCGATCCTGCAATTGTGGCAGGCCCTTGCTGCAGCGCAATATCCGGTTGCGGAAATCTCTGTAATTTAATAACCCTGAGCCGAGATAATACGCAATTTCCTTGCTTTAGGAGCCCCATATGTCCTTCCGCATCCAGCCGACGCCCCCTGCCCGCCCGAACCGCTGCCAGCTGTTCGGCCCGGGGTCCAACACCAAGCTGCCGCCCAAGATGGCGGCCTCGGCGGCGGATGTGATCAACTTGGATCTCGAGGACGCGGTTGCACCCGACGACAAGCCGCAGGCGCGCAAGCTGATCATCGAGGCGATCGGCGACATCGACTGGGGTAACAAGACGCTGTCGGTGCGGATCAACGGGCTGGACACGCCTTACTGGTATCGCGACGTTGTCGATCTGGTCGAGCAGGCCGGCGAACGGCTGGACATGATCATGATCCCCAAGGTCGGCTGCGCGGCGGACATCTATGCTGTGGATGCGCTGATTTCGTCCATCGAGGCGGCGAAGGGGCGCAAGAAGCGCCTCGCGCTTGAGGTCATCATCGAATCCGCCGCCGGCATTGCGCATGTGGAGGAGATCGCGGCGGCCTCTCCGCGCCTTCAGGCCATGAGCCTTGGCGCGGCGGATTTCGCGGCCTCCATGGGGATGCAGACGACCGGGATCGGCGGCACGCAGGAGGATTACTACATGCTGCGGGAGGGACAGAAATACTGGTCCGATCCCTGGCACTGGGCGCAGACCGCCATTGTCGCGGCCTGCCGGACGCACGGGCTGCTGCCGGTGGACGGGCCGTTTGGCGATTTCTCGGACCCCGAGGGATTCAAGGCGCAGGCGCTGCGGTCTGCCACCCTTGGCATGGTCGGGAAATGGGCGATCCATCCCAACCAGATCGCGCTCGCGAACGAGGTCTTCACCCCGCCCGAGGCCAAGGTCACCGAAGCGAAGGAGATCCTTGCCGCGATGGAAGAGGCGCAGAAATCCGGCGCCGGTGCCGTGGTCTACAAGGGCCGCCTGGTCGACATCGCGTCGATCAAGCAGGCCGAGGTGATCGTGAAACAGGCGGAGATGATCGCGAAATCTGCCTGAACGCGGCCGCAGGGTCACGCGGATATGACCCCGCGGCGGGCCGGACACCACGTCCGGCCCCTTGGCATGGCCGGGGGACGGGCTAAAACAGGGGGGCTGCATTCCAAGAGGACCCCGATGCGCCTGACCCTTGCCCTGATCGCCTGCACCGCCGCCCTGCCCTTCGCGGCCCCCGCCCATGCGGAGGTGGTGGAGAACGACGTCATCAAGGTGTTCGAGGGCCAATGGGTTCAGTCCAAAGACCCGACCCAGAACGGGTTGCTGATGTACCTGACCCAGGAACGGTCCTCCGTCGGCGAGTATTTCTCGATCCGCTGCGAGGACGCGGTGCCGTCGGTCCGCATTGCCTATCCCAAGCGGCGGTCCGGCAAGGACATCGGTCTGACGGTGGATGGCAGCCAGCAGCGGGTGGCCGCCCGGTTCACCGGAAAGACCAAGGACGTCAGCTTTTCCAAGGGCAACCTCTTCGGCTACGCGCTTGAGTTCCCGGACGCAGCCAGCCGCGACGCCTTTCTCGCGTCGCTGCGCGGCGGCACCATGCTGGTGGTCGAAGGCCAGACCCTGCCGGTCGACCTGAAAGGGGCGGGGCAGGCGGTTGCAGAACAGGCGGCCTACTGCGGCTGATCAGGCCCGTTCGTCCTTGGGCGAGGCCATGACGACGTAGGACGTGATGGAACTCACCTGCGGGACGGTCCCCAGAACCTCCGTATGGAAGGCCTTGTAGGCGGTGAGGTCCGCCGCCTCGATCCGCAGGATGTATTCCCACGCGCCGGTGATGTTGTGGCATTCCCGCACTTCCGGAGATCGGGAGATCGCGCGTTCAAACGCCTCCTGCGCGGCCTTGGTGTGAGTGTTCAGGCCGACCGTGACGTAGGCCGTGAAACCGATCCCGGTCTTGATCGGGTCGAGAACGGCGCGATACCCCTTGATGACGCCGCTGCGTTCCAGCTCCTGCACCCGCCGCAGGCAGGCGGAGGGCGAGAGGCCGACGCGGGCTGCCAGATCGAGGTTGGAGATGCGGCCATCCCTCGTCAGTTCGCGCAATATCTTTCGGTTCATGTCGTCCATGAGTGCATTATGTTGCACGCAGACACTCTGATCCAGAACTTTATGCAACCCGCTGCACCCCTGTCCGGCCTAGTCTGCCGGCAAAAGGATGGTGGTGATGAGTTTCGATCTGATGCTGGCCCTCGGGGCCTTCTGCCTGGTGTCCACGATCACGCCGGGGCCCAACAACATGATGGTGATGGCCTCGGGTGCCAATTTCGGTTACCTGCGCACACTTCCGCATATGGTCGGCATTGCCTTCGGCATGCTGGTGATGACGCTGCTGGTCGGTGCGGGACTGATCCGGGTGTTCGACCTCTTCCCGCCCGCGCATACGATCCTGACCGTGGCCAGCGTCGCCTACCTGCTTTATCTCGCGTGGAAGATCGCCCATTCCGCAGCGCCCAAGGGGCGAAAAAGTACGTCCGGCAAGCCGCTGAACGTCCTGCAGGCGGCACTGTTCCAGTGGGTCAATCCGAAGGCCTGGAGCATGGCGCTGACTGCCATCACCGTCTACGCGGCGGACCGGAGCTTCTGGGCGATCGCGGTGGTCGGGCTGACCTTCTTCGCGGTCTGCATCCCCTCCGTCTCGGTCTGGACGGTGCTGGGACAGCAGATGCGGCGGTTCCTGACGAATCCGAAGCGGCTCAGGGCGTTCAACTGGACCATGGCAGCGCTATTGGTGGCGTCGCTCTATCCGGTGCTCTACCACTAGCGCATGGCGCTGACCCTGCTGCACACGGCCGCCGTTCACGTGGCCACCTTTGACGCCCTGCGCGACCGGATCGCGCCGGGTTCGGAGCTTCGGCACGTGGTCCGGCCAGACTGGCTGGACAGGGCACGGGCCGACGGAGCCGAGGCGGTGCGGGACGATCTTCGGGCGGTCCTTGCGGACGGCGGCCGGGTCCTGTGCACCTGCACCACGCTCGGCCCGCTGGCGGCAGAGCTGGGCGCGCTCCGCGTCGATGCGCCGATGATGCGGGCTGCGGCGCGCTCTGCCGGGCCGGTGGTCATGGCCTATGCGCTGGAGAGTACCGTGGCGCCAAGCCGCGATCTGTTCGTCGCGGAAGGCGGCGATGTCGCGCGCCTGAAGATGCTGGACCTGACCCGGTTCTGGCCGTTGTTCGTGGCGGGCGAGACGGGGGCCTTTCACGCTGCGGTAGCGGGGGCGGTGCGGGATCACGCGCCGCCTGCGGGCAGCGTCGTCGTGCTGGCCCAAGTGTCGATGGCCGGGGCGGCGGACCACCTGCGCGACCTCGCCGTCCCGGTCCTGTCGTCGCCCGAGACGGCGCTAAAGGTCGCACTGGGGGCCGCGTTCTAATACGGGGATCAGGCCTGCGGCAGGTTGGCGTAGGTGTTGGTCATCGCGGTTTCCCCGGCCACCCCGGTCATGTCACCTCACGGCCCGGCAAATCTTGCGGAGTTGCAATGCCGCGCCCCCGTAGGCATATAGCCACCACGTTTGGAGGACACCCCATGGCGGACACAGCGTCGAGCGCACCGGCAAGCTACCTGGACTTCGAAAAAGCCCTGTCCGAGATCGAGGGCAAGGCGCGCGAACTGCGCACCATGGCCCGGCAGAGCGAGGGCATGGACGTGGAATCCGAGGCCGCGGCTCTGGACGCCAAGGCCAAGACGATGCTGCGGGATCTGTACAAGTCGCTGACGCCATGGCGGAAGTGCCAGGTCGCGCGGCATCCGGACCGGCCGCATTGCAAGGACTACATCGACGCGCTGTTTTCCGAGTACACCCCGCTGGCCGGGGACCGGAACTTTGCCGACGACCATGCGGTCATGGGCGGGCTGGCGCGGTTCGTGGACCGCCCCGTAATGGTGATCGGCCACGAGAAGGGCAATGACACCAAGTCGCGGATCGAACGCAACTTTGGGATGGCCCGGCCCGAAGGTTACCGCAAGGCGATCCGGCTGATGGAGATGGCGGACAAGTTCAACCTGCCCGTCATCACGCTGGTCGACACCCCCGGCGCCTATCCCGGCAAGGGCGCGGAAGAACGCGGCCAGTCCGAAGCAATCGCCCGCTCGACCGAAAAGTGCCTGCAGCTTGGCGTGCCGCTGGTCTCGGTTGTGATCGGCGAAGGCGGATCGGGCGGGGCCGTGGCCTTTGCCACCGCGAACCGCGTGGCGATGCTGGAGCATTCGGTCTATTCGGTGATCTCTCCGGAAGGCTGCGCGTCGATCCTGTGGAAGGACGCGGAAAAGATGCGCGAGGCGGCAGAGGCGCTGCGCCTGACCGCGCAGGACCTCAAAGAGCTGAACGTGATCGACCGCATCGTGGCGGAACCGCTTGGCGGGGCGCACCGCGACCCCAAGACCGCGATCGACGGGGTGCGGGCGGCCGTGGGGCAGATGCTCAAGGACATGAACGGCCTGTCGCGCGAAAAGCTGATCCGCGACCGCCGCAGCAAGTTCCTTGACATGGGCTCGCGCGGGCTGGCGGCCTGATCCGGCGCAAACCGGCGCAGCGACCCGTCCCATTTTAAGCGGCCTTGACGTTTTGCTGCGCTGCATCATCTTGCACGGCGGACGAACGAAAGTACGGACATGAAACAGAATCGTCGCAGCTTTGCGGTGATCGGACTGGGCAATTTCGGCGGCACTGTCGCGATGGAACTGGCCCGCTACGACAAGTATGTCATCGGCATCGACCAGTCCGAAAAGGTCGTGTCGAACTTTGCCGAACACCTGTCACAGGCGCTGATCCTCGACAGCCGCGATGAAAACGCCCTGCGCGAGGCCGGGGTCGGGGAATGCGATGCGGCGCTGATCTCCATGGGCGAGGATCTGGAAAGCTCTGTCCTGACCGCGATGAACCTCAAGATGATCGGGGTGGAAACGGTCTGGGCCAAGGCGATCAGCCGCGCGCATCACCGGATCCTGTCGAAGCTGGGCGTCGACCGCGTCTTTCACCCGGAGGAGGAGATCGGCCGCCATGCCGCAGCCGTTCTGAACAACCCCTTCGTGCGGGACTATGTCAGCCTCGGAAACGGCAGCCACGTGTTCTATTTCCAGGCGCCCGAGGAAATGGACGGCCGCGCCAAGTCCGACATCCGGATGTTCGAGTCCCACGAGGTCCGCTGCCTTGGCGTCATGCGCGGGACGGAATTCCTGTGCGACGCAGCCGGGGACTGCGTTCTTGCCAAGGGTGACCGGCTGATCCTGCTTGCCACGCGGGCCAACTTCGGCGCCTTTGCCGACACGATCTGACATGGCCCTCACCCGCCTGCTCCGCGCCCTGCCCCGGCTTGCCCGCATGCCGGCGCCCGAGATGCTGGCGCTGTCCTATGGCGGTTTCATCCTGCTTGGCACGCTGCTGCTGAAGCTGCCGGTGTCGGTGACCCGGCCGATCACGTGGATGGATGCCTTTTTCACCTCGACCTCTGCCGTGACGGTGACGGGGCTTGCCGTGCTGGATACGGGGTCTGACTTCACCCTGTTCGGGCAGGCGGTGATCCTCTGCCTGATCCAGTTCGGCGGGCTGGGGCTGATGACCTTCGCCGTGCTGCTGCTGACCGCGCTTGGCGTGTCGGTCGGGCTGCCGCAACAGGTGGTACTGCGGGAAGAGCTGGGGCAATCGTCGCTGAAGGGCCTGCGCCGTCTGGCAATGCTGGTCTTCCGCATCGCCATCGTCTGCGAACTGGCCGGGGTGGCGCTGCTGGCGATCCCCTTCATCCGGGATCTCGGGGTCGCGCAGGGGCTGTGGTCGGCGGTGTTCCATTCGGTTTCGGCCTTCAACAACGCGGGATTCGGGCTCTGGCCGGACAGCCTGGTGCGTTATGTCGGGGACCCGCTGGTGATCCTGCCGATTTCGGCCCTGTTCATCGTCGGCGGCATCGGCTTCATCGTGATCGGGGACATCTGGCGCGAACGTCGCTGGCGCACCCTTTCACTGCATTCCAAGCTCATGCTGGTCGGCACGCTTGGCCTGATCCTCTGGGGCTGGCTGACCATCGCGGCGCTGGAATGGACCAACCCCGCAACGCTTGGCCCGCTGAGTGTCGAGGGCAAGGTGCTTGGCGCCTTCTTCCAGGGGGTCAGCCCGCGCACGGCCGGGTTCAATTCCGTCGACATCGCGGGGCTGCACGATGCGTCTGTCCTCGTCGTGATCCTGTTGATGCTGGTCGGGGGCGGGTCGACCTCCACCGCCGGGGGGATCAAGGTGACCTCCTTCTTCGTTCTGCTGCTGACCGTGACCGCGTTCTTCAAGCGCCGCACGACGCTCCACATCTACGGCCGCTCGATAGGGTTCGAGTCGGTGTTCCGCGTGATGGCACTGACCGCGACCTCTCTGCTGATCGTGCTGACGGGGATCTTCATCGTCTCGATCTCCCATGACGGAGAGATCTTCGACCTGATCTTCGAGGTCGCATCGGCCTTCGGCACGGTTGGTCTGACGCGCGGATCGACGGCGGAACTGGACACGACCGGTCGGCTGGTCATCATCCTCATCATGTTCATCGGGCGGGTCGGGCCGCTGACGCTCGGCTTCCTGCTGGCGACGCGGGTGGTGCCGAGGGTGCGCTACCCGGAGGGTCAGGTGTTCCTGGGCTGACGGGTCGGCACGTCGGGAATGGTCCGGACGAAGCTGTCCCTTTCGCGCATCCCGGCAAACCAATTTGCGAGCGCGGGGTGATCTGCCAATGCCTTTGCTGCCGGGGGATACATCGTGAAATACGCAATCATCGGCGCGAGGTGCAGGTCGGCGCGGGTGAGCGTTCCGTTCAGAACCGCGCCCTCTTGCGCGATGCCTTCCAGCGCCGTGAGGACGGGAAGGCTCTTCTCCATTCCCCGCGCAATCAGGGCCGTATCGGGTGCGCCTTCGGCAAAGACGGCGGGGGCAAAGACCTCCCTCACCATCGGCCAGTAGGCATAGCTGTCCACGATGCCAATCACCTGTTCCGCACGGGCGCGCGGCAATGCGGCCTCCGGCGTCCAGCTGTCGCCGGGGAAACCGTCGAGAAAGGCGGTGATGGCGCGGACCTCGTAGATCCGCAGTTCGCCGTCTTCGATAAGCGGGACGCGGCCAAAGGGATGGGGGTTGGCGCTTGCGGGATCGAAGGGGTTCACCTCGGTCCAGTCGTAGCCCAGCCCCCGTTCGGCCAGCGCCATCCGCACGATCCATGTGTAGACGCTGTAGCGGTAGCCGTAGACCCGGATCACGCCGCCAGCATCCGCAGCCCCTGAGTCACGTCAGACCGCACCGCCAGCCGCAGCCCCGGTTCGTCCCCCGCCTTCAGCGCGGCGATGATCAGCCGGTGGAAATGCGGCGATTCCTTCCGGTGCAGCCGCCCGTAGAGCTTGCGCATCGTCGGGCCGAGTTGCAGCCACACGGTTTCCGCCATGGCCAGCATCGCCGGAGCCTGGGCGCGCAGGTAGAGCGTGCGATGGAATTCCAGATTGGTGCGGATGTAGCCGACGGCATCGTGCCGCTCCACCACCTCGGAAATCGTGGCGTTGATGGTCTGGAGCCGGTCGATCAGCGCGATATGGGCGCGCGGCAGGGCGCGGGAGGCGAGTTCGACCTCGAGCAGGGCGCGCAGGGCGGCCAGCTCCTCGATCCGGTCATTGGTGATCTCGGGCGTGGAGACCCGGCCGGAGGAGGACATGGTCAGCGCCCCCTCGGCCACCAGCCGGCGGATCGCTTCGCGCGCGGGGGTCATGGAGACGCCGAACTGCTTGCCGATGCCGCGCAGGGTCATCGATTCGCCGGGCGGGATCTCTCCGTGCATGATGCGGGTTCTGAGACCGCGGTAGACGCGTTCGTGGGCGGCGGGCGACGGGTCGGGGCGGGTCTGGAGCAGCATGAGAGATTTGTGATCACAGCCGCGTTCGCCGTCAACGGTTTTCGTCAGTCCGCGTCAAAGCGATAGCGATGTAGGGCGGGGCCGTCGGTGCGCAGCCAGCGTCTCTGTGCGGCGTAGGGGCCGTGGATCTTCTCCACCACGGACCAGAACCGGTCGGAATGGTTCATCTCGGCCAGATGCGCGACCTCGTGGGCGGCGACGTAGTCGAGCACCGCATCGGGGGCAAGGATCAGCCGCCAGGAGTAGGACAGCGCGCCCTGCGCCGAACAGGATCCCCATCTCGACCGCGTGTCGCGCAGGGTCAGGCGGGTGTAGCGGCGGCCAAGCCGGGCAGCGTAGCGGTCCGATGCCTCGGCCAGCCGGTCCCGCGCCAGCGCCTTGAGATAGCCGGACACCCGCGCCGCCGTCCGCGCCGGATCGCCGGGGACGACCAGCGCGTCCCCCTCGATCCGAACCGCCCGACCTGCGCCCGGTAGGACCGTCAGCGGCTGACCGCGCACCGGCAGTACCGCCCCCGCCGCGATGACCTCTGCCCCGCCGTGGCGGACCGCGTTGCGGCGCAGCCAGTCGGCCTTTTCCGCGGCAAAGGCCAGCCCGGCCTTTTCCGACACGCCCGACGGCAGCGTCAGCGTCACCCGCCCGTCCAGCGCCGAAACCCGCAGCGAAATGCGCCGCGCCCGGCCCGACCGTTTCAGGTTGATTTCCACCGGGGGGTTGCCCGGCAGCACATGCTGTCCCATATCTGCCCCGATCCGTTCCGAGCCCCGTGCCGGAAAGCCTTTGACACCCTCTGCCGCTTATGGCAGGGGACGCGGATTGTCGGCAAGAGTGACATCTGAAAAGGAACAACCATGCCCAAGGAAGAATGGGGTACGAAGCGCCTTTGCCCCACCACAGGCAAGCGGTTCTACGACCTGAACAAGACTCCGATCGTCAGCCCCTATACCGGCGAGATCGTCGAGTTCGACGAGTCCAAGAACCGCATGATCGCGGCGGATGCGGAAGATGCGTCCAACAAGAAAAAAGCCATGGACGAGTCCGATGACGAAGTCGTTCTGGACGATGACGATGTGGATGTCGAACTGGATGACGATCTGCTGGACGAAGAGGACGATGACGACAACGTCTCGCTCGACGATCTGGCCGACGTGGCCGGCGACGACGAAGACTGACCGGGGGCCGGCACCGGGACGACAGGGGGTCGGATTTTTCGCTTGATCCCCTCCGGGCCTTCCCCTATTCAGCGCCGCACGGGTCTTCGGGCGCGTGCATTTCGGGGCCTTAGCTCAGCTGGGAGAGCGCTTGCATGGCATGCAAGAGGTCAGGGGTTCGATCCCCCTAGGCTCCACCAACTTTCCGCCGGAAAGTCTTCCCCTTCAGCATCTGATCAGACCGCCACGCGCATCGCGTCGCCTGCGGGGCCGCGCCGTTTTCCGGACTAACCGCCGTAGATGACGTAGATCTTCCGCGTCTGCTCCAGGATCTCCCAGGTGCCGGTCCATCCGCGCTCAAGCAGGAGCGAGTCGCCGGTGCCGAGATCCTCGGTGCTGCCGTCCGTGCGGGTCATGCGGATGCGCCCGGCGAGGAAGTAGCAGAACTCCGTCGACTTGCTGCGGTCGGCCGTGAAGCGGCCGGGGGTGCATTCCCAGATCCCGATCGACACCTTGCCGTCGGGCGACGTCCACAGCGGGGTCGAGGCTTCCTGCTGACCATCGGCCAGGGCGGTCGGCTTGTCGGCAAATTCGCCAAGATCCAGCCCGGCCAGCGCCAGCGTCACTGAGATGTCGATCATGTCATATCCTTCCCTTTCGGTTGGTCCGGTCCAGATTTGGCGCAGAAGCTCCGCGCCCGCCAGTGCGGAAGACGATTGGTCCTGCGGGTTCGCCTGCAATGGACCCGGGGCGGCTGTCCGGGGGGTGCTGCCGGGCGGGTCGCTTCGGCGGATTGGGGTCGCCTCGTCCCGGCTTTGGCGCTATGGCAGGCGGATGACCGACCCACTCGACCTGTTTTTCGCCTGCGCCCCCGGGCTTGAGGACACGCTTCGCGAGGAGGCCGTCGCACTAGGCTTTGAAGGGCCCCGTGCGGTGCCGGGCGGTGTGGAAGCGACGGGTGGCTGGCCCGAGGTCTGGCGGGCCAATCTGGAACTGCGCGGCGCGACGCGGGTGCTGGCGCGGATCGGCGGGTTCCGGGCGATGCATCTGGCGCAGCTGGACAAGCGGTCGCGGAAATTCGACTGGGCGGCAGTGCTGCGCCCGGACGTGCCGGTCAGCGTGGAGGCGACCTGCCTGAAGTCGAAGATCTATCACGACCGGGCGGCGGCGCAGCGGGTCGAGCGCGCGCTGTCGGAAACGCTCGGCATCAGCATCGCGAAATCCGCGCCGGTGCGGCTGATGGTGCGGATCGAGGACGACCTCGTCACCTTTTCCGTCGATACCTCGGGCGAGTCGCTGCACAAGCGCGGGCACAAGGCCGCCGTCGGCAAGGCCCCGATGCGCGAAACGCTGGCCTCCCTGTTCCTGCGCCGCTGCGGTTACGACGGGACAGTGCCGGTGGTGGATCCGATGTGCGGCTCCGGCACCTTCGTGATCGAGGCGGCGGAGATCGCAGCCGGCCTGCAGCCCGGCCGGTCGCGCGGCTTTGCCTTTGAACATCTCGCCACCCATGACCCGGACGCCGTGGCGACGCTGCGGCGGGAGGGTACGGCAGGCAGCACCCCGCTGTTCTTCGGATCGGACCGGGACGCCGGTGCCATCACGAACAGCACGGCCAATGCGGAACGCGCAGGTGTCGCGGGCATGACATACTTCCGGCAGGCCTCTGTCAGCGACCTGACGCCGCCCGACACCGCGCCTGGGCTGGTCATCGTGAACCCGCCCTACGGTGGTCGGATCGGCAACAGAAAGCTGCTGTTCGCGCTCTACGGTACACTTGGAGAGGTGCTGAAGTCCCGCTTTTCCGGCTGGCGGGTCGGGATCATCACCGATGACGGCGGGCTTGCCAAGGCGACCGGTCTGCCCTTTCTGCCGGGCGATCCCCCGGTCGATCACGGCGGGCTGAAGGTCAAGCTGCACCGGACCGCGCCGCTGCCCTGAGCGCCACTCTTTGGTTTTGTAAATATCCCCGCCGGAGGCCCGCGCCGCAGGCGCGCCCTAGAGGTTCGACGGCGGCAGCAGCTTACCGGGGTTCATGATCCCGTTCGGATCCAGCGCGCGCTTGATCGCCCGCATCGCCGAGAGGGCCGCCGGATCCTTGCGCCGTGCCATGGAGCCGAGCTTGATCGTGCCGATCCCGTGTTCCGCGCTGAACGACCCGCCGAGGTCGATGACGATGTCCTCGATCGCCTCGACGATGGCGTCCTTTCCGGCCTCGGTCGTGGTCACCGGCCAGACCGTGTAGTGCACGTTGCCGTCACCGAGGTGGGCCACGACGGAGGTGGTGGCTCCCGGGTCGACGCGTTGCAGGGTCGCGTCGGCGCGCGTCAGGAAGGTTTCGACGAGGTCGAGCGGGACCGCGACGTCGTTGGTCACGCGCACCGGTTGCAGCCCGGCGATTTCGGAGGCGGCCTCGCGTCGGGCCCACATTTCCCTGCGCTGCGCCTCTGTGCGGGCGACCACGGCGTCGTCGATCAGGCCGTTCTCGAGATAGCGCCCCAGCAGGTCCTCGAGATAGCTGACGACCGGGATCGCTCCATCGTCTCCGGGAATGCAGTCGCGGGGGGCAAGCGCGCCGATCTCGATCAGGATGTTGACGGGGTGGCGATCCTCGAACGGCAGGCGGTGCGAGGGGCTGAGCTGGAGGTAATTGCCGACGTAGCTGTCCGGCATGTACTCGAAAGCCTCGACCAGCCCGCCGGTCGCCTTCTGCACCTCGTTCAGCAAGGGCAGCGCGTCGGACATGGATTTCATCCCGACCATGGCGGTGGCGTAGGCGCCGGGCTTCGGCATCAGCTTGAGCGTTGCGGCAGTGATGACGCCAAGCGTCCCTTCGGAGCCGATCAGCAGGTGGCGCAGGTCGTAGCCGGAGTTGTTCTTGTGCAGCCCGCTCATCAGGTCGACGATTTCCCCGGTCGGCAGCACGGCCTCGATCCCGAGCACAAGATCGCGGGTATTGCCGTAGCGCAGGACGTTCGACCCGCCCGCGTTGGTGCCGAGGAACCCGCCGACCCGCGCCGATCCACGCGCACCGAAGGTCAGCGGGAAGACTAGGTCGTGGGCCTCTGCCGCGTCATGGATGTCGGACAGGATCGCACCGGCCTCCACCTCCGCCACGCGGGCCTCGGGGCGGATCGCGCGGATGGCGTTCATGCGGTCGAAGGAGAGGATCAGCGCGCCTTCTCCCACCCCGCCGCCGGTCAGCCCGGTGCGTCCGCCGACTGGCAGCACCGGAAGGCGCAGCTCGTTGGCGAGCCGGACAAGGTCCGAGACCTCCTGCGTCGAGGCAGGCCGCGCAACGGCCAGCGGCACCGCCCGCCGCATCCCGGAGATGTCCACTGAATAGGGCGCGAGGTCCGGCCCGGTCAGCACGTTCTTCGCGCCGACGATATCCGCAATTCTGTCGATCATCCCTCACCCTCCAGGCCAGGGCGGATGATGCGGCGGGAGCGGGCGGGAGGCAAGGGCACGACAGCGCCGCACACCGGGGGTTTTCCCGCTTGACCTGCCGGATGCCTTGCCCTAAACGGCCCCGGTCTGGCGGAGTAGCTCAGTTGGTTAGAGCAGCGGAATCATAATCCGCGTGTCGGGGGTTCAAGTCCCTCCTCCGCTACCATCACACCCCATCTCCAAAAATGTCCGCTCCGCTGATCCGGCCGTCTGGCCTGTCAGGCGAATTCCGTCGCCAGCGAGTCGATCAGAAGGCGGATGCGGCGGATGTGCCCTCGGCCCGCCGGATAGACGACCTGCAACCCGATCGGCGGCGTTTCGTAGTCCGTCAGCAGGCGGACCAGGCGCCCGTCCGCCAGTTCCTCGGCAATATCCCATTCGGATTTGCGGGCGATGCCGTGTCCGGCGACGCACCAGGCGCGGACGGCTTCCCCGTCGTTGGCGGTCCTGTTGCCGCGAACGGCAATCCTGCGCTGGCGCGAGTCGATGACGAAGGGCCAGAAGCGGTCGGTGTTGGGCCCGAAACGCATCATCAGGCAATTGTGTCGGGCGAGGTCGTCGGGATGCTCCGGCATCCCGTGGCGATCGAGGTAGGCGGGTGCGGCACAGACGTGGCGGGCGCAGTCCGCCAGCCGCCGGACCATCAGGGAACTGTCCTGCAGGTCGCCATACCGAACCGCCAGGTCGTATCCCTGCGCCATCAGATCCACGTAGCCGTCGCTGAGGTGAAGATCGATTTCGACCTCGGGGTGATCCTGCTGAAAGTCGTCCAGCACGCGGGCGATCCGGTTTCTGCCCAAGTCGGAAGGTGCCGACAGGCGGATCGGACCGGCGATCCGTTCGGTGCCGAGCCGGATGCGGGCGTCCAGTTCCTCTGCCTCGGCCAGCAGGTGCTGTGCGCCGTCCGCCAGCGCGCGCCCCTCTTCCGTCAGGCTGAAGGAGCGGGTGGTGCGGAGCAGCAATCGCGCACCGTAGTGTGCCTCAAGCGCGGCCAGCCGTTCAGAGACAGTGGCAGGCGACAGACCCAGGTCCCGCGCGGCCGCCGCCATGGACCCGCGGTCGAGAATGGTCAGGAATAGCCGCAGTTGATCGAGAAGCATTGTTCGCCCACGCCGAAGGATATCTTCGGATCAGGCCCCATTATCGGCAGGATTGGCAAGAGCTACCTTCCTCGAAACAAGCGGAGACTTTTGCCATGGCATTCACGGATCAGACCCTTTCGGTGGTCATCGGCGGCACCTCGGGCATCGGGCTTGCGGTGGCGCAGCGGCTCGCCGCCCGGCCGGGGCGGGTTGTCACCGCCAGCCGCGCGACCGGGCTGGACGTTGCGGATGCGCGGGCCGTCGCAGCCTGGATGGCTGGCCTCGGGCCGATGGATCACGTGGTCTTCACGGCCGGATCGCAGGCACCCGGCGGACCGCTCGCGGCGCTCGACCTTTCGCAGGCCCGCGCGGCATTCGACGTCAAATTCTGGGGCGCCGTCGCGGTGGCGCAGGCTGCGGCCGGGCTGATCCGTCCGGGCGGCACGCTGACGCTGACCTCGGGATTCCTGTCGCGGCGGGCGACGCCGGGAACCCTCGTCAAGACGGCGATGAACGCGGCCTTGGAAGCTACGGCCAGGGTGCTGGCCCGGGAATTCGCCCCGATCCGCGTCAATGTCGTCAGCCCGGCCTGACCGATACGGAGGCCTATGCCGGCATGGCCCCCGACGCCCGGCGGTCCATGATCGAGAGCGCGGCGGCGCGTTTGCCCGCCGGGCGGGTCGCGCAGGCCGCCGACATCGCCTCCGGATACCTTTTTGCCATCGACACTCCCTCCGTCACCGGCACCGTCATCGACATCGACGGCGGCGCGCTGATTTCCTGAACCTCCCTGAAAGGACCCTGCAATGCCCGATACAACCATCGACACCACCACCATGAAGGCCGTCGGCCTGACCCGATACCTGCCGGTCGACGATCCTGAGGCCTTCCTCGACCTCGACCTGCCGCGTCCCGTACCGCAGGGGCACGATATCCTCGTCGAGGTGCGCGCCGTGGCCGTGAACCCCGTCGATACAAAGGTCCGGCGGCAGGACGGCGCAGTGCCCAATCCGCCGCGCATCCTTGGCTTCGACGCCTCGGGCATCGTGGCGGAGGTCGGGCCTGAGGTGACGCTTTTCGCACCCGGGGACGAGGTCTACTACGCCGGTGACATCACCCGACCCGGGTCGAACCAGCAGTTTCATCCGGTCGACGAACGCATCGTGGGCCGCAAGCCTGCCACGCTGACCCATGCAGAGGCCGCCGCCCTGCCGCTGACCACGATCACCGCCTACGAGGCGATGTTCGACCGGCTTGGCATTGATCGGGACGGCGGCAACGGCGGCGAAAGCATCCTGATGTTCGGCGGGGCGGGCGGAGTCGGCTCCATCGCGATCCAGCTGGCCAAACGCGCGGGGCTGACGGTGATCGCGACGGCATCGCGCCCGGAAACCATCGCCTGGGCGAAGGAACTGGGCGCCGATCACACCGTCAGCCACCGCGGCGACGTGGTGGCACAGGTCCGCGCGCTCGGCTTCCATCACCTCGACCATGTCGCCATCTTCAACGACATGCGCCATTGGGATGCTGCGGTGGAGCTGATCCGGCCGCAGGGCGGAATCGTCACGATCGACGACACGCATCTGCCAATGCCCATGGGCGCGATGAAGACCAAGGCCGCGAGCCTGCACTGGGAGTTCATGTTCGCCCGGCCCATGCATCAGACCCCGGACATGATCGAACAACACCGGCTGCTGTCCTTCGTCGCGGACGAGATCGACGCGGGACATCTTCGCACCACCGTCAGCGAGGTGCTGAATCCGATCAACGCGGCCAACATGCGCAAAGCGCACGCGATGATCGAAGCGGGTACCGCCAAGGGAAAGATCGTCCTGGAGGGCTTTTGAGACCTCCGTTACCGGCCCCGTACTACGGGGCCGGATAACCCGGATTGGTCAGAAGGTTTCGAACCACTTAATCGTTCTGCCAATGAGAATGATTGCCCCTCTTATATTCATTATAACTGAACTCTCTGCTCTGCTATGATTCCGGACATCGCCAACAGGAGGACCCGGCATGGCACCAGCAGACCTGACAACCGGCACGGGTACCCCTGCCCGTCTCGAGACCCGTTTCACGCGTAAATTCGGGCTGGATACACCGATCATGGGGGCACCCATGGATCCAGCCTCGGGCTCTGCGCTGGCACAGGCGGTCAGCGATGCGGGCGGGCTAGGCATGGTCGGCGGCGGCTATGGCGACCGGGTCTGGCTGGAAGAACAGCTTTCGGGCGTCAAGCAGGGCACGACCGGCACCGGCTTCATCACCTGGTCGATGGCGAAACAGCCGGAACTGCTGACCATTGCCCTGTCGCGCCGTCCGAAGGCGCTGATGCTGTCCTTCGCCGACCCGATGCCCTTTGCGCAGGAAATCCATGACGCCGGCGTGCCGATGATCTGCCAGACGCAGCGGCTGGAGCATGTCAAACGCGCGGTCGAGGCCGGCGCGACGGTGGTTGTCGCCCAGGGCGAAGAGGCGGGCGGGCACGGTATCATCGGCCGCTCCACCCTCGGGTTCGTGCCCGCAGCGGCAGACTGGCTGGCAGCCAACAGCCCCGAGACCATCCTTCTGGCGGCGGGCGGCATCGCTGACGGTCGCGGGCTGGCGGCGGCGCTGATGCTCGGCGCCGACGGCGTGCTGGTCGGCACCCGGTTCTGGGCGACTCAGGAGGCGCTGATCCATCCCGGGGCGAAACAGCGGGTCCTTACCGCGACCGGCGACGAGACCGTGCGCACGACGGTTTACGACATCGTCCGCGGCAAGGACTGGCCGCAGCCCTACAACGGGCGGCTCATGTCCAACCCATTCATCGAGACCTGGCACGGTCGCGAGGACGCGCTGAAGGACGAACTGCCGGAGCGTGTGGCCGCCTACGAGGCTGCCAGTGCCGACGGGGACTTCGACATCGCCAACGTCACCGTCGGCGAGGCGATCGGCATCATCCGCGACATTCCCCCGGCGGCAGAGGTCGTGGACCGGATGACGAAGGAGGCGCTGCATCTGCTGGGCGGCGGCTGGTCCACCCTCTGAGGTCCGGGTTGACGTGCGTCGGTGCGCGACGCCATTCCCTGTTGAAGAACGCAAATCGACGCTACGCGATCAACCAGAGAAGGATCGGCCATGGAACTCAGGACCCTTCGCACCTTTCTCATGGTTGCGGATGTCGGCACGGTGGTGGAGGCGGCGCAGCGGCTGCATTGCGTGCAGTCGAACGTCACCACCCGGATCAAGTCGCTGGAAGACGAACTGGGCGTGTCCCTGTTCCTCCGCTCCCGAAACGGCATGACCCTCACCGCGGCGGGGCAGGTTCTGCTGGCGCATGCCCGTAACGTCGTCCGGGCGGAGCGCGATGCCAAGATGGCGATGACCGGCCTTTCGCGCACCGGCGGGCTGGTGCGCGTCGGGTCGATGGAATCGACCATTGCCACCCGCCTCCCGCCCTGCATCGCAGCGTTTCAGGCGATCCGGCCGGATGCGGAGATCGAACTCACCGCCGCGCCGACGGAGGACCTGATCGCGCTGCTGATCTCCGGCCGGGTCGATGTCGCGCTGATCGGCGGGGATTTCGCGCACCCCGATCTGGTGTCGGAGCCGGTGTTTCAGGAAGAGATGGTGCTGCTCACGCACCGGTCGGTGAGGACCGAGGCGCAGGCGCGGGAGAAGCGCCTGATCGTCTTCCGGTCGGGCTGTTCCTATCGCGCCTTTTCCGAGAGCTGGCTGAAGGCAAACGGGCTTGCCCCGAATGCGGTGATGGAGATGGGGACGCTTGACGGCATCCTCGGCTGCGTCGCGACCGGGGTCGGAGTCACGCTCCTGCCGCGCAGCGTGGCGGAAACCAGCCTGCACAGGGCGAATGTCACCATCCACGACCTCATGGGGCCGGAGCGGTTCATCGACACCTGTCTGATCCACCGGACAGGGCTGGAACAAGACGGCATCATCGGCGATTTCCGCGCTGCGCTGAAGAATGTCGCGCCATTGCAGCGGGCAGGATAGCGCCGTCGCGGGGCGCGGTTCCACCGGTACGAGGTCATGGTTAACCGAATCTTAGGGTCCTTGGCGGAAGTCTGAGCCCGTCCTGGTGGGCGGGGCGGGGCACGGCAGGAGCCGCCATGCCGATCATCTCAGACCTGTTGCCGCTGCGGGGCCGTTCCGCGGGCACGGGAAACCACCTCCCGTCATCCGGCGCCGGCGCGGACCGGATCAGAACCGATACGTTGCGCGGCATCGCCTGCATCGGTGTCGTTCTGTTCCATGTCGCAGGCAACACGGAGACCGCCGGACTGCGCCTGTCGGACGATCACTGGCTGCGACTGTTCAATGCCGTCTTTGCCGATATCCGGATGCCGCTCTTCGCCTTTCTGTCCGGCTATGTCTTCCTGTCCGTGACCCGGAGGACCGGACAAGAGCCGCCCTGGAGCGCGCTTCGCACCAAGGCCCGGCGTCTGCTGCTGCCCATGGCCTGCGTCGGGTCGCTGTTCTGGATGATGCAGGGCGGCGGCGGACCGGGCTGGCCGGGGCTTCTGGTATTGCCCCACGCACATTTCTGGTTCCTTCAGGCGATCTTCCTCGTGATGTCTGCGCTGCTTCTCACCGGCTTTCTGTCCGGAGGGCGGCATGTGCCGGCGGCGCTGGCACTTGGCGCAGTCTGCGCGCTGGCGTGGTGCGGGGTGCTGCCGCGACCCGAGGTGAACGTCTTTTCGGTGATCGAGGCGACCTATCTCGGGCTGTTCTTCTGCACCGGTTTCCTCTGCGCCGCGCGGCCGGAGCCTTTCACGGGCCGCGCCGGCGGGCACATCGCCGGGGCGGTTGCGCTGTCGGCTGCCGTTCTTGCGGGCGCTGGCCTGACCTTTTTGCCGGAGATCGTGCCCGGCGCGGTCCTGCGGCCGGTGCGGCTGATGATCGGGCTGTCCGGAGTGCTGGGGCTGCTTGCGCTCGGGCTTCGCAGTCCGCTGGCGGCCAAGCTGGGGCGCCATGCCTATGCGGTGTTCCTGTTTCACGTCTTCTTCACCGCCGGCACGCGCGAGACGATTCAGGCGGTCATGCCGGGCATTCCGGCAGAGGCGATCATACTGCCGGGACTGGTCGCCGGGCTGGCGGGGCCGGTGCTGCTGGAGAAAGGCCTGCTCAGGGTTCCGGTCCTGAGGATGATGATGCTTGGCATCCGGCCGGTGAGTCCGCGAACCGGTACGCGCGGATGGGTTCCCGCCGCCGCCCCGCGACCGGAGGGCGCGCTGGCGTTCAGGAGCGATAGGGGGTGATGGTGTCCGCCGAGAGCGCGTAACCGATCTCCGCCAGCTGGGTCGAGGTGGAGGCCGTTCCGAACATGCCGGTGACGGTCACCGCCTCGAACATGCCGGAATTTTTGTACGGCGTGCCGGTCGTCACGAAAACCAGCTGGTTCGCCGGGGGCGGCGGAACATGGACGCAGGCGCCGACGTAAGGCACGAGGATGAATGCCGTCAGGCCGGTACCCCGGTAGTCGATCGGAACGACAAAGCCCGACAGCCTGACGGTCCGGCCGTTCCAGTCGGTGCGCATGCCGGTCGACACCGGCTGCCGTGCGGCAAGGCTGCTTTCGTCATGCGGAACGAGCGCCGAAAGGTCCGCGGGCAGGGAACGGTCGTCTTTCGGGAGCAGGTCCCGCCATTTCAGGTCGACCACGGTTTCGGCGGCACCGCGCCCGGCAACTCCGGCAGCCGCCAGGGCCAGGAGGACCGTGCGGCGGGTCGGAGCGGTCATTTCCACTCGTAGACCTCGATTTTCTCGACGGCGATCTGATAGCCGACCTCGGCGATCTGCGTGGACATGGCTTTGGCCGACAGGCGGCCCGAGACCCAGACCGGATCCCACAGGGATTCGCTTGGCCATGGCGTTTGCGTGGTCACGAAGACCAGCTGGTTCGGCGGCGGCGGCGGGGTGTGGATGCACGCGCCCACGTAGGGCACCAGCATGAAGGTCGTGACTCCGTCCGCGCTCACGTCGAAGGGGATGATGTAGCCGGGCAGCTTCACACCCTTGCCGTCGAGCGCGGTGTTCACCTTGCTGGCGTTGGTGTCGAACTGCGGTACCCAGGTGTCGTTGACCGCATCGATCTGGCCGGGGCCGATGATCTCTCCGTAGGGCACGCCCTCGGGGATGAGGTCTTCCCAGGTGATTTCCCGGAACGATCCGGCCATGGCGCGGCCCGGCAGCAGCGTGGCGGCGGCGAGGGCCATGAACGCGCGTCTGTTCGGTGTCGTCGTCATATCCTCACCATCATGCCATCGGCCAGCGACAGGCGGTAGGCCCTGAGGCCGGGAAGAAGGCTTGCCACCGCCGCCGCGACGATCACGGTTGCGAGAACGGCCGCCTCTCGCGCGGTCGGCGGATCGACGGGCAGCCAGAGGCCGAAGGCGCTGTCGACCAGCGGCTGCGCGACCACCAGCCCGGCATAGAGCAGGGCGACACCCAGCACCGCACCGAGGGCGGCCATCAGTGCGGCTTCCAGCACCAGCAGGCCGAGGATGGTCGCGGGCCGTGCACCCATGGCCCGCCAGATCGCCATCTCCCGCCTCCGTTCGTTGAGGGAGGAGAAGATCATCGCCATCATGCCCAGTAGCGCCGTCACCACGACCATGGCCGAGACCCCGATCAGCGCGGTTTCCGCCACACCGACGATCTGCCAGAGCTCCTGCAGCGCAACGCCGGGCAGGATCGCCAGCAGCGGCTCCTCAGGGTGGTCGTTGATCGCGCGTTGCAGGCCGAAGACCTGAAGACGCGACTTGACCCCGATCAGCGCCGCCGTCACCGCCTTGGGCGTCAGGTCCATCTGGCGGATACGGTCAACCGGAGTCGTCTGGCCGGGGACCTGCGCGCCGGAGCGCCAGTCGACATGGATCGCCTCGATCGCCTCGAGCGAGACGATCACCGTCCGGTCCACCGGCGTCCCGGTCCGCGCGACGATCCCGGCCACGCGGAAGGGCTGGTCCGCGTGGTCGGTAAAGGACGCGAGGCCATGGGACACCACGATCGGGTCGCCCACTGCGTAGCCAAGCGCCGCCGCGACCTCTGCCCCGATCACCGCATCGTAGAGGTCGGTCAGCCCCTTGCCTTCCGCGACCTCCAGCGACCGACCGCCGCGAAACCTGTAGTGGTCGAAAAAGCCGGGGGTCGTGCCCATGACCCGGAACTGGCGGTGACTGTCGCCGAGGGAGATCGGGACGATCCAGTCGACCTCGGGCCGGGCAGCGATGTCCTGATAGCTTTCCCACGTGACATTGTTCGTGGCATTGCCGATCCGGAACACGGAATAGAGCAGCAACTGCACCGACCCCGACCGCGCCCCGACGATCAGGTCGGTGCCCGAGATCGTGTCGGCAAAGCTGGCGCGGGCCCCGGTGCGCGCCTTCTCCACCCCCAGGAAAAGGGCGACGGACAGGGCGATCGCTAGCACCGTCATCCCGACGGTCAGCGCCCGCGCCATGAGCGAACCAAGGGCCAGCCGGAGAATCACGCCGCCGCCCTTCCGGTCCGCGCGATGTCCGACAGGTGCACCACCCGGTCGAACCGCGCGCCGAGCCGTTCGTCATGGCTGACCATCAGCAGGGACGACCCCGTGGCCGCGATCCGGTCGAAAAGCAGGCCGAGGAAGGCATCCTGAGTCGCCGCATCCAGCGCGGAGGTCGGTTCGTCCGCGACGATCAGCGGCGGCTGGCCGATCAGGGCGCGGGCCACGGCGACGCGCTGCTGCTGACCGACCGAGAGGCGCCCGGCGGTGGCGGCGGTGATCCCCTCGGGCAGGCCGAGAGCCCTGCACAGGGATGCGGCCTCGTCCGGCGTGGCCCGCTTGCGTCGGTCCGGGGCAAAGCGGAGCGGCAGCAGGATATTGTCCGACACGCTGGCATAGGGCAGCAGGTTGAACTGCTGGAAGATCACCCCGATCCGTTCGGCGCGAAACCGGTCCCGTGCCCCGGCGCGCAGGACCGACAGGTCGGTGCCGCCTACAGTCACCCGCCCCGTGTCGGCGGTGACGATGCCGCAGATCAGCGACAGCAGTGTCGACTTGCCGGACCCGCTTTCGCCCAGAAGCAGAACCGAAGCGCCCGGCTCCAACCGGAACTCCGGCACCGACAGCCCGAACGACGAGCGGCCCGGCCAGCGGAACCGCACGTCTTTCAGGGTCAGTGCCGGGTCCGCCATCGTCACTCCAGCGTCAGCTTGCGGGAGTCGCGGGTCAGTTCCGCCTGCCCTGCGCCGGATTCGGTGACGAACTGCGCCTCGATCTCCTCCGCGCTGGCGAACTGGTCGAAGAAGGGGAAGGTGATGGCGGTCAGGGCGTCCCCATCCTCGCAGGCAAAGGCATAGCTGACGTGGAATTCGCTGTGCTGCGCCCCCTCATCGTGATCGTCATCGTGAACTTCTGCGGCATGATCCTCGTGGTCCTCGTCCTCCGCGTGGTCGTGGTCGCCCTCCATATGGTCGTCCGCATCGTCGTGATCGTGTTCGCCGTCGTGCAGATGCGCCAGGACTTCGGTCAGGCGGCACCCGGCGGCTTCGGGCAGGGTCACGATGTTCTCGGGCACCAGCAGCGCGCGGATGGCGGCCTCGACCGCATCCTTGTCTCCGGCAGATTCCGCCGCGTATTCAAAGCCGACGATGTCCATGCCCGGCGACAGGAGGTTGATCTTCACCGTCCCGTGTTCGACCGCGATCTCGGCTTTTGACACGCCGTGGACATGCGCCTCCATCTCCCGCGTGGTCTGGGCAATGGCCGGTGTGCCGAGACAGAGGGCGGCGAGGCTCATCAGGATCGGTTTCATGGCAGGTCCTTTCGGTTACGATTGATGGATAACTGTTCGGGTCATTGCAACGCCGCTGCGATGTCGCGGGGCGTCACGTCCGCGTCAACCGGCGCGGGTCCGAGAGACAGGACATGGTCGGCGGTCCGCGACACCAGCGCCGGGTCATGGCTCACCAGCATGACCGCGCAGCCCTCGGTTTCCGAGGTGTCGCAGAGAAGAGCGATCACCTGTTTCTGCGTGATCGGGTCGAGGCGCGAGGTCGGTTCATCCGCGAAGATGAACTTCGGCCGGACCAGCAGCAGCCTCAGCAGGGCGAGCCGCTGGAGCTCTCCTCCCGAAACGGCGGCGGGCCGGCGGGACAGCAGCACAGGCGCCAGACCGAGCCGCGGCAGAAGCGCGCCGATCCGGTCCTGACCCTGCCCGTGACGGCGGGCGACATCGGCGAGGGTGCGCCCGAGGGCCCGGTGACGCGGGAAGGCGGCAACCGGATCCTGGTAGAGCTTCTGGAATGCGGTCCGCGGCAGGGCAGGCGCGGGTTCGACCCGGCCCGCGGCGGCGGGGACAAGGCCCAGCATCACATCGCCGAGGGTCGACTTTCCGCAGCCGGAGGGGCCGGTCACGCCCATGATCCGGCCTTCGCCAAGATCGAAGGAGAGACCGGTGAACAGGCGCGCACCGCCCCGCTCTGCCGCGAGCCCGGTGGCGGTCAGCACCGTCGCGCCCCCGGTCACCGGTTTGCGCGCGGGCCAGTTGTCGGGATCCGCGGCGATCAGGTCGCGGGTGTAAGGCTGGACGGGCGCAGCCATGACCGTGGCGGTCGGGCCGGTTTCGACCACCTGTCCGTCGCGCAGGACGATCAGGCGGCCACCGATCCGCCGCGCGAGGGCGAGGTCGTGGGTGATGACCAACAGCCCGCCGCCCCGTGACAGTTCGGCCAGCAGCAGGTCCGCCACCCCGTCGCGCCGCGCGGCGTCCAGCCCCTTGGTCGGTTCGTCCGCGATCACGATGCGCGCGCCGCCAGCCCGCGCCGCCGCGATGGCGACGCGCTGCGCCATTCCGCCCGAGAGTTCATGCGGATAGCGCTGTCCGGCCCCGGTCAGGTCGAGCCGCCGGAAGTCATCCGCCGTCCTGTCCCGCGCCTCCGCCGCGCCCGGGCCGCGCACCAGCCGGTGCGCCTCGCTCACCTGCCGGTCCGCCCGCATCAGCGGGTCGAGCGACAGCCAGGGCTCCTGCGGCAGCACCGCGATGTCGCGCCCCCAGAGCATGCGGAACCCTTCAGGCCGCGCCGCGTCCAGAAGCCGGTCGCCAATGGCGACGCGTCCCCGTGCCGAGAGTTCCCCCGGCAGCGTGCCCATGAGCGCCTGGGCCAGCAGGGATTTGCCCGACCCGGTTTCGCCGAGGATGACCAGGGGCTCTCCGGAATCGAGATACAGGGAGACCGGGTGCAGGATCCGGGTGGCTCCGTCCGCCACGGTGATGTCTTCGGCTTTCAGCAGGGTCATGGCGTGCGGCTCCCGGCGGACAGGGTGAGGCCCAGAAGCAGGGCGAAGGTGGCGATGACGGGTGAGAGCAGGGCCAGCGGCGCCTCCCGCCAGTAGGGCAGAAGTTCGACCATCATCAGGCCCAGTTCGGGCGTCGGCGCCCGCATCCCCACATGCACGAACCCCAGTGCCGCGATGGCCATGATCGCCGTTGCCGTACCGAAGGCGGCGGTGGTCAGCATCATAAGCGCGATTTCCGGCCAGATGTGGGTGCGGAAGACGTAGGCCGGCCCAAAACCGAGCAGGCGGGATGCCTGAACGGCCGGAGAGGCCAGCGTGTCACGTGTCGCCGCGCGGGTCAGGCGGAAGAACTCGACCCAGAGCACCAGCGACAGCCCGGCCCAGAAGCCGAGCGCGGTGCCCGGCACGATGCCCAGCACGATCAGCACCAGCAGCAGCCCCGGCAGGGCCAGCAGCGCATCGGCCAGCGTCACCAGAACCCGGTCCGTCCAGCCGCCCCGCGCCGCCGCCAAGGTGCCGAGGATCAGCCCCGCCAGCCCGGCGGTCAGCACAGCGGCGAGCGCAATGGCGGGCGAGAGGCGCAGCGCGTGTGCCAGCCGGTGAAAGATCGACCTGCCGAGGTGATCGTAGCCAAGCGGCGCGCCGGCCTCGGGTCCCGCCAGCGCCTTGAGCAGCGATTGCGCAAAGGGGTCTCCCGGTACGGCGAGCGGGCCGAGAAGGGCAAAGGCCAGAACGGCGGCCACCAGCAGCGTGCCTGTCCATCGGACGGCATGGTCAGTGGCGCGGGGGATCATCACGGCGTCGGTCATGCGGCTCTCCTCGGGTCGATGCGCGCCGTGACAAGGTCGATGACGGCGTTGATGAGCACGAAGCTCAGCCCGAGGAACAGCGCCGTTCCCTGCACCATCGGCACGTCGCGGGAAAAGATCGCGTGGACCAGCGCATGGCCGATGCCGGGCCAGCCAAACACCGCCTCGACCACCACGACGCCTTCGACCAGCGTCACGAACTGCAGGCCCAGATAGGTCAGCAGGGGGACGGAGACGTTGCGCAGGCCGTGGCGCAGCAGGGTCTGGCGTGGGCTCAGCCCCTTCCACCGGGCAAAGCTGTAGAAGGGCATCGCGCCGATCCGCGCCATGGCGTCACGCGCGATCCGTGCGTTGACGGCGGCCAGACCAAGCGCCAGGGCCAGCGCGGGCAGGATGAAGTGCCGTGCTTCGCCGTGCCCGGCGGCGGGTAGCAGGCGGAACTGCACCGACAGTACCAGGATGAGGATCAGCGCCATCAGGAACTGCGGCACCGCCTTCAGCCCGGTCGAGACCACCAGCAGCACCCGGTCCAGTGCGCCCCCCGGTCTCAGCCCCGCGATGATGCCGAGCGGCGGGCCGATGAGCAGCGACAAGAGCACCGCCACCGCTGCCAGCGCCAGCGAGGCGCCAAGCTGGTGCCCGATTTCCGCGATCACCGGCTGGCCGGTAACCAGCGAGGTGCCGAAATCCAGCCGAAGCAGGTCGCCCAGCCACGTCAGGAAGGCGGGCAGCGCCGGGCCGCCCAGCCCCAGTTCGTCGCGCACCGCATCGGCGGCGGCACTGTCCACGTTGTCGTATCCGTAGCGCCCCGCGGCGATGCGATAGGCTGCATCGCCGGGGAGGGATCGCATCATCGCAAAGGTCGCGGCCCCGATCAGGACCGCCACCATCAAGGCCTGTATGCCCCGCGTCACCAGCGTCTTCATTGCGCCAGCTTCAGGTCCGGGAGCCCGAAGGTCCGTTCCCACGGGTCGATCACCGTTCCTTCGACACCCTTGGCCACGGCCAGCGTCTGGCGATACCAGGCAATCGGGATGATCGGCAGTTCGGTCTGCAGGATCGCGGCGATCCGGGCGCGCTCCTCATCGCCACCGTCACCGCGCCCGACACTGCGGGCAAGTTCGACGATCTCGTCATTCTGCCAGCCCATGGCGCCCCAGTCGCCGGTCGGCGCGTAGTCCGACAAGACGGTACCCACGGGGTCCGGGATCAGGCCGAAGTTCCGCGCGATCAGCCCGAGGTCCAGCGATCCGTCGGCATGGCGCGAGGTGATTTCCGACGAATTGGTGGTGTCGATCGTCAGCTCGACCCCGATGGCGCGGAATTGCTGTTCCAGTACGGCGGCGACCAACGGCAGTTCGGGGCGGTCGGGATAGGTTGTCAGGGTCAGGGCAAGGCGTTCGCCCTCGCGGGTCAGGATACCGTCACTGCCTGCGGTCCACCCCAGACCGGAGAGCAGCGCCTTCGCGGCCTCCGAATCGTAGGCCAGCGGCGTGAGGCTATCGTCATGCCAGTCCCCGACCGAGGGCGGGAAGAGCTGCGTCGCGCCTTCGGGATAGCGCAGCACATCCCTGGCGATGCCCTCGCGGTCGATGGCGAGGGACAGCGCCTGACGCGCCTCGGGGGCCGACAGGGCGGGATGGCCGGCGTTCACCTTGATCATCAGGGTGCGTGGAATCGCGACGGAATGCACGGTTGCTGCGTCGGACATGCCAAGTCGCGCGACAGAGGCCGGATCGAGTCCGAAGACAAAATCCGCCTCGCCGGATTCAGCCATCAGGGCGCGGGTTTCCACGCGGCTGACCGCGGCATAGCTGACCTTCGGCACGTTCGGCGCGGTACCCCAGTAGTCTGCGAATGCCACTGCCTTCAGGCTCAGCGGCGGGGCGAGGTCGGTGATCCGATACGGCCCCGTGCCGATGACCTCGACCCCTGCACCGTCAGCGGCATAGGCAGCGGGTGCGAGGATCTGCGCGCTGTAGTGGGCGAGGTAGGCCGGCAGCGCGGCGAAGGGTTCGGAGAGGGTGATCACCACCGTCTCGTCTCCGGGTTCGACGCCGGTGACCGGGGTCTTGGCCAATGGACCCGGCTTGGCCCGCGCGATGTTAAGCGCATTGGCGATGGCCTCTGCCGTCATGGCCGTGCCGTCGTGGAAGGTCACACCGTTACGTACCGCGAAGGTCCAGGCCAACCCGTCGCCCGAAGTGGACCACTCCGTCGCGAGTCCGGGGATGATCGCGCCCTGCGGATCGGCATTGGTCAGGGTCTCTGCCACGCCCATGCGGGTGAAGATGTAGCCGGAGGTCGAGGGCTCTGCCGACTGGATTTCGAACTGTGCGATCACGTCCAGCGTATCATCGGCGAATAAGGGCGGCGCGGCGGCGATCAGGGTTGCGGCAGCGAGGGCGAGGATGGGTCTCATGTCATGGTATCCTGTTGATCGTTAATGAAAGGGCGGCTCATGGCGGCAAGCGAGAGCCGATCGCGGGCAAGGGTCTTGCGTTCGGCCCTGTCGAGCCGGTCGAGGATGTCATCGGGGCTGGTCCCGTCGGCCCGGGCCCTGGCCCAGATGCGGCGGCAGGAAGCCGGCGACCAGGGCAGCGCGGCCTGAGCCATCCAGACACGCAGCGGGCGCGGCAGGGCGTCGTAGGCCCGCATGGGATCCGCCCGGCGGCGCCGGCGCAGCGTGGTCGAAAGGTTGCCGGTCATGCCCGTGCCTCCGGAGCCCGCGCGGTCACGCGCTGTCCCTTCGCCAGGACGGGAAGGGATCGGGAAGGTCGGGCAGCGCGTCGGGTCCGATCGCCAGGTGCTCTGGCACCAGTGCGGCGTCCAGCCGGGCCTTCAGGGACGGCCAGTCGATGCCGGCACCGATAAAGACGATCTCCTGCCGCCGGTCGCCCCAGGGGTCCCGCCAGTGCTGCGCCATGTAGGCGCGCGCGCTGTCGTGGTCCGGTCGACGGTCAGCCGGAACGGCGGCCCACCATTGCCCGAGAGGGGCCACGGACGACAGCGCCCCGGCGAGCGAAAATTCGGCCACCCAGTCCGGGCGGGTGGCAATCCAGAAATGCCCCTTGGCGCGGATGACACCCGGCAGGTCACCGTTCAGAACCGCCATTACCTGTGAGGGGTCGAAGGGTCGGCGGGCACGATAGACGTAGGAGGTCACGCCATATTCCTCCGTCTCCGGCACGTGGTCGGCAAAGCCGTAAAGCTCCTTGGCCCACGTCGGATGATCATGCGCCTTTGCAAAATCGAAGAGGCCGGTATCGAGGATCGTCTCCGCTGCGACCTCCGAACGGTCGGTTTCGATGATCCGGGCGTCGGCGTTCAGGCTGCGGATGATCTTGCGCGCGGCGTCCACCTTCCGGGGCCCGGCGTCGGTGACCTTGTTCAGGATCACGACGTCCGCAAACTCGATCTGGTCGGTCAGCAGATGGACCAGCGTGCGTTCGTCTTCCGCCCCCATGGTCTCGCCCCGGTCGCGCAGGAAATCGTGGCTGGCGTAGTCGTTCAGCAGGTTCACCGCGTCGACCACCGTCACCATGGTGTCGAGCCGGGCGACATCGGACAGGCTGTCTCCGGCCTCGTCCCGGAAGTCGAAGGTCGCCGCGACGGGCAGAGGTTCGGAGATCCCCGTGGATTCGATCAGCAGGTAGTCGAACCGCCTCTCCGCAGCCAGCCTGCGCACCTCGTTCAGCAGGTCGTCGCGAAGGGTGCAGCAGATGCAGCCGTTCGACATTTCGACCAGCGTTTCGTCGGTGCGCGACAGTTCGGTGTCGGCCCGGACCAGATCGGCATCGATATTCACCTCGGACATGTCATTGACGATCACTGCCACGCGACGCCCATCCCGGTTGTTCAAAACGCGGTTCAGAAGGGTCGTCTTTCCGGCACCGAGGAAACCGGACAGGACAGTGACGGGAAGGCGGGTGTCGGCGGTGGCGGTCATGCGGGCTCCGGCCCCGGACGCGGGGGCGCCGGGCTGTTGCTGGTCGTTGGACGGGCGATCCAGCGCGCCCGTGCAAAGGGAGGGCGCCGGATTTCTCGATATGTTATAACGTATCTATTTGTTATCTTGTAACACATCCGCTGTTCAAGCCCGAAAATCGGCGGCGGGGCACGGGAGCCGCAACTCACGGATCCGGCGGGAGAATTGGATCGGCGGACCCGCTGCCAGACCATCAATCAGCGCTGAACCTTTCACCCCGCAACCCACGTCATGCGGCGCGCGGCGTTGCTTTGACTTGACAGTGATTTTGACCGGACGGCTAATTCCGACATCGAAGCCGGAGGAACCGGCCCGGGTCGCGGCTACCCTGCGATCCAGCAACAGAGAGGTCCGTACAATGTATCAACGCCGTCTTCTGGCCAGCACTGCGCTCTGCGCGCTGATGCTGGGCGCCACGCCCGTGGCGACTTTCGCCGAAACCCCGCCCGACACGCTTGTCCAGGCCTGGTCCATCGACGACATCATCTCGCTCGACCCGGCGGAAATCTTCGAATTCACCGCCTCCGAGATCGCCGGCAACACCTACGAGACGCTGATCACCTACGATCCGAAGAACGTCTCGGACGTGTTCGGCAAGGCGGCTGACAGCTGGACGGTGTCCGAAGACGGGATGACGATCTCCTTCACAATGAAGGCAGACCGCACCTTCGCTTCCGGCAACCCGATCACGGCCGAAGACGCGGTGTTTTCGCTGGTCCGCGCGGTCAAGCTGAACAAGTCTCCCGCCTTCATCATCGGCCAGCTCGGCATCACGCCCGAGAATGCCGACGAGATGATCGTGCAGACCGGCGACATGACCTTCGACTTCAAGATGGACAAGGCCTATTCGCCGTCACTGGCGCTCTACTGCCTGACCGCGACCGTGGCTTCCGTCGTCGACAAGAAACTGGCGATGGAGCACGAAGCGAATGGCGACTTCGGCTATGAATGGCTGAAGACGAACTATGCCGGCTCCGGCCCCTTCATCATCAAGGACTGGCGCCCGAACGAAGCGGTGATCCTTGAGCGGAACGAGAACTATTCGGGCGAAGCCGCGCCGATGGCCCGCGTCATCTACCGCCACATCCCCGAAACCTCCTCGCAGCGCCTGCTGCTGGCCAAGGGCGACATCGACATCGCCCGCAACCTGACAGCCGAGGACATCGCCGCGCTCAAGGACGACGCCAATATCAAGATCGAGAGTGGCGTGAAGGGCTCCCTCTATTATCTCGGGATGAGCCAGAAGAACGAATACCTGTCCAAGCCGCAGGTCCGGCAGGCTATGAAGTACCTTGTCGATTACGACGCGATCGCCAACACGATCATGTCCGGCAAGGTCAAGGTGCACCAGGCCTTCCTGCCCGAGGGTTTCCTTGGCGCCTATAACGAGAACCCCTTCACGCTCGACATCGAGAAGGCCAAGGCGCTGCTGGCCGAGGCCGGGCTGGCCGACGGGTTCACCGTTACCATGGACACCCGCAACACGCCGGAAATCACCGCGATGGCGCAGGCCATGCAGCAGACGATGGCGCAGGCGGGCATCACGCTGGAAATCATTCCGGGTGACGGCAAGCAGACGCTGACCAAGTACCGCGCCCGCAGCCACGACATCTACATCGGTCGCTGGGGCCCGGACTTCCAGGATCCGCACACCAACTCCTCCACCTTCGCCTACAACCCCGACAACTCCGACGAGGCGACCTCCAAGCCGCTGGCCTGGCGCAACGCCTGGGACATTCCGGAACTGACCGCCTCCACCGATGCGGCGATGCTGGAATCCGATCCCGACAAGCGGGCTGAGATGTACATCGCGGACCAGAAGAAGGTCATGGAGGAAGGCCCCTTCGTCATCTATGCGCAGGAGATCGAGGTGCTGGGCGAACGCGCCAACGTCAACGGCGTCATCGTCGGGCCGTCGTTCAACGACAACAACTTCTCGAAAGTGACGAAATAACGTGACCACACGTACGAACAGAGGGCGCCGCGGCGCCCTCTGGATTCGCAAGGCCGCCTCGGTGACGGGGACGGTCGCGGTGACATTCCTCGGCCTGCTGATCGTAACCTTCCTGATCGGCCGCGTCGTGCCCGTGGACCCGGTCCTGTCGGTGGTCGGAGACCGCGCGACACAGGCGCAGTACGACGCCGCCTACCGCGCCCTCGGCCTCGACAAGCCGCTGGTCGAGCAGTTCTGGATCTGGCTGCTGAAGGTCTTCCAAGGCGATTTCGGCAATTCCTTCCTGACCACCCGCCCCATAGCGGTGGACATCGCCCGGGTCTTTCCGGCGACGCTGGAACTCGCGACCGTGTCGATCGTCATCGGCACGGTCATCGGTATTCCCATGGGGGTCTGGGCCGCGGTCAACCAGGGCCGCTGGATCGACCACGTGGTGCGGGTCGTCGGGCTCATCGGTTATTCCGCGCCGGTCTTCTGGCTGGGCCTCATGGGTCTGCTGCTGCTTTACTTCAAACTCGATCTCGTGTCTGGCCCGGGTCGGGTCGACATCACCTATGAATACGACTTCACGCCGAAAACCGGCCTGTTCCTGATCGACACCGCGATGCAGGGGGCCTGGGGGGCGTTCGGCAACGTGGTCTCACACATAATCCTGCCCGCCTCGCTTCTGGGGTATCTGTCGCTCGCCTACATCTCGCGCATGACGCGCAGTTTCATGCTGAACGAACTGAGCCAGGAATACATCACCACCGCCCGCGTGAAAGGCGTGCCCGAGTGGCGGATCATCTGGGTGCAGGCGATGCGCAATGCCGCGGTGCCGCTGGTGACGGTGATCGCGTTGTCCTACGCCAACCTGCTGGAAGGGTCGGTGCTGACGGAAACCGTTTTTGCCTGGCCGGGTCTTGGGCTTTACCTGACCAACTCCCTGCAGAACGCCGACATGAACGCGGTGCTTGGCGGGACGCTGGTGATCGGCGCGATCTTCGTCGGGCTGAACATGGTGTCGGACCTTCTCTACACCCTCCTCGATGCACGGACCCGCAAGCGATGACGACGCGCGAATGGCTGCTTTCCGACAACCCGGTCTCGCGTCGTCAGGCGCGGCTTGGGCAGAGCTATCGGACCTGGCTCGACTTCCGCCGCAACGGGCTGGCGATGTTCGGCCTTGCCATTGTCCTGGTGCTGGTTCTGGTCGCGATCTTCGCGCCCTGGCTTGCCCCGCACGATCCGCTGATCGGCGACCTGCGCACGACGCGCCTGCTGCCGCCGCTGAGCGAAGGCCACCTGCTTGGCACCGACGATCAGGGGCGCGACATCCTCTCGCGCCTGATCTGGGGGTCGCGCATCACGCTTGCGGTCGTCGCGCTGGTGGTGGTCATCGCCACCCCTGTCGGGCTGCTGGTCGGAACGACCGCAGGTTATTTCGGAGGCTGGGTTGACACGGTTCTGATGCGCTTCACCGACGTGGTGCTGGCCTTCCCCAAGCTGATCCTCGCGCTGGCCTTCGTCGCCGCGCTTGGTCCGGGGATCGAGAATGCGATCATCGCGATTTCCATCACCGCCTGGCCGCCCTATGCCCGTCTCGCACGGGCGGAGACGCTGACGATCCGCAATTCGGACTTTATCGCCGCGACCAAGCTGCAGGGCGCGCGGCCGGCACGGATCATCTGGAAACATGTCGTGCCGCTCTGCATGTCCTCGGTCATCATCCGGGTGACGCTGGACATGGCGGGGATCATCCTGACCGCCGCCGGTCTTGGGTTCCTTGGCCTCGGCGCGCAGCCGCCGCAGCCGGAGTGGGGCGCGATGATTGCGGGCGGGCGCAACTTCCTTGTCGATCAATGGTGGGTCGCAACCATGCCGGGGCTGGCGATCTTCATCGTCTCGCTCGGCTTCAACCTGCTCGGCGACGGGCTGCGCGACGTGCTGGACCCCCGGAGACGCACATGAGCCTGCTCGAGGTCGAGAATCTTCGTGTGACCTTCCCGACACGGCATGGCCCGTCGGAGGTGGTGCGCGGTGTCAGCTTCACCCTGGGCCGCGAACGGCTTGGCATCGTGGGGGAATCTGGGTCGGGCAAGTCGCAGACCGGCCGCGCGCTGCTCGGGCTGACCCCGCCGCCGGGGAAGGCCACCGCCGACCGGCTCAGCTTTGACGGCAGCGACCTGCGGGGCCTCAGCGCACGGGAATGGCGCAGCCTGCGCGGGCAGCGGATGTCGATGGTGATGCAGGACCCGAAGTTCTCGCTCAACCCCGTGATGCCCGTCGGCAAACAGCTGATGGAGGCGCTGCGCACCCACGGCACGCCCCGCGCGCAGGCGAAACGCGCCTCTCTCGACATGCTGGAGGCGGTGCAGATCCGCGACCCGGAGCGCGTGTTCCGCGCCTATCCGCACGAGCTTTCGGGCGGCATGGGGCAGCGTGCGATGATTGCGATGATGCTGGTGTCTGAGCCCGACCTGCTGATCGCGGACGAGCCGACCTCCGCGCTCGACGTGACGATCCAGATCGAGGTGCTGCGCATCCTCGACCGGCTGGTGACGGACCGCGGCATGGGTCTTATCTTCATTTCCCACGATCTGCGGCTGGTCAGTTCCTTCTGCGACCGGGTGCTGGTGATGTATGCGGGGCGTGTGGTGGAGGAACTGCGCGCGTCCGAGCTTCACGCCGCGCAGCACCCCTATACGCGCGGTCTGCTCAACTGCCTTCCGCAGATCGACGGAGACCGGCGCCCCCTGCCCACCCTCGACCGCGACGCGGCCTGGGCGGAGTAGGCGATGCTGGACGTTCGAGACCTTGAAGTGACATTCACCTCCGGCGCGGACGAGGTCCGTGCGGTCCGGGGCGTGTCCCTTACTGTGCAGAAGGGTGAAAGCTACGGCATCGTGGGGGAGTCCGGTTCGGGCAAATCCACCGTCCTGCGCGCCATCTGCGGACTGGCTCCGACCAGCGCCGGCCACATCCTGCTGGACGGAAAAGAGCTGGCCACACCGCGCCGGCCGGATTTCTACCGCCGAGTGCAGATGGTATTCCAGGATCCCTATGCCTCGCTCCACCCGCGCCATACGGTGGACGCCGTGCTGTCCGAACCGCTGGCGATCCACCGCTTCGACCGCCGCGACGAACGCATTGCAGAGGCGCTGAGCGCCGTCGGACTTGGCCAGGGGTTCCGCTTCCGTTATCCGCACCAGCTGTCCGGCGGGCAGCGCCAGCGCGTCGCGGTGGCCCGCGCGCTGATCCTCGAACCGCAGATCCTGTTGCTGGACGAACCGACCTCCGCGCTGGATGCGTCGATCCAGGCAGAGGTTCTGAACCTGCTCGACCGGCTTCGCGCGGAACGGGGGCTGACCTATGTGATGGTCTCCCACGACCTCGCCGTGATCTCGCACATGTGCGAACGGCTGATGGTGATGGAACACGGCCTCGCGGTCGAGGAACTGACCCGCGACGACCTGCGCCAGCGCCGCGCCGGGACCCCCTACACGCAGCGCCTGCTGAAAGCTTCCGCCGGCTACACAAGAGAAGCCACATGACCATTCCCGTCTTCGACGGCCATAATGACTTCCTCCTCCGACTGCTCCGCGACCCTGCCAACCGCGACCGCACCTGGCTGACCGATACCGGCGAGGGTCACCTCGACCTCCCTCGGATCCGGGCGGGCGGCTTTGCGGGCGGCTTCTTTGCCGTCTACCTGCCCTCGCCCGAAACCGAAGACGCACCCGACCTTGCCGTGGCCAAGGAGAATCCGCCCTACCGCCTGCCGCTTCCCGACGAAATCCCCTATGCCGAGGCGCTGCCGGTCGCCTTGGCCATGGTCGGCCACCTGAAATGGATGGAGCGGCAGGGCGGCCTGCGCATCGTCCGGTCCGTCGCCGATATCCGCGCCTGCATGGATGAGGGGGTTGTCGCCGCGATCCTGCACTTCGAGGGGGCGGAGGCGATATCCGAAGACCTCGACAGCCTGCATGTCTGGCACGGCATGGGCCTTCGCTCCCTCGGCCCGGTCTGGTCGCGCCCGACCCGTTTCGGGCATGGTGTACCCTTCGCCTTCCCGGCCACGCCCGACACCGGCGAAGGACTGACCGATGCGGGCAAACGGCTGGTTGCGGAATGCAATGCGTTGCGGATTCTGGTCGACCTCAGCCACCTGAACGAGAAGGGGTTCGACGATGTTGCCCGCCTTTCCGACGCGCCGCTTGTCGCGACCCATTCGAACGCGCATGCCCTCACACCCTCATCGCGCAACCTGACCGACCGCCAGCTTGCCTTGATCCGCGACACCGACGGCATGGTCGGCCTGAACTACGCCGTCGGCTTCCTGCGGGAGGACGGACGCCCCGAAGCGTTCGGGGGGTTCGAACCGGTGATGCGCCACCTCGACCATCTGCTAGACCGCCTCGGCGACACCCGCGTCGGCCTCGGCTCCGACTTCGACGGGGCGACGATCCCCGCCGATCTGGCGGACGCGGCGGGATTGCCGCGCTTGATCGATGCGATGCGGGCGCATGGTTATGACGAGCCCCTGATCGCGAGGCTCGCGCATGGCAACTGGCTGCGCGTGCTGGAGAAGACCTGGGGACAGTGATCCGGTGGCCTGAGTTGTCATTCGGAGGTGCGCAGATGACGACAATCGGCATCTCTGGCCGCGCATCGGGACCCTGAGGGGAAATCGGGTCGGAGTACACACCTTTCGGCCAGTGACCGATCATATTCCCTGCAGATACGCCGCCACGGAGTCCTGCTCTGCCGACCGGCTCTGCATCTGCTCCAACGCGCGGCGAACCCGGCGCCGCGCGAGGCGGGACCGAACCTGCCTGGCCTCGAGCGTACGGGGGTAAACGGCGACGCGGTCGCCCTCTCCGGCAAGGTCGAATTCCCTGACCGCCGCCACGATATGCGAGGCCTGGTTCGTCGCGGCGACAGAGATCAGCTTCAACGTCGCTGGCGATGTCTCCGGGTCAATGTTCCCGCAAGCGCTCCGATCGACGATGTCGCGAAAGCTGCCGATATCCACGTATCCCCCACTGGGCAAAGGCCCCTGACCCGTCATCTCCGTGGGACGTTCAAGTTCTTCACGGCGGAGTTCCCTGCGATCGACCACGCTGGATACGCTCGGCCCCTCTTCGGTTTCGATGCAGGCGAGCACGTCGAGCAGATAGGCGGGCTGCGCGCCCATGTTGGAAATCAGGCACCGCGCATCCAGATCGTCGCCGCCGCCACGGTTGATAAGCATGCTCGACCTCCGCTGTTCGCGGAAGCCGCGCAGCAGGACGTGCAGGTAGACCAGCCAGACAAACGTGGTTGTCAGGCTGGCCCCGATCTGGACGAGTTCGGAGTTCTGGCGGACGAACTCTAACATCGGGTTACGCCCCTACGCTGCCCGGTCCCAGAACCGCAACGCAGCGCATTCCTTGAAAAAGGCCGCGGGCTTGATGTCGCGGACGTAGAACATGCCGCCGTCGAACTCTTCCGGCAGGCCCGCTTTCTGCAGGAAAGGCGCGGCCTCGTCGGTAAGCAGCATGAACTTCCTGTGCGCGAAGGCGTCGGCCACCCAGGTCTTCGCCGCATGCATTCCGGCGAACTTCTGCGCCCCCTCTTCGGAGATCAGCATCGCCACGGCGTCGAACAGGACGGAGGGACCGCCGTCGATCTTCTCGTCCGCCTCGACAGAGGAGCCGTCGGACAGCGTTACCTTGCCGACGCGGGGGCCGACCAGCGCGACGATCACCCCCGCCTTCTCCGCCTCTTTCTGCAGGGATTGCAACAGCTTGGCATCAGCTCCGTCGCTGATCAGCACGCCCAGTTTCCGCCCGGCGAAACTGTCCGGTCCGTTCTTCAGGATAGACAGCGCGTCCGATGTCACCAGTCCGTCAACCCGTTCCCGCGCGGCCTTGGCAGGCACTGGGATGTCCATTCCCAGCCCCTCGGCCACCGCCTGCGCAAGATCGTCGTCGATGTTGGGCAGATGTGACAGCAGCCGTTCGCGGATCGCGTTGGTTTCGACCTTGCTCAGTTCGAAGACAAGTGCTTCGGCGATATGCGTCTGCTCCACCTCGGTCTGGCTCAGGTAGAACTGGCGGGCCTGGCTGTAGTGATCGGCGAACAGCTCTGACCGAACCCGATCCTTCACGCCGTCCGCTTCCGTCTGGACGGATTGGAAACCGTGCTCCGGCGCCTCTCTCGGGCCGCCCTGTTCGCCGCCCCATGAGTTCGGCTCATAATTCGCGCGGCCCTTGGGATTGTGCATCGCCATATGACCGTCCTGCTGGAAATGGTGGAACGGGCATTTCGGCGCGTTGATCGGGATATGGGTGAAGTTCGGCCCGCCCAGACGCTTGATCTGCGTATCGAGGTAGGAAAAGTTGCGCCCCTGCAGCAGCGGGTCGTTGGTGAAGTCGATACCCGGCACCACGTTCTGTGTGCAGAAGGCGACCTGCTCCGTCTCGGCGAAGAAGTTGTCGACCACGCGGTCCAGAACCATCCTGCCGATGATACGGACGGGCACGTCCTCCTCCGGGATCAGCTTGGTCGCGTCGAGGATGTCGAAGGGGAAGCTGTCGGCGAATTCGTCGTCAAAGACCTGAACGCCAAGCTCCCACTCCGGGTAGTCACCGCTCTGGATCGCGTCCCAGAGATCGCGGCGGTGGAAGTCGGGATCCGCCCCGTTGATCTTGAGCGCCTCGTCCCAGGTCACGGACTGCAGGCCCTGTTTCGGCTTCCAGTGGAATTTCACGTAGGATGATTTGCCCTCCGCGTTCACGAAGCGGAAGGTGTGCACCCCGAACCCTTCCATGAACCGGAAGGACCGCGGGATCGCCCGGTCGGACATGGCCCACATGATCATGTGCATCGCCTCGGGCATCAGCGAGACGAAGTCCCAGAAGTTGTCATGCGCCGTCTGCGCCTGCGGGAAGCCGCGGTCGGGTTCGGCCTTGGCGGCGTGGATCAGGTCGGGGAACTTCATCGCGTCCTGGATGAAGAAAACGGGGATGTTGTTGCCGACGAGGTCCCAGTTGCCTTCTTGCGTGTAGAACTTCACCGCGAAGCCCCGCACGTCGCGGGCGAGGTCGGCCGAGCCCTTGTTGCCCGCCACGGTCGAGAAGCGACAGAACACCGGCGTCTTCTCGCCCTTGCGCTGGAACAGGTCCGCCCGCGTCAGATCCGGGATCGGATCGAGCGTTTCGAAATAGCCATGCGCGGCATAGCCCCGGGCGTGCACCACGCGTTCCGGGATGCGCTCGTGATCGAAGTGGAACATCTTCTCGCGGAAGTGGAAGTCTTCCATCAGCGCCGGTCCGCGTGCGCCCTGCCGCAGGGTATTCTGGTCGTCCGACACCGGCACACCCTGCGCCGTGGTCATCACCGCCACGTCGCCACCGGCGGTCTGGTGGGTCTCACCACCCTCTCCAATACGCATCTGCGGTTCGCCCGCCGTGGCTTGGGCGGCCTTCGCGGGGGTCTTCGATCTGGTCTTGGCCTTAGCCATGGTGGTGCTCCTTTCAGGGTCTGTTCATTCGGCCGCCAGGGGCAGAACACCGCCCCGTGCGGACCGTTCGGCGGGTAGTTCGATCGGCGGGAAATCGACTTCGCAGGCCGGGCTGTCCCGTTCGGCGATGCAGAGCCGGTACAGGTCTTCGTAGCGGTCGATCATCGTGGGAAGCGCGAAGCGGGCCACCGCCAGATCGCGAACGGCGCGCCGGTCCATCCGGGCGGCACGCAGGGCCGCCGCCGCCAGCGCCATCACGTCGCCGCCTTCCACGATGACGCCGCCATTGCCGACGACCTCGGATACCGCCCCCGCGTCGAAGGCCGCCACCGGGACCCCGCAGGACATCGCCTCTGCCGCGGCGAGACCGAAGGGTTCGTTCCAGCGCGGCGTGAACAGGCAGACCGACGCGCGTGAAACCCGATGCGCCAGAACGTCCGGGTCGAGGTTTCCACAATAGGCGATCGTCGGGCCAAGGTAGGGCTTCACGACCTGGTCGAAGTAATCCTGATGCTCGACGGGACCGAAGATCCTGAGCGGCAATCCGGCGAAACGCGCCGCCTGTACGGCCTCCCCCGTGCCCTTGGTCGGTGTGATTCGGCCGAACCAGACAGCCGTGCCATCGCCCTTGCCATGATAGGCCCAACGATCGGTATCGATCCCGTTGTAGACGACATGCGCCGGAAGATCGGGGGCGCCGTCCGCCCAGACCTTCATCTGCGCCTCCGAACAGACCGTGAAGCGGTTCCAGCCGGCGCCCGAGGCATGCACGGCGCGACGCAGCGCGTCGAAGGGCGGCACGTGCAGGGACGTCAGCATCGGCACCCGGTCCCGCCGTGCCATGCGGGGCGGATAGCGGTGCAGTGAGTTGTTGTGCACCACATCGAACCCGCCCTGACGCAGTGCGGGCAGGATCGCCGCAAACGCCGCGTCGAGATGGGCGTTCATTTCATCGGTTCCGTGAAAGCGATGCCAGGGGAAATCACGGTCGTAGTGCTGTGCCACGACCGGATGCAGCCGGACACCTTCCGGCGGCTGGCTGTCGCCGGACGCGAACAGGGTGACGTCGTGACCCCGCTGCACGAGTGCGGCGGCAAGCGCGTGAGAATGTGCCTCCATCCCGCCCATGAACGGGGTGGCAATGGGATGCCGGATATGGGCGACGATGGCGATGCGCATAAGGCTCCCCCGCCCGGCAACCGTATCGGTGCGGGCTGTTTCCAGCGGTTTGTGTCTGACGATGCGTTGCGTTGTTCTGTTTAGGGAACCAATCGGGGGCGCTGTCGGTTCCAATATTATAAAACTAAATACCGCGTTAGTTTTACCGACCATTCGCCCCTATCGAAAAGGCACCGCTGTGAAGCAAGCTAAACTGCGCCCCGCACGTGGCAAGGGCGGCATCGCGCATGCCGCCGTCCCCTCTGCCAGACCGCGCGGTTTCACGCCGCCGCGCGTGGCGATCGTCGGGACAGGGCCAACGGCGATTTATGCCCTCAAGCACCTGCTGGAGTCGGGTGCGCCAATGGACATTCACCTGTTCGAGCGCGAGCGCGAGATCGGCACCGGGATGCCCTACCGGGAGGGCGCGAACCTGCCTCAGATGCTGTCCAACATCGGCAGCCGGGAAGTCCCGCCCGTCGTCGAAACGCTTGAGGGCTTCCTCCGCTCCTGCGACGCCGCCACCCGTCGCGAGTTCGGCATCGAGGATTACGAGATCGGGCCCGAGACGTTCTATCCCCGGCTCGTCCTCGGCCGCTACTTCATGGCGCAGATCGCCGCCATGATCGCCCGTGCCCGGGGCGGCGGTCATGGCGTGGAGGTGCATGCCCGTCATGTCGTGACCGACATCGTCCCGGCACCGGATGGCGTGGTGGTGCAGTTCGAAACGCCGCATGCGGCGGACGCGGCAACCTTCGATCACGTCATCATCGCGACCGGTCACCATTGGTCCGCCCGAACCGACGGGTCGGGTGTGCTGTTGCACGCGCCATGGCCGGCGGAACGCCTGCGCCGGTTTGCCGGCGCGCATGTCGGCATCATCGGCAGTTCCCTTACCGCCATCGACACGGCCATCGCGCTGGCAAGCTTCCACGGCAGGTTCGAGGAGGCAGAGGGTGTCAGATGGCTGCCGAACAGCACAGACAGCCCTTTCCGCATGGCAATGCTGTCGCGCCGTGGGTTGCTGCCGGATGCGGACTGGTTCTATCCGCTGCCGCTCCCCGAACTGCCTAGGTTCAATCCCCCGGCGGTGGAGGGGCTTGGGCAGCCGGGCCTGCTGTCCCCAGCACAGAACCTTCTGGCCAGGGACCTGCACCAGCTGGATCCGGCTTACGCCGCACTCACGAGGCCGGAGAAGATCGAGGGCTACGCCGACAGGCACTTTGCCGACCGGCTGACGAAAGGCAGCTGGACCGCCGCGAAGGCCGGGCTGGAGGAGGCGGTGGCCGACCGCGACGCCCGCAGGACGGCGGCCTGGCGCATGGCCCTGCTGGCCGCGCATCTGGTCTACGAAACCATCCTGCCGCAGTTCACGGAGCAGGAGCGGGAGTTGTTCGACAGGGAGTTGCGGCCCGTTTTTTCCGATGTCTATGCGTCTGTCCCGCACCGCTCCATCCGCAGGATGCTGGCCCTGCACGATGCCGGCGTGCTGGAGTTGCACAGGCTGGGTGAAACCTACACGATCCTGCCCGACGGACTGGGCGCGCGGATCTCGGGCCGGTCGGGTGAGCACAGGTTCGACCATCTGATCGACGCGAGGGGGCAGAGCGCGGCGACCCTGGACGACCTCGGTTTTCCGACCCTGTCACAGCGCGGCCGGTTCGATCCGGAGACGCTGCGCGTCGCCTGCGATCTTTGTCCGGCATCCACCATCGCCTGCGTCGCGATCCCGGTGGTCCTGCGGCACAATCCCTTCGTACAGGGGCTTGAGAATGTCGAGGCGCTCGGCCGGCGCGCGGCGGACAATGTCCTCGCCTCACTCGGGGCACCGAAAGCGGCCTAACCGGACTGCGGCGACAGGCGGTAGGACTGCGACCACCGACGCAGACCGTCCTCCGTCGCCTCCGGCCTGTGCGGCAGACGGCCCATGAGGGCCCGGGCGGCGTCATCCCCGGCAAACACCTCGACCAGACCGCGCGGAAGCCGGAGATCGGGATCGGGATGGCTGTAGAACAGCGCGAAGGGCGCGGTGTTCAGCTGTGCGATCAGCGTGGACAGCTGCGGAAGAACGGCCCCCCGCCAGTCGGCGTCACCCGGGCCGATCACGCGCCGCAACAGCAGCAGCCCCCGCCCGTTGCTGACAGTCTGCGTGGTCGACAGCACGAAGGACACCGAGAGCGTCAGAACGACCATGCCGTTCACCGCGCAGACCACACCAAGCAAAGCGAAACCGGGGGAAGAGGCCTCTGTCTTGCCGCCCCCCACGGTCGACAGCAGATGACCGGCGTGGGACACCGCGCCCAGCACACCCGCGTCGGCGCCGGATTTGGTCATCACCACGGCCCCTTCAAAACCGGCAAAGATCAGGCCCCACCCGATACCGATCCCGGCGACCCACCAGAGCGCCACCGCGCTCATCACCAGCGGACCTACCGCGATATGGCGTAGCGGCCCGTCGGGCAGCAGCCGGAAGACCGCAAAGACGCCACGCGCGATACGAAAGGACACGAAACGCGACGGCGTCCCGCCGATCGTCGTGAAGAGGAAGTCGGCGCAGACGTAAACCGTCAGCGCCGCGCCGGAGAGCAGAAGCAACATCGCGTCAGTCTACACCAGCGGCAATCATTCCGCAGCCGGCAGCAGAAACACGCTCTGCGCCTCCTCGACCTGGGCGACGCGGGCCGCGCCGGTCGCCTTGACGGGGGTCTGGTCAAGCTTGTCGATCACACGGCGGGTACTGGCGTAGGGCATGTCCTCCATCTGCGAACACAGCGCGAAATCCGCCTCGTCCGGCTCCCGCAGGATACGGATCCCGTTCCTGGCGTTCTCGATCAGCCCCAGAAGACGGAAGGCGTAGAGCCAGTGCTCCATCGTGCGGTGGCCCCATTTCGTCGCGAACAGCTCCGCGTTGCGGACGACGGAGGCGACCTGATGGATCGGCGGCATACAGTGCGGATGGTACTGGTGGTAGACCTTGGCGCCCTTGATCCAGAAGATCGGAATGCCCCGGTCATCCAGCGTCCGGCCAAAGTCGGTGTCCTCTCCGCCGTAGCCGACGTACCGTTCGTCGAAACCGCCCGAGGCGGTCCAGCTGTCCCGGTCGATGGCGAAGCTGAGCGACCAGAAGCATCGGTAGTCCCTGCACCGCGCGATCCCCTCTGCAGGCGGCCCCTGCCGGTCGGAGTGCCGGACGGACAGCCGTTCGAAGCGCGCGTAGTCCAGTCCGTCCTCGGTGGCCTTGCCCGGGAGATACCCGACCTCTCCCATCAGCAGCCCCGGCTGGCGTGCCGTGTGCGAGAGGTAGTCGTAGATCAGGTTCGGATGCGGAATGCAGTCGACGTCCACGAAGACCAGCAAGTCTCCGGTCGCGGTATCGGCCACCGCGTTGCGCGCGGCGGCGAGCGGCAGTTCGGGTCCCGTGACGAAGATCTGGCGGACCGGAAAATCGGTGTCGGGAAGGCCGTCGTAGGCCGCGTCCTGCATCACCCCGATGACAAGCTCATCCGGGCGCACGGTCTGCGCCTGGAACCCGGCCACGACGTTTCTCAGATGCTCGGCCCGACCGGCGGCAATCGTGAGGGCGGAGATGCGGGTCATGCGTCAATTCCTTCTTTCTGGTGTCCGGGGTGATGGGCGTGCGGCACGAGGGACCGAAGCCACAGGGCCGCCTTCGCAGCGGCGTCTTCGTCGATCAGGGCCGGCTGTCGACCCGGCTGGTGCCGGTCCACTGCCGCCCGGATGGCCTTCCGCCAGGCCGCGGCGCTGGACGGCATATGCGTGAGATGCAGCGCGACTCCGGCACGTGACAGGGCCAGTGCCTTTTCGACCTGTTCGTCGAAGTAGCGCCATTCGGGGACGACGATCCACGGGCGGTCGTTATTCAGGACTTCCGCACAGGTGGTGTTCCCGGTCGACGACACGACGACATCGGCGGCCGCGATATGGTCCGCCACCGTTTCGACCCAGCCCTTGTGGATCAGATTGGCGCCCTCGGTCCCATGCCAGTCGGTCTGCATCGCGCCGACGGTGATCCAGGTCCAGTCCGGCAACGCCCGCGCCGCGATCCCGAAGGGTGCGCTCGTCCAGCCGTTGCCACCGCCGCCTGAGAGCACGAGCGCGACCCGCCGGTCCTCTGCCATGCCGAGACGCCTGCGGGCGTCTGCTTTGACCGGCGCCTTGGCACGCAGCCCCAGTCCTCCGGCGAAATGCGTCTTGCGTCGCATCGCCTCTGTCCAGTCCGGTTGTGCCAAAGCGGCGGAGAAAGGGGCCAGCAAGCCGACGGCGCCGTCATAGGCCGCCCGGTGCCCCGGGTCGCCCCGGTCGCCGTGCTGGAGCACCTTGACGTGCGGGACGGAACAGATGCGGCAGAGCTGCGCAATCTCGGCGCTGACGTCGCATATCATGAGATCGGGATCCGCCGTGTCGAACCAAGCCGCGATAGTGGCCATGGCACGGCGTATCCCCGGCCAGCCGAGCGGCGCGCAATGGACGGTGTCGGGGCTGTCGACGGTGTCGAGCCCGGTGCGCTCCTGTCCCGACCGTTCGAAAAGGGAGGGGATCTTCACGACCCGGACGTTTTCGCGCAGGGGCGGGAAGATGTCATCGCGTGCGCAGAAGATCACGACCTCCTGCGCGAGGGGCAGCGCATTGACTAGGCTGGCACATCGCTCCGCGTGGCCCCTGCCCTGATGGTGCACGAAATAGCCGATTGGTCCGGCGGCAGCTGGGAAATCACGCATGACGCAGGGCCAATCTGTCAGCCGGGCCGTAAATGGCCGCAAGCCCGTCCAGTACCCCGGCCGCATAGCTGTGGCGGCTTTGGAAGGCTTTGCCGCGCAGCAGCTCGGCGATGCCGTCGCGGGCGTTCGCGGGCAGGATGGCCGCGCCGCAGGCGGAGAGCATGTCGAGATCGTTGCCGCTGTCACCGGCTGCGATGCAATCGGCCAGGGTGAGGTCCAGCCGATGCGCCTCGTACCCGATCGCGGCCGCCTTGCCTGCGTTGACCGGCAGAACGTCGATCAGAGAGCCGTGCGAATGTACGACCCGCGCGGGCACTCCGTTATCTGCCAGCACCTGCGTCGCGCGGGCGGCATCGGCGGGGCTGCCGTAATAGCTGACTTTCCAGCGCCGCTGATCGTGCAGGGGCTGAGCCGTGATACCCAGACCGGCCATGAGGTGCACGACCTCTTCCCGCTGCCAACCATCGCTGATGGTCGCGGCGTAGCCACGGCACAGGCGATAGTCGCCCCAGCCGTCGCACCGCCAGATTTCACTTCCGACAGAGGTCACAAGGATATCCGGACAAGGCAGGGACCAGGCGGCGATCACCCGGCGGGCCTCGGATATCGAGCGGCCCGTAGCGACCAGAATGCAGGTATCGTCACGCCGGGCCGACCATTTGGCAAAAGCGGCGGCAGCCTTCCGGTCGCCCGTCAGCGTACCGTCCACGTCGCAGGCGAGGATGCGCGATGCGCGCCGGGGCGCCTTCGCGCGCCGTTCCGTGATCCCGCGACAGACGGCCAGGCTTTCGCGCGCCCAACCGTGCCACTGATACAGGCGGCACGCCCTGTCGCGGGCCTCCCTGCATCTCCGCTCCCGCTCCGGATCACCCAGCATGTCAAGCAGCCGGTCGGCCAGTTCGCCCGCGTCTTCCGGATCAACAAGAGCGCCATATCCGATGTCCCCGATGATCGATGACGGCCCGCCGCTTCTTGTCGCCACCACGGGAACGCCAGCCTGCGCGGCTTCGACCACCGTCAGACCGAAGGGTTCGTGCAGCGCGGGATTGGCGAAGACCCCGTCGACGGCGGCCAGATCGTAGAGCGATCTGACCTCGGTCGCGGTATGCCGCCGGGGCAGCGCGACCCGCCCCCAGAGATCGTGCCGGTCAATCAGCCGGATTAGGTCCTGATGTACCGCCACCTGCTCTTCCGGACCTTCGCCCACGGAAGTCCTGAGACCCGCAAGGATCACGAGGTTTGCCGCTTCCCTCAGCCGCGCATTCATACCGAAGGCGCGGACAAGCGCAGCGAGGTTCTTCTTCCTCACCGGGCGCGCGACGGCGAAAACGATCGGCTTTTCGGGCTGGCGCAGGAACGGCGCGATCAGCCGTCTTCCGTGGTCCGTGCCCTGCGATGCCCCGAAAGTCACACCCGGCGAAATCCGGTGAACCCGCCCCGCCGCGTCCGGATCATAGGCCATGATCTGGCGCTCGGCCTCATCCCGCGACGACACGATGATGGCATGGGCCGTCCGTATCGCGGCCAGTTCGTCCGACACGCGCTGCGACGCGAGATCGCAGTCCACTTTTTCGCGGGCCAGGGAGTGCGGCGTGTAGATCCATGGGATCGCGAACCGCTCGAATGCGGCGCGGGCGACTGTCGCCGCGTCGGAGAAATGGGCGTGGATGACGTCGGGCCGGTGCTCCAGCCGGTCCAGCAAGGCACAGAACGCAGCGGTGATCGCCGGCAGTTCCGCGTTCAGATCTTCCTTCGCCAGATAACAGTCCCGCCGGGTCCTGAGACGCAGGATCCGCACCTTGGGGCCGACGTATTCTTCATCGGCGGCATACTCGGGCCCGAGGCCGGGATCGGAGAAGGCCCGCGTGACGATATCAACCTGCGTGACGTCCGGACGCTCTGCCTGCGCCATCGCCGCGCCGAGCACATAGGCAATGTGGCCACCCGTATCCTCGGTAAGACCATAGTCGACGGGCGGCGCCTTGAGGCATCCCCCAAGCGCGATGTGCAGGATACGCATTTTCTGTCCTTTGGAAGATTGAAGTCTTCGAGGCCGGATGCATCTCCGACAGAAGGGGAACCAGCGCTTCGCCCACTTGTTCCGAAATTTATTATACTAATCTGATGTTGATTTCGAAGTCCGGCGCGCCAAGACAAGCGGATGACACGTTACCTTTTCATCGGCGGCCTTCACCGGTCGGGAACCAGCCTTCTGGCGCGCCTTGTCGCCCGTCATCCTGATATCTCCGCGATTACAGGGTCTCCGGCCCCGGAGAACGAGGGCTGTTTTCTGCAGGGTGCCATCCCGCACACGGCCGTGCATGGCCGGCCGATGCATTTCGCGACCGATCCGGACCAGCACCATGTCGAGGGAAGCCGATACGACAGCCTGGACGTGCGTGCGCGGATAGAAGCCGACTGGAATGCATGGTTCGATCCCTCACGGCCATGGCGGCTGGAGAAGTCGCCGGTCAACCTGACGCGGATGCGGCTGTACCAGCAGCTTTTCCCGATGGCGCAGTTCGTCGTTATCGTCCGCCACCCCGAGATGGTTGCAGCCGCGGTCGCGAAATGGGTGGAGGCAACGCCCGCCGCGCTGGTCGATCACTGGCTTGCGGCCCACCGCAGGGTTCTGGATGATTTGCCGTACCTGCACGCGGTCTGTGTCATCCGCTACGAAGACCTGTGCCGCGATCCGTCCCGGACGGTTGCGGGGATACATCGGTTCATGGACCTGGCCCCTAACGATACAGCAAGGGACGAGGCGATCCGGAACGGTAACGCGGACTATCCGCGACCGTCCGGTCTGGATGAGACACTGACCGACTGGGGTTATGGCCCCTGCGGGCGGGTCGCACCCTGGGAACCGTTTGTCCGCCACCCCCTGCGGTCGGTACGGGAGCGTACGATGCGCGCGCTGACAGATCAGTAGCCGTCAAGCGGCAGGCGCATGTCGATGGTCAGCCAGCCGTCTTCGAACCGCCGTTCCTTCTCTGCGCGCAGTTGCATGGCGGAGGCCTGGATGAGGCGCGATCCGAACCCCTTTTCGGCATCGATGTCGTAGTCCGGAACCAGTTCGCGCCAGAGGATCCTGACGCCGCCGTCATAGGGAACCCATTCGACATTGATGGTACCGTCGGAATGCCTGAGCGCGCCGTACTTCGCCGAATTGGTCACCCATTCGTGGAAGATCAGGACGAGGGACGTGATCGCCTTGGCGGGGATGAGGACTTCGACGCCGGACATCACGATGGTCTGCAAGCTGCGCGCCGGGGCAAGGATTTCGTTCAGCAGCGCCTCAAGCGGAATGGGGCGCGACACGTCGGTCCGCAGCATGAGCGAATGCGCGCGGTCGAGCGCGGTCACCCGGTCACGCAGGTTGGAGACAACCTCGTCCTTGTCCGTACTCTCGCGCGCCGCGCTGGAGATCATGGCGGCCACCAGCGCAAAGAGGTTCTTGATCCGGTGGTTTATCTCGGAAAGATGCAGTTCCCGCTCGGCCAGAAGCTTCTGTTCGGAGGTGACGTCGAAGCTGACACCGATGACCTTGCTGCCATCTGGACCCTTGCTGAGCTTGGCCACGCCCCGCAGCCACCGTTCTCTTCCTGACGGCAGGTTGAGCCGGAAGGTCTGGTCGTATTCGTCGCCGTTGGTGGTCAGGGTGTCCAGAGCCTTGAAGACACGCTCCCTGTCGGCTTCGACAATGCGTTCGACAATGACGGACTGGGCGGTTGCATCGCTGTCGGACAGTTCGAACAGGTCGCGACACACGGGGTCGAGCCGGAGGCTGCCGTCGTCAACGGTCATCTCCCATCGTCCGATTCCGGCAAAGCCGAAGGCACTGTCCAGTCCGGTATCGTCTGTGGGCATTGGGGTATTATCCGGTCCTGCAACATGTCGAGCCTAGGCCGAAGAAACACCTTCGGCAAGCGTCGCAATGTTAACTTTCATGACCTCATGTCAACCGCTCAAGTGAGCTTGAGCGGTCCCTGGCCGTACAGGTATGCGGGATCAAAGGCGCCCAGTTCCTTCAGCGCCTGTTTGTCCAGGACCGTGACCTGACCGCGGGAAATATCGACCACGCCCGTCTCGCGAAGTTTCTTCACAACGCGGTTCATGTGAATGCTGGTCGTGCCGCAGGCATCGGCCAGTTCCTGTTGCGTCAGGGGCAGAGAAAACCCGTTCTCTCCCGCCAGATCGACGAAGTCGAGGCGCTGCCAGAGCTCCGCGACAAGGTGCGCGAGGCGACCGTCGGCGCTCAGATGCTCCAGTTTCATGATCCATTCGCGGTGCATGGCGGCATCCAGCAGGGTCGAATACCAGAGCATCCGCGCGAGGGTCGGCTCTTTCTCCAGCACTTTCTGGATCCGGTCGTGCGGAACATATCCGATCTGCACGGACCCGATCGACACGACGTCATGGTCCAGCCGCTTCAGCGCAAACGCGTGCAGGTCCACGAAATCGCCCGGCACGTGCAGGGCGACGATATGGCGCTTGCCGTCCTCGTAGATGACGCGGGCAACGGTTCCTTCGATCAGGATCGTGCTCTGATCGACGACATCGCCGCGCCTCAGGATCGTATGCGGTGCCGTGAACCGTTCGACCGTACCGACCAGACCCTCCAGAAGAGTCCTTTCACGCTTCGACAGCGCGTCCCGGGAACGACCCTGCAGGAACCGCCGCGTGTAGGGACAAGAATCGTCCGTCATCAATTACCTTCTGTCCCGGGGACACACTGCTGATGTCGACCACTAACATAAGTTAAGTTCGGTGCCATCTTCAACTATGGCTATACGTTCACAACCGCGTGGCGGGACGCATCGTTCCTGAGTTTTGCAACCTGAGTTCACGGCTGGTGAACCAAACAACTTCCGCCCAGATCGACCCGGCCAAGACTGCGGATGGCAGATTGCTTTGCTTGCAGGCGGGAGGGGGCTGAACAGGACATCGCTGGAGTGGAGGATACTTGAGCGGCGTCCCTCAATTCCTGTCGTGGGAGAAGCCGCAGCCGCTAATCTGGGCGGACAGTCCCTGACCAACCTACCCCAAGGCGTGCATCACGAATGTCCGGCGGGACCAAAGCAACCTAAGCGACCTGACCCAATGCCGCCCCGGACGACCTCGCTTCCTTCTTCTCCCCCAGCATCAGCATGGCCGGGGTCACGATCAGTGTCAGGATGGTCGCAAACATGAGTCCGCCCGCGATAGCCGAGCTGAGTTCGATCCACATCTGGTTCGAAGGTGCGCCGTAGACGATCTCGCGCCGGAAGAAATCGACGCTGACGCCAATGACCATCGGCGCGAGACCAAGCGCGGTTGTGCCCGAAGTCAGGATTACTGGCCGCAGACGTTGCGCGCCGGTGCGCAGCGCAGCTTCCAGTGGAGACATGCCGGTTTTCTTCAGATCGTTGTAGGTGTCGATCAGAACGATATTGTTGTTCACCACGATCCCGGCCAATGCGATCACACCGATGCCGCCCATGACCACGCCGAAGGGTCGCCCTGTCAGCATCAGCCCCAGCAACACGCCCGCGATGGAAAAGACGATTGCGACCATGATCGTGAAGGCCTGATAGAAGCTGTTGAACTGGATCAGCAGCACGGTGCGCGCTACCTTGAAGTGCGACTCCTATTAGAAACCAATGGGTTATCTAATCAGGAGATCGTGCCATGGGGACCTCTTATACGCATCTGAGCTTGACGGAACGTCGGAAAATCGAGGATTGGTGGCACGCGAATGTCCCTGTCCGGGTGATCCTCCCCCACTGAAGTGGTCCGACGTTATGTTTAGGAAAACGGAGGATCAGAATGGCTACGAAGCGGCACAAGCCGGAAGAGATTGTCACAAA
>NZ_BMFJ01000002.1 GCF_014638275.1 Primorskyibacter flagellatus
GGCTATCGCCCTCCGGTTCCCGAAACCATCGTCCCGATGGACCGAAAGCCGGTCATGCACTAACACTACAACTGGACCACTCAGGTGGGGCTGATCAAGATGAAATTGAGTGGCCGCTTGACGCGCAAAATGTCGTGCACCTTGAAGAAGAGATTACCCTGATTTGTGTCTTTAAAGCCCAGCTGGTCTCCTGCTTTAGAGAACGGTTGGCAAGGAAAGCCTGCAGTAAGTACGTGGTGATCGGGCACATTGAGGGCTATGATTTCGTCGCTGCTCAACTCATTGAGGTCACCCCAAGCATCGACACCGAAATTGACCTTATAGAGGGCCTTCAGTTTAGGCTCCCTCTCTGCAGCGAACACACCACGCCCGTCCAACTCCTCGAGCGCGACGTGAAAGCCACCCAGCCCAGCGAAGAGGTCGACAAAATGAAATGCCTCTTCACTGGTTCCCATATTTTTGCCTCCTCCGTCTCTGCCTGATTGGGCGAGATTTCTCATGATTTGCTCAATTATTTACATAGCCCCACTTCATGTGGTATGTCCAACGGTCTGTTGATCACTACGCGGACTTTGCTGTGCCTCCCGGAATCTCTCTTCCACGAGGAACTAGAGTCTGGCCCAATCCGCCCTTTCTTCTGGTGCGGTGGAATACAAAATAACTCCGAAACTTGATCGCTTCGGCCTGGTCAGCAAGAAGCGAAGGTTCGATTTCTGTTCCTTCTCGCCGAACGCCACCTGCGTCGAAGTGCTCAGGTCTCGGCTCCAGAAAATGCTTCTTTTTCAACGCCCTATAAGAAATTCACCAAATGGCAGAAGTCATGAGGTTCAGAGAAAAGCTCGCCGAGAGAACGGATTTTGTGCCGATTGCTGGCACGTTGGTGTTCAGCCGGTTCTGCAAACCCCTTTGAAAACGCGGAAAAATCCGGCCGCAGCCGGATCGAGAGAACGCTTTCGCGGGGGCAAGTGGCGGAGGGAATGAGTCATCGAAAATCTCGGCTCGGAGTCCCGCAGTCATGCGCTGGCAGAACTGCACGAGATCGCTCGTCTCCAAGCGATTATTGATCGTTTTCTCTCGGTTGCGTCCATTCGGAACTTCCCAAAACCGGGGCGCTGATCCCCGCTCGAATTCCCCGCTGTCGCCAAACCAGACGCAATGCGCGGACTTGCGCAACTAACTGACTTGCCTCGCATTTTTTTCACGCCTTCGTTCGAACGCAACCAAACCGAGTTGCTCGAATGGAGGACGACATGAAACGGAACTGCATGACTCAAAAGGAACTCGCCGATCGCTGGACCATCTCGCATCGCACCCTGGAGCGGTGGCGGTGGGCTGGTGAAGGCCCGGCATACATGAAGCTCGGCGGACGCGTCGTGTACCGCGTCAGCGACGTCGAGGCGTTCGAACAAGAGGTCATTCACTCCACGGCTGACCAGCGGATCGCCGCGTCCTGACGCCATTCCCGACCTCTCGAATGCGCGTAACGCTCCAACGCTCTGATTTACGACGCATTTCGATTGCGCCACCTTCCCGGCTCGGCTAGCCTCAGATCAGGCCCAGTAAATGGGCGCGCATAGTTAACGTGCGCATCGCCCGAGCCGGGAGAGCGTGATGGAGAACGACAGGTCGGAACTTCGCTGGGGCGTCGAGCAGCGCCTCGAGTTCATAGAGTTCCGCCTGTTCTGGGAGGGGCATGTGAACCGCAGCGATTTGATGGACCAGTTCGGGGTCTCGGTGAACCAAGCGTCCACCGACCTGAACCGCTACATCGGCTTCGCCCCGGACAACATGGTCTACGACAAGAGCGCGCGGACCTATGTCCGCGGCTCAGGCTTCAAGCCGCACTTCCTCGAGCCCGACGCCAGCCGCTATCTCGCCCAGCTGCGCTCGGTCGCGGACGGGATCCTCGACCGCGAGGACTCCTGGATCGCCGATCTCCCGCCCTATGCGGCCGCCCCGACGCCGTTGCGCGGCGTCAATCCGGTGACGCTCCGCTCTGTGGTCGGCGCCATCCGTCGGTCAGAGGCGATCGAGGTGAAGTACCAGTCCCTGTCCAGCCCGGACCCGCGCTGGCGCTGGATCGAGCCCCACGCCACCGCCTTCGACGGCTTCCGCTGGCACACGCGGGCGTTCTGCCTGATCGACAACGCGTTCAAGGACTTCCTGCTCTCACGGATCCTCGACATCCGCGGATCGCGGGAGAGCGAAACGTCGGCCGACGAAGATCGCGACTGGCACTCCGAAGTCACTCTGGAAGTCGGCCCCCACCCCGACCTCGCCGACACGCAGGCGAAAGTCATCGCGCTCGACTACGGGATGCGGGCCGGCAAGGCGAAGATCAAAGTCCGGAAGGCGTTGCTGTACTACGCGCTCAGGCGTCTCGGGCTTGATACGGACCCAGCCGCCAGGAAGCCGCAGGATCAGCAGATCGTTCTTCTGAATGCAGCTGAACTGGGTGAAGGCACTGTCCCGACTGCGGGCGCGATGGCGCAGGAGGGTTGAGGATGATCGACAGGCTCGACCGCGTCGTCGAAGACATTTCGACAGTGCACAGCAAGTTGGTCCTGCTGATCGGGGAGCCAGGAGCCGGAAAGAGCAAGCTGCTCTGTCAGCTTGCAGAGCGAAGAGCGGCTCCTATCCTAAACGTTGGAGCGGCCCTCGGTCGCGAATTGCTTACGGTGCCGCGTGCGCGACGGCATCTTCACGTTGCCGAAATATTCAGACGCCTTGCGGATGATCTTTCGAGCCAAAGGATTCTGACAGTCGACAACATCGAGCTGCTCTTCGACCGGACGCTAAAGCTCAGTCCGCTCGACCTGCTCAGGCGACAAGCTCAGTCACGTCGGATCATCGCTGTGTGGCCTGGAGGAATGCGGGACAATCGCCTCACGTATGCCGAGACGGGACACCCAGAACATCAGGACTACGCCATCGACGGCCTGGTCCCATTCATTGTGCATTGAAAGGGGGACGAGGGATGTCGATGCGTTATGGCGATCTCATTCAGTTCGAGCCGATTGAATCGGTTATCCAGCTTCTGGACGCCAATCGCCCAGATGAGGCCAAGAAGCTGGTTTCGACCTACGTGATTTCTGACGATATGGCTGAGCGGATTGCCAAGCTCATGATCCCTCAGCTTTCGTTCGACGAGGGCGTGGACCACAAGGGCGTACTGGTCGTCGGCAACTACGGGACAGGTAAGTCGCACCTGATGTCCGTTCTTTCGCTGGTGGCGGAGGATGCAGACTACGTCCAGATGATCCATCACCCAAAGGTGGCTGAGGCCGCTAAAGCGATCGCGGGGAAGTTCAAAGTCCATCGGATCGAGATCTCAAGCCAGATGTCGTTGCGTGACATCATCACGCAGCAGCTGGAGGTCTTTCTCGAGAAGGAAGGCGTAATCTATTCCTTCCCGCCGGCCGACAAGGTGATCAACAACAAGGCCGCCTTCGAAGAGATGATGGCGGCGTTTGCCGAGGTGCACCCGAACCACGGCGTTCTGCTGGTGGTGGATGAGTTCCTCGAATACTTGCGTTCGCGCAAAGATCACGACCTTGTTCTCGATCTGTCGTTCCTGCGCGAGATTGGTGAGGTCACCAAGCACCTCCGCTTCCGCTTCGTCGCAGGCGTTCAAGAGGCCATCTTCGACAGCAGCCGCTTCCAGCATGTTGCGGATAGTCTTCGTCGAGTGAAGGATCGGTTCACGCAGGTGCTACTTGCTCGGCAAGACGTCAGCTTCGTCGTGGCCGAACGGCTCCTGAAGAAGACGTCGGATCAGCAAAACAAGATCCGCGCGTACCTCACGCCGTTCGCCAAGTTCTACGGATCCATGAACGAGCGCATGGACGAGTACGTTCGGCTGTTTCCGGTCCATCCTGACTACATCGGAACATTCGAGAGACTTGTCTTCACCGAGAAGCGCGGCGCCCTCGTCACACTCCGAGACCAGATTCAAGCTGTGCTCGAGCAGGAAGTTCCCGAGGATCGGCCAGGCCTTATTGGCTACGACAAGTTCTGGGATACGGTAACGTCAAACTCGGTTCTACGAGCTGATGCGAACATCGGACCCGTGCTCAAGGTATCGGAAGTCCTGTCAGAACGGGTGAAGAAGGCGTTCACGCGTCCTGCCTATAAGGCAATGGCCTTGAGGATCATTGATGGTCTCTCAGTCCATCGCTTGACCACAGGCGGTGACATCTACGTGCCCGTCGGCCCAACGGCTGAAGAACTTCGAGACACGTTGTGCTTGTTCCAGCCTGGCATTGAAGACATGGGAGGTGATCCGTCCGATGATCTGTTGACCGCCGTGCAGACCACGCTCCGGGAGACGCTGAAAACGGTCAACGGGCAGTTCATCTCGAAGGCGCCGGACACTGAGCAGTACTATCTCGATCTGAAAAAGGACGTCGATTACGACGCTCAGATCGAGAAGCGCGCCGAAGCGCTGTCAGAGGACTCGCTTGATCGTGCCTACTTCGGTGCGATCCGCCAGCTCATGGAGCGGACAGACGAGTCCAGCTATGTGACCGGTCACCAGATCTGGCAGTATCAGATCGAGTGGCAGGAGCGCCGGGTCGAGCGTATCGGTTACCTCTTTTTCGGCGCGCCGAATGATCGACCAACGGCTCAGCCAGAACGCGACTTCTACCTCTACTTCATTCAGCCGTTCGATCCGCCCCGCTTCCGTGATGACCACAAAGCGGATGAAGTCTTCTTCCGGCTGAAGGAGCCCGACGACAGCATAAGGCGCCTTCTCAGGTTCTATGCAGCTGCGCAGGAACTGGCGTCGACCGCGAGCGGAGGCGCGAAGTCGGTGTATCTCGACAAGGCTCGAGATGCCTTGCGCGACATGAGCAAATGGCTTCAGGAGAAACAGCTCGAAGCATTCGAGGTCACCTACCAAGGCAAGTCGAAGTCGCTGCGCGACTGGACGAAAGGCATCTCCCTTCGAGAGAAGGCGCGCTTGGGGCCAGACGAGCGCATCAACTTCCGGGATGTGGTTAACGTCATTGCTGGGGTCGCTCTGAATAGCCGCTTCGCCGATATGGCACCCGAGTATCCGACCTTCTCTGCGTTGATCACCGAGGCCAACAGAAAGCAGCTGGTCGGAAACGCGCTTCGTGCGCTGGCCGGAGGCACGAGAACGAAGGACGCGGTGGTCATCCTCGACGGCCTCGAAATGCTCGACGGGGATCGCATCGATCCGACCCAGTCTCGATATGTCCAGGATGTGCTCGCTCGCCTCAAGTCCAAGGGGCATGGGCAAGTACTGAACCGCGGCGAACTCCTGAGTGGCGATGCCGACGTCGAGTACTTTGCGCCGGTCAAATTTCGCATGGAACCCGACCTGCTGGTCACCGTGCTTGGCGGGCTCGTCTATTCGGGCGATATCGTGCTCGCGATCACAGGCGATAAGATCGACTCCAGTAAGATCACCCTGCTGGCCGAGCGCCCGCTCGACGAGCTGCGGCATTTCAAGCACGTCGAAGCGCCAAAAGAAATTAACGTCGCGGTCCTTCGGTCACTGTTCCAGCTCCTGGAACTTCCGCCTGGCCTCGCGCAGAAGGCGACGCAGGGATCCGATGAGCCCGTCATGGCGCTGCAGGAGGAAGTCAACAAGCTGACAAAGCGCGTCCTCGGCGCGACGACCGACATGGCAAACCGCCTCAGCTTCTGGGGTCAGCCCCTGCTCCGCGAGGAGGAGATCCGTGACTGGCGCACGAAGCTCGACGCGCTCAAGGCATTCTCCGAGAGCCTGGCGCCCTACAACACCGTCGGGAAGCTGAAGAACCTGCGCATCGGGTCCGACGACATCGCGGCGCAGAAGAAAAACCTCGAGGTGCTGAACTCGGCTGAGGGCCTGATGACCCTGATCGGCGAACTGGGCAGCACCGCGAGCTATCTCGGCCAAGCGGAGATGGTGCTGCCCGCCGACCATGCGTGGGTGAAGCAGGCGCAATGCACACGCAAGCAGGTGCTCGACAAGCTCGCCGCCGAACGCACGGACCGGAACGCGGCCGAGTACCGTCAGACGCTCAACCAGCTGAAGAAGGACTACGTGAAGGCCTACGTCGCGCTGCATAGCAAGGCGCGCCTCGGCGTCTCGGAGGACAAGACCAAGAACGCCATGCGGAAGGATCCGCGCCTGGTCGCGATGCGGGCGCTGGCCGGCATTTCGCTGATGCCGACCAGTCAGCTCACGAGCTTCGAAGAGAAACTCGACAAGCTGAAGAGCTGCGCCTCGCTCGTCGACTCCGAACTCTCGGCGTCAACGGTCTGCCCGCACTGCAACTTCCGCCCCGCGAACGAACAAGGCGACCTGCTCCCGGCGGCGAATGTCCTCAAGCAGCTTGACGACGAGCTCGACCGGCTGCTCGAAGGCTGGGTGCTGACGCTCGTCGACAACCTCGAGGATCCGATCATCCAGTCGAACTTCGAACTGCTGAAGGACACGTCGCGCAGGATCGTGACCGGCTTCGCCGAGACAAAGACCCTGCCCGAGATGGTGACGCCCGAGTTCATAGCTGCCGTTCAGGAAGCGCTGTCGGGACTGGAAAAAATCAGCGTAGCCCAAGATGACATCAGGAAGGCACTGCTCCAGGGCGGATCGCCGGCAACGCCCGAGGATCTGCGCAAGCGGTTCGAGGCGTTCCTGACAGACCGCTGCAAGGGCAAGGACACGACCAAGCTGCGCTTCGTGGTCGAGTGAAGTTTGGCTCAGTACAACGACGAGGAAACCCAATATGACAGTAAAAAATGCCAAACACTTGTGGTTCGAAGCTGGCGATATGTCTGGAGGTTCTCGGAACCAAGTGGAGTTCTCCGATGGTCTTGTGGAATTTTTTGATGACGATTCCAGAAGTTCTGGCCAGGTATTCGTTGCTTACGACAGCAAAACTAAAGCGTATTGCCCGCTCGCAAATCGAGGTAAGGACTATGGTCAATGGTCCAATATTTGGAGACTCGGATTAATTACGGAAGATAAGGGAGGTCAGTCCTACCCAGGAAAGATAATCCATCTTGAGAAAAAGATCATAGGAAAGCGTTTCGTATACGTGATTGAAGTTCTTGAACCTAATTCTGCTGAACACAAGTCACTTTTGGCAAACTCCAGCCAGACAGGAGTAACCGGAGGGGCGGAAGGAAGGACCTTCGGTTACTGGTAGGACCCCTACCGCAACCGATCGGTGCGACCTTCAATTGGGAGTAAATAATGACGGACCTCTTCGAAGAACACAAGACTAACGACGCCAGATCCGTCGAGTGCTTAGGCATTAAGTTCGACAGCAACGCAGATCGGCGCAATTACTTCATTGGCTTGTTACGCGAAAAGCTCAAAGATCCAGCCTTTCGAAGTCAACCAGGATTCCCTGTGGCATCGGACGACGCCATTCTGGAGATGTCCGATCCGCCCTATTACACCGCCTGTCCAAACCCCTGGCTGACGGACTTCGTTGATCTTAAAGGGCAACGTTACGACCCGAACTCCGAGTACTCGCGCGAGCCGATGGCGGTCGACGTGTCATTTGGAAAGTCGGACCCTCTCTACCAAGCTCACGCGTACCACACCAAAGTCCCACATTTGGCAATTGTGCCATCAATACTTCATTTTACTCGGCCCGGCGAACTAGTGCTCGACGGCTTTTCCGGGTCTGGCATGACTGGTATCGCAGCGCAGTGGTGTGGAGTCGCTCCCCCTTCGTTTCGTCACGAAATTGAAGAGGCTTGGAAGAAGGAGGGTAGAGCCAAACCTGAGTGGGGCTTTCGTCGAGCTATCCTTAATGATCTGTCTCCGGCTGCCACATACATATCTGCAAATCAAAATATTCCATTCAGGGTTTCTGATTTTCAAGTTGCTGCGCGAAAGCTTCTTGCGCAGCTAAAAGAAGAAATTGGGTGGATGTACGAAACACTCCATACTGATGGAAAGACAAGGGGTGAGATTGAGTACACTGTATGGGGTGAAATATTCAGCTGCCCCGAATGCGTTTCAGAAATTGATTTTATTCAAGAAGCCTTTGATGAAGATCAAAAGGTTAGGAGCGAGTTCCATTGCCCAAAATGCGGGGCCAACCTTAATAAGGACAGACTTGAGCGTGTTTTCGAGGCGAGGATCGATCCTGCAACTGGTCAGTCATGGGAAAGGATCAAGTTCCGACCCGCGCTCATCAGGTATTCCATTGGAAAGTCAAAATTCGACAAGAAACCAGACGCAGATGACCTGCGAAACCTCGACAAAATTTCGGAACTTCCGCTTCCATCAGGCATTCCGACCGATCGCTTTCCAATCGAAGATATGTACCATGGCTCTCGTATCGCGCCGAAGGGCTTTACGAACGTGCACCACTTTTTCTTGCCGCGTGCTCAACACGCTCTGGCAAGGATGTGGCAACTGGCCAGTGGTTATGCCGACGCCCGACTGCGCCACATTCTAATCTATTATGTCGAGCAGGCGATCTGGACATCTTCAATATTGAATCGCTTTCAGCCGCAAGGCTTCAAGCAAGTGAATAAATATCTTCCAGGGGTATATTATGTTCCCTCAAAGCATTGCGAGGTATCTCCCTGGTATGCGATTGGCTCTCGTGGGGATAGGATCGCGAGAATATTCTCGAAATTTCAGGCAAAAGCCGACCATGCAATTATTACGACGGGCAGCGCGGACAACTTGGGGATTCCAGATAACAGTATTGACTATATTTTTACGGACCCCCCATTTGGGGAAAATATCTTCTATGCAGATTTGAATTTCCTTGTTGAGTCCTGGCATCGCGTCAAGACTGCGTCGAGAGAAGAGGCAATCGTTGACAAGCACAAAGGGAAGAAGCTCCTCGAGTATCAGAGACTCATGCAGGGGTGTTTCTCTGAATATTTCCGGGCGCTTAAACCTGGGCGCTGGATGACGGTCGTGTTCTCCAATAGTAAGGCGGCTGTATGGAATGCCATTCAAGTCGCTCTACAGCAAGCGGGTTTTGTCGTTGCCGAGGTAAACGCTCTTGACAAGGTATTGGGCAGCTATCGGCAGGTCACGTCCACCACTGCTGTGAAGCAAGACTTGGTCATCTCAGCTTACAAACCTAACGGTGGCTTGGAGAAGCGCCTTTCGGAACGCGGGGCGGCGCCCGAGTCGGCATGGGACTTCGTCCAGACCCATCTGCGCCAGCTGCCTGTCACCAAGGCTAAGAGCGGCGTTCTTGAGATGGTCGTGGAGCGCGATCCGCGCCGTATCTACGACCGGATGGTCGCCTGGTTCGTACGCCACGACTTCCCCGTGCCGCTTTCGACCGAGGAGTTCCTCGACGGGCTGCGCAATCGCTACCCGGAGCGCGACGGTATGGTGTTCTTGCCCGAGCAGGTCGCGGAGTACGACCGCAAGCGAGCCCAGGCCGCGCAGGCGCCGCAAATGGAGCTGTTCGTCTCGGACGAACGCTCGGCCATCGACTGGCTAACGGACTTCCTACGCAAGCGCCCGTCGACCTATCAGGAGGTGCATCCGGAATTCACAACGCAGGTCGGCGCGGGATGGCGGAAGCACGAGGAGAAACCGGAACTCTCTGCGCTGCTTGCCGACAACTTCCTCCGCTACGATGGCAATGGGGACGTGCCCAGCCAGATCCACAGCTACCTGTCCACGAACTTCAGGGATCTGCGCGGGCTGGAGAAGGACGACGCGCGTCTGAAGGCAAAGGCGAAGGACCGCTGGTTCGTGCCTGATCCGAGCAAGGCGAAGGACCTGGAGCAGAAGCGCGAGCGAGCACTGCTGAAGGAATTCGAGAGCTACAAGTCCGCCCCCGGTCGGAAGCTCAAGGAGTTCCGGCTCGAAGTGCTGCGCGCAGGCTTCAAGACCGCGTGGGGCGCGAAGGACTACAAGACCATCATCGGCATCGCCCAGAAGATCCCCGAGGATGCGTTGCAAGAGGACGAGAAGCTGCTGCTCTGGTACGACCAGGCGCTCACCCGCATGGAGGCTGATGCGTGACGCATGCGGACGGCGGACATGGCATTGGCGCGTGGTGCTGGCATGAGAGGCATGCCGCACCCTGCCGTGTCGTTGACCGGGAGGAGATCTGGGGCGAGACCGCCTATCGGGTCTGGCTGCCCGGCAAGGACGCCGTCGTCCGCGCCCGAGCGCGTGATCTGAGCCCGCTCGACGCCGTCCAGCCGACGGTCGAGCACATCCTGCACACTGCCGCGGCGGCGAAGTTGCTGGACGCGCTGGAGGACAACCTCCTGCTGGCGCCGATCCAGTCGAGCGTCGTGCCGCTGCCCCACCAGCTCTACGCGCTCAACCGCGCCATGAGCCGGGACCGGATCCGTTATCTGCTCGCGGACGAGGTGGGACTTGGCAAGACGATCGAGGCCGGTCTCATTCTGCGCGAGCTCAAGCTGCGCGGCATGGCCAAGCGGATCCTCGTCGTGGCGCCGAAGGGGCTGGTCCGGCAATGGCAGGCCGAGATGCGTCTTCATTTCGGAGAGAACTTCCAGTTCATCGAGCCCACGGAACTCTCCGCCTTTCGCCAATGGCGCAGCGACGAGGAAAACCTCTGGCGGCTGCATGATCAGGTGATCTGCTCGCTTGACTCGGTGAAGCCGCTCGAAGGGCGTCGCGGTTGGAGCCTCGAGCAGCTAAGCACCTACAACCGCGAGCGTTTCGAGGACCTGATTTCGGCATCCTGGGATCTGGTCATCATCGACGAGGCGCACCGCATGGGTGGGAGCACGGACCAGGTCGCGCGCTACAAGCTGGGCGCCGCGCTGGCGGAGGCGGCGCCATACCTGCTTCTGCTGTCCGCGACACCCCACCAGGGCAAGACCGACCAGTTCCATCGGTTGATGCAGCTGCTCGACCGGGATTCCTTCCCCGACGAGAGCAGCGTGTCGAATGAGCGGGTTCGCCCCTTCGTCGTGCGGACGGAAAAACGCGTCTCCATCGACGCCGAATGCAAACCGCTGTTCAAGCCGCGCATGACCCGGCTGCATCCGGTGGCGTGGCAGGACCGCCATGCAAGCCAGCAAAAGCTATACGAAGCCGTCACCGACTATGTCCGCCACGGCTACAACCAGGCCATGGCCGCGAAGCAGCGCCACATCGGCTTCCTTATGATCCTGATGCAACGGCTTGTCACATCCAGCACGGCCGCCATCCGGACGACCCTCGAAAAACGCCAAACCTTGCTGGACCAGCCGCGACTTCAGCCATCCTTGTTCGAGACAGCCGACGTTGACGAGTGGGCTGAGCTGGACGGGCAGACCCAGGTGGATCTCGCCATCCAGACCAAGGGGTGGGAGATGGAAAAGGCCGAGGTCGAATCGCTGCTCGACCTGGCCCGCGCCACGGAGGCACAGGGGACGGACGCCAAGGCTGAGGCGCTCCTCGAGCTGATCTACAAGCTTCAGCAGGAAGAGAACGATCCTGAGCTGAAGGTGCTGATCTTCACCGAGTTCGTGCCTACGCAGGCAATGCTTGCGGATTTCCTCGAAAGCCGCGGCTTTTCGGTCGCCACATTGAACGGGAGCATGGATCTAGAAGCCCGAACCCGGGCGCAGCAATCGTTCTCTCGCGATATCCGCATTCTGATCTCGACGGACGCTGGTGGCGAGGGTTTGAACCTCCAATTCTGCCACGTCATCGTGAACTTCGACATGCCGTGGAACCCTATGCGGGTCGAACAGCGCATCGGCCGCGTCGACCGTATCGGGCAGCCGCACGTGGTGCGCGCAATCAACTTCGTCCTGGAGGACACGGTCGAGCATCGCGTGCGCGAGGTTCTGGAGACGAAGCTCGCGGTCATCGCCGAAGAGTTCGGCGTAGATAAGGCCGCCGACGTAATGGACTCGGTCGAAGCAGAGCCGCTGTTCGATGAGCTCTTTGTCCAGGGGCTCCAAAACCCGGACGCCATCGAAAGCGAATGCGACGCGGTTGTGTCGCAGCTTCGGTCGACCATCGCGGAAAGCCGCAAGAGCAGCGAGCTCTTGTCGGATGAGCACCAGCTTGTTGCGGACGATGCCCGCAAGTGGAGAGACCACCCGGCACAGTTCTGGCTGGAGCGGGCGATCACGACCGGACTACCCGCGCGCGGCGGAGACGCCGTCAAAGAAGCCAATTTTTGGCGGGTACGTTGGCTGGACGGCAGCGAGTCGGCCAAGGTTTGCTTCGACACGAGGACAGCCGAGGAGCGGCCCGATGTGGAATGGGTGACGCTTGAGGATCCCCGGGCTCGGGCAGTGATCAGCGATCTGCCGCGCTGCGTTTCGGGTCAACCGCTTCCTACCGTCCGGATTGCCGGCCTTCCGGAGAGTGTCCGGGGCGTATGGTCGCTGTGGGAGATCAGCCTGTCCGCCGATGATTTCAGCCGACGGCGCTTCTTGTCCGTCTTCGTGAACGACGAAGGGCGAACCTTCCTGCCGACAGCGAAGCGGATCTGGGATCTTCTTCTGACGGAACGGGTCGAGAGTGTCGCAGCCGTCGCCGCCGCAGATGCAAACGGCTGCTTTGACCGCTCAAAGAATGCCACTCTCACCCAAGGCGAACGCATCTTTGGGGACATGGTGGAGGAGCACAGGGCCCGTATCCAAGAAGAGCGCGAACGCGCCAAGTACGCCTACGATGCGCGGCATCAGGCCATTGGCCGGGTCGGGCTCCAGACAGTCCGGGACTACCGTCGCAAGCGTCTGCGTGCCGACCATGACGCCCGCATGGCGCAGCTGGATGCCGCGGAAGCATACACGCCCGATCTGAACGCCGTTCTCATATTGCGTGTCGGCGAACCGGGACCGGCTGCATCATGAGTGCCTGGACCGATCGCATCCTGCAGGAGTTTCCTGCCGATCTTTCCCGCTTCTGGATCGCCTGCGATCCGGATGATCTCCTGTTGGATGAGCGCATCTTGCACGGTCTTCGGGAACGAGGTTTCGAAGTACTGCCCTTCGAGGACCCTGTCGCCTTTAGAACAGAGTACGAAGAGCGCTACCGGGCGGCTTGGGATCGCGGCGAGGAAGGAACGTCGAAGGCGCTCGTCCTTCAACTGCGTGGGACTGATCTGAACACGCTGCCATGGGACTATGTCCGCATGGGACGCAAGGTCAGCCTGAGCCTGGCCGACCTGTTTCCGAGGTTGAGCTATGGCGTAATCCGGCAAGTGGACTCGGAGCACCACGAAGCCCTCTTTCTGGCGCACAACAAGCACACCACTCAGCCGCTCGGGGAAGGCGCGACCAAGGACTTCATCCTGACCCACATCTTCCGCATCAGCCCTTACCTGCTCGGTGGGTCGGAGGACTTCTGGCGAGAGGTTTTGCGGCTCCATTACCGCGGGGCTGGGCTGCCCGATCTGCTCGCAAAGCATGTTGCGGCGATCTTGAATGACACGCCCCTTGGAGATCTGCCCATCGCAGAGCTGCTGTCGTCCAAGAATTACATGGTGCGCGCCGTGCAGGATGCTTGGGGCCGTTTCCTTGCGCAGTATGGGATTCAGAGCGATCGCACTTCGAACGACGACAGCGCAGAAGCATTGCCAGAGGGTTCAGTACCGTTCGAACATCCTGATGTGAGGCTCATCACCGATACGATGTTCCTTGAAGGCACCCTTCAGCCAGTCGCTACATCAAGTTCCGCGGCTGACCTGCCCGACTGGGTCAGGGTCGGTGTTGTGGCTGATCGTCAATCCTTTGGAACCCTCGTATCTGAAGGTGCCAAGAAGATAGCCGCCGACCTGCCGACAGTAGAAGCGACGCACCGTGACTGGGTGGAAACAGCTCGCCGGCTGGGAGAGGTCATTTCCCGACTCAACGGTCTGAGCACTGCGCTCGCCGAGCCCATACAGCCCCAGGTGCGCGCTTTGCAGCGCGAGGCGGATGAGAGGCTGAAGGACTGGATAGTCCGACATTATGCGGATCTGTCGTCTCTTCCGGCTGCGAAAGGGCCGGTAATGGTCCATCACGTTCCCCGTTATCTCGCTCTGCGGCGAAGCGCCGGTGAGGATCGGGTGGCGCTTCTTGTATTCGATGGCCTTGCAATGGATCAGTGGGTTCAGATCCGAGAGCATCTCGCCGACAGCATTCCCAGCTTCTCCTCTGATGACGGCGGGTGCTTCGCTTGGCTGCCCACACTCACGTCTGTCTCACGCCAAGCTCTATTCTCCGGCCTCAAGCCCCGCGAGTTCGCCAACTCAATCGAGGTGACATCAAAAGAGCCTTCCCTCTGGGCGCGCTTCTGGCAAGATCACGGCCTTCGCCCATCGGAAATCTATTTCCAGAAAGGCTTGAAGAATACGGGTCAGCTGATCGAGCTTGAGGAAGTGATATCAAGACCGTCGACGAAGGTCGTCGGCCTGGTCGTAGACATGATCGATGAAATCGTCCACGGGGCCATGTTGGGAAAGCGTGGAATTGCCGGGCAGATCAAGGCATGGTGCGAAACTGGTTTCGTCGAAAAGCTTGTGCGGCTCTTCGCCGATCACGGGTATCAAATATACCTTACAGCGGACCACGGGAACGTTGACGCCGAAGGGATCGGACGCCTCAACCAAGGCGCAGTCTCCGAGGTCCGGGGCGAACGGGTACGAACCTATCGCAGCGAAAGCTTAGCAGCGTCTGTTCCTCCCGAGATTGACGCGTTTCGGTTCGATAGTGCTGGACTACCGCCCGACTTCCTCCCGGTATATGCCGACACGCGCGGTGCGTTCGTTCCGAAAGGAGATCAGATTGTTGCACACGGTGGGGCTTCCGTCGAAGAATTGATCGTTCCGTTCGTAAAAATTACAATCACGAGAACGGCAACATGAAATCTCTATCCCCTCAGATTGGCTTTGACCGCTTCATTCAACTTGAGTGGGCAAGGGTAGCGCTGCGCGTCAGAGCGGGCATGGCGAGTATTGAGGAGCTGACAGAGCTCCTCGACGCTTCTCACTCAGGGCCCGCCGCCAAGAAGAAGACCCGCACTGTGCTTAATCGCCTGTGGCTGGAACCGCTCCCGGAATTGGTCAGTTTCGCGGATCGGGGCGTTCGGATTTACCGGGATGCGCCTGAGTCTTCCGTTTCCGCTCTCACTTGGGGCATGGCACTGGCGTGCTATCCATTCTTTGGACAGGTTGCGGAAATTGTTGGCCGATTGACGGCACTGCAGGGCGAATGCACCTCGGCCGAAGTGCATAGACGTATGGCGGAGGTCTATGGGGAGCGAGAGGGAACGCGCCGCATGACCAATATGGTTTTGCAATCACAAGCAGATTGGGGCGCCATCGACAGACCGAATAAGGGGAAGCAGATTGTTCGAAAGTCGCCCATTGATCTCGAAGGATCACCAGTGGTTTCGTGGCTAGTTGAGGCCTGTCTCCGCCACGCAGGTCGAGCCCTATCCGTCGCGACCATTGAGGCCAACCCTCTGCTTTTTCCATTCCGGCTGGGAGGATCTCTTTCGTATATTTTGTCCGGATGCGAAACGCTAGACATTCGCGTTGACAGCGCAGGCAACCAAGTCATTACGATTTCAGGCTGAACTAAAGCCGCTCAGCCGATCTTGCAGCCCCAGAAGGACGTGTGATCGGCGGCGAAGTAGCCGTCCGCGACCCGGAAATATCCCTGCAGCTCCACGGTATCGCCCGCGGTGAGCGGCACCATGGTCTGCAGCCAGATTGCGGTGGCGAGCGAGACGTGGGTGGCGGAGATTTCGCCGAGGGAGCCGCGGATTTCCGTTGTGCCGTTCAGCACCAGCCGCCCGCGCATGCGGGCCGTGGCGCTGGCGTTGATCTTATAGAGCAGCGTCGCGCCGAAGAGGTAGGTGCCGTCCACGGGCGCCACGAAGTGATTGTTCGCGGCGTCGAAGGCTCCCTGATCGTTGTAGTCGGTGTTGTTCAGGCCGATCTTCGTCCATGTCCCGACCCCGACGTAATTGTCATAGTTGGTCCAGGCCTTGAAGCGGGGCAGCCGGGGCTGATCGACGATGCCGGTGGCGTTGTCGACGCTGAGCCCGTCAAAGAAGGTGCTGCCGTCGGCAGAGACTGCCAGTCGGAAGCGGTCGGAGCCGAAGAGCCCCACCAGCGCCTTGGTCACGAAGCCGGTCTGAAGCGTGAGGCCGAGATCGTCGCCGGCAGCCTCCTTGTTCATGGTGTAGAAGAGATCGCCCGTCCCGCCCTCGGCCATGGTCTTCGCCGTCCAGAGCGCGGCGTTCAGCTTGGCCGAGAACGGGTTAGACGCATCCGCCGTCGTGCCGAGCCCAAACAGCGCCATGTTCTGCAGCGCCGTGGGCGTGGTGCCGACCCAGCCGGACCCGTCGTATACCATGAGCAGGCCCTCGTCCTCGACCCACGCCCGCCAACCGGTGCGCGGCGGCAGGCGGAGCCAGGCGCCATCGGTCCACAGCGCCACGTTCAGGTCCCACCCCGCCCAGTCGCCCGTCGCGCCCGAGCCGACGATGTAACGGTCACCATCGGCAGGGCTGCCGGGCGGGGCCGTCAGGTCCCGGTCGAGGACGGAGAGCTGCACGAGCCCGTCGAGGATCCGCAGCGCCTCGTTGTGGGTGACGTGCTTCTGGGCCTGCGCCGCGAGGATGTAGGGCAGCAGGAGGTGGGTCGTGGCGTCGGACATGGGATGGCCTTCAGAGTATCAGCGTGGCGGTCTTGGGCGCGCCCCGCCCCACGAGGGCGGAGAGCTGGTAGATGCGGATGCCGAGCGTGTCGCCGGGGCCGAGCGGCGCGCCCCAGTCGGCGGTCTGCTGTGCGGCGCCGTAGACCGCGCTGGTGGTGGCCGTGCTCAGCACCCGCTTCACGGTCGCCCCGTCTAGGATCTCGACCTCGTAGGCCTCCAGCTCCTCCGCCAGCGGCACCTCGAGCCCGCCCCAGCTGTCGGCCGCGAGCGCGCGGGACCGGCGCGCCCAGCGGATGGTCAGGTCCCCGACAGTGCGCGGCCGGCGCCACGGCTGCTCGACATGCGCGACGGAGAACGGCCGCAGCCCGACGCCCACCGGCGTGAAGGCCTGCGCCACATAGGTCTCGTCGCTGACCGGCCGGCTAGCCGGGCCGATGCGCCAGTTCCACGGGATGCCGAGATCGGCCTCGGCGATCGGTAGCGACGCCAGCGCGGTGTCCAGCAACACGACCCGCGCGCCCGTAGGCGCCGGATTGCCCATGGCAACCTCGGTGCCGCGCTGGCCGCGCAGGAGCCGGGTGACCCGATACCGGCCGGGGGCGATCAGTTCGGCTGCACCCGCCTGCACGATCTCCCAGACGCCGGGCGCACTCTCGATGGCGAGCGCATTGGCGCTGCCGAACAGCGTCAGGTCGGTGACGCTTTCCAGCGTGCCGGTCAACAGGTCGACGACCAGCGTATTGCCGAGATCGAAGCGCGAGGTGGGGCCCGCGTAGAAGTCCGAGACCAGCATCCCGATCCGGGCGCGACTGCCGAACGTGGTCAGCAGCTCGAAGCCATCGGTCGCGGGGCTGCGGAACACCGCCATCTCGCCGGGCCAGGGTACGGCATGCGCCGCGACCAGCGGCCGGTGCGCGGGCTGGTCCTCGGTCAGCTGCGGCAGGTCCATCAGCACCGCGTCCGGCGCGCCGAACACGACCGCCCGCGTCAGCGACGCCGCGCGGGGATCGCCGGGCGGTAGATCGTAGGTCGCCCGGTCCTGCCGGACCGCCTCGATGCCGCGCGCCTCGGCGTCGGCGATGGAGACGAGCCGCAGATCGACCAGCCGCCCGTCATGCGCGAGCCGGATTGGGTCGGCCGGATCGAGCGCGAGCCGCGAGGGCGGCAATCGGAATGCCGCCGTCTCGCGCCCCACCCATGCCTCCATCAGCGCGCGGCGGCAGCGGCGCTCAGCCTCTTCGGGCGGCACCGCCATCGGGAAGCTCTCGGACGCGATCCGGGTCGTGTCCACGGTGATGCGCCGCGCCTCGACGAGGGCGGCGTCGTAATCCTCATCCGCCCGCGCAACCTGCCATTTCAGCGCCTGCGGCAGTTCGGTCTCCTGGCCGCGCGTCAGTTCCAGCACGTCGCCTTCGCGGGTGGACACCAGATCGTCGGGCGCGAGGGTGGCGACGGGCTCCCGGCCCCGCATGATGAAGCGGATCGCGCCCTCGGTCTCGACGGCGTCGAAGCCGATATGCCGCGACAACGTGGTGATCGAGGCGCGCGGGCACTCCAGTACCGTGATGGAGTAACCCTCGACGGAGCCCCAAAGCCCGGTGATATCGATCCGGGACTCGGGCAGCCCGGCGCGCAGGCAGAGATGCCGGACCAGTGCGGCCAGCGACACCGCGCCGAGCCGCCCGGTCAGCCAGTGGCCGAGCCGCCAGTTCGCCCCGTCCGTCCAGACGTCGGTCAGCGCCGGAAAGAATGGGTACGGCCGCGCGTCCCAGGTCCATGCGGCGCATTCGGTGACGTGCACCATGCGGCCGCCATAGACCGAGGACACCGGGTTGTTCGCCGGGGTGCCCCACCAGAGGTACGTCGCCTCGAGATAGGCCCGCTGGATGGCATCATCTCGCCAGCCCCGCGAAAAATGCGGCGTGAAGCTCTCCGAGGACTTGGGATCGAAGAAGACGTTGGGCTGGTTCGTGCCCCGGTCGATGGCCGGACAGCCCAACTCGGTGAACCAGATCGGCTTGGACTCCGGCGCCCATGCCGTCGGCGCGCCGCTCTCGACGCCTCCGGGACGGTCGTAGTGCGGGTTCGACCACCAGGCGCGCAGATCCTTGTAGCGGAACACCCATGGCTTGGCCGCCGTGCCATCTGTGATCGCGGTGCGGACCTGCGCGGAGCGATCCGTCGCGCTGGCGTAGAACCAGTCGAAGCCTTCGCCGCCCGCGATATTCCCCTGCAGGTAGGCCCGGTCGTAGATCGCGGGCCAGCCCTCGGCCGCATCCGCGTGCTCGAACCCGTCGCGCCAGTCGGAGAGCGGCATGTAGTTGTCGATGCCGACGAAATCGATCTCCGGGTCGGCCCAGAGCGGATCGAGGTGGAAGAACACGTCGCCGCTGCCGTCGCCCGGCTGGTGCCCGAAATACTCCGACCAGTCGGCGGCGTAGCCGATCTTGGTCCCGGCCCCGAGGATCGACCGCACATCCGCGAGGAGGTCCCGGCAGGCCTGCACCGCCGGATAGGTGGCCGCGCCCGAGCGGATCGTGGTCCGCCCCGGCATCTCGGTGCCGATCAGGAAGGCGTCCACCCCGCCCGCCGCCGCACAGAGATGGGCGTAGTGCAGCACCATGCGGCACAGGCCCCAGTCGCCGGGCGCGCCTGTCCAGCTGACGCTCTCGCCTGAGACGCTGAAGCTCTCGGGCGTTGCGGTGCCAAACAGTGCGGACACCTGCGTCGCGGCCGTGGCGGTCTTGTCCACCGTCCCCGCGAACCCTGCCGCGGGAGAACAGGTGATCCGCCCGCGCCAGGGGAATGCGGGCTGGCCGGTCTCGGCGGCGTTGTCGGAATACGGGTTCGGCAGCGTGTTGCCGGGCGGCACGTCCATCAGGATGAAGGGATAGAAGGTCACGCGCAAACCTCGCGCCTTCATCTCCTGGATCGCCTGCACCACGGCGAAGTCGGAAGGCGTGCCGCCATAGACCGGGCGGTCCTGATCGTCGCGGCTGACGAGGAAGGCATTGGCGCGGCTGACGCCGTTCACCGACCAGCTGGCGGGCGTGGTCGACTTGGCCGACACCTCGACGCCAGGTCGAACCTTGCAGGATCCCGCGCGCAGGTCGTCGCCGAACCAGGCCACGACGAGGCTGACGCTCTCCACTGCCGGAGCCATGGCCTGCAGCCGGTCGAGCGCTTCGACCATGTCGGTGGAGTCGGCCAGCGCATTCAGGTTCTCGGGCACCGTCGCGCCGCCATCGGTCTTGCGGATCGCCTGCGTGGCATAGGTGAACTCGCCCGAGGCCGGGATCATGGTAACAGCGCGCGTCAGCCCCTCGGCCGTGTCGGGATCGGCGAGCGGGCGGAACACCTCGAAAGAGAGCTGCGGCAGGCGGTTGCCATAGGTCGAGAGCGCCAGCTCCTCGAAGACCACATAGGCCGTTCCGCGATAGGCGGGCGTGCTGACGGCACCCATCCTCGCGGCGATGAACCGATCGGCAGATTGTGCTTCATCGCCGGGATACCAGCGCCAGGTGACGCCGGAGAGGTCCATCGGCTTGCCGTCGGCCCAGATGCGCCCGATGCCGGTGATCGGGCCCTCGCAGAGCGCCACGGCGAAGCTGGCATAGTAGAGATACTCGGTGGTCTTGACCTTGCCGCCTCCGCCGCCCTTGCCACCGCCCTGCGTGGTGGTCTTCGTCTCCTCACGGAAATCCGTCGCCCAGATGATGTTGCCGCCCATCCGCATCCGTCCGTAGAGCCGCGGGATGACCGCGCCTTCGGTGGCGGAGGTGATGCGCAGCGTGTCGAGACGCGCGCCCTCGATGCGCTGCGTCGGCGCCAGCGACGAGATGATCCAGCTGTCGACGACCGAGCCGATGGTCGAGCCGATGAAGCCACCGATGGTCGCGGCGCTGACGCCGAGGATCGCACCGCCGATCGAACCGCCAATGGCGGCGCCGGCCGCGCCGAGAACGAGGGTGGCCATATTCGGGTCTCAGCGTTGTGGGAAGAGGAAGGCGAAGGCGATGCGCCGCCCCCAGGGGAGGGTGAGCGGCTCTTCGATTACGCCGAGCCGCTCGTAGGCGTGGAGGAAGGAGCCGGGACCGGTCAGGATCCCGACATGCTTGGCGATGGCTCGGGGCTTCATGCGGAAGAGGACCAGCGCGCCGGGTCCGGCCGCCGCCGGTTCCACCTCGGTCATCATGCGCCGCGCGCCCTCGGCCAGCACCTCGCGCGGGCCGGTCTCGCTCCAGTCGCGGCTGTAGGGCGGGATCGGGAAGGGCTCCGGCCCCGCCACCTCGCGCCAGACGCCCCGGGCCAGCCCTAGGCAGTCGCAGCCAACGCCGCGCAGGCTGGCCTGGTCGTGGTACGGCGTGCCGAGCCAGGACCGAGCGATGGTGACGACGCGTACGGGGTCGGCCAATGCAAGGAGTTGCGTCACAGCACGCCTCCCTCGTGGCCGCCATCCTTGGTGGCGTAGCGCAGCACGGCATCCTGACCGGGGATGTGCGGGAAGCCGCGGAAGTTGGCGATGTTCGCGAACTTGGCCCCGCAGGTCTCCATGCGCTTGTCGCAGCCCGCGCGGATGGTGAAGGCGTCGCCCTCGGCGATCGCGCGCACCGGCGCTTCGAGCAGCGTCAGAACGGCGATGCCGTCGGTCACGTCATGGCCGAGCACCTCGGTGCGCCGCCCCGCGTTCGCGCCGCTCGTCCAGTCCAACGTCCCGAAGGTGAACCAGCCGGAGACGAACCCGCCGAGCCCCGAGGCGGTGAACGCCCGGTCGCGCAGGAGATCAATGACGGCGCCTGTGCCTTTGTACGTCGGGTCCTCCAGATCGACACCGCAGCGCGCGTCGCCGAGCGCGGCATCGCAGGTCGCCTGAAACGTCCGCCCCACCGTCTGGCCCAGCACATGGGCGAGCGAGCGGACTTCGGCGACGAAGGCCAGACGCCCGCGCCGGATCTGACCGATGGCGCCGCGCCGCATCAGCACGCGCTGGCCCGTGTCGGCCCAGTTCACCCGCCAGACCTCGACCTCGGCGTTGTCCCAGCGGCCGTCGAGGATGTCGGTCTCGGTGATCCGGTCCGAGGTCAGCACGCCCTCGGCATCCTGTGCATCGACGGACAGGTCCGAGCCCGATCGCACCTCAGAGGCGGTCAGCCCGCTTTCCGGCTCGAAGTCGGTCCCGTCGAATATGAGCGTCCGGTCGTGATCGGTGAAGCCGAAGGTGACGCCATCGGCGCGGGTGATCCGCCAGCACCAGGCGAGCGTGGTCGTACCCTCGTCGAGATGGGCCTGCAGCGCGGGCGAGAGGGATTTCATCGGCAGGTTCCCATCATGCGGTCATCGAGATCGGCGATCCAGCCCGCCCATGCAGGCGGCACTTCCGCGACGGACTCCGCAGGCGGTCGGGCGAGCCGCGCCTCGGCGTAGGAGGCGCAGCCGGCGTCACCACCGCCCATCGTTGCGGCGCAGCCGGTCAGCAGGATTGCCAGCGCCGCGGCCGTCACGAACCGCGCCGCGCCCGCGCTCGACACGCAGGTTCTTGTTTTCCATCGCATCGCGTTCCGCCTCCCGTTTGCCTTCGCGCTTCCCTTCCGTGCGCCCCCAGACCCGGCCAAGGACGACACCTCCGACCGCGCCGATAGCCGCGACCAGCCAGATGAGGAGTTCAGCCATCGTCCCGCTCCTCGCGTGCGGCGACGACGAAGACGCCGAGGCAGCCGCCCAAAATCATCCCTGCGAGGAACTCAAGCATCGCCGCGGAACCCGCGCTCGATCCGGTCGCGCAGGCCGATCAGGCCCAGACCGAGGAACATGAGCCCCGCGGGCGAGGCGTCGGCTGAGCCAGCGAGCAGCGCGACGAGGCGGGACAGTTCCCCGAACGGCCCGGTCGCGGGCAGTGCGAGGGAGGCGATGCCCGTGAGCATGGCGAGGCATCCCGCCCACCAGGTGAGCGAGTTGGGGCGAACGTAGCGCATGGGGCTCAGGCCCTCCGGATCAGGGTGGAGAAGAAAGCGGCCAGCCGGGCGAACCAGTCGGTCGGCGCGGTGGGTGAAGGGGCGAGTACCGGAGGCGTCCGCGACGGCTCGCGAGCCAAGGCCAGCGCCTCATCCTCGGTCAGGCGGCGGATCGGCCGCGAGAAGTCCACGCGACCCGTGCGATCCACGGACCAGACCGGGATCGTGCCGCCGGGATAGCGGCCATGGCGAAACAGGTCGCGCTCGGCTTCCCGGCGGGGAATGATCGAGGCCGGTCGCCGCCAGTTCAGAAACGCGTCGGCGGCTGCAACGCGATTGCCGGCGTTAAGGTGTCGGGTCAGCGCAGCCTTCGCGATGCCGCCCGTGTTGTAGTGGAACGAGACCAGCGCATCGAACTCGTGCGGCGCCAGCGGCACTTTCACGGCGTGCAGGACGGCGGCCTCGTAACGCGCAAGGTCGGTGCGGAAGACACGGAAGGCATCGCGGATCCCAGCATCGAGGTCCGCGGGCATGCCGCGCGGCATGGTGGCCGGATCGGGCCGCCCGGCCGCGGCCGTGTGGCCGATGCCGAAGGTCCAGACCTGTTTCACATCAAGATAGGGCCCGGGCACGAGTCCTTCGTGCCGGACGAGGGCCAGCAGGCCCCGGTCGGTCATGTGCATGGGATTACCGGAGAAGCGAGAGGAGCAGGATCAGTGCCGCGACGGCGAGGCCGGTGCGCAGACGGTGGGCGAAGGCCGCTCTTGGGTCGGCCGGGTCACAGCGGAGAGCGCGCGCGAAACGAATGAGCTCATTCATCGCCGTCGCCCCGCTTGGCACTACGCAGGCGGGCCAGCAGCACTTCGATGAAGGCCGGGCCGAAGACGCCCACGAGATAGGCGGCCGATCCTGCAGCGCCTCCCGCCGGGATGGCCTCGGGCGGCAGGCTGAGCCAGGCGGTGATCACGGCCATCGACAGGCTGCCCATCCCGGCGGCGATCAGGCCGCCGAGCAGGATGTGCCGCAGCGCGTCGCGCAGCCGCATCTTCGTGGTCAGCGCGTTCGTCGCGCCACCGAGTGCCCCCCAGGCGGCCAGGATCACGGCCGTCGAAGCCGCGAGCTCGCGCAGCACGGCGGCCACAAAGCTGCCGGTGTCGTTCATCGCCGGATCTCCAGCAGCGGAATGGAGTAATCGAGCCGAGCCGCTCGAGGTCGAGCGTCACGTCGAGCGCGTCGGTGTCGAAACGGACCGGTACGTCGAATTCGAAGCCCGCGGTGATGGCGACGCCAGCGCCCGGTGCGGCGCTGAAGGTGACGACGCCGGTGGCGGTGTCGACCGACCAGCCGGAGGGCTGCTCGACGCCCGCCAGCGCGATGCGCACGCTGCCGTTCACCGGCTTGGCGATGGGGCGCGTCCAGGATTGCGCGGCGGAGGCGTAGCGCTTCACCAGCTGGAAGGCGGTCGTCGCACCGTCGCCGGTGCCGATCGTCTGGTCGGTCGGCGACGGCGTGCCCGAAGGCAGGCAGGACTTGTGGTCGCCCCAGTCCTTGAATCGGAAGCCATGGAGGCGGCCGTTCCGCGCCTCGAAGAAGGCAACCACCGCCGCCAGATCGTCAGCGCGGCGGACGCCATAGGCGACGTCGTAGCGGCGGCGCGAATTGGCCCAGCTGGCGTTCCGCTCCTCGTCGCCCGAGGCGAGCTCGACGATCTGGGTGCGCCGCTCGGGCCCGCCCCGCGCGCCGCGGCTGATGTCGTCCGGAAACCGGACCTCATGGAAGGCCATCAGTTTTTCTCGTGTGGAAGGGAATTACAGGGCCCGCGCCATTCGTGCCCGCCAACTGCAATGGCTCATCTCTCGCCGAACTGAACCGGTGACGGAGAGAAGCCCGACTTGCGCATGAAACGGGTCGCGTCACGGGGATTTCGGAGGGAAAACCTCCACGAATTCAATGGAGGCCCCGCCGCATGCTCGAGCTTACCCTTGCGCTCGTTCTCTTTCTTTTCCCGCTCGCCTACAGTCCCGGGCCAGGCAACATGTTCTTCGCGGCCATCGGCGGGCGGTTCGGGTTGCGGGCCTCGGTCCCGGCAACGATCGGGTATCATCTGGCGACCTTCGTCGTAGCGGCCGCGATCGGCTTCGGCTTTGCCGGTGTCGCCCGCATGAGCACCGAAGTCTTCGACCTCATGCGTTATCTCGGGTCGGCGTATATTTTCTGGCTTGCGCTGAAATTCCTGCGCGCGGGCGCCACGGACGACGACAAGGTTGCGCGGCGCGCAACGGTCATGGACGGCGCAGTTCTTCTGCTGCTCAATCCGAAAGCGTATCTGATCATCGCATTGATGTTCACTCAGTTCCTACCGGTCGACGCCACTTCCGACGCCGGGCTCGTTCTCTGGATCACGAGCGTTTTCACATTGAACAACTTCGTTGCTTTCACCGTCTGGACGATCGCAGGCGATATGCTGATGCGACGGTTCAGGAGCGAAAGGAGCGCGCGCCCATTGAATATTGCCTCCGGGGTGATGCTTGCGGCCGTGGCGCTGTGGATCCTTTTCCAATGATGGGCGCTCAGAGCCCCCTGCGTCCAAGCGAGACCGCGCGGGCGATGTCGGCTGCGACCTGCGTGCGCGACTGCCGGAAACTTTCGGCGTCGCGGGCCATGATGGTGACGTTGACCCCGCCTCCCGCGCCGTAGCTCTGCGCCTCGCGCCGCGACAGCACCCGCTCGCCCCGCTGGAGGATCGCCGGGACTTCATCGTGGCGAAGTCCGGCCATGCCACCGCCATGCATCCGGGGCGCAGCGGCGAAGGCCATCGCCGGGACCATGCGCGAGGGCCCCGCGGACCCCACCATCCCGCCGGCATGAAGGACGTTGGCGAAGATTCCGCCCGCGCCGGAGAACACGCCCGAGAGCGCATTGGCGATCGGCCCGAGGATGAACCGCCGCGCCGCCAGCTGCGCGAGATCGGCCAGGAGCGACGTGACCAGGTCGCGGAAGTTCAGCTTGCCGGTCCGCACGAACTGGCCAACGGCGTTCTCGGCCGACTGAAAAGCCCCGACGAGGCTCTGGCCGATATCGCCGCCGATCTCGCGGACCTTGCTGGCGTAGTCCGAAAGCGCCGCCGTGACCGCCTGCCAGCCGGTGACGGCAGCCTCGGTCGCGGGCTCCGCTGCAGCGGCGGCAGCTCCGGCCGCCGCGCCTGCACCTGTTGCGGCGCGCCCAGCATCGTCGAGCGCCGTCTCCAGCCGCTCCGCCGCGCCGGTGGCCTCGGTCAGCGCATCGGCTCCGTCCTCATCGGTGCCCCGAACGGCATCGCGCAGGGCCTGCCAGCTTTCGAGGGGCGCACGTGCCCCCTCGGCCAGATCACGGGCCGCGCCGCGATAAAGGTTCGCTGACTCGAGCGCGCGGTTTGCCGCCTCGGTCAGGCCGAGATCGGGCGCGGTGAGCGGATTGTCATCGAAGGCCCGATCGAAGGCCGCCTGTGCTGCGGTGGTCGCGGCCGTCGCCGCGCCCTCAAAGCGGTTCTCGATCTCGCCGAGGTCGAGGTCGGGCACCAGCGAGATGCGGCGTTCCGACCCGAGCGCTTCGAGGCCAGCGTTGATGCCGCCGATAAAGCCGTTGATGCGCGAAACCACGCCGTTCAGCATCGCCTCGACCCCGTCGACCAGGCTGTTCGCGGCCTGGAACGCCAGATCGCCGATGGCGGCGGGCAGTAGGCCCCAGATCGCCTTGATCGCCTCGTAGGCCCCTTCGAACGTGTTCGCGGCGGTGTTGCCAAAACCCACCACGCTCTCGATGGCGCTCTGCATGCCCGAGGCGGCGTCGGCCTTCAGGTCGAAGAACATCGCCGTGGCCGCGACCCCGGCCGCAGCGGCGCCCATGCGGATCCGCTCCCAGACCTCGACGGCGACATCTTTCAGGAGCGACATCGCCTCGCCGAAACCGCCCGCGCCGGAGACGAGGCGTGTGAACTGGTAGACGAGCTCGCCCGCACCGACGATCAGCGCGCCGATGCCGGTGCGGATCAGCGCGCCGCGCAGGACGACCAGTGCCGTGGCGAGGCCACGGACCGAAAGCGCGGCGGCGGCCATTCCGGCGACCCAGCGACCCGCGAGGAAGGTCGCGAAGGTCACGACATAGGTGGTCAGGCGGCCGATGTTGTCGAAGAGACCGCGGATCGCGATACCGAGTGGCCCGGTGCGGCTGGCGACTGCCGCCATGGCGTTGGCGACGGCTTCCAGTGCAGGGGCCGCAGCGACCGCCAGCTGGTTCGCCAGCCCGCGCCAGATCAGCCCAAGCCGGGAGATGGCGTCGTTCGTGCGCTCGATCTGGTCGGCATCCTGCTCGGAGACGACGACACCGAAGGCGAGGACGTCCTCGGTCGCTTGGCGCAGCGTCGCGGTGTCGATCCGGCTCATGGCGATGGAGCCTTCCTCGCCGAAGAGCTGGCCCGCGACGGCCGCGCGCTCGGCGGCGGGCACGAAGTTCTCGATCGCCGCGTTGATCGCGCCCACACGCTGATCCAGCGGCAGCGCGATTAGATCGTTGGCCGAAAGCCCGAGCCGGTCGAGCGCATCGGCAGCCGGGCCTGTCCCGGCAGCCGCCTGGCTGAGACGGCGCGTCAGGTCCTTCGTCGCCTGCTCGATGCCGGACATCGACACGCCCGCCAGCTCGCCCGCGCGCTCCAGCGTCTGGATCGAGGCGACGGTAGTGCCGAGCGACTGAGCGAGCTTGGCCTGCGCATCGACCGTCTGCAGCCCGGAGCGGATCATCGCCACGCCTGCGGCGGCAGTAGCCGCCACTGCGGCTGCCGCCGCGACCCGGACCCGCCGCGAGAAGGCCGCGAGCCGAGCGTTGGCCGCCTCCATCTCCCGGCTGAGCCGCCCGAAGCCACGCGACCCGGCCTCACCGACACCTTCCAGCTCCGCGCGCACCTGCCGTCCGCCCACGGCCGCGAGGCGGACGCTGACGCGTTTCTCGGCCATCGGTCAGACTCCTTGCTTTCGCCGTATAAGCGTCTTACGTTTATGCCATCGATCAAGTGAAGGTATGACCATGGCCGAGACCGCGACCCTGTCCTCGAAGTTCCAGATCTCGATTCCCAAGGCGATCCGGGCCGCCCAGCACTGGGAGGCCGGGCTGACCTTTGCCTTCATCCCGAAAGGCACGGGCGTCCTGCTAGTGCCGGTGCCCAAGCGGGAGGCGCTGAAGGGGCTCGCGCGCGGCGCGTCCGCCACCGATTATCGCGACCGGACGGATCGGTTCTGATGATCCTCGTCGACACGTCGGCGTGGATCGAGTGGCTCATCGGCTCGCCGACCGGCGAGAAGCTGTCTGAACATCTGCCCGAACAGGCCGAGTGGCTCGTACCGACCATGGTCCAGCTCGAGTTGGCGAAATGGCTCACGCGAGAGGTCGGCGAGGACAAAGCCGATCAGGTCATCGCCTTCACGCAGGTCTGCCATGTGGTGCCGTTCGACACCGAGATCGCGCTGGCAGCGGCGGAGGCGTGCCGGGAGCACAAGCTCGCTACTGCCGACGCGATCATCTTCGCAACCGCCCGCGCACAGGGCGCGACGCTGCTGACCTGCGACGCACATTTCCAGGGGCTGCCCGGCGTCACCCTGATCGAGAAGATCAAGGCCTGAAACCCGGGGCGCCATTTGCCGCCAGCTCCTCGTTCAGCTTCCGCACCATCACCGCCTCGATGACGGGCAGCAGTTCGGCCATGGCGAGCGGCGGCACGCCGAGCGCGTCGCCGAGCGCCAGCGCCGCCGACATGTCCCAGCCGATCACCGCGCCGGGCAGCACGCGGAGCTGGCCGCCAAGGCGGCTGACCAGGTCCCAGACCTGCCAACCCTCCGGAGTTTCCGGACGGTTCAGCCGCGCCGGGCAGTCCGGGCAGGCTTGCGTGCAGGCTTGGCAGTAGCGCTCGCCCCCGCCGAAGGACCATTCGGCGAGAGCGCGGAGGCGTTTTTTTCCTGTTCCAGGAGCAGGCCTTTCGAGACGTAGGTCAACTGGAACGCCTCGAAGATCGGCCAGATGTCCAAGAGCGCGTCGATGGCTTCAGGGTTCGGCTCGATTACGTTGCCATCAGCATCCCCGATGCCCTCCCAGGCGAGCACCGCGCGGCGCGCCAGCGCCTTGGCGAAGGCGACGGCGCGCTCCTCGTCTGAAGCCATCTCGGGCACCGCCTCCACTACGGGGTCGCTGCGCGTCGCCACCATCAGCGCCGTGGTGAGCGGGCGCAGCTGCACCCGGACGCCGGGCGCGAGGTCATGCCAGCGTGGCGCGTTCGTCAGATCGAGCGTCAGCATCCTCAATACACCTCGATGTCGTTGATCAGGGTTGCGGTGCACATCCGGCCGACCACGCTGTCGCGCGCCGCCTGCCAGTCGAAGGTCGCCTGCACGCCCTGCGGCCCGGAAATCTCGATCCGTGGGCGCGGCAGGTAGACGGCGTGCACCGTGAAGGTGAAGCTCTCGCCGGACGGCAGGACGTAGGCGAATTCCATCTCGCAGGCCTCGCCGTTGATGGCCTGCGTCACCAGCGTCTGGTCGGCGAACCGCACCTCAATCCGGCCGGTCAGCGCCGCGATGGACGGGTCCGCCCCGTCGATGCGCCCGTCCGAGCGGATGGTCTCGATCCGGTCGAGGTTGTTGGCATAGGTGATCTCGGCCGAGACCACGTTGCCGAGGGCGGACCCGTTGCGCGTGATCGCCCCGTTGAAATGGCCGAAGCGCTTCAGCTCCAGCGCGGCGGGCGTCCCGGCGCTCGTGGTCGTCCCGAACGTCTCGCCTTGCGCCACCAGCCGCGCCGTGGCGGTCAAGAGCCCAGAGCGCTGCATCTGCCAGGTGATCTGGTCGAGTACGCATCCGGAATACATCGCGTAGCGCGGGACCTCCGGCATGCCGGTCTCGATCGACATGCCGGGCAGCGTCCAGGATCCCGACTGGAACTCGTGGGTGTAGGGAGCTTCCGCGCCAGTGGTCGTAGGTGTCCCGAACGCCGCCTTCAGCCAGAAGCCGAGGGCCTCGGCGTCGAGCGGCACGACGACATCGCCATCGGCCGTCACCGCGTCCTTGATCGGCGCCAGTGGATCGCGGCCGTAACCGAGCAGCTCGGAGTTGAGGAGCGGCTGCTCCGCGCCAAGCGAGGTGCTGGCGAAGGGCATACGGGTGAAGCCGCCCACGGGCGGCGTTCCATAGGTCGTCTCGAACGCAAGCGCCATCAGCGCCCGCGCCCCCTGGGCTCGTGCCATGGTGTTCTCCTCGGGTTGTCGGGATCAGCCGAGCGGATCGGCCGTGGAATAGTGCAGCAGCACCGGGATCACTGCGACCTTCAGGCTCGCCGCGCCCTCGACCGGCAGATCAACCGGGCGCGGCGCTTCCGCCTCGACCCAGTCGCAGAGCCCGCCCAGCGTGCGGTCGGCGGCGAGCACCGCGCCGATGCTGGCGGTCAGCGTGTCGAATGCGGCGTCTCGAGTTGCGCTCTGCACGACCGCCTCTATCTCGGCGCGGTGCTGGTAGTGATAGCGCAGGGGCGACAGCGTGACCTCAGGCTCTCCCGGCTCGCCGTCGCGCAGGATCAGCAGCCCCTCGGCAGGCACGCGCTCGGGCAGCACCTCGCCGCGCAGGGCGGTCGCGGGCAGCGCCGAGAGCCGTGCGTGCAGCGCGGCGAGGATGATTTCGCGTGGGGTGGGCATTGATGCCTCGCTATGTCCGTTTTGTCGCAACCCGAAGATCAAGACCGGAAGCGGGCGACAAGGAATTGAACAGGGATTCCGCCTTATTCAGGTCCATTACGAAGAACTCCTTGCCCAACGATGTCGCACCAAACTCCTCAATCGCGCGCGATTTGAAGGCGGTTTCGGCATCACCTGCGGTTGCCCGACTTGGAAATTTGGCGGTTCGGATAATCTTCCACCCAATGGTCGATGTCTGGGGAAAACTGAGATTCAAAGCCTTTAGGCGGTTCTTGATGTTTCCGCTTATCCCGATCTTTACCAAGCCTACGCCTCTGGGAACTGGTCGTCCCGCCAGAAGGTCAGCCCCATCGGGAAAGCGTGCCAAATACAATTCATGCGGCTTATCCTGTGTTTCATAAGACCGGTCACCAAAAGCCCCAAAGATGCCCTTCGAAGGCTTCAGGAACGAGGCAATGGAACCCACCGGGGCTTCATCTTCGGCAACTTGGAGAGGCGGCTCGCCATAGACACTGGTTTCAACGAACGGAACCTTTTCCATAAGCCAGCGAGCTTCTTCCGGAACCAGCCAAGTTCCGAAACGAGCAATGTACCGGCCATTGCTCGGGTCATAACTCTTTGGGAAGACCTGTTTGACGTCGAGTGTGTGTGATGTCCGCCAGGCGCGTCGCACCGGCATGGCATTCCGCCACTTGTCCTGGCGCCCGAGACGGATGTTTCGTTCCTTCGCCGCTTCGGACATCTTGTCCCAAGAATCGATTGCGGTTCTCTCCACCTCCAGCACACCCAGCAGATGGTGAACGATCTTGCTATCGGTCTCAGGGCTCGCCGCGCCATAGATGCAGACCAGTTGGCGTTCGTCGATCATTGAGAACAAACGGTCTCGGTCCTTTGGATCAGTAAAGCCGAGAATTCCTTCCTCTTCGGGCGCGAAGCCCCAAAAGCCAGTCAGCCAGACCGAAGACCCTGCATCCAATCCCATTTCTCGTCTCCACCGAAGCCAATATCCCAATCTATCTCAAGGGCATATCGGATCGCGGGCTTCGCGTCGATGTTGGTTTGGGCGCTGACTATCTCGCTTCCACCCAGTTCGCCACGATCAGTCCCGGCACGCTGTCCAACGCACGGTCGGCATCCCGTGCCAGGTCCAGCCGCTTCGGCAGCTTGACCTGCGGCACCAGCAGGAAAATCGGCGCGGTGACCTTGCCGCGCCCTGTCTTCGAGCGCGACACCACCGCCTGACCCTTCGTGTTCAGCCGCCCCTCCGCCACCAGCAGGCTCGGACCGGTGCGGCGATAGACGAAGCGCAGGCGCAGCCCGCGACGTCGCTCCCATTCGCCGGGCGTGATTCGGCCGCCGCGCAGGGATTTGCCTGCGGCGGGCAGCGGGATCGCCAGCCAGAAGCCAGCTTTCGAGCGGATCAGCGGGCCGGTGTCGTGCGCGCCGACGATGACAGGGGCCTTCGACCAGACCAGCGCGGCCGCATCGAGGCTTTCGCCCGACCTCGGGAAGTTCTGGCTCCGGATCGAGTTGGCCAGCCGTGTGCCGAGCCCCGCGCCGGTGATCTGCAACCGCCAGGCCGACTTCAACCCGGTTCCAGCCTCGCGCATGGCGGCGGTCACGGCGCGCTCGCCCGCCGCGACCTCGGCCGCCATCATCGCGACGATGTCGGGATCGATGTTGAGCTTGAGCTTCATCGCGGTCACGCCGGGCGCAGGTCGACGGTCCAGACCAGCCGCTCGCGGTCGCGGACGGGCTCGCCCTGGATGAGGAAGGCGTCACCGTCGATCTCGATGCGGTCGCCGGGACGCGGGTTCGCCACCTCGGCGACACGCAGGTCGATCCGGGTGGTCTCGGACCAGAGCCGCGCATCGCCGAAGTCGGTGACCGCATCGGCACGCCGGGCGACGACGCGCATCAGCACGGGCGCGCCGCCGTCGGCGATGTAGACCGCGTCCCGGCCGATGTTGGGATCGGCGAAGAGTGCGCCGACTGCGGCGACGAAGGCGCTCATCAGAAGGCCGCGTTCAGGCGGACCTGGCCAATGGTGTCGCCCGCGCCGCTCGCCACCGCCTCGACGGCCACGCCGATGAGCGTGTTGTCGGTCGCGACCGTGGTGCAGCGCTTGTTGGTGTCGTCCCAATAGACCTTGGCGCCGACGGTCCAGGCCTGCGAGCCGACCTTGGTGATGTCGAAGACGCCGACGAGCGCTGCCTCGACGGGCTCGGCAAGGGCGGCGGCGCCAGCCGCAATGCCGAAGATGGAGCCGACGAGCAGGCCATCGCCGGAGGCGACGGCATAGGGCGCGTTCAGGGTGATGGTGTTGCCAGGCTGGACGTAGTTTTTCATGATGGGGATCCTTGTGGAAAGACCAAGGGCGGCCCGTCAGGACCGCCCGCGTGTCAGGGTTCAGCATGGGGTGCAGGTTACGCGCCCGGGTTCTTGTAGAGGCCGCGCCAGTCGATGGCCTTGGCGCCGAAGTCGAGGCGGCACTTGATCTCGACCCCGTCGACGTCGAAGCCGTTGCGGGTCTCGATGTAGGCGCCCTGCTGACCCTCGAGATAGGCGTATTCGATGGTGTCGATCTGGTTCGGGCTTGCCGCCAGATACCAGGCGGTTTCGCTGGCGGCGTCGAGCCGGGGCTCGCTGATCGGCGCGAGCGTGCGGATCGACTGCGGCACCACGCTGGAGGTCGCGGCGGGCACCAGGTTCTGGGCGACCAGCTGCTCGGCCTTCAGCTCCAGCGAGGCGGGGACGATCAGGAAGGCGGGTCGGACGTTCAGCACCGTCTTCTTGTCGAGACCGGTCTGTTTGGCCATCGCCGCTCGCGCCGCACCGACGCTGTCGACATCGAGCGCCGCGCCGGTTCCCGCGAGGTTCTTGTGCGTGGTGTGGAAGAGCGCGTTGCCGTCGGCCATCGCCGGGTTGGCGGTGATGATGCCCCAGACGACGTCCGACTCGAGCTGAGCGATGGAGTTGCCATACATCGCCGGGATCCGGGTGAAGGCGTCGAGATCGTCGTTGATCAGGGTCTGGCGGGTGATGGCGACCACCCGGCCATAGGTCTTGACCTTGTAGCTCTCCTTGCTCTCGCCGAGCGTGCCGCGCTTGAACTCGCCGCTCTCGCCGACCTCCAGCAGCTGCGGCGCTTCGCCGAGCTGGACCCGATGCATGGCCTTGAAGTCGGTGGCGAGCACCTGGCGGCAGAACAGCATGAAGGTGCGGGGATAGGCCTCGTAGGCCTGCCGAAGGGTCTTGTTGGTCACGGCCGACAGGATCTCGGGGAAGTCCGAGGTCGAGTGCAGGGCCCGCGTCGCGCGACAGACCCCGCGTGTTGACCCCGGCATTGCCGAGGCTTTCGCGGGCCAGTTCCAGCAGCGTCATGCCGCGATACTGGCGCGCGGCGTCTTCCAGTTGGAACAGCGTCGGGCTGTAGCGGTGCAGCAGCGCATTCGCGACCGCATCGCGGCGGGTGATGCGCTCGTCCCGGCCGCCGAGCGGGACAGAGACATGGCCGAAGGTGCGGGTCTCGTCCGACTTCGCGGCGACCTGGTCGAGGATCAGGCGGCGGGACTCGTCCACGCTGACGCCGCGCTTGACCAGATCCTCGGCGAAGCCACGCTCGAGGTTCAGGCGGCCCGCCAGATCGTAGATGGTGGAGACGCGGTCGCGCTCGGCCTCGCGGGCGCGGGTGGCGACCGCTTCGCTGTCGGGCGCAGCAGGGGCATCGGTTTTCTGAAGCTTCGGCTGGGTGCGGGTTTCCACCGCGGCGACCTTCGGGTCGGGCGCAGCCGCTTTCGGCTCAGTCATGGGGGTGTCGTCGGTTTCGACCGGCTCGGTCGGCTGGTGGGTGGCTGGGGTTGCGGCGTCGCTCGCCGGGGTTTCGGTCTTGTCCGTCATCGGGGATGCTCCTTGCGGTGTGGGGGCGTCCCGGCGGTGGAGGACGCAGTCGTGAAGGGGATGCTGGGCGCGGAAGCCCGCGGCGGGGTCGGCGCCGACCGCGACGGCGGAGACCTCGAACGGCGTCCAGTCCACCGCGCGCCAGAGTTCGCGCGCGGCCTCGGGTTTCGAGACCTCGAAGCGGTGGACCTGGTAGCCGATCGAGACCGCGCGGATGTGCCCGGCCTGGATGTCGCGCCAGATCGGCTCGACATCGGCACGCTCGCTGATCCGCACCAGCGCGATGCCGCGGCCGTTCTCGATCCGGGCGGAACCGGGGACGACAGAGCCGATCACCGCGTCGAGCGTGTCGAGCTCGTGCACCTTCAGGAACGGCGCGCCCGCGTTCAGCCGGTCGAGCCGGACATGGGCCGGGTCGAGGCTCAGTTCCTCATCGTAGGGCTCGCCGAAGAAGGTGGCGCGGCGGACGCGGGCCCCGGCCGACCAGACCACCTCTACGGTGCGGCTGTCGGCATCGGCGGTGTTCGGCGCAAGCTCCGCCGACCGGCGCATGGCCGGCAGTTCGATCATCGTGTCCATGAAGGTCAGTCCTGTTGGTCGGCCTGTGCCGGATCGATATCCGCGTCGGCGGTGGGGTCGTCGGCCGCCGGATCGCTGCTCTGTGCGCTGCCGGACTTGGTGACGCGCCGCGGGTCGCTGTCGAGCACAAGGCCGAGCGCGTCGAGCTTGGCGTTGGTCGCGGCGATCTCGGCCAGCACCGCGTCGGGGTTGCGTCCCTGCCGGGCGATCACCTCGGCCAGCGTCATGGTGCCGGAGCGGATCGACAGCAGGTTCGCCATCGCATCCTTCTGCGGATCGACCGCCTCGAACTTCGGAGGCGACCACTCGACCGGCACGGTCGGCGACGGGATCTGCCCCGCCGCCCATGCGGCCTCGGTGAACCAGCGCCAGACCGGCGCGCAAAACATCGGGATGAACAGCTGCCATTGAACGGCGTCGATCTGGCGGCGGAACTCCACGAGCCCCGCCCGGATCGAGGAATAGTTCACCTGGCTGAGATCGCCGGTCAGCAGCTCGTAAGGCACGCGGAACCCAGCCGAGATCGTGTGCAGGCTGGCCCGCTTGTATTCGCCGTAGCCGCCGGTGGCCGAGGGCTGGTTGAAGCGGATGTCCTTGCCGCCACGGGCATAGGCGATCAGCCCCGGCTCGAACTGCTCGACCCGGTTGCCATCCGCGTCCACCACGGAGGGAGCGATGCCCTGCTGCGCCTCGTCGTCGCCGAAGACGATGGCGGTCACGCAGGCCTCGGTCTTCTTGCGGACCAGTTCCGCCACCTCGTAGTCGTCGAGATCGCGCAAGGATCGGATCACCGGCGCGCCCCAGGGAACGCCGCGCGCCTGCGTGCGCTGCTTTTCATAGACATGAGCGATCTCGGTCGCTGGCACCGGGCGGCTCTGCAGTCCGTTCTGCAAGGCGCCATAGGCATCGCCCGGGTGCTCGGCATGGAGCCAGTAGGTCCGGCGCTTGCCGACCGGGTCGAACTCGATCCCCTGCACCAGCCGTCCCGCGCCGAGGGCGCCGGATTTCGTGGCGTCGAGGAAGTCGGCCTCCAGCACCTGCAATTGCAGCGGCACCGGCAGACCATCCGAGGATCGCCGCAGACGGCGGCGCACCAGCACCTCGCCAGCCTCCACCATCTCGCGGCAGATCAACGTCTGCAGACCGTAGAAGTCGAGCTGGCCATCGGCGTCGCAGTCCGCCGTCCAGCGTTCGAAGAGCGCGTCGACCTTCCTATCCAGCGCGTCGTCGCCGCTCGCGGCGCGGGGCATGATGCCTGCGCCGATGATGTTATTCACCAGCACCGCCACGGCCTTGGCCGCATGCGGGTTGTTGCGCACCAGATCGCGCATCCGATCACGCAAGAGCGCCCCGGCCACGCCGATTTCAGTGTCGGCCGAGGATCCCGGCGCGCGCCAGCCCTCGGTCCGCCTTCCGCGCGCGGCGCCGTCGTAGCCCCGCGTCAGGGTCTCGAAGGCCTGACGGGCCATCACGCGACGCGCCGCCATGCGCGGGGCCACCGATGCGATGGCGTGATCGAACCAGGTCGCCGACATCACCGGTCCCCGCGCGAGAAGCCCGCAAGCCCTGCCACCGGCAATGGCCGCGTCGTGCCCGCGATGGCGCGCTCGATGGTGCGGATGCGCGCCAGCAGGTCCTCGGCCGAGCCGTAGTCGACCGACTTGCCGTCATAGCTCACCCGCGTCGTGCCGCTGGCATAGGCCCGGCGCAGCGCCGAGAGCTCGGTTTCCGTCCAGTTCATGCCCTTCGCTCCCGCTCAGTGCGTTCGTTCCCTTGCGACGCTCCACTGGAGCTTCGCATTCGCTGCGCGGACCGGTCCTCACCATGTCAGAACCATCCTCCGCGGCGCCCGAGCCAGTCGGAGCGGCGCTTGCCCTGCGGGGCCTGTCCCGGCCGGTTGATCTGCCCGGCGGAATCGGTGTCGGTGGGGGCGGCCCCGAGCTGATCCTCGAGGTCGCGCCATTTCTCGTCCGGCCAGCGATCCGCGCCCGCGATCCAGGCGGCGGCGCGGGCATAGACCCGGCAGTCCAGCGCCTCGTTGCGCTCGCGCAGCTTCTGCCATTCCAGCCGGGCGAAGCCGCGCTTGGTGCGGACCGTCACCAGCTGCTCGGCCACGAACTGCTTCAGCCATTCGTTCTCGACCCAGTGTGGCAGATGTACCGAGCCGGGCGGGAACGCCGCCCCGTCGGCCATGTCCTCCTCGGTCGGGCGTGCCAGCCGCAGGAAGCGGTAGGTCTCGGCCTTGAAGGTCGAGACCGCCACGGTCCAGAGTCGGGCCCCGCGCCGCAGACGTTTGCCTCCCTCGGTCGCATCGACAAACGTCGGCCCCGCCACCGGGCTCGCGCGGTTGAACCCCTCGACACCCTTGACCGGCGACACCTGCGCGAAGCCTTGCGCCCGCGACCAGGAATAGACCGCCGGGGCCTCGTAGCCGGTGTCGATGGCCAGCCGCGCGATCCTGAGATGCGCGCCGCGTTCGTGCGGCCAGCTTCGATCCAGCAACGCCGTCAGTTCCGACCAGGCGTCATGCCGATCCGGGCCGCCCTCGATCACGACGTGATCGACGAGCCACGACTCAAGTCCGCGCCCCCACGCCCAGACATCAACCTCGATGCGGTCCTTCTGGACGTCGGCCCCGGCGGTCAGGAACAACCCGCCCGCTGGCACCGTGCCGGACGTCCAGCGCTCGCGCCGGTCGTAGAGCCGCTGCCAGTCGGGCGCTTCCCCGGTCTCGACCCATGTCTCGCCGAGGATCGTGTTGCGGAACGCCTTGATCGCCTCGTCGGACCCCTGAGCCGCGTCCCATGCCCGCACGATCCGCTCCCAGCTCAGCCAACCGATCGGCGAATAGAGCGCCGAGAGGTGATACCCGACCGTGGTCGGATCGGCGGCCGTGGTGGTCGGCCGCCACTCACCCCCCTCCAGCATCGCCGTCTTGTGGTGTTCCGCGATGGGCGTCTCGCAGCCCTCGCAGTGATACTCCGCCGTCTCCGGGCGGCCCTTCTGCCAGCGCAGCCGGTCGAACTTCAGCCACTGCATCGCGCCGCAATGCGGGCACGGCACGAAGAACCGCCGCTGGTCGCTGGCATCGTATTCCCGCTCGATGCGCGACAGCCCCCGGATGGTGGGCGTCGAGACCAGCAGCACCTTGCGACGGTGGGCGAAGGTCAGCGACCGGGCCTCGGCAAGCGTGAGCGGGTCGCCTTCCTCGTCGGCCGAGGCCGGATAGGCATCGACTTCGTCGAGGAAGATGTATCGCGCCGGGGTCGAGCGCAGCCCGACCGCCGAGTTAGCGCCCGTCATGATCAGAATGCCGCCCGCGAACTCCTTCGACAGCATCGTGTTGCCCGCGTCCCGCGAGCGGGCCGGTTTGACGCGGTCCCGCAGCTCGGGGCTCTCGTCGATCAGCGGATCGATCCGCTGTCGCGAGTTGCGCTTGGCCAGCTCCACCGTCGGCTGGACCGCCAGCATCGGCCCCGGCGCCTGGTGGATGGCGAACCCGATCCAGTTATTGCCGGCTTCCGTCGCGCCGACCTGCGCCGCCTTCATGAACACGACCCTTTGCGTGGGATCGCCCGGCGACAGCCGGTCCATGATCTCGCGCATGTAGGGCGTCCGCACTGTGCGGTATCGCCCCGGTTCGGCCGAGGCGCGGCCCGAGAGCATCCGGTGCCGGTCCGCCCATTCCGAGACGGTCAGGTCCGGGTCGGGCCGCAGCCCGTTGCCCCAGGCGCGCAGGATCTCGCCCGCGCCGTCGAAGTCCGTCAGGCCACCAAGATCATCGCCACGCTCATCGGAAGTCGGGCCGGACCTCGGCGAGTTCGTCGAGGTGGGCGCGTACATGTTTCTCCAGCACCTTCTGCATCGCGGCTGGCTCCACGGAGATCTGCTGGCCCGTCGCGTCGCGGCACGAGGCCGAGAGCTCGGCCGCCATCAGCGCCGCCGCGCGTGCAGGCCAGGTCACCCATGTGTCCCGTTCCTCCCGCGCCAGGCGGAACACCAGCGCCAGCGCGCGGGCCCGTTCGATCAGCTCTCCCTTCAGCTTCTGGAGCCGGATGCGCCGCTCCTGCGCCTTCAGCACCTCGTTCCCCGTCTTCGCCTGCAGGAAGGTCGTGCCGCCGCCGACGGCGGGAACTGCCAGCCCCTGTTCGCGCAGCGTGTCGCCGACGGCGGCCACCGCCGCTCCGGGAACAGGCTTCAGCTTAGGCGCGGGCGGCTTGCGGGTCTTGGACGGGTCGGTCGTCTCGGCGCGCCGCGCGTCGCTGGCGGCCGCGTTGATGCTGCCGTCGGGATAGAGGACGAGCCGCTCGGCCGTCTTCGCCTTCTGGATCGAGCCCCGCGACAGCCCGACATGGGCGGCGTACTGGCGCTCGCTCATGCCCTGCATCGCCAGCTCCGATTGTCATTCAAAGTCAGGCGCTTATCGAGTTGATAAGCCTCCACGACAGAGCGAACGTCGATCCTACAAGGACAACGCAACTCACCATGGAGCCACCGCGATGACCACCCGCCTGAACCCGATCACCACCCCGCGCCACGAACTCCGCGCCGAGAAGGCACGGCGCAACAAGGAAGCCGCGCTGAGCGCCTTCATCGGCAAGAAGGCGGAGATCGACGAGATGCTCGCCCGCCTGCAGGCGCTCAGCGACGACCATTTCAACTGCCACCCCGACGAGGCGGGCTGGGCGATGGTCGGCACCCTCGAACACTACGCCAGCCTCCTGAAGCGCATCACCGACAGCGCCTTCGGCGAGGGCGAGCACGCCGCTGATCTCCGGCACTGCCGGAACTCCCGCCGCGTGCCCTGCGCGGCTTGGGGTCGTAGAAGGCGCCGCGTGTCGCGGGCCCGAATACGGAGACGACCCCATGACCAAGCTTTCTGACACCCAAGCCATCATCCTCAGCGCCGCCGCACAGCGCGAGGACCGCATCGCCCTGCCGCTGCCCGAGAGCCTGCGCGGCGGCGCCGCTGCCAAGGTGGTCGGCGCGATGCTCGCCAAGGGCTACCTCGAAGAGGTCGACGCCGACCTGCGCAAGGGCGAACCCGTCTGGCGCGAGACCGGCGACGGCCACGGCGTCACGCTGGTCGCCACAGACGCAGGCCTCGCCGCCATCGGCATCGAGCCCGAGGACGCGAAGCCCGCGCCGGACACCCCCACCGAACCGAAGGCTGCGCCCAAGACGCGCACACCGCGCGAGGGCACGAAACAGGCCACGCTGATCGCCATGCTGCGCGCGCCGGACGGCGCGACCATCGAGGAGATCGTCGCGGCCTTGGACTGGAGACCGCACACGGTGAGAGGCGCGCTTGCTGGCGCGCTGAAGAAGAAGCTGGGCCTGACGATCACCTCCGAGAAGGTCGACGGAAGGGGGCATGTCTACGCCATCCGTGACTTACGCTCTGCAGCGAAACGAACATGTACCGCCGCCCAACGCCGGGCGGCGGTTCTTCATTCTGCGCTCCGCATCCGGATCGCCTCGAACAGCCGCCTCAGCAGGTAGCCGCGCACCAGCGAGACACCGACGAAGGCGAGGCCGATCGTCAGATGCTCCGGGAGCCCCGTCTCGATCCCGAACCACGGGAATACGACGATCTGCGTGGCGATGGCCAGAACGTAGCCGACGACAACGTTTGCCGCGGCCTCGACCATCGACATGGTCCGGCTCTGCTTCATCGCAGGCTCTCCATGAAGGCCGTCACGAACTCCGCCGCGAGCGGCGGAACGATCGCATTGCCGTAGCCCCGCAGCAGCCCCATGCGACCGGATATCCCATCAGCCAGCGGGAATGTTCCGGGCTCAACGGGCCGCCAGCGGTCATCGCGGCAGAGGAGCCAGTCCGGATCTCGCCAGACGCCGTCCGTCGCCTTGGCCCCGGCAGGGTCGGCGCCATCGACCAGTCCACCAGCTTCACCGTCCTGCGGCTCGCATCGGTGTTGCCGGCCGCATTGTATCGCTTCGTGGCGGGCGAGCCCGCCATCGCCGTCGGCCAACCCGCCAGCCAGACCTGTCGGCCGAGCAGCGCATTGATCGGCACCGACCGGCATTCCGATCCGTCCTTGTGATCCCTCGCCGAGGCCGTCGCCCAACCCGCGAGTGACTGCGTCCAAGGCGACGGCGCCGAAGAACAGGCGCTGGCGGATGTGCGGCGCGCCGATGCCCGCAGCCGGCAGATCGGCCGCCGCGACGGCGTAAGATGCCGCTTCCAGGTCAGCCGCCAGAGCGTCGAACCACGCCCAGCCAGTCGGGCCCTCAACTGCCGCGCGAGACTTTCTGCCAACCGGTCCGAGCACTGCCGCGCTCGCGACCTGCTCGCCGAAGACGAGCTCCGGGCGGCAGGCTGCGACGAGCCGCAGGAATGCCGGGGCGAGATGGCGGTCATCGTCCTGTCCCTTGCGCTGCCCGGCCTGGCTGAAGGGCTGGCAGGGCGGCGAGCCGGTCCAAACCGGCAGGCTCTCGGCCACGCCCGCGAGGCGCAGTGCGTAGGGCCAGCCGCCGATTCCGGCGAAGAAATGGCATTGCGCGAAGCCGCGCAGGTCGGCGGGCTCGACGTCGAGGATGGAACGCTCGTCCACATCGCCATCTGGCAGCAGCCGGGCCGCGATCAACTCCCGCAGCCATGCACAGGCCGCGGGGTCGGCATCGTTGTAGTAGACGGCCATCAGGCGGAATCGGCCTTGTCGCCCAGCCGCTCCGCCTTCACCTGAGCGAAGGTCCGGCCGTCGCCGTCGAGGATTGCGTCCTTGCCGGTCTCGGCCTGCCAGCGCTCCACGGCGACATCGATGTAGGCTGGGCTGATCTCCATCGCGAAGACGCGGCGGCCATTGGCCTCGCCCGCCATGATCTGAGAACCCGAGCCGGAGAACGGCTCGTAGCAGAGGCCGCCCCGCACCACATGCTGGCGCATCGGGATGCCAAACGCGTCGAGCGGCTTCGGCGTCGGGTGGTCGGGCCGCTCGTCCTTGGCGAAGGACGACATCTCCCAGGTCGAGGGCAGCGTCTGCTCGGCCACCTTCGGCGGGCGGTTCGGGCGGCGCCAGCCCATGAAGCAGGGTTCGTGCTTCCAGAGGTAGTGCGATCGGGTCAGGACGCCCCGGTCCTTCACCCAGATGATCTGCTGATGGACGAAGGCGCCCGCCTTTTCCCAGCAGGCTTCCAGCATCGCCTGTCGGCGGGAAGCGTGCCAGCAGTACCAGGCCGCATCCTCGGTGATCGCCTCGGCGACTGCCGCGGCGATGAAGCCGTCGTACAGCTCGGCCCCCTGCGAACTGTCGTCCCAGGTGGTGCCGTACGATGCCGACCAGTCCTTGTTTCGCGTCGGGTGGTTGGAGCCGTCGTAGTCGACGAGATACGGCGGATCGGTCGCGAACAGGATCGCACGCTCGCCATTCATCAGGCGGCGCACATCGGCAGCGCTGGTGCTGTCGCCGCAGAGCAGGCGATGGTCACCGAGGATCCACAGATCGCCGGTGCGCGACGCCGGATTGCGGGGCGGTTCGGGGATGGTCACCGGCGGCACGGAGCCCCCGGCGCCACCTTCTTCACCGTCGTCTTCCGCGACGTAGGCCAGCAGCTTGTCCAGTTCGCCATCGGAAAACCCGACCAGCGACAGGTCGAAGTCTTCGGCAAGCAGATTGTTCAGTTCGGCCGACAGCAGCGCCTCGTCCCAGGTGCCGAGTTCCGTCAGCTTGTTGTCCGCGATCCGGTACGCCCGCCGCTGCGCCTCGGTCAGGTGCCCGAGCACGATGACCGGCGCCTCGGTCAGCCCGAGCTGCGCCGCGGCCAGCACGCGCCCATGCCCGGCGATCAGCTCCCCGTCCTCGCCGACGAGGCAGGGCACGGTCCAGCCGAACTCGGCCATGCTGGCCGCGATCTTCGCGACCTGGTCCGGCCCGTGCGCCTTCGCGTTCTTCGCGTAGGGCTGGAGGCGCGACAGCGGCCACGTCTCGATACGCTCGGGGGCGAAGCTCAGCGTCATGGTCGGGTGGTTTCCGATGTGTTGGTGGATGCTGGCCGGATTCCGGACACCGGATGCCGCGCTGGACTCCATGCGGGGTCCAGCGGCGTCCGGGGTATCCGGCCCAAGGGCCAGCGTTCATTGGGGTTAGTACGGGAGGCGAGTGGATCCGGATTCTGGCTGGCTTCCCAAAAATCCGGCCCTGGCGCTGGCGAAGTCCCGCGCTTCGCCCGCCAGCATACGAATATCGCGCAGAAGGAACCGCGAAGTCGTCTGAGGGGGGGGCGGGGGCGGACAGCGGCCCGCAAGGAAAGGATCAGCGCCTTTCCTTTATTAGCGCGCCCCGCCAACGAAAGGATGGTTTCGTTCGGGGCTGCGCCGCGCGCGCCTCTCCCGAGTATATCCACTTTCTAGCCCGGGAGAGGCGTTTTTGTCTGCGCGAAAAACCTCTACACGAGACTTTCCTACAGGCTGCGCGCCAGCTTGATGATCTCGAGGATCGGCAGTTTTCGGTTGAAGGGCTGCCTGTTGAGGTTCAGCGCGATCAGCGACAGCCCGTAGCGCCAGTGCTGATGCGCAGCGGCGTGGCAGAGACCGACGTGCCAGCAGATGTTCTTCCAGCGCTCGTCATGCGCCTTCATCCAGACGATCTTGCCGTCGATGGGCTCGAGGCAGTTCGTCCAGGTCAGCGTCTCCTCCATCCGCGCGATGTCCCGCGGCGAGGGCGAGACGCGCATGGGCTTCGGCTCCTGGCCCACCTTGTCGGCGAAACCGTGGACGATCTCCGGCCATGTGCTGAAGTATCCGTTGCGCCGGGGCTCCGGCAGACGGCGCAGGATCATCCCCGCCTCGGAGAGCCGCGCCTCCACGTCGGCTGGTGTCCAATGTGTCATTTCCTCACCTCTCGTTGTGTTGGGCGCGCGCCGTAGAGACGCTCGCCGAGTTGCCGCACCAGCTCCCGCTCAGGCCAAGTAAGTCTCTGGTCGTCAAGGGAAACTGCGAACACGCGTTGCTCCTTCCAGCCGTCGCGCTTGACCTGTTCGGGGTTGCGGCGCTCGCCGCCATAGCCACGGGGAAACCGCCTCATTGCAGGCCCCCCTTGGTCTCCAGCGCCCAGAGCAGGATCGCGATGGCGTCGGCCTCGTTGTCGTCGGCGGGGCTGAAGCCGCGGGCGCGGGCCGCGGCGATCATCGCCTCCTTGGGCGCGTTGCCCTTGCCCGTGGCATGGCGCTTGATCGTGCCGACCGGGACGCCCTCGTAGGGAATGCCGCGCAGTTCGGCCCATGCGGTCAGCGTGGCCATCAGCCCACCATAGACATGGGCGGCGTCGGTGCCGGCGTGACGGCGGACCTCCTCGAACCAGATCGCGGCGACGGGCCCGGACAGCCGGTCGATCTCGGTCAGCCAGTTGGTGAAGCGGAGATACCGCATGCCGCCACCGTCGAAGCGGCCCGGGCGGAAGGACACCGTGCCGGAGGTGATCAGCCCGTCGATGCCATGCAGCGCCCAGCCCGTGGTGGTGCCGAGGTCGAGCGCCAGCATCGCGCGGTTGGCCCGGACGGCGGGTGGCAGATCGGGGATTGCCTCGCGGCGGTGTGTGGCGAGAGTCATGTCAGCCATGGGTGGTCTCCTCTTCTGGTTGGCTGCTCGGGTGGAAGACGACGGCGGTCTGGTGCTTGGCGGTACGGGGCCGCCGTCGTCGGATCGGGTGTTTTGGGCGGGGTTGAGCCACGCGCGCAAACCCCTGGGGGTGGGCGTGGGAGAACCCGCCTGCGGCGTTCTCCCCCACCCCCGTAGGGGGTGGTTTCACCCCCGAAACTGGAAAACTGCATCAACACACTGATAGGAATAGGGAATTCCAGTATCGGGAGGGTGCTTTCGCCTGACTCGCCCGAAACTGGTTGCAGCGTAGCGGTTGCGGCATCAGCGCAATCCTGCGGGGGCAGTTTCGGAAGCGGGCCGAAACTGGCCAGGTCGGACGCGTGCGAGCTTCTGCGTGAGGGTGGCGGGGCAGTTTCGGCAAGGCCCCGCATCTGGTTCAAACTGGCCCCTGCGTAATTCTGCGCGAAGCGATCTGCGGGGGCGATCATGGCCGTTCCCCCTCTGGGTAGACCCAGACCTGAGGGTTTTCGACCTCGAGCAGCGCTCCGGTCTGCGGCGATTTGTAGTGGGTGGGCAGCACCGCGATGCTGGCGGCTGTGACCTCGCCGGTCGCCGGATCGACATCTTCGCCGTCCGTGGGCATGACCATTCCCTCGACGCAGAGGTATCCGAAGCGCGATCGCGAAGGCCCGAGCCCATAGGGGGCGACGTCGCGGATGAACTTGATGGCGCCCTTGGTGGCCTGCACCGCGATCCGGTCGCGGATCGTGTCCTTGCCGCCCAGACCGCCCTTGTTCTCGAAGGCCTCAGCGAACTGGTTGATGGTGTAGAGCCGTCCCTCGGCCGCCTCCTCGATCAGGATCGAGAGGATCACGTCCCGCTTGCGATCGCGCTCGGCGTCATGCTTCGCACCGACTTCAGGGCGCACGAGACGCTCGTTCATGGGGTTCAGTTCGGCCCATTTGCCGTTGACCTTGTCCACGAGCTTGGCGGGCAGCGCGGGGCCATTGCGCAGCTCGATCTCGAGGCGGCGCTGGGTCGAATCCTCCTCCGGCCGGTGCAGGATCAGGCCGGTGGTGTAGAAGCCCCTGAGCGCGCTGGCGCCCGAGAGGGCGAGGAACTGATCTTCCTTCACCTGGTGCTTCGAGAGCTTCTTGGTGTGGTGGACCAGGATGACGCCGCAGTCGGGATTGACGTGGTCGCGCAGTACCTCGACCCGGTCCTTCAGGAAGAACATCATCGCGGCGTTGTCGTTCTCGCCGCCGCCGTCCGGCCCGCCGTCGAAGAGGTTCCGGATCGGGTCGATGCAGAGGATGTCGAGTGGGGCGTCGGGGAACGCGGCCCTGATCGCCTCGGCCACGCGCGCGCTGCCCTCGGCATCGAGCAGCATCCGCAGCTTCGGCGTGACGATCAGGTTGTCGCGCGCGGCCGCGATCAGCTCGGGCGGCAGGCCGATCTGCTGCATGCGTTCGCGCAGGTAGTGGTACTGGATCTCGGCCTGCAGGTAGAAGATCCGCAGCGGCCGTGGCGGAGTGAAGCCGAGGAAGGGCACGCCCGCCGCCATGTGCACGAGCAAGGCGATCAGAAGGTCGCTCTTGCCGACCTTGGGCGCGCCGCCCAGCACCAGAAGCCCGCCCGGCGTCAACACGCGCGGGCCGATGATGTCGTCGGGCATCGGGCTCGTGTCGTCGAGAAGCGCGCCCAGCGTGAAGGTGGGCAGGTCAGTTTGCGCGGGCGCCGCACTGTCGAGGCGGATCAGCGGCGGCCCGTGCCGTTTGATGTGCAGCTCCCACAGCCGGTTCGTCTCGCGCTTCAGCCGGTCGAGCGGCCAGGCGGGGCGCAGCATCGCAGCGTTGTAGCCGCAGATCGCCGTCCAGCCCTCGTCCATCGAGATCCGGCCCTCGTGGACCAGCCGCAGGAAATAGCCGATGGCGGCAGAGGCGCCCTCGAAGCGGGACCACTCGTCCGTGCCGCCCTCAAGCACCAGCGTCACCAGCACGTCGCCGATGGCGGGTTTCTCGCGGGACTCGGCCGTCGCCATGCCGACGCCGGGCATGGGCGGCATGTCGGCGACGCGCTCGGCCATCTCGGCGAGATCGACCTCGAGTTCGGTCGCCTCGCGGATCTGCACCAGCCGCGTGAGCCCTCCCTTGTGATAGACGGTGCCGGGCACCCGGATCGGCTGGTGGGCCGAGCGGAAATGCGTGTCGCCGCCCACCTTCAGCGCGATCTCGCCGCGAAGCTGGCAGAGCCGGGCGAGATCGGCCCCCTCCGCGGGCTCGGTCAGCTTCCACCAGATATGGAGCTTGGTCGCGCCCTCGGGCGTGCGCCCGCCGCTCTCGACGATCAGGGTCGGTCGCCCGAGGTGGTGGACGAGGTGATCGAGCTTGGCCGGGATGTCGCCCGAGTCGAGGTCGACCACGAGGCTCTGCATCTGCAGGACGTCCGCGGCGCGGGCCTGACCCGTTTCCGCGACCGTGCCGGGGATGACATAAACTGCCGCGCCCTCGCGCGCGGCCCAGCCCGCGAAGGTGGCGAGCTTCTCGGGCGCGGTGGCGTCCGCGTCGATCCAGATGTTGTGCGGGCGCCCTTCCTTGCCCTGACCCTTGTCGACGAAACCGCGGACCGGGATTAGGCCCTCGCAATAGCCGAAGACCACGTCGACGAAGCGAGCGATCTGGCCTGCATCCGGTTCGACGGCGAAGGGATCGTCCAAGGGCGCCGCGTCGTTGAAATCGCGCCAGGGGTTGAAGTGGATGATGTTGTCGTCGCTCATGCCGACAGACCCCAGCAGCGCTCGGCCCACGGGCAGAACCGGCATTCGAAGAAGTCGCGATTGGCCGCGATGCGCGGGAGCAGCTCGCCGGCATCGGTCGCCCGCAGGATCCGCACGCCGCGGTCGGACATGCGCTGCGCGAGGTCGGCATCGAAGGGCACGAGCTCGTGGTGTAGCTCGGCCGTGTCTTTGTTAATCGCGGTGAAGAGTGCGGGGTTCGCGCTGATGCCCGGCACCGTCGCTTCCATGTAGGCTTGGTAGAGCGCGATCTGCGCGGCATAGACCGGCTTCGCGACGGTCACGCCCTTGGCCACCGTCTCGCGCCAGTTCTTCGCGTTCATCGTCTTGCATTCCCATAGCGCCGGGATGCGCAGCCCCAGCGTCGCCGGGGCCTCGGCGACGATCCCGTCGACATGACCGCGGATGCGCCCGGCCGCGACCGAGAAGCCGAACTGGCCGCCGTCGCGCTTCTGGGTCACCAGATCGATCCCGGTCGCCCGCAGCCAGCGGATGGCAAGATCCTCGAGCTGATGACCGATCGCGAAGATCCGGAGCGAGCGGCCGGAGAAGTCCTGGCCCTCGTCCTTCGGCGCACCCGCGAACTCGAACTGCAGCGCGCGCTCGCAGGCATGGCCGAGCCGGGACGCCCCGAGATAGTCGCGCGGCGGCGTGGTAGCACGTTCAGCCTCGAGCGCGGCGTCCACGGCCGCATTAATCCGGTCGGCGATGCCGGGGCGCTTGTTGTAGTCTAGCATCAGAACGGGATCTCCGACTGGCTGGCGATCTCGGCCATCTCGGCGCGGAAGGCTTCGATGGCGGTGACGATCAGCCGATGCATGTCGCTCTGCGTCAGCTGTCCCAGCGGCCGGTCCCAGCCGATCCGCTCCATCTCGGGGGCGAGCGCGTGCATGACGGCGAGCAGCGCCTGGGTTTCCTCTTCGGTGAAATCGACCATGCTCAGTCCTCTCTTTGCTTTGCGGGTGAAGGCCGCCTGGCAGCCCATGGAACAGAACCAGCGGCGGGTTCGGTGAGGCCGCGGCCGGTGGGGATCGAACCAGCCGAAGCCGCGGGTGCGCGCAGAGCAGACCGCGCAGAGCACCGGGCGCGGATGCCAGAGGCAATCAAAGCCCGGTCGATCCGCAGCCGCTGCGGACGGGGATGGGATTTGCGCGACATGGCTCACGCCGCCCTCCGCTCGGGCGCGGCCGACATGACGAGACGCCGGATGTCGCGCCGGTTGAACTGGAAGGTGATCAGCACCGAGGCGCGGTAGCGGGACAGCCCGTAATCCTGCCGCTGCGCGGGCGAGAGGTATTGCAGCTGCTTCTCGGTCGGCGTCTGCGTCAGCCAGCGCTTCGACTTGAAGGCGCTCTCATCGCTCTCGTGTTCGTTCAGCCAATCGTCGGCCTGCGCGAGGCAGACCGTCCGATCCCCCACGCCGAGAAGGCAGGTCGGCTGTCCCTTGGCGCCGCCCACGGCATGCCAGCGGCCTTCGAGGAAGAACACGCCGCCCCAGGCGCTGAAGCCGCTGGCCATCAGCGCAGCATCGTCGCCGAAGAGATCCTCCCAGACGAAACTCGACCGCCTCAGCAGGTCGATCTCGGACATCACGACGCTCTCAAGCGGCGCTGTCACGGACCCGCCGGGGAACTCGTATCCGCAGATCGGGCACTGCCGTGACGCGAGCGGGATCTCCGCCTCGCATTCCGGACAGGTCTTTGTGGGAGCTTCGCCCGGTGCCGGATCGCGGCCATCGAGATCGACGTCCTGCTCCAGCGTGCCATGCGTCAGGCTCGAGATCCCGAAATCCAGCACGATGCAGTCGGTCTTGACGATGCCGGGATGCTCGGCCGGATCGACGGTGCGCAGACCGCGCCCGACCATCTGGATCATGGTCGATTTGTAGGAACTCGGTCGCAGCAGCACGACGCAGGAGGTCGGCGGGTGGTCCCAGCCCTCGGTCAGCACTGCGACATTGACGACGATCTGGCTTTCCCCGGAGGCGTACGCTTCCAGCACCATCTTCCGTTCTGCGGAGCCCATGTCGCCAAGGACGACGGCGGCCGGGTTTCCGGCCTCGTTGAAGGCGGTCGCCACGTCCATGGCGTGCGCGACCGTCGAGCAGAAGACCACGGTTTGGCGGTCGCCCGCCTTTTCCTCCCAGTGCCGCACCACTTCCTCGGTGATGGGCGCGCGGTTCATGATCGCTGCGACCGCGCCCATGTCGTAATCGTCGGCGGTCTTGCGGACGGCGCGCAGCTGGTCCTGCACGCCCACATCGATCACGAAGGTGCGCGGCGGCACGAGGTGACCGGACGCGATCAGCTCGCCCAACCGGACCTGGTCGGCGACGTTGTCGAAGACCTCGCGCAGCCCCTTCCTGTCGCCCCGGTTCGGCGTCGCCGTGACGCCGAAGATGCGCGCGTCGGGATTGGCGTCGCGCACCCGGTCGATGATCCGACGATAGCTCTCGGCCACCGCGTGATGCGCCTCGTCGATCACCAGCAGATCGAGCTTCGGCATGGCCTGCAGATTGGCGGCGCGCGAAAGCGTCGGCGCCATGGCGAAGGTGACCTGTCCGTTCCAAGACTTGGTCGCGGCATCGACGACGGAGGTCTCCGTGTCGGGATTCACTCGTGCGAACTTCGCCCGGTTCTGACTGGTCAGCTCGTCACGATGCGCGAGCACGCAAGCCTTGGCGCTGTCCCCGGTCATCCTTCCGGTGACCGCCGAGAGCATGATCGTCTTGCCCGCGCCTGTGGGCGCCACGCCCAGCGTGTTGTCGCGGGTCGAGAGCGCAGCGAGGCTGCGCTCCACGAAGAGTTTCTGGCGGGGGCGGAGGAGCATCGCGCCCTCACTGCGCCCATGCGGGACGGCCCGGCACCGGTGCAGCCGCGGGCTGCTGGACCGGCGCCTGCTGGGGCGCTGTCTGCGCGGGCGGCTGATAGCCGTGCTGCGCCGCCAGACCCATGACCTGCGCATAGTCGCGATGGTCGGGGGTAACAGCGGCGCGGATCTCGTTCTTCTCCTCGCCCATGGCGTCGCTGCCGACGTCGATCCGGGCGATGAACTCGATCCCGTCGAGATCGGCGAAGCCCCCGATCCGCCGCGCCGCCTGCGCCTGCGGGGACTGGTCCTTGTCCGAGATCCCGCGCGCCGAGTTCAGCATGCCGCGCACGAGGCTGCGGCCCATGTTGGCCCAGTCCGGACCCTTGGGGCTGTAGAGACCGATCAGCGTGAAAATCTTGCGCCGAGCGTATTGGCCCTCGGTCACGGTAAATTCGCCGTTGAGATACACCGCGCCGGTCGAGCCGCGGGTGGCATAGCCCCCGGTCCAGCCCTGCGACGGGTCGTCGAAACCGCCGGGGCGGATCGTCAGCCGCACCTTGGCCAGCGTGCCCTTGGGGATGAGGTTCGTGTTGGACTGCGCATCGTTGAAGTCGTTCCAGAGACCGGACATGGCTCGGGTCCTTTCAGTTGGTGGGATAAGAATCGGTGTCGGTCGCCGTCGGACCGGGCGGTGGGGGCAGCTGCGGCGGCGAATAGGTCAGCCGCCGTTCCGCAGGGATCAGCGGGCCGCGGATCTTCTCCATCAACCGGCCGAGATGAGGCTCTTCGACCAGGTCGAGGCGGCCGGAGCGGTCCTTGGCCGGGTAGCCCCACGGGTTCAGCGTCTGGCAGACGAAAGCCCGCTGAGGCCGGTTCAGCTCGTCCGGAAGGCTGGCCATGGTGATGACCTGATCGACGATGCCAGGCAGCTCGAGCCCGGTCTTCGAGCCGTCGATCTGCGGGACGAAGACCTTGCGATTGAAGTCGTCGAGCTTCTCGTCGAGGATCCCGACGAACCAGACGTTCTTACCGCGCGTGTGCTGGAGGTGGGTCAGCCAGCCGATCATCTCGCGCCCGTGAAGCCCGTAGGCGCCGCGGACATCGGGTTTCCCGGTCTTTTCCGAGTGCGCCTCCGGTTGCCCGCGGCACCATTGGAAGCAGAGCCGCCCGGCCACGGTGATCGAGTCGATGAAAACGGTGTCGTATTTGGCGAGGACGCGCGGATCGCCGAACCGGCCGCACACCTCGTCGAAATGCGCCTAGCTGTAGGGCTGTTCGGGCCGGAGCGCCGGGTTCGGGCCGCCGATGAAGACCGCGAAGTCCCGACACTCCTTCCAGGTGCGCGGCCGGACCACGTCGATGTGAAGCCCCTCGATGGCGAGGTCGCCCGCCTCGAGGTCGAAGAACAGCGTGGTCGAGGCTTCCAGCGTCCAGAGCAGGCTGGTCTTGCCGATCCCGGAGGGGCCAAAGATCACGCCCTTGATGCCCCGCGTCTCTGCCAGTCGCTGATCGGCGGTGATGATGGGGAGGCTCACGCGTGGTCCCCCTGCGGCAGGATCGCGATCTTCAGCGCGCCGGTCTTCACGGTTCGGGCGGGCTCGAAGCCCTGCCGGATCGCCTCAGGCCAGGCGACATAGGCGCGCTCGGGCACCTTGAAGCTGATCTCAACGTATTCGGACGGGTCGTCGCCGGCGGCACGGATCCGCTCGACCATGGCGGCGAGCTGGGCCTGGTCCCATTCGACGCGCTTCGGCAGATCGGCGACCACGGTGAATTCGCCATCGGCAAGGCGGACGGTGCCGGTATCCTTGCCGCAGGCGCGGCGGGCTTCGGCGGCGCGGGTGGCGTAACGGACCTCAAGCGCAGTCGAGAAGCGCGCGGTGACGGCCTTCATCTGCTTGGCGGCAGCATCGATCTCACGCTGCATGGCGGCCAGAAGCTCAACCGGAAGCTGGGCGATCTCGCCAGCGGGCAGGTTGATCAGATCGTCGATGTTGGGGATGTTCTGCGGGAATGGCATTGGGGCCTCCATAATTGGGGATGGGGGTCAGGCGGCCTCGAGGAGGCGCATCGAGAGGGCAGCGCCGGCGGGTCCGGGCTTCGGACGGGCGACGGCGATGTAGGCGAAGTGGTCGGGGCCGAGCCGGGCCTGCACGAGGTGGACGAGCCGCTGCTCGGCGGCGCGCAGCGCAGCGGCGGCGACACCGCGCAGGGTGCGCTGGCGCTCGGGCGTGAGGTTCGAGACGGCCCCGGTGGCGTCGACGGCGAGGAACCCGCGGTGATAGACCAGCGCCTCGCCCGGGGCGGCCTGCGCGATCCAGGCGGAAAGCCCCATCTCGTCGAGCGCGGGACCGGCGGCGCCGAAGATCGACACGACGCGGCTGCCGTGGATGGCGGAGCGGCGTTCCATCATGCCGCCCCCCGCGCGCTGTCAGCGGTATGCGTGAGCTGGTCCTTCTCGAAGGCCAGGATGTCCTCGAGCCGGTAGACCACCCGGCCGCCGAGTTTCATGTAGGCGGGGCCTTCCCCGGCCCATCGCCAGCGCTCGAGCGTGCGGTGCGAGATCGTCCAGCGCCGCGCGAGCTCCTTTTGTGTGAGACAGGTCTTCTGCTGCATCGTCGTCTCCCGGTGTCGTTTGTCGGGAGCACGATGCGAAATCCCGCGAGGGGATGTCGTCAGGATCGGAGTGGGATTGTCAGGAGCATTTCAATCCAAGGTAGAACGGCCCTGTGGGGGATCGCCATCCCCCTCTCATCCCCCGGCGCATCCCACCGCAGGGGATGGGGTGGGCACGCGGATGGGAGGGATGACGCGGGCTCAGAGCCCGAGCAGGCGATAGGCGCCGCGGCCGTCCGACTCGATCAGCAGGCGCCAGTTCTTCTTCGACTTGAAGACGTCCGACATCTTGAGGCTACGCGACCCCGCGGCGGCGAGGATCGCCTTTCCGCTCTGCCAAGGCTCGCCCCGCCCGGCAGCCTCGTGCATCGCGCGCACGACCTGCGCCTGAATCGCGCCCAGCCGGAAGTGCTGACCGTTGCAGCGGACATCCTGGTAGTCGGCGGAGGCATGGAACGCGCCGGGTCGTGGGCCGGCAGCCGCTCCGGCAAATCCCGTCTCGGCCTCGAAGCGGTCACGCTCGTCCCGCCTGAGGAAAAGATCGCGCTGCCGCACGGTGATGAGCTCTCGCTCCCCTGTCAGGCAGGCATAGTCGGCCTTGTGCGAGCGGAAGCGGCTGAGCTTCACCTCGCCATGCCGGAACAGCTGGAAGACGTCATGGGCGTGGAGATCCAGGAGCCCGTTGAACGGGCCCCGCTCGAACGGCACGGAGAATCGCTCTCCCTCTGGTGTCTCCTCGTAGTCGCCGAGCTCGACGGCCAGGTTGAACACCCGGATCGATAGCCGCAGCTGGTCGTTCTCGGCCAGGTAGACGAGGTCCGCCTCGGACATGGACCAGCGCTCGAGGATCTCCGGCAGGGTGAAATACGACTTCTCGATCTCCATCCGGACCCCCGATTCCCATGTGCGATTGTTTATGTTTTGTTCTAATCGCTTGACGGGTCCGCATCAATCCTGTTTTATCCTATTTCATCCACATACCCTTGGGGAAAACATGACCGAGCAGCACACCCTGGCCGAACGCCTGCGGGCCCGCGCCCAACAGCTCGGCCTGACGCCTGCCCATGTCGCCGAGATGGCCGGCGTGAACCGCTCCTTCGTCTACGACATCCTGCGCGGCCGCTCCGCCCGCCCGGGAATCGACCGGCTGACAGAGGTCGCCCGCGTGCTGAAGGTGGACCGCGACTGGCTGATCCACGGCATCGGCGAGGTGGAGGGCACGCCCCCCTTCGTGGACAATCCCGACGATGCCTTCGTGGCCATCGCGCACGCCACGCCGCGCCCGGCGATGGGCGGCGGCGCGGTGGTGACCGAAGATGGCGATACGCCCGGCCGCGTCTATCACTTCCGCCAATCGTGGATCCGCCACAAGCTTAAGGCCAGCCCGTCGCAGCTGCGCATCATGCACGTCGAGGGCGATAGCATGGCGCCGACGCTCGTGAGCGGCGACGCGGTCCTGGTCGACATGACCCGTCGCGCGCCGAACCCGCCCGGAATCTTCGTGCTGGACGACGGGATGGGGCTGGTCGCCAAGCGGCTCGAGCACATCCCGAACAGCGACCCGCCCGCGGTCCGCGTCATCTCCGACAACAAGCACTACCCCGAATACGAACGAACGGCCGACGAGATCCACATTGTTGGCCGCATCCGTTGGTTCGCGCGGGAGATCTGAGGTGATCGCGCTGCGGGAGATGGACGATGCCGATCCGGCGCTGGCGTTCTCGCCGCTGGTACGCGGGATGGAGAAGACCTTCGCTTGGATCGGCGAGCATGGCGGCGTCCCCCTGACGCCGTCCAAGGGGTTCAAGCGGGTGTTCGTGCACTGGGCCGCGGCCGCGTTCCACTGGCCCGGTCACACCGAGGCGGACCTCTTCGCCGTCAACAAGGTGCTGAACGAGCCCGACTTCGCCCCGCTCATGGTCCTGCACGACCTGATGATCGCGATGAAGCTTGGCCGACACTACAAGGGAGAGTTCCGCCTGACCAAGGCAGGCCAGGCGCTGGTCGGCCATCCCGGTCGGATCTTCGGCGCGGTCGTCCCGTTCTTTCTGTTTCAGATCAACCACGGCAGCATGTCGCGCTTCGACGACGCGCCGATCCTTGGCAACTGGGACGTGTTCCTGAACGTGCTGAACGTCGAGACAGAAGACGGTGCCACCGGCGCCCATCTCCGACGCGTGTTCTTCGGCGAGCCTAAAACTGGACCGTTCCCGCGCTACGACGAGGTGATGGGACAGCTCTACATTCAGGTGCTGCGCCCGCTCTGCTGGGCGGGGCTGCTGCAGCAGGAGCGCGGAACGCCCGGCTATCGCTTCGAAGAGGCGGTGTTCATGAAGACGCCGCTGTGGCAGGCCGCGCTGAGGCTGGAGACGGATGGGATGGTCCGAGAGGCGACGCGGCATTGAGGCACATATGGTCCAGTTCGTCTGTCCATCGGGCTACAGCGCGCTGGTGCTGCGGTTTCCACAGAGGCGACCAACATATTTCGAACAGTTCGCGCTTTCGGCTAAGCCTGCCCAATGCTTTATACAATCTTGGCAGTTCGTAGGTCGTCGCAAAAGGAAGTTCTTTCATGCCAATCTTTGACATTCCGAGCAACCGCCTGGTCGATCTATCGGATGCTGATCTTCGCGAACTGATCGCTCGGTTATGCGAGGCCGAACGCGAACGGCAAGGCGGTCATCGGAATGAGGTTCGTTGGGGAGGAAGCCAGACGGCTGCCGATGGCGGTCTCGACGTCGTGGTCGAGCCTACCGGTCCGTTCATTGCGGCTGGCCCTCTCGCGCGACGAGACGTTGGGATTCAGGTGAAAGCCGCCGATCTCACTCCCGGCGCCATCGTCACCGAGATGCGTCCCGGAGGGAATCTACGCCCCGCGATCTCGGCAATTGCAGCTCGAGGTGGCTCCTATCTCATCGCGAGCGCCGGGGCGAACTGCTCAGAGGCCATGCTCAAACGCCGCGTCGATGCCATGCGTGAAGCTGTCGCCGATGACCCGAATGGGACAAGACTGGAGCTGGCACTCCTGGACCGCAATGCCATCAGTCGATGGGTCAGTACACATCCCTCAGTGGCTGCTTGGCTACGCAGGCGCCTGGACCTTCCTATCCTCGCGGGCTGGCAGCCGTTTGGACGCTGGTCATCGACTCCGGAAGGAGAAGTTGACGATTTGATCTGCGAGGAAGGGCTTGTTTTTCATATTGAGCGCCGCGCTCCCATCCGAAATCTGCCTGAAGCGCTCGACGAGATAAGAAAACTGGTTCGTGATGGCACGGGTGCTGTGCGCATCGCCGGCCTTTCCGGAATTGGCAAGAGTCGGATAGCCCAAGCACTCTTCGAGCCGATAGGGTCCGTTTCGGCCTTGCCAGTTTCTCATGCGGTCTACACAGACTTGGGCCATTCTCCCAATCCTACACCAACTGGAATGCTGGAAGCACTGATTGAACGCAGCGCTCCAGCAGTTCTTGTTGTGGACAATTGCCCGCCCGACACTCACCAAGCACTAGCGCGGAAATTGGCAGAACGCCCTGGAGCCGTCCGGCTGGTCACGGTCGAGTATGACGTCCGCAATGATCGCCCGGAAGAAACAGACGTCATTCGCGTCGAGGCCGAGGGCTCCGACATTGTCGAAGCCCTACTTCGCCGTCGGCGCACCGATCTTTCCACGGGAGATGCCCGACGACTGGCCGAACTTGCGCAAGGTAACGCTCGGCTTGGCTTCGCATTGGCTCAGGCAATCCCCCAGACTGGAAGCCTCACCGCATTCGATGACGCGACGCTTTTTGATCGTTTGTTCTGGCAACGCGAGGAACGAAACGAGGAGCTGGCTCGAGCCGCTGAGGTTCTATCTTTGGTCTACTCCTTTGAAGTGGACGGAGATGAGCAACCGGATGAACTCCTCTTCCTCGGTTCTCTTGCCGAGTTGTCGCGTGGGGCAATGCATCGGCACGCCAGTACCCTCCTCGACAGGGGCCTTGCGCAAGCAAGAAGCAGATGGCGTGCAGTACTGCCTCATGCTCTCGCCAACCGCCTCGCCCGAAAGGCGCTGAGATCAATCCCGTTCCGGAATATCGCCGACGGCTTTGCCGACAAACCGCGCCTTCGCCGGTCACTTGCTCGACGGCTCTCTTACCTTCACGATTGCGATGAGGCTCGACGCATTGTGAACCGATGGATGGAGACTGGCGGACCGGTGCATGGTACCGCGCCGGATCTCCAGGTGCTCGAGGCAGTGTGCCATTTGGTCCCTGAAGATGCGCTCCACGTTGTCAATGCAATGGCCGCCGCTATTGCGGCGGCGCCGGAAGAATTTCTTCACCTTGACAGTTTGACCCGAATGATCGCGCGGATTGCACATTCTGAGGTCATGTTCCCTCAGGCCTGCGAAACCCTCGTTTCACTTGCTATTACTTTTGACGAGCAACGAGCCTCCAATGCAGATGACGTGCTGAGCAGTCTTTTTGGCCTGTACCTCTCAGGGACGTTGGCAAAGACTGAAGCCCGCGTACAGGTGGCAAGCCAGTATCTTCTTGCGAACAATGCGAACCAGAATTCGCGGGGGGTCAGCATGCTCAAGTCGGCCTTACGAACAGGCCACTGGTCTTCTTCGATCCTCTCATTCGATGACGCTCGTCCGGATTCCTTTGGCTGGGAACCGCGTGGGGCTGAGGTTGTAGACTGGTTCTCCCGGTGGTTGGAATTGGCAGCGCACACTGCCTTGGCAGGGCCGGTAGAAGTACGAGACAGCGTTAGAAAAGCACTCTCCGACGAGATTGACGGAATCTGGCGGCGCGTACCGACTCTTCGCTCGAAAATCGATGCTATTGCGCGTCAGTTGCACGAAGAGGCACCTTGGGTGGAGGGGTGGCATGCGCTCCGGCGAATGCGATACCTGTTAAATAAGCGTGGCTCGGAGCTTTCTGCGGAAGACTCGGCGCTGCTGCAAAAGCTCATCGACGATATGGCCCCCACGGACCTTTCCGCCCGAGTCCGCGCCGAAACCGTACGTGGTTGGGACCTCGATTCCGAAGACGACGATCACAGGGCCGCTGAGGCTAGGCGCACCGAACGGTTGGAGCTCCTTGGACAAGAATTGGCAGCTTCCCCAGATGTGCTCCAAGCGATCGGGAGAGACCTGTTCGAGCACAAAGGCCGGCCCCTCTACTCTCTCGGCATCGGGTTGGTTCAGGGAAATCGCGAACCGAGACGGACGTGGGAAATCCTACGCGATTTGTATTTGAGCGATCCCGACAAACCGCAACAGGTTGGCTTTCTCTCTGGACTACTGCACCAGCTGGACGAGAGCAGCCCAGCAGTTGCGGAATCTATTAGGGCTGAGTGTCGCGTAACGCCTGGCCTCCGACGCATTTATTCAGTCTTTCTTCCCAAAGGCGTTCTTTCCGAGGATGAACTTGAAAACGTTGTTGAGATCGCTGGCGAAGCAGAAACCGCCGCGTGGCTACTACACGATATAGCTTGGCGTGAAGAGCGTGAACTGAATGACGAGCAGCGTGTTCGGCTTCTTCGATCACTGTCGGGAAGAGAGGGCGGGGCACTTCTTGTGGTGGATGCACTCAGAATGCTGGGGTTTGTCGAGAAGAGTTCACGCGACGCTTGGCCAGAGGAGCTCAACGCTACAGGGGTGGATGCGGTGATCGCCATCATCACAAATGAAGAAATCAACTCGAACATCGATCATGACATGGCTGAAGCACTGTCGTACTGCATGCGAGATGAGAGTTCCGCTCTTGCAGAGCGGTGTATGGATGCGATCATCGCGCGGGCAGCGCGGCGCTATGGAAGCACATATGATGTTGAGCGTACGCTTGCTGAGTTGGCACGCAAATCGCCTCAGATCTTTCTTTCTAGACTGTTCCCCGATGGAAAGGACGGACCTTCAATCCGCCTTCGTAGCGGCTTAGATCGGGACTGTCTGATCCATGTGCCAGTGAACCCACTGATCGAATGGTGCCGCGAAGATCCCATTCGCTGGTCCAAGGTTGCGCCAAACATCTCGCCATTTGCGCGAGCCTCTCAGGACAACGATGAAGTAAGCGAGATTTCACCCCAAGCTTTGGGGTTTCTCAACGCCGCGCCTTGCCCCGAGCAAGTCGTGGAGGCCTATCTCGAATACCTCGCGCCGATGAGCTGGTCTGGCAGCAGAGCGGATATCATGGAAAGCCGCTTGAAGAGTGTTGAAACGCTAGTTGGCCATCCCGCTCCCGAGGTCCGGCATACCATCGCTCGTCTAGCTCCGGGGATTCGCGCGAAAATTGGTCGTATCCGCGAGGCCGAGCAGGAGGAAGAGCGCGAGCGAGACCAACGATTCGAGTGGTGATCTTCATGGTGCGATCGTCTACGCATCGCGTCCGCTCAGCTTCCTTGGTCTTCGCTTGGTTACGACAACCTATTGTTTTAACTTGAATTCCCCCGCCGCGACCGGCGAACACAGAGCAAACCGCCTCAGGAGGTTCGCTCCCCATGCAAGACGACATCGCCTTCGCGCCGCCGGCTGAGACGCTCACCACCGATGAGCGGCTGGCGGAACTGGCCGCCATGCTCGCCAGCGCCATCGCGCGCACCAACCCGCGGGAAACGAACGAGAATTCTCCGCTCGACGGAGACAGTTCGCTGGACATTCTCGCCCTCAGACGCCGTCGTCGGAGACATGTGCAAAACCGAGTTGGAGACGACGTATGAGGAAAAACACAAGGAAATCAGCTGCAAAGGCTGCGCTCGCGCGCCAGGCTGAGGGGATCGACGTCCTGGCCGAACTGGCAGCGCTGAAGGCGATGACAGTGGCCGAGTTGCAGGGCAAGTGGCGGATGATGTTCGGCGAGCACGCCCCCAACGCCAGCCGGGGGAACCTGGAACTGCGGATCGGCTACCGCATCCAGGAACTGGCCCTTGGCGGGGTCAAGCCCGCCACGCGGCGCACGCTGGACGCGCTGGCGGCCGAGGTCGCATCCGGCGCGCCGGGTCCGCTGATCGCGGATCCCCGCCGTCCGATCCCCGGCACCAAGCTGGTGCGCGAATGGCAGGGCGAGGAACAGGTTGTCACCGTCCTGACCGATGGCTTCGAATGGCAGGGGCGGCGCTTCAAGTCGCTCTCGGCCGCTGTGCGCGCGATCACCGGCAGTCACTGGAACGGGTGGAAGTTCTTCGGGCTGGCCCATGGTGCGGAGGCCCGCCCATGAGCCGCACCAAGCCCGAACCCGTCCGCCGCCTGCGCTGCGCCATCTACACCCGCAAGTCGAGCGAGGAAGGGCTCGACATGGAGTTCAACAGCCTCGACGCCCAGCGCGAGGCCTGCGAGGCCTACATCGCCAGCCAGCGCGCGGAGGGATGGGTGGCGCTCCGCGACCGCTACGATGATGGCGGCTTCTCTGGTGGGACGCTGGACCGCCCGGCGCTGTCGCGGCTGATCGCCGACATCGAGGCCGGGCTGATCGACGTGGTCGTGGTTTACAAGATCGACCGTCTGAGCCGCGCGCTGATGGACTTCTCGAAGCTCGTCGAGATCTTCGACCGTCACGGCGTCACCTTCGTCTCGGTCACGCAGTCCTTCAACACCACGACGTCCATGGGCCGGTTGACGCTGAACATCCTGCTCAGCTTCGCCCAGTTCGAACGCGAGGTGATCGGCGAGCGGATCCGCGACAAGTTTGCGGCCTCGCGTCGGAAGGGGATGTGGATGGGCGGTCCGGTGCCGCTCGGCTACGTGGTGAAGGACCGGAAGCTGGTCATCGAGCCCGCCGAAGCCGAGCAGGTCGGGACGATCTTCCGCCTCTATGCGCGCTCAAGTTCCACGGCGCAGGTGCTGAAGGAACTGCATGCGCGCGGGATCCGCACGGAGCGCGGAGCGGTCTTTGACCGGGGTTACCTGCTGAAGTTCCTGCACAACAAGGTCTATCTCGGCCTCGCGGTGCACAAGGACGAGGTCTATCCCGGCGAGCACGCGGCCATCATCGACCAGAAGCTGTGGGACGAGGTCCACGCGGTCATCGCCAACAACCGCGTCGCCCGCGGGGCGGTGGCGCGGGCGGCGCAACCGGCGCTCCTGCGCGGGCTGATCTTCACCGAGACGGGCGCCGCCATGACGCCCCACCACACCAAGCGGAAGGGCAAGCGTTACTGCTACTACACGTCCATGGACGTGATCCGGAAACGCCCGGCGGCTGAGCTGCGCGGGCCGCAGCGCCTGCCGGGTGCGATGGTCGAGGAGGCGGTGATCGGCGAAATCCGCCGCATGCTGCGCACGCCGGAGGTGGCGGCGCGCACCGCACGGGCGGTCCGGAAGGAGCGGCCCGATCTCAACGAGACCACCGTCGTCGCCGCTCTGGCGCAGTTCGACGACCTGTGGAAGGCGCTCATCCCGGCCGAGCAGGCGCGCATCGTCCAGCTGCTGGTCGCGCGCGTCACGGTAAGCGAGGCGGGCCTCGCCATTGACCTGCGCCACGACGGTCTCGGCGCCATCGCCGCGCTGATGGCCCCGCCGAAGAAGGAGGTGGCCTGATGCGCGAGCCCGAGACCCTGCGCGTCCACATTCCGCTCGAACTGCGCCGCCGCGGCGGCCGCCCCCGGATCCTGCCGCCCAAGCACGTCGAGGCCGCAATGGGCCGCGGGCAGGATCCCCACCTGCTGCGCGCCGTCGGCCGCGCATGGGCATGGCGGCAGCGCATGGAGCGCGGCGAGGTTACAACCATCGCCGATCTCGCCGCCGAGGAGGGCCTGTCCGACCGCTACGTCAGCCGCCTCCTGCGCCTCGCATGGCTGGCGCCGGACGTGCTCGAGCGACTTGTCTTGCGTCGCGAGCCCTGCGCGATCAGCCTTTACGACCTCTGCTTCGTCGCGTCGCTCCCATGGGACGAGCAGCCGGGACGAGCTTTCGACTGAAACTTTCATGGAGAAGACCGGCCAAAACAGGTCACTCTTCGGCGTTGTGAACCTAGATCCCAAGACCTGACTTTATAGCAGCGGTCGCCACACCCGTTCCGATTTTTGAGGCAATGTCGAGCGCCCAATTTCCAGCGTTGCGAAGGTGCTCAAGCGCTTTGGGGCCATCGCCGGAGGCCGCGGCCGCCTGCGCGGCCGCGATTTCTCCGATGGCGACGTCATGTTCGAGCTCTGTCGCCTCTGACCGCAACGCCTTCCGCAACGTTTCGAGTTCTGATGCGAGTGAGGTCAGGTCAAGGCTACCTTCATTTTCTTGCCAGATCTGTTGAAAAGTATTTCCCGTAGCTGAAGCATTTGGCCCCATCGCTCCAACTTGACCTCCCTTATATTGGTCACCCACAACAACCTCCTGTTGTTCCGCCGATTGAAAGTAGACATTACCTTCGATTTTATGGATTACTTGAAGCGCTTTCGCCTGCTGTTCTTCGGATATATTTCCAAAATAACTATCCTGCTTCTTTTCGATGATCTGAAGCATCTTCATGAAGATATCGAATTCATCATGCTCCGGCATGAAGATCAGCCCGGCTCAGATGCTGATCTGGATGACAGATCGCTAATTTTTGCGGCTATAACGTCACGATCTGGAGCGCCTAATTCTTCAGATATATTGAACGCGCGCTCCAAGAGTCGTCTTGCTGCGTCTCGGTCTCCAGCTTTAATTGAGATATCTGCTAGTGCTCCCCACGTCCTGGCAAGCCCACGCCTGTCTCCCAAACTCTCTTGGATCTCAGCTGCCTGACGCAACATAGTCGCTGCTTCGGCGATGTCTCCCCGTGCTTCTGCAACCTTCGCAAGGTTGAACAGAGACGCCGCGCGTCCAGAGCGATCCCCCAACCTATCCTTGATCTCCATGGAGCGCCTGAGGCTTGCCTCTGCTTGATCAAGGTCGCCTCGATCGATGAGCAGTGAAGCGATGTTGTGGAGCGTCCTTGCATAGCCATACTGGTCGCCATGGCGCTCTGATATCTCTATCGCTTGGCGAAGCGCACTCTCCGCCTCATCTAAGCGACCACTATGCTCATAAACAGCAGCCAAGTTTGAGAGTGTCGAAGTGTATGTTGGATGATCCTGTCCCAGAAATTGCGCCTGAACTCCAAGCGCTTCTTGAAATAGACTTTCTGCTTTTTCCAAGTCTCCCATCTGGCTCGACAGGTACCCAAGATTCGAGAGACCACTAGCCAGAAGGGTTTTCGAGTCGACTTGCCTCGCAACCTCTATTGCCCTCCTATAGAAATCCTCAGCTCTCTGTAGCTCGCCTTGCGCTTCAAAAACATTTGCAAGATTTATGTAGACTGACGCCTCAGCCTCAGGGTCGTCACTTCTCTTTAATATCTCCGCAGCCTCTTCAAGATTTCTTCTTGCTTTTTCATAGGAGCCTACCTGCTGGTACGTCGTCCCAAGCAGGTTATACGCTTCGGCATGTAAAGTAGAAGGTTTGGAGGGGCGAAGAATCGCCAAGCTATTTTCAAGCAACCTAATCGCCTCCTCAAGGCGACCAGATTTTCTAGATTTTATCGCCCGGCTTATCTCTTTCCTCGCTATTTCCTCGCCTTCTTTCTGATCTATCTGGCCAGGTTGATTGATGGATGCGTCACTCCACCTCTGTTCACTACGAATAGTAACCAACGTGTTGTGGATAGACTTTCGTAGAGATTTTAAGCCTTCCGAAGAATCCTGGAACCGAATGATATGCATGTGAGAAAGGTCGGAAGGAACATTAGAGTAGTCATCGGTGACAATGATCGTGCGTTTGCCCATTCCCTGCGCGATACCAAGTTCGTACAGAACGTTGGGATTGCTTCCAGATATATCAGCTAGAATTAGATCAGCTTTTTTGATGGCCGACCAGATGGCGGAGGCAAGTTGTTCTCCGAGCTTGACGTCGTCAGCAGAAATCGCAAAAAATCCAGCGCCTTCGACCGCTGGCCTAAGAACAGTTTCGCTCAGCCTTCGGGCTGCTCCAGTGCGCGAAGCTAAAATGAAGCAGTATTGATGGTCTTCTCTCGGCATCGTGTCCGAACTCTTTTGGTCTTGGCGATTAACTAGGATGGCTTCACCGATCATTGTCGAACTGCGGCCATCTCGCAATGGCAATGCGAGATTTGGGGCGAGTGCCGGGTCTTGGCCCGGTAGAGACCTGGGGTTGGAGAACTCTCGGCATGAACCGTACAGGCAAGCCACCGCCACGACTACGCGCTGGCCTGTTCCCGCCCGCCGGCCTGCGCCTCCTGCATGTTCGGTCTCCGTTCCGCTCGATAGCGATGGAAACAGGGCGCGCAGTTTTGGCGGGATTGCGAGTCAGGCCATTGGAAAAGCGCGAGAATTCTCGACCGAACCGAAATCGGAGCGGTTCGCCCGACCAGAGACGAGAGGCCATTCAGAGACAGAAATCGCTGTGTGCCCGCGTCTCAGCTGTTCGCACCCAGCCGGCAAACCCCTTTGAAAACAGGACAAAATTCGCCTCGGACGGGCGGCATGTACAGGTTCGAAAGGGTGATAGTGGCGGAGACGAAGGGATTCGAACCCTCGAGACGGTTTCCCGTCTGCACCCTTAGCAGGGGTGTGCCTTCGACCACTCGGCCACGTCTCCGCCGACCCGTTTAGTGGCCAAGCGGCGCCAGAACAAGGTTGAAATGATGAAGCGATGTGGTTTTCGCCCGCCCACGCCGCTGCTGCGGGGATGGGTCAGCCGGCGCGGCGCATCTCTTCGGAGCGGGAGAGGAACCAGTCGTAGGTTTCGCGGATGCCCTGCTCCAGCGGGATGCGGGGCTGCCAGCCGAGACGGCGCAGGCGGCTGGCGTCTGTCAGGCGGCGGGGCGCGCCGTCGGGGCGGGTCGTGTCCATCATCAGCCGGCCGGTAAAGCCGGTCACCTTTGCCACGACCTTCGCAAGATCGCGCACCATCAGGTCGGACCCGGACCCGATGTTGATGTGGCCCTGTTGTGCCGTCACTTCGCGCGCATGCACCTTCCGGTCGAGATCCAGAACGAACAGCGCCGCCTCCGCCAGATCGTCGACATGCAGGAATTCGCGCAGCGGCTTGCCGGTGCCCCAGACCGAGACCACCTCCCTCCCCGCCTGCACCGCTTCGTGGAAACGCAGGATCAGGCCCGGCAGGACGTGGGAATGTTCGGGGTGGAAGCTGTCCCCCGGCCCGTAGACATTGCTCGAAACGACCGAGCGGTAGTCGCGACCGTGCTGGCGGTTGTAGCTCTCGCACATCTTGATACCGGCGATCTTGGCGATTGCCTGCGGTTCCGTCGTCGGCTCCAGCCGGCCGCTCAACAACGCGGCCTCCTTCATCGGCTGTACCGCCATCTTCGGATAGACCCCGGAGTTGGCGAGGAACAGCAGGCGCTGCACGCCCGCGTCATGGGCCTGATGGATGACGTTCGCCTCGATCATCAGGTTTTCGTAGATGAAGTCGGCGGGAAAGTTGTCGTTGGCCTGGATGCCGCCGACCTTCGCCGCGGCGAGGACCACCACGTCGGGCCGTTCCGCGCGCATGAACTGGCGCACCGCAAGCTGGTTGGTCAGGTCCAGCTGCGCATGGGTCTGCGTCACGACGCGATCCCCGCGCGCCTGCAACCGTCGCAACAGCGCGCCGCCGACCATGCCCGTGTGCCCCGCCAGGAAAACCTTCATGACCCGTCCCGTTCCGATGACCTCTTCGGCAGACGGGTGTGACCTTGACCCGGCGCTGCCGCTTATTTTGACCGAACCCCTTGTTCCGGCACCGCCGCTGCGTCCAGACTGCCGTTCAGTGGATCGGCAGTAGGGGGTATCGGGCCATGATAGTGGCGGAATCGGTCGGATTTGCGGCAACGCACAGCCTGACGGAAATTCTTCGTGGCCTGCCCGGCTACGAGGTCGCGCACGGATCGCGACATTTCGAGGCAAAGACGCCGATCGGCCAGGACACCCAGACTCCGGAAGAATTCGTCGCCGCCATGCAGGCGTCTGCCGAGGCCGGCAACCGGCCCGTCGCCCTGCACACGCTGATGCCGCCGCATCAGCTCAAGTCCGCCTGCGAGGCCGCGGGCGCGGACTACTGGCTGCTGGTGCGCAACCCGGTGGATCAGGTCGACAGCTGCTTTGCCTGGGCCACCGCCCGCGTGATGGAGGGCAACTCCGGCGCCTTCCTGCAGGTGGTCAATGAATCGCTGGCCGATCTGGTGAACAAGGGGATCGAGGCGACGCTGCCCAACTGCCTCTACACCTTCGCGCTGAAGCATGTGCTGGGTTACAACTTCTTCGCCCTCGGGCTCGGCACATCCTTTCACAAGACAGAGGACCTTCTGGCCGACGAAGCCGCCTTCCGCACCGCCTTCGCCGTTCCCGAGGAAGCCGAAATCGCCCATTTCAACGGCGGCTCCGTGCATCGCCGGTCGCATCGTGCCGAAAGTCCCGCCCGCCACATGGCCGACCCCGACCGTGAGACACTGCGCGCGAACATCGCGGTCCGCCTGTCGGAGCGGGACTATTCCATTCAGGACATGAACCTGCTGCTCGGCTACTGAAGCAGCAGGACCTCAGGCGTTGAACAGGAAATGCAGGACGTCGCCGTCCTTCACGACATAGCTCTTGCCCTCGGCGCGCAGCTTGCCCGCGTCCCGCGCGCCCGTCTCGCCGTTGAAGGCGACGTAGTCGTCGTAGGCTACGGTCTCCGCCCGGATGAAGCCCTTTTCGAAATCTCCGTGGATCACGCCGGCCGCCTGCGGCGCGGGGGTGCCGCGACGGATGGTCCAGGCACGCGCCTCCTTGGGGCCGACGGTAAAATAGGTCTCAAGCTGGAGCAGCTCGTACCCCGCACGGATCAGCCGGTCGAGCCCGGGTTCTTCCAGCCCCATCTCGGACAGGAACATCTCTGCCTCCTCGGCGTCGAGCTGGCTGATCTCCTCCTCGATCCGGGCCGAGATGATGACATGCGCATTGCCCTGTGACGCGGCCATCTCCGCCACCGCGGCGGAATGGGCGTTGCCGGTCGCGCTTTCATCCTCTGCCACGTTGCAGACATAAAGCACCGGCTTGGTCGTCAGCAGTTGCAGCATGCGCCAGGCACGCGCGTCCTCCGCATCGACCTCGACCAGCCGCGCCGGCTTGCCCTCTTCCAGCATCGCCTGCGCAGCCGCCAGAAGACGGTCCTGCTGTGCGGCCTCCTTGTCATTGCCCTTCAGCTTTCGGACAAGGTTGGCGCGACGCTTTTCGATGCTCTCCAGGTCGGCCAGCATCAGCTCCGTCTCGATGGTCTCCGCATCCGCGACCGGATCGACGCGCCCCTCGACATGGGTCACGTCACCGTCCTCGAAGCAGCGCAGGACATGGGCAATCGCGTCGACCTCGCGAATGTTGGCGAGGAACTGGTTGCCCAGCCCCTCCCCCTTCGACGCGCCCTTTACGAGACCCGCAATATCCACAAAGGTCATGCGCGTCGGGATGATCTCTTTCGACTTCGCGATCCCGGCAAGCGTATCCAGCCGAGCATCGGGCACGGCAACCTCGCCCACGTTCGGTTCGATGGTACAGAACGGAAAGTTCGCCGCCTGCGCCGCCGCCGTCCGGGTCAGAGCATTGAAAAGTGTGGATTTGCCGACGTTCGGCAGGCCCACGATCCCCATCTTGAATCCCATGGGATCCCCCTAGCATCGCCTGTCCCGCGCCTCATACGCCGGGCCGGGTCACACTGCAAGGGAAGGGCCGGGCATCACAGGGTCGATCAGACGTCCCAGTCGTCGGTGCTCGCCAGTTCGCCGATGGCCATCCAGCCGATCCGCGCCCGTGCGATGCGGGTGTCGCCCCAGGTTCGGAAGACGATGTCGAAACCGCGGTCGTCCACATGTTCGGCCATGACGTCGGCACGCACGTTGGCGCTGCTGTCCACGTCCCACATGGAGACGGAGCAATGCACCACAGGCTTCTTGTGATAGGCCTCCGAGAAGGTGATGCGTTGACGACGTTCACGCTGCCCCTCGCCCGTCCACATCTGTCCGCCGTGCTGAAAATCGGAAAACAGGACGGCTTCGCCCTGGTCCACGCCGATCTTGCGGTTGCTCAGTTTTTCCATAGTCGCGGTCCTCTTCCACCCTTCATGTTTCGCCCCGGAATCCGGCGACAATCGGAGTGGAAAAAAGGAAATATCCGGGCAAGGCCGACAATTCTGCACCTGCATTACGACCGGCAACCAGGGGAATTTCCCATGAATTTTAGAAACTTAAGAGAAAATTAACCGACCGACGGAAACACTTGCTTACTCACAGGTCAAATAATAGACTGCGGAAACAGGAGCCGGGCAAACCGGCCCGATCCGCCCCGGCCGGAGGAGCCAGGGGGCACCATGTTCTAGGGAGGAACACCATATGACTACCCGATTTGCGCCCGCGGCGGCTCTTGCCGCCGGGCTCTCTCTGGTCGCCGGTGCGACCGCGGCAAAGGAACTGACCTACGGCAGCTACACCTCGCCCACGCACACCACCTACGTGAACGGCACCGTCCCCACGATGGAGCGGATCACCGAAGCGACCGGCGGTGAGATCACCTTCGAAACCTTCACCGGCGGCGCCATGGGCGGACCGAAGGAATTGCTTGGCAACGTCTCCAACAACATCCTCGACAGCGCCTCCGTGGTGGATATCTACGTCAAGGCGGCGCTGCCAGTATCCTCCATGCTCTCGGGCATGATCGTCGTCGGGGAAAACCCCAAGGTCATGGCCGCCGCGATGAACGAGATGCAGCTTCTGCACTGCCCCGACTGCGAGAAGGAACGTGAGAAGAACAACGTCGTCGGCCTGTCCTGGTCCGCGACCGGCGCCTACCACGTCATGTGCAAGAGCGACAAGAACGGCCTTGCCGACCTGCAGGGTCTGAAGATCCGCGCCACCTCCTCGGTCGGACGCGGCATGCAAGAGATCGGCGCCTCCCCCGTGTCGATTACCACGGCGGAGATGTACGAAGCCATGCAGCGCGGCCAGATCGAATGCGCCGTCGGCTCGACCGCCTGGCTGAACACCTACAACCTCAAGGACTTCACCAAGCTGGCCTGGTCCAATTCGCTCGGCTCCTATTTCGGCACGATGAACTTCGCGATCAACAAGGACAGCTGGGAAGACCTGTCGCCCGAACACCAGCAGGTCTTCAAGGACCAGATGGCCGGCAACGTGGCGGACATCATGTGGGCCTACATCGAGGAAAGCGAAGAGGGCCTGACCTGGCTCAGGGAAAACGGCGGCACGGTCAAAGAGGCCGATCAGGCCTTTGTCGATGCCTGGACCAAGGTACAGGCCTCTGCCGTCGATGAAACCATCGCGCAGGGCAAGGCGGACGGCGTCGAACACGCCGAGGAGATCATCACCACCTTCATGGGCCTCGTCGACAAGTGGACGAAGATCATGGCCGAGATCGGTGAAGACAAGGAAGCCTACAAGCAGAAGCTGCAGGAAGAGATCTTCTCCAAGATCTGATCCGGCAGGGGTCGCGGCGCTCCCGTTCCGCGGCCCTCCCCTACCCCCACTTTCCGAAGGACCACCGCCATGCGCGCGATCGAAGCCGTCGCAAGCCGTATTGCAGGGTTCGTCGCCCTGATCGGAGGCGTCGTCATCGTCCTGATGATGCTCCAGGTCTCGGCCGACGTGGCCATGAAGTACATCTTCCACAAGCCGATCACCGGCACGCTGGAAATCACCTCGGCCTATTACATGGTCGCGCTTGTCTGGCTGCCCCTTGGCGCCGTCACCCGCGATCACGAACATCTGGAGGTCGAACTCTTCACCCAGCACCTCGCGCCCGAACGGCTGGCCTGGTTCAAGCTGTTCGGCTGCGTGGTCGGCGGCATCTACGCCGGGATCATGTGCTTCCAGGGGGTCGAGGAAGCGCTGCATCAGACCGAAATCCGCGAGGTCTGGGAAACCGCGACCTTCGACATCCCGGTCTTCGGCGCGCGCTGGTTTATGCCGCTCGGCACCTTCCTCGCTGCCGTCTATCTGGCGATCTACGCGCTCGACAACCTCAGCTTCGCGACGCGCGGCACCCGGATCGTGCCCGACCACAGCCTGCATTCCTCGGTCGAGGCCGCGCTGGCCGAAGCCGAAAAGGCCAACCGCCTCGGCGACGACGGCAACATCGGTGTCGGTCGCGGCGGCGGCGCGGCGGACTGACCTACCCAACAACGACCGGGCGCGAACACCCGGCATCATCAGGGACACTGACAGATGGATTCTCTCTCGATCGGCTTCATGGGCATCGGCGCCATTCTTGTGCTGCTGGCAGTCCGCGTGCCCATTGCCTTCGCCCTCGGATCGGTCTCGCTGGTCGGGATCATCCTGGTCCGGAACGAACGCGCGGCCTTCGCGATGCTCGGCTCCCTGCCGCATGAGTTCTCGTCCAGCTGGGAACTGTCGGCGATCCCCATGTTCCTGCTCATGGGCGCCATCGCCTACAAGACCGGACTCACCTCCTCCCTCTACGCCGCCGCCCGTGTCTGGCTGAACGGCCTGCCCGGCGGCCTTGCCGTCGCCACCAACTTCACCGCGGCCGGGTTCGCCGCCGCCTCCGGATCCTCCGTCGCCACCTCCGCCGCTGTCGGGCGTCTCGCCATCCCCGAGATGCTGCGCTACGGCTACGACAAGGCGCTCGCCACCGGCACCGTCGCCGCCTCCGGCACGCTCGGAGCCCTCATCCCCCCCTCCATCGCCTTCGTGATCTACGGCTTCTTCACCGAACAGTCCGTCGGTCGCCTGCTGATTGCTGGCCTGATCCCCGGCCTGCTCACCGCCGGCGCCTACACGATCATGATCGTCGCCCGCTGCGCCATCTGGCCCCAGCTTGCCCCCCGCGTCGCGATCGAGGTGACCTGGGCCGATCGCATCCGCGTCCTCAAGGAGATCTGGCCCCTTCCCCTGCTGATCCTCGGCGTGATCGGCTCCATCTACGCCGGCGTCGCCACCCCGACCGAGGCCGGCGCGCTCGGCGCGGTCTTCGCTCTGGTCATCGGCCTCGCACAGGGCCGCGCCAACTGGGAGGTGCTGAAAAGCTCCGTCATGGACGCGCTGCGCACCACCTCCTCGCTGTTCTTCCTCGCCATCGGGGCGGTCCTGCTAACCCGCTTCCTCGCCATGGCGGGCGTGCCGACCTACATCGCCAACATCGTCGCCAGCTACAACCTCGGGGAAATCGAACTGGTGATCGCGCTTGCCGTCATTTACCTGATCCTCGGCATGTTCCTCGACCCGCTCGGCATCATGCTGCTGACCCTTCCGGTCTTCCTCCCCGCGTTCGAGGCGCTGGACGTCAACCTGATCTGGATCGGCGTCATCGTGGTCAAGATGATCGAGATCGGGCTGCTCACGCCACCCGTCGGCCTGAACGTCTATATCGTCAAGAACGTGGTCGGGGATGCCGTGCCCCTGTCAACGATCTTCAAGGGCGTCGGCTGGTTCCTCGTCTGCGAATTCTTCATCATGTGGGCACTGATCTACAACCAGGGCCTTTCGCTCTGGCTGCCCTCGCTGATGATGGACGGCTGACACATTTCCCTGTTAGCCTTCAACGGCCCGCCCCTCCCGGCGGGCCGTTTCCAATGAAAAGGTGTCCCATGTCCGATCTCGCCCCGCTTGACGCGGCCGGTCTGCGTGCGTCCGCGCGCGTCGTCCGCCACTGGCCCGAAACCGCAACCCTCTGGGACCTCGGAAATGGCTCCGCGGCGTTCGAGATCGCGCGCCCGGACAACCTCATCTCCCCCGCCGTCGTCGACGCCCTCGCCGACGCGCATGCTCATGCCTCCGCCGAAGCCGCACACCTGATCCTCACCTCCGACCACCCCGCCAGCTTTGCCCGTGGCGCTTCCGGCCCCTTCCGCGACGCCATCGTGACGGGGGAAACCGCCGAAACCCTCGCTTTCCTCCTCGACGGCCAGCGCATCCTGCACAGCCTCCGTGCCGACGCCCTGCCCGTGGTCTGCGCCATCCACGGCCTCGCCTTCTCCGGCGCCTGCGAGGTCGCACTCTTCGCCAACGGCCTCGTGGCGGAGGAGACGGCACCGATCGGGCTCAAGGAAATCTGGATGGGCTTCATCCCGGGCTGGGGCGGTTTCACCCAGCTCATGCTCCGCCATCAGATCGCCGGCGAAGACCCTCAGACCGCTGCAAAAACCGCGCTCACCCTCTGCGCCCGCGGACATATCGCGACCGGAGAGGACGAAGCCCGCGCCACCCTCCTCTTCCGCGACCGCGACCGCACCGTCCCGCACCGCGCCCTGCTGATCCCCGCCGCACAAACACTCGCCACGGACCTTGCCCGTACCCCCGATCCGCAGGTCCCTCTCCTCCGCCTGCCGGGGTCCCGCGACGCTGACGCGCTCCGCGCGCATGTCGACACGCTCGACGCCGACCTCACCTTCGCCGAAGCAGAGCGCAGCGCCATGATGACCCTGCTCGACCTCCTCACCGCAACCCCGGACGCGGTCCTCTCCGATCTCGACCACATGAGGAACGAGGCACACGCATTCCTCCCCCTCCTGCACCCCCGCGTCGGCCCCCGCGCCCGCCACTTCGCGGAAACTGGCCAGCGCGCGCCTGCGGACATCTGACCGGCCGCGCTTTCATCTTGCCCGAAATATCCCCGCCGGAGGCATCCCGCCCGCCAAACGAAAAGGCCCCGGATCATCTCCGGGGCCTCTTCAAACCGATGCGGGAAGGATCAGAGGTTCGCGACGTTCGGGTCCAGCCCGATATGCGTGCCGACCGCGACCATGTCCGCCAGCAGCTTGGCGGCACTGTCCGCCGCGTCGCCGGTGGCCGCGTCGCGGGCCTCTTTCGCCTCTTTCACCCAGTCGTTCATCACGTCCTGGGTCATCTCTTTCTGGTGCAGCGCGCGCTCGGCCAGAACGGTGACGCCCTCGGCGGAAATCTCCGCGAAGCCGCCGGTCACGACGTAATCGTCGCTGCCGTCCGGACCTTTCACGCTCAGCACGCCGGGCCGCAGGGTGGTGATGAGGGGCGCATGCCCCGCCATCGCCGTCAGGTCCCCGTCCGCACCCGGAATCTGCACCTCGGTCGCGGTGCCGGAGGCAAGGCTCCGTTCCGGCGACACAAGGCTGAAGGTGAGGGTTTCTGCCATCTGTCAGACCCTTACGCGGCTTCCGCGGCCAGACGCTCGGCCTTGGCTTTCACTTCCTCGATGCCGCCGACCATGTAGAAGGCCGCTTCGGGCAGGTGGTCGTATTCGCCGGCCACAACCGCCTTGAAGGAAGAAATCGTGTCTTCCAGCGGCACCTGCACACCGTCGGAGCCGGTGAAGACCTTTGCCACGTCGAACGGCTGGGACAGGAAGCGCTGGATCTTCCGGGCGCGGGCCACGGTCAGCTTGTCCTCTTCCGACAGTTCGTCCATCCCGAGGATCGCGATGATGTCCTGCAGCGACTTGTAGCGCTGGAGGATACCCTGCACGTCACGGGCCACCTGATAGTGTTCGTCGCCGATCACCTGCGGGTCCATCAGACGCGAGGTGGAGTCGAGCGGGTCCACCGCCGGATAGATGCCGAGTTCCGAGATGGCGCGGTTGAGAACCGTCGTCGCGTCGAGGTGCGCGAAGGTCGTCGCCGGTGCCGGGTCGGTAAGGTCGTCCGCAGGAACGTAGACGGCCTGGATCGAGGTGATCGACCCGTTCTTGGTCGAGGTGATCCGCTCCTGCATCGCGCCCATGTCGGTCGCCAGCGTCGGCTGGTAACCCACGGCCGAGGGGATACGGCCCAGAAGCGCGGACATCTCGGACCCCGCCTGCGTGAAGCGGAAGATGTTGTCCACGAAGAACAGAACGTCCGTCCCGGTTGCGTCGCGGAACTGTTCCGCCAGCGTCAGGCCGGTCAGGGCGATACGCGCACGCGCACCCGGCGGCTCGTTCATCTGGCCGTAGACCAGCGCGATCTTGGAATCCGGCAGGTTGTCCGGGGTCAGAACGCCCGACTCGATCATCTCGTGATAGAGGTCGTTGCCCTCGCGGGTCCGCTCACCCACGCCGGCGAACACGGACAGACCCGAGTGCACCTTTGCGATGTTGTTGATGAGTTCCTGGATGAGAACCGTCTTGCCCACCCCGGCGCCGCCGAACAGGCCGATCTTCCCGCCCTTCGCATAGGGCGCCAGCAGGTCGATCACCTTGATGCCGGTCACCAGCACCTCGGCCTCGGTCGCCTGATCGGCGAAGTCGGGCGCGGGGGCGTGGATCGGGCGGAACTCGGTCGCCTCGACCGGGCCCTTTTCATCGACCGGCTCGCCGATCACGTTCAGGATGCGGCCCAGGGTCGCCGTGCCGACGGGCACGGAGATCGGCGCGCCGGTGTCTTCCACCGCCTGACCGCGGACGAGCCCCTCGGTTGCGTCCATCGCGATGGCGCGGACGGTGTTTTCACCAAGGTGCTGCGCCACTTCCAGAACCAGCTTGCTGCCGTTGTTGTCGGTGGTCAGTGCGTTGAGGATCTCCGGCAGGTGATCGTCGAACTGCACGTCCACAACGGCGCCGATGACCTGAGTCACTTTGCCTTTTGCGTTTGCCATGTTTCGTCTCCGGTTCCGTTAGAGCGCTTCCGCGCCCGAAATAATCTCGATCAGTTCGTTGGTGATGACGGCCTGACGCGAACGGTTGAATTCGATCGTCAGCTTGTCGATCATCTCCCCCGCGTTGCGGGTCGCGTTGTCCATCGCCGACATCCGGGCACCCTGTTCGGACGCGCCGTTTTCCAGCAGCGCCGCGAATATCTGGGTCGCCACGCCGCGGGGCAGCAGGTCGGCCAGGATCGTTTCCTCGTCGGGCTCGTAGTCGTAGAGCGTCGCCGCCCCCTCGCCTTCCGTGGCCTCGAAGGATGCGGGAATGATCTGCTGTGCGGTCGGCACCTGGCTCACGACGTTCTCGAACTTCGCATAGAAGATCGTGGCAACGTCGAATTCGCCCGCATCGAACCGGCCCAGCAGGTCCCTGGCGATGTCCTGCGCGTTGGCATAGCCAAGCCGCTTGACCTCGCTCAGGTCCACATGGGCAACCAGCCTGTCGCCGAAGTCGCGGCGCAGCTGTTCCCGGCCCTTCTTGCCGACGGTGAGGATCTTCACCGTCTTGCCGGCCGCGATCAGCTCACGCGCCTTGGACTTCGCCAGCTTCACGATGTTGGAGTTGAAGCCGCCGCACAGCCCCCGCTCCGCCGTCATGACGACCAGCAGATGCACGTCGTCCTTGCCCGTGCCGCGCAGCAGCAGCGGGGCCGAATCCGACCCGCCGACCGACGACGCGAGCTGCCCCAGAACGGCGTTGAACCGTTCCGCGTAGGGACGCGCGCTTTCGGCCGCTTCCTGTGCCCGCCGCAGTTTCGCGGCGGCCACCATCTGCATGGCCTTGGTGATCTTGCGGGTCGACTTGATCGATTCGATCCGCAGTTTCAGGTCCTTCAGGGAAGGCATGGACTGTCCCCCTTACGCGAAGTCTTTGGCGAATTCTTCGATCGCAGCCTTCAGCTTGTCCGCATTGCCGTCCTTGATCTTCGGATCCTCGTTGGTGATCCAGTCAAGCACGTCCTGTTTCTGCGTCCGCATGAACTTCAGCAGGTCCGCTTCGAACCGCTTCACGTCCTTCATCGCGACGTTGTCGAGGAAGCCGTTGGTGCCCGCGAAGATGACCACGACGATTTCAGCGTTGGTCAGCGGCGAATACTGCGGCTGCTTCATCAGCTCGGTCAGGCGCGCGCCCCGCGCCAGCAGGCGCTGCGTGGAGGCGTCGAGGTCGGAGCCGAACTGCGCGAAGGCCGCCATCTCGCGATACTGGGCGAGCGACAGTTTCACCGGACCGGCGACCGAAGACATCGCCTTGGTCTGGGCCGACGAACCGACGCGCGACACTGACAGACCGGTGTTCACGGCGGGGCGGATGCCCTGGTAGAACAGTTCGGTTTCCAGGAAGATCTGGCCGTCGGTGATCGAAATCACGTTGGTCGGAATGAACGCGGACACGTCGCCGCCCTGGGTCTCGATCACCGGCAGCGCGGTGAGGGAGCCGGCACCGAAGTCGCCGTTCAGCTTCGCCGAACGCTCCAGCAGGCGGGAGTGGAGATAGAAAACGTCGCCCGGATAGGCTTCGCGGCCCGGCGGACGGCGCAGCAGCAGGGACATCTGGCGATACGCAACGGCCTGCTTGGACAGGTCATCGTAGATGATGAGCGCGTGCTTGCCGTTATCGCGGAAGTATTCGGCCATCGCGGTGGCGGAATAGGGCGCGAGGAACTGCATCGGTGCCGGGTCGGATGCGGTGGCCGCAACGACGATCGTGTATTCGATCGCGCCGGTTTCCTCGAGCTTCTTCACCAGCTGCGCCACGGTGGACCGCTTCTGCCCGACGGCGACGTAGATGCAGTAGAGCTTCTTGCTCTCGTCATCCCCGGCAGCGTCGTTGTAGGATTTCTGGTTCAGGATCGTGTCGAGCGCCACGGCGGTCTTGCCGGTCTGACGGTCGCCGATGATGAGTTCCCGCTGGCCACGGCCGATCGGGATCATGGCGTCGATGGCCTTGAGGCCGGTCGCCATCGGTTCATGCACGGATTTGCGCGGGATGATGCCCGGCGCCTTCACGTCGGCGATGCGACGTTCGGACGCGGCAATCGGGCCCTTTCCGTCCAGCGGGTTGCCCAGACCGTCGACGACGCGGCCCAGCAGGGCCTCACCGGCGGGGACGTCCACGATGGAGCTGGTGCGCTTGACGGTGTCGCCTTCCTTGATCTCGCGGTCGGAGCCGAAGATCACGACGCCGACGTTGTCGGCTTCGAGGTTCAGCGCCATGCCCCGGATACCGCCGGGGAATTCGACCATCTCGCCGGCCTGGACGCTGTCCAGACCGTGCACACGGGCAATCCCGTCACCGACCGAGAGCACGCGGCCCACTTCTGCAACTTCGACCTCCTGGCCGAAGTTCGAAATCTGCTCCTTAAGGATGGCAGAGATTTCGGCTGCTTGGATTCCCATTATCCGACCTCTTTCATAGCATTCTGAAGGGAAGCGAGCTTGGCCTTGACCGAGGTGTCGATCATCTTCGAGCCCACTTTGACAACCAATCCGCCGATGAGACTTTCATCGACGGATGAATTCAGTGTGACATCCTTTCCGACCTTTTCGGAAAGCGCCTTGATAAGCTTGGTTTCCTGCGTCTTCGTCAGGGCCTTGGCGCTGACGACATCCGCGGTGACCTCGCCCTTGTTCTCGGCGATCAGCGCCTGCAGCTGCCTGACCAGCTGCGGCAGCACGAACAGGCGGCGCTTGTCGGCCATCAGACCCAGACCGTTCTTCAGCACCTCGGGCAGACCCATCTTGGCGGCAATGGCGGCAATTGCCTTGCCCTGCGCCTCACGGGAATAGACCGGGGAAGAAATCAGGTCGCGCAGGTCCGCGCTGTCGTCAAGGGCGGAGCCCAGGTCCGCAACGCCGGATTCCAGCTTTGCGAGGTCTTTGTTGTCACGGGCAATTTCGAAAATCGCGGTGGCATAGCGCGCAGCGATGCCGGAGGAGATCGAAGCTGGTTCGGACACGTCCACCCTTCCGATGTCTTGGCCCCGTTTTGCGCGAGTGCGGCGCAGGCAGGGGGCGTTAGGCCTCGGCCAAGGCCAAAGCGTCAAAATCGGCGTGGGTGTAGCAGAGGGTTTCCGCCCTATCAACCCGCTTGCGAGTCCCGCCGGAAACCCCTGTTTTACTGGGCCGCCCGCATCCGCCACCACGCCGCCGCCCCGCCCCGCGCCGCTGTTTGCGCAAACGGGCGTTCACGAAACATTGCGATTCCCCCGTGCCGGAGCGGGCCCGACCCGGCGCCGGACATGGCAGCCCCCGCCGACCCGGGGGGACAGGCCCAAAAGTAAACCCGTTTGCCACCATTTCGCCGCATTTTGGCGCGCTGCGCCGGCGACCTGTATGCAACCACCCGTTTTCACGCCGGTTTTCAGGAAACAATGCGTTTCGGTACGTAAAGCACCTAGCCACATTCTCGCCCGAATTGTTAAGGTGACGCGAGTTCGTTCACTTCTTTGCACGTCGAGTATCGGCGGGCGCATACCGACAGTCCGGGGGCTGCCATGGGTTTTCTTGCACTTCTTCTTTTCGCGTCTTTCATCGGGCTGATCGCCGACTCCGGCGACGACGACACCGCCGCCACGCCCGAGGAACCCTCGGGCGATGATCTCGTCCCCGGCCAGCTGTTCTGGGACGGCACCGAAGGCGACGACACCTTCGAACACGACGGCACCGGCATCATCCGCGGCCTCGCGGGCAACGACACGCTCGAGGTCAGCAATTACACCCGTGCAGAGGGCGGCGCCGGAGAGGACAAGATCACCGTCAACGACACCTCCAAGGGCTATGGTGGCTCCGGCGACGACCAGATCACGGTCTACAACGCAGGGGTGGGCCATGGCGACGCCGGCGACGACCTGATCAACGCCTTCAACCAGTCCAAGGCCTATGGCGGCGCGGGCACCGACACCATGACCGGCAAGAACTTCGCCGAGATCACCGGCGGCAGCGGCGATGACATCCTCACCGTTTCCAACAAGGCCAAGGCCGGGGGCGGCGACGGCGACGACCTCATCACCACCCGCCAGACCGCCCGTGCCTGGGGCGGTGAGGGCAATGACACGATGAATGCCTTCGGCGACAGCTCCGTCGTCGGCGGGGCGGGCGACGACATGCTCACCGGCAGCGGCAACGCCTACCTGCGCGGTGTCAGCGGCGACGACACCCTGATGCTCAGCGGCAATGCCACCGGCTACGGCGAACTCGACGACGACACCCTCACCGCGACCGACACCGCGTCGGCCTACGGCGGGGCCGGCAACGACTCTCTCACGCTCACCGGCATGGCGAAGGGCTACGGCGGCGCGGGCAACGACGCCCTGACCGCGTCCGGAGACGCAACGGCCGAAGGCGGCGTGAACAACGACACGCTCACCGGCATGGACCGCGCGGTGCTGGACGGCGGCTCAGGCAAGGACACGCTGATCCTGACCCGCAGCCTCAAGGTCGATCCCGCCACCGGGGTCATCGACGGGGTCGAGGCCGGATCGCCCGAAATGATGAACATGACCGCCACCGGCGGCACCGGGGCGGACACTTTCCAGCTTGGCGCCGCCCTGTTCTTCCCGGATGTCGAATTCGTCGGCGGCGTCGAACCCGCGGCAGGCTCTGCGGCCGAGGCCGACTACCTCGCCACCGCCTTCCCGACCGCGGACGACATCGGCACCATCACCGATTTCAACCCCGCCGAGGACACGCTGGTGGTCGAGATCCCCGCCGCCTCGACCGGCTACGAGTTCGACGAACTCACCACCACGCCGGTTGCCGGTGCGACCGCCATCGACCTCTCCATCGTGATGAAGCACTCGACCGACGCGACCCAGCCCGACCTGGTGCGCACCATCCGGCTCAACGGCCTGACCACCTTCGACACCTCGACGGTGGTGATGTTGGACGCACCCCCCGCTGTGCCGGCCCCGGCGGTCTGATCGCCTTCGGAACGACAGAAGGCCCTGCCTGTTGGCGGGGCCTTTTTCGTTGGGGCGGTCGGGTCTGGGTGTGTGGGATGGGAAGGGTCAGTTTTGTGGACATTGCTCACATTGCCTGTTCGATCGATTTGCGGTTTTGTTCGGGGATGACCTCCACTCAGGACATACTTGCAATCGCACTCGCGCAGTTTCCTCTGCCATCAGAAATGTTCCCTCCGGATGGGACATTCTGGCTGACGCTTTATCTCGTTGGCGACCCTGCCCGCTATGTGATGGCCAGGCCCGCCATCGAAGTGAATGGCTGGAAAAATCTGTGCAATCACGATGATTTTGCCGGGTTCTCTTATCCGAAGAAAAAGGTGCGCAACGATGTTGCGGAGGTTCAAGATGTGCTGCAATCGGTGATCGGGACCTGCCACGATATGGACATGGGGATCACCCTGATTGACGCCGACACCGCGTTTGACCCGAAGAGATCAATTTTCAGGACGCTATACAAAGCAGGCTAGCGACCGCCCGCAATGGACCCCAAGCCGGCCTCCCCCCTCAGCCCGCGCCCAAACCAGCCGCAACGCCCACCACCCACCTCACCCGCTCCCCCTCAAACCCGCCGCGCTGGTTCCACCGCCGGGGGCTTCGACGTCAGCCCCTCCAGCACCCGCAGGCCTGATCTCTGCCGCTCCTTCACCCCCGGCCCGGCGGGCATGTGGACCCGCTTGGACGCCTCCACCATCAGCACCCCCCCGGACAGCACCATGGAGAAGGTCCGCCCGACCCGTTCCCAGAACGGCCCGGTCTTGCGCCAGAACCGGCGGTGTGAGGGCGGCTGGTACAACGTGTGCACATGCCGCTCCGGCAGGAAGGAGTGGCGTTTCAGTTGCGCCTCCAGCTGGCTCTGCGAATAGGGGCGGCCGTAGCCGAAGGGCGTCCGGTCCGACCGCGACCACATCCCCGACCGGTGCGGCACGATGAACACCGCCTTGCCACCAGGACCCAGCACGCGCCAGCATTCCTCCAGCAGGTCCGAGGGGTTCTCCGACGTCTCAAGCCCGTGCAATACCACCAGCCGGTCGACGTGCCCGGTGTCCAGCGGCCAGGCGGTCTCCTCGCTCAGCACCGATATGTTCGGCATCCCGGCCGGCCAGGGCATGACCCCCTGCGGTCCGGGCATCAGCGCGACCACCCGCTTGGCCTCCGCAAGGTAGGGGCGCAGCAGCGGCACGGCAAAGCCGAACCCCGCGACCGTCAGCCCCTGCGCCTCGGGCCAGAGCCGGAGGAGTTCGCCCCGCACATGCGTCTGCGCCGCGCGACCCAGGGTCGAACGGTAGTAGAAATTGCGCAGGTCCTGCACGTCCAGGTGCATTGCATCCCGTCCCGATAAGGGGTTCGATACGGAGGACCATAGCAACCGAAAGCCGTTTTGCCATGCCTCTCGACATCGTCACCGTGCCCTGCCGTTCCGACAACTACGCCTATCTCGTCAAGGGCCCCGACGGAGTCTGCATCATCGACGCCCCCGACGCCGCCCCGATCATCGCCGCTGCAGAGGCGCGCGGATGGACCCCCGGCGCGCTGCTCATCACCCATCACCACGGCGACCACACCGAAGGCACCGCCGCGTTGAAAGAGCGTTTCGGCCTTCAGGTCATGGGCCCCAGGGCGGAAGAGGCCAAGCTCCCCCCGCTCGACATGGCGCTGACCGAAGGCATGAACGGCGGCGAGGGCGAGGCCTATACCGTCCCGCTCGACGTGCCCGGCCACACGCTTGGCCACATGGCGTTCCACTTTCCGCGGGCGGGCGTAATCTTTACCGCCGACAGCCTGATGGCCTGGGGCTGCGGGCGGGTCTTCGAAGGCACGATGGAGATGATGCACGCCACGCTTCAGAAACTCGCCGCGCTGCCGCCGGAGACCTTGATTTACTCCGGCCACGAATACACATTGTCGAATATGAAGTTCGCGCTCAGCATCGAGCCGGACAACCCCGACTTGCTGGCGCGTGCCGAAAAGGTGAAGGCGCAGCGGGACCGGGGAGAAGCCACCGTCCCCGTCTCCCTGGCCGAGGAACTGGCGACCAACCCCTTCCTGCGCTGCCACGTTCCGGAGGTCGCGGAGGCCGTCGGACTGCCCGGCGCGACACCGAAGGTTGTGTTCGGCGAGGTCCGCAGCCGCAAGGATCGGTTCTGAAACGCCACAATCTCGGGCCGGAACCCTGTCAAGTCGATAAATGTGATCGGTCTCTCCAAGAAAACCCTTGAAGAACCGCCAGTATCGACCAAACTTTAATACTATGAGGCCATGGTTGACGCCGGGGCCCACCCCCGCGCTCCAACCCAGATCAAAAGGAGCATGCGAGTGCCCTCATTCTCGAATACGCTCGAACAGGCAATCCACGCTGCCCTGGCCCTGGCCAATGCGCGGCGACACGAATTCGCAACGCTGGAACATCTGCTTCTGGCCCTGATCGACGAACCCGACGCGGCCCGCGTGATGAAGGCCTGCTCGGTCGATGTCGAAGACCTCCGCAAGACCCTCCTCGAATTTGTCGAGGACGATCTGTCCAATCTCGTCACCGATGTCGACGGCTCCGAAGCCGTGCCGACAGCCGCGTTCCAGCGGGTGATCCAGCGCGCCGCGATCCACGTCCAGTCCTCCGGCCGGACCGAGGTGACTGGCGCCAACGTCCTGGTCGCCATCTTTGCCGAACGCGAAAGCAACGCCGCCTACTTCCTGCAGGAACAGGACATGACGCGTTACGATGCGGTGAACTTCATCGCCCATGGCGTCGCCAAGGATCCGGCCTACGGGGAAAGCCGCCCCGTCACCGGCGCCGAGAACCAGGAAGAAAACACCGCCCAGTCCAATGCCGCGGCGCCGGAAGGCGACAGCAAGGACTCCGCGCTCGCCAAGTACTGCGTCGACCTGAACGCCAAGTCGCGCCACGGCGATGTCGACCCTCTGATCGGCCGCGAGTCCGAGGTGGAGCGCTGCATCCAGGTGCTCTGCCGCCGCCGCAAGAACAACCCGCTGCTCGTCGGCGACCCCGGTGTCGGCAAGACCGCCATCGCCGAAGGTCTCGCGCGCAAGATCGTATCGGGCGAAACGCCCGAGGTTCTGTCGAACACCACCATCTTCTCGCTCGACATGGGCGCGCTGCTGGCCGGCACCCGCTATCGCGGCGACTTCGAGGAACGGCTCAAGGCCGTGGTGACGGAGCTTGAGGAACACGACGACGCCGTGCTCTTCATCGACGAAATACACACCGTGATCGGTGCCGGCGCGACCTCCGGCGGGGCGATGGACGCCTCAAACCTCCTGAAGCCCGCACTTCAGGGCGGCAAGCTGCGCTGCATGGGATCGACCACCTACAAGGAATTCCGCCAGCACTTCGAAAAGGACCGCGCGCTGAGCCGCCGGTTCCAGAAGATCGACGTGAACGAACCCTCGGTCGAGGACAGCATCAAGATCCTTCAGGGCCTCAAGCCCTATTTCGAGGATCACCACCACATCCGCTACACCGCCGACGCGATCAAGACGGCGGTTGAGCTTTCGGCGCGTTACATCAACGACCGCAAGCTGCCCGACAAGGCCATCGACGTGATCGACGAGGCCGGAGCGGCACAGCATCTGGTTGCGGAGTCCAAGCGCCGCAAGACCATCGGCACGAAGGAAATCGAAGCGGTTGTCGCCAAGATCGCCCGCATCCCGCCGAAGAACGTCACCAAGGACGATGCAGAGGTTCTCAAGGACCTCGAAGCCTCGCTCAAGCGCGTGGTCTTCGGTCAGGACGCGGCGATCGAAAGCCTCTCCTCCGCGATCAAGCTGGCCCGCGCGGGTCTGCGCGAGCCGGAAAAGCCGATCGGCAACTACCTCTTCGCGGGCCCGACCGGCGTCGGCAAGACGGAGGTTGCCAAGCAGCTCGCCGATACGCTCGGCGTGGAACTGCTTCGCTTCGACATGTCGGAATACATGGAGAAACATGCGGTCTCCCGCCTGATCGGCGCGCCTCCGGGCTATGTCGGTTTTGATCAGGGCGGTCTGCTGACCGATGGCGTGGACCAGCATCCGCACTGCGTGCTCCTCCTCGACGAGATCGAGAAGGCGCATCCGGACGTCTACAACATCCTGCTTCAGGTGATGGACAACGGCCAACTGACCGACCACAACGGCCGGACGGTGAACTTCCGCAACGTGATCCTCATCATGACATCCAACGCGGGCGCGTCGGAGCAGGCCAGGGCGGCCATCGGTTTCGGCCGCGACCGCCGCGAGGGCGAGGATACGGCAGCCATCGAACGCACCTTCACGCCTGAATTCCGCAACCGTCTGGACGCCGTGGTCTCCTTCGCGCCGCTCGGCAAGGAAGTCATCCTTCAGGTCGTCGAAAAGTTCGTGCTGCAACTGGAAGCCCAGCTTCTGGACCGCAACGTCACCATCGAACTGACCAAGCCGGCGGCCGAATGGCTGGCCGACAAGGGGTATGACGACAAGATGGGCGCGCGTCCTCTGGGCCGCGTGATTCAGGAAAACATCAAGAAGCCGCTGGCGGAGGAACTGCTGTTCGGCAAACTCGCCAAGGGCGGTGTGGTGAAGGTCGGGGTCAAGGACAGCAAGATCGACCTGCGCATCGACGGCATGGACCGCCCGCGCCTGTCGGGCAACAAGCCGCCGCTGCTGACCGCGGACTGATCCGACACGGCATCGGACATGCAGAAAGGCCCGGCCATCGCGCCGGGCCTTTTCCGTTGCGAGCCGGCAGGAACCGCGCCGCCGTTCCCCCGGTTGCGACCTCAGCCGCAACACGCGCCGCCCCGCGAACCGGCGCGTGACCGCCATCCGCCCCGAAACCACGGCGATGGCCCCTTGCCTTCCGCCCGCCGGACCGGAAGATGACCATATGCGCCCCCTCCTCGCCGCCCCGATCCTCTTCGCCCTCCCCCTCTTCGCCCTGCCCGCCACCCCGCAGGCGCAGCCAACCCTCGCCTTGCCGATCGACTGTACGCCGGGCGACACCTGTTTCCTGCAGAACTACGTCGACCATGACCCCGGGCCCGGTTCGCGCGATTTCACCTGCGCGGGACTCAGCTACGACGGACACAAGGGCACCGACTTCGGCCTACCCTCCCTCTCCGCGATGGAGCACGGAGTGAACGTCCTTGCCTCCGCCGCCGGCACGGTGCGCGGGGTCCGGAACGACATGATCGACCGCGCCTACACACCCGAGGAGGACGCCCGCATCGACGGAAAGGACTGCGGCAACGGCGTCGTGATCGACCACGGCGAAGGCTGGGAGACCCAGTATTGCCACATGCGCCGGGGCTCGGTCCGCGTCCGCAAGGGCCAGCAGGTCGAAGCCGGTGAGGTGCTGGGCCTCGTCGGACTGTCGGGCCGGACACAGTTCCCGCACGTCCATATCTCTGTCCGCCGGAACGGAGAGGTCGTGGACCCCTTCACCCCCGATGCCACACCCGACACCTGCGGAGCCGGGGCGGGCCGGACGCTCTGGCAGGACGATCTCGGCTACCAGTCCGGCGGCGTGATGTCCGCCGGTTTCGCAACCGCCATCCCGGACTATGACAGCGTCAAGGCCGGGACCGCCGGCGTCGCGGCACTGGCATCCGACGCCCCGGCGCTCGTGATCTGGGGCTTTGCGTTCGGCGGGCGGCAGGGCGATGTGCTCGACCTGCGGATCGACGGGCCCGGGGGCCGGGTTTTCGACACCCGGCAACTCATCAAGAAGGATCAGGCCCAGTTCTACCGCGCCGCCGGAAAGAAGCTGCGCGCCCCGCTCCCTGCCGGGCAGTACACCGGCACCGTCCTGCTGATCCGCGATGGCACGACGATTGGCGAGCGCAGGGTCGAGGCGGTGGTGCAGTAGCCCCACCCAACTCCCGCCGTCATCTTCGTGCTCGACCCGAGGCTCCCTCCCCCCGGGACCCTTAGGCCCACCCCGAAGGCGACACCGACCAGACGACAGGTCAACACAACCACCCGCGCTCCCCTCCCCCTGCAGGGGCGGGTCAGGGGGGCAAAGGGACAGTCGGCGAGAGGGTAATGGGAGAGTCGGCGAGGGGGTAATGGGAGAGTCGGCGAGGGGGTAATGGAAGGGTCAGGGAGCCGGTACGCCCCTCCCCCCTAACGCTCCGTAAACTTCAGCTCGATCCGCCGGTTTGCCGCGCGCGCCGCAGCCGTATCGCCCGCGGCAATCGGCTGATACTGCCCGAACCCGTTGGCCGACAGCCGCGCCGGCGGGAAGCCAAGGAAATCCGTCATGTAGCGCACGACCGACAGCGCACGGCCCTGGCTCAGCTCCCAGTTGTCGCGGAACTGACCGGAGCCCGAGAGCGGCACGTCGTCCGTATGTCCGTCGACCCGCAGCACCCAGTCCACGCTGTCCGGGATCTGCCCCGCAAGATCCCGCAGGGTCGCCGCGATGGAGGCGATCTGCTGCCGCCCCTCCTCCGACAGGTCCGCGCTGCCGGGCGCAAACAGCACCTCTGACGAAAACACGAACCGGTCGCCCACGACCTGCACGCCTTCCTGCCCGGCGAAGACGTCGCGCAACTGGCCGAAGAACTCGGATTTGTAGCGCTCCAGCCGGTCGCGCTCCTCTTCCAGCCGCTTGCGTTCGGCTTCCTCGAGCTGGCGCCGCCGCCGCTCCTCCGCCGCCTTCTGGGCAAGCGCCTGGTTCAGGTCGGAGCCGAGGTTCTGGATCTGCACCTGGTTCGCCGCATCCCGGTCCTTGTAGTCGTCAAGCAGCCCCTGAAGGCTGGCCAGCTGCGCCCGCATCTGGGCGACCTGCTGGTTCAGCAGCGTCGTCCGCCGCGCCGCCTCGGCCGAGGTCGCCTGCTCCGTCTCAAGCTGCTGGTTGGCCTGCCGCAGCAGGGTCGCACGCTGTTCCGCCGCGCTCATCTGGTCCTTGAGCGCCTGATCCGCCGCCACCTTCGCCGCGAGCGCCGCCGCCAGCTGGCGCCGCAATTCGTCACGGTCCACGGTCTGCGCCTCTGCCGCCTTCTGCGCCGCCAGCGCCACCGCCAGACGTTCGCGCAGATCCGCCAGCGCCTCTTCGGACTGCGCCCTGGCCGCATCGCGTTCGGCCGTGGTCCGTTCCACCAGCGCCTCCAGCGTCGCGATCCGCTGTTCCAGCGTGCCGTCGCGGGTCGCGGCGGCCTCGACCTCCGCGCGCGCCTCTTCCAGCGCGGTCTCCAGCGCGGCCTTGTCCTGTCGCAGCGCCTCTGCCGTTCCGGTGGCGTCCAGCGCCCCGGCCAGCCGGTCCTGCAATCCCTGCGTTTCCGCCTGCGACCGGGCCAGCGCGGCCTCCAGCGCGACGATCCGCAGTTCCGCCTGATCGACAGCGTCGAGCCGCCCGCCAAGCTCCGCCTGCGCAGCAGCCAGCGACGCACGCAGCGTCTCCTCCCTCTCTGCCGCCTCGGCCCGCGCGCTATCGAGATCGTCTTTCAGCCCGGCCTGCGCCTGCTCCGCCGCCTCCGCCCGCGCCTGCACGGCCGACGTCGCGGCCTTCGCATCCGACAGCGCCGCGTTCAGCGTGGCGATCTGCGCCGACAGGTCGCTCTGAAGCCCCTCCCGCTCCGCATCCGCCGTCGCCAGCGCCTTCTCCAGAACGCCGATCCGCGCGCCGAGCTCCGCCAGTTTAGCGTCGCGATCCTCCACATCCGACAGCGCCGCCGCGAGATCGGCCTCAAGCCGCGTCAACTGACCGGAGGAGGCCTCCTGCCCCGCCTCCACCTCTGCCAGACGGGTCCGCGACTGTTCCAGCGCCGCCGCCGTGTCGTCGGCCTTCAGCAGCGCCGCCGCCAGCCGCAGTTCCAGATCGTCGCCCGCCGTCTCCGCCGCTGCGAGAAGGGTCAGGGTTTCTTCCGCCTTCTTGCGCTGCGCTTCCAGCGCCATGGTCATCGCGGTCAGCTCGCTGTCCGCCGTTTTCAGCTTTTCCCGCAGGGCCTCCGCCGCCGCGGCCTCGGCAATGCGCGCCTTCTCCTCGTCCGATAGCGTCGTCTCAAGCTCCGCCACCCGGTCCGACAGGGCCCCGCGCGCTTCCTCGCCCTCCTCCGCCTGCCGGTTCAGGTCCGCGATCAGCGCCTCCAGCGCCTCCCGCCGGGCCGCTGCGAGACGCGCCGCCTCCGCGCCCGCGTCGATTTCCTCGCGCGCCTGCGCCAGCGCCAGTTCCAGCGCCTCCTTGTCCGACACCAGCGTATCCCGCTCCGTCGTCAGCGCCGCGACCGTGCCCTGCGCCTCGTTCCGCTGCGCGAGAAGCGACGCGACCTGCGATTCAAAATCCGTGATCTGCGCCTGCGCCGCCCTCAGCGCATCCTCCTGCGCCGCCCGTTCCTGCGTCAGCGACGCGATCAGCAGCGACTGCGCGTCGAGGTCCGACTGCGCCTGTTCCAGCGATCGTGACGCCGTGCCAAGCTGCCCCTCCAGCCGGTCCGCCCGTTCCCGCGACAGGCCCAGAGCCCGCGACAGGGACGCGACCTCGGAGCTCAGCTGGTCCAGCTCGCTCTCCTGCCCCGAGATCGTCTCGCGCAGGACGAACTGCACGACCATGAAGATCGTCAGCACGAAGGTCAGCACCATCAGCAGGCCGGTCACGGCGTCCACGTAGCCGGGCCAGATCGACCCCTGGAACCGGTTGCCTGATCTGCGGGACAGCGCCATGGATCAGCCGTCCCGGTCCGTCGGCTTGCGGGGGGAGGCAAAGGGCGCCAGCGGCCGCTTGTCGCGCGGTGCCGCCGTCGGCGCGGGCCGACCAAGCGCGCGGCCAAGTGCAGCGATGTCGGTGCGCAGTTCCGCCATGGTCTCCTGCCGCCCGGCCGAAACCTCCTCGAGCAGGCGCAGCATCTGCACGTCGATCGACCGCAGGCGCATCCGGCTTTCCGCGTCCAGCCCCTCGCCCGATGTCTTCTCCTGCAGCGCCTCGACCAGCGCCTCCTGCCCGCGCGCGACGCGCAACATGGTTTCGCCAAGCGGGCCGCTGTCGCCAAGCCGGTGGAAAAGACGCTCCACGTTGTCGACCAGATGACCCATTTTCTCGTCCAGCATGGCGCGGTTCATGTCCGACTGCTGGTACATGACCTGAAGCGCGTCGATCTGGTCGTTCAGCGTGTCCACCACGGCCGAGAGCACCTGCGTATCCGTGCCGCCATGCCCGTCGCCTTCGGCGCTGGACAGCCCGATGCGGGTGATGGTCGACAGCCATTCCTCAAGCTCCCGGTAGAACCGGTTCTGCCCGTGCCCGGCAAACAGCTCCAGCAGGCCCACGACCAGCGACCCAGTCAGGCCGAGGAGCGAGGATCCGAAGGCCACGCCCATCCCGCCAAGCTGGCTCTCCAGCCCCTTCATCAGCCGGTTGAACACGTCGAGGCTCTGCTCCCCCTCCTGCGGGGCAAGGCTGCGGATCGTGTCGACCACCGCCGGAACCGTCGTCGCCAGCCCGTAGAACGTACCCAGAAGACCAAGGAAGATCAGAAGGTTGACCAGATAGCGCGTGATCTCCCGCGCCTCGTCCACCCGCGTCGCCACCGACTCCAGGATCGAAGACGTGGAGGCCGAGGACAGGTGCATCCGCTTGGACCGTGACCTGAGCAGGGTCGCCAGCGGGGCCAGCAACTGCGGCGCGCTGCGCCCGTCCGCGTCCACGGTGCCCCGCGCGAAGGACTCGATCCACCGGACGGAGGCGACAAGCTGCGCCACCTGCCAGAAACAGGCCACCACGCCGACAAGGAAGACAAAGGCGATCAGCCCGTTGAGATACGGGTTCGATTCAAAGATCGGCATCACGCTCGGCGCGGCGAACACCGCGGCGGTCGCCGCCAGCCCCAGGGCGACGAGCATCAGCACGACCTGGCGGACGGGTTGTGAAAACTGCGGCTCGGCCTCGCGGTCCGGCTGGTCCATGCGGACAGCTCCCGACACTATTTTAACTGCGGGCAGGCTAGGGGTTTTGCCCCTTTAAGCCAAGCGTTTATCCACAATCTCGCGCACCAGTGCAGAGAGGTGATCCAGTTCCGCATCAGCGATCCCGAGCGCAGAGAGATGTGCCGCCGTCTGCCAGAGGTAATCGTGGTTCGGACCCTTCCCGCCATGCGCGCTTGCGATGATCCGCGCCTGATCCTCCAGCGTCAGCGACGCGCAATACTGTCGGTGGTCGCGGTCGATGACATAGGCCAGTGCCTCCACCTGCCGGCCGTCGTCCAGCCGCGCGGGCAGGCGCACCTCGCGATAGGCCGAAGACACCAGTTCCCGCTCCCTCAGCGCGGCGAGCACTGCCTCCTGCCCCGTATCGGGCAACCGGAACGCCACGCCCCGGCAGACGCCGCCCTCTGCCGCGTCCAGCGCCAGCACCAGACCCGGCTCCGCCTCGCTGCCCCGGTGGTGGATCGAGGACATGCAGAAGCTCCGCCGGTAGCCCTCCACCGTCGCGATCCCCCGGTCCGCCGGTTCGAACTCCGGGTTCCAGATCAGCGACCCGTATCCGAAGACCCATTCTGCCTTGCCGTTCCCCGACATCTCTCTGGTCCTTTTCCCTGCCGGACCTATAACCACCCCGGACCGCTGAAGGAAGGGACGCCCGTTGAAACGCCTGCTGATCGTGATCCTCGTCGCTTCGGGCCTCTGGTTCGGCTACTGGTTCGTCGGCGCCTATACCGCGCGCCAGGGTTTTGCCAACTGGTTCGAAACCCGCCGGGCCGAGGGCTGGGTCGCCGACTACGCCGACTTCGCCCTGCGCGGCTTCCCCAACCGTTTCGACGCGACCTGGACCGACCTGACCCTCGCCGACCCGGACACCGGGCTGGCCTGGGACCTGCCGCTGTTCCAGATCCTCGCCCTGTCCTACCGCCCCAACCACGTCATCGCCGTCTGGCCGCACGAGATGCAGATCGCGACGCCCGAGGAAAAGTTCACCCTGACCAGCGACGCCCTGCGCGCCTCTCTCCGCCTGTCCGGCAGTGCGCTGGAGCTTGAGCGCGCGGTGATGGAAGGGACGGCCCTGCGCCTCTCCGGTGCGGAAACGGCGGCGATGGAGGACCTCCACCTTGCCGCCGAACGCACCGGCGACGCCACCTACCGTTACGGCATCCGCGCCACCGGCATAACCCCGCCCGCCGCGCGCCTGTCGCAGCTGGTCGGGACAGAGGCGCTGCCGGAGACGATGCAGCTGCTCTCCCTCGACGCCCATGTCACCTTCGACAAGGCATGGGACCGGACCGCAATCGACATCGCCCGCCCGCAGCCCCGCCGGATCGACCTCACCGCGTTCGAGGCCGCCTGGGGTGTCATGCGCATCCGTCTCGCCGGAAAACTGGATGTGGACGAGGCAGGCCGCGCCACCGGCGACATCGCCCTGCGCGCCGAGCGCTGGCGGGACATGCTGCAGATCGCACAGGACTCCGGCGCCATCCCCGAAGCCGCTGCCAGCGCGATCACCGCCTTCCTGGGCATGGGCGCGCAGTCCTCCGGCAATCCCGACGCGCTGGACGTGACGGTCACGCTCAGGAACGGCACCGCCTTTCTGGGGTTCATCCCGCTTGGCCCGGTGCCGCCGATCCGGCTGCGTTAACGGCAGTAGCTGCCCGACCTGTACCGCGCCGTGTCGAAATGGAAATGGTCGCGGTGGAAGCTGTTGGCATTCGGGCCCAGCACCGTCCCGAAGGGCCCGCAGGCCGCCGCATGAATCTGCCGCAGCGGCTTGGCATCCGCCTTCGCGTTCCACCCGTCCAGCACCGAAATCCGGCTGCCGTCCTTCATCGTGAAACCCGCGACATCGATCGCCCGGCCCTTCCCGTGTTCGGAAATACGCTCACCCTTCTGGTTGTTGCGCGTCCGGCAGGCGTAATGCGCCACCACGCGGATCTGCGACACCCCGCCGCCGCGTTTCTTCAGCGCCGGTTTCGCCCCCTTGTCGACCCACCTTTTCAACGCCTTGGCGGTCGTGCAGTCCATCACCGCATGGGTCGACAGCCCGACGCCCGACACGGAACTGACCCGCACCGCATCCTCCACCCCGCAGCCCGCGATCGGCCCGGGCACGCGACCGATGGACACGCCCTGTATCTCCACGTCGCCGCAGACCGCACCGCGCGCCCGCGCCGCCGACTTCGCACGCCCCTGCTCCTCGATCTGCGGGGAGCGCGGCTTGGGACGCAGCGCGCCGAACAGGCGGAATTTCTTCTGGGGCGCGGCATCCGGCGCGACGCCCACATCCTGCGGCCGCGCCACCGCGCCCGGCACCGCAGGCGGCTGGATCACCGGACGTTCGGGCGGGCGGATCGCGGCGGCCCTGTAGGACGGCTGTGTCGAAGCGGCGGGGGCGGACGTATCCGTTCCGGCCGGTTCTGCCTGAACAGCCGGCGGCGCCACGCTGATCGACCCGTCGGGTTCCGCCCGTGCCACCGGTCTCAGCGACTTGGCCGGAGGCTTTGCCACCGCTGCCCCCGTCACCGCGACGAGGCACAGCAGAAGCGCAGCCAGCCGTCTCACCGGGTGCCTTTCGTACGTCCGAAATCCGGAGCCGAGGTATCCTGCCCCGCCTGGATGATCCCCCGCCGGATCGCGCGGGTTCGGGTGAAATAATCGTGCAGCAGATCGCCGTCACCCGTCCGGATCGCCCGCTGCAGCGCGAACAGCTCCTCGGTGAACCGGCCGAGGATCTCGAGCGTCGCGTCCTTGTTGGTCAGGAACACGTCGCGCCACATCGTCGGGTCGGAGGCCGCAATGCGGGTGAAGTCCCGGAACCCGGCGGCGGAGTACTTGATGACCTCGCTGTCCGTCACCCGCCGCAGGTCGTCCGCCACGCCCACCATCGTGTAGGCAATCAGGTGCGGCGTGTGCGAGGTCACGGCCAGCACGAGGTCGTGGTGATCCGGGTCCATCACGTCCACATTCGCGCCCATCCCCTCCCAGAGCGCGCGCAGACGCGCCACCGCTTCCGGATCGGCGTCCTCGGCGGCGGGGACGATCAGCAGCCAGCGGTTCTCGAACAGTTCCGCAAAACCCGATTCCGGCCCGGAATGTTCGGTGCCTGCAAGGGGATGCGCGGGGATGAAGTGGACGCCCTCGGGGATATGCGGCGCCACCGCCTCGATCACCGACTTCTTGACCGACCCGACATCCGACACCGTCGCACCCGGCTTGAGGTGCGCACGCATCTCCTCCGCCACCGGCCCCATGGCCCCGACCGGCACGCAGATTACGACGAGATCCGCGCCCTCCACCGCCTCGGCCACCGACTCGCAGACCCGGTCGCACAGCCCGATCTTCCGCGCGGTGTCCCGCGTTCCGGCCGACCGCGCATAGCCCGTGACCTCCCCGGCCAGACCCCCGCGCTTGATTGCCCAGAACATCGACGACGCGATCAGGCCCAGCCCGATCAGGGCAACCCTGTCGTAGACCACACTCATCGCGCGCCGCCCTTGAACTGGCCGATGGCATGGGCGACCCGGCGGCAGGCGCTTTCGTCGCCAACCGTGATGCGCAGGCATTTCGGCAGGCCATAACTCGACACGATCCGCACGATAAGCCCCTGGGATTTCAGGTAGGCATCGGCGGCCAGCGCCTCCTCCTCGCTTGCGAACCGGGCGAGGATGAAGTTCGCGCAGGACGTGTCGGACGGCACGCCATGCTCTGCCAGCGCCTCTGCCATCCAGGCGCGCAGGCGGGTGTTGTTCTCCCGCGATTTCGCCACATGCGCCTGGTCCTTCACCGCCGCCTCGGCCACCGCAAGTTGCGTGTTGGACAGGTTGAAGGGCTGGCGCACCCGGTTCAGCACATCGATGATCGGACGCGGCCCGTAGCCCCAGCCGATCCGCAGACCGCCCAGACCGTAGATCTTGGAAAACGTCCGAGTCATCACGACGTTCTGCCGCGCATCGACCAGCCGCGCGCCGCCGTCGTAACCCTCGACATACTCCGCATAGGCCCCGTCCAGAACGAGGATCGCCTGCGGCGGCAGGCCGTCCGCCAGCCGCGCGACCTCGTTCCCGCCGATCATCGTGCCGGTCGGGTTGTTCGGATTGGCCAGATAGACCAGCCGGGTCCTGTCGGTACAGGCGGCGAGGATCGCGTCGACATCGACCACACGCTCCCGTTCGGCCACCTTCACGGGCGTCGCGCCAACCATCTGCGCGATGATCGGGTAAAGCGTAAACCCATGTTCGGTATAGACAACCTCGTCGCCCACCCCGGCATAGGCCTGGGCGATCATGGTCAGGATCTCGTCCGATCCGACGCCGCAGATGATCCGGTCCGCATCCAGCCCGTACTGCGCCGCAAGGGCCAGCCGCAGCGCCGCATGGTCGGTCGAGGGATAGCGGTGCAGGTCGTGCACGGCGCGCTGGTACGCCTCACGCGCGGCTTCCCCTGCGCCATAGGGGTTTTCGTTCGAGGACAGCTTCACCACGTCGGACTGCCCGGCGATATGGCTCGCCCCGCCCTGGTAGAGCGCAATTTCCATGATGCCCGGCTGCGGCGTGATCTGGTCCGTCATGATATCCCCCGTGATCAGGTTCTCTTATCCCGCGCCTCGCCCCAAGACCAGACGTCCTTTCCCCTGCGCGCCCCCTCCCGGCCTGTCGGATACGCGCGCAACTTTGTCACACCGGCGCAGGACGGACGACCTGACTGTATCTTATACCCGTCCACACCACCGGACAGGAGATCCCCATGTACATCGCCCTCGTTGATTTCGGCGTCACCGACCCCGCCGCCGCCGAAGCCCTGCTGACCCGTGACTGCGCGCAGGCCCGCGCCATGCCCGGCAATATCAACTACCGCGCCCTGCGCGATGTCGAGGATCCCGCGCGCATGGTCATCCTGCACCGCTGGACCGACAAGGCGGCGTTCGCGGCCTACATGGCCTCCGACCTCTTCGCCGGCCTCGCGCCCGCCATGCGCGGCCTGATGAACGGTGCCCCGACCAGTCTCAGGATGACGGCGGAGGAGGACGTGACAGTCGCCGGATAGGTACTAAACTCCCGGTATCGCTGAAAAAGGATCGCCGCCATGCTTGTCACCCTCCTCGCGCTCGCCTGCCTTCTGGGCTTTGTCCACATCTCGGCCGCGATCATGGTCGAAACCCGCATACGGGGTGCCGACTGGAACGCGGGACCGCGGGACGAAACCGCGACCGACCTGCCGCCGATTGTCGGACGGCTGCAACGCGCGCAGGCCAACTTCCTGGAAACCTTCCCGTTTTTCGCCGCGCTCCTGCTGGCCTGCATGATCGCGGGCCAGCCAGACTGGCGCGCGGTGACGGGCGGATGGATTTACCTCATCGCCCGCGCCGTCTACCTGCCGCTCTACGCGAAGGGCACGCCGAAGGTCCGTTCGCTGGTCTGGATCGTGTCGATCCTTGGCATCCTGCTGATTGGCTGGGCTGCGGTCCTGCCGTGACCGACGCAGGTCAGGACCATGTTATTCATGGGAATTTCCCTGCCGGTGGTCCGATCGAATTCTGCTCGGACCACCACTACCTGCTCTACGCCCGCGAGGGTCTGCTGCATCTGGACGACGACGGTCGGCGGTGGAGCCTGCCGCCCGCCCGCGCCGCCCTGATCGCCGCCGGACGGACCATCACCTTTCGCCTGCCGCGCCCCGTCGTGGCGCTCTCGGTCCTCTTCACGCCGGACGGCAGGCCGCCCGCGTCCGCCCTGTCGGTCTTTGCGATGCCACCCCTCGCCCGCGCCCTGCTGGAGGAGCTGAGGCAGTGCACCGGCGGACCCGCGGACCCGCACGAAACCCTTCTGTTCCAGACACTTCGCAGCACGGTCTGGCGTCTTTCCCATGGCCCCGCCCCCTTGCATCGCCCCACGGGCCACAGTCCGCTGGTGCGCCGCGCGCTGGACCGGACGGAGGCGACGCTGGCCGAAGACCCCACCTTCGCCGCCCTCGCCCGCGACCTCTCCGTCACCGGACGCACGCTCGCCCGTCACATTCTTGCGGAAACCGGCATGACATGGCGGGCCAACCTGCGCCGGATGCGGGTGATGCGGGCGGTCGACCTGCTGGCCGCGGGACCCGGGAGCGTGACGGAGATTGCGCTGACCTGCGGCTACACGTCCCTCTCGGCCTTCAACGCGGCCTTCCGGGATCTGACCGGGATGACTCCCTCCGAATACCGCGACAGCCTCCGCTAGACCGGCGGCGGATCGCAGGTGTCCGCGGCCAAAAAATGACCAGATTGACGAATCTGGTCATTTGGTCATTTCTGGGCACACCCGGACAGGAGACCTCCATGACCCGACCCCTCACCGTGATGACCGGCGCGACCTCCGGTTTCGGCCGCCACACCGCGCATGCCCTGATCGCCGCCGGCGACCGCCTTGTCGCGACCACGCGGGGCGCGCCCGGACCGGAGGGGGCGGAGATGGTGATGCTGGACCTTGCCGATCTCTCCGCTGTCCGTCGCGCGGCAGAGGAGATCGGCACCCGCGCGGCGGGACAGCCAATCGCACGGCTGCTGCTGAACGCCGGGGGCAACCTGCGGATGGATCCGACCGTCGACGGGTACGAGGCCAATTTCGCTGTGAACCACCTGGCCCATTACCTGCTGCTCCGCCTGCTGCTGCCCCGCCTCGCGCCCGGTGCCGTGGTGATCCTGACGACCTCAGGCACCCATGACCCGGCGGAGGGCACGCCGATCCCCCCGCCCCGCCATGCCGACGCGATGCGGCTGGCACACCCCGACACCGACCCGGAGCGCGATGCCTCGGTCGGCAAGGCGACCGGCCGGGCCTATGCTGCCGCCAAGCTGGCCAACCTGATGACCGCCCGTGCCCTGGCTGACCGCCCCGAAGGCCGGGGCCTGCGGGTGATCGCCTATGCCCCCGGTCCCGTTCCCGGCACCGGGCTGGTAAGCGGGCGCGGCGGGCTGACGGGCGTGATCTGGCGGCGCTGCGGTCCGCTTCTTCGTCTTCTGCCGGGCACACACAGCCCGGAGCTGGCCGGTGAGACGCTGGCACGGCTTGCGCTTGGCGATGCCACCCCGCCCGAAGGCCGGGTCTATGCCCTGCTGGAGGGTGGACGGCTGACCTTTCCGGACCCGTCGGTGCTGGCACGCGATGATGACGCGACCCGCAAAATGTGGGAGGACTCGGCCCGTCTGACAGGATGGACCGACCCATGAGCGACGCGATCAGAGACACCGACACCGGAATCGGCAGCAAGCCCGACAAGCGCAGCGCGATCCTCGACGCTGCCGCCACCCAGTTCCTGACCTACGGGTTCCGCCGCACCAATGTCGGCGACATCGCGGACGAGGCCAAGCTGGCCAAGGGCACCATCTACCTGCACTTCCAGTCCAAGGAAGACCTGTTCGATGCACTGGCCCGGCACCTGATGGACCGTTTCCTCGTGACCGGGCGGACCGCCCTGCACGGCGAAGGCCCCCCGGCGCGCCGCCTGACCGCCTATCTCGACGCGGTGATCGGAGAGCCGGGCCGCCTGCTGGCCGCCAGCCCCCATGCCGCGGAACTGATGGAAAGCAAGCAGGCCCATATCGCGGAGCAGCTGCGCCGTTACGACCTGACCATCCAGCGCGACGTGCGCATGGTCCTGAACGCCGCGGGGTTGCCTGAGTCCGCCGCCGACCTTGTCATCGCCGCCGCCCATGGCCAGAAGAAACTGAGCCGCGACCCGCAGGCCTATCGCAGGCAGCTGGACCTGCATCTCTTCTTCCTGCTGGAAGGGCTGACGCGGCGGCCCCGCCCCTGATCGTTCAGGTCAGACGTTCCAGCACGTTCCGGAAGGCCCAGGGGTTCGCTTCGTCCAGATCCTCGGGGAACTGGGTCTGGCGGTCGGTCAGCGGGGTCCAGCTGGTATAGTGCCCCTCGACCGGGCCGAGGTAGGGGCGCTGCACCTCGAGACACCGGCGGTGGTCCATCTCGTCCGTCTCGACAATCCCGGCCTCGGGGTTTTCCAGCGCCCAGACCATCCCCGCCAGTACGGCGGAGGTGACCTGAAGGCCGGTGGCGTTCTGGTAGGGCGCGAGCGTCTTCGTCTCCTCGTTCGACAGGCGCGACCCGTACCAGAGCGCGTTCTTCTCATGCCCGTAGAGCAGCACGCCAAGTTCATCGATGCCGCTTTCGATCTCGTCCACGTCAAGGATGTGATGCGCCTGCTGGATCTGGTTCGATCCGAACATCTCGTGCAGGGACAACACGGCGGCGGCGCAGGGGTGATAGGCGTAGTGGCAGGTCGGGCGGAACTCCGGCGCGCCAGGATCGCCGACGGTGTAGTAGTCCGCGATGGAGATCGCCTCGTTATGCGTGACCAAGAAGCCGAACTGCGGCCCCTCTGTCGGGCACCAGGTCCGCACGCGGGTGTTCGCGCCGGGCTGTTCCATCCAGATCGCCGCGCGGCAGCCGGTGTCGTAGCCATGTGCATTGGCCGGCATCCAGTCCTCTGCCGTGCCCCAGCCCAGTTCGGCGGGCTGGAAGCCTTCGGCGATGAAGCCCTCAACCGACCATGTGTTGACGAATTGCCCGGGTTCGCGTGGCGCAAGCCGGACCTGGGTGTCGCGTTCGGCGATATGCACGCCCTTCACGCCAAGCCGCTGCATCAGTGCCGCCCAGTCCTGCCGCGACTGCGGATCCGCCGCGACGCCGATGTCGCGCGCCAGAACCAGAAGCGCCTCCTTCACGAACCACGAGACCATGCCGGGGTTCGCGCCGCAGCAGGAGACCGCCGTGGTTCCGCCCGGATTGGCGGCCTTCTCGTCCCGCACCGCCTGCCGCAGGGCATAGTTGGTGCGGGCGGCGTTGTCCTCAGTCCCGAAGTAGTAGCCTGCCCAGGGCTCCACCACCGTGTCGATGTAGAGCACGCCCATTTCGCGGCAGAAGCGGATGAGATCGAGCGATGAGGTATCCACCGACAGGTTGACCACGAAGCCCTTGCCCGGTTCGATCAGCGACCCGAGCAGATCGCGGTAATTGTCCTGCGTCACCGCCCGCGGTTCGTGGCGATAGCCGGTCGCGGCGATGTCACCGGCGAGATCCGGGTTCGGTTCGACGATCACCAGCCTGGACCGGTCGAAATCGAAATGACGCTCGATCAGCGGCAGGGTCCCCCGCCCGATGGAGCCGTAGCCGATCAGCACAACGGGGCCGTCGATCTTCGCATAAACGGGGTGGGTCATGGCGGGTCTCCTGTCGTTCCGGGCCGGGGGCGCGCGTAAGATATCCGACCGTTCCTGCAACGCCAGCCCCCGCCAGACAAGGGAGAAGCCGACGAAACCCCGCATTTCCCCGCCCGCGCGGCAAAATCGCGCGGAAGTCATCCAGGTCAACCGCCCCCGCTTGTCCCGGCAAGGGCGCGAACATATCATGAACACATGCCTCTGTCCCTGTCCGAAAAACTGGCGATCCTGTCCGACGCCGCCCGCTACGACGCCTCCTGTGCCTCCTCCGGCACGTCGCGCCGCGATTCCCGTTCCGGCGGGCTCGGCTCCACCGAGGGGTCCGGCATCTGCCATGCCTACGCGCCGGACGGGCGCTGCATATCGCTGCTCAAGATCCTGATGACCAACTTCTGCATCTACGACTGCGCCTATTGCGTGAACCGCGTGTCATCGAACACCCCGCGCGCCCGGTTCACGCCCGAGGAGGTCGTGACGCTGACGCTGGAATTCTACCGTCGCAACTATATCGAGGGGCTGTTCCTGTCTTCTGGCATCATCCGGTCTCCGGACGCGACGATGGAGGCGATGGTGCAGATCGCCCGGTCGCTGCGGGAGGAACACGGGTTCAAGGGGTACATCCACCTCAAGACCATTCCCGATGCCGCGCCCGAACTGATCGACGCCGCCGGGCTCTACGCCGACCGGCTGTCGATCAACGTGGAGCTGCCGACCGAACAGGCGGTGAAGACCTACGCGCCGGAAAAGTCGCCCGAAACCATCCGGTCCGCCATGGCGCGCGTGAAGACGGCGCGCACCGCCGCGAAGGACCGCACCGCCACCGGAAAGCGCCCGCCGAAATTCGCCCCCGCCGGCCAGTCCACCCAGGTCATCGTCGGCGCGGACGGATCGACCGACGCGACGATCCTTGGCCAGTCGACGCAGCTCTACGGGGATTACCGCCTGCGCCGCGTCTACTATTCCGCCTTCTCGCCGATCCCCGAAAGCTCTGCCCTGCTTCCGTTGATCAAGCCGCCGCTGATCCGCGAGCACCGGCTGTATCAGGCCGACTGGCTGATGCGGTTCTACGGGTTCGACGCGGCAGAGATCACCTCTGCCCGGCCTGACGGCAACCTCGATCTCGACCTCGATCCGAAGCTCGCCTGGGCGCTGGCCAACCGGCACCTGTTTCCGGTGCAGGTGCAGACGGCGGAGAAACCGCTGCTGCTGCGCGTTCCCGGTTTCGGCACGAAGACCGTGCAGCGCATCCTCACCGCGCGCCGACACCGGACGCTTGCCTGGGACGACCTGAAGCGGATCGGCGCGAATCTGAAATCCGCCGCCCCCTTCGTCACCCTGCGCCACTGGTCGCCGGGTGCGCTGACCGACAGCCTCGCCCTCCGCGCCCGCTTCGCCCCGCCGCCGGAACAGCTTTCGCTCTTCTGACTTCATCTTGCCCGAAATACTCAACCAAGACCCGCCATGAAGACCGTCCGCCTGCCCCTGACCGGAACCGACACCGCCTGGCGGGAGGCCGCGCGCGCGCATGTTGCCGCCGGGACGCCGCCGGCGGACCTGCTCTGGACCCGCGGAGAGGCGCCGCAGTCCGACCTTTTCGCCGCCCCCGACATGGCCCCCGTGAGCGGCGCCGACATCACCGTGCCCAGGGCCTTCGTTGACCTTGCCCGCACGGTCTGCTGGCATGCCGACCCGGAGCGCTTCGCCCGGCTCTACGCCTTCCTGTGGCGGCTGCGCGACCGCCCCGCCCTGATGCGCGACACCGCCGACCCGGACCTGACCCGCCTGCGGGGCATGGAAAAGAACGTGCGCCGCTGCGCCCACAAGATGAAGGCCTTCGTCCGGTTTCGCGACATCGCGCCAGGCGGAACGGGCCGCCGCCGCTTTGCCGCGTGGTTCGAACCCACCCATTTCACGCTGGAGCCGACCGCGCCCTTCTTTGCCCGCCGCTTTGCCGACATGGACTGGGTCATCGCCACGCCGGACCTGACCGCCAGGCACGAGGGCGGCCGCATCACCTTCGCCCCCGGCCAGCCGAAACCGGACCTGCCCGAGGATGCCGCAGAGGGGCTGTGGGAGACCTACTTCTGCAACATCTTCAACCCCGCGCGCGTGAAGGTGCAGGCGATGACGTCCGAGATGCCGCGCAAATACTGGAAGAACATGCCCGAGGCGAAGCATATCCCCGCCCTCATAGCCGGGGCGGAGGCCCGCGTGCGCGAGATGGCCGCCGCCGCCCCCGCGCTTGCCCCCGCCCATGCGGCGCGGGTGCTGGACCGGCTGCATGGCCCGGACACGCTGGAAGACCTAAGCTTTGCCGCCCTGCGCGCGCGGGCGGAGGACGAGAGCCGGACCCTGCGCGACGGGTATGGTCGCATCGTTCTGGGCGAGGGCCCGGAGGATGCCCCACTGATGATCGTCGGCGAACAGCCCGGTGACGAGGAGGACCGGCAGGGCCGCCCCTTCGTCGGCCCCGCCGGCCAGCTGTTCGACCGGGTCGCGGAAGGCGCAGGGCTGGACCGGCGCGACGCCTACGTGACCAATGCGGTCAAGCAGTTCAGGTACCGGATGAAGGGCAAGCGGCGGCTGCACATGCCGCCCAACCGGACGGAGATCGAACATGGCAGATGGTGGCTGGAGACGGAGATCCGGCTGGTGACGCCCCGCCTGATCCTGGCCATGGGGGCCACGGCGGCGCAGGCCCTGACCGGCACGCGCGAAGGGCTTCTGAAGCGGCGCGGCCAGGTGGAGGACACGCCCTACGGGCCGGTCTTCATCACGGTGCACCCGGCCTGGATCCTGCGGTTGCGGGACGCGGCGGAGCGGGAGGCGGGAGAGGCGACCCTTCGCGCGGACCTCTCGGCCGTCGCCCGGCTGCACGCGGCGGCCATCCAGCCGCCGCCGTCGCCGCGCCACTGATCCGATTGAACGGCGACGGCATTTGCCGATACGCTGGCCGGAGTTGTGAATTGGGACGAGTCGGGAATGAAACGGGTCTATCTGGTTTTCTCCAAGGAATTCAGCGATGAGCTGGCCGACCGCCCCGGCCGATCGAAATTGGAGAAGGAACGCGCCGCAATTCCGCGCATGGCGATGGAGCGAATTGCACTGCGCGCGCAATCCGACCTGTATTACAGACCCGGAACCTCCCATCTGCGCGCGGACCTGCTGGAGGAGCCCGTTTCCACCAGGCAACTGTATCGCCCCGCCAGCCTGTCCGCCCTGCTGATGAGCGTCGACCGGGTTGTCAGGATGCCCCCGGCCAGCCGGTTTCATCGCCTGTCGCCCGCCGGCTACCTCGCGCAGTTCACCTTTCCGCGCGTCGGATGGTCGGTGCTGGCGGGATATGACGAACCGAAGGAAAAGCCGGTGCTGGTCTTTCTCGACACCCATGTCACCGCGGGCATGGCGATGCAGACCGAAGCCGCGGCCCGGAGTCCTGTGGAGTTCGACCGCGCCTATGCCATTGCCCAGGCCATCGCCCGCCGCGTGCCTTGACTTCCGCCCTCCGCCGCTCTAGGTGTTGTTGCAGAGACCAACACCGAGGTGGAACATGAGTGCCCCCGAAGCAAGCCCGCGCGAAGCCGGACCGAAGGCCGGTGCCAGCCCCCGGAAGGACCGGCGCAGGAACTGGACATCGCCGGAGCAGCAGGAACCGGCGGACCTGAAGCGCCACGCGGTCGATGACCTGAGCCAGGACGCCCGCAAGGCCGTGCTGTCGATGGCCGGGAAGGAGATCGCGTCGCAGCTCGGATCGCGCATCCTGCTTGAGATGCTGGCGGAGTCGGGGAAATCCATGCGCGCGGTGGCCAAGGAGTCGGGCTTCGACGTGTCGGTTCTGTCCAACATCGCGAACGGCCGCCGGGCGAGCGGGCCGGACCTGTGGACGCTGGTGGCGCTGGCGGAATCCATGGGCCTTGACCTGCACCTGAGCTTCACCCGGCAATGACCACGACCGAGGGCGTGCTGCTGCTGTCGGCGGCGCTGGTCGCCCTGCCCTCGCTCCGCGGTGCGGGACGTGTCCTGTGGGCGCGCTGGAACGACAGGCGCGCGCTTCGCCTGGAGGCCGGGCTGGACCGGATGACCGGCCAGCCCCGGCGGATCGCGGAGGCCCGGATCGCGCATCTGCGAAACCACGCCCACGACCTGATCGAGTTCGGATCGCTTGTGCCGACCTGGGCGGTTCTGAGCGCCGTCGCGGGCATCGCGCTGAACCTTCTGGCCCGCGCCCTGCCCCTGTTCTGCTGATCCGACCTGACGGCCGACCAACGCAAAGGGGCCGCACCCTGCGGCGCGGCCCCTGCATGCAACCGATCCGGAAGGATCAGTTCTGTGCGTAGTATTCGATAACCAGGTTCGGTTCCATGATGACCGGGTACGGCACGTCCGACAGGCCCGGCGTGCGCACGAAGGTCGCGGTCATCTTGGAGTGGTCGACTTCCAGGTAATCCGGAACGTCACGCTCGGCCAGCTGGACGGCTTCGAGCAGGACGGCGAGCTGCTTGGACTTCTCGCGGACCTCGACCACATCGCCTTCCTTCACGCGGTAGGAGGGGATGTTGACGCGCTTGCCGTTCACCAGGACATGGCCGTGGTTCACGAACTGGCGGGCCGCGAAGACGGTCGCGACGAACTTGGCGCGGTAGACGACGGCGTCGAGGCGGCGCTCGAGCAGGCCGATCAGGTTTTCGCCGGTGTCACCCTTGAAGCGGGCGGCGTCGCCGTAGATGCGCTTGAACTGCTTTTCGGTCAGGTCGCCGTAGTAGCCCTTGAGCTTCTGCTTGGCGCGAAGCTGCAGGCCGAAGTCGGACATCTTGCCCTTGCGGCGCTGGCCGTGCTGGCCGGGGCCGTATTCGCGGCGGTTGACCGGGGACTTCGGGCGGCCCCAGATGTTTTCGCCCATGCGGCGGTCGATCTTGTACTTGGCAGACGTGCGTTTGGTCACGGCTGATCTCCTTTCAATTCTGGCTCCGCGACTTTTCCGAAAACCGGTGCCCACTTTTCGGGTCTCGGACGCCTCTGCGACGCCTTTGATCCCCGGTGCGCGGGTCCGGGCCGGATCAGCCTCGGATGGAAAGGGCGTTGTCCTCTGGGGCGAACCCCCGACAGGCATCCCCTTGCGGGGGCCACCAACACCAATGAAGCCGCGCTTATACGCCCCGCCGGGACGGAGTCAACCACCCGGTTTGCCCGCCGCGCAAATCCCGGCTCAGGCGGCGTGGCGCAGGATCGCGGCTTCGGGCCGCGTCAGGTTGCGGCGGACGAACTGGCCGTAGGAGAAGGGATCCGTCTCCAGCCCCGGCAGGCCGGAGAGCAGGCGGGCGCGGTCCCCCTCCGTCAGGGCGGAGAGCGCGGCGTTGGCGGGATGGAAGCTTTCGCATTCGACCCGGTTGGCCCAGATCACCTGATGCGCGGGCAGGAGCAGGTGGTGATAGGTCACCTCGCGCAGGGTCATGTCCTGCACCACCGCGCGCCCGTCGGTCAGGTCGCGCGCCCGCACCAGCACCTCGGGCGTGTTGAACAGCGCCAGCGCCGCCGCCCCCGTCACCAGCAGGCGGTGGCCCGGAGAGACCAGGAGCTCCCCGTCCGGGCAGTCCGTCCCGAAGGCACCGGCCCGGATGCGTACCGGGCGCAGGTCCGGCTCCGCGAACAGCCTTGCGCCGCTGACATGGCGCGCCCCGGCCCAGAGCACCGGCTGCGGACCGTTGTCGCGGGTCAGAATGTGGTCGCCCTCGGCCAGGTCCTCGACCGCGACGGGGCCGTAGGCGGTGGCGATGCGGGTGCCCGGCGTGAAGCAGATCATGCCCGCCCCGGTGTCGGGACGCGCCCGCGCCGCCCGGTGACGCACGATCCAGAGGTCCCGACCCTGCGGCGGCAGATCGTCGAGGAACATCACCAGCGGCGCCGCACCGTCCAGCGCGATAAGCGTCGCGAGGAAGCGCTGCCGCCCGTCGGTCAGGACAAAGCTGCCATCGGTTTCGGCATCCTCCTCCGGTTCCGGCGCGGGGGTGCCGTGCCCGGTTCCGATCAGCCGCCGGACCTTGCGCGCGGCGCGGCGGTGCAGGTCGCGCTCCGCCTCCGCCCGGTCGAGCCTGAGCACGCCGCTTGGCCCGTCGACCTGCACCGCCTCGCCGTGCCAGGCCCAGGTGGAACCGTTGCGGATCGACTCCGGCCCCGCGCCCGAAAGCCCGTCCAGTTCCGTCTGCGACCATGAGAGTACGAACGTGCCCAGAAAGCCCGTTGCCATGCCTGTGATTGCCTTCCCGCTCGGTGCCCGTGTTGTCCGGCTCTTGTGGCCGGTTGATTGTTGCCGGGAAGGATAGCAGAGATGCGGCCCTGCGGAAAGGGTCCGGGATCGCGGGGGATTGGTGCCGGCGCCCCGGTGATCCGGGGAGGATGAACTGGGGAGGTCGCCCCCGGAGCCGGCACGTCGCCCTTGGCCTCGCCCCGTCGTCAGACCCGCAGGCGCGGCCTCGGCCTCGCGGCGTCATCCGCGGATTTGATCCGGGGATTTCTCCCGGCGGCGGAAGATCCTCGGATCAAGTCCGAGGATGACGGGCCGCAGGATGACAGACCGCAGGGTGACGGGCCGCAGGATGACGGGCCGAAGGATGGCGGGGTGCAGGGTGACGGGGTGCAGAAAGACGGGCCGCCTGCGGGCGGGGGAGGTCGCGGTACCGGCGCCTCCCGGCCCCGCCACGCCCCCTGCTCAGAACCGGAAGTCGATCCGCAGGGCGCCGACGAACTGCCCCTCGCGCTGGCCCTGGAACTCCGGTCCCAGCCAGGTAAGGCCGTAGAAGCCGCGGAACCGGTCGCCCTGCCAGTGCACCCCGGCCCGCGCCCGCGTCCGAAAATCGGTGAGCCGGTTGGTCGTGGCGGGCAGGTAGAGGCTGTCCCAGACCTTCGCCACATCCGCGCCGACGACAAAGCTCCACCCGTTGCCGGCCCCGTCGAGCACGCGGTAGCGATGCCCGGTCACCGGATCGCGCACCAGCAGCTCCCCCCGCCCCGCCGGTCCGGTCGACAGGTCGAAGCCGAGCCGCGCCATGTTCTCCACCCCCGTCCGGATTTCGGCGAAGGGGCGCAGCACGGCGGGGCCAAGTGCGTATTCGCGCGCCGCCTCGATCACGCCGGAGGCATGGATGCCGTTGCCGACCTGCCCCGCCAGCACCTGCGGCGAGGCCTCGTGGTCGAAGAAGGTGATGTCGTGCAGGAAGGCCTGGATGTCCGACAGCCCGGTCTGCGGCCCGGTGATGACCGCATCCGCGCCGAGCGCCATCTGCCAGCCCGCCCGTTCGAAATGCGTGTGCAGGCCAAGCGACCAGGCCCCGACATAGGGCCGGTCCCCCGCATAGGGCAGGTCGAGCCGGATCGGCGCGATCACCTCTGCCATGATGCGGAATTCCAGCAGCTCCCCCGCCGTGACGGGCAACTGGCCGGTCCAGTCGGGGCCGAAGACATAGCTGCCCACGACCGACCCGGTCCGCCAGCGGTCGTAGCGATCCCCGAAGACGTCGTTCACCACCAGCCGCCCGTGCCCGAGATAGCGGTAGGGCCCGCCGGGGCCGCGGTCCTCCGCGAGGGTGGCGGCGGGCAAGACCAGCATCAGGAGAAGGGCGATAAGGCGCATGGGCGGGTCCGGGGATAGGGCGTTTGATCCTGAATAACGCCGCCGCGGCTTCCGCGCCAAGAGGCCGGGCGACACGCGGCGGGGAGTGTCGCAAATAGGGCGCGCCGGCGGACGGGACGCGGGGAGTGAGGGCGCCGGAGCAGGATGGCCCGGTCCGGAGGGTGTGGGAACGCGGTGTCAGGTGTCGGGCGACCCTCGGGTAGAGCCCGAGGATGACGGGTCGCGGGCGGCGGAGCGGGTGCCGGGGGGATTAGGGAGCGCGCTTGCGCAGGTATCTACAGGGAGCCTGTCTGGCTAATCCGCCCCCGAAAAGAACGCCGCCACCTTCGGGCTTGGCCCAAGGGCCATCCACGACGGAGCGACGCGGCAGAAGATCCTCGGGTCAGGCCCGAGGATGACGCGGAGACCAGGGAGGCGGGTTTGTCGCGGGAAAGGGAGCGCGTTTAAGCGACCGTCTGCAGGGTGTCCCCCTGGCAGGTCGCCGCACTCACCAAATAACGCCGTCACCCTCGGGTTTGCCCCGAGGGTCTCCCCGGACGGTGTGACACGGCGGGCGATCCTCGGGTCGAGCCCGAGGGTGGCGGGTGGAGAAGGACGAGCCCGGGAGCCCCGACCCGAACAGCGCTCCACGCACGACGGCAACCGGAGACCGCCACGGCGTTTCCGGCCGGGACAGTCCGTCCGTTCCGGCGGTCAGCCTAACTGCCGGTCCGCCTCCTCCGGCGGGAGGATGTGGAAGGTGTTCAGGGTCAGGGACACAAAGCTGTAATACCCCGTCACCCCGACCAGATCGACCAGCCGGTCCTTGCCGAGCACCTTGATCGTCCGGTCATAGAGCGCGTCCGACACCGCCCGTGCGGTCTGCGCCTCCAGCACGAATTCATGCACGGCGCGCTCGTCCTCCTCTTCGTAGGGCGGCGGGGTGCCGGTGCGCACGGCCTCGATCACCGCGCCCGAAAGTCCGGCGGCCTCGGCCATCGGCTTGTGGGCGTACCATTCGAATTCCGATTTCCAGACCTTCGCCGTGGTCAGGATCGCAAGCTCCGTCAGCTTGGGGCGAAGCGAGGTGCCGAAGCGGATGTAGGTGCCGAGGTCCTGCACCGCGCTTGCCAGTTCCGGCCGGTGGATCCAGAGCGCCAGAGGCCCCCGGACCGCCTTGCGCGGGCTGTTGAGAAAGGCGTTGTGGGCCTTCTGCTGTGCCTCGGAATACTCTGCCGGATCAGGCGGCATCAGCCGCTGTGCGGGCCAGTCTGTCATGGTCTCCTCCCTCCGTGATCTGGGGCGGAGGATGCACCCGGCCCGAGGCGGGGTCAACCACGCAGTAAAGACACTGTCCGACGAGTAGAATTCAGGTTTCCCGTCAGGCTTCCCGGTAATGCAGCACCCGTCCGATCACGTTCATCAGCAGCTGCGCGGCGAGGATCGAGGTCACGCCGGCGGGGTCGTGATCGGGCGCGACCTCGACCAGGTCCATGCCAACGATCTCTCCCTGCTGCGCGAGACCGTCGATCAGTTCGAGCACCTCGTAATAGAGGAACCCGCCATGGCTCGGCGTGCCGGTGCCGGGCGCGATGGAGGGGTCGAAGGCGTCTATGTCGATGGTCAGGTAGTACCGCTCTCCGGCCGGGATGCGGGACAGCAGTCCGGCGACGCCGAGCGCCCGCGCCTGCCGCACCGACAGGATGTCCGATCCCATCCCCCGCGCCGCCTCGTACCCGTCCCGCGCGGTGGAGGAGACGTTGCGGATCCCGATCTGCGTCAGCCCCGACACCCAGGGTTTCTCTGCCGCGCGCCGCATCGGGTTGCCGTGGCCGTAGCGCACCCCGTGGCGTTCGTCGACGAAGTCGAGATGCGCGTCGATCTGGATCAGGTGGACCGGTTCCTCCCCGTCGAAGGCGTTGATGCAGGGAATGTTGACCGAATGATCCCCGCCGATCACCACCGGCAGCGCCCCCGCGGCGAGGATCTTGCGCACACCGTGTTCGATGTTGTCGTGGCTTTTCACCATGTCCGTATGGATGATGTCCGCATCCCCGATGTCCACGATGGTCACGCGGTGCGGTTCGAGGTAGGTCACGTCGTCCTCGTGATCATAGGCCCCGGCGTGACCGAAGGAAAACAGGGTCGAGGCCTCGCGCACCGCCCTCGGCCCCATGCGCGCGCCCGACCGCCACTGTGTCCCCATGTCGAGCGGCGCGCCGAGGATCGCGACATCGGCGTCGATGCTGTCCCAGTCCTCCACATGCGGGTACTTGCCGAAGGTGCAGATGCCGACGAAGGGCAGGTTGAGCCGTCCGCCGTCGTAGCCGTGTTTCATGGTCCCGTCCCGGTTTCTTGTGGTTTTGGGGTATTAGGGCACGGATTGCGGGATTTGTCGCGGGCGGAGTGGTGTGGACCGGTTCAGGGGGGGCCGTCATCCCGGACCTGATCCGAGGATCTCCGGTTCAGGGAAGTGTGGTGACAAGAGATCCTCGGATCAAGTCCGAGGATGACACCACAACGTGGAGCATGACCTTGGCCCTCTGCGGACGCGCAATGTCCCGGGCAGCGCCCGTCCGCCCCCCCGGACGGGCGCTTCGTCAACGTCAGCGCGACGATTGATCTGACGGCTTCAACGAGACGATGCAGTGACGACCGTAAACAGAGGAGCGCCCCTCCGCGGACGTGCCCCGCCTTCCGTCCATTGCCCCGCCGCAGCGGCGGTGACATCTGCCGACCTTGTCTCCCCCCTTCCCTCCGGCCCCGAAACCCCTAAGTTGGTCCCCGTAGACGGATAGGAGAGACCATGAGCGGACTGATCGCCCTGCTGGACGATGTGGCGGCCATTGCAAAGGTGGCGGCGGCCTCTGTCGACGATGTGGTGGGACAGGCGGTCAAGGCCTCCTCCAAGGCGGCGGGGGCGGTCATCGACGATGCCGCGGTGACCCCGAAATACGTCCACGGTTTCGACGCCAGCCGCGAACTGCCGATCGTCTGGAAGATCGCCCGCGGGTCGATCTTCAACAAGCTGGTGATCCTGCTGCCCGTCGCCCTGGCGCTGTCGGCCTTTGCCCCCTTCCTGATCTATCCCCTGCTGATGCTGGGCGGCGGCTACCTCTGTTACGAGGGGGCGGAGAAGGTCTGGCACGCCATATCGCCCGCCCATCACGACCAGGCGGAGGCCGTGGCCAAGAAAGAAGCCACCGGCGCGCACCTGGAGGAGCAGAAGGTCAAGGGCGCCATCAAGACCGACTTCATCCTCTCGGCCGAGATCATGACGATCGTGCTCTCCTCACTCCCCGAGGGTCAGCCGGTCTGGATCGAGGCCGCCGCGCTGGCCGTCGCCGGGCTGCTGATCACCGTGGCGGTCTATGGTGCGGTGGCGCTGATCGTGAAGGCCGACGACCTTGGCCTCGCCATGGCGGATCACGGGCGGCTTGGCCTGACCCGCCGGCTCGGGCGGTTCATCGTCAACGCGATGCCCTATTTCCTGCAGCTGCTGATCATCGTCGGCACCGCCGCGATGATCTGGGTCGGCGGCTCGATCCTCGTGCACGGGCTGGAGGTGCTGGGATGGCCCCTGCCCTACGACACGATCCACCACATCGCCGTCGACGTCGCGCATCGCGTACCGGAACGGCTTGAGGGGGCGGTCGAATGGCTGGTGACAGCCGGGCTGGACGGCGTGATCGGGCTGATCGTCGGCGCGGTGCTGATCCCGCTGGTCTCCGCCGCGTCGGGACTGTTCGGCGGATCGAAGGAAGAGGCGCACTAGGGCCCGATCGCTCCTCAACCGTATCGGCATGTATCGTTTGTCTGGCTCACGATCCGGAACAGGCACGACGCAGCCGCACCGGGCGGGACGGGTCATCGGCGTCATGGACGACACCTGTGTGCGTCGTTGAGCAGAGCCCGCGCCTGATCGGCCCCAGGCTCCGAGGCACACGCACGGATCAGCGAACCGCCGGGTCCTCCCCCGTGTCCTCTGCCAGCCACCCCCGGTAGTGCACCATCCTCTGTCCGGTAAGCGGCGCGTGCAGGTCAACGTCGAAACGGAAAACCCCGTCCGCCGCCTGTTCCCGCGCCACCGAAACCGGCAGCAGCCAGCGCGGCAACGGCAGCGGCCCGATCCGGCCCGCCGTGACCGGGTAGTGCAGCGCGTGCTCGGTCACGTGGAGGGCAAGGGCGAAGGAGAACGGGCCGAACCGCTCCTCCATCCCGCCCCGCCGGACGGAGAGGCGGGAGCGGAACCGGCGCCGCCCGAACTGCCGCAACCATGTTTCGCCCGCCGCCGTCGCCGTCTTGACGACCTCGACCGGCTGGTCCCGCCCTTCAGGCGGGAAGCCGAACAGCGCGCAGAGCAGGCGCGGCCACAGCCCGGTTCCCCGCGTGACATCGCAGGTCCCGCTCCAGTGACTGCACTCGGCGGTGAGGTGGGTCCGGCGGACGACATCCGGCAGCCGGTCGAAGGCGTCGCCCAGCACCCGCCGGAATATCGGATCGACCGGGGCGGAGACGCGCTCCGTCACCACGCGCAGGTCGGACATGGCGGCCTCCGCCTCGGCCAGCGTCACGACCGCCACGGCAGGCCCGGCACCCGGTGGCAGCACATCGCGCCGCAGCAGCGCCCGCGCGGCGACACCGGGAATGAAGGGCCCGTCCCCGTCTTCGGCCAGCAGACGCCAGCTCCGCCGCTCCGTTTCGGTGGTCACGGTGACCGACATCCCCCCGCGCCCGCTGCCGAAGGGGGCCAGTGCCCCGGCGGCGACCTGTGCGACGCGCACCAGCCTCGGCGTCACGGGGAACGCCCAGATCCGCCGGAGCGCGGCGAACGCCGCCAGCCCGTAACGCATCACGCCCAGTTCGAGCCCGGCGCGGAAGATCACCGTCTCTGCCCCGAAATGCGCGGGGAAAAGCCGCTGGTCGGGCACCGCGATCTGCCACCCCTGTCGGATCAGGCCGCCGGGAAGGGTGTAGTCCTTCGGGTCGGACCACCCCGTCACCCGGCACCACCGGCCACCGCGCCAGACCGGCATCCCCCGCCCCGCCCCCTCCAGAATTGACCGCATGACCGACAGGCCGCGCGGTGCCCGGTTGCCCGGCAGGATCGCGGTATCGATGACACGCGGCCGCGCCCCCGCCGACAGGGCGACCACCGCGGCGGAGGAGAGCGCGGGCACCGACGACAGACCCGACAGCGCGCAGAGCCCGGCCTGCCGTGCCATGGGGTCGAGTTCGGTCAGACCCGCGCAGAAGCCCGCGTCGTCCGAGAGGTCAAGGTAATGCGCCTCCGCCGCCAGTGCCGCCCGTGCCAGCCGGTAGCGATCCGCGCCGTAGCTGTGGAACGGCCCGGCGGCATCGACCACCACGTCCTGCCCCGCCAGCGCGTCCAGCGGTCCCTCCCGGTCCAGCACCATCGCCCGGCAGCCGAGCCGGTTCGCCAGCGCCTGCGCGGCCCCCGCGCTGCGCCCGGCAACGGTGACGTCATGGCCATCGCGCACCAGAAGCTCGGCCAGTCGCGACCCGAAGACCCCGTAACCGCCAAGCAGCAGGATCCTCATCCGATGAGACGCCGCCTGAACGCCGGGTCGGGCAGCGCGCACATGTCCGCCCGCCCGCATATCGCATAGCGGTTCCGCGCCAGCCGCCGGTAGAGCCAGTCGCGCAGCGGTCTCGGACAGGCGTGGAGCACGAAGGCCAGCCGCCCCCACCCCCTGAAGCGACGGCAGGCGTGCAGCACCGCTTCGAAATCCTTGTGCGCGACACCCTGATCGATGAACAGCCAGCTTTCGGGATCGTCGGGACGCAGCCCGTAATGCCGCATCAGCGCCGCGCCGAGCGGGGACTGCACCGGGCAGATGCGCACCGTGCCGCTGCCGTCAAGCCGGTGGATCATCCGCGCGCCCCAGCTGCACACCGCACAATCCGCATCCATGACGGCCAGCGGGCCCGCATCGTCGAAGGGCGGCACCTGCGGGTCGCTGCGGAAGGAATGGGGCGCATGCATCATGGCGCGATCCTCCGCCAGCCGCGCGGCCGGTGCAAGGCGGCACGGTGACGCCACCGCGACACCATGGGGGCCACGCGATCCGCGTGTCCTGCCCCCTTGCGCCCCGCGCCGAAGATCCGTTCTATCCGCCCCGGCGGAAGCGCGGCGCGGAGACCACGGCAGAAGGACGCGGGCATGAGCGACACAACCGGACCCTCGGTCCGCGACAGGCTGGCCCGCATTGCGCCGGGACTGGCGCTCTGCATGGTCGTTGCCGCTGCCGCGCGGTTCCTCTCGGAACATTACGGCGCCCCGCAGATGCTGTTCGCGCTGCTGCTTGGCATGGCGCTGCACTTCCTGACGGAGGACGCGCGGAGTGCCGCCGGGATAGACTTTGCCGCCCGCGTCCTGCTCCGCCTCGGCGTCGCACTGCTTGGCGTGCGCATCACCTTCGACGAAGTCGGGCACCTTGGCGCGGGGGCGGTGGTCTGGATGGCCGCCGGAGTCGCGCTGACCATCGCGGTCGGAGCGCTGGCCGTGCGGCTGACCGGGCTGGACCGCCGGTTCGGCATCCTGTCGGGCGGCGCCGTGGCGATCTGCGGGGCCTCTGCCGCCATGGCGATTGCCGCCGTGCTGCCCCGCGACGAACGCAGCGAACGCGACACCATCCTCGTCGTGGTCACGGTGACGGCGCTGTCGACGCTGGCGATGATCCTCTACCCGATGATTACCGCGACGCTCGGCCTTGGCGACCGGGCGGCAGGGCTGTTCCTGGGCGGCACGATCCACGATGTCGCGCAGGTGGTGGGCGCGGGCTATTCCGTGTCGCCCGAAACCGGGGACACCGCCACCATAGCCAAGCTGTTCCGTGTCGCCATGCTGGTGCCGGTGGTGCTGCTGATCGGCCTGCGCCACCGCGCCGGAGGCCACCGGGCCCCGCTGCCCCTGTTCGTCGTCGGGTTCGCGGCGCTTGTGGTGCTGAACTCCGCCGGCGCGGTGCCTGCCGCCGCCGCCGGCTGGCTGACGACCCTGTCGGGCTGGTGCCTCGTCACCGCCATCGCGGCGCTTGGCATCAAGACCTCGCTCCGGTCGCTGTTCGAGGTCGGCTCGGCCCCGCTCCTGCTGCTGCTTGGCGAAACCGTGGTCCTTGCGCTGTGGATCGGTCTCGGGATCGCCCTGGGCTACTGAGGGGCGCGGGTCGCGCCGCCGCTCACCCGCATTTCGAATGTCCACAGGAGGTGCAGGTCATGCAGCCCTCGGACATGTGCATGGTGTACTGACCGCAGGACGGGCAGGCCTTGCCGCGACCGCCGGTCTCAAGCCCCACGACCTTTGCGGTCGGGTCGGTCTTGAGCCCCTTGCCCTCGCCCTCGATGAAGCCGATGGAGACGAGATGCGTCTCGATCACCCCGCCGATGGCCGCGAGGATCGAGGGGATGTATTTCCCCCTGATCCACGCCCCGCCGCGCGGATCAAAGACGGCTTTCAGTTCCTCCACCACGAAACTCACGTCCCCGCCCCGCCGGAACACGGCAGAGATCATCCGGGTCAGCGCCACGGTCCAGGCGAAATGCTCCATGTTCTTGGAGTTGATGAACACCTCGAACGGCCGCCGCCGCCCGCCAACGATGATATCGTTGATGGTCAGGTAGATGGCATGTTCGCTGTCCGGCCACTTGAGCTTGTAGGTATTGCCTTCCAGCGTCGTTGGCCGGTCGAGCGGGTCGGACATGTAGACGACCTCGCCCCCTTCGACGGGCATGACGGCCGGAGATTCTTCCTTCTCCGCCTCCACTGACAGCACCGACCCCGTCACATCGTTCGGGCGGTAGGTCGTGCAGCCCTTGCAGCCCGAATCCCAGGCCGCCATGTAGACGTCCTTGAACGCCTCGAACGAGATGTCCTCGGGGCAGTTGATGGTCTTCGAGATCGACGAATCCACCCATTTCTGCGCCGCAGCCTGCATCTTCACGTGATCCAGCGGGGCCAGCGTCTGCGCGTTGACGAAGTGATCGGGCAGAGGCGCGTCGCCCTTCAGCTGCTTCCACAGCTGCACCGCGTAATCGACCACCTTTTCCTCGGTCCGCGACCCGTCCTTCTGCAGCACTTTACGGGTGTATTCATAGGCAAAGACCGGCTCGATCCCGCTCGACACGTTCCCGGCGTAGAGCGAGATCGTTCCCGTCGGCGCGATGGAGGTCAGCAGGGCGTTCCGGATGCCGTGCTCCGCCACCGCGGCGCGCACGTCATCGTCCATCGCCATCATCGTGCCAGACGCGAGATAGGCGTCGCGGTCGAACAGCGGGAACGCCCCCTTTTCCTTGGCCAGGTCGACCGAGGCCAGGTAGGCCGCGCGCGCGATGGCCCGCATCCAGGCCTCCGTCTGCGAAGCCGCCTCGTCGGAGCCGTAACGCAGCCCGAGCATCAGAAGCGCATCCGCCAGCCCGGTCACGCCCAGCCCGATCCGCCGCTTCGCCTCTGCCTCGCGCGCCTGCGCCTCGAGCGGGAATTTCGACGCGTCGACGGTGTTGTCCATCATCCGCACGGCCACCCGCACCAGGTCGTCCAGCGCGGAAAGGTCCAGCGCCGCAGCCTCCGTGAACGGGTCCGACACCAGCCGGGCGAGGTTGACGGAGCCGAGCAGGCAGGCGCCATAGGGCGGCAGAGGCTGTTCCCCGCAGGGGTTCGTCGCCGCGATCGTCTCGCAATACCTGAGGTTGTTCGCGGCGTTGATGCGGTCGATGAAGATCACGCCCGGCTCCGCATAATCGTAGGTCGCCTGCATGATCCGGTTCCACAGGTCGCGCGCCTGCAGCGTGTGATAGACCTTGCCGTCGAACTGCAGCTCCCACGGGCCGTCGGCCTTGACCGCCTCCATGAACGGATCGGTGACAAGGACGGACATGTTGAACATGCGCAGCCGCGCCGGGTCGGACTTGGCCCCGATGAAGGACTCGATATCCGGGTGGTCACAGCGCATCGTCGCCATCATCGCGCCCCGGCGCGATCCCGCCGACATGATCGTGCGGCACATCGCGTCCCAGACATCCATGAAAGACAGCGGGCCGGAGGCATCCGCCGCCACCCCCGACACCGCCGCCCCCTTGGGCCGGATGGTGGAGAAATCGTAGCCGATTCCGCCGCCCTGCTGCATGGTCAGCGCGGCCTCCTTCAGCATGTCGAAGATGCCGCCCATGTCGTCGGGCACCGTGCCCATGACGAAGCAGTTGAACAGCGTGACCTTGCGCCCCGTCCCGGCCCCGGCGGTGATCCGCCCGGCGGGCAGGTAGCGGAAATCCTCCAGCGCGTGGTAGAACCGGTCCTCCCACGTCGCCGCATCCTCCTCGACCGAAGCCAGCGCCCGCGCGATCCGCCGCCAGCTGTCCTCGACAGAGCGGTCGACGGGCGTGCCGTCCGCCTGCTTGAGACGGTACTTCATGTCCCAGACCTGTTCGGCAATGGGCGCGGCAAAGCGGGTCATCGGAATCACCTCGGGGCAGCTTCGGGAGGGAAGCACCACCCTACACCCCCTGCTTGCGTATGCCAACAATTAGCCTATCCTTGTCACAGACCAACACGATCTTGGGGGAGACCGTGGCCAGATTCGTCAATCTGCTGAAACTTTCCGTCGGCTCCGAGTCGGTCGACACCCTGCGCGCCTGGCAGGCCTCCCGCCGTCCGCTCTATGACGACGGCCTGCCCCGGCATGTCACCCGCATGTGGCCCAAGCGCGAGTCAGAGCTTCTCGACGGCGGGTCGATCTACTGGGTCATCAAGGGCCAGATCCAGGCCCGCCAGCGCGTCGTCCGCCTTGACGAGGTGATGCACGACGGCATCCGCCACTGCGCCCTTGTCCTCGACCCCGAGGTGCACGCAACGGCCACCTCCCCGCGCCGTCCGTTCCAGGGCTGGCGCTACCTCGACCCGAAGGACGCGCCCCCCGACCTGTCGAAGACCCGCACCGGGGACGACACGCTGCCCGCCGACCTGTCCAAGGCGCTGGCGGATATCGGGGTGCTCTGACCGCCCTCTTCGGTTTGGGAAATATCCCCGCCGGAGGCCATCCGGCGCAGCCGGATCAATCCACCGCCAGCCGTTCCAGCAACCCGGACAGCACCGCGCGATCCGCATCCGTCATCGCCGCCGAACGCGACCGGTAGAGCGTCGCCTGAGATTTCAGGATCAGCCCGTCCGCCATGATCTTCAGGTGGTTCGCGCGCAGGGTTTCCCCGGTCGAGGTGATGTCGGCAATCGCCTCCGCCGTTTCGTTCTTCACCGTGCCCTCGGTTGCGCCCTGGCTGTCGACCAGCTGGTAATCCGCCACCCCCCGGTCGCGCAGGAAGTCGCGCACCAGCCGGTGATACTTCGTCGCGATCCGCAGACGGAAGCCGTGGCGGTCGCGGAAGGCCGCCGCCGCCGCGTCAAGGTCGTCCAGCACGTCGACATCGGCCCAGCAGGACGGCACCGCAAGCACGAGGTCCGCGTGGCCGAACCCCAGTTCCGCCAGCATCTCGACCCGCAGGTCCCAGCTCGCCAGCTTCTCCTGCACCAGATCGGTGCCGGTCACGCCCAGATGGATGCGCCCCTCCGCCAGATCGCGCGGGATCTCGCCGGCGGAAAGCAGCACAAGCTCAACGCCCTCCACGCCGCCGACGCGCCCGGCATATTCGCGTTCCGACCCGGCGCGTCCCAGTTCGATGCCGCGTTCCCCGAACCAGTCGAAGGTCTTCTCCATCAGCCGGCCCTTGGAGGGCACGCCCAGCTTCACGGTCATGACTCCCCCCCGATTTGGGCCCCGAGTTCGACGACCAGACCGGGGCGCACCACGCCGCCGACGGCCGGTATCCCCTCGGGCCGCCCCGCCGACCGCCCCAGAACCCGCGTCAGCGCGTCATAACGTCCGCCGCTGGCCACCGGCGGCAGGTCGGGCCGGGCCTCGGCGTAGAAGCCGAAGACGAAACCGTCGTAATATTCCATGTGCGTGCGCCCGTAGGCTGCCTCGAAGTCGAGCGCGGCGATGTCCACGCCCCGCGTCTCCAGCGCCTGCGCCCGTGCCGCCAGCCCCTCGACCGCCGAAGAGATCGACGGCATGTCGACGGCGATGTCCCGCAGGTGCTCCAGCGCGAAGGGCAGGGTTTCGCGCACGGCGAGGATCGCGTCGATCAGCGCCACCTCCCGGTCCGAGACCGGCGGGGTGTCCGCGTCGGCTTTCAGCGCCGCGATCCGGATCTCGACCTCCTCGCGCGAGCGCAGGCCAAGCTGCGGCCCGGCCGCTGCAAAGGGGTCGGCCGCCGCAAGCAGGGCCGCGCGGGTCGGCGGCACCTCGGCCCGGCCGGCGAACCGGTCGAGAAGAGAGCGGAACCGCCGGGGCCGCCAGATGTGACGCATCAGCGCCGCCTTGCGCGCCTCGGACGTCTGCAGCCCTCCGACCGCAGCCATCAGGATCCCGATGTCCCCGGTGGCCGCCCGCAGCGACAGGCCGGCGGTCGCCGCACGGATCAGCGCGAACACCTCAGCATCCGCGCCCGCCGGGTCGGCCCCGTCAAAGATCTCCACCCCCGCCTGAAGGTATTCGTTGGCGCGTGCCTCGTCCTCCTCCTGCCGGCGGAAGACTTCTCCGGCATAGGTGTAGCGCGCCGGTTCCGCGCCGCCGTTCATGTGCATCTGAACCACCGGAACCGTGAAATCCGGCCGCATCATCTGCTCTCCCCGGAGCGCGTCCGAGGTGACATAGGCCCGCCCCCGGATGTCCTCTCCGTAGAGGTCCAGCAGGGTCGCGGCGGGCAGCAGGATCGGGCATTCCACCGGCACCGCGCCGGAGGCTGCGAAACCGTCGCGCAGGCGCGCCGCGCAGGCCCGGACCTGCGCACGCAGCTCGGGTGAGTGGCCCTGCCAGACGGCCATTACACCTCTCCCGCCAGAAGCTTCTGAATATGCTGAACCAGCTCGGCACGGGGGATTTCCGCCTGCGCCTCATGTTCCTTCCATTCCTCGAGCGAGGCGCTTTCGGCGATCTTCTTGCCAAGGGCGAGGTCCTTGACCTGCACCACGCCGCGCGCCTTTTCATCCGCGCCCTCGATCACCGCGGCAGGGGCATTCCGCTTGTCCGCGTATTTCAGCTGGTTGCCGAAGTTCTTCGGATTGCCGAGGTAGACTTCCGCCCGGATACCCGCCGCCCGCAGCTCCGCCACCATCGCCTGATAATCCGCCATCCGGTCGCGGTCCATCACGGTGACGACCACCGGCCCCGTCGCGTCCCCGCCCATGCGACCCTTTTCCCGCAGCGCGGCCAGAAGCCGGTCGACGCCGATGGAGACACCGACCGCCGGCACCTTCTGCCCGGTGAACCGCGCCACCAGGTCATCGTAGCGCCCGCCGCCCGCGACGGAGCCGAACTGGCGCTTGCGCCCCTTTTCGTCAAGGATTTCAAAGGTCAACTCAGCCTCGAAGACCGGGCCGGTGTAGTAGCCGAGACCGCGCACGACGGAGGGGTCGATGACGATGCGGTCGGGGCCGTAGCCGCCTGCGGCGAGCAGGTCCGCGATCTGGGAGAGTTCGTCGACGCCCTCCGCCCCGACCGGCGCGCTGCCGACCGCGCTGCGCAGGTTGTCGAGCGTCTCCGCAGCCGTCTCACCCTTCGACGTCAGGAAAGCGATGACCGGTTCCGCCTGCGCGTCGCTTAGCCCGACGCCGTCGATATAGGCGCCCGAGGCATCCAGCCGCCCCTTACCGAGCAGTTCCCGGACCCCGGCCTCGCCGACCTTGTCGAACTTGTCGATGGTGCGCAGGACGTCGGCTTGCACGGCGGGATCGGAAACGCCCATGGCCTCCAGCACCCCGTTCAGAACCTTCCGGTTGTTCACGCGGATCAGGTAGTCGCCACGCGCGATCCCGACGGCCTCGAGGCAGTCGGCCAGCATCGCGCAGATCTCCGCATCCGCCGCCACGCTCGCCGTCCCGACCGTATCCGCATCGCACTGATAGAATTGGCGGAACCGGCCCGGTCCCGGCTTTTCGTTGCGCCAGACGGGCCCCATGGCATAGCGCCGGTAGGGCGTCGGCAGGTCGTTGCGGTGCTGCGCGTAGACACGGGCCAGCGGGGCCGTCAGGTCATAGCGCAGCGCCAGCCAGTCCCCCCTGTCGCCGTCATCGGCCTCCTGCCAGGCGAACACGCCTTCGTTCGGGCGGTCCACGTCGGGCAGGAACTTGCCAAGCGCCTCGACCGTCTCGACCGCGGAACTCTCAAGCGCATCAAAGCCATAGCGATGGTAGACCCCGGCGATGCGATGCAGCATCTCCGTCCGCTCGGTCACGTCGGTGCCGAAATAGTCGCGGAAGCCCTTGGGCGTTTCGGCCCTGGGGCGCGGGGTCTTCTTGTCCTTCGCCATGGCGGGTCCTCTCAGGTCGCTCGCGGCGCGGTCTAGCCCAAGCCCCCCCGCGCGGCAAGGGCTTGCCCCCGGCAGCTTCGGGCCCCACATTCCGGACGGGAAAGGAGGACACCGATGGATATGCCCCACGAAGAACGCATTGCACACCTGGAACGGACGGTGGACGACCTGTCCGACATCGTCGCACGGCAGGAGAAGGAGATCGCCCTGCTCATCCGCCGGGTCCAGATCCTGATGGAACGCGAGGCAGAGCGCGTGCAGGACCTTGGCGGCGGCGTGGTGATCGGCGACGAACGGCCGCCGCACTACTGAAACCTGCGGCGTGGGAACTCCGGGCCTAGCCCGGGGATGACGCCGCGTAGGTTGGCAGGTGGCGAGCTGGTCAGATCTCCTCGACCGCCATCACCCCGTTCAGGCTCTTGATCGCGCCCTTGATCTGCGGCGTCACCGGGTATTCCCGGCCCGTGTCGATTTCGACCTCTCCCGGCAGCCCCGCCCCCATGAGGCAGAAGCTGACCGGCCCGCGCGCCGTGCGCGCGGCGGCCTGCGCGGCGGAGTCCAGCACCTCTGCCACCGCCGGGATCGCCTCTGCCGCGTCGACGAAGATTTTCAGGCCCATGCCGCCAACATCCGCCACCACGGTGTCGAGCGGCGCGATCCCCCGCGCCAGCAGCTTGAGCTGGTCGCTTTCCATCGTCGCCTCGACCGTGAAGACCACCATGGATCCGGCGTCGAGGTAATCCCGCGCCGCTTCAAGCGTGTCAGAAAAGACAGTACATTCGAAAGCCCCGGTAACGTCAGAGGCCTGAACGAAGGCGAACCGGTTTCCCCGGGCCGATTTCCGCTCCTGCCGCCCGGCGACGATCCCGGCCATCTTGGCGACGAGCGGACCGCCCTGCGCCAGCTGCGCGATCTCGTCCAGCGTCTTGATATCCTTGCGTTTCAGCGCCCCGGCGTAGTCGTCCAGAGGGTGTCCGGAGAGATAGAAGCCGATCGCGCGGAACTCCTCTGCCAGCCGTTCGGCGGGCAGCCAGTCCTGGACCGGAGAAAGGCGCGGCTCAGGCAGATCCTCGCCCGCATCGCCGAAGAGGGACACCTGATTGGATTGCTTCTGTTCCCAGATCGCGGCGGAATACTGGACCAGTGCGTCAAGGGAATCGAACACCCGCCGCCGGTTCGGATCAAGCACGTCAAAGGCCCCGGCCCGCGCCATCATCTCCAGCGGGCGCTTTCCGACCCGCTTCAGCTCCACCCGCCGGGCGAAATCGAACAGCGTCACGAAATCCTTGTCGCCGCGCCCCTCGACCACCAGCCGCATCGCATCCACGCCGACGTTCTTGAGCGCGCCAAGCGCATAGACGAGCGCCCCGTCCACCACCTTGAACGTCGCACCGGAGCGGTTCACGCAGGGCGGCACGTAGGGAAGAGACAGCGCCTTCTTCACCTCTTCGAAATAGACGGCGAGCTTTTCGGTCAGGTGAATATCGCAGTTCATCACCCCGGCCATGAATTCGACCGGATGGTTCGCCTTGAGCCAGGCGGTCTGATAGCTGACCACGGCATATGCGGCGGCGTGGGACTTGTTGAACCCGTAGTTTGCGAACTTTTCCAAAAGGTCGAAAACTTCTGAAGCTTTCTTCCTGTCGACCCCGTTCTTCGCCGCCCCCTCCTCGAACTTGGGGCGTTCGGCGTCCATCGCCTCCTTGATCTTCTTGCCCATGGCGCGGCGCAGCAGGTCCGCGCCGCCAAGCGAATAGCCCGCCATGACCTGCGCGATCTGCATCACCTGTTCCTGGTAGACGATGATGCCCTGCGTTTCCGCGAGTATGTGGTCGATGGAGGGATGCACGGATTCGATCTGCCGCAGCCCGTTCTTGACCTCGCAATAAGTCGGGATGTTCTCCATCGGGCCCGGACGGTAGAGCGCGACGAGCGCGACGATGTCCTCGATACAGGTCGGCTTCATCCGCTTGAGCGCGTCCATCATGCCCGAGCTTTCCACCTGGAACACGGCGACCGTCTGGGCGCGGGAATAGAGGTCGTAGGTCTTTTCGTCGTCCAGCGGGATCAGGTTGATCTGGTTTTCGGCCCCCGGCGCGGGGTCGTAGATCTGCGTTCCGTCCGCCGCCGTGTGCAGGTTGCGCCCGCCCGCCGCGATCTGTTCCATCGCGTTCTGGATGACGGTCAGGGTCTTCAGCCCGAGGAAGTCGAACTTCACCAGCCCGGCCTGTTCGACCCACTTCATGTTGAACTGCGTCGCCGGCATGTCCGAGCGGGGGTCCTGATAGAGCGGCACCAGCCGGTCCAGCGGCCTGTCCCCGATCACCACCCCGGCGGCGTGGGTGGAGGCGTTGCGCAGCAGCCCCTCGACTTCCATCCCGTAATCCAGAAGGCGTTTCACGACCTCCTCGTTCTTGGCTTCCGCGCGGAGACGTTCCTCCTGCGCGAGGGCCTGTTCGATGGAGACGGGCTTGACCCCCTCCACCGGGATCATCTTGGACAGCCGGTCGACCTGTCCGTAGGGCATCTGCAGCACCCGGCCGATGTCGCGCACCGCCGCCTTGGACAGCAGCGCACCGAAGGTGATGATCTGCCCGACCTTGTCGCGGCCGTACTTCTCCTGCACGTAGCGGATCGTTTCCTCGCGTCTGTCCATGCAGAAGTCGATGTCGAAGTCGGGCATGGAGACCCGCTCGGGGTTCAGGAACCGTTCGAACAGCAGCGAATAGCGCAGCGGATCGAGATCGGTGATCGTCAGCGCATAGGCCACCAGCGACCCTGCACCCGACCCCCGCCCCGGCCCGACCGGGATGCCGTTGTCCTTGGACCACTGGATGAAGTCCGCAACGATCAGGAAGTACCCGGGAAAGCCCATCCCCTCGATGATGCCGAGTTCAAAATCCAGCCGCTCCTGATACTCCTCCGGCGTCACCGCGTGCGGAATGACGGCCAGCCGCGCCTGGAGCCCTTCATTGGCCATGCGCCGCAGTTCCGCGACCTCGTCATCCGCGAATTTCGGCAGGATCGGGTCGCGGCGATAGGCCATGAAAGCGCAGCGTCTTGCGATCTCGACCGTGTTTTCCAGGGCTTCGGGAAGATCGGCAAACAGGGTCGCCATCTCCTCGGGCGTCTTGAAATAGTGCTGAGGGGTGAGGCGGCGGCGCGGCTGCTGCTGATCGACATAGGCACCTTCCGCGATGCAGATCAGCGCGTCGTGGGCCTCGTACATCGACTCCTTCGGGAAATAGACGTCGTTGGTCGCCACCAGCGGCAGCTCCATCGCGTAGGCCATTTCGACAAAGCCGCGTTCCGTCGTGCGTTCCTTGGCCGGAAGCCCCGACTCCCCCGGATGGCGCTGCAGTTCGACGTAGAGCCGGTCGCCGAAAATCTCTGAAAGCCGCGTCATCAGCGTCTGCGCCGCCGGACGCTGCCCCCCCTGCAACAGCATCCCCACAGGTCCGTCCGGCCCGCCGGTCAGGCAGATCACACCGTCGGAAAACTCCTGAAGCTCCGTCAAGGTCACCTGCGGCAGCTGCCCCGCCTTGTCGATATAGAGGCAGGAGTTCAGCCGCATCAGGTTCTCGTACCCCTGTTCGGACTGCGCCAGCAGCACGACCGGTGCAGGCTCCTTCGGCTTCTCGCCGGGCTGGGTTTCCAGATAGGCCAGATCGACCTGACAGCCGATGATCGGCTGAACCCCCTCGCCCGCTGCGGTCACGGAAAATTCCAGCGCGGCGAACATGTTGTTGGTGTCGGTGACGGCGACCGCAGGCATGCCCGAGGCCCTGCAGAGCCCCGCCAGCTTTTTCAGCCGGACGGCACCTTCCAGCAGGGAATATTCGGTATGGACGCGGAGATGGATGAATCGGGGGGAGCTGCTCATCCCGCGACGCTAGCGCGGATTGGCGGGACGGGGAACAGGCGGTTGCAACTCCTCCGCTTTCCTCCGATCCTGCGGGCGAAACGGCGGACCAGACCGATGACCGACACCCTCATGCCCGAAATCCTGCCCCACGGCCCGGACGGAGTCGTCCTGCGCCTTGGCCTGACCGCGAGGGAACAGACGGTCGGTGCCGTGCAGGCCCTGCGCGCCGCCATCGAAACCGCCGCTCCGCACGGGGTGGAGGAGATCGCCGGGTCGCTGACCTCCGTCTACCTGCGCTTCGATCCGGCCCGCACCACGCGGGCGGAGGTCGGCGCAGCGGCAGAGACAATCGCGGCGGCGGCCGATCTGGCAAAGGCGACGCTTCCGGCGGCGAAACGGCGCTGGACCATCCCGGTCGTCATCGGCGGAGAGCACGGCCCCCAGTTCGGCGAGATGGCCGGAGCGGCAGGCCTGTCGGAAGCCGCGGCGCGCGAGGCGCTGCTGGCCGCCCGTCTGCGCGTGCTGGCGATCGGCTTCACCCCCGGCCTGCCCTACATGGGGCTGATGCCGAAGGAATGGGACGTACCGCGCCTGAAGGAGATCACGCCGAACATCCCCCGACGCGCCCTTGTCGCGGCCGTCCGGCAGCTGATCATCTTCACCAACCCGACGCCGACCGGCTGGCGGCACATCGGCCAGACCGCGTTCCAGGGCTTCGACGTGACGCGCGACCCGGCGACGGCGCTGATGGCCGGGGACGAGATCCGGTTCGAAGCGATGACCCCGGCGGACCTGACAGGGCTTGAGGCCGACAATGTGGACGGCCTTGGGGGCGCGACCTGCGAGGCGCTGACATGACCCTGACCATCCACCGCACCGGCCCCGCCGCCGTGCAGGACTTGGGCCGCCCGCACCGCCTGGCCGAGGGCCTGTCGCGCGGGGGGGCCGCCGACCGTCTGGCGTTGCTGGAGGCCGCCGCCCTGCTTGGCCTGAAGACCCCCGTCGCGGGGATCGAGATGGCGTTGATGGGCTGCGAGGTCACGACCGACACCGCCACCCGCATCGCCCTGACCGGGGCCACGATGCAGGCGAGCCTCGTCGGTCAGCCGGTCGAATGGAACACCTGCCTGACCCTCGCCCCAGGTGAGGTGCTGAAGATCGGCGCTGCCCGCGCCGGGACCTACGGATACCTCGTCCCCGCAGGCGGCATCCAGACCACCCCCGTGATGGGCTCCGTCGCCGCGCACCTCACCGCCGGGATCGGTCGTGTTCTGGAACCGGGCGACAGGCTGCCGGCGGGAAAGGATCCGCATCCCGACGCCCCACCCATGGTGCTGAAGCCCGAGCCGCGCCTGACCGGCGGCGCGATCCGCCTGATGCCCGGCCCGCAGACCGGACTGTTCGATGACGACACACGCGCCCGCTTTTTCGCCACCGCCTTCACCCGGTCGCGCACCGGCAACCGTCAGGGCGTCCGGCTCGATTTCGACGGCGCGCCCTTTGCGAGCGGGACCGGCGCGCTCGCGTCCGAGATCATGCAGGCGGGCGACGTGCAGATGACCGGCGAGGGGATTCCCTACGTGCTGCTGTCGGAATGCCAGACCATGGGCGGCTACCCCCGCATCGGTACCGTGATCCCGCAGGACCTGCCCCGCGTCGCCCAGGCCACGCCGGGCACCGCGCTGACCTTTACCGAGCTGACGGTGGAGGAGGCCGACGCGCTCTGGCGGCCCGAAGCGGACCTGCTTTCCACCCTGCGCCGCGCCGTCCAGCCGCTCAGGCGCGATCCCCATGACATCCCGGACCTGCTCTCCTATCAGCTGATCGGCGGCGTGATCCGGGGCGACGAAACGGAGGCCTGAATGGCAAAGACGGTCGATCTGAACGCGGACATGGGCGAAAGCTTCGGCCCCTGGGTCATGGGCAACGATGCGGCGGTGCTGGACATCGTGACCTCGGCCAACATCGCCTGCGGCTTTCACGCGGGCGATGCGGACGTGATGGCCCGCACCTTCCGCATGGCGCTGGAAAAGGGCGTCGGCGTCGGCGCACACCCCGGTTTCGCTGACGTGCAGGGTTTCGGACGCCGCCGGATTTCGCTTTCGTCAGAGGAGCTTGCCAACCTCGTCACCTACCAGCTTGGCGCGGCACAGGCGATGGCCCGCGCTGCGGGCGGTGAGTTGCGGCACCTGAAACTGCACGGCGCGCTGGCCAACATGGCGTCGGAAGATATCGAAATGGCCCGCACATGCTATGCCGCCGCCGAAAAGGTCCAGCCGGGCATCGTCATCATGACCCTCGCCGGCACCGCTCAGGAGGCCGCGGCAGAGGCGCTTGGCCTCAACCGCGCCGGAGAGATTTTCGCCGACCGCGCCTATAACGATGACGCCACCCTGGTCGACCGCAAGCTGCCCGGCGCGGTAATCCACGACGCCGCACTCGCCGGTCCGCGCATCACCGAGATGGTGAAGGAGGGCGCGATCATCACCGCAAACGGAAAGCGCATCCCGACCCGGATCGACACCATCTGCCTGCACGGCGATACACCCGAAGCCATTGATATTGCCGCCTCTGTCCGTGACAGCCTGACCGCCGCAGGGATTTCGCTGAAAAAACTCTGACGCCGGTTTCGCGGGCAGAACCGCGCCGCGCCCCGCCTGATTTTTCAGCAAACACTTGCCAAGGCCGTATACACCCGCTTTGCTGGGCGCCGGGACGCCCGCCCGGTTCTACGCCGCATCGAACCGGGCGCCACGGGCAACGGGTAAGGCGGCGGACTAATGGCCATGACACTCTCCTTTCACCTGAACGGAGACCGGGTCGACCTCACCTCGGTCGCCCCCACCACCACCCTGCTCGACTGGCTGCGGGCGGAGCGTCGCCTGACCGGCACCAAGGAGGGCTGCAACGAAGGCGACTGCGGCGCCTGTACCGTGATGGTGACCGACGACAGCGGGGTCCGGGCGCTGAATGCCTGCATCCTGTTCCTGCCGCAGCTGCATGGCAAATCCGTGCGCACGGTCGAAGGCATCGCCGCGCCCGATGGCACGCTGCACCCTGTCCAGAAGGCGATGGTGGACCATCACGGATCCCAATGCGGCTTCTGCACCCCCGGCTTCATCGCCTCCATGGCCGCGGCGCATGCGCGCGGGGATACGGATCACGACACGATCCTTGCGGGCAACCTCTGCCGCTGTACGGGCTACGCGCCGATCGTGAAGGCCGCGAAGGCGGCTGAGCGCGCCACCGTCCCGGACTGGATCCGCGACAAGGCACCTGAGGTCGCGGCGCTGGCGATTGCGCCCGAGACCTCGGATGACCTCGCAGAATGGTACGCCGCACACCCCGAGGGGACCTTGATTGCCGGGGCCACGGATGTCGGCCTCTGGGTAACGAAGCAGCTGCGCGACCTGACCGACGTCGCCTTCCTGAACCGCTGCGGCGACTTGCAAGGGATTGAGGACACGGATGACGCCCTGCGCGTCGGTGCGGGCGTCACCATGGCCGCCCTGCTGCCCGTTCTCGACCGCGTCCATCCCGGCTACGGCGCGATGGTGCGGCGTTATGGATCGGAGCAGGTACGGCAGGCCGCGACCATTGGTGGCAACATCGCGAACGGTTCCCCGATCGGGGACAACCCGCCCGCGCTGATCGCCCTCGGCGCGACCCTTCACCTGCGCAGGGGGACGGAGCGGCGGGAGATGCCGCTGGAGGATTTCTTCCTCGACTACGGCAAGCAGGACCGCGCCAAGGGAGAGTTTGTCGAGGCCGTCACGATCCCGAAAAAAGCGCAGCGGCTGGCCTGCTACAAGCTCTCCAAACGCTTCGATCAGGATATTTCGGCGGTGCTGGGCTGTTTCAACCTGACGGTGATGGACGGTGTCGTTACGAAAGCCCGCATTGCCTTTGGCGGCATGGCGGGCATTCCGAAACGCGCCACCCATGTCGAAGCGGCCCTGACCGGCCAGCCCTTCAACGGGGCCGCACTGGACCGCGCCGCGCAGGAATGGGCGAAAGACTACTCGCCCATGTCCGACATGCGGGCCTCCGCCGACTACCGCCTCGCCGCCGCGAAGAACATGCTCCGCCGCTACTGGCTTGAGGGTCAGGGGACCGCAACTCAGGTCAGGGAGGTCCGGGCATGAGCACCGGCAAGCCGCTTCCCCACGACGCCGCGCCGCTGCATGTCACCGGCGCTGCGCGCTATGTCGACGACATACCCGCGCCCGCCGGAACGCTGTCGCTGGCCTTCGGGACGTCGTCCGTCGCGCGCGGCAGGCTCGGCGCGATGGACCTCTCGGGCGTCCGCGCCGCGCCGGGGGTCGTTGCCGTGCTGACCGCCGAAGATCTGCCCTTTGCCAACGACGTCTCTCCCTCCATCCACGACGAACCCCTGCTCGCCACCGACCGGGTGCATTTCGTTGGCCAGCCGCTGTTCCTCGTGGTGGCGGAGACCCACCTCGCCGCCCGCAAGGCCGCGCGGCGAGGCAAGGTGGAAATCGACGAGGAAACCCCGATCCTCACCGTGGACGAGGCCTTGGCCGCCAACTCCCGTTTCGAGGGCGGTCCGGTGATCTGGACCAAGGGCGACGCCGAAACGGCCATCGCCGCCGCCCCGCACAGGGTCGAAGGGTCGTTCGAGGTCGGCGGACAGGAGCATTTCTATCTGGAAGGTCAGGCCGCGCTGGCCCTGCCGCAGGACGGCGGCGAGATGGTGGTGCATTCCTCCACCCAGCACCCGACCGAAATCCAGCACAAGGTGGCCGAGGCGCTTGGTCTGCCCATGCATGCCGTGCGGGTCGAGACGCGGCGCATGGGCGGCGGCTTTGGCGGAAAGGAATCTCAGGGCAATGCCCTGGCCGTCTCATGCGCGGTGGCCGCACGCCTGACGGGCCGCCCCTGCCGGATGCGCTATGACCGCGACGACGACATGGTCATCACCGGAAAGCGGCACGACCTGAGGATCGACTATCGCGCCGGGTTCGACGACACCGGGCGGCTGCTTGGGGTGGACTTCCGCCACCTGATGCGCTGCGGCTGGTCGCAGGACCTGTCGCTGCCCGTCGCGGACCGTGCCATGCTGCATGCGGACAACGCCTACCTGCTGGACCACATCCGGATCGAGAGCCACCGGCTGAAGACCAACACCTGTTCCGCCACCGCCTTCCGCGGCTTTGGCGGTCCGCAGGGCATGGTCGGGATCGAACGGGTGGTGGATCACGTTGCGCATGCTCTGGGCCTCGACCCGCTGGCGGTTCGGCGGGTGAACTATTATGCCGATGCGGCGGCGGATGAGGCAGCAGGGGGGCTGTCTGCCCCCCGCCTGACGGCCCCCCCCGAGGATATTTCGGAAACCAAAGAGGACCTGACGTCGCGCGGCGGACCGGCGGAGCGCGTCTCGGTCGCCCCCGCGCGCGGACAGTCGACGCCCTACGGCATGGCGGTCGAAGATTTTGTTCTGAACGCGATGACGGACCAGCTTGCTTCGGGCTGCGACTATGCGGGGCGGCGGGAGGCGGTGGCGGCCTGGAACGCGCGCGAGCCCGTGCTGAAGCGGGGGATCGCGCTGACGCCGGTGAAGTTCGGGATCTCCTTCACGCTGACGCATCTCAATCAGGCGGGGGCATTGGTCCACGTCTATCAGGACGGGTCGGTCCAGGTGAACCACGGCGGGACGGAGATGGGCCAGGGGCTCTATCAGAAGGTCGCGCAGGTGGCGGCGGAGAGTTTTGGCGTGCCCATGGATGTCGTGAAGGTCACGGCGACGGACACCGGCAAGGTGCCGAACACCTCGGCCACGGCGGCGTCCTCCGGGTCCGACCTGAACGGCATGGCGGTGAAGGCGGCCTGCGACACCATACGCGACCGGATTGCCGCCTGCCTGGGCGAACTTCACCAGATCGCCCCCGCGAAGGTGGTCTTCGCGGACGGCGAGGTCACGGCGGGCGGCGAGGTGATCAGCTTCACCCGCGCCGCACAGATCGCCTATGAGAACCGGGTGAGCCTGTCCTCCACGGGGTATTACAAGACACCGGGGCTGGCCTGGGACCGGGTGAAGGGTCAGGGACGGCCGTTCTTCTATTTCGCCCATGGCGCGGCCTGTTCCGAGGTCGTCATCGACACGCTGACCGGAGAGTACCGGATCCTGCGGACCGACATCCTGCATGACGTGGGGCGGTCGCTGAACCCGGCGCTCGACATCGGGCAGATCGAGGGCGGCTTCGTGCAGGGCGCGGGCTGGCTGACGACGGAGGAACTGGTCTGGGACGACAGGGGGCGGCTGCGGACGCATGCGCCCTCCACCTACAAGATCCCCGCCTGCGGCGACCGGCCAGAGATATTCAACGTCGCGCTTTGGGACGGGGAAAACCGGGCGGAGACGATCTATCGCTCCAAGGCGGTCGGGGAGCCGCCGTTCATGCTGGGAATCTCCGTGCTGATGGCGCTGTCCGATGCGGTGGCGGCCTGTGGCAGCGCCTATCCGGCACTCGACGCCCCCGCAACGCCGGAGCGGGTTCTGGCGGCAGTGGATAGGGTGCGGCATGGTTGATTTGGACGCGCTGCGGGATGCTCTTGCGGTTCACGGACGGGTGGTCCGGGTGGTTGTCGCCGACGTACGCGGATCGGCCCCGCGTGAGGTCGGGGCGGAGATGATCGTCGCGGCCTCGGGTCTGGTCGCGGGCACGATCGGCGGCGGGGCGCTGGAGCTTGAGGCGATTGGCGTGGCACGGGAGCTGGCGGCGGCGCGGGTCGGGAAACGGGCGCTTGGTCCGGACCTTGGCCAGTGCTGCGGCGGGGCGGTCGTACTGGCCTGGGACCTTGTGACCGGGATGCCGGAGGTCGAGAATGGTCTGGTCGTACGGCGGATCGACGGGACGGCCGAGAGACCATTGTCTGTAGTCCGCGCGATTGCCGGGGGGCGGAACGGTGCGGCTCCGGCGGCGACGCGGCTGATTGACGGCTGGCTGATCTCTCCGGTGCGGCAGGCCACGGCGGAGGTCTGGGTATGGGGCGCGGGCCATGTGGGCCGGGCCATTGTCGGGGTGATCGCGCCGCTGCCGGGTGTCGCGGTGACATGGGTGGACACGGCGGCGGAACGATTTCCGGAGACCCTGCCGCAGGGTGTCACAGCACTGCCCGCCGCGCGGCCGGAGACGCTGGCGGCCCATGCTCCTGTCACGGCACATCACCTGATCCTGACATATTCCCACGCCATCGACCTCGCGCTCTGCGATGCGCTGCTGCACCGTGGTTTCGCCTCGGCCGGGGTGATCGGGTCGAAGAGCAAATGGGCCCGGTTCCGGTCGCGCCTTTCGGCCATGGGCCACGCGACTGCCCGGATCGACGGCATCGCCTGCCCGATCGGCAACCCCGGCCTTGGCAAGCATCCGCAACAGATTGCCGTAGGGGTTGCCGCCACGCTACTCTCGGCCATGGCGCGAAAAGACGCCCAAAGGGACATGACAGGGTGAGCGAACCGCTTCTTTCCATCCGCGGCCTGACCAAGGCCTATCCCGGCGTCGTTGCCAACAGCGACGTCTCCTTCGATATCCAGCCGGGCGAAGTTCACGCCCTGCTTGGCGAGAACGGCGCGGGCAAATCAACGCTGGTCAAGATGATCTACGGGCTGGTCAAGCCCGACAGCGGAGAGATGCGGGTGCGCGGCGCCCCCTATGCGCCGCCCGAACCGCAGGCAGCGCGGGCAGCGGGGGTGGCGATGGTGTTCCAGCACTTCTCGCTCTTCGACGCGCTGACCGTGGCCGAGAACATCGCGCTTGGAATGGCCGATCCGCCCGCGATGCGCGATCTGGCCAAACGCATCCGCGAGGTGTCGGAAACCTACGGCCTGCCGCTCGACCCCTGGCGGGTGGTCGGGGACCTGTCGGCCGGGGAACGCCAGAGGGTGGAGATCATCCGCTGCCTGCTCCAGAACCCGAAGCTGCTGATCATGGACGAGCCGACCTCGGTCCTGACCCCGCAGGAGGTGAACATCCTCTTCGAGACGCTCCGGAAACTGAAATCCGAGGGCACCTCGATCCTCTATATCTCTCACAAGCTTGAGGAAATCCGCGCGCTTTGCGACGAGGCGACCATCCTCAGGCTTGGCAAGAAGGTGGCGACCTGCACCCCGCGCGACACCACCGCGCGAGAGATGGCAGAGCTGATGGTGGGCACGGAATTGCACGTGCCCTCCCGCGAATACAGGGAGCCCGGGGCGGTCAGGCTGGCGCTCAACGGGCTGTCGGTGAAATCGCCGGGCCAGTTCGGGACATCGCTGAAGGGCATCACGCTTGAGGTCCGCGCGGGCGAGGTCCTGGGCCTGGCCGGGGTCGCCGGCAACGGGCAGGACGAACTGCTTGGCGCGCTGTCCGGAGAGTTGCGGTCCGCATCGGCGATGGTCGTGCTGGACGGCACGGAGGTCGGCGCGGCCGGGCCGGGCGAACGGCGGCGTATGGGCCTGCTGACCGCGCCGGAGGAACGGCTTGGCCATGCGGCCGCGCCGGACATGTCGCTGACCGAAAACGCCGCGCTGACCGGTGCGGAGCGCAAGGGCATCGTGTCGGGCGGCTTCCTGAACTGGGGCCGCGCGCGCGACTTCGCCAAGGAGGTCATCGCGCGGTTCGACGTGCGCACGCCGGGGACCGAGAACGCGGCACGGTCGCTGTCGGGCGGGAACCTCCAGAAATTCGTGATCGGGCGCGAGGTGATGCAGGACCCGCAGGTTCTGGTCGTCAACCAGCCGACCTGGGGCGTGGACGCCATGGCGGCGGCGGTGATCCGTCAGGCACTGCTGGACCTTGCCGCCGGCGGGGCGGCGGTGGTCGTCATCTCGCAGGACCTGGACGAACTCATGGAAGTCTCGGACCGTTTCGGCGCCCTGAACGAGGGACGGCTGAGCGAGATCCGCCCCGCCAAGGGTCTGACGGTGGACGAGATCGGGTTGATGATGGGCGGGTCGCACGACATGGAGGTGGCGCATGTGTAGGGCGTTGGATGCCTCCGGCGGGGATATTTCAGGCAAGATGAAGGCCGGGGGACGCGGTGCATGGTGAGGCTTGAGAAGCGGCTGCAGCCCTCGGCGGTCTTTGCCTGGGCCACGCCGGTGATGGCGGTGATCGCGACGATGATCTTCGGAGGGCTGCTGTTCGCGGCGCTTGGGAAGGATCCGCTGGTCGCCATACGCACGATCTTCTGGGACCCGCTCTTCGGGCAATATGCCTTCTTCTACCGCCCGCAGCTTCTGGTGAAGGGGGGCCCGCTGATCCTGATCGCCATCGGGCTGAGCCTCGGCTTCCGCGCCGGGATCTGGAACATCGGGGCCGAGGGGCAATACATCATGGGCGCCATCTGCGGAGCGGGGGCCGGGCTGGCGTTTTATCCGCTGGAGGCGTGGTACATATTTCCGATCATGGTGCTGGCGGGTGCGCTCGGGGGCTGGGTCTGGGCGATGATCCCCGGAGTGTTGAAAGTGAAGTTCGGCACAAACGAGATCCTCGTCTCCCTCATGCTGGTCTACGTGGCGGAGCAGTTCCTCGCCTCTGTCTCCCTCGGTCTGCTGAAGAACCCGCAGGGCTTCGGCTTTCCCGGCTCGCGCAATCTGCAACAGTATCCGTCGGCCCATAATGCCGAGATATTCGAGGGCACCGGCATGCACTGGGGCGTCGCCGCCGCGCTGATCGCGGTGATCTTCGCCTATGTGCTGCTGAGCCGTCACCAGCTTGGCTACCACATCCGCCTGACCGGAGAAGCGCCGCGCGCGGCGAAATTCGCCGGCGTCTCGCCCTCGCGGCTGATCCTGTTCTGCCTCGGAATCTCGGGTGCCTTCGCCGGGCTGGCGGGGATGTTCGAGGCTTCGGGCCCCGCCGGGCAGATCACCATCGACTTCAACACCGGCTACGGCTTTACCGCGATCATCGTCGCCTTCCTTGGCCGCCTGCACCCGGTCGGCATCCTGCTGGCCGGGCTGCTGATGGCGCTGACCTATATCGGCGGAGAAATCGCGCAGTCCTCGCTCGGCCTGCCCTCCGCCGCGATCCAGATGTTCCAGGGGATGCTGCTGTTCTTCCTGCTGGCGGTCGACGTGCTGACCGGCTACCGCATCCGCTTCGGCCAAAGGGAGGCCGCGTGATGGACCTGTCCGCAATCAATCCCGTCCTGCTGGTCGCCTCGCTCATGGTGGCCGCGACCGCCGTGATGATCGCCGCGATCGGAGAGCTGATCGTGGAACGCGCCGGGGTGCTGAACCTCGGCGTAGAGGGCATGATGATCACGGGTGCGATCTGCGGCTTTGCCGTGGCGGTGCAGACCGGATCGCCGCTGCTCGGGTTTGTCGCGGCGGCCGGGGGCGGCGCGCTGCTGTCGATGCTGTTTGCCTTCCTGACGCAGTTCGCCCTGGCCAACCAGGTGGCATCGGGACTGGCGCTGACGTTGTTCGGGCTGGGCCTGTCGGCGCTTCTGGGTCAGGGCTACCAGGGCATCAAGCCGCCCGCGACGCCGCGGCTCGACATTCCCATGCTGAGCGACCTGCCGGTGGTAGGACGCATCCTCTTCGGCCATGACCTGATGGTCTATTTCGGGTTGGCATTGGTCGCCGCAACCTGGGCCTTCCTGAAATACACCCGTGCCGGGCTGGTCCTGCGCGCGGTCGGAGAGAACCACGACGCCGCCCATGCGCTTGGCTACAAGGTGATCCGCATCAGGGTCATGGCGATTGCCTTCGGCGGGGCCTGCGCCGGGCTCGGCGGGGCCTATATCAGCCTGATCCGCGTGCCACAGTGGACCGAGGGGATGACCGCCGGGATCGGCTGGATCGCCCTCGCGCTCGTGGTCTTCGCCTCATGGAAGCCCTGGCGCGTTCTGCTCGGAGCTTATCTTTTTGGCGGGGTCACCGTGTTGCAGCTTAATCTTCAGGCAGCGGGGCTTGCGATTCCCGTCGAATACCTTTCCATGTCACCATACCTGATCACCATCCTCGTCCTGGTCATCATGTCCGCTGACAAGAGCCGCGCCCCTGCCTCGCTTGGCCGCGTCTTCCATGCGACGCACTGACGGACCGGGACGACCAGAACAGAAGACCAACAGGGAGACCACTATGAACCTTACCAAACGCGCCCTTCTGACCGGCGCCGCCATGGCGATGTCGCTGGCGGCCGCGGGCACCGCCTTCGCACAGGAAAAGACCAAGGTCGGCTTCGTCTATGTCGGCCCCGTCGGCGACGGCGGCTGGACCTATGAACACGACAAGGGCCGTCAGGCGGTCGAAAAGCACTTCGGAGACCAGGTCGAGACCGTCTTCGTCGAATCCGTGCCCGAGGGGCCGGACAGCGAACGCGTGATGACCCAGATGGCGCTGGACGGGGCGAAGCTGATCTTCACCACCTCTTTCGGCTACATGGACCCGACCATCAACGTCGCCAAGAAGTTCCCGGACGTGAAGTTCGAACACGCCACCGGCTACAAGACAGCCGAGAACGTCGGCACCTATTCCGCACGCTTCTACGAAGGCCGCGCCGTGCAGGGCACCATCGCCGGCCACATGACCAAGAGCAACGTGATCGGCTACATCGGCTCCTACCCGATCCCTGAAGTCATCCGCGGCATCAACTCTGCCTATATCCACGCCAAGAAGGTCAATCCCGACGTCCAGTTCAAGATCGTCTGGGCCTTCACCTGGTTCGATCCGGCGAAAGAGGCCGACGCCGCCAAGGTGCTGATCGAACAGGGCGCGGACGTGATCCTTCAGCACACCGACTCCACCGCGCCTCTGGCGGCGGCGCAGGCGGCGGGCAACGTGATCGGCTTTGGTCAGGCGTCGGACATGGCGGAGTATGCGCCGTCGCCGCGCGTCTCCTCGATCATCGACAACTGGGCGCCCTACTACATCAAGCAGACCCAGGCCGTGATCGACGGCACCTGGAAGTCCGAGATGACCTGGGACGGCATCGGCGCTGGCATGGTCGGCATCGGTGAGATCACCGACGCGGTCCCGGCGGAGGTCAAGGCCGAGGCGATGGCGCTGAAGGACAAGATCGCGTCCGGCGAATACCACCCCTTCACCGGCCCGCTGAAGAAGCAGGACGGGTCCGACTGGCTTGCCGAGGGCGAGGTTGCGGATGACGGCACGCTGGCCGGTCTGAATTTCTACGTCGAGGGGATCGAAGGCGAGATCCCGCAGTAAGGGTTGCAGGATCAGGCATGACATGGGGCGGCCTTCACGGGCCGCCCCTTTTGTCTGGTCCGGATAATGGCCTCGGTGGTGGATTGGGTGGTGGGTTGAAAAACCACCCTACGCCAGACGGCGGAATGGGTTCAGACCCGCCATGCCTGCCTACACCGCCTCTGCCACCGCGCCCTTGTGTCCGCCGCCAACCGTCGGATATCCCTCGGCCGCGACCTTCGCGCGGCCCAGCCTCGGGTGCAGGGACCCGGCCAGCCCCCAGGCCACCAGCAGCCCCGCCCCGCCCGCGACGAAGACGCCCCAGACCGGAGCGAAGAGCAGCACCGCCCAGGCCACGCCCGGAGTCAGGATGCCCGACACGTCGCGGAAGCTGGAATAGATCGCAGACATCTCCGTCCGCTCCGAAGGTTTGACGGCCAGCAGGAAGGGCAGGCCCGCGCTCACGTCCAGCAGGATCAGGAAGAACGACCCGGCCATCAGGCAAAGCACCGCCAGTTCCGGCACCCCGTGCAGTGCCCCCGCCGACAGGAACAGCATCGCCCCCGCCACGAAACCCGTGCGCACCGCCCGCCGGACAGAGGTGCGCTGGATGAACCGCAGCATCAGCGGCGACAGGAACAGCGCCGCGTTGGACAGCGACAGCGCCACCCCGCCAAGCCGTTCGCCAAGTCCCGACTGTACCGCGAAGATCGGCAGGTAGACGACGTAGACCCACCATCCGCAGGACCGGAGCACTGCGAACAGCCAACCCGCGATCAGCCGCGACTGTGCGAAGAACCGGCGGAAATAGGCGAAAGGGTTGGCCGATGGCTGATGCGCCCTGACGATCAGCCGCCCGTTGCCGAGCCGCATGATGACGAACACAACAAGCATCGCGTAAGCCGCCAGGAGAGAGATCACGAAAGGCGCCGCCGGCCACAGCGTGTAAAGGAACACCCCGAGCGCCGGGCCCACGGTCCAGCCAAGTGCGCTGTAGAACAGCCGGGATGTCTCCAGCCGACCCAGTTCGACACGCGCGATGTAGTCCAGAACGTAGGCGTTGAAGCAGACGAAGGTCACCACGACCGCAACCGTAACGAAGCCGAGCCCTGCCACCGTGGCCGCCGGATCGCCCGTCATCGCCAGCAATGACCCCGCCGCGAACATCTGCGTTCCGGCGACGTAGAGCCAGCGCCGCGGCAGAAAACGGGTCAGGTACGGCACCGACAGCCCCACGAAGAGGGAACAGAGCCCGACGAGGAAATAGACCTCCGACACCAGCCGCGCATCGCCAAGCGCCCGGTACATCGCCAGCGGAAAGACGGATACGAGGATGCCGCGCGCCACCGCCTCCATCGCGGCCAGGGTGGCAAAGCCCCGGACGCCCGGCGCGGGGGCGTGGCGAAGCCATTCGGGGATTCGGCGGTCGTGCATGTCGGTTATCCGGGTCTTTCGGGCTCAGGAAGCGCGGATTGCGTGCCATTGCATGCCGGAAAGCGACCTCGGCCCGGTGAAATCGGATCATGTCGCCCCGGCGGTGGTCTTCCGCCTGCCTTTGAGAGTTTCACATCGTCCTATTGAAAATTACCGACCGTTCGGTAATAAAAAAGAAGTTCCGATCACTGATTCCGGCGTGCCGGAATCACCGCGAAAGCCCGGACCATGCCGCGCCCCAAGGCCGTCGACGACCCCGCTCTGATCGCCCGCCTGACCGGCGTGTTCCGCGCCGATGGCTACGACGGTGCCTCCCTGACTACGCTGGCAGGGGCTGCGGGGCTGAAGAAAGCAAGCCTCTACCACCGCTTTCCGGGCGGAAAGGCGCAGATGGCAGAGGAGGTACTGGCCGATGCGTTCGACTGGTTCGCCGCCCATGTCATCGCCCCGCTCGACGGCCCCGGCGCGCCTGCCGACCGGCTGGACCATGCGCTGAGGAGCCTCGCGCAGTTCTACGATAACGGGCGACTGTCCTGCCTGCTCAACCAACTCGCCTCGCCCGCGGGGGAAAGCGCGGCCACCGCAGAAAGCATCCGGGCCGGGTTCATCGCCCTGACCGACGCCTTCGCCCGCCTCGCCGCCGACGCCGGCCACCCGGCCGATACCGCCGCAAGCCGAGCAATCCGCGCCGTCGCCCTGCTGCAGGGCAGCCTCGTCATGGCGCGCGGCCTGAACGACACCCGCCCCTTCGCGGAGGCCATGGCAGGCATCCGCGATACCCTCCTGATCTCCGGAGACCGCCGATGACCGCCCGCTACCAGTCCGTCCTCTTCACCCCCGCCGTGCAGGCCGAGCAGGATCGCCACGGCAGCCGCGCGCCCTACGCGGCGTACCTCGCCAAGCACGGCGAGGAGGCCGCGGAACCCGACAGGTTGACGCCCGAGGCCGCCGCCTTCATCGCCGCCCGCGACAGTTTCTACATGGCCAGCGTCACCGAAACCGGCTGGCCCTACATCCAGCACCGGGGCGGCCCGCGCGGCTTCCTGCGGGTGATCGACGACCGGACGATCGGCTTTGCCGACCTGCGCGGCAACCGGCAGTACATCAGCCTCGGCAACCTCGGCGTGGACAACCGGGTGTCGCTGTTCCTGATGGACTATCCCAACCGCGCCCGCCTGAAACTGATCGGCCGCGCACGCCTGACCGATCCCGAGGCGGAACCGACGCTCATGGCCACGCTCACCGGCGCTGCGCAGGGGCCGGTGGAACATGGCATCGTCATCACCGTGGAGGCCTTTGACTGGAACTGTCCCCAGCACATCGAACCGCGCTTCACCGCCGCCGACCTGCAGCCGGAGCTGCAGCGCCTCGGCGCGCATATCGCCCGGCTGGAGGCCGACCTTGCCGCCGAACGCGCCCGGAATCAGGCCGGTAGGGGTGAAGAGCCGGGCACCCCTTGACGCGGCCCGCCGTCCTGTCAGGGTCGCGCCATGACCAGCGATATCCTTATAATTGGCGGCGGCGTGGCCGGGTTGACCGCTGCAGCAGAGCTTTCCGCCCACGCGTCCGTCACCTTGCTCGAAGCCGAACCGCAGCTTGCCTACCATGCCTCCGGCCGCTCGGCGGCGATGTTCCTCGAAGGTTACGGCAACGACACGGTCCGCGCGCTCAACACCGCCAGCGCCGACCACCACCTGCATGCCGACGGCGGCGTTCTCACCCCCCGCGCGATGATGCTGCTCGGCCCGCCGGACAGTGAGGAGGCCTTCATCCGCGAAGCCGCCGCATTCGGCCTCACCCGCATCCCCACGGAAGAGGCGCGCGCCCGCTTCCCCATCCTCGACCCCGTGGCCAGCCCCTTCGCGGCGCTGCGCGAGGATGCCCATGACATCGACACCGACCTGCTGGTGCAGAACGCCCGCCGTCGGGCGCTTGCCAACGGCACGACGATCCGGACCGGGCAGAAGGTGCAGGCGATCTCCGGTCCGGGCCCCTGGCGGGTCACCACGGGCGACGCCGAATACACGGCGACAACCCTCGTCAATGCCGCCGGAGCCTGGGCGGACGAGATCGCCGCGCGCGCCGGCCTGCCCCGGATCGGCCTCACTCCGCTGCGCCGCTCCATGGCCCGCATCCCCCTTCCCGATGGCCTCGACCCCGCGACATGGCCCTTCGTCGACGTTGTCGGAGAGGCCTGGTACGCCAAGCCTGACGCCGGGATGCTGATCGTCTCGCCCGGAGAGGAAGACCCCTCGGACCCGATGGACGCCTGGGCCGACGACATGGTCATCGCCGAGGGCCTCGCCCGGTTCGAAGCACAGGTGACGATGGCCGTGACCCGCGTTCAGTCAACATGGGCGGGCCTGCGCACCTTCGCCCCGGACCGCACGCTGGTGATCGGCCGCGACCCGGTCTGCGCGGACTTCGTCTGGCTGGCGGGACAGGGCGGCTATGGCTTCCAGACCGCCCCGGCGGCGGCGGCCCTGACCCGCGCGCTGGTCAACGGCACTCCGAGCGACCTGCCCGCTCCCGTCGTCGCCGCCCTCAGCCCGGGGCGGTTCCGGTGAGCCCGCGCCTGCCGCCTTCGGCCAGCGTGGCCCATGACACCGGAGACGGCCGCCTGCACGCCCCCTCCGCCGCGCGCAACGCCGGGGTCATCGCCGATCTGCTGGAGCACGCCATGAAGGGCCGCCCCGCCTCCGGCGCGCTCGAGATTGCCTCCGGCACCGGCCAGCATGTCGTGACCAACGCCGCCCGACTGCCGCATCTGACCTGGCAACCGACGGAGCTCGACCCAGACCGCATCGCCTCCATCGACGCCCATGTCCGACTGGCGGGCCTGGCCAACGTCCGCCCGGCGCGCATGCTGGACGCCACCCGCCCAGGCTGGTCCGCCGACGTCACGCCGCAGGATCTGATCCTGCTGGCCAACCTGCTGCACCTGATCCCGATGGCCGCCGTCACAACCCTGATCGAAGAGGCAGGCCACGCGCTGGCCCACGGCGGCACGCTGATCCTCTACGGTCCCTTCATGCGAAGCGGAACCCTGACATCCGATGGCGACCGGCGATTCCATGCGGAACTGACCGGCGCGGACCCGACGATCGGCTATAAATCCGATACGGACATCGCGCGGCTGATCGCCGAAAGCGGAATGATCGTGGAGGAGCGGGTCGAGATGCCCGCCAACAACCTCGCCTTCCTCGCCCGCCGCAGTTGACACGGTTGTGCAAGGGGCGCTGCCCCTCGGCGCGTGCCGCGCCTCACCCCGGGATATTTTCCGGCAAGATGAAAGACAATCTTAACCCTGCCACGGCTATCAAGAGGCGCGGTACAGGCGGGGACGCCGATGACCGCGCAAGGTGAAAGCCCCCCGCAGCACTGCCAAAACGGCGGCCGGCGGGGGGCCGATCCCGGTTTCATCTTGCCCCAAATATCCTCGCCGAAGGCAACGGGCGTGGCCGCGCCCGCCCTGCTCTGGGTTCAGCCGTCCTTGCGGATGGTTTCGTTCTTCGGGTCGTAGGGGCTGTCCTCCGTCACGACCGCATCCCAGAGTTTGGTGAACATCCGCACCTTCAGCTTCTTGCCCGGCACGGCGAGCTCGGGGGTGACGTAACCCATGCCGATGCTCTTGCCGAAGGCGACGGAGTAACCGCCGGAGGTCAGGCGGCCGACCTTGGTGTCGCCGTCATAGAGCGCCTCGCGGCCCCAGGGATCGGCATCCTCCGGCCCGTCGATCAGCAGGGTGACGCATTTCGCGCGCACACCGGTCTTCTCCATCGCCGCCTTGCCGTGGAACTCCTTGCCGAGGTCCACGAAGCGCGGCAGGTCGGCTTCAAGCGGCGTCGCGTCGCGGCCCAGTTCGGTGCCGAAGGCGCGGTAGCTTTTTTCCTGACGCAGCCAGTTCTGGGCGCGGGCACCGACAAGCTTGATGCCGTGCTTCTCTCCGGCGTCCATCAGCAGGTCGAAGAGGTAGTTCTGCATCTCGATCGGGTGGTGCAGTTCCCAGCCCAGTTCGCCGGTATAGGCGACGCGGATCGCGTTGACCGGGCACATGCCCAGTTCGATCTGGCGGGCCGAAAGCCAGGGGAACCGCTTGTTGGACAGCGCGGTTTCCGGGTCGGCGTCGCGGATGACCTCTTTCAGCACGTCGCGCGACTTCGGTCCGGCGATGGCGAAAACGCCCCATTGGGTCGTCACGTCATGGCAGGACATCCAGCCGAAGTCGTCCATCTTGTCCTCGATCGCCTTCATCAGGAAATCGCTGTCATAGGCGGTCCATGCGCCGGCGGAGACGAGGTAGTAGGTATCCTCGGCCAGGCGCACGATGGTGTATTCGGTGCGCGTCGTCCCGGCAGAAGTCAGCGCGTAGGTCAGGTTGATCCGGCCGACCTTCGGCAATTTGTTACAGGTAAACCAGTCGAGGAAGGCGGTGGCCCCCCGCCCCTTGAGCAGGTGCTTCGTGAAGGCGGTGGCGTCGATCAGGCCGACGCCCTCGCGGATCGCCTTCGCCTCTTCCACAGCGTATTGCCACCAGCCACCGCGCCGGAAGGACCGGGAGGCGTGATCGTCGAACCCTTGCGGAGCGTAGTAGTTCGGGCGGTCCCACCCGTTGACCTGACCGAACTGTGCGCCGCGCGCCTTCTGGCGATCGTAGGCCGGAGAGGTACGCAGGGCGCGGGCGCGTTCCCGCTCTTCGTCCGGGTGGTGGAGGATGAAGACGTGTTCGTAGGCTTCCTCGTTCTTGGCCACCGCGTAGTCGGTGGTCATCCAGGACCCGTAGCGTTTCGGGTCGAGGGAGGCCATGTCGATTTCGGCCTCTCCCTCCACCATCATCTGGGCGAGGTAGTGGCCGGTGCCGCCGGCGGCCGTGATCCCGAAGGAGAAGCCCTCGGCCAGCCACATGTTGCGCAGGCCCGGTGCGGGGCCGATCAGCGGGTTGCCGTCGGGGGTGTAGCAGATCGGGCCGTTGAAGTCGTCCTTGAGGCCCACGGTCTCCGACGTCGGCAGGCGGTGGATCATGGACATGTATTCCTCTTCGATCCGCTCAAGGTCCAGCGGGAAGAGGTCGGCGCGGAAGCTGTCGGGCACGCCATAGGCAAAGCGCGCGGGTGCGTTGCGTTCGTATGGGCCGAGGATCCAGCCGCCGCGTTCCTCGCGCACGTACCATTTGGCATCCGCGTCGCGCAGCACCGGATGCTCCGCCCCGCCGTTCCTGCGGTATTCGACCAGCGCCGGGTCGGGTTCGGTCACGATGAACTGGTGTTCCACCGGGATCGCGGGGGTCTTGATGCCAAGCAGTTTCGCCGTGCGCTGCGCGTGGTTGCCGGTGGCGGTGACGACATGTTCGGCGGTGATGACGGTCTGTTCCTCGGACGGGACGAGGTTGCCGCCGCGCTCGACCATCTTGGTGCAGGTGACCTGCCATTCCGATCCGGTCCAGTGGTAGGCGTCGACCTGCCACTTGCGCTCGATCATGACGCCGCGTTGGCGCGCGCCCTTGGCCATGGCCATCGTCACGTCAGCCGGATTGATGTAGCCGTCGGTCGGGTGATAGATCGCCCCCTTCAGGTCATCGACATGCACCAGTGGCCAGCGGTCCTTGATCTGGCCCGGGGTCATCCATTCGTAGGGCACCTCCGCCGTTTCGGCGGTGGAGGCGTAGAGCATGTATTCGTCCATCCGGTCCTGGGTCTGTGCCATGCGCAGGTTGCCGACGATGGAGAAGCCCGCGTTCAGGCCCGTCTCTGCCTCGAGCGACTTGTAGAACTCGACCGAATACTTGTGGATGTGGGTGGTCGCATAGCTCATGTTGAACAGCGGCAGCAGCCCGGCGGCGTGCCAGGTCGAACCGGAGGTCAGTTCGTCGCGTTCCAGCAGCATCACGTCGTTCCAGCCCGCGCGGGCGAGGTGGTAGGCGATCGACGTACCGACGGCACCACCGCCGACGACAAGGGCTTTGACATGCGACTTCATGGGCGGGTTCTCCGGGTTGGACCTGTCGCTTTCTGTAGCAGGCGCAGCAACGCGCGGGCGGTCCAGCCGACATTTCGGATGCGGAAAGCGACAGGGAGGCGGATTTCGTCCGTCCCGGGTCTCATGCGCCTCGTTCGAGCGTCATCCTCGGTCCCGACCCGAGGGAGGGGAGCGTTCCCTATTCCCCGTAGGCGATCCCCTCGCGCCGGGGATCCGCTGCCCCCGCCAGCCCGTCCTCCGTCACCGCCACCGCATGCAGACCGCTGTTCAGATCCGTGATCTCCGTCTCGAACCCCCGCGCCTGCAGCAGGGCGGAAAGCTCCTCCGCCCGCGGTCCGGCCTCCACGTCATAACGGCCGAAGCGATTGACCGCATGCGCCCCGGAAATGGCCTGCTGGATCTCCGCTCCGTTGAGATACCGCCAGACCGATTCCGCCACATAGCCGATGATCCGGCTCCCGCCCGGAGAGCCGATGACCAGCGCCGGTTTGCCGTCCTTCAGCACGATGGTCGGCGCCATCGACGACCGGGGGCGCTTGCCCGGCTCCACCCGGTTGGCCACCGGCACGCCGCCCTCGTGCGAGCGGAAGGAAAAATCGGTCAACTGGTTGTTCAGCAGGAAGCCGCGCACCATCACCCGCGATCCGAAGGCGTTCTCGATGCTCGACGTCAGGGACAGCGCGTTGCCGTAGCTGTCGACGATGGACAGGTGCGTGGTCGACGGCAGCGCCCGTCCGGCGTGGTCCGCCCACAGCAGCGCGTGATCGAAGGCGGGATTGCCGGGAAAGACCGCCCTGCGTGCTTCGACCGAACCCGCCAGTTCCGCCCGCGCCCGCAGGTATCCGGGATCGAGCAGGCCTTTCACCGGCACCGGCACGAAATCGCTGTCCGCCAGGTACCGCCCCCGGTCCGCGAAGGCGAGGCGGGAGACATTGCCCATGAGCGTCAGCGCATCGACCTCTCCGGTCGCATTCGCCGCCCCCTCCGGCGGAGAGGTCGGCGCGGCGGCCGCCATCATCCCGAGGATCTGCCCGACCGCGACCCCGCCCGAGGATGGCGGCCCCATGCCGCAGACCTCATGCGCCAGCACCTCGACGCAGACCGGGTCCCGCTCCTTGATCGTGTAGTTCCGAAGGTCCCATTCGCTAAGCATCCCCGGACGCACCGCGCCCTGCACGGCCGCGACGATGTCGGTGGCGATCTCTCCGTCGTAGAAGGGCACGACGCCCTCCTCGGCCATCAGGGTCAAGGTCGCGGCATAGCCCGGGTTCTGAAGCAGGTCGCCCTGCTTCACCGGCACGCCATCGGGCAGGAAGTAGTCTGCCGTTTCGGGATGCATGGCCAGCCGGTCCGCATCCGCCGCGACCATGGCGCCCAGCCGGGCGGACACGGTGAATCCCCCCTCCGCCAGTCCGATTGCCGGGCCGAGAAGTTCGGCCATCGGCTTTTCGCCCCACCTGTCATGCGCCCCGACCATCAGCGCGGGCGTGCCCGGCACGCCGACCGAAAGCCCGCCGACCACCGCGTCGAAGAAACCGAGAGGCTGGCCCGTTTCGTCCTGGAACAGCAACGGCGTTGCGTCGAGCGGCGCGGTCTCGCGCCCGTCGAGCGTGAAAAGCTCACCCAGATCCGCGTCGTAGTAGAGGAGAAAGCCACCGCCGCCGAGCCCGGAGCTCTGCGGTTCCACCAGCCCCAGCACCGCCTGCGCCGCCACCATGGCATCCGCCGCCGTCCCGCCGTCACGCAGCACGTCGGCGCCGGCCTTGACTGCCTCGGGATGCGCGGCGGAAATCATCCAGTTCGCCGCGAAGACGGATTTGCCGTCCCGCTTCGCCTCCTGCGAGGCGCGGAGTGCGGGATCCGCAATATCTGCCGAGAGGTCCGTCGTCATCTCGGGCGGGACGGCATCGGTGGCCTGCTGCGCCCCGGCGGGCATGGCAAGGCAGAGGAGGATCAGGGAAAGGCGGGGAATCCGACGCATCGGGCAGGCTCCGATTCTGGTGAGGTGCGACAATGATAGCGGCAATTCCCGGGAGGACCATTATTCCGACTGGCGGAATTGATGCCCGCAAATCGGAATTTCGCGGCGTCCTGTCGCGGTAAAGGGTCGATTTTGATCTGTCCCCCCTGCCTTCAAGATTATATCACATCGCGAGAACCGCGCGCCGCGAATCCGCGGCGTGCCCCGGAATTGCAAAGGGAGAGACCGCAGATGAAGGTGCTTGTGCCTGTCAAACGCGTGATCGACTACAACGTGAAGGTCCGCGTGAAGGCGGACGGATCGGGCGTCGATCTTGCCAACGTGAAAATGTCGATGAACCCCTTCGACGAAATCGCCGTCGAAGAGGCGATCCGCCTGAAGGAGGCCGGGAAGGCCGAAGAGGTCGTCGTCGTCTCCATCGGCGTCAAGCAGGCGCAGGAAACCCTGCGGACCGCGCTGGCCATGGGCGCAGACCGCGCGATCCTCGTCACTGCCGCCGATGACGTGCACACCGACATCGAACCGCTGGCCGTCGCCAAAATCCTCAAGGCCGTGATCGACGAAGAGGCCCCGGGCCTGGTCATTGCCGGCAAGCAGGCGATCGACAACGACATGAACGCGACCGGCCAGATGCTGGCGGCGCTGCTTGGCTGGTCGCAGGCGACCTTCGCCAACGAGCTGTCCATCGACGGCGATTCGGCCACTGTCACCCGCGAGGTCGACGGCGGCCTGCAGACCATCAAGGTCAAGCTGCCCGCCATCGTCACCGCCGACCTGCGCCTGAACGAACCGCGCTATGCGTCGCTGCCGAACATCATGAAGGCGAAGAAGAAGCCGCTGGACGAAAAGACCGCCGCCGACTTCGGCGTCGATGTCGCACCGCGGCTGGAGATCGTGAAGACCTCCGAACCCGAGGCCCGCAAGGCCGGTGAGATGGTGCCGGACGTCGACACGCTGATTGCGAAACTCAAAGAGAAGGGGATCGTCTGATGGCCGTTCTTCTGCTTGCCGAAATCAACGACGGCGCGCTGGCGATGGACGCCACCGCCAAGGCCGTGTCGGGCGCGAAGGCCCTGGGCGACGTGACGGTTTTGGCCGTTGGCGCGAAGGCCAAGGATGCCGCCGCCGAAGCCGCCAAGATCGACGGCGTCAAGGCCGTGCTGGTCGCCGAGGATGCGCTCTACGGCCACCGCCTCGCGGAGCCGACCGCGGCGCTGATCGTGTCGCTGGCCGGGGACTATTCCCACATCGTCGCCCCGGCGACGACCGACGCCAAGAACATCATGCCGCGCGTCGCCGCGCTGCTGGACGTGATGATCCTGACCGACGTGACCGGTGTGGTCGACGCCGACACGTTCGAGCGTCCGATCTACGCCGGCAACGCGATCCAGACCGTGAAGTCCAAGGACGCGAAGAAGGTCATCACCTTCCGGACCTCCACCTTCGACGCGGCCGGTGACGGCGGCTCCGCCTCTGTCTCCGACGCCGCCACGGCCGAGGATCCGGGCCTGTCGGAATGGGTCGAGGACAAGGTCGCGGCCTCTGACCGCCCGGAACTCACCTCCGCAGGCGTCGTTGTCTCGGGCGGGCGCGGTGTCGGCTCCAAAGACGACTTCGCCCTGATCGAGAAGCTCGCCGACAAGCTGGGCGCCGCCGTCGGCGCATCCCGTGCGGCGGTCGACTCCGGTTACGCCCCGAACGACTGGCAGGTCGGCCAGACCGGCAAGGTCGTGGCACCGGACCTTTACGTTGCGGTCGGCATCTCGGGCGCGATCCAGCACCTTGCCGGGATGAAGGACTCCAAGGTCATCGTCGCGATCAACAAGGACGAAGAGGCCCCGATCTTCCAGGTCGCCGACTATGGACTGGTTGCAGACCTTTTCACCGCCGTGCCGGAACTGGTCGAAAAGCTCTGATTTCGGGCCCCTGCCTCGGAACGAAGACAAAGGCCCGCCGCACCGGCGGGCCTTTCATGTTTGCGGGATGTCGTCCGCCCGGCGTTGCGGTCGGTCCTGCTCCTCAGTGGCCTCCGGCACCAGCCGCCGCAGCGCTGCGGCGATGTTCGCGGCATTCTCCGCATGCGCGCAGGCATTGAACTGGGTCCGGGCCGCCGCCGCTTCCATCTGCGAAAACACCATGCCCTCCGTTCCGGCCTGCGCCTCCGGCACGGTTTCCACGACCTCCGCAACCTTGCCGCGCAACCGGTCGATCATCTCTCCGTCGACGAACAGCGGATCCCCCTGCTCTGCCATGGGCATCCGGCAGGATAAATCCACCGACATCGGCCGCGTTGAGAACCAGTTGAGCACGACCGGCCCGTCGATCGCCGCGATCAGGTCGCCCATGCGCGCCACCCAGGCCTCTTTGAGCTCTGCCACGAGGATCGCGAAACGCTCCGGCGAAAGGTCCTCAAGGTGACACAGCAAGTGGCGCGTGTAATGGAACGCGGTGAAATCCACGTCCCGGTAGATCGTCTTGAGCAGGGCCGAGGCCTGCACGAACCGGTCATTCCGGCGCGGATGAACCGTGTAATAGCGGTTCGACAGGTTCTGCGCGCCAAGCACCTTGAGCACCGTGACAGTCGCCCCCCGGGTCAGGTCCATCAGAGACGAATCGCTGAGGTAGAGATCCGCCCCCGCGTTCACCACGCCCAGGTTCACCGCCGGGATCCCGGTCTCTTCCGCCACCAGCGACGGGAAAGGGGTCTGCAGGAATTTGCCGTAGGTCGCCGTTCCGCCAAGGAACAGTACATGCGGTTCCCGCAGGTCCTGCTTCGGCCCGCGGAACAGCAGCTGCGACGCGCCGTACCGGCACGGTCTGTAATCCAGGCCTTTCGGCCCGAGTCGTTCGAAGGTCATCCCAACACCACATTTTTTTCACCCGCCCCCTGTGTGACCCGAGAATCTTTCCATTCCCCTAAATCTGGCATTAACGGCAATTCCTCTGTACTTGCGGGGCGGGGCGGTATTGGCCACTCTGCAACCAGCAAGTACGGGGGACGCGATGGAGATCAAATCGGTAGGCGTGATCGGCGCAGGCCAGATGGGCAACGGCATCGCCCATGTCTGTGCGCTGGCGGGCTATGACGTCATCATGACCGACATCAGCCAGGAAGCGCTTGACCGCGCGGTGACCCAGATCGACCGCAACCTCGCGCGGCAGGTCAGCCGCGGGCTGGTGAGCGAGGAGGACAAGACCGCCGCGCAGTCCCGTATCCGGACCACCCAGACTCTGGCCGACCTCGGCCCGACCGACCTGGTGATCGAGGCCGCGACGGAGCGCGAGACCATCAAGGATTCGATCTTCAAGGACCTGCTGCCGCACCTGAAGCCCGAGACGATCCTGACCTCGAACACCTCCTCCATCTCGATCACCCGGCTCGCCTCGCGCACGGACCGGCCCGAGAAGTTCATGGGCTTTCACTTCATGAACCCGGTGCCGGTGATGCAGCTGGTCGAACTGATCCGCGGCATCGCGACGGATCAGGAAACCTACGACGCCTGCCTCGCCGTGGTCGAAAAGCTGGGCAAGACGGCGGCGAGCGCAGAGGACTTTCCCGCCTTCATCGTCAACCGCATCCTGATGCCGATGATCAACGAGGCGGTCTACGTGCTTTACGAGGGCGTCGGCAACGTAAAGTCCATCGACGGGTCGATGAAGCTGGGCGCGAACCACCCAATGGGCCCGCTCGAACTGGCGGATTTCATCGGGCTGGACACCTGCCTTGCGATCATGAACGTGCTGCACGACGGGCTGGCCGATACGAAGTACCGCCCCTGCCCCCTGCTGACGAAATACGTCGAGGCCGGTTGGCTGGGCCGCAAGACCGGCCGGGGCTTCTATGACTATCGCGGGGAAACGCCTGTTCCAACCAGGTAGGCCCCCGCATCCGTCCCGCGGGCCGTCATCCTCGGGCTTGACCCGAGGATCTTCCTCCGTCCATCGCGAGCGCAGACCGAAGGTCCCCGGCTCATTACCCGGGACGTCGCCGCCCCCCGCAACCGCGGGCAGGCGATGTGGGACAGGCCGGCTACCGCCAGCGGACGAAACGGCCCGGGCCATGCGCCCAGAGCACCAGCAGCCCGCCCGCAATCGCCCAGTTCTTGACCGCGATCGTCACCTGCCAGGGGTCCGACCGCAGCTGCCAGTGAAACCAGCTGGTGAAGATGCAGTAGACCGCGAGGATCAGCGCCCATACCCGCACCCGCGGCCCACAGACCAGACAAACCGCCGCCATCAGGTTGAACGCCGCCACCGGCCAGACGAACCACCCCGGCAGGCCGATGCTGCGGATCATGCCCGCGACCGGCCCGGGGTCCGAAACCTTCTGCACGAACCCGCCGAGGAACAGCATCGCGATCAGCACACGACCGGCCAGGTCGGCAAGGTCCCGCATCACCCTCGCCCGATATAAGGCATCTTGGTCGCCATCACCGTCATGAACTGCACGTTGGCCTCTGGCGGAAGCTCCGCCATGTGCAACACCGCCTCCGCCGCGTGAGAGACATCCATCGACGGCGGCGGATTGTCCGGGGTCCGCGCGATCAGCCCCTCGAGCAGCTCCGTCCGCGCATTGCCGATGTCGATCTGCCCGCAGGCGATGTCAAAGGCCCGCCCGTCCAGCGACAGCGCCCGCGTCATGCCGGTCACCGCGTGCTTCGTCGTGGTATAGGCCACCGCCCCCTCGCGCGGGACATGCGCCGAAATCGACCCGTTGTTGATGATCCGCCCGCCCTGCGGCACCTGCGCCTTCATCTGGGCGAAGGCCGCCCGGGCGCACAGGAACATGCCCGTCACGTTCACGTCCACCACCTGCCGCCATTCCGCCAGCGACAGCCCGTCGATGGTGTCCGACCGCCCGAACATGCCCGCGTTGTTGAACAGCACGTCGATCCGCCCGGCTTCGGCGACAAACCGGTCGAAGACCGCCTCCACCGCCGCCTCGTCCGTGACATCGCCCGGCAGGATCACCGCGCCCGACTGCCCGCCGAAGACCGAGCGGAGCACGTCCTCCCGCCGCGCCATCACCCCGACCCGCCAGCCGCGTGCAAGAAACAGCTCTGCCGTCGCCCGGCCGATGCCGCCGCTGGCCCCCGTCACAAGTACCGCCTTCAAATCCCGTCCTCCTCGACCTCGAGCGCCAGCGGCGCCGCCGGGACCGTGGCGAGATCCTCGACGCCGAGCGGCACCGAGGGCTTCGCCAGCCGGTTCCGCACCACCCAGATCAGACGCGTCTCGGCCCGCGTGATCGCCACATAGGCCAGCCGCTTCCACAGCGGCTGCCCCGCCTCGTTCCGCCCCATGCGCGCGGCGACGAAAAGGTCGGGCGCAAAGACCTGCACCTCGGGCCACTGCGACCCCTGCGCCTTGTGGATCGTCACCGCCGCCCCGTGCAGGAAGGTCGCGCCCATGCGCGCGGCGTAGGGAATGAAGGGTTCTTCCTCCTCCGGCTTCTCGATCTTCACGATGGACGCGGCGGACACCTGCGGGCTCTCCGCCCCCACCACATGCAGGCGCGAGAATCCCGGCTTCGACCCGGGGCCGAGGTAGACCACCTGCGCCCCCTTGATGAGCCCCCGCGCCTCAAGGTCCAGCCGCTTCTTGCGGTGCTTGAGAGGCAGCTCGATCCCGTCGCAGATCAGCGGCTCTCCGGGCAGAAGCGCATCCTCCGGCGCGCCGTGCACCGACCGGAAGGCGTTGATCAGACGCACCCGCGTCGCGTTGCGCCAGACAAGAACCGGAGACCGCGCCATGAGATCGACCTCGACCCGCTGGCCCCAAACCACGCGGTCATCGGCCTTCGCCTTGTCCTCGACCATGCGCTCGAAATCCTCGAAGCCGAGCGCGGGGTCGGCCAGGGCATGGGCGAGGTCCAGGATCGGGTTGTCCGCATCCTGCCGGTGCACCCGGTCCAGATGCATGACCTGCGGCGCCGCCAGCCGTTCGAACACCATCTGCCCCGACTGCCCGACAGGGGCCAGCTGCGCCGGATCGCCGAACAGCAGCAGGGTCGGAAAAATCTCCCTCAGGTCGTCGAACTGCCGGTCGTCCAGCATCGAGGCCTCGTCGATCAGCCCCATGTCCAGCGGATCGTCGCGACGCTTCCACCCGGTGATGAAATCCGACCCGCGCAGCCCCGCAGTCGCCAGCGCCCCCGGCACCGACTTGTTCGTCTGGTAGAACGCATGCGCCCGGTCGAGCGCCGCATCGGTCAGCCCCTCGATCACCGGCCGCTCCCCTTCCCCGGCCAGCCATTCGGCAATCCGCTCGTATTCCGGGTCGTAGACGGGCGTGTAAAGAATGCGGTGGATCGTCGTCGCCGGAACCCCGCGCAGCCGCAGGACCGAAGCCGCCTTGTTGGTCGGCGCAAGGATCGCCAGAGTGCGCCGCTGCTGCGTCTTTTTCGGTTCGTAATCGCCCGAGATCAGCGTCACCCCGGCCGCCTGCGCCGCCTGCGATACCGCCGACAGCAGCAGGGTCTTGCCCGACCCCGCCTTGCCGGTCACCGCCAGCACCTGCCCCTTCCCGGCGCCGGGGGGCCGCACGGTGCCGTCCTCCAGATCCACCCCGTCGGCCCGCAGCGCCTCCGCTATACGGTCGAAGGCCTCGGCCTGGTCATGCGAAAACGTTACGGAGGGAAGCGTCATGCGCGAACGTTACAATCACCCGACCCGATAGGCCAGCGGCGGCGTCGCCCGCCGGGGCGCTGCCCCGAACCCCGGGATATTTCCGGCAAGATGAATGGCAGCCGGGTCCATGTCATCTTGCCCGATATATCCCGGGAGGTCCGGAGGGCAGAGCCCTCCGGCGCCTGTCAGCGGGCTCAGGCCTTCCCGGCCGCCAGCACGTCTTCCACGGTCCGAAGCCCCGGGCGCGGCGACTGGACGAGCACCGCCATGTTGCCGGGCTTGTGTTCGTTCCGCAGCATCTTCATGTGCGCCTGCGGGATCTCGTCCCACGGGAACAGTTCGGACATGCAGGGATCGAGCCGGCGCTCCAGCATCAGCCGGTTCGCGCTGGCCGCCTGCTTGAGGTTGGCGAAATGCGAGCCCTGCAGGCGTTTCTGGTGCATCCACATGTAACGCACGTCGAAGGTGCAGTTGAACCCGGTGGTCCCGGCGCAGATCACCACGATCCCGCCTTTCTTCACCACCAGCGTGGACACCGGGAAGGTCGACTCGCCCGGATGTTCGAACACCATGTCGACCGAGACGCCCTTGCCGGTGATCTCCCAGATCGCCTTGCCGAACTTGCGCGCCTCTTTCAGCCATTCATTGTACTCGGGGCTGTTCACCGTCGGCAGCTGGCCCCAGCACTTGAAGTCCTTGCGGTTGATGACGCCCTTGGCCCCCTGGGCCATGACGAAATCACGCTTGGATTCGTCCGAGATCACGCCGATCGCATTGGCCCCTGCCGTCGCCGCCAGCTGGATCGCGTAGGAACCGAGCCCGCCGGAGGCGCCCCAGACCAGCACGTTCTGGCCGGGCTTGAGCTCATGCGGGTGGTGGCCGAACAGCATCCGGTAGGCGGTCGCCAGCGTCAGCGTGTAGCAGGCGCTCTCTTCCCAGGTCAGGTGCTTGGGGCGCGGCATCAGCTGCTGCGCCTGCACCTTGGTGAACTGCGCGAAGGAGCCGTCGCCGGTCTCGTAGCCCCAGATCCGCTGCGTGGGGGAGAACATCGGGTCGCCGCCGTTGCATTCCTCGTCGTCGCCGTCGTCCTGGTTGCAGTGGATCACGACCTCGTCGCCCACCTTCCAGTTCTTCACCGCGGACCCGACCGCCCACACGATGCCCGAGGCATCCGATCCCGCGATGTGGAAATCCTGCCCGTGCACGTCGAACGGAGAGATCGGCTGCCCGAGCCCGGCCCAGACGCCATTGTAGTTCACGCCAGCGGCCATGACGAGAACCAGCACCTCGTGGCTGTCCACCTGCCAGGTATCGACGACCTCTTTCTTGAAGCTGACGTCAGGCTCTCCGTGGCGTTCGCGCCGGATCGCCCAGGCGTACATCTTCTTGGGCACATAGCCGAGCGGCGGCAGTTCGCCGATCTCGTAGAGGTCTTTCTCCGGGGCGTCGTAGGGTGCGATGCCCGTATCCGTGTCCAGTGCCATTGGAACCTCCTTCAAACTGATGCCGCATTGCAGAATCGCGGCGGGCTGAGTGACGGGATATAATCCGTCTCGCAACATTGCAATGATTTTCGGCTTTGTTTTGTAATTTTATGTCGCAGCCGATCCCAGCCCTGACCAGACACTTCAGGGCACCTCCGGGAAAGGGCAATGCCCTGTCAGACTCTGCCTCCACAGGGACGAGTCGGGCCAGAAAATTCGGACGGCGGGGTCCGGGTCAAAGGATTCTGCCCGCACCGTGGCGCTGTCGTGCTAGACTTCAGGGGTGTCGCCGCGACGCGGCGAATTGACATGGCCACATTCTTTCCTATACCCACACTCAGACGTAATAATCTTGCGCAACCGAATCCGGAGGCCCGACATGACCGAGACGAAGAAGGACAAGCCCTGGCTGTTCCGCACATACTCGGGGCATTCGACGGCCGCGGCGTCCAACGAACTGTACCGCGGCAATCTTGCCAAGGGGCAGACCGGCCTGTCCGTCGCCTTCGACCTGCCGACCCAGACCGGATACGACAGCGATCACGTTCTGGCGCGCGGCGAGGTCGGCAAGGTCGGCGTCCCGATCTCTCATCTCGGCGACATGCGCACGCTCTTCGACCAGATCCCGCTGGCCGAGATGAACACCTCCATGACGATCAACGCGACCGCCCCCTGGCTGCTGTCGCTCTATATCGCCGTGGCCGAGGAACAGGGCGCCGACCCGAAGGTCCTGCAGGGCACGGTGCAGAACGACCTCATCAAGGAATACCTGAGCCGGGGCACCTACATCTGCCCGCCCGCGCCCAGCCTCAAGATGATCGCCGACGTGGCCGAATACTGCTATCTCGAGGTTCCCAAGTGGAACCCGATGAACGTCTGCTCCTACCACCTGCAGGAGGCGGGCGCGACGCCGGAACAGGAACTCGCCTACGCCCTGGCAACCGGGATGGCGGTGCTGGACGAACTTAGGCCCCGCGTCCCGGCAGAGGACTTCCCGACCGTCGTTGGCCGCATCTCCTTCTTCGTGAACGCCGGCATCCGCTTCGTCACCGAGATGTGCAAGATGCGCGCCTTCGTCGACCTGTGGGACGAAATCTGCGCCGAACGTTACGGAGTCGAGGATCCCAAGTTCCGCCGCTTCCGCTACGGCGTTCAGGTCAACTCCCTCGGCCTGACCGAACAGCAGCCGGAAAACAACGTGTACCGCATCCTGATCGAGATGCTGGCCGTGACGCTGTCGAAAAAGGCCCGCGCCCGCGCCGTGCAGCTGCCCGCCTGGAACGAGGCGCTTGGCCTGCCCCGCCCCTGGGACCAGCAGTGGTCTCTTCGCATGCAGCAGATCATGGCCTATGAGACCGACCTGCTGGAATACGGCGATCTCTTCGACGGCAACCCCGCCGTGGACGCCAAGGTCGAGGCGCTCAAGAACGGTGCCCGCGCCGAACTCGCCAACCTCGATTCCATGGGCGGCGCTGTTGCGGCGATCGACTATATGAAGTCCCGGCTGGTCGAATCCAACGCCGAACGGGTCAACCGGATCGAAACGAACGAGACCATCGTCGTCGGTGTGAACCGCTGGATCGAGGCAGAGCCGTCGCCGCTCATGGGCGAAGACGGCGGTATCATGACCGTCGACCCGGCGGTCGAGGCGGACCAGATCGACCGCCTCAGGGCCTGGCGCGCGGCACGCGACGAAACGGCGGTGAAAGCCGCCCTCGCCGCCCTGCGTGAAGCCGCCGCCAAGGGCGAAAACTGCATGCCGGCCTCCATCGCCGCGGCCAGGGCCGGGGTCACCACCGGTGAATGGGCTGCGCAGATGCGCGCCGTGCATGGCGAATACCGGGGGCCGACGGGCGTCTCCGCCTCCGTCTCGAACAAGACCGAGGGGCTGGACGACATCCGGGACGCGGTGGATGCGGTGTCCGACAAGCTCGGCCGCCGGCTGAAGTTCGTCATCGGCAAACCCGGCCTCGACGGCCATTCCAACGGAGCCGAACAGATCGCCTTCCGCGCCCGCGACTGCGGCATGGACATCAACTACGACGGCATCCGCCTGACGCCGGAAGAGATCGTGACCCGCGCCCTGGATCAGAAGGCCCATGTGGTCGGCCTGTCCATCCTGTCCGGTTCGCACCTTCCGCTGGTGGAGGAAGTGATGACCCGCATGCGCGAGGCGGGGCTCTCGGACACGCCGGTGATCGTCGGCGGCATCATTCCGGACGAGGACGCCCGCCGGCTGCTCGCCATGGGGGTCGCCAAGGTCTACACACCCAAGGATTTCCAGTTGAACGCCATCATGATGGATGTGGTCTCGCTCGCCGATCCCAAGGCCGTCGCGGCGGAATAGGACGGACAGGGGCGCTGCCCCTGCCGCCGCTGCGCGGCGACCCCGGGATATTTCAGGCAAGATGAAGCCGGAACACGTTTCATCTTGCCGACAAATATCCCCGCCGGAGGCGACGCGCCTGTGCCACCGGCGTGACATCACCCGCCGCGTCGCCGTGGACAATTCCCCCTCCTGTGCCGATAGTCCCCGCGAACCAAGCGGGAGACACCAGATGACCATCCATATCGGGGCCGCCCCCGGCCAGATCGCCGAAACCGTGCTGATGCCCGGAGACCCGTACCGGGCGAAATGGGCGGCGGAGACCTTCCTGGACGGCGCGGAACTGGTGAACGAGGTGCGCGGCATGCTCGGCTTCACCGGGACCTGGCGCGGCCACCGGGTGACGATCCAGGGCTCGGGCATGGGCATGCCGTCGCTGTCGATCTACGCCAACGAACTGATCCGCGACTACGGAGCGCAGACGCTTATCCGGATCGGGTCCTGCGGCGCCATGCAGGACCATGTCGGCATCCGCGACGTGATCCTCGCCATGTCGGCCACGTCGGTCTCCACCCCCTCGCTCGGTTTCTTTCGCGAGGTGAACTTCGCCCCGACCGCCGACTTCGGCCTTCTGCACAAGGCTTTCCACGCCGCCGAGGCGAAAGGCGTGAAGACCCACACCGGCGGCATCTATTCGGCGGATGTCTTCTATGCCGAACGGCCCGACCTCGACGAGGCGATGGAGCGGCACGGCATCCTCGCCGTCGAGATGGAGGCGGCGGAGCTTTACACCCTCGCCGCCCGCTACGGCCGCCGCGCGCTGGCCGTTCTGACCGTGTCGGACCATCTCAAGACACACGAGGCCCTTCCTGCCGCCGACCGGGAAAAGAGCTTCGGCGACATGGTGGAGATCGCGCTGGAAGCCGCGTTCTCCTGACCGGGACAGACGGCGGGAAATCCCCGGCTCCGGCCCGAGGACGCCGGTTCTGCCAGTGGCCGTGTCAGCCTCCCGCCGGGCCGGGGGATCTCCCGTCAGGCGCCGGAACTTCAGCTTTTTTCCGCCCGAAGACGCCCGTCCCTTCCGGCCCGTACCATTCCTCGTTCCGGGTCGCGAACATCGTCGCGGCGATGGCCACGAAGGCCAGTGTCGACCCGGCCAGCAGGGCGTAATCCTGGCTCTGCAGGATCAGGAACAGCACCGCGTAGACCAGTGCAAGCATCGCCCCCAGGACAAGCGATCGCTTGCCAAGCCCCAGCCCGATCCAGCCGAACAGCGTCAGCAGAACCGTCACCGCCCCCGCCGCGATCAGATAGGCCGGACCGAACCCGATCTGTTCGGCGTAGGACACCATGAGCAGCACGAAGGTCGACTGCGCCAGCCCGATCAGAAAGTACTGCACCGGATGCACCGGGGTCGCGCGGTTGCGGTCCACCAGAAGCACCGTCAGGAAGGTCAGCGCGATGTAGAGAATACCGTAGCGCGATGCCCTGTAGGCCTTCTGATAGAAGTCGTTCGGCTCGTAGAGGCTGACCCCGAACCCCATGAGGCCAAGCGCATAGGGCGACACCTCCTCCCGCGTGACCTGTTGCAGCGACCGCGCCAGGTGCGGGATTGTCCAGCTGGCGGTAAATCCTGTTTCCGTCACCTCGGACTCGTCGGGCAGGAAGGCTCCGGTAAAGCTCGGGTCCGGCCAGTCCGAGCTCATTGTGACCCGGCTGGTTCGCCCGACCGGTGCGATCAGGAACCGCCCCGCCCCGTTCAGCCCGAGCGACAGGTGATAGCCCCCGCCGCCGCGTGGATCGCCCAGCTCTGCCCGGATGCCGGGCTGGTCGGGGGTGCCCGAGGGCTCCATCGCGATCTCGCCCGACGGACCGGTCAGAACCGCATCGCCGCGCAGCCCGGCAGAGTTGGACACGAAAACCTCGAGCCAGGCCTCCTCCCACTGGATGACCGAACTCCCCGCGTTGAGCGCGGCGAGCGTGTCGGCGGGAAAGTCGAAATCCACCTCGATCTGCGCGCGATAGACAGGCGCGGTAAAGATGCCGCGGCGGCGCAGTTCCGTCGTACTGGACACCGTCGCCTCGAAGGTCCGGGGGTAGACGTGGATCGGAGCACGCCGCTCTGTCACCCGCTGCCGCACCGTCTCGGTACGCGCGCGGCCCGTTGCGGGGTCGATCAGCGCCGCGCCGGTCTCGGGGTCGGTCTTGTCACGCAGGGTCTCGCGGATCACCTCCTCCGTAACCGGGATCACCAGCCGTGGCCCGGCAAAGGACTGCTCCCCGCCCCAGGTGCGTCCGATCTCTGTCACCGTGTCGTTCGACAGGGTGCGCCGGCCGCCGACGACCTCGGCCACGAAGAAAAGCGGGATAAACATCAGCAGGATCAGCACCCCGACAACCAGAAACCGCATTCCGAAACCGCGCCGCATGGAACCCCCGCACTTGACCGTGGTCAGGTTAGCGGGGCCGGACGCCGGGCGGTAGGGGATGTTTGCAATGAACGGCGGAATGCCCCCGAGGGCGGTATCCGATCCGCCGCCCTCCTACGTCCCGTGCGTGCCGGAATAGCCGTTGCGCGCCGGGCTCTTCCAGCCTTCCAGCGCCCCCGGCTGCGCAGCGAAGACCTCTACCAGCAGCGGGAAGCAGGCAGCGGTGTCCGAGGAATGCTCTGACGAACAGTCGCCCCCCGGACAGGCTGAAAGCACGCCCAGCAGGTCGATTTCCGCGAAGAACTCAAGGTAGTCGCCGGGCCGCACCGGAGAGGCTTTCATGAAATACTGCCCGGTGTCGCGGGTGAACCCGGTGCACATGAAGACGTTGAGCACGTCATGTACCGCGCCCGCGGCCTCCGCCACCGGCATCCCCGTCGCCGCGGCAAACCCGCGGGTGAGATTGGAATGGCAGCAGTGGTGATAGTCCTCCCCGCTGAGCAGGTGGTGCGTATGCGGATCGCAGCGCGTGCCGATCACGTCATGCACCCGGCCCCCGTGTTCGTCCGCCCCGTACCAGCCGAGCGTATCCTCTACCATGGTCGCCATCGGACGCAGGTAGGGAAAGCAGCTCCACATCCGGTCGCCGACGGTCAGATGCGTTCCGTGCAGCGCGCGGGTCTTGCCGGAGTAGAACCGTTCCGACAGGTCGGCGGCGTTCCACAGGTTCAGGTCCCCGACCTGCGGCCCCTCGACCGAAGTGATGCGGAAGAACCCGCCCGCGGGAACCTCGAAGGCCGCCGCATCGCGCGGCGGCACCACGACCTCCGCCACCTTCTGCGCCCCGGCCCGCGCTGTGCGATAAAGCCCGAGGTCCGGCTGCGGCAGGGTCCCGGTCGGGTAGCATATCACCGGCGCAACGGCACGGCGGAGGGCGGCATCGGAAGGCTCTGTCATGCGCGGATCCTGCGCCGCCGCGCGGTTCTGCGCAATCCCGAACAGACGCCCCGACTGGTGAGCATTGAGCAAGGCGCGCAATGCTGCTCTAGTCGCGTCAACCGCATAAAAGGGAGACCACGCCATGCCCGACGATACCTACACCCCGCCCGAGGTCTGGACCTGGGACAAGGAAAGCGGCGGCCGTTTCGCCAGCATCAACCGTCCCGTGTCCGGCGCGACCCATGACAAGCCGCTTCAGGTCGGCAAGCACCCGTTGCAGCTTTACTCTCTCGCCACGCCGAACGGCCAGAAGGTCACCATCCTGCTGGAAGAGCTGCTCGCCGCCGGTCACACCGGCGCGGAATACGACGCCTGGCTGATCAATATCGGGGACGGGGACCAGTTCGGGTCCGGTTTCGTGGAGGCAAATCCGAACTCCAAGATCCCCGCGCTTGTCGACCATTCCGGGGACAAGCCGGTGCGGGTCTTCGAATCCGGCCACATCCTGCTGTACCTTGCGGAAAAGTTCGGGGCCTTCCTGCCCCAGGACCACGCCGCGCGGACCGAGGCGATGAACTGGCTCTTCTGGCTTCAGGGTTCCGCCCCCTATCTCGGCGGCGGCTTCGGCCATTTCTACGCCTATGCGCCGTTCAAGATGGAATACCCGATCAACCGCTTCGCGATGGAGGTGAAACGCCAGCTCGACGTGCTGGACAAGCATCTCGCCGACAATGAATTCCTTTCGGGCAGCGAATACTCCATCGCCGACATGGCCACCGCGCCCTGGTACGGGCGAATGGTGACGGACGGAGCCTATGGGGAATCCAAGACCTTCCTATCCACGCACGAATACAAGAACGTCATCAGATGGGCCGACACGATCTTTGCCCGCCCCGCAGTCAAGCGCGGCCGCATGGTCAACGCAGCGAGCGGAGAGCCGTCGCAACAACTGCGCGAACGCCATGACGCGAGCGATTTCGACACGAAGACCCAGGACAAGATCGAGGCCGCGGCCAAGTGATCCGGCGGACGGAGGTTCCGGCAGGCACGCTCCTCCACGCGCTCAGGCGCGAGAGGGGCGGCCACGCCGATTGCTTCGTCACCGAATGTCCGGGGGCGGTGACGCTCTTCGACTACGTCACCGCATTCTACACCAGCCCCCTGTTCCGGGCGGAACGGGCGGTGCTCCGCGCCGGCGGGCACCGCTCCTCCGACGCCGATATCCCGCTCATCATGACCGGACAGGCGGACCGGTTTGCGGTCTGGCGCGTCCGCAGGCGCACCGACACCGAATTGCTCATGCGCCAGATTGGCGGCCCGACAGCGTCGTGGTTCATGGTCGCACCGTCCGGCCCCACGACCCGGCTGTACTTCGGCTCTGCCGTCCTGCCAGACGAGGACGGCGGCCTCGGATCGGGCGTCCGGTTGCTGATGCCACTGCACCTGATCTATTCTCGCGCCCTGCTGGCGGCAGCGAAGCGGGGGTTGGCGCGCGCGCGCCGCTAGTCGTTCAGAAATGTCGCCGCGCCAGCGACGGACCGGCCCGACCCTCGAAAGTCAGGCCACCACCTTCCCCTTCGCCAGCCGGTGATAGATCACACCACCCAGCACCGCCCCGATCACCCAGGCGTAGCCCGAAAGGAACCCGAGGAACGGCACCCAGACCGTCGCCACGGAGAACACGGCCGCACAGCCGAAGGCGATCATCGCCGCGTCGTTCCACCCGTTGCCGTAGTGATAGCGCCCGCCCGTCATGTCATAGAGATCGGCGCGCTCAAGCTCCTGTTTCCGCAACAGGTAGTAATCCGCCATCATGATCCCGTAGACCGGCGCCAGCGTCGCCCCGAGCGTGTTCACGAAACCGGAAATCCCGAACTCCGAGATGAACGAGGTCCACAATCCCCCGATCACCAGCGCAAAGACAGAGGTGATCATCCCCGCCGTCCGGAAGCTGATCTTCGACGGCGCGAGGTTGGCGATCCCGTTCACCGACGGTATGAAGTTCGCCACCAGGTTGATGCCCACGGTCGCCGCAAAGAAGGTCACCGCCGCGATGATCGACAGGATCACGCTGTCCGTCTTCTCCACGATCTCGGTCGGGTTGATGATCTTCTCCCCGTAGACGACCGCAGCGCCCGCCGTCGTCAGCAGCGCCAGCGCCGAGAACAGGATCATGTTGAACGGCAGCCCGGCGAGGTTCCCCAGCATCATCGCCCGCTTGTCCTTGGCATAGCGCGAGAAGTCCGAGAAGTTCAGCAGCACGGCCGAGAAATAGGCGATCATCGTGCCGACAATTGCGACGAACCCGGACAGCTCCGTCCAGAAGGTCGCGTTCTCTGGCGTGAAGATGGTCTGCGCCTGTGCCAGCAGCTGCCCGTCCGACCTTTGCCACAGCACGATGACCAGCCCGATCATCACGGCGTAGACGAAGGGCCCCGCGATGTTGAGGAAGGTCTCGACCCACCCCATGCCCCGCCAGAAGATGAAGATGTGAAAGGCCCAGACGATCAGGAAACTGACCCAGTCCACGCCGGACAGCCCCAGGAAGCCGCCCTCGCCGCTGGAAATCCCGAACAGCGTGTAGATCAGCAGCGCCAGCGCGGTGGAGGCGAAATAGACCTGCACCCCGTACCAGAACACCGCCACAGTCGCCCGCAGGATCGCCGGCAGCTTGGCCCCCTGCGTACCTTTGGACGCGCGCGCCAGCACCGGGTAGGGAATGCCGTATTTTTCACCCGCAGCGCCCGACAGGTTGACGAGGAACATGACGAGCAGCCCGGCCACGATCAGCGCGGCAAAGGCGGTCCAGCCCGACACTCCGTAGGAAATGAACAGCGACGCCACCAGTGAATAGCCAAACAGCGACTGGATGTCGTTGGCCCAGATGTTGAAGATGGCAAACCAGCCCCAGGTCTTGTCCTGCGGCGCGATCGGCGCCAGCGTGTCGCCCCCGCTCTCTGCAGCCGGCAGTCCGATTTCCAGATCCGTCGTGTGTGTCGTCATGGCTCTCTCCTGTCCCCCGATGGAGTGGTCTGCCGGTTACGGACCCGCATCACGTGCATGCAGGGTGGCCGGCGCATCCGAGCGTAGATCCGAAGCTGGGCTACGGGGTCACGAAAACGTCATGTGGCCGCTGCGTCGCGGCGAAACCGGCGCGGACGGTCCAAAAATCATGCAAAATGGACACATGAAAAAACCGCGCCACCCTGCGGCGGCGCGGTCAGGAAGCCGGAGGCGGGTTCACCCGCCCCCATGTTATTCAGATCACCACGATGTCCAGCGGCGGGAAGCCGTTGAACCCGACCGACGAATAGGTCGAGGTATAGGCACCGCAGTTGCGGATCACGAACCGGTCGCCGGAGCGCAGGCCAAGCGGCAGCTCGACCGGGCGCTTTTCATACAGCACGTCGGCGGAGTCGCAGGACGGTCCGGCCAGGATGCAGGGCCCGGTCGCCTCGTGGTCGCGGTCCGTCAGGAACTGGTAGCGGATCGCCTCGTCCATGGTCTCTGCCAGGCCCGAGAACTTCCCGATGTCCAGATAGACCCAGCGATGCAGGTCCATGTCCGACTTCTTCGACACCAGCAGCACCTCTGCGGCAATCGCGCCAGCTTCGGCGACCAGACCACGGCCCGGCTCAGCCATCACATGCGCGACGTGGCCGAACCGCTCTTCGATCAGCTCCATCACACGGGCGGCATAGGCCGTCGGACGCTGGATTTCCTCGCCGTAATAGGCCGGGAAACCGCCACCGATGTTCAGCAGGGTCAGGCTGTGACCCGCCTCATGCGCGGCTTTCCAAACCGCCGCGATCTGGTCGAGCGTCGCGATCCACATCTCGGCCCGTTTGGTCTGCGACCCCACGTGGAAGGAAAATCCAACCGGCTCCAGCCCGAGACGGGCGGCCATGTCCAGCAGCGCAATAGCCTTGTCACGGGCACAGCCGAACTTGCGCGAAAGCGGCCAGTCGGCTTCCGAGGCATCCACGATCAGGCGGATGTAGACCTGCGCGCCCGGCGCATGTTCGGCGATCTTTTCAAGCTCTTCTTCCGCGTCCGCCGCGAACAGGGTGACACCGGCGCCATAGGCGAACTCGATATCGCGCACCTTCTTAACAGTGTTCCCGAAGGAGATGTTCTCGGGCCGCGCACCAAGCGACAGGCACAGCTCCACCTCGGCGCGCGAGGCAGCGTCGAAACCCGACCCGAGATCGACCAGCCGCTCCACGATCTCACGCTGCGGGTTGGCTTTCACGGCATAGTGGATGCGGGCCCGGCCCAGACCGGCCTTCAGCGCGTGGTACTGCTCTTCGACGCGGTCGATGTCGAGCACGAGCGTCGGGCGCTCGAATACGGAATTGCGGATGAAGGTTTCTACGCGGTTTTCACGGCGTGCAGCTTTGACGGCCGAGAAATCGGCTACGTATGCGTTCATGGTCATCTCCAATAGACCCGGCCATATATGACCGCTCAGTTCCAAGGGAGACGTTACCGTCGCTACGTAACCGCAGGGCCTATCGGATTAGCCCTCTCGCCAGAGGCGCGTGCGTTGGCGTCTTTGTAAGGCGCGATATCGGGCCAAACGATGAGTCGTTCAAGAGGGATTTGTCCCGAGGTCCGAAAATGTTTTCGTCGCGCCCCGAGATACCGCGCAACATATTGGAAATAAAAAAGATACACAGCTCACCCACAGGCAGGATGCTGCTGATTTGCAACAACGCCCCGCCTCCGGCGGACCCGGTGGCGGGGCGGCGTGGTTCAGGCGGCGCGGGTATAGGGCAGGTAGGCGGTGCCGCCTTGTGCCGGGGCCGGCGCGTCCGAGGTGAAGTAGTCATAGGCCTGATTCAGCGCGTTCAGCGCGGCCTGCGCGCGGCGCAGCTCTTCGGGGGATGGTTTTGCGATCTTGTCCATGGGGTGCCTCATCGGGTCTGGCCCCCTCCCTGACCGGTATATGCGCCTCGGCGGCGCCGCGGTCAGCCCCTGATTGCTGCATTGCAGCATTGCGCGCAATGCAGATGTCCGTGCCGCTGGCCACGGTCGCGCAACGGGGGGCTTTCCGCCCCCCGCACCCCCCGGAGGATATTTGTGAAACCAAAGAAGCCGGCCCGGTTTCTTTGGTTTCACAAATATCCCGGGGTGAGCCCCGCAGGGGCGAGGGGCAGCGCCCCTCTGCCAGCATCGGGGCAGCCGCCGGGTCAGACGGTGCGTTCAACCATCATCTGCTTGATATGCGCGATCGCCGCCGCCGGGTTCAGCCCCTTGGGGCAGGTCTTGGCGCAGTTCATGATCGTGTGGCAGCGGTAGAGCTTGAAGGGATCCTCCAGCTCGTCCAGCCGCTCGCCCGTCGCCTCGTCGCGCGAGTCGATGATCCAGCGGTAGGCATGCAGCAGCGCGGCGGGGCCGAGGTAACGGTCGCCGTTCCACCAGTAGCTCGGGCAGGAGGTGGAGCAGGAGGCGCACATCACGCATTCATAAAGCCCGTCGAGCTTCTTGCGGTCCTCGATGGACTGCCGCCATTCCTTCGCCGGTTTGTTGGTCTTGGTCTCCAGCCACGGCATGATCGAGGCATGCTGCGCGTAGAAGTGGGTCAGGTCCGGGATCAGGTCCTTCACCACCGGCATGTGCGGCAGCGGATAGATCGTCACATCGCCCTTGATCTCGTCGAGGCCATAGATGCAGGCCAGCGTGTTGATCCCGTCGATCATCATCGCGCAGGACCCGCAGATCCCCTCGCGGCAGGACCGGCGGAAGGTCAGCGTCGGGTCGATCTCGTTCTTGATCTTGATGAGCGCGTCCAGAACCATCGGACCGCATTTGTCCATGTCGAGGAAATAGGTGTCGACACGCGGGTTTTCCCCGTCGTCCGGGCTCCAGCGGTAAATCTGGAACTTGCGGACATTGGTTGCGCCGTCGGGCTTGGGCCAGGTCTTGCCGGTCCGGATGCGGGAGTTCTTGGGAAGCGTGAATTGTGCCATGTCGTCCTCCTTCAGAACGTCCGCGCCTTGGGCGCGATGCGTTTCAGTTCGATCCCGCCCTCGGCCTCGGAGGTCAGCGGATCGGTGATGACCGGGCGGTAGCTCAGCTCCACCTTTTCGCCGTCCACGCGCGAAATCGTGTGCACGCGCCAGTTCTCGTCGTCCCGCTCCGCGTAGTCCTCATGCGCATGCGCGCCGCGCGATTCATGGCGCGCCTCGGCACCGACGATGGTCGCCAGGGCGTTCGGCATCAGGTTCGTCAGCTCCAGCGTCTCCATCAGGTCGGAGTTCCAGACCAGCGAGCGGTCCGTCACCTTCACGTCGCCCATCTTGCCGGCAATGGCGGTCATCTTCTCGACCCCCTCCTTCAGCGTGTCCGAGGCGCGGAAAACCGCGGCGTCCGACTGCATGGTACGCTGCATCTCCAGCCGCAGTTCGGCGGTCGGGATCGCGCCCGAAGCGTTGCGCAGTGCGTCGAACCGGTCGAAGGCCTTGTCCACGGCGGCGAGGTTCACCGTCGGGTTTGCCGCTTCCGGGTCCACGACCTTGCCCGCCTTGATCGCCGCCGCGCGGCCAAAGACCACGAGGTCGATCAGGGAGTTCGATCCCAGACGGTTCGCCCCGTGGACCGAGGCGCAGCCCGCCTCGCCCACGGCCATCAGGCCCGGCACGATGGCGTTCGGATCCTCGGCGGTCGGGTTCAGCACCTCGCCCCAGTAGTTCGTCGGGATGCCGCCCATGTTGTAATGCACCGTCGGCAGCACCGGGATCGGTTCCTTGGTGACGTCAACACCGGCAAAGATCTTCGCCGACTCGGAAATCCCCGGCAGCCGCTCGGCCAGCGCCTCTTTCGGCAGGTGCGACAGGTTCAGGTGGATGTGGTCGCCGTGTTCGCCAACACCCCGCCCCTCGCGGATCTCCATCGTCATCGAACGCGAGACGTAGTCGCGCGGCGCCAGGTCCTTGTACTGGGGCGCATACCGCTCCATGAACCGCTCGCCTTCCGAGTTGGTCAGGTAGCCGCCCTCGCCCCGCGCGCCTTCGGTGATCAGGCAGCCAGAGCCGTAGATGCCGGTCGGGTGGAACTGCACGAACTCCATGTCCTGAAGCGGCAGACCGGCCCGCGCCACCATCCCGCCGCCGTCGCCGGTGCAGGTATGTGCCGAGGTGGCCGAGAAATAGGCGCGCCCGTAGCCGCCCGTCGCCAGCACCACCATCTTGGCGGAAAACAGGTGCATCGTCCCGTCATCCAGTTTCCAGCACAGAACGCCGGTACAGACGCCGTCGTCTGACATGATCAGGTCGATGGCGAAGTATTCGATGTAGAATTCCGCGTTGTTCTTCAGCGACTGACCGTAAAGCGTGTGCAGGATCGCGTGGCCGGTCCGGTCCGCGGCGGCGCAGGTGCGCTGCACCGCGGGGCCTTCGCCGAATTCCGTCGTGTGCCCGCCAAAGGGCCGCTGGTAGATCTTGCCCTCTTCCGTCCGGGAGAACGGCACGCCGTAGTGCTCAAGCTCGTAGACGGCCTTGGGTGCGGACCGGGCGAGGTACTCCATCGCGTCCGTATCGCCCAGCCAGTCCGACCCCTTCACGGTGTCGTACATGTGCCACTGCCAGTTGTCCGGCCCCATGTTGGACAGGGACGCGGCGATGCCGCCCTGCGCGGCGACGGTGTGCGACCGGGTCGGAAACACCTTGGTCACGCAGGCCGTGCGCAGGCCCTGCTCGGCCATGCCGAGCGTGGCGCGAAGACCCGCACCACCTGCACCTACTACCACGACGTCATATGTATGCGTCTCGTATTCGTAAGCTGTCATGAGTTGTATTCCTTCGCGCGTGTCTTCTCAGATCGCGAGTTTCAGCAGCGCAAACAGCCCCACGGCCATCAGCAGGTAGGTCACCGCGCTCACCGCGATCAGGGTGAGTTTGCCGGCAAGCCCGTGCACGTAGTCCTCGACCGCCTCGTCGATCTCCATCCGGAAGTGGTTCAGCCCGACGATCAGCCCAAGCGCCAGCACCAGCACGACGAAGGGACGCGACAGGAACGCCTGCACCTCTTCGAAGCTGCTGCCCAGCCCGGCGCCGAAGGTGAAGATGAAGAAGGGCGCGATCACGGCCAGGCAGATCGAGGACACCATCATCTTCCAGTGATGATGCGTCCCTTCGCTGCCGGAACCGGACCCGACGGCACGCTTACGATCGGTCAGATAACGCATGTCGCGGCTCCTTATACGACGAGGACGGTGAACAGGGCCAGCACGGTGGCCCCGATGAACATGCCCCATCCCATCTTCTGGGAGGTCTCGACATCCAGCAGAAAGCCGAAGTCCCACACGACATGCCGCAGGCGGCCCAGAACGTGATACCAGATGGCCCATGCGGCCAGCAGCATCAGCAGATCGCCCAGGTAACTGGTCAGCAGCCAGTCGACCCGGCCGAACGCGGCCTCGGACGTCGCGGCGGCGACCAGCCAGCAGATCACGAGGAACGCGAAGCCGTAGCAGGCGATTCCGGTGATGCGCACCATGATCGAAGAAATGGACGTGATTTGGGGCCGGTAGTACGGACCGATCATGAAAGGCGAAAGCGGGCGGTTGCCCCGGTTCACATCTGCCATGAAATCCTCTTTCGGTTTACCTGGGGCCGGTTCTAACGATTTTTCCAGCCTTGTCATCAGGACACACCCGCGCAGGCGCAGAAAACGCGCCATGTTGCAGCACAGCGCGCATGTCGTGATCACACGCGTCAACTCTGTGATCACAGTTGGCGGCAAGAGGCCCGGAAAACGGCAAGGGACCGCGAGTCGCCCCGCGGTCCCTCCCCAGGTCTGCGATGTCGAGGTCAGCGCAGGCTGAAGCTGGTGTCCACGCTCAGGACAAATATGCCCGGGTTCGTGGTGGAGTCGTGCCAGGTGCCCGAGACCGAGAAATTGTCGGTGATGGCGTAGCTTGCGCCCACGGTCCAGTATTCCTGACCGCCGTGGTCGATGTCGCCGAAGGAAGCCGACAGCCCGATCTTGTCGTTCACCGCGAAATCCGCGGTCAGACGGGAATTCAGAACATCCGTGTCCGGATCGAAGGCGAACCGGGTGCCGAGGCTCAGCTGATCGGTGACCGCGTAGCCCATGGACAGGATGAATTCGCCACAGCAGTTGCTGTAGGGCTCGTGATAGTAGTAGCGGGCATAGCCGAAGTCATAGCTCAGCTTGCCGACTTCGTTGCGGTAGCCGGCATAGATGTCCAGTTCGTACTTGCTTCCGACGATCGAGGTCGCGGTGTTCGACGCCCAGAGCCCGGCGTAGAAGCCGTTGATCTCGGCCTCGACCCAGGGTTGGAACGCGGCGCCGGTGGTCTGCTCGACCCCGTTGGAGACATAGCGGCTGGCCAGCGTCGCACCGGCGGAGACGCTGATCTCCTGCGCTGCGGCGACGGAGGGAAGCGCCAGGCCCAGCACAAGCGCGGAGGATTTCACAATGGATCTCATTTCGACCTCGGAAAGATGACACGCCTGTAACAAGCGCCTGTTTCGCCTCCCCGGGAAGAGCCCAAATTCGCGGTGTTGCCGCGCTGCCGCATGAACGTTCGCGCTCGCAGAAATCACAGGCGCAAACAACTGGAATCAGACAAAAAAGCGCAGAACCGTCCGAAAGGTCATTCACAGACTGCGGTTTTTTTCGGCACCGGTTTCCCGCACCGGCCGGCCGCCGGTGCGGACGGGTGTCCCTCAGACCGGAATCAACGCCCAGTAGTCGAGATCCAGCAGAACCTGCGGCAGGTATTTCCCCGCCTCGTCCTTCAACTCTCCGACCGACGCATCGCTCACAGCCACCAGCCTCAGCCGCAGCGCGCCGACACCCGGGGCAGACGTCTCCGCCTTGTCCAGCACCTCGGACCAGGCCTTGACGGTCGTGCCGCTGAAACAGGGGTTCGCATGCGCCCCGCCGTTCAGCCCGACGATCATCTGCGCGTTGGCCAGCCCGTTGAACGACAGTGCCCGCGCCATGGAAATAACGTGCCCGCCATAGATCAGCCGCTGCCCGTCCGGCCGGAAGGTCGCGTCGAAATGCACCTTGGCCGTGTTCTGCCAGAGGCGCGTGGCGATCATGTGCTCCGCTTCCTCAATCGTCACGCCGTCGACATGGCCGATCACTTCGCCCACCTCGTAGTCGCCGAAGCGGTGCGGTTCCCCCGCCAGCGTGAAATCGTAGCCGGTGAAATTCAGCCCCTCCGGGATCACCAGGTCGGTAGGGTCAATCACCTCCGCCAGATCCGGCACCACCGTCTCGGGCGCGGGCGCGTCGACGTCGTTCTTCCGGACCATGACCCAGCGAACGTATTCCATCACCGTCTCGCCCCGCTGGTTGGTCCCGCGCGTGCGCACGTAGACCACCCCGGTCTTGCCGTTGGAATTCTGCTTGAGCCCGATCACCTCCGACGACGACCTCAGCGTATCGCCCGCCCAGACCGGCTTCAGCCACCGCCCCTCCGCATAGCCAAGGTTCGCCACCGCGTTCAGCGACACGTCCGGCACCGTCTTGCCGAAGACCACATGAAACGCCGCCAGATCATCCAGCGGAGACCCCGGCAGCCCGCAGCTCCGCGCAAATTCGTCCGACGAATACAGTGCATGCCGCATCGGGTAGAGCGCATGATACAGCGCCCGCTCCCCCGCCCCGACCGTGCGCGGCACCGCATGGTCGATCACCTGCCCGACCGCGTAGTCCTCGAAGAACCGTCCCGGATTCGTCTTTGCCATCTACAGTGCTCCCAGCTTGGTGTCGGCCGTATAGGTTCCCTCGGCATCCTTCGTCACCGCCTGCCCGCAGCGCATCACGCCGGTGGTGGCGTCGTGGGCATAGGTCGGATCGCCATACAGCTCCCAGCCGTTGTTCAGCGCGGCGGTCACCTTGTGACAGAAGGCCGAGGTGTCGTCGGCGGTAAGGAAACGGTAGGCTTTCATGATACTCTCCAGATCAGCCGAAGGTGGGATACCCCAGCCAGGTGTGAATGAACCCGATCACGCCCAGCAATACCAGCGACGCGACTAGGAACATCGCATCCTTCGCGATCGATCCCTTCGCGGGCGGGGTCCACTCCGGCTCCGCCCGGTTGATGACGATCATCTCCGCCACGGCCCAGGCGCCAAGCCCGCCCCAGAGCACGAAGGACGGCACATCCCCGTTCACCAGCAGATGCGCGACGCACCACAAAACGAACCCGGTCAGCATAGGATGCCGCATCCGGTAGAACAGCGCCCCCTTCTTCGGCCCCGGAGAGGTGAAGTAGAGCGCCGCGATCATCAGCAGGTTGTTGATCCCGACCGTCGCCGGATGCCGCCCCCAGTAGAACGCCCCGTCCGCCATGCGATAGCCGAAGATCATCAGCAGCACCGCCACGACCAGCGCCCCCGCGACCATGCCCTTCGCCGGGTCGCCCATGCGCGCGCGCCGCTCCGGCACAGCACGCTTGAAGAAATGGGCCGCCGCCCAGAGAAGTACGCCGAGGATCAGTAGGAGCATGGGTCACCTGCCGGTTGGGTGGGTCGGAAATGTGAATCGACTTCACATTGCCCGCTTCACGCCATGCGCGCAATCGCCTCTGCCTTGGCGAGCGTCTTTTTTGCGGTCTCCACATGCAGGTTCTCGACGATCTTGCCGTCCACGACGGCCACGCCCTGCCCGGTCTTCTCGATCTCCTCGTGCGCGGCGATCTGCCGTTTTGCCAGATCGACCTCCGCGTCGGACGGCGCGAAGGCCCTGTTCGCGCCTTCGACCTGTGCCGGATGGATCAGCGTCTTGCCGTCAAAGCCAAGGTCCCGGCCCTGTTCGCATTCCGCCGCCAGCCCCTCTTCGTCGAGATACTGGTTGTAGACCCCGTCGACACAGATCACCCCGTAGGCCCGCGCCGCCAGCAGCATCTGCTGCAGGGCGAACATCATCGGCAGCCGGTCCGCCCGGTTGCGGCAGTTCAGTTCCTTCGCCAGGTCGTTGGTCCCGGCCACGAACCCCTTCACCCGGGGATGGGCGGCGATTTCCAGCGCGTTGAACACGCCAAGCGGGGTTTCGATCATGCACCAGATATCCATCGTCTCGCCCATCAGCGCATCCAGCGCCTCGACATCGGCGACGGAGTTCACCTTGGGCAGCAGCATCGCATGCGCCTTGGCATCCTTCAGCACCCTGACGTCATCTGCGCCCCAGTCGGTGTCCAGCCCGTTGATGCGGATGATCTTCGCCCGCTCGCCATAGCCGTCCTGCGCAAGCGCCGCTTTCAGCGTCTCCCGCGCCTCACCCTTGGCGTCCGGAGTCACCGCGTCCTCAAGGTCGAAGATGATCGCGTCGCAGGCCAGACCCCGCGCCTTGTCCAGCGCCCGTTCCTTGGAGCCGGGGATGTAGAGTACGGAACGATAGGGGCGGAAGGCGGTGTCCATGAAGCATCTCCGAGTCGCAGACCATGAGGGTCCGGGTAACAATCTTGCGCATCAATGGCATTTTCCGACGGAAAACTTCAAGCCCCGCGGCGCCGCGCCGCAGAATTATGCACCCGCACCCGAGCTTTGAACAGCGCTCCGGGCACCGCGCGGTCGATTAACCACTTCTTGGTGTCTCGGGCGCAGGCTTGTCTCACGCAAGGACTGCCGCCCGCACCAGACGCGCGCCCCTTGTCCCCGAGGACATCATCCCGGCCCGCCCCTCACCGGCGGTTCCGGCCCCAGAAAGGATCGCATCATGCGAACCCGTCTCCTGACCGGCCTTCTCCTCATGATCGCCGTGGCCACCCCCGCCCTTGCCCGCGGCACCTGCGCCCCGCGCGACGTCGTTCTTGAACGCCTGTCGGCAAAGTTCGGCGAAACCCGCCAGTCGATCGGCCTCGGCCCGAACAACCAGATGGTCGAAGTCTTCGCCTCCCGCGATACCGGGACCTGGACGATCACGGTCACCCGGCCCTCCGGCCTGACCTGCCTCGTCGCCAGCGGTCAGGCCTTCGAGACATTGGCAGAGGCGCTGCCGAAGCCCGAAAAGGATGCCTGAACCCACGCTTCCCTGCCACGTCAGTTCCGGTCCCGGGCTGCCGATTCCGCCACCGTTTGCCGTGAAAATCGCCGGCCCGTCATCGCGGCACACCCCGCCTGCCCCGCTCGCACCCTTGCGCAACGGGTGCAGAACGCCTACGCATCGGCCCGAGATTTCATCGGACTGGAGATTAGTTCCATGGCACGACCCAAGATCGCCCTGATCGGCGCTGGCCAGATCGGCGGCACGCTCGCCCACCTCGCCGCACTCAAAGAACTCGGGGATGTGATCCTCTTCGACATCGCCGAAGGCACCCCGCAGGGCAAGGCGCTCGACATCGCGGAATCCGGACCGTCCGAAGGCTTCGACGCCACGATGAAGGGCACCAACGACTACGCCGACATCGCGGGCGCCGACGTCTGCATCGTCACCGCCGGTGTGCCGCGCAAGCCCGGCATGTCCCGTGACGACCTGCTCGGCATCAACCTCAAGGTCATGAAATCGGTTGGTGAAGGCATCAAGGCCCACGCCCCCGACGCCTTCGTCATCTGCATCACCAACCCGCTCGACGCGATGGTCTGGGCGCTGCAGAAGTTCTCCGGCCTGCCCGCGAACAAGGTCTGCGGCATGGCGGGCGTGCTCGACAGCGCGCGCTTCCGCCATTTCCTGTCGGTCGAATTCGGCGTGTCCATGAAGGACGTCACCGCCTTCGTGCTTGGCGGCCACGGCGACACCATGGTCCCTTCCGTCCGCTACTCCACCGTCGCCGGCATCCCCCTGCCCGACCTGGTCAAGATGGGCTGGACCTCGCAGGAGAAGCTCGACGCCATCGTCCAGCGCACCCGTGACGGCGGCGCGGAAATCGTCGGCCTGCTCAAGACCGGCTCCGCCTTCTACGCCCCCGCGACCTCCGCGATCGAAATGGCGGAAAGCTACCTCAAGGACCAGAAGCGCGTCCTGCCCTGCGCCGCCTACTGCGACGGCGAACTGGGTGTGAAGGACATGTATGTCGGCGTCCCGACCGTGATCGGCGCGGGCGGCATCGAAAAGATCGTCAACATCACGCTCAACAAGGAAGAGCAGGAGATGTTCGATAAATCCGTCGCCGCCGTGAAGGGCCTGGTCGACGCCTGCAAGGGCATCGACGAGTCGCTCGCCTGACAGGACCGTCCGGCGATCCGCGCGGACACCAGACGCAGTGCAACAAGGGGCGCCCCGAACGGGCGCCCCTTTCCGCGTCGGCGGCCCCGGCCCGCGTCATGAAACTATTACACCAATGTTACCGAATCGCGGGGAAGGCGGCGGTAACCTGCCACCATGCACGGACAGCCGGATCTGTCCAGTGAGCACCGACCGGAACGGGATGGGTCGGCCTCTGCCAAGAAAGCGCGGGAACCAGCGCCCAGCCAACCAAGTCTGAAATCGGGAGAACCGGAATGGAACAGTTTCTGTCCAACGTTCCCGCGTGGCTGATCTACGCCGTCTGCGCGGGCCTCTTCGTCATCGCCGTCATTGCAACCCTCGTCGGTACACGGCTGAGCCGTATCCGCGAGGACAAGGACGGGCGGACGGTCACGACCCTGGAAGTACACGGGGTCCGCCACCTGCTGCGCCGCCGCAGCCGTCGCCCGGCACCTCCGCCCCATACTCCGGCAGAGTGATCGAGATGGCCCGGCAGGGGCGAACCGGTCAGCGCCGCCCCGCCAGTTCGTCCAGCACCCGCGCCGCGAGCATCGTGCCCCCGGCGATCATCAGGGAACGGCCCAGCTGGGACACCATGTTCTCCGGCGCGATGTCGTCCGCCTCGTCGCGGGTCCAGGCCAGCGCGCGGTCCAGCGGACCCTGCGGCTCTGCCCGGCGCGGCGCGACATCGGGCAGGTCGAGCGCTGCCGGACGGGTTCGCGACAGCAGGGCCCCGATCGCCAGAATGCCACAGCCGAAGGCCAGCGGCGCGATGCGGCTGTACTGGCGGGGCGTGACGGGGCGGGACAGATCCGGCAGGCGGTCGGTGACGGACATGGGCTTCTCCTTCGCGATGCAATGTCGTTGCGGGGTCTTTGCGGGGGCGCCTCGGGCGCGTTACCATGCCAACGATCCGGCCCCGCGCTCCGTTCCCGACACGCCCGCGCCATGGCCCGAGTCGCGGAAGGTTTGTGCCGCAACGCCTCTGAATCGTTCAATGCGCCAACGGTTTCGGCAGCCTCTCCGCCTGCGTGATCACACCCTGCGAAACTGTGATCACAAACGGCGAAAAATCGGCTGAAAACCGCGATCTCCGACACAAAACGATTCATCCGTCGGTTACACTGTGCCACTACCGTGCCCAATCGTATCTGACACGAGGGACGAAAGTTCATGAACATCCATGAATACCAGGCGAAGGCCATTCTTCGCGACTACGGCTGCCCGGTCTCCGACGGCCGCGCCGTGACCAAGGCCGAAGAGGCCAAGACGGCCGCAGGCGAACTCGACGGGCCGCTCTGGGTCGTGAAGGCGCAGATCCACGCCGGTGGCCGCGGCAAGGGCAAGTTCAAGGAAGCCGATGCGGGCGAAAAGGGCGGTGTCCGCCTTGCCAAATCGGTCGAGGAAGCCGCGGAAGAAGCCAAGAAGATGCTCGGCCGCACCCTCGTGACCCACCAGACCGGCCCGGCCGGCAAGCAGGTCAACCGCATCTACATCGAAGACGGGTCCGACATTGAGCGTGAGCTCTATCTCGCCCTGCTCGTCGACCGCCAGACCTCCCGCGTATCCTTCGTCTGCTCCACCGAGGGCGGCATGGACATCGAGGAAGTCGCTGCGTCGACCCCCGAGAAGATCCTCTCCTTCTCCGTCGATCCGGCCTCCGGCTACCAGGCCTTCCACGGCCGCCGCATCGCCTTCATGCTGGGACTCGAGGGCAAGCAGGTCAAAGCCTGTGTCGACCTCATGGGCAAGCTCTACAAGGCCTTCATCGAGAAGGACATGGAGATGCTTGAGATCAACCCGCTGATCGTCATGCCCGGCGGCGACCTCAAATGCCTTGATGCCAAGGTCGGCTTCGATGGCAACGCGCTTTACCGTCATTCAGACATCATGGCCCTGCGCGATGAGACGGAAGAGGATCCCAAGGAACTCGCCGCCTCCAAGTACGACCTGAACTACATCGCGCTCGACGGTGAGATCGGCTGCATGGTGAACGGCGCGGGCCTCGCCATGGCGACGATGGACATCATCAAGCTCTACGGTTCGGAACCCGCCAACTTCCTCGACGTCGGCGGCGGCGCCACGAAGGAGAAGGTGACGGAGGCGTTCAAGATCATCACCTCCGACCCGAACGTGAAGGGCATCCTCGTCAACATCTTCGGCGGCATCATGCGCTGCGACGTCATCGCAGAGGGCGTGATCGCCGCGGTGAAGGAAGTCGGCCTGAAGGTCCCGCTGGTCGTCCGTCTCGAAGGCACCAACGTCGAGAAGGGGAAAGAGATCATCGCGAATTCCGGTCTCAACGTCATCGCCGCCGACGACCTCGCGGACGGGGCGGAGAAGATCGTGAAGGCCGTGAAGGGCTGACCCGATGAGAGCCGGCGCCTCCCTTGCCCTTCTGCTGGCCGCGGCACATCCCGCCGCGGCCCAGCAGACGGACTATCTTCCGCGGTGCGTGGCCCAGTTCCTGCAGCAATGCGACGCGGCCATCACCGCACCGCAGGGTTACCTGGACGCGGTGCAGGGCCGCGGCGAGGGCAGGATGCTGGATGTCGCGGTTACCACGGACAGTCAGGCGCAGGTCGTGTCGGTGATGGAACCCGTCGACATGGCCGCGGGCGCGGGGATCGTCGAACAGGTCACCTTCGGCAACGCCGCAAACGGTCCCTTCATCCTCTGCCACGTGATGTGCACCGGTTATGACCGGGCGGACGCGGCAGCGATGAACGGCATTCTGACTGCCGCCATCGCGGAAAACGCACCGGCGGCGCATGTCGTGGGCGGCGAATTGCCGAACTCGGTCCAGGCGCAGATGAACAATCTCTCCGGCAACTTCCTCTACATCGTGACGGGATGGGCTTCGGACCCAGACCTGATCATGCACGCAACAGCTTGGGACGGAGAAATACAGCTGTCCGCCGTGGGCCTCCCCGCGAAGGACTGACCTATGACCCCGACCCGATTCAAAGACATTCAATCAGGAGACTGAACATGGCAGTCCTCGTAGACGAAAACACCAAAGTCATCTGCCAGGGGATCACCGGATCCCAGGGCACCTTCCACTCCGAACAGGCCATCGCCTACGGCACCAAGATGGTCGGCGGCGTGACCCCCGGAAAGGGCGGGACCAAGCACCTCGACCTGCCGGTCTTCAACTCGGTTCACGAGGCGATGGACGTCACCGGTGCGAATGCTTCCGTGATCTACGTGCCGCCGCCGTTCGCCGCGGATTCGATCCTCGAGGCCATCGACGCGGAAATGCCGCTCATCATCTGCATCACCGAAGGGATCCCGGTGCTCGACATGATGAAGGTGAAGGCGGCGCTGTCGAACTCCAAATCCCGCCTGATCGGGCCGAACTGCCCCGGTGTCATCACGCCCGACGCCTGCAAGATCGGCATCATGCCCGGCCATATCCACAAGCGCGGATCGGTCGGCGTCGTCTCCCGCTCCGGCACGCTGACCTACGAGGCGGTCAAGCAGACCTCCGATGCGGGTCTCGGCCAGTCCTCCGCCGTCGGCATCGGCGGCGACCCGATCAAGGGCACCGAACACATCGACGTGCTGGAGATGTTCCTCGCCGATCCCGAAACCGAGTCCATCATCATGATCGGCGAGATCGGCGGCTCGGCCGAGGAAGAGGCCGCGCAATTCCTCGCCGACGAGAAGAAGAAGGGCCGCTGGAAGCCGACCGCAGGCTTCATCGCCGGCCGCACCGCCCCTCCGGGCCGCCGCATGGGCCATGCCGGTGCGATCGTTTCGGGCGGCAAGGGCGACGCGGAGTCCAAGATCGAGGCGATGAAAAGCGCCGGGATCGTGGTCGCCGACAGCCCCGCCGGCCTGGGCGAGGCCGTGCTGAAGGCGATCAAGGGGTGACCACACGGTGCGCGCCGCGACCGTTGCGGTGCGCACCGTCGAAAGTCCGGGCTTCGGCCCGATCCGTCCCTGCCGGGGCGGGGCGACAGAAACGGGTATCGAACAGGGGCGCGACGGCAGACGCCCCCGGACGGAGAAAGCGCTGATATGGTCCTGGTCTGCAACGCACCTCGATTTGTATTCCTGAAGACGCGGAAGACCGCGGGGACTTCGGTCGAGATGCTGCTTGAACCATATTGCGTGCCCGACGGGACGGAGATCACCGAAGAACGGGGTGTGACCGTCTGCTCAAAGGGCATCGCCGGCGCGCGCATGAGGACCCTGCCGGCCTGGCGGAGACGTCTGCCGTTCCTGAAGAACTGGGAAAACCACATGCCTGCGGAACGGATCCGCACCTACATCGGCAAGGAAAAGTGGGACGCATCGCTCAAGATCGCGACGGTGCGCGACCCCTATGCCCGGATGGTGTCCATGTTCCACTGGCGCGCCCGGAACGAGGATACCAACGCATGGAGCGATGACGAAGCGAAGGAACGGTTCCTGACCTTCCTGAACGGGTCCTGGCCCGACGACAGCCGGATCGTGATGATCGACGGCGAATGCGTGGTCGATCATTTCATCCGGTTCGAAAACCGCGACGCCGATATCGCCGAATTGGGCCGGAAACTGGGCATCACCCTGGACCCGAGCAGCCTGCAGCACACCAAGAACACGACCTCCGCCCGCCGCAGCCGGTCCACGGACGACTACTATACGCCCGAAGCCCGCGAAGTGGTCGAGAGACGCCTGCACTGGCTGTTCGACAAGGCCGGTTACACAAGGAAGTCTGCATGATGACCCGTGCGGTCAGGCATACCCTCCTGTCCGTCCCGGAGCCGCGCGCATGACATTCGCGGCGGCCATAAGAACCTGTTTCCGCAAGTACGTGACCTTTTCGGGCCGCGCGACCCGGCCCGAATACTGGTACTTCGTGCTGTTCATCATCCTTGGCAGCATCGTCCTGTCGGTGGTCGACGGCGTGCTCTTCGGGTTCGAGACCGTCCCGGTCAGCGAAGGCGGGTTCGAGATCGAGAGTGACGGCCCGCTGGCCTCCATCTTCTCCCTCGTCACCTTCATTCCCATATTGGCGGCGGGATGGCGGAGGATGCACGACACCGGCCGCTCCGGGCTCTACCTGCTGTATCCGATCCTCGTCTGGGTCGGCATCGCCTCTTTCGCGGGCATGATCGGCGCGACGACCTCTCTGGCGCAGGGCGACTTCTCCTCCGTCTTCGCGGGGATCGGCGGCATCATCCTCGCAATCTCCATCGTCATCGCGATCCTGTCCCCGCTGATCGTCATCTGGTGGCTGACCCGCCCCACGCAACCCGGCCCGAATACCTATGGCCCCAACCCCAATGAGGTCTTCTCATGACCGAGCAAAGCCCGAACGACATCTTCCACGCCTCCTCCTTCATGCAGGGGCACAACGCGGAATACCTGGAACAGCTTCAGGCGAGATGGGCGAATGACCCGGCCTCGGTCGACGCGGCCTGGGCCGACTTCTTCAAACAGCTCGGCGCCAGCGGGCAGGACGCGCAGGCCGAGGCGACCGGCCCCTCCTGGGCGCGGATGGACTGGCCGCCGGTCCCGAACGACGACCTGACCGCCGCGCTTGACGGCCAGTGGCCGGTCGAGGCGAAGGCGGCGGGCGACAAGATCAAAGCGAAGGCGGCCGAGAAAGGCGTGACTGTCAGCGACGATCAGATCAAGCAGGCGGTGCTCGACTCCGTCCGCGCGCTGATGATCATCCGCGCCTACCGGATCCGCGGCCACCTTGCCGCCGACCTCGATCCGCTTGGCATGCGAGATGAAACCAACCACCCCGAACTCGACCCCAAGAGCTACGGCTTCGCGGAATCCGACATGGACCGCCCGATCTTCATCGACCAGGTTCTGGGCCTTCAGGTCGCGTCGATGCGCCAGATCGTGGACATCGTGAAGCGGACCTACTGCGGCACCTTCGCGCTGCAGTACATGCATATCTCCAACCCCGAAGAAGCCGGCTGGCTCAAGGAACGGATCGAGGGCTACGGCAAGGAAATCACCTTCACCCGCGAGGGCCGCAAGGCGATCCTGAACAAGCTGGTCGAGGCCGAGGGCTTCGAAAAGTTCCTGCACGTCAAGTACATGGGCACCAAGCGCTTCGGCCTGGACGGCGGTGAGGCGCTGATCCCCGCGATGGAGCAGATCATAAAGCGCGGCGGCTCGCTTGGTGTCGAGGACATCGTGATCGGCATGCCGCACCGCGGCCGCCTCTCGGTCCTCGCCAACGTCATGCGCAAGCCCTACCGCGCGATCTTCAACGAATTCCAGGGCGGCAGCTTCAAGCCCGAGGATGTCGACGGATCCGGCGACGTCAAGTACCACCTCGGCGCGTCGTCCGACCGCGAATTCGACAGCAACATCGTGCATCTGTCCCTGACCGCCAACCCCTCCCACCTCGAGGCGGTGAACCCCGTCGTCCTGGGCAAGGTCCGCGCCAAGCAGGATCAGTCACATGACTCCGACCGCATCAAGGTCCTGCCGATCCTGCTGCACGGCGACGCGGCCTTTGCCGGTCAGGGCGTCGTGGCGGAATGCTTCGGCCTGTCGGGCCTGCGCGGCCACCGCACGGGCGGCACGATCCATATCGTCGTGAACAACCAGATCGGGTTCACCACCGCGCCGCACTTCTCGCGCTCCTCCCCCTACCCGACCGACATCGCCCTGATGGTCGAGGCGCCGATCTTCCACGTCAACGGAGACGACCCCGAGGCCGTGGTGCACGCCGCCAAGGTTGCAACCGAATTCCGCCAGAAGTTCCACAAGGACGTGGTCATCGACATCTTCTGCTACCGCCGCTTCGGTCATAACGAAGGCGACGAGCCGATGTTCACCAACCCGATCATGTACAAGAACATCAAGGGCCACAAAACGACCCTGAGCCTGTACACAGACCGGCTGGTCAAGGACGGCCTCATCCCCGAGGGCGAGATCGAGGACATGAAGGCCGCCTTCCAGTCCCACCTCAACGATGAGTTCGAGGCCGGCAAGGACTACAAGCCCAACAAGGCCGACTGGCTGGACGGAAAGTGGTCCGGGCTGGAAAAGGAGAAGGACGACTACCAGCGCGGCGAAACCGCCATCAAGCCCGAAACCATGGCAGAGATCGGCGAGGCGCTTTGCAAGGTGCCGGACGGTTTCCCGACCCACAAGACGGTTGAGCGGCTGCTCGAGGCCAAGAAACAGATGTTCGATTCCGGCACCGGTTTCGACTGGGCGACCGGTGAGGCACTGGCCTTCGGCTCCCTTCTGACAGAGGGCTATCCCGTCCGTCTGTCGGGGCAGGATTCCACCCGCGGAACCTTCAGCCAGCGGCATTCCGGTATCATCAACCAGGACACCGAGGAACGATACTACCCGCTCAACAACATCCGCGAGGGGCAGAGCCGGTACGAAGTGATCGATTCCATGCTGTCGGAATACGCGGTGCTCGGCTTCGAATACGGCTATTCGCTGGCCGAACCGAACGCCCTGACCCTGTGGGAGGCGCAGTTCGGCGATTTCGCCAACGGCGCGCAGATCATGTTCGACCAGTTCATCTCTTCGGGTGAATCCAAGTGGCTGCGCATGTCCGGCCTCGTCTGCCTGCTGCCGCATGGCTACGAAGGTCAGGGGCCGGAACACTCCTCCGCCCGGCTGGAACGTTTCCTGCAGATGTGCGGTCAGGACAACTGGATCGTGGCGAACTGCACCACCCCGGCGAACTATTTCCACATCCTGCGCCGCCAGCTGCACCGGTCCTTCCGCAAACCGCTGATCATGATGACGCCGAAGTCCCTGCTGCGCCACAAGCTGGCCGTGTCGGACGCCGACGAATTCACCACCGGGTCCAGCTTCCACCGCGTCCTCTGGGACGATGCGGACAAGCAGTATGGCAAGGGCCGGTCCACCGCGAAACTGGTGGCGGACAGCAAGATAAAGCGCGTCGTCATGTGCTCTGGCAAGGTCTACTTCGACCTGCTCGAGGCCCGCGACGAAGCCGGTCTGAACGACGTCTACATCCTGCGGCTTGAACAGTTCTATCCTTTCCCCGCCATCTCGCTGGTGAAGGAACTGGAACGCTTCAAGGGGGCGGAGATGGTCTGGTGCCAGGAGGAACCCAAGAACCAGGGCGCCTGGACCTTCGTCGAGCCCAACATCGAATGGGTCCTGACCCGCATCAAGGCCAAGCACCAGCGCCCGATCTACGCGGGCCGCGTCGCCACCGCATCGCCCGCCACGGGCCTTGCCGCCCAGCACAAAGCACAGCAAGCCGCCCTCGTCGCCGAGGCGCTGAACATCGAAGGGAAGTAACCCCCCATGAGCACCGAAATCCGCGTCCCCACCCTGGGCGAATCCGTCACCGAAGCCACTGTCGCCACCTGGTTCAAGAAGCCGGGCGACACCGTGGCCGTCGATGAAATGCTCTGTGAACTGGAAACCGACAAGGTCACGGTCGAGGTCCCCTCGCCCGTCGCCGGCACCCTCTCCGACATCGTCGCGGCAGAAGGTGAGACGGTCGGCGTCGACGCCCTGCTTGGCAACATCTCCGAATCCGGCAACGCCGGGCCGGAAGAGACCAAGCCGCGCGCCGAAGAGACCAAGAAAACCGATGCCGAGAAGGCCCCGAACGGCGGCACCTCCGGCGGTGGCGAAACCGTCAAGGTCATGGTCCCCGCGCTTGGTGAATCCGTGACGGAAGCGACTGTCGCCACCTGGTTCAAGAAGGAAGGCGATCAGGTCGCGGCGGACGAGATGCTGTGCGAACTGGAAACCGACAAGGTCTCGGTCGAGGTTCCGGCCCCCGCGGCAGGCGTCCTTGGCAAGATCCTGAAGAAAGAGGGCGAAACCGTCGAGGCCGGCGGCCAGCTCGCCGAACTCAGCGCCGGTGCCTCCGCCGCCGCCTCGCCCGAGGCGAAGGCGGTCGAAACCGAGGGCGCGAAGGGAGAGGCCTATACCGGCACCGCGAAATCCGGCACCCGCACCGATGTCGAAGACGCGCCGTCGGCCAAGAAGGCGATGGCCGAAGCCAATGTATCCCGTGATCAGGTGACCGGCTCCGGCCGCGATGGACGTATCATGAAGGATGACGTTGCCAAGGCGCTGCAGGGCGTCTCCTCTGCCCCCGCGCCGGCCTCCGCCCCGCGTGCCCCCGTGGCCGCCGACGATGCCGCGCGCGAGGAACGGGTCAAGATGACCCGCCTGCGCCAGACCATCGCCCGCCGCCTCAAGGACGCCCAGAACACCGCCGCCATGCTGACCACCTACAACGAGGTCGACATGACGGAGGTGATGGCCCTGCGTAACACCTACAAGGCGGAGTTCGAGAAGAAGCACGGGGTGCGCATGGGCTTCATGTCCTTCTTCACCAAGGCCTGCTGCCACGCCCTGAAAGAGGTCCCCGAGGTCAACGCCGAGATCGACGGCACCGACGTGGTCTACAAGAACTTCGTGCACATGGGCATCGCCGCCGGCACCCCGCAGGGTCTGGTCGTGCCGGTGATCCGCGACGCCGACGCCATGTCCTTCGCCGAGATCGAGAAGGCGATCGCCGAAAAGGGCGCCCGCGCCCGTGACGGCAAGCTGTCGATGGCGGAAATGCAGGGCGGCACCTTCACCATCTCCAACGGCGGTGTCTATGGGTCGCTCATGTCCTCGCCGATCCTGAACCCCCCGCAGTCCGGCATCCTCGGCATGCACAAGATCCAGGACCGCCCGATGGTCATCGACGGAGAGATCAAGATCCGCCCGATGATGTACCTCGCGCTCAGCTACGATCACCGCATCGTCGACGGCAAGGGCGCGGTCACCTTCCTCGTCCGCGTGAAAGAGGCGCTGGAGGATCCGCGCCGCCTGCTGATGGACCTGTGATCCGGCAGTGGTGGGGTCCAACCCCGCCCTACGGGCACCGTGATCCTCACGACAGATAACGAAAAACCCCGGTCCGAAGGACCGGGGTTTTTCATGCCACAGTGGCTGGTGCCGTCAGCCCCGACGACGCCGCAGCAGCCCGAACCCGCCGAGCCCGGCCAGCAGCAGCGGCAGCGACGCAGGCACCGGCACCACGTCTATCCCGCCGCCCGCCGTGTCCGACGCGGTGATCAGGAAGTTGTCCATGATCCCGTAGCCGCCCTGGATCAGGTCGATCTGAAGCGTGACGTTGCCATTGGTCGATCCGCTCGCATCGAAGGAAAAGATGCCCCGGGTCGGCGCAACCACGTTCAATTCGGAGGCGACACCGGTCAGGTCGCCCTCGTCCAGCAGCGTGCCGCCACCGACCGTGGCGGTCCCCAGAGGGTTGTCGTAAAGCCGGAACCGGAAGATCGGCACGTCGCTTGCCGAGGCGAAGGGCGACCCGGGCCCCCCGTGCAGACCAATGCTGGATATGTCGACGCGGAAGTTGAAGAAATCGAAGTCGCCGACATTGAAGGACAGGCCAAGCAGGTCGTTCTGGGCCGATCCCAGCATCCCGATGGCATAGCTGCCGAAGGTGCCGCCCGGATCGGAATACCCCGATCCGAAGGCCAGCGACCCGCCGATCAGCATGGTCTCGACCGTGAAGGCCTGTTCAAAGGTAAAACCCGCCGGCTGGTTGGCGTAGAGGTCGTTCACCTGTTGCTGCGACAGGTCGGAATAGCCCGAGCCGGCGCCGTTGACGAAACCGGCCGGGGACTCGAAATCCTGATCGTAGAGCGTGACCGAGGCGGAAAGTACCGGTGCGGCAGCGCCAAGCGACAGCACCGCAGCGGCAAGGACGGAAGAGAGAAATTTCATGGCAATAACTCACAAAATAAGGGGAATACCCACGATCAGGTTAAACCGAAGTTAAAGAATCGCAACATATTTAAGTTAGCCTGATCGCGGTCGGACACGGAACGGCCCTGTCCGCAGGCGCGAGAATCCGGTATCCCGCGCCGGTCCGACCCGCTACGCTGGTCGCGAACCGAAGAAGGAGCCGCCCGGATGACCCACGTACTCGCCCTCTACGGCATCGTCGTCCTTGTCACGATCCTCGTGCAGGTCTCTGCCGCCGCACAGAAATTCGACCTCTCGCAACTGGCCGGGAACCGCGAAAGCCTGCCCTCGCTGACCGGCGCGGCCGGACGGCTCGACCGGGCGCAGGCCAACTCTGTCGTCGCGATGGCCCTGTTCGCCCCGCCGGCGCTGATCCTGTCCCAACTGCCCGAACTGCCCGGCGGCGCGATGATCGCCGCCTGGACCTTCCTGCTTGCACGGATCGCCTATGTCGTCGTCTACGCGCTCGGGATCGCCTATGTCCGCACGATCGTATGGCTGGTCGGCTTCGCGATGACTTTCTGGCTCTATCTGCTGGCGCTCTGATGTCCCTGCAACTGCTCTGCCGCCTCGACAGCTCCGACCCCGCCGCCACCTGCGATGCGCTCATGAACGACGCGGAGGATCAGGCGCAGGCCGGTCTCAGCCGCCTGCAGATGTGGACGGAGGACGGCACGGCCGTCTGGATCCTCTTCGACGTCAACGACCGCGCGAAGGCCGAGGCCTGGCTGACACGCGCCGCCGCCGACACCCATGGCCGCCGCGCTGCCGTGACCGCCAGCACCGCCCATTTCCTGACGACCGCATGACCCCTGCCCTCGCCCCCGAAATCACCGTCCTCGCCCTCGCCGGACTGCTGCAGATCGTTCAGATGGTGCTCTACTCCGTCACCGCGCAGCGCCAGGTCGGAACGAAGACTGCGCTGAAACCGCGCGACGAAGCCGTCACCCTGACCGGCACGCCGGGCCGCATCCAGCGGGCGATGAACAACCACTTCGAGGGGCTGATCCTCTTCACCCTCGCCGTGGTCGTGGTCACCCTTTCCGGCAGCGCCTCCGCCTTCACCGCCACATGCGCCTGGCTCTATCTCGTGGCCCGCATCCTTTATATCCCCGCCTATATCCGGGGCTGGGTGCCGTGGCGCAGCTACATCTGGCTCGCCGGGCTGCTCGCCACCACGCTGATGATGCTCGCAAGCCTGCTCTGATGTTTCATCTTGCCGGAACAGGCCCCGCTTCCCGCCCTTGCCACCGGTGACAACCCGGTTTACCGAAGCCGCAACGGCGACAACTGACCCAAGGAGACCCCTGAAATGGCATCCTACGACGTGATCGTGATCGGCGCGGGCCCCGGCGGCTATGTCGCCGCCATCCGCTGCGCCCAGCTTGGCCTCAAGACGGCCTGCGTGGAGGGGCGGGAAACCCTCGGCGGCACCTGCCTGAACGTCGGATGCATCCCCTCCAAGGCGCTTCTCCACGCCACGCACCAGCTGCACGAGGCGGAACACAACTTCGCCACCATGGGTCTGAAGGGCAAGTCGCCCTCCGTCGACTGGAAGGTGATGCAGGAGTACAAGCAGTCGGTCGTCGACCAGAACACCGGCGGCATCGAATTCCTGTTCAAGAAGAACAAGATCGACTGGCTCAAGGGCTGGGGCTCCATCCCCGGGGCTGGCAAGGTCAAGGTCGGAGACGAAGTGCACGAGGCGAAGAACATCATCGTCGCCACCGGTTCCGTCCCCTCCTCCCTGCCGGGGATCGAGATCGACGAGAAGACCGTCGTGACCTCCACCGGCGCCCTGGCGCTGCCGAAGATCCCCAAGAAGATGGTCGTCGTCGGCGCAGGTGTCATCGGGCTCGAGATGGGATCGGTCTACGCCCGCCTCGGCACCGAGGTGACGGTGGTCGAATTCCTCGACCACATCACCCCCGGCATGGACAAGGAGGTGCAGCGCACGCTCCAGAAACTGCTGAAGAAGCAGGGGATGGAGTTCATCCTCGGCGCAGCCGTCCAGTCGGTCGAAACGGCGCGCGGCAAGGCCAAGCTGACCTACAAGCTGCGCAAGGACGACAGTGAGCACACGCTCGACGCCGACACCGTCCTGATCGCCACCGGCCGCAAGCCTTATACTGACGGGCTGGGTCTGGCCGATCTGGGGGTCGCGATGACCGACCGCGGGCAGGTGAAGACCGACGATCACTGGGCCACCAGCGTCAAGGGCGTCTACGCCATCGGCGACGCCATCGTGGGCCCGATGCTGGCCCACAAGGCCGAGGATGAGGGCATGGCGGTGGCCGAGGTGATCGCGGGCAAGCATGGTCACGTCAACTACGGCGTGATCCCCGGCGTGATCTACACGCATCCGGAGGTCGCATCGGTCGGCAAGACCGAGGAGCAGCTGAAGGAAGAAGGCCGCGCCTACAAGGCCGGCAAGTTCTCCTTCATGGGCAACGCGCGGGCCAAGGCGATCTTCGCCGGCGACGGGTTTGTGAAAATCCTCGCCGACAAGGAAACCGACCGCATTCTCGGTGCCCACATCGTCGGCCCGGCTGCGGGCGACCTGATCCACGAGATCTGCGTGGCGATGGAATTCGGCGCGGCGGCTCAGGACGTGGCGCTGACCTGCCACGCGCACCCGACCTATTCCGAAGCGGTGCGCGAAGCCGCGCTCGCATGCGGTGACGGGCCGATCCATTCGTAAGCCTGCGAGTCAGACCCGCCGGGGGATGCCTCCGGCGGGAGTATTTCCGGCAAGATGAAGCGGCGGGCGCTCAGCTCCGGTGATCGGGAAGCCCGTCGAAGGTCATTCCGCCTTCGGCCATGAGGGTGTCGCTGGCGGTTTCGACCTCGCACTCCAGCCGGGCCATGAAGGTCTCCCGGTCCAGACCCGGTTCGATGGCGGGCAGGAATTCGACCACCGCTAGACCCGGCTTGCGCATGATGCCCTTGCGCGGCCAGAACAGCCCGACGTTGGTGGCCGCGGGGATGCAGGGCTGGCCGGTCGTTTCGTAGATCACCGCCGTGCCGGATTTGTACGGGACGAAGGCCCCGGGCGCGACGCGGGTGCCCTGCGGATAGATCACCAGCTGACCGGCGGGCGCGTCCCCGGCCATGACCCCGGACATCATCTGCCGGATCGCTTCTGCCCGGCGGCCCCGTTCCACCGGGACGCAACCGATGCGCAGTGCATACCAGCCGAGGATCGGCGCGAAGCGGAGCGAGGCCTTCATGATGAATTTCGGCCGCGGCAGGACGGAAACGATCAGGATGATGTCGAGAAAGCTCTGGTGCTTGGAGGCGACGATGACCTCGCCCTGCGGAACCGGCCCGCGCACCTCGGACCGGATGCCGACCATCCAGGCCGCGCTCCAGCGCACGTAGCGGCAATAGGTGTGCACCGCGTCATAGGCGAACCGCCGGTTGACCAGCGCGAACGGGGTGAACACCGCCGCAAGCACCGCCATGGCCAGGTACATCTGCCCGACAAAGATCAGCGACCGAAGGTACCGCATCAGGTCAGCGCCCCGAGCACCCTGAGCGCAGCCCGCTGCGTCGCCGCATAGGCCACCGCCGCCGCGACCGGCGGGATCAGCAGCGGCCACAGCCACTGCGCCCCCTGAAAGCCGAGCCCGGTCAGGAACCCGGCCTGATCCTGCGCCGCCGGCAGGAACAGGATCGCCACCACCCCGAAGGCCAGCCCCACCACGGCGCCCGAAAAGGTACGCAGGGTGAACCGCCGCACGAAGGCGCGCGCGATGTAGCGGTCCTGCGCACCGACCAGCCGCAGCACCTCGATCACCTGCGCATTGGCCGACAGGGCCGCATTGGCGGCGAGCGTTATCATCGCCGCCGTTGCCCCGCCGATCAGCAGGATGGACAGCAGGCCAAGCGTTTTCAGCCGCGTCGCCGCCGCCACCAGCGGACGCCGCCAGCGGGTGTGATCGTCCAGCACCGCCCCCGGCGCCTCGGTCGCCAGCCGCAGGCGCAGCCCGGCGGCGTCAAAGCCGTCGTCCGTCTCCACCACCTCGATCAGTTGCGGCACCGGCAGCCCCTCCAGCGGCACATCAGGTCCGAACCAGGGCGCGAGCAGCGCCTGCTGTTCCGCCGCCGTCAGCGCGCGGGCAGAGGCCACGCCCTCGGTCGTCTCCAGCACCCTCAGCGCCGCCTCTGTCTGCGCGCCAAGCTGGTCGGCGGGGGCGGAGATACGCAGGGTGGAGGCATGGGCGAGGTCCTCTCCCCACCTTTCCGCCAGCCGTCCCGTCGCCAGCGACAGCGCCAGGGCGAAGACGGCGAGAAAGGTCATCACCCCTGCGGCAAACAGCGTCAGATGCGCGGTGAAGCCCGACGGCGGCACCACCCGGTCGGCAGAGGCATCGCCGCTGAGCATCTCTCGGGCAAAGGAGCGCACGGTCACAGGTCCGCCCCCGCCAGCTGCAGCCGCCGGCCCGAGATCCGCAGCACCCGCGCCTGCACCTGCTGCTTGGCCGCGCGGATCAGGCCGAGGTCGTGGGAGGCGATCATCACCGTCTTGCCCATCCGGTTGAGTTCCACCAGCAGGTGCAGCAGGCGCTGCGACATCTCCCAGTCCACGTTGCCCGTCGGCTCGTCCGCAAGGATCACGTCGGGTGACAGGATCACCGCCCGCGCCAGCGCCGCCCGCTGCCGCTCCCCGCCCGACAGCTGCGGCGGCAGCGCCCCGGCACGCGGGGTCAGCCCGCACCAGCCCAGCAGGTCGGCAAGATTCTGGGATTCCGCCTGCACATCGCGGCCTGCGACGGTCAGCGGCAGCGCCACGTTTTCAGAGATCGGCAGGTGGTCGAGGAACTGGCAGTCCTGATGCACCACCCCGATCCGCCGCCGGGCCAGCGCGATCTCGTCCCGCGTCATCTCGCGCACGTCCTTGCCGAAAATCCGGGCGTGTCCCGCCGTCGGGACCAGCGCGCCGTAGCAGAGCTTCAGGAAGGTGGTCTTGCCCGATCCGGACGGGCCGGTGAGGAAATGGAACGATCCGGGTGCAAGCTTCAGGGACACGTCGCTCAGCAGCTCTCCGCCCCCGTAGCTGTAGGCCAGGTTTTCAAGCTCGATCACGCACCGCCCCCGTGTTGCCGGATGTTTCTGCACCAGACCGGGGCCGGTTTCAATCCGCCGAAGGGGATCGGCCCCCGATCGGTCGCCGGCAGGGGCGAGCGGAGATTGCGTTTTTTCACGAAGCGGATACAAGATAAGCCATATCGCGCAGAACGACGCATCCCGACACAGGCGGAGGATGAATGCGACTGACCTGTCCAAACTGTGGCGCCGAATACGAAGTGCCGGACCAGGTGATCCCGACCACCGGGCGTGACGTCCAGTGTTCGAACTGCGGCGATACGTGGTATCAGTACCATCCCGACTACATGCCCGACGAGGCCCCCGCCGCGGCGATGGAGCCGGACGCGGAACTCTCGCCCCTGCGCCGCCAGCCCGACCCGCCCCCGCCGCCCCTGCGCAAGCCGGAGCCGGAGCCCGTGGCGGAGGAAGAGGACGACTTCGGGGACGAGGACGAGGCGGGGGACGACGCGGACGCGGATGAACCCGCGGCGCAGGACCGCCCCACGATCCGGCGCCGCCCGCTGCCGCCGCAGGTCAAGACGATCCTGAAGGAAGAGGCCGAGATCGAGGAGCGCCACCGTGCCTCCGACAGCCTGGAGAGCCAGCCGGAACTGGGGCTCTCCGATCCGGTCCCGCCGCCGCCGCTGCGCCGCGAACGCGCCGCCGAAAGCCGGCTGGCCCGACTGCGCGATCAGACCCCTGCCGGGGAGGACGCGACGGAGGAACCCGTCGCCTCACGCCGTAACCTGTTGCCGGATATAGAGGAAATCAACTCCACCCTCCGCCGCAAGGGTGACGGGATCAAGGGTGGCGAGCCCCGTGGCGGTCGTGGCAGCCGCGAGGCCGCACGCGAAACCCGGCGCGGATTCCGCAGCAGTTTCATGCTGGTGCTGCTGGTGCTGATCGTCGGTGCCGTGCTCTACATTCAGGCCCCGCGCATCGCGGAGGCCCTGCCGCCGCTGGCCGGGACCATGGAGGTCTATGTCGACATGGTCGACCGCGGCCGGGTCTGGCTGGACGCGCAGGCCTCGGCCCTCGCGGCGAAGCTGGACGACGTGGCGGCCCCCGAAACCGCGCCCGAACCGGCACCGGAAAGCGCCCCCGCCGGGAATTGATCCCGTTACAAAACGTCCCGCCCGGACCACCCTGCGGGGCATTCACCGGTCAGGACAGGTGAACCGCAAAAATGACCAGATGACCAAATCTGGTCATCTGGTCATTTTCCGGCAAACACGACGGCGCGACCGCCCGGATCGCTTCCCCTGTCCTCGCCCTGATCAGAACCGTTCCAGCAACCGCCGCAGGTAGTCGCGTTCCGCGCGGGGGCGGTCGCCCTCGCCCGAGCGGCGGCGGAGCTCCTGCTCCAGCTCCATCGCGCGGCGGTGGTCGTTCAGGCCGTTGAGCATCTCCCGCTCGTTGCCCATCTCGCCGTTGGTTCCGGCGGTGCGGCCAAGCGGGTCGTTGCGGGAGTTGCCGCTGTTGCCCTCGGCCTGGCCCTGCTGGCCGGCGCGCTGGCGCTGTTCCTCGGCCATCGCCTCGCCCATGTTGCGGATACCCTCGCGCAGGGCCTCCATAGCTTCGGACTGGCGGTCGATCGCCTCTGCCAGATCGTCGCCGCGCAGCGCCTCCTCCGCCCCGCGCATCGCCTTCTCGGCGCGGTCGAGCGCATCGCGCGCGGCTTCCCCGGCCTGGCCGCTGAGCCCCGGCAGGTTGCCGCGCTGGCGGTTGAGTTCGTCGCGCAGCGCCTGCTGGCGGTCGGCGAGGCTGCCCGCCTGATCGCCGCCCTGGCCGTTCTGCTGGTTCTGCGCCTGACCCTGACCGCCGGGTTGCTGGGTGCCGGGCTGCTGGCCCTGACCCTGCTGACCCTGCTGCTGACCGGGCTGCTGGCCCTGACCGTGCTGCTGGCCGCGGCCCTGATTGCCGTTGCTGCCCTCGTTCTCCCCGCTTTCGCCGCGGTTGGCATTCGGGTTGAACTGTTCCTGTAGGTCGCGGAACGCCTGATCCGACAGGCCCTGCTGATCCCGCAGGGTTTCGGAGAGCCCTTCCATCGCCTGCTGGCCGGGGGACTGCTGCTGCCCGCCCTGCCCCTGCGTGACCCGCATGTTCTCCATCATCTGCTGGAGTTCCTCGAGCGCCTGCTGCGCCTCGGCCATGCGGCCCTGTTCCATCAGTTCCTGGATGCGGTCCATCATCGCCTGCAGGTCATCCTGGCTCAGCCGCATGGCGTTTTCCATCTGCTCCGCCGAGAGCTCCTCACCCATCTGGCCTTCTTCCGCGGCCTCGCGCGACAGCTGGCGCATGTAGTCCTGCGTCGCGTCGCGGAGTTCCTGCATCAGGCGGGCGATTTCCTCGTTGCTGGCACCGTTCTTCATCGCCTCCGACAGGCGCTCCTGCGCGCGGGCCATGCGTTCGCGGGCGTCGTTGAGGTCGCCGTCCTCGATCAGCAGGGCGAGTTCCCAGAGCGCGTCCGAGATTTCTGTCACCTGATCGTCGTTCAGCGCGGCATACTGCGTAATCGTGTCCATCCGGCGCAGCAGCACCCGCATCCGCAGGTAAGCGGTGTCGGACCGGAACAGGCCCTCCGGCTCCCACGAGATGGCCTTCATCACCTGGACGATGCGCCGCGCGTTGTCGCGGTTCCACAGCAGGTCGCGGCGCTGTTCGATCAGCGCGGCGGCGAGCGGGTCGAAGAAGCGGCGCGCGGAGAGCAGGGTGCTGAACGGCTCCGCCTGTCCGGTCTGCCCGGCGGCATCCTCTGCCGTCAGGGTCACGGTCACGGGCAGGTTGGCCCAGGGATGTTCCGAGAGGTTCTCGATCAGGTCCTGCTTGAACGCCGTGCGGTCGCCGGAGATCGGCAGCGGCATCGGCAGGCGGATCACGTCACGCGGCTCCGGCTCCATCGTCAGCCCGTAGCGCCGGTCGACCGCGGGCAGGTCCAGCGCGATCACCGCCTCCCCGCTTTCGACGCCATAGTCGTCGCGCGCCTCGAACGGGAGGGTGAATTCGCCGCGCAGGCTGGATTCGGCCGCCTCTGCCGCGACCGAGACGACGGGCGCGAGGTCTGCGGACAGCCGGACGTCCCAGCTCTTGCCGCCGGGACCGGTGATGGCGAGCACACCGTCCTGTTCCAGCGCAAAGCTCTGCGCCGGGGCGGCCGGGTCATCACCACTTGCGCCGACCGTCTGATCGACCGACAGGGACCCGACCTTGCCGTACAGCCGCAGCGTTGCCTTGCTGCCCCTGGGCGCGCGGATCGTGCCCTTGAGGTCGGCGAGGTAGAGCACGGGCAGACCTGTGTAATAGGGCGGTTCGATCCAGCCTTCCCAAGCGGGACCGGCGGCGAGGGCCGCGCCGCCGCCCGGCGCCATGCCGGCAACCGACCCGACCCGCCAGAACGACCCGAAGAGCATTGCCACCATCAGCAGCGTCAGCGCGATGAACCGAAGCCCGAACACGTCGCGCCCCGACACGCGCAGGTCCGGCTGCACCCGTTTCGCCTGCCGTGCCCGCGCGGCCATGCGCGCCTGATGCGCCCGCCAGAGGCCTTCGGACCCGAAATCCCCGGCCCCGATCGACTGCGCGTCGCGCAGCGTCTGAAGGGGCCGTCCGGTGAGGGTCGCGTCGAGACGCGATTCCGCCTCCGCCCGCGAGGGCCAGCGGAACCGCATGCCGCCATAGACCGCCGCGCCCGCCGCGAGAAGCAGCAGCACGCCGCCGACCGCCCAGACGGCCTCGACCGCCACGGTGTCGTGCAGGCCGAGCATCAGCAGGGCAAGGGCCAGGATCACGACGGACCAGAGCGGCCAGAACGCCCGCGCCAGCCGTTCCGCCACCATCCCCGCATGGGTCAGGCGCAGGGGCCGCGCGATACGGGTCAGGGTTTCCGAAAGGACGGTCCGGTCGGTCATACGACTCCTCAGGGGCAGGACGGGGATCGTCCTAGAGCCACGAGGGTAGCGTATCCCGGTTTATGATATCCTCAAAGCTCGGTCGCGCCCGGATGACAGCGAATTGATGCCCATTGACCAGAACCTCGGGTATCAGGGGCCGCGTGTTGTACTCGCTGCTCATTACCGCGCCATAGGCGCCGGCGGACCGGAAGGCGACGAGGTCGTTTTCGGCCAGCGGGGGCATCATGCGCTGCTTCGCGAAAGTGTCGCCGGATTCGCAGACCGGGCCGACGATGTCGTAGGGGCGCTGCTCTGCCCCCGCCTCCGGCTCCGTCACCGGGACGATGTCGTGATGGGCGTCGTACATCGCCGGGCGGATCAGGTCGTTCATGGCGCCGTCGAGGATCAGGAAGTCCCGCCCCTCGCCGGATTTCACGTAAATCACCCTGGACACCATGATCCCGGCATTGCCCGCGACCAGCCGCCCCGGCTCGATCTCGATCTCGCAGCCCTTGTCGCCAAGCGTCTCGCGGATCAGCTGGCCATAGTCCGACGGCAGCGGCGGCGCCTCGTTCCCGCGGGTGTAGGGGATGCCCAGACCGCCGCCGAGGTCGAGCCGTTCGATCACATGCCCGTCCGCGCGAAGCTGGTCGGTCAGGTCGCCGACCTTCATGAAAGCCTGCCGGTAGGGTTCGAGGTCCGTCAGCTGCGACCCGATATGCACGTCGATGCCGACCGCGCGCAGCCCCTTCATCTTCGCGATCTGCGCATAGATGTCCCGCGCGCGGGAGATCGGGATGCCGAACTTGTTCTCGGACTTCCCGGTCGCGATCTTGGCGTGGGTCTTCGCATCGACGTCCGGATTGACCCGAACCGTCACCGGCGCGACCAGCCCCATGGAGAGCGCGACGGCGTTCAGCCGCTCCATCTCCGGTTCGGATTCAAGGTTGAACTGGCGCACGCCGCCCGCCAGCGCCGCCCGCATCTCCTCCTCCGTCTTGCCGACGCCGGAGAAGACGATCTTCTCGCCCGGCACGCCCGCCGCGACGGCCCGCGCATATTCCCCGCCCGACACCACGTCCATCCCCGCGCCCAGCCCCGCGAGCGTCTTCAGGATAGCCTGATTGGAGGCGGCCTTCATGGCGTAGCAGACAAGGTGCGGCCCCCAGGCCAGCGCCTCGTCGAACAGGGTGTAGTGCCGCGTCAGGGTCGCGGTGGAATAGAGGTAGAACGGTGTCCCGACCTCTGCCGCGATCTCTGCGACGGGGACGTCTTCGGCGTGCAGGGTGCCGTTGCGGTAGAGGAAATGGTCCATGATATGCCTTTCAGACCGGTCGGGTTCTGAGGAAAAGATAAAGCGGCAGCCCGCAGCCGACCCCGATCAGCAGGGTGGCCGGAATGGCGAGCAGGGAGGACCAGTTGCGGCGCACGTAGACCTCGGCGCAGATCCACAGGATCAGGGCGAGGGCCGCGATCATCAGGTCCCATGACAGCCCCGCCACCGCGCCGTTGGCCATCCAGGTGTCGATCATCCCCGACAGGCCCGCCCCCGTCTCGGCCATCCAGCCGAACATCAGCGACAGGGGATGCACCGCCCCCCAGATCGCCAGCAGCAGGTAGAGGATGCGCAGGCCCGACATCAGAAGGTGATCCCGACCTCGGCATGGCCCGACACGGTGACGCCGGTGCGCGGCACGGGATCCTCGGGCGGTTCGGGTTCGCCATCGACGCCGCAGGCCGCGACCAGTGCCACGAACAGCGCCATCAGCACGACGAAGGACAGCCGGATCATGCCAGCACCGCCTGCCAGCGGGCCACCTGTTCGCGCACGCGCGCAGGGGCGGTGCCGCCGTAAGACATGCGCGAGGCGACGGAGTTGTGCACGCCAAGCACGCCGAAGACTTCCTCCGTGATCGCGCCGTGCACCGATTGCATGTCCGCGAGCGTCAGGTCCGGCAAGTCGCAGCCCTTGCCCTCGGCCAGCGCGACCAGCGCGCCGGTGACGTGATGCGCGTCGCGGAACGGCATGTTGAGCGTGCGCACAAGCCAGTCCGCCAGATCCGTCGCGGTGGAGAAGCCAGAGCCTGCCGCGCCCTCCAGCGCCTCACGGTTGGCGGTCATGTCCGACACCATGCCGGTCATCGCGGCCAGCGCCAGCATCAGCGAATCCGCCGCGTCGAAGGTCTGTTCCTTGTCCTCCTGCATGTCCTTGGAATAGGTCAGCGGAAGCCCCTTCATCACCATGGTCAGCGCCACGTTCGCCCCGAAGATCCGGCCGATCTTGGCGCGGATCAGTTCGGCGGCGTCCGGGTTCTTCTTCTGCGGCATGATCGAGGAGCCGGTGGAGAACCGGTCCGACAGCCGCACGAAGCGGAACTGGGCCGAGGACCAGATCACCAGCTCTTCGGCCAGCCGCGACAGGTGCATCGCGCAGATCGACGCGGCGGAGAGGAATTCGAGCGCGAAGTCCCTGTCCGAGACCGCATCCAGCGAATTGGCCATGGGCCGGTCGAAACCAAGCGCCTGCGCCGTCATCTCCCGGTCGATCGGAAAGGACGTCCCCGCCAGCGCCGCCGCGCCAAGCGGAGATTCGTTCATCCGGACCCGCGCGTCGCGGAAACGCGACAGGTCGCGCGCCAGCATTTCCACATAGGCCAGCATGTGATGGCCCCATGTCACCGGCTGCGCGGTCTGGAGATGGGTGAAACCGGGCATGACCCAGTCCGCCCCGGCCTCGGCCTGCACCACGAGCGCCTTCATAAGCGCCTGCACGCCCTCGATCGCCGCATCCACCTGGTCCCGGACCCACATCCGGAAGTCGAGCGCGACCTGATCGTTGCGTGACCGCCCCGTATGCAGCCGCCCGGCGGGCTCACCGATAAGGTCCTTCAGGCGGGATTCCACGTTCATGTGGATGTCTTCCAGCGCGGTTGAGAAGGCGAATTCGCCCGCCTCGATCTCTGACAAGATCGTGAGAAGCCCTTCCCTCATCGCCTCCGCATCCTTAGCACTTACGATGCCCGTGGCGGCCAGCATGGCGGCATGGGCGCGCGAGCCCGCGATGTCCTGCGCGGCCATCCGCCGGTCGAACCCGATGGAGGCATTGATCGCCTCCATGATCGCATCGGGTCCGGCGGCGAAACGGCCACCCCACATCTGGTTCGCGGTCTTGTCGGTCATCGGCCACCCGTCGGAGGAAAAATGAAAATCTGGCTTACCGCGCTCCTTTATACGGGGTTGATCGCCACTGCAAACCTGAGCCTCGCCGGGGGCATCGCCGATCTGCGCGACGGCGACCTTCGCAAGCTGGTCGTGCACGAAGAGCCCAAGCCATTGGAAAACGTCACCTTTGATGGCCCCGAAGGTCCCGTGAGCCTTGACATGTACCGCGGGCAGGTTGTTGTGCTGAACTTCTGGGCACTCTGGTGTGCGCCCTGCCGGGAGGAGATGCCGACGCTGGACGCCCTGAACGGCGAGTACGGCGGAGAGGACTTCGCCGTCGTCACGCTGGCCACGGGCCCGAACGCCCCGCCCGCCATCGACAGGTTCTTCGAGGAAACCGGCGTCACCGGCCTGCCGAAATACCGCGACCCGAATTCCGCCCTGGCGCGCGCCTCCGGTGTGCTGGGACTGCCGGTCACGCTGATCCTGAACCGCGAGGGGCAGGAGATCGCCCGCCTAACCGGCACCGCCGACTGGCACAGCGACAGCGCCCGCGCCATCGTGGCGGCACTGATCGCGGGCGAATCCTGACCGCGTTATCCGCATCTTAACCCAGCCCTGCGAGTATCCCCCGATCGGGACCGGAGGGGCACCATGACCGCAACTGAACTCGGGGACTATGCCGACATCAGCAGGGATCACCTCGATCCCCTCAGCTACGCCGTGTCCGCGCGCGACCGGACCATCCACGCAACGGTGGCGGAGGCGGTGCGCCACGGCAATGTCGCGCTGGCCTTCCAGCCCGTGATGCAGGCGGGCACCGGCGGCCGTGTCGCCTTTTACGAGGGTCTGATTCGCATCTACGACGACACCGGCCGCATCATCCCCGCGGGCGATTTCATCCGCGCGGTCGAAACCACCGAAACCGGCCGTCTGATCGACTGTGCCGCGCTCGACCACGGCATGCGGCAGCTCACCGCCCACCCCGACCTGCGGCTTGCGGTGAACATGTCCGCCCGCTCCATCGGTTATCCGAAATGGACAAAGACCCTGCGCAAGGCCCTGATGCGCGACCCGACGGCGGGCGAACGGCTGATCCTCGAGATCACCGAAAGCTCCGCGATGCTCATCCCCGAACTCGTCACGGGCTTCATGGCCGAGATGCGCCGCCACGGCATCAGTTTCGCGCTGGACGATTTCGGCGCGGGCTACACCTCTTTCCGCTACCTGCGCGACTTCCTCTTCGACATCCTCAAGATCGACGGCCAGTTCACGCAGGGCATTGCGACGGATGCCGACAACCAGGTGCTGACCCGCGCCCTCGTCGCCATCGCGCAGCAGATGGACATGCTGACCATCGCCGAACAGGTGGAAACCGCCGCCGACGCCGCCTGGCTGGAATCCGCCGGGGTCGACTGCCTGCAGGGCTACGCCTATGCCGCGCCGACGATCCATCCCCCATGGCTTGAGGAGGCCCGCACCGGCACCTGACCGCCGCAGCGCGGCACGTTGCGACTTCGGCCGTTTTGCGTTACGTCATCCGCATGGAGGCGTGGGGGGAGAATCTCCTGCGTCAATATAGTGGAGGACCACACCATGACGAATGTCGTCATCGCATCCGCAGCGCGCACGCCTGTCGGATCCTTTCTCGGATCGTTTGCAAACACCCCCGCCCATGACCTCGGCGCCGCCGTGCTGGCGGAACTGGTCGCCCGCGCGGGCATCGACGCCTCCGAGGTGTCTGAAACCATCCTCGGCCAGGTGCTGACCGCGGCCCAGGGCCAGAACCCCGCCCGCCAGGCCCATATCAACGCCGGCCTGCCGAAGGAGGCCGCCGCCTGGTCGATCAACCAGGTCTGCGGATCGGGCCTGCGCGCCGTCGCCATCGCCGCCCAGCACATCCAGCTTGGCGACGCCTCCATCGTCGCCGCCGGCGGCCAGGAAAGCATGTCGCTCTCTCCCCACGCCCAGAACCTGCGCGCGGGTCACAAGATGGGCGACGTCAAATACATCGACACCATGATCAAGGATGGTCTCTGGGATGCCTTCAACGGCTACCACATGGGCCAGACCGCCGAAAACGTCGCCGAACAGTGGCAGATCAGCCGCGAACAGCAGGATGAATTCGCCCTCGCCTCGCAGAACAAGGCCGAGGCGGCGCAGAAGGCCGGCAAGTTCAAGGACGAGATCGTCCCCTTCACCGTGAAGACCCGCAAGGGCGAAACCGTGGTGGCGGATGACGAATACATTCGCCACGGCGCCACGATCGAAGCGATGCAGAAGCTGAAACCCGCCTTCGCCAAGGACGGGTCGGTCACCGCCGCCAACGCCTCCGGCATCAACGACGGTGCCGCCGGTGCCCTTCTGATGTCGGCGGAGGAGGCCGAAAAGCGCGGCATCGAACCGCTTGCACGCATCGTCTCCTACGCCACCGCCGGGCTCGACCCGTCGATCATGGGCGTCGGCCCGGTCTATGCCTCGCGCAAGGCGCTGGAAAAGGCCGGCTGGAAACCCTCCGACCTCGACCTGGTCGAAGCCAACGAGGCGTTTGCCGCCCAGGCCTGCGCGGTGAACAAGGACATGGGCTGGGATCCGTCCATCGTGAACGTGAACGGCGGCGCCATCGCCATCGGTCACCCGATCGGCGCCTCCGGCGCGCGCGTGCTCAACACCCTGCTGTTCGAGATGAAGCGCCGTGGGGCCAAGAAGGGCCTGGCCACGCTCTGCATCGGCGGCGGCATGGGTGTCGCCATGTGCCTCGAACGGCCGTAAGAGCGGCGCGAAACCCGGCACAACCGGCAAACATACGCATCCGAAGGGCGCCCCTCGCGGCGCCCTTCCTTGTTCTGTGTCAAAGCATGCTAAGGCTGAGGGGTGCGATACCGAATCCACCGGCGGACGAAAATTGATCGCGCAATAATGTTGCGTATGAATGACCGTTTCGGTAACAGCATTACCTGAAGACGAATCCCAAGGAGGAGGCACAATGGCACGGACGGCACTGGTCACCGGAGGCTCGCGCGGCATCGGCGCGGCGATCTCGAAGGCACTGAAGGACGCGGGTTACCAGGTGGCAGCCACCTACGCCGGCAACGACGAAGCGGCGGCGAAGTTCACCGAGGAAACCGGCATCAAGACCTACAAGTGGAACGCGGCCGATTACGACGCGTCCAAAGAGGGCATCGCCAAGGTCGAATCCGATCTCGGCCCGATCGACGTGGTCGTGGCCAATGCCGGCATCACCCGCGACGCGCCGTTCCACAAGATGACCCCCGCCCAGTGGAAAGAGGTGGTCGACACCAACCTCACCGGCGTCTTCAACACCGTTCACCCGGTCTGGCCCGGCATGCGTGAACGCGGCTTCGGGCGCGTCGTCGTCATCTCCTCGATCAACGGCCAGAAGGGCCAGTTCGGCCAGGTCAACTATGCCGCCACCAAGGCGGGCGACCTCGGCATCGTGAAATCGCTGGCCCAGGAAGGCGCGGCCAAGGGCATAACCGCCAACGCGATCTGCCCCGGCTACATCGCGACCGACATGGTCATGGCCGTGCCGGAAAAGGTGCGCGAGGCGATCATCGGACAAATCCCGACCGGCCGCCTCGGTGAACCCGAGGAGATCGCGCGCTGCGTTCTCTTCCTCGCCTCCGACGACGCCGGCTTCATCAACGGCTCCACCATCACGGCAAACGGCGGCCAGTTCTTCGTCTGATACCGGCGCGGGCCGGACCAGTTCCGGCCCGCCCCCCTTTCATCTTGCCTGAAATATCCTAGGGGAGTCCGCAGGACGGGGGCAAAGCCCCCGTTAAATCCATTTGCCGCGATCCCGCGGCAGGTGGCAAAGCCCCCGTCACATCGATTTGCCGCGATCCCGCGGCGGGTGGCAAAGCCCCCGTCACATCGATTTGCCGCGATCCCGCGGCGGGTGGCAAAGCCCCCCGTTACATTCATTTGCCGCGATCCCGTGGCGGGTGGCAAAGCCCCCTGCCCCATTGACGCCGTCACGCGACCCGGCAAGAAACCCGCATGACCCGTACCCGCGCCACCGCCATCGGTTTCACCGCCATCCTGCTCTGGGCGCTGCTGGCGCTGCTCACCGTCGGCTCTGCCCCGGTCCCGCCGCTTCAGCTCAACGCGATGTGCTTTGCCCTTGGCGGCACGCTTGGCCTGATCTGGGCCGCCGCGACCGGTCAGCTCCCTGCCCTGCGCAACATTCCATGGCCCGCCTTCGCGCTCGGCACGCTCGGGCTGTTCGGCTACCACGCCCTTTATTTCGCAGCGCTGCGCAATGCGCCGCCCGCCCAGGCCGGGCTGATCGCCTATCTCTGGCCGCTGCTGATCGTGCTCTTCTCCGGCCTCTTGCCAGGGGAACGGCTGCGTCCCGGTCACCTGCTCGGCGCGCTCGCGGGATTTGCGGGTGCGGCGCTCATCATCACCGGGGGCGACGGCGGCATCGACCTGGCGCACCTGACCGGCTACCTGCTGGCGCTGGCCTGCGCCCTCACCTGGTCGGGGTATTCCGTGCTGTCACGCCGGTTCGGAGCGGTGCCGACCGTGGCCGTCACGCTCTTCTGTCTTGTCACCGCCGGACTGTCCGCCGCGCTGCACCTGCTGGTCGAACAGACCGCGGTTCCCGCCGGAACGACCGGCTGGCTTTCCGTTCTGGCGCTTGGCCTCGGGCCCGTGGGACTGGCGTTCTACACCTGGGACATCGGCGTCAAGAAGGGCGACATCCAGCTGCTTGGCGTGGCGTCCTATGCCGCGCCGCTGCTGTCCACGCTTATCCTTGTCGCCGCCGGAATCGCCGAACCGACGCTGATGCTGGGCCTCGCGACCCTGCTCATCACCGGCGGCGCGGGCCTTGCCGCCCGCGCCAGCCTGCGCCAGCCGCCGCAGGAACCGGACGTCAGTGCATCGACAGGCGGGTAATCTCTTCCTTCAGGCGGAGCTTCTGCTTCTTCAGCTGAGTGATCTCGAGAGTCGAGATGCTGGGCGACCGCTGTGCATTTTCCACGGCGGCCGAGAGGGAATCATGCTTCTTCTTCAGTTCTTCAAGGTGGGAACTCAAGCTCATAGTCGTCTCCTCTCTGAGTGGCTACCGGGCAAGTGGACCACAGTTTTACATTTGTGTCACGCTGCGCCCGCGAGGATCCGCCGAAGAGGTTTACGTAAGGTTACTTACCCACAGAAAATCAGAGGCCCCGCATCGCGGAGAATGGCAGACGCCTCAGGGGTATAATCGGCCCTGTCGCCCCCATGTGCCGCGCCGTTGTGCACCACCAGTCCACAGTGCAGCCGGAAGGCGGCCCGCCCCTCTTTCCGCCCGCGCAGGAGACAAAGTTGCGCCTCTCGTCCGCTGCGGGGAATCAATGGAAACAGTTCCGGCGATCCGAGGCACGAATCAAAGGCGGCGATCAGGTCCGGCAGTCGCTCCGCACGGTGAATGAAGGTGACCGTCCCGCGCGGGGCGCAGCGCCGGGCGGCGGCGGCAACCCAGGCGGAGAGCGGGGTTTCCTCGCCCATGGCGCCCTCGCGACCGCCGTCCCGCGCGGGCACGCTGGCATCGCGCCGGAAGTAGGGCGGGTTGGCGATGACGTGATCGAATTGCTGCTGCCGCAGCGCCGCGGGCATGTCGGCGAGGTCTCCTTCGACCACCTCCATCTCAAGCACGTTTTCCGCCGCGTTCCGCCGTGCGAGCGCCGCGTAATCCGCCTGCCGCTCAAGCCCCGTCACAGCGACCCCGGGCACCCGCGCGGCGAGGCACAGCCCCGCCGCCCCCGTCCCGCAGCCCAGATCCAGCACGCGCTGCCCCGCCTGCGCCCCGACCGATGCGGCAAGGAACACCGGATCCACCCCCGCCCGGTAGCCGCGCGCGGGCTGCCACAGCACCACCCGACCGCCGAGGATCGAGTCCCGCGTCAGTTCCGCCCCTGTCATGTCCCGAGGTCGATGTCGTTGTCTTCGAGCGTCCGGACCGCGCGGGCGTGGTCCTCCTCCCGCACCATGAGACGGCGCGGCAGAACCCCGACAGAGCCTTCCAGAACGCTCATGTTTACGTCCATTTCAAACCAGTCTATACCCTCGCCCCGAAGCAGAGCCTGGGCAAAGGCCATCACGGTCGGGTCATTTGTCCGCAGAAGCTGTTTCATGGTAGGGACTTAAGATCAGAACCCCCGCGCTGTCGAGGGTCGGACAGGGATGAGGCCGGCTTGGACAAACCCGTGGACAAACCGCATGACGCCATCGCCGCCCTGCTGGCAGAGGATCTGGCCGCGGTGAACGCGACGATCCGCGAGCGCATGGCCTCGCGGCATGCTCCCCGGATCCCGGAAGTGACCGCGCATCTCGTCGACGCCGGTGGAAAGCGGATCCGCCCGATGCTGACGCTCGCCGCCGCCCGGCTCTGCGGCTATGACGGCGACGATCATATCCGGCTCGCCGCCACCGTCGAATTCATCCACACCGCCACCCTGCTGCACGACGACGTTGTCGACGAAAGCCAGCAGCGGCGCGGGCGGCCGACGGCCAACCTGCTCTGGGACAACCAGTCCTCGGTTCTGGTCGGAGACTATCTTTTTGCCCGTGCCTTTCAGCTGATGGTCGAACCCGGCAACCTGCGGGTGCTGGAGATCCTGTCGGACGCCGCCGCCACCATCGCAGAGGGCGAGGTGCTGCAGCTGACCGTCGCCCAGAACCTCGCGACGACGGAGGACACCTATCTGCAGGTCGTGCGCGGCAAGACGGCCGCGCTTTTCTCTGCCGCGACGGAGTCGGGGGCCGAGATCGCGGGCGCGCCGGAGGCCCGGGTCCGCGCGCTCTTCACCTATGGCGACGCGCTTGGCATCGCGTTCCAGATGGCCGACGACCTGCTCGACTGGCTGGGCGACAGTGCGGCGACCGGCAAGAACGTCGGCGACGATTTCCGTGAGCGCAAGCTGACCCTGCCGCTGATCCGCGCCATCGCGAAGGCCGACGCGGAGGAGCGCGCTTTCTGGCAGCGCACCATCGAAAAGGGGCGGCAGGAGGAGGCGGACCTCGCCACCGCCCGCGCCTTGCTGGACCGCCACGGCGCGCTGGATTCGACCCGGGCGACGGCGCTTGACTGGGCCGAGCGCGCGAAGGCGGCGCTTGAGCCGCTGCCGGATCACGCGCTGAAGGGGCATCTGGCCGACCTTGCGGATTACGTGGTGGCACGGCTGCGCTGACTGCCGGACAAAGCGACTGCCCGTACACGTTGCATGGCGCGGGGCGACCAGCCCCGTGCCGCGCCCGACCCTCCCGCCGGGAGGGCGCATTGGCGATGGCAGGTGCAGTTCAGTCGAACCATACTGCTTTTGAGATAGAGCGTTGACCACATGCGGAGCAAGGCGCCCTCTCAGGGTCGGGCGCGGCACTCAGCACCCCTGACCTACGCCACGCAGGCGCCTGAAGCCCCTTCCCCATTGACCCCGCCCCTCCCATGCGGCAAGTCGGGCCGACCCCGAAGGGGCAACAGGAGAGACAGACCATGACCCGGATCGACGACACCTTCGCCCGCCTGCGCGCCGAGAAGAAGAAGGCCTTCGTCGCCTACATCATGGCGGGCGACCCGGACGAGACGACCTCGGCCGCGATGCTCCACGCCCTGCCTGCCGCCGGGGCGGACATCATCGAACTGGGCGTGCCCTTCACCGACCCCATGGCCGATGGCCCGACCGTGCAGCTGGCAGGCCAGCGCGCGCTGGCCGCGGGCATGACGCTGCACAAGACGCTCGCCATGGCGACGGAGTTCCGCAAGACAGACGACACCACTCCGATTGTCCTGATGGGCTATTACAATCCGATCTACAGCCGCGGGGTGGAGACGTTCCTCGCGGACGCCAAGGCCGCCGGGATCGACGGGCTGATCGTTGTCGACCTGCCTCCGGAGGAGGATGACGAACTCTGCATTCCCGCCCAGAAGGCCGGTCTGAACTTCATCCGGCTTGCCACGCCCACGACCGATGACAGGCGCCTGCCCAAGGTGCTGCAGAACACCTCCGGCTTCGTCTACTACGTCTCGGTCACAGGCATCACCGGGTCTGCCGCCGCGCAGGCCGATACCGTCGGGCCCGAGGTCGCGCGCATCAAGGCCCAGACCGACCTGCCCGTCATCGTCGGCTTCGGCATCCGCACGCCGGAGGCCGCACGCTCCATCGCCGAAGTGGCAGACGGGGCGGTCGTGGGGTCCGCCATCGTCGCGGAAATCGCCGCCGGAAAACCGGTGGAGGAGGTCGCCGCCTTTGTGAAGACCCTAGCGGATGGGGCGCACAGCGGCTGATCCACCATAGGTGGTTTGACCTGAATCGGGAATCGCGCCAGACTGCGCCTGTTTATTTACACGCGCAAATTTGGAGCCATTCCATGACCCTCAAGACATATGCCGCCGCCGCGGCCCTGACCATTGCCGCGACACAGGCCCACGCCACGCTTGTCAACCTCGGTGACTGCAACGGCACCGTGGGCACGACCTGCGTCATCACATCCACGCCGCCCAACCCGGTGTCGACGAACCCCAACAACCTGTCGCTGGTCGCCTGGGACGAACTGCAGAACTTCGTGCTGACCGAGGATCTCCGGGTGGACCGCGTCTTCGACGAAACCGCCAGCTTCGTGACCACCGCCCCCGGCGGGGACTTCTACATCAAGGCGGGGACCATCGTGTCCTCCCACTACCTGCAATGGGACAACGACAGCGGCCTCGGCGTGGACAGAATCCAGACGACGATCAGCCTGGATTCGCAGGTCTTCGCCTTCATCACCGCGGACCAGAACCTGTTCAACAGCGATTACCTCGGCCTGCCCGGGCTGGATTACGCGGACTTCGGCAATCGCGGGCTGGAAAGCGGCGACACCACCGTCTTCAACGGCACCGATGTCGACATCGACTGGGCAGCCACGAGCCCCGGCGACTGGACCCGGCTCATCACCGCCTATTCCCCGGGCGGAGAGGTTCCGGTGCCTGCCGCCCTGCCGCTGCTGATCGGCGGCATGGGCGTCCTGGGCTTCGCCGGACGCCGCCGCCGCAAGGCCTGAGACCCCTCTGAACCAGCATGGACGCCGCCCCCCGGGGCGGCGTTCCTGTTGCCGCCCCCCGCCCCGGTTGCTACACCGCATCATCCGGAGGGGGAGGCCACAATGCCAGTCATCACCTGCATCGACGACCTGAAGCGGCTGCACAAGCGGCGCACGCCCAAGATGTTCTACGACTACTGCGAAAGCGGATCGTGGACGGAACAGACCTTCCGCGAGAACACCACCGATTTCGACCGGATCCGCCTGCGCCAGCGCGTCGCCGTGAACATGGAGGGCCGGACCCTTGCCACGAAGATGATCGGGCAGGACGTCGCGATGCCCGTCGCGCTCGCCCCCGTCGGGCTGACCGGCATGCAGCGCGCGGACGGAGAGATCAAGGCCGCGAAGGCGGCGGAGGCCTTCGGCGTGCCCTTCACCCTGTCCACTATGTCCATCTGTTCGATCGAGGACGTGGCCGAACACACGACGAAACCCTTCTGGTTCCAGCTCTACACCATGAAGGATCAGGACTACCTCGGCCGCCTGATCCAGCGGGCGAAGGATGCAAAATGTTCGGCGCTCGTCGTCACGCTGGACCTGCAGATCCTCGGCCAGCGCCACAAGGACCTGAAGAACGGCCTGTCGGCTCCGCCGAAGCTGACCCCCGCCGTCATCGCCGACCTCATGACCAAATGGACCTGGGGGATCGAGATGCTGCAGACCAGGCGTCGCCAGTTCGGCAATATCGTCGGCCATGTGCAGGGGGTGAAGGATACCTCGCGCCTTGGCGAATGGACGGCGCAGCAGTTCGACCCCGCGCTCGACTGGAAGAAGATCGAGGAGATCAAGGAACAGTGGGGCGGGCCGGTCATCCTCAAGGGCATTCTGGACCCCGAGGATGCGGTGATGGCGAAGAACGTCGGCTGCGATGCCATCGTGGTGTCGAACCACGGCGGCCGGCAGCAGGACGGCGCGCTGTCGTCCATCCGCGCGCTCGACCCGATCCTGCAGGCGGTTGGCGGCGATCTGGAGGTGCATCTCGACAGCGGCATCCGGTCGGGTCAGGACGTGCTCAAGGCCATCGCGATGGGCGCAAAGGGCACCTACATCGGCCGCGCCTTCATCCACGGCCTCGGGGCCATGGGGCAGGAGGGCGTCGCCACGGCGCTGGAGGTCATCCGGAAGGAGCTCGACATCTCCATGGCCTTTACCGGCAACCGGGACATCAACGCGGTGGACCGCAGCGCCATCCTCGTCCCCGAGGGATTCGCGGGCAGATGGGAATGACATGACCCTGCGCTGACGCGGCGATCACTTCCCGGGCATTTGACGCGAATTCGCACCACAATTCCACTTCGTGACACGGAACCGAATTGAGCCGGAGCCGTTCTTCCTGTATACTTGACGCAAATATACAAAAAGAACCGGCAGTCCCGCTTGATCCACCACCTCAAATCCGCCTGGAGCGGTTTCGTACAGCCGATGCTGCAGCGCCCCCGGCGCCTGCAGGTGGCCGCGCTGTGCTATCGCGGTGACGGAGAGGCGACGGAGGTGCTGCTTGTCACCAGCCGGGGCACCGGGCGCTGGATCATTCCCAAGGGCTGGCCGATCACCGGCATGACCTCGGCCGAGGCCGCGCTTCAGGAGGCCTGGGAAGAGGCCGGGGTGCGGGCCGGAGAAACCTCTGCCACCCCGCTTGGCCAGTATTCCTATGAAAAGCGGAAATCGGGCTGGGGCATGATGGTCGACACGCTGATCTACCCCGTCCGCGTCACCGAAATGCTGGACGACTTCCCCGAAGCCGCCGAACGCAGCCGCAGATGGACGCGGCCTTCAGAGGCCGCCCGGCTGGTGGATGAGCCCGAACTGCAACGCCTGCTCCGCAGCTTCCGCCCCGCCACCATCGCCGGTTGAACTGACCGGCTGTATACCGTACCCCTCCCGGATCGCCGGAAGGGGGGCGCATGTCCGAAGGCAACCAGATCCGACATCTCGACACGCTCGACCGTGACCTCGGTCGTGTCTCCAATATCGAGACGGCGTCGCAGTATGTCTCGCGCACGCTGGTCGGGCCGGGGATCGCCTTTGTCTTCATCCTCGCCGCCGCGCTGGCCGCGCTGCTGGTCTTCGGGCAGACGACGAACACGCTGGTCGTGGTGATCGCCGCCGCCTTCGGTGCCTACATGGCGCTGAATATCGGCGCCAACGACGTCGCCAACAACATGGGCCCTGCCGTCGGCGCGCGCGCCCTGACCATGGGCGGGGCCATCGCCATCGCCGCCGTCTGCGAAACCGCCGGCGCGCTGATCGCGGGCGGGGACGTGGTCGCCACGGTCGCCAAGGGCATCGTGTCCCCGGCCAGCATGGGAACGCCCCGGGTCTTCATCTGGGTGATGCTGGCGGCGCTGCTGGCCTCCGCGCTCTGGGTCAACCTCGCCACATGGGTCGGGGCGCCGGTCTCCACCACCCATGCCGTCGTCGGCGGGGTCGCCGGGGCGGGCATCGCCTCCTCCGGACTGGGCGCGGTCGGCTGGTCCACGATGAGCGCGATTGCCGCGAGCTGGGTCGTCTCTCCTCTGCTTGGCGGGCTGATCGCGGCCGGGGTGCTCTGGTTCATCAAGTCCCGCATCATCTACCGCGACGACAAGATCGCAGCCGCCCGGCTCTGGGTGCCGGTGCTGGTCGGGATCATGGCCGCCGCCTTCGCCAGCTACATCGCGCTCAAGGGCCTGTCCCACGTCGTCGCCATCGACCTCGGCCGGGCGCTCGCCATCGGGCTTTTCGCCGGGGTCGTGGTCTGGCAGGTCACCATCCCCGTCATCCGCCGCCAGTCGCGCGGGCTGGAAAACCGGAACAAGTCGCTCAAGACCCTGTTCTCCGTTCCGCTTGTCGCCTCTGCCGCGCTGCTGTCCTTTGCTCACGGGGCCAATGACGTCGCCAACGCGGTCGGGCCGCTGGCCGCCATCGTGCAGGCCTCGGGCAGCGGAGACATCACCCACGCCATCGCCATTCCGTTCTGGGTCATGCTGATCGGCGCGGTCGGGATCTCCTTCGGCCTCGTCCTGTTCGGGCCCCGCATGATCCGCGTGGTCGGCACACAGATCACCAAGCTGAACCCGATGCGCGCCTACTGCGTCGCGCTGTCCGCCGCGATCACCGTCATCGTCGCCAGCTGGCTCGGCCTGCCCGTCTCCTCCACCCATATCGCGGTCGGCGCGGTCTTCGGCGTCGGCTTCTTCCGGGAATGGGACACGGAGCGCCGCCTGCGCCGGACCCTCGACGCGGTCCCCGACCGCCCCCTCGTCGCGCCCGAGGAACGCCGCCGCCGCAAGCTGGTCCGCCGGTCCCACGTCATGACCATTCTCGCCGCATGGGTCATCACCGTTCCGGCCACGGCGGGGCTGTCGATGATCCTGTTCCACGCGATTTCCGCCATCGCGGGCTGACCCCGCGCGGTTCCCGATGGACAAGCCGCGCCAAACCCCCTAGGGGTCGCGCTTTCCCGTCCCGCCCGACGCCTGCCCCCCGATACCGACCTCGACGCTGCCCCCGGAACCGCCGCCATGATCCAGACCCTCTCCGACGCCCTGACAGAGCGCGGCTACACCACCCTCACCCCCGTGCAGGAGGCCGTCTCAGACCCCGCGCTCGCGGATCAGGACCTGCTGGTTTCGGCCCAGACCGGATCCGGCAAGACCGTGGGCTTCGGCCTGGCCATCGCGCCGACCCTTATGGGTGAGGACGCGCGCCTCGGCCCGCCCGCCCTGCCGCTGGCGCTGATCGTCGCGCCGACCCGGGAACTGGCGCTTCAGGTGCAGCGCGAACTGCAATGGCTCTACGGCAAGGCAGGGGCGCGGATCGTGTCCTGCATCGGCGGGATGGACGCCCGTGACGAACGCCGCGCGCTGGATCGCGGCGCGCATATCGTCGTCGGCACGCCGGGCCGCCTGCGCGACCACATCGAACGCGGCGCGCTGGTGCTGGACGACATCCGCGCCGTGGTGCTGGACGAGGCGGACGAGATGCTGGACCTCGGCTTCCGCGAGGATCTGGAATTCATGCTGGGCGAGGCCCCGCAGGACCGCCGTACCCTGATGTTTTCGGCCACCGTGCCCCCCGCGATCGAAAAGCTCGCCGGGACCTTCCAGCGCGACGCGCAGCGTATCTCCACCCAGACCGCCAAGGGACAGCACGCCGACATCGCCTATCAGGCGGTGCAGTGCGCGGCGCATGACACCGAACACGCCATCATCAACCTGCTGCGGTTCCACGACTCCCAGACCGCCATCGTCTTCGCCAACACCCGCGCCGCCGTCGCCCGCCTGACCGCGCGCATGTCCAACCGGGGCTTCGCGGTGGTGTCGTTGTCCGGAGAGCTGACGCAGGACGAACGCACCCGCGCCCTCCAGTCCCTGCGCGACGGCCGCGCCCGGGTCTGCGTGGCCACCGATGTGGCCGCGCGGGGGATCGACCTGCCGAACCTCGACCTCGTGATCCACGCGGACCTGCCGACGAATACCGAAACCCTGCTGCACCGCTCGGGCCGGACGGGCCGTGCCGGGCGCAAGGGAATCTCCGCCCTGATCGTGCCGGACAAGATCGCCAAGAAGGCCGCGCGGCTGCTACAATGGGCCAAGCTGCAGGCGGAATGGACCTATCCCCCCTCGCCCGAGGCGATCCATGCGCTTGACGAAACCCGCCTGCTGTCAGACCCCGCCTGGTCCGGTGAGATGACGGAGGCCGAAGCCGAATTCGCCGCCCGCCTCACCGAAAGCCACGACGCGAAGGCCATCGCGGTCGCCTGCCTGCGGCTCTACCGCGCCGGTCTCTCCGCGCCCGAGGACCTGAATGCGCCGGTTGACCGCAAGCCGCGCGAGGAGCGGGCGGAGCGTGGCGAATTCGGCCCCTCCGTCTGGTATGCGCTTTCGGTCGGGCGTGACCGCAACGCAGAGCCGCGGTGGATCCTGCCGCTGATCTGCCGCACCGCCGGGATCGACAAGACCGGGATCGGGCGGATCCGCGTGATGGATGCCGTAACCTACGTGGAGATCTCAGAGGCCGCCGCCGAGGGCATGGCCGCCGCGCTTGGCCCGGACGGGCTGATGGAGGACGGCATCCACGCCACCCTTCAGGACGGTATCCCCGACGAAGCCACCCGCCCCGTCCCGCGCGGCCCCCGCCCCGACCGGAACACCGACCGCGCCCCCCGCGCGCCGCATCGCAAGGGCCCGCGAGAGGACCGCCCCGACCGGGATCCGCAGACCCGCGAAGCCCGCCCCCGCCGGGACGAGGCAGAGGCCGCGCCCTCTGCCCCCGACGCCGACATGCCGGACGCCTCCGTGACGGAACCGGCAGAGGACAAACCCCGCAAGCCGCGCCACAAGGCGGCGCGCGACGACACTCCGGCCTCCGCCTCCCCCCGCGCGGTCTGGGGCCGCAAGGACACGGACACCCCGCGCGGAGATGCTAGGCCCGACAGCCGCCCGGCCCGACCCGACCGCGACCGCGACCGGCAGGAGCGCACCGACCGCACCGGCGACCGCAAGCCTCGGGACGGCGACAAACCGAAATGGTCCGGCAACCGCAAGGAACGCGAGGGGGGCGAAAGGTCCGGTGACCGCCCCTACCGAAAGGACCGCCCCCGCGACGACGACCGCCCGCACGGCCGGAACCGCGACGGCAACGACGACCGTCCCCGCGGCAAGGGCGACTGGAAGAGCGCCGGAAAACCCGCCGGCAAGTTCGGCGGCAAGCCCGGCGGCACGGGCAGCGGGAAACCCGCCAGCCCGAAAGCCGAGGGCGACCGCGCCCCGAGGAACGCCGCCAACCCGAGCGCCCGCATGGACGGCGCCCCCCGCCGCGGCGCGAAATTCGACGGCAAGGGAGGCAAACCGGGACCGAAGGGTGGCAAGCCCGGCCCAAAAGGCGGAAAGCCCGGTAAGGCCGCCCCCCGCAAAGGCGGAGACGCCCCGCCGCGCCGCAAGGGCTAAGCCGCTCGGCCTCCGTCCCTCGTCGTCATCCTCGGGCCCGCCCCGAGGATCTCCTGCCACTTGCGCCCCGGCTACCCGGGTCCGGGTCGGTCACAGGGGCCCGGGAAATCCTCGGATCAAGTTCGAGGATGACGCCAGAAAGGGATAACGGCCTCGGGGCCTACCCCCCGTCAACCGGCTATTCCTCAAGCACAAAACGCTTGCGCGGCACCGGGGCAGTGGCAGGTTGTCTCCCCGTTGATCACGAACGCCCGCGGCACGCATCGCCCCGCCGACACATCCGCCGTCATCCTCGGGCTCGACCCGAGGAACTCCTGCCACTTACGCCCCGATTATCCGGGCCCGGGTCGGTCACAGGGGCCGGGGAGCTCCTCGGATCAGCAGTCCCCTGCCGTCAGCCGCCATTCGTCAGGGCAAAAGCCCCGGCGGGGCTCTGCCCCTAGCCGGCTTCCCCGGTCGCCAGTGCCAGACCGTCGACCACCGCCGTGAAGGCCTCGGCCCGGCTGATCCGGGCGGAGGGGCAGACCCGGACGACCTCTTCCGACACCATTGCCATCAGGCTCGACCCGCCGACCAGCACCACGTGATCCACCTGGTGAGGCGCCGTCCCGGCCAGCCGCAGCGCTTCCCACAGCGCCGCCGCCAGCGCCTCGCGCTGTGAGGCGAGCGCCGCGTTGACCTGTCCGGAGGACAGCGGCACCGACAGCCCCGCTTCCACCAGACCAAGTGCGACCGACCCGCGCCCCGCCTCGTTCGCCGCGATCTTGCCGCGCTCCACCGCGAAGGCGACGTCATGGCCAAGCTCGTCCCGCAGCACCGACACCAGCCGTTGCATGCGCTGCCGGTCCACCGCGTGCGCCAGCAGGTCAGCCGCCTGCCGCCGCACTTCGGCGGTGTAGAGAAACGGGATCAGCGCCCAGGTCGCAAGGTCAACGTAGATCGCACGCGGCACCGGCAACCGGCCCTCGGCGAGCGTGCGGTTCAACTCTCCGCCCAGACCGAATTCCGGCATCACGCAGGCAAGCGAGATCGCCTGGTCGAAATCCGTCCCGCCGAGCCTGACGCCGTGGCTCGCCACCACCCCGATCCCGCGATCGGTCTGCCGGAACACCGTGAAATCCGACGTCCCGCCGCCAATGTCCACGATGAGCCCGGTCTCTCCGGCCGCGCCCGTGCTTGCCCGCGCCGCCGCTTCTGGTTCGGGCAGAAAGGCGACGTCGGAAAAGCCCGCTGCGTCGTAGCAGCCACGCAGATCCGTCTCCGCCTGCGCATCGCGCGCAGGGTCGGCGGAGTGGAAATGGACCGGCCGACCCGACAGGACGGAGGAGAAGACCAGACCGCTTTCCGCCTCCGCCCGCGCCTTCAGTTCGGTGAGGAATTCCGTCACCACCCCCGCCAGCGTCCGTCGTTTCCCCGCGATCAGCCGGCTTTCATGCAGCAGCGGTGTGCCGAGCACCGACTTCAGCGCGCGCATGAACCGCCCCTCCTCGCCCTCGATCAGCGCGGCGGTGGCGGCCTGCCCGATCCGCATCGCGCCGCGTTCGGGAAAGAAGACGGCGGTCGGCAGCGTGTCGGCCCCGGCCTCGATCGGCAGACGGCGGACCTTGCCGTCGTGCAGCACGGCGGCGGCGGTGTTGGACGTGCCGAAATCGACGGCCAGAACGGGGTTCGTCATGGGGCGCGGATCCTTGGGGTGGGAAGGCCGCGCTGATAGGAAAACGCGGGCGGCGGCGCAAGGGGATTTGTGGCAGAGGGCATATGCGGGTGTTGCCCGGACCGCCGTGCGACCGTTTCGGACCCGGCGTTCGTTGTCCGTCATCCTCGGGCTTGACCCGGGGATCTCCCCGGCCAGGGTTCCTCGGGTCAAGCCCGCGGATGACCCAACATGGTTTGATGCCGGTCCGCCCGTCCCCAAACCCCCTTTCCAAACCCCCAGAATCCGTGTAAGCGCCCCACTTCACGCGGACATACAGCCTTGGAGGATGTCCGCCCCATTAGGAGAATAGAAAATGGCTGGAGAAATTCCTGATCTCGTAGCCCAGGAACGTGCGGGGACGGGCAAGGGCGCCGCTCGCGCAGCGCGCCGCGCTGGCATGGTTCCGGGTGTTGTCTATGGTGGCGAAGGCGAACCGCTTGCCATCCAGATCCCGTTCAACGACCTGCTCAAGAAGCTGAAGGCCGGGCGCTTCCTCGCGACGCTCTGGAACCTGAAGGTCGAAGGTCACGACGATGTCCGCGTGATCTGCCGCTCCGTCCAGCGTGACGTGGTGAAGGACCTGCCGACCCACCTCGACCTGATGCGCCTGCGCCGCACCAGCCGGGTGAACCTGCACATCCCGGTGGAGTTCATCAACCACGCGGCAGCCCCCGGCCTGAAGAAGGGCGGCGTGCTGACCGTCGTGCGCCCGGACGTCGACCTGAACGTGCTGGCCGGCGATATTCCGGACCACATCACCGTCGACCTGACCGGCAAGCAGATCGGGGACACCATCACGATCTCCATGGTTTCCCTGCCCGAGGGCGTGAAGCCCGCCATCGACCGGGATTTCGTGATCGCGAACATCCAGGCACCGTCCGGCCTGCGTTCCTCTGAATCCGAGGACGACGCCGACGCCGAGGACGGAGCCGAGGACGGCGACACCGAAGAATGATCCGCCCCTGAGCGGACGACAGACGGCCCCGCGCACCCCGCGGGGCCGTTTTTCTTTGCCCCGTCTTCGGCGTCGTGCCACCCTGCCGCATCCGACAGGAGCAGAGCATGGCCGGAACCGTCCGCGTCGCCAGCGACTATGCCACCAGCCCCGATGCGCTCTGGGCGCTGACCAAGGACCTCGACGCGCTGGTCGAGATGAACGCGCGCATGGTCACGATGACCGGAATGCCCCACGGCGACATGGTCCCCGGCCAGGTGATCGAGGCGCAGGTTTCGCTTTTCGGCCGCCTGCCGCCGCAACCCTACCGCATCGACATCCTGACCGTGGACGATGCCAGCCGCACCTTCACCTCTGCCGAACATGGCAGCGGCGTGAAAAGCTGGAACCACACCGCCACCGTCACTGAAACCGCGCAGGGCGCCCGGCTGACCGACGTGATCGAGATCGACGCGGGATGGAAGACACCGCTGGTGCTGTTCTGGGCCAACCGGCTCTACCGCGCGCGCCACGCCCCGCGCCTGCGCCTGCTGGACCAGCGCGGGCAGCTTCGCTAGAACCGGCGCACGCGCAGCCACGGGACCCCTGACATGAGACTCTTCGTCGGCCTCGGCAATCCCGGAGCCAAATACGCCGCCAACCGCCACAACATCGGCTTCATGGCGCTGGACCGCATTGCCGCCGACCACGGCTTTGCCCCCTGGCGCGCCAAGTTCAGCGGAGAGATCACCGAAGGCAGCCTTCGCGGCACCAAGACGCTGCTGCTGAAGCCGATGACCTTCATGAACCTCTCCGGCCAGTCGGTTGGCGAGACGATGCGTTTCTACAAGCTCTCTCCCGCCGACGTGGTGGTCTTTCACGACGAACTGGACCTCGCCCCCGGCAAGCTGAAGGTCAAGCAGGGCGGAGGCCACGCGGGCCACAACGGCCTGCGCTCCATCCACCAGCATATCGGGCCGGACTACGGGCGGGTGCGACTTGGCATCGGCCATCCCGGCCACAAGGACAAGGTCGCGCCCTATGTCCTGTCGGATTTCGCCAAGGCGGAACAGGACTGGCTGGACGACCTGATGCGCGGGATTTCGGACGGTATCGCCGACCTCGCGGCCAAGGACGCCGCGCGGTTCCAGAACGCGGTGGCCCTGCGCACCAACCCGCCGCGCAACGCCGGTCCGGCCACGCCCGACCGTGACGGGAGCTCGGTCTCCGATACGAAGCCCGATACGAAGCCCGATACGAAGCCCGGGCCCAAGTCGGATCCCAACACGGAGCCGGAGCCCGAACCCGACACCCGCTCCGCCATCCAGAAGCTTGCGGATCGCTTCCGGTGAGCCTCGCCGCCGTGTTCGACGCCCAGGCGGAGGCCTGCGAAAGGCTCGGCTCTCCCTTCATGGCGCGGATGCTGCGGCTCTGTGGGCCCCGGCTCGATACCTCCTCCGATCCCGTCGCCCGCCGCCTTGCGGACTGGCCGGGCGATGTCGGGGCCAATGGCGCAGCCATCGCCCTGCGCTTTGCCGGGGCGCTGCATGCGCTGGTGCTGACTGGCGCGGACGACGACCTGATCGCCGCCTACCCGCCGCATGACGTCACCGAAGCGACGCTCTGGCAGGCGGTGGACTCCGCCCTGAGGAGGCACCACACCCACATCATGCACTGGCTCGATTCCGCGCCCCAGACGAACGAGGTGCGCCGGTCGGCCGCGATGATCGCCGCCACCCAGACCCTCGCCTCCGCCCTGCCCGGCCTGCCGTTCCGGCTGTCGGAGCTCGGGGCCTCGGCCGGGCTGAACCTGTTCTTCGACCGCTACGCGCTGGCCCTGCCAGACGGCACCACGCGCGGCGCGGCCGATCCGGTCATCACCCTGTCGCCGGACTGGACCGGCCCGCTGCCCCCCGTGGCCGGGGTCACGGTGACCGACCGGCGCGGGGTCGACCTGAACCCGCTCGACCCTTCCGACCCATCCGCCGTGCTGCGGCTGCGCAGCTACACCTGGCCCGACCAGCCCGACCGGATGCAGCGCATCGACGCGGCCCTGACCGTTGCAGTCCCCGTGGTCGACCGGGGCGACGCGGGCGACTGGCTGCGCAACCGTCTCGCCGCCCCCCGGCCCGGCGTGATCGACTTCGTCTTCCACACCATCGCCTGGCAGTATTTCCCGCCCGAAACCGACGCTGCCTGCCGCGCCGCGCTTGACGCGGCCGGGAAACGCGCCCGCCCCGACGCCCCGCTGGCCCATCTCTGGGTGGAGGCGGAACCGGAGCAGAGCGGGGCGCGCGTCCGCCTGACGCTCTGGACCGGCGGCGCGCCGGAGGTCATGGAACTCGGCCGGATGGATCCCCATGGACGCCGGTTCGACGCGTCGCGGGACCGTGACATTCGCCCCCTCGCAAGCCCGCACTTGTCCTGATAGGATGGGTGCGTCCAGGGGGCCGAAATGTCCGAAAAAGATCCTGCCGTCAACGTCTTGGGAACCGAGCTCGAAGCCTGTTCCACCGCCCCCGTCACCGGGTTCTTCCGCGACGGGCACTGCAACACATGTGCCGCCGACGAGGGGTCCCATACGGTCTGCGCGGTGATGACGAAGGAATTCCTCGCCTTCTCCAAATACGTCGGCAACGACCTGTCCACGCCGATCCCCGCCTTCGCCTTCCCCGGACTGAAACCGGGTGACCGCTGGTGCCTCTGCGCCTCGCGGTTCATGCAGGCCTACGAGGAGGGCTGCGCCCCGGATGTCCGGCTCGAGGCCACGCATCGCCGCGCGCTCGAGATCATCCCGTTCGAAGTGCTGCGCCAGCATCAGGAGATCCCCTCCTGATCCGCAGGGGGCGCGAAACCGCCGCTCGCCGATCTGTCATCACCGCGACTCGGAATCCGTGCTAGCCTGACGCGGTGTTCCGTGTTCCAGGCCCGTATGTCGCGCCCGTCTTTCAGGAGTTTTCCGATGCGCCTTTCCCAGACCGCCGCCGCCCTCGCCCTGATGGCCCTTGCCCAGCCTCTCTGGGCCGCCGGCGACAATTCCACCGCGCCGACGCCGACCGAAACCTCGACCAAATGCGCGGACGGAGAGGTCTTCGACAAGGACAAGCAGAAATGCGAAAAGTCCGCCTCGCTCGATTTCGACGATGACGACCGCTACGAGGCCGTGCGCGAACTGGCCTATGCCGGGCGTCCCGGCTCTGCCCTTATGGTCATTGCCTCGGCCGAAACCCGCGACACCCCGCGCTTCCTGACCTACACCGGCTTTTCCCTGCGCCAGATGGGCGATTTCGACGGCGCGATGGCGGCGTATCAGAAGGCGCTGGCGATCGACCCGGACTTTATCCTCGCGCGGTCCTACATGGCGCAGGGCATGCTGCAGCAGGGCCGCCGGGACGAAGCCGTCGCACAGCTGCGCGAGATCGAGGCGCGTGACGGCACCGGCACCTGGGCGCACCGTTCGCTGATGATGGCGATGAAGGGCGACTATCGCAGCTACTGAGCCCAGGCTCATCGCGCGGGTCCCGTCGGTTCACGATGCCGTGGGACCCGCTCGTCCTCCGCCGTCCCTGCGATATACTCAACCAGACAAGGCCGCGCGCGCGCCCCGCGCCCGGCTCCCCGCCATGGCAGGAGACCCCGACGTGACCCGCTTTGCCCCGACCCGCCGCAGACTGATCGCCGCAACCGCCGCCACGGTCCTGACCGGCGGGCTGATCCGACCGGCCTTCGCCGCCCCGCTCGCGCCGACGAAGACCATGCGCGGCGGCGCGAACAACTACCGCCCCGGCGCGCCGGTGGTCGAGAGGATCGGCGGCGGCGGTTTCTGGATGACCGGCACCGTGCGCCGCGCGGGCGACGGTGCGCCCCTGCCCGGCCAGCGCATCCAGATCTGGGCCCACACCACCGAAGGCAACGAACGCGACGCCCGCAGCCACGGCGCGACCCTGACGGACGAGAACGGGGAATTCCGGCTCGAGATGCCCCAGATCGTGCCCGCCTTCGGACAGCCGCACGGTCACCTCGCCTACGACAGCGGAGAGTTCGAGACCGTCTTCCTGCGCCCCGTCATGGCCAGCGCCTCCGACACCTCTCTCTCTGCCCATTTCGTGCTGCAACCCGTCTGAGGCGATGCCGCGCGCCAAAGCCGCTATCATCTGGGTTGCGCTCGCCACTCTGATCGCCGTTGCCTTCGCCGTGGCCGCGACCAGCCCCTTCCTGCAGTACCGCCAGCCGGTCTACATCCTGGCCGGGTTCGCCGGGATCGCCGCCATGGTGCTGCTGCTGATCCAGCCCCTGCTCGCCGCCGCCCGCCTGCCCGGCCTGACGCCCCGCCGCGCCCGCAGTCTGCACCGGATCGCGGGGGCCGTCCTTGTCGCTGCCGTGCTGATCCATGTCGGCGGCCTCTGGCTTGCCAGCCCGCCGGACGTGATCGACGCACTGAGCTTCGCCTCCCCCACGCCGTTTTCGCTCTGGGGTGTGCTGGCCATGTGGGGCACTTTCGCCGCCGCCTTGCTGGCCGGCCTGCGCCACCGCCTGCCGCCCCGGCTCTGGCGGGTCGGTCACACGGGGCTGGTCGCGGGCGTGGTCATCGCCAGCGCGGCCCACGCCCTGCTGATCGAAGGCACCATGGGCGCGATGTCAAAGGCGCTGCTCTGCGCAGCAGCCCTCGCCGCCACTGCGCTCGCCATCCGCGACCTGAAGGTCTGGCAGCTGCTGCGAAGGAGGGGTCAGGCCGACCGCCCCTCCGTATCCGACATGTCGAAACCAAGGTAACGCGCCACGGTCTGCACGTCCTTGTCGCCTCGCCCGCACATGTTCATGACGATGATGTGCTCCTTCGGCAGGGTCGGCGCGATCTTCATCACATGCGCCAGCGCGTGACAGGGTTCCAGCGCCGGGATGATGCCTTCGGTCGAACAGGAAAGCTGGAAGGCCTCCAGCGCCTCCATGTCCGTGATCGAGACATACTGCGCCCGGCCAACGTCATGCAGCCAGGAATGCTCCGGCCCGATACCCGGATAATCGAGCCCCGCCGAGATCGAATACCCCTCGAGGATCTGCCCCTCGTCGTCCTGCAGCAGGTAGGTCCGGTTGCCATGCAGCACCCCCGGACGCCCGCCGGTGAGGGAGGCGCAGTGTTCCATCTTCTCGTCCACGCCCTTGCCGCCGGCCTCGACCCCGATGATCTGCACCGAAGGTTCGTCGAGGAAATCGTAGAACAGGCCCATGGCATTGGACCCGCCCCCGATCGCCGCGATCACGGTGTCGGGCAGGCGGCCTTCGCCTTCCTGCTCCGCCAGCTGCCAGCGGACTTCCTTGCCGATGATCGACTGGAAATCGCGCACCATCGCCGGATAGGGGTGCGGCCCTGCCACCGTGCCGATGCAGTAGAAGGTGTCGCGCACATTCGTCACCCAGTCGCGCAGCGCGTCGTTCATCGCGTCCTTCAGCGTGCCGCGACCGGAAGTCACCGGGATCACCTCGGCCCCAAGAAGCCGCATGCGGAACACGTTCGGCGCCTGCCGCTGCACGTCATGCGCGCCCATGTAGACCACGCATTTCAGCCCGAACTTGGCACAGACCGTCGCCGTCGCCACGCCATGCTGGCCCGCTCCGGTTTCCGCGATGATCCGGGTCTTGCCCATGCGGCGGGCAAGGATGATCTGGCCCAGCACGTTGTTGATCTTGTGCGCGCCGGTATGGTTCAGCTCGTCCCGCTTGAAGTAGATCTTGGCCCCGCCGAGCTGTTCGGTCAGCCGTTCGGCATGATAGAGCGGGGAGGGACGCCCGACGTAGTGCTTCCAGAGGTAATCCATCTCCTCCCAGAAACTGTCGTCGGTCTTGGCCTTTTCGTATTCCGCCTGCAGGTCGAGGATCAGCGGCATCAGCGTTTCCGACACGAAGCGCCCGCCGAACTGCCCGAACCGGCCCTTTTCGTCCGGCCCGTTCATGAAGGAGTTGAAAAGATCGTCCATGGTGATGGCTCCCTTGGGTTTCCGGGTGGAATAAGGGGGAATGGGGGCGAAGGCCAGAGGTTAGGGCCTCGGCCGGCGCAAATGAAGCCGCCCGGCAAGATCGCTTCGCGCGAGACAGCGGCGCAGCCGCCGCGGATCGTCGGGCCGCCCTGAAATCCCGACCGTTCCCCCTCCCCGCGTGACCGGATACTCTCCGCTCATGGAATCGGCTCTCGACTGGCACAGCGCGCTGGCCCTGCTTGACTGGCAGGTGGAACTCGGCGCGGACGAGGCGATCGGCGATGAGCCGGTCGACCGTTTTGCCGTGGCGGAAGAGGTCGCCAAGACCCCGCCTTCCGCCCCCGTGCACATCGTTGAACGCAAGGAGATCGATGCCGTCGAGGTCGCCCGCCAGTCCGCAACCGCCGCCACCGACCTCTCCGGCCTGAAGGACGCCATCGCCGCATTCGAGCACTGCGAGTTGAAACGCGGCGCCCGTTCGCTCGTCTTCGCAGACGGCAATCCCGCCGCCCGCGTCCTGATCCTGGGCGAAGCGCCCGGCCGGGACGAGGACCGCGAGGGGCGCCCCTTTGTCGGGCGTGCCGGGCAGCTGCTCGACCGGATGCTGGCGGCCATCGGGCTGGACCGCAGCGCCGGGGACGCGGCTTCCGCCGTCTACATCACCAACGTCCTGCCCTGGCGGCCGCCCCAGAACCGCGACCCGGAGGCGGAGGAGATCGCCATGATGCTCCCCTTCGTGCAGAAACATATCGAGCTCGCCGCGCCCGACCTGATCGTGCTCATGGGCAATATCGCCTGCCGCGCCGCGCTTGGAAAACAGGGAATCCTGCGGCTGCGCGGGACATGGACCACCGCCTTCGGCAAGCCCGCGCTGCCGATGACGCACCCGGCCTACCTGTTGCGCACCCCCTCGGCCAAGCGCGAGGCATGGGCGGACCTTCTGTCGCTGAAGGCGCGGCTCGGATGATCCGGGCGTGCCTGCTTTCGCTGCTGTTCGCCACGCCCGCGGCGGCCTTCGACATCGACTTCGAAAAGGTCTTCGCCGATCACGCGGACGAGGCGACCCGCACGGGCAACACCACGCGCCGCCTCGACCTTCCCGGCCCCGTCACCGTCGTCGAAACCACCCTCTCCGACGGCAGCCACATCTATTTCGCGCGGGACGGATCGCAGCAGGGTGCGGCGGGCTGCACCTTCTCCATCCTGATCGAGGTCACCGCCGCCGCGCTGTCCTGCCCCGGGCTGGTCGATGCCGCGCGGGCCGATGCGCTGGCCGAAAACCTCGCGCGCTCCGCCAGTTTCGTCGCCGCGAACACCGTGCCGCCGGTGCCCGAAGACCGCATCCCCGACCTGCTGCAGCAGCGGATTGCCGACCGGACGGCGGCCTTCCTGAGAACCGGCATGACCTGCCCCGATCCGGCCAGCGCCAGCGGCCTGATGCCCGTGGTGCGCACCGCCACCAATCCCGCCTTCGCCGCCCTGCTGGACCGGCTGCACGAAACCCCGCGACTGCCCGTCGCACTGCCCTGCATGTGAGCCATGATCGATCCGCTGATCCTCCTCGCCTTCCTGCCTGCCGGTCTGGCCCTGAACCTGACACCCGGTGCGGACATGATGTTCTGCCTGGCCCAGGGCCTGCGCCGCGGTCCGCGCGCCGCCTGGGCTGCCAGCGCCGGGATCTCCGCCGGGTCGCTGGTGCACGCCATCGTCGCCGGTCTTGGCCTTGCCGCCGTCATCGCCGCCCATCCCGGGGTGCTGAACGTGATCCGCTGGATCGGCGTGGCCTACCTGCTCTGGCTTGCCGTGAAATCCCTGCGCGCCACCCGGTCGAAGATCCCCGACACCGCCCCTGCCCATGCCTTCCGCGAGGGGCTGATGGTCAACCTGACCAACCCCAAGGTGATCCTTTTCGTGCTCGCCTTCATCCCGCAGTTCATCGACCCCGCGCGCCCCGTCCTGCCGCAGTTCCTGATCTTCGGGGCGTTGCTCGGCCTCGGCGGTCTGGTCATCAACGGCATGGTCGGCCAGCTGGCGGGCGGGGCGGGCAACCGGCTGGCCCGGTCCGAGGGTTTTGCCCGCTGGCTCGGCCGGATCAGTGCCGGGGTCTTCGGCCTGCTCGCCCTGCGCCTCGCCACGATGAGGACCCAATGACCCGCGACTTCATCCCCGTCGGCATCGCCGTGCTGACCGTCTCCGACACCCGCACCGCCGCCGATGACCGCTCCGGCGACACGCTCGCGGAGCGGATCGAAACCGCCGGTCACCGCGTCGCCGCCCGCGCCATCGTCACCGATGACCGCGACCGGATCGCCGGCCAGCTGCGCGCCTGGATCGCCGACCCCGAAATCGACGTGATCCTGTCCACCGGCGGCACCGGCCTGACCGGCCGCGACGTGACGGTGGAGGCGCATCGCGACGTCTACGAGAAGGAGATCGACGCATTCGGCACGGTCTTCACCATCGTGTCGATGAACAAGATCGGTACATCTGCCGTCCAGTCCCGCGCGACCGGAGGCGTCGCCGGAGGTACCTATCTTTTCGCGCTTCCCGGATCGACCGGGGCCTGCAGGGACGCGTGGGACGAGATCCTCGTCCACCAGTTCGACTATCGCCACAAGCCCTGCAACTTCGTCGAGATCATGCCACGGCTCGACGAGCACCTGCGCCGGAAATAGCCCCGGACCCTTCGCACAACCCGTCCCGCAAAACGCATCGGCCCCCTTCCCCGCAGGGGGAGGGCAAGGGAGGGGGTATTCCGACCCAACAAACCAGCCGCCTCAAAAAGTTTCGACGGAACCCCGTCCCGGCTGCGTACAATACCCATAACGCCTTCGTGGCTTCTGATCCCCTGCGTGCGCTGCTACCCTCGCCGCGCCCAAAACGGAAAGACCCTGATGCGGTTCCTGCGACACAGCCTGACCGGCCTCTTCCTGATGTCCATCACCCTCGCGCTGGTGGTCTATGCCGCCACGCTGGTCGGGGATGCCGTGCGCGCGCGCCTCGCCGATGAACCGGCCACTCCGCAGGCCCGCGAACGGGTCTTCGCCGTCAACACTGTGATCGCCGACCCGCAGACCGTGACCCCCGTGCTCACCGCCTATGGCGAAATCCGCTCCCGCCGCACGCTGGAACTGCGGGCGAGCGCTTCGGGTACCCTGACCGAACTGGCGGACGGGTTCGAGGACGGCGCGACCGTGACCGAAGGACAGGTCCTCGCCCGGATCGACCCGGCGAATGCGCAGTCCGCGCTCGACCGGGCCGCCAACGACCTGCGCGATGCGGAGATCGCCGCCCGCGACGCCGAGCGCGCGGTGCAGATCGCCCGCGACACCCTGACCGCGACGCAGGAACAGGCCGACCTGCAGCAGCGCGCCTATGACCGGCAGGTGGATCTGCAGGCCCGCAACGTCGGCTCCGCCTCTGCCGTCGAAACGGCCGAGATCGCCGCCGCCGGGGCCCGCCAGTCCGTGCTGTCGGCCCGCAACGCGCTTGCCCAGGCGGAAACCGCCGTTGACACCACCGCCACCGCCCTGAACCGCGCCCGCATCGCCAGGGATGAGGCGCGGCGCACGCTTGACGACACGACGATCCGCGCCGGGTTCGACGGCACGCTGGCCGATGTCACCGCCGTCGAGGGCGGGCTGGTCAGCACCAATGAACAGCTGGCCACCCTGATCGACGCCACCCGGCTCGAGGTCGCCTTCCGCCTGTCCACCGCGCAATTCGCCCGCCTGCTCGACAGCGCGGGACAACTGCTGAAGCTGCCGCTGACCGCGACGCTCGACATGCAGGGCATCGGGCTGACGGTGGAGGGCACGATCACCCGCGACAGCGCCTCTGTCGGAGAAGGCGTGACGGGCCGGCTGGTCTTTGCCCGGCTGGACGCGCCCGGCGGGCTGAAACCCGGCGATTTCGTCGAGGTCGCGGTAGAGGAACCGCCGCTCGACTCTGTCGCCCTGCTGCCCGCCACCGCCGTGGATGCGGGCAACACCGTGCTCGCCATCGGCCCTGACGACCGGCTGCGCGCCCTGCCCGTCACGCTGATGCGCCGCCAGGGCGACGCGGTGCTGGTCCGCGGCGACGACATCGCCGGACAGCGCATCGTCGCGCAGCGCTCCCCCCTGCTTGGCGCCGGGATAAAGGTGCGCGACCTGACGGAACGCGCGCCCCCCGACGCCGCCGCCGCACCCGCGGAGGCAGAGGCGGAGCTGGTCGAACTGACCCCGGAGCGGCGCGAGAAGCTGAAGGCCTTCATCACCGCCTCCAACCGCATGCCGGAGGAGATGAAGACCCGCATTCTGGCCCAGCTTGACGCCGACCGCGTTCCCGCCCGGATGATCGAACGCATCGAATCCCGGATCGGGGGCTGACCCATGGCGCGCGTCCCCTCCGCTTCCCTGCCTGGCTCGGGCGGCATCCTGTCCTATTTCACCCGCCACCGCACCGCCGCCAACCTGCTGCTGGTGGTGCTGCTGGCCATCGGCATCGCCTCTGTCCCCCGGATGCGGGCGCAGTTCTTTCCCGACACCATCGTCGATTCCATCACCGTCTCCGTCGCCTGGGACGGCGCGGGGGCGGAGGACATCGACGCCGGGATCGTGCAGATCATGGAGCCCGCCCTGCTGGCGGTGGAGGGGGTCGAGAGCACCGAAAGCGCCTCCCGCGAGGGGCGGGCCACGATCGAGCTGGAGTTCGAGCCGGGCTGGGACATGACCCGCGCGGGCGACGACGTCCAGACCGCCGTCGAATCCGTCACCACCCTGCCCGATGAGGCCGAGGACCCCGTGATCCGCCGCGGCGGCTGGCGGGACCGGGTGACCGACGTGGTGATCTCCGGCCCCGTCTCCCCCGACCAGCTGGGGCGCTTTGCCGACGAATTCGTCACCCGCCTCTTCGCGGAGGGCGTCACCCGCTCGACCATCTCCGGCGTCGCCGCGCCGCAGACTGTGGTGGAGGTCACCTCCGTCAGCCTCATGGCCCACGATGTCACCATGGCGGAAATCGCCACCGCCATCGCCGCCGAGGTCGACGCCGATCCGGCGGGCAGCGTGACCGGCGCGAATGCCCGCGTGCGCACCGGGGTCGAGAAACGCTCCGCCGACCAGATCGCGGGCATCGTGCTGCGGGCCAACGACGACGGATCCGCCCTGACCGTGGGCGACGTGGCGACCATCCGGGTCGAGGGCGCGGACCGCCTGACCGGCTATTTCGTCGGCGACAACGCGGCGATCTCCGTCCGCGTCGACCGCTCTGACACCGGCGACGCGATCAGGATCCAGCATCAGGTCGAAGAGGTCGCCACGGCGATGCAGCCGACGCTGCCCGAGGGGTCCTCCATCGACCTGATCCGCACCCGCGCGGACGAGATCACGGACCGGCTCGACATACTGCTCGACAACGGGCTCATGGGGCTGGCGCTGGTCGTGGTGCTGCTGTTTCTTTTCCTGAACGCCCGCACCGCGCTCTGGGTCGCTGCCGGGATCCCGGTGTCGATGCTGACCGCCATCGCGCTGATGTACATGTTCGGCATCACGCTGAACATGATTTCCCTCTTCGCGCTAATCATCACCACCGGCATCGTGGTCGACGACGCCATCGTGGTCGGCGAACATGCCGACGCCCGCGCCCGCCACTTCGGCGAAGACCCGGTAACCGCGTCGGAAACCGCCGCGCGCCGCATGGCGCTGCCGGTCTTCTCCGCCACGCTTACCACCGTCATCGCCTTCTTCGGCCTGACCGCCATCGGCGGGCGGTTCGGCGACATGATCGCCGACATTCCCTTCACGGTGATCGTGGTTCTGCTCGCCTCGCTTGTCGAATGCTTCCTGATCCTGCCGCACCACATGTCACACGCCCTTGCCCATGCGGACCGGGACCACTGGTACGACTGGCCCTCCCGCCGCTTCAACGAGGGGTTCGACTGGGTCAACCGCACCCTCTTCCGCCGCTTCGTCGCGCTGGTCGTGCGCGCCCGCTACGTAGTGCTGGCCGCGGTGATGGTCGCGCTGGCCTCGCAGGCGGCGCTGCTGATCCGGGGCGACGTGCCCTGGCGTTTCTTCAACGCGCCCGAACAGCCCTCCATCTCCGGCAATTTCATGATGGCCGAGGGGGCGGAGCGCGCGGACACCATGGCCCAGCTTCGCCTGATGCAGCAGGCCGTCGATCAGGTCGGCGCAGAGTACGAGGCCGAATACGGCACCAACCCCGTCAGCTTTGCCATGGCGCAGATCGGCGGCAACACCGGGCGCGGCCTGTCCGGCGCGGACAGCAAGGACGAGGACCTGCTTGGCGGGATCGCCATCGAACTGATCGACCCCGACGACCGCCCCTATTCCAGCTTCACCTTCCTCGCCTCGCTTCAGGAGGCCGTGCAGAGCCACCCCCTGCTAGAAGAGCTCAGCTTCCGCGGCTGGCGCTCCGGCCCCGGCGGCGACGCGCTGGACGTGCAATTCTACGGCGCCTCCTCGGATGCGCTGAAATCGGCGAGCGAGGCACTGAAGCAGGCGCTTGCCGCCTACCCCGAGGTGTCGGCGGTGGAGGACAACCTCGCCTATGACAAGGAGGAACTGATCCTCGACCTCACCCCGCAGGGGCAGGCGCTTGGCCTCACCATCGACGACCTTGGCCGGGTGCTGCGCAACCGCCTGAACGGGATCGAGGCCGCGACCTATCCCGACGGTCCCCGCTCTGCCGCCATCCGCGTCGAACTGCCCTTGGGCGAACTGACCGCCGACTTCCTCGACCGGACGCTGCTGCGCACGCCTTCGGGCACCTATGTCCCGCTGGCCGACGTGGTGAAGGTCGACCGGCGCACCGGTTTCTCGACCATCCGGCGCGAGAACGGGCTGCGACTGATCTCCGTCAACGGCGACATTTCCGAAGACGACCCCGCCCGCGCGGCCGAGATCAACCGCGCCCTCGCAGAAGAGATCCTGCCCGCCATCGCCAGCGAACAGCAGGTCGAATGGCGCCTGTCGGGCCTGTCGGAACAGGAGGACGAATTCCTCGCCGACGCCCGCACCGGCCTGATCCTCGTGCTTCTGGGCATCTACCTCACCCTCGCCTGGGTCTTTTCCAGCTGGACGCGGCCGATGGTCGTCATGGCGATCATCCCCTTTGGGCTCGTCGGCACGGTCTACGGGCATTTCGCCTGGGACGTGCCGATGTCGATGTTCACGGTGGTCGGCCTGCTTGGCATGACCGGGATCATCATCAACGACTCCATCGTTCTGGTGACGACCATCGACGAACACGCCGAACAGCGCGGCCTGATCCCGGCGATCATCGACGGCACGGCGGACCGGCTGCGTCCCGTACTGCTGACCACCCTCACCACCGTGCTGGGCCTTGCGCCGCTGCTCTACGAAAGCTCCTCCCAGGCGCAGTTCCTGCGGCCCACGGTCATCACGCTGGTCTACGGGCTGGGCTTCGGCATGGTGCTGGTACTGCTGATCGTGCCCGCGCTGATGGCCCTGCAGGACGATGTCGCCCGGCAGGTCCGGTCGTGGAAACGCGCGCTGCGTACCCGCCGGGCGCGGGGCCTGCGGGGTGTCACGCTGGCGGCGACGGGGCTGGTGCTGGGCTGGGCGGCGGTGACGCTTGGATGGGCGGCCTTGGCGGGCGCGCTGCCGGGGCCGCTGGCGGCGATGTTGCCCGGAACGGCCGCGATGCCGTCGGCGCTGGCGCTGTTCCTCGGCGGGGCGGCGGCGATCCTGCTGGTTGTCTACGCGGTGGCGGCAGGGGCCATGGGGATGCGGCGGCGCACTGCGTGATACGGAACGGGCAAGGCCGGGGCGGTCGGGCGTCCGCGACCCGCAGGCCCCCTACCCCGCCGGACACCCCCTGATGTCCACCGCCCGGCTGCCGCCCAGAACCGTCAGCCGCAGCGCGGACCGGTCGAGCATCAGCACACCGCCACGCATCGCCTGCAGTTCCGTCTCTGCGATCAGCCGGGGACCTTCGCGGCGGGTCTCGCTCTCCGACACCCAGACCGAGGGGTCGGCGGTCTCAACGACCACAACCTCCGCCCCGCCAAGCGCGGGCATCTCGATCTCCGTCCGCAGCCGCACCTTCCGGCCATCCGGCTGAACCGAACAGCTCACCCGGCGTACCCCGGCCTCCGCCCCGGAATAGGGACGGTCGGCCATTGCGGCGGCAATCGCCGGAACCGGGCGCGTGCTGTCGGGCAGGCGCAGGTCCTGCAGGTCCACCACCAGCGGCACGCAGATGTCCGAACAGATCCCCATCTGGAGCGATCCGTCCAGATGCACCGGCCCCTGCGCCCCCGGCTCGATCCGGAGCGGCAGGACAAGATGTTTCGAATAGCCGATGGAGCGCATGCCGTTCTGCCAGAACACCTCCGGGCGCGGCCACACGACCTGCACCGCGCGCACGTTGTCCGACCCCGCCCAGGAGAAGACCGGAGGCACCCCGGCATCCCCCGGCGCGCGCCAGTAGGTCTTCCAGCCCTCGGCCAGCGTGACCTCGATTGCGGCCATGTGCGCCCCGTCGGGCAGCTGCCAGCCCGGCAGCAGCCGGACCGAGACATTGTCGGCATAGGGGTTCGCCGCGAGGGGCGCGGCAAAAAGCGACAGCAGGGCGGAAAGGAGCAGCGATTTCATGGCCTGAACTCTTGCCGAAGGGCGGGTTGCCTGCCAACTCACATTGCCGCCAATCGCGAAACTGTGTGCCGGAGCGTTGAAACCGGGTGACAATGCGCTCAAGTTGAAGGGGACACCCTACCCGTTCCCAAAGCAGGCGACACCCTTTGAAAGCCACGACCAACATTGCCGGAAAGGTCCTGATCGCCATGCCCGACATGGACGACGCGCGCTTTGACCGCAGCGTCATCCTGCTGTGCGCCCATTCCGAGGACGGCGCCATGGGCCTGCGCATCAACCTCCCGACAGAGGATGTCGCGCTTTCCGACCTGGCGCAGCAGCTTGACCTCGACCGCGTGCCCGATTTCCACGACCGCCCCGTGCATTCCGGCGGCCCGGTGGAACAGGAACGCGGCTTCGTCCTGCACACCGCGGACTATGCCAGCGCCATATCCACACTCGCCGTAACGCCCGAGATCGGCATGACCGGCACGCTGGACGTGATCGAGGACCTCGTCGACGGCTCCGGACCGGAAACCGCGCTGATCTGTCTCGGCTACTGTGGCTGGGGTCCTGGCCAGCTGGAGGGCGAGATCGCGCAGAACGCCTGGCTGGTCGGGGATGCGCCGAAGAAACTGGTGTTCGGCACGCCGGATGCGCGGAAATGGGAAACCGCACTGGCGATTTCCAAGGTCTCCCCGCTCAACCTCTCCACCACCGCCGGCCACGCCTGAGCGTCAGCGCGGCGCCGCCGCCCGTCTGAGCCGGTCGTTGATCGCGACACCCAGTCCCTCCTCGGGCACCGGGGCGACGGCGATGCGGTCCGCGCCCATGGCGTCGAGCGCGTGGAAATGCCGGAACAGGTTCGCCGCCGCCTCTGCCAGATCGCCTGACGCGGAGAGGGTCAGGTCCCCGCCGACGGCACCGAAGCCGACCATGACTTCGCCGGGCTCCGGCGCCGTCGCCTCCAGCCGCACCCGTCCTTTCGGCGCGTAATGACTGACCAACTGACCCGGAGCGTCAATCTGGTCATTTTCACCCCGCCGCTCCGGCACCGCGCCAAGCACCCCGGCCAGGGCCTCGGCGGTCACGCCGCCGTCCCGCAGGATCACCGCCCGCTCCTCGCGGAACCCGACGATGGTGCTTTCCACCCCGACCGTGCAGTCCCCGCCGTCTAGCACTGCGCCGATCCGCCCCGACAGCCCCGCCATCACATGCGCCGCCGCCGTCGGGCTAACACGGCCGGAGGGGTTCGCAGAGGGCGCGGCCAGCCCGCCCCCGAACGCCGCCAGCAGGGCCCGCGCCACCGGATGCGCCGGCACCCGCACCGCCAGCGTCGTCAGCCCCGCCGTCACCAGCGGCGACACCGGTGAGCCCGCCTTGAGAGGCAGCACCATGGTCAGCGGTCCCGGCCAGAATGCGGTTGCCAAGGCCCGCGCGGCCCCGGACATCACGACCAATTGCTCTGCCGCCGCGAGGTCCGGCACATGCACGATCAGGGGGTTGAAGCTGGGTCGCCCCTTGGCCGCATAGATCGCCGCCACCGCCCGGTCGTCGGCGGCATCGCCCGCCAGCCCGTAGACCGTTTCCGTCGGCATCCCGACCAGCCCGCCCGCGCCAAGCAGCAGCGCCGCCCGCGCGACGCCGTCCGCATCGGGCATCAAAAGCTCTGTCATACCGGGCCTTTCCGTGACGCCGCGTAGGGGCTTGCGGCAAGTCCGGGGTTGTCTAGCCTTCCCCGCCAAAGACGTGCATAGAAGACGCGGCGCAGCTTGCCAAGCGACCCGCCGACCGAGGAGGAAGCCCAAATGCCCTATCGTTCCCCCGTTGCCGAGTACAAGTTCGTTCTGGAAAACATCGTCGGGTTTGACGACGTCGCCGCCACCGAGCGGTTTGCAGAAGCCACCCCCGACACGGTGGACGCGATCCTGACCGAGGTCGGGCGCATGGCGGACGAAAAGCTCGCCCCGCTGAACCGCAACGGCGACCTCTACCCTGCCGTTCTGGAAAACGGCGTGGTGCGGACCTCCAAGGGGTTCGCCGAGGGTTACGCGGCGATTGCCGAGGGCGGCTGGAACGGTCTGTCGGCCCCGGTGGAACACGGCGGCATGGGCCTGCCGCTGACGCTGACCTGCGCGATGAACGACATCTTTTCCGGGTCCTGCATGGCGCTTGGCCTGAACCCACTGCTGACCCAGGGCCAGATCGAGGCGCTGGATCACCACGCGCCCGACTGGATGAAGGACCTCTACATGCCCCGACTGATCTCGGGCGAGTGGACCGGCACGATGAACCTGACCGAACCGCAGGCCGGATCGGACGTGGGCGCGCTGTCCACCAAGGCGGTGCCGAACGGCGACGGAACCTATGCCATCACCGGCCAGAAGATCTACATCTCCTGGGGCGACCACGATTTCGGCGGCAACATCTGTCACGCCGTTCTTGCCCGCCTGCCGGACGCCGCACCGGGGACCAAGGGCATCAGCCTGTTCATGGTGCCGAAGTTCCTGCCCAAGGAGGACGGATCGCTTGGAGAACCCAACTCGCTCCGCGTCGTGTCCCTGGAACACAAGATGGGCATCCACGGCTCCCCGACCTGCGTGATGGAATACGCGGGCGCGACCGGCTGGATGATCGGCAAGGACCATGGTGGCATGGCGGCCATGTTCACCATGATGAACAACGCCCGCCTTGCGGTCGGCATGCAGGGCATCGGCATTGCCGAGGGCGCGCTGCAGCATGCACAGGCCTACGCTCTGGAGCGCAAGCAGGGCCGCACCCCGCTGGAGGGCAAGGGCGGCAGTGGCACCATCGCCGATTTCGCCGACGTGCGCCGGATGCTGGCGACGATGAAGGCCGACACCTTCGCCGCCCGTGCAATCGCGCTGGCCTGCGGCGTCGCGCTCGACATGGCCGCCGCCACGGGGGACAAGGGCTGGCAGGCCCGCGCCGCCTTCCTGACCCCGATCGCCAAGACCTTCGGCACCGAAACGGGGATCACCGTCTCCGAACTGGGCGTGCAGATCCACGGCGGCATGGGCTTCATCGAGGAAACGGGCGCCGCCCAGTATTCCCGAGACGTCCGCGTCACCGCGATCTACGAAGGCACCAACGGCATCCAGGCGATGGACATGGTCGCCCGCAAGATGATGGACGGCGGAGAGATGGCCAATACCCTCATCGACGAGATCGAGAGCTTTGCCGAAACCGCCCGCGCCAGCCTGCCCGAGCTTGGCGGCGCGGTCTGGGAGGCGGCGGAGACCCTGCGCGAAGCGACCGAATGGATGACCGGACAGGGCGACCTGAACGACCGGTTCGCCGGCGCCGTGCCCTATCTCATGGGATTCGCCCGCGTGCTTGGCGCCCACTACCATCTGCGCGCCGCCATGGCCGAAGGCGGTGACGGCCCGCGCACCCGGCTCGCGCGGTTCTACATCGACCGTCTTCTGCCGGAGCATGTCGGCCACCTGGCCCATGCCACATGCGGATCCGCCGATCTCTACGCCTTCACGACCGAGGACCTGACCGCATGAGCAAGTCCGATCACGCCCCCCTGGCCTTCCCCTGGCCCGACGTCCCCGAACCGGGCGAGGCCGTGGAGATCGCGGAGGGCGTGCTCTGGCTGGCGATGCCGCTGGAATCGCCTCTCAAATGGATCAACGTGGTGGCACTGGACGACGGCGACGGCTGGACCGTCGTCGACACCGGTACTTATTCCAAGAAGTCGGTCGGCTACTGGGATCTGAACCTGTCCGGCCCGCTGAAGGGCAAGCCGGTACGGCGGATCATCTCGACCCACCATCACCCCGATCATGTCGGCCACGTCGGCTGGTTCATGATGAAGCACGGGGCGGAACACTGGGCGTCGCGCACCACCTACCTGCTGACCCGGATGCTGGTGATGGATGTGGAGGAACGCGCCTCCGAAGCCTCAATCCGCTACTGGCACCGGGCGGGCATGCCGGCGGACCGGATCGAACGCAAGACACTGGAGCGGCCCTTCAACTTCGCCGACATGGTGCACGAGGTCCCGACCGGCCATGTCCGGATCCGTCAGGGCGATGTGATCCGCGCGGGCGGGCGCGACTGGGACATCCACATGGGAAACGGCCACGCCCCGGAACATGTGACCATGTGGTCGCGTGACGACAACCTCGTCATCGCCGGCGACCAGGTCCTGCCCACAATCAGCCCGAACGTCGGCGTGCAGCCGGCGGAACCCGAGGCCGACCCTCTGGCCGAATGGCTGGAAGCCTGCGAACGGCTTTCGCCTCTTGCCCGCGAGGATCACGTCGTGATCGGCGGCCACAAGCTGCCCTTCACCGGCCTGCCCCGCCGCATGACCGACCTGATCGCGAACCACCACACCGCGCTGGAGCGGCTGATCGAACACATCCGCGAACCGAAGGTGGCGGTTGACTGCTTCTCTCCGCTCTTCAAGCGCGAGATCGTTGACGCGATCTACAACCTTGCGATGGTAGAGGCCTATGCCCACCTTCAGCACCTGCACAAGTCCGGGCGCGCCAGCCGCACCCTGCGCGAGGACGGTGCCTATCTCTGGCAGGCGACATGATGGACGACGACATCCGCACCAGCGCCGAGGCGCATGAGGACGACACCCTGCCCCGCCGCCGTCACGAGGCGCTGCGCGACTGCGCGGGTCTGCCCGACCGGGTGACGGAGAAACCGGCGAAGAAAAAAAGTCCCGCCGAATGGGCCTATGAACGCCTGATTCTCTACATCCAGTCCTTCGAGGAGGGGCTCGACGCCAACCACGAGGTCGCCATGGGGTTTGTCGGCGGAGAGGCGGGCACCCTACGGATCGAGGGCATGGGTTATTTCGACCCCGACATCGTGACCTTCTACGGCCAGGACGCGCAGGGGGCAAAGACGCAGCTGATCCAGCACGTCTCCCAGCTGTCCGTGACCCTGCGGGCCATGACCAAGGCAGAACCGGCGAAGGAGCCGAACCGCATCGGGTTCCGCCTGCGCCGCGATCTGGAAAAGTCGGCGGAGCCCGAGTCCGAGGCGTGACAGCGCCGTCCGGATCCGGTAATCAGCCCCGGAACGATGTCTGAAGGATGAAGGCTATGGCAGACCACAAGCACGGTGAAATGGACACGACGGTTCAGGAAAAGACCTTCGAGGGCTTCATCAAGGCCTCGACCTGGATTGCCGGCATCAGCATCGGCGCCCTGATCTTCATGGCCCTCTTCAACAGCTGACCCGACCAACGGGCGCCGCTGGCCGCCCGGACAGGAGACGACGATGAAACGCCTGTTTCTTGCCCTGGCCGCAGTGGCCGTCATCGCGGGCTGTACCCGCAACCCCGAGGTCCTGACCCCGACCGAAGTCGCGGCCGTGTCCTACCGCAACACCGGCCCGACCTCCCTGACGCTCTACACCATCGTCAACCGCCGCACCGGCGCGGGGGCCCATACCGCGCTTGGCGTCAACGCATCGGAAAAGGTGCTGTTCGACCCGGCGGGCGGGTTCAAGGCCGAAGGGCTTCCGCGATCGGGCGACGTGCTTTACGGATTCTCCCCCGCGTTCGAGGCCGCCTATTCCAGCGCCCACGCCCGCACCCAGTACAAGGTCATCAAGACGACGATCCCCGTCTCGCCCGAAGTGGCGTCACTTGCGCTTCAGAAGGTCAAGGCGAACGGATCCGTGGCATCGGCGCATTGCGCGAAAAGCACCTCTGCCATCCTGCAGACCCTGCCGGGGTTCGAGACGATCGAACAGACCTATTATCCGACCCTGCTGGAAGCCCAGTACGACAGGCTGCCCGGCGCGAAGATCGAGACGATCATCGAAGACGACTGACCGCCCCCGGGCAGTTCAGCCCTACCCGATCAGCCAGAGCAGCCCGTAGAGCGCGCCAAAGCCGCAGATGATCCCGGCAAAGACGTTGCGCGTGGCCAGCCCGACAAGCAGCGCCGCCACGGCCGCGCCGATGCGCGCGGGATCGGGCTCTCCTCCGCTGGCGGCGGGCCAGACGACCAGCGGCGCCACCAGAGCGGGCAGCACGGCCACGGCGGTGTAACGCAGATGCCTGAGCGCCCATTCCGGAAGCTGGCGATCCCCGATCAGGCCAAGGAACACGAACCGCAGCCCGAAGCTGCCCAGCCCGAGCGCCGCGATCACAAGCCAGAGCGCGTGATGGTCGATCATGTCCGCACCTCTCCGGTCACACCGCGCCGCGCCAGCCACAGTTCCGCCTGTGCGCCCGCGATCATGCCCGCCACCGCCGCGACCAGCAGGCCGAGGTTCAACGGCAGTCCGGCACAGACCAGTGCCACGGTGACGGCAACCATGGCCGCGGTCAGGTGCGGCAGGGACCGCAGCATCGGCGCGATCATCGCGATGAAGGTGATCGGCAGCGCGAAGTCCAGCGCGTATTCCGGTGGAATGGTATTCCCGATCAGCGCCCCGACGACGGTCAGAACATACCACATCGGACAGACCGGGGTGACGCATCCGAAGAAATAGGCAACCTTCTGGCGCACGGTCCAGTCCCGCTCCTTCTCGAACTTGGCGATGGAGAGCGCATAGCTCTGATCCACAAGGAAATAGGCGGCAAAGGCCCTCTGCCAGACCGGCGCACGCCCGAGGTGCGGGGTGAGGGAGGCCGAATACATCGCCATCCGCAGATTCACCGCCAGCGCCGACAGGATCGCGATTGCCACCGGGGTCTGGTCCTGCAGCAGCTGAAGCGCGGTGAACTGGGCCGCCCCTGCGATCACCACCACGGAAAAGGTCAGCGCCTCGAGCACGTTCAGACCGGCCTCGGTCGCCACAACGCCGAACAGAAGTGCGAAGGGGCCGACGACCAGCAGGAAGGGCAGACCTTCGCGGACGCCGAGCCAGTAGGTCGATTTGGGAGTGGAGGCCATGCGGGAATACTCGTAGAACGGCAATGAGAACGATGCCTACGCCGCCCCCGGACCCGATGCAATCTCTGCACCTGCACAAAGCCGCCTTTGCCTTCTGCGGGGGCGCGGCATGATCGCCCCTCCTGCGGTCATGCTGTCCGGCGGCGCGTCCCGGCGCATGGGCGGCACCGACAAGGCGCTGATGCCTTTGGCCGGCGAACCGCTGCTTGCCCATGTCATCGCCCGTATCGCCCCACAGACCGAACGGCTGGCGCTGAACACCAACTCTGCCGATCCGGCGCTCGGCGGGTTCGGCCTGCCCATGCTGCCTGACACGCTGCCCGACCGCCCCGGTCCGCTGGCCGGGATCCTCGCCGCGATGGACTGGGCGGCGGAGCTGGGGGACACACATGTCGTGACGGTGCCCGGAGATACCCCCTTTCTGCCCGCCGACCTGATCCCCTGCCTGACCCTGCGCGGGGCCGGGGACGCCCCGGTTGTTGCCGCCTCCTCCGGCCGGTTGCACCCGGTGGCCGGGCTCTGGCCCGTGGCGTCGCGGACCGCCCTGCGCGACGCCATCACCGGAGGCCTGCGCAAGGTCACCGACTGGACCGATGCCGCCGGTGCGCTGACCTGCGAATTCCCGGCGACCGACCCAGACCTTTTCTTCAACGTGAATACGCCCGAGGATCTCGCCCGCGCCGAACGGCTGATCGGGGGCACGCGGTGAAGGTATACGGCATCGCGGGCTGGAAGAACTCCGGCAAGACGGGGCTGGTGGAACGGCTGGTGACCGAATTCACCACGCGCGGCCTGCGGGTATCCACCATCAAGCACACGCACCACCGCGCCGACCTCGACCGCCCCGGCAAGGACAGCTACCGCCACCGCGAGGCCGGCGCGCAGGAGGTCATGGTCGTCTCGGGCGCAAGATGGGCGCTGCTGCACGAGTTGCGCGACGCGCCCGAACCGCCGCTGGAGGACCTGCTCCCCCGCCTGTCCCCTGTCGATCTGGTGCTGATCGAGGGCTACAAGTCCGGCAGCCACCCGAAGATCGAGGTGCACCGGCAGGAAACCGGCCAGCCCCTGCTGGCCGATACCGATCCCGGCGTACGCGCGATTGCCACCGATGCGCCCGGGACGCTGGCGACCGACCGCCCCGTCCTGCATCTGGACGACACGGAAGCGATCGCGGATTTCGTCCTGCGCGACCTGGGGATCAGGTAAAGGTCCCGGCCACCCGGCCAAGCAGCATGAAGGCGCGCGCGGTCCGGGTTTCGGCCAGTGCGGTCAGGTCCTGGTCGCTGGCGGTCTTTTCGAATTCGACAACCATCTGGTCGAACCGGCGCAGGAAATGGTGCGCCGCGTCGCGGAACACCGGGTCCTGCCGCATCCGCCCCGCCGTCAGCGCCAGAGAGGAGCGGTCGCGAATCCCGCCAAGCGCCGCGACGGTCCGCCCGCGTTCGCCCTGCGCGAACCGGCGCCAGAGTTCCGGGCGTGACATGTCCGGCCGCAGGTCGTCCATGTAGATCCCGTCCTGCGCCAGCAGCGTCAGCACATCCTGCGCCGCCTGGATCAGGTTGGAGGTCGGCCGGTCCCGCAGTGCCTGGCGCAGGGCGGAGAAGCCTTCCTCGTCCTCCGCCGTTTCGGGGAAGTTCAGTGCCCGCAGGAAGGTCGCGCGGCCAAGCGGGGTCGCGGGCTGATCGGGTTCGTCGTCCAGCGGCAGGTCGCCCTGTTCCTCGGCCACGGGCGCGGGGGTTTCGGGCGTGCGCTTCGCCGCTTCGATCGTGCGGGTGGTGTGGAAGGTGGCAAGCGCGGTTTCCGTCTTGCGTTGCGCGGCCGCGATCTCGTCAAGTTTCTGGGTGATGGAGGCATCGGGCTTGGTGCCGTTGCCGCGCTGCACCTCGGCCAGGTAGCTTTCGCGGATCGCGTCGATGGCAGCCTGCAACCGGCGGCTTTCCTGCCGGATCACCCGCGACGACCGCACTGCCGTCGCGGCCACCCAGAACATCGCGACCGGCAGGAACACGGCCAGCAGCACCATCACGAAAGTCAGCGGATCGTAGGTGCCCTGCACCTCCGCCTCCGATCCCGACATGACCACGAAAAACACGCTCGACCCGACCAGCCAGAGCACCGAGACCACGATCGCGATCACCTCGGCCGAGGACAGCGGGTCGCGCGGAGCCTTCTGGTAGATGCCGATCGGCGTGGGGCGCGGGTCGTTGCGGTCGGTCATGCTGTCGTCCTGGGGCTCCGGATTCGCCGGGTGGCCCTTCACCTATACTCGATCTTCAGGATCTCATAGGAACGGTCACCACCGGGTGTACGAACTTCGACGGAATCGCCCTCGTCCTTCCCGATCAGCGCCCGCGCAATCGGCGATTTGACGTTGAGCAGACCCTTTTCGATATTCGCCTCGTATTCGCCGACGATCTGCCAGACCTTCTCCTCGTCCGTGTCCTCGTCCACGACAGTGACGGTCGCGCCGAACTTCACGGTCCCCGACAGCGTCGTCGGGTCGATCACCTCGGCCAGCGAGATCACACCCTCGAGCTCCTTGATCCGCCCCTCGATGAAGGACTGCTTTTCCCGGGCGGAGTGATACTCCGCATTCTCGGACAGGTCGCCAAGCGCCCGCGCCTCCGCTATCGCCTGGATGATGGCGGGACGTTCGACGGACTTCAGGTGCTTGAGTTCACCTTCCAGGGCGACGAATCCGCCACGGGTCATCGGGATCTTTTCCATCGGGTCCTCCTCGGCAATGACGAAGGGGCCTTTGTCCAAGGCCCCTTCGCAGACGTACAGCTTTGAATACCTCACCCAAACGGGCGGGGGAATGCAAGCGAAATGGCCTAGGCCTGATGCGAGGCGACCTCCCATTCGATACCGTCGGCGTCGTGGAAATAGAACCGGCGTCCCGGCGCGTAACTGCCGTGGTTGATCGGCGTGAAGCCTTCGGCCCAGACCCTGTCCTCCACCTCTGCGATGTCCTCCTCCGTGAAGACGGCAAGGTGGTTGAGCATGCCGACGGTGCGGTAACGGTCCACGTCTGTCCGGCGGGCATCGCCGTAGGAAAACAGCGCGACATAGCTCTCCTCCTGCCCGACATGCACGGTATAGCCCGTCTGCATCCCCGGTCCTTCCCACCTGACCTGCCAGCCGAAGACCTTGCACAGCCAGCGCGCGGTCGCCTTCGGGTCCGATACCGTGACATTTGCATGTTCCAGCCTGATCATGATCTGTCCTTTCCTTGCCATCCGCTGTCAGGCTAATCTCTCAACCAAAGTTGAGATCAAGCCGAAAGAAACGATGAAAAGCAAAGGTATAACCATCGGCACCCTGTCCAAACGCACCGGGCTGGCTCCGTCTGCCATCCGCTATTACGAGGATCAGGCCCTGGTCGCCCCGGGGCGCGGCCCCGGCGGGCAGCGGCAGTTCGAAAAGGCCGACATCCGCCGGCTGAGCTTCATAATGATCGCCCAGAAGCTCGGCTTTTCCATCCGCGAAATACGCGACCAGCTGGCCAGCCTGCCCGGCCACCGTACCCCGACCGCGAAGGACTGGCGGACCCTGTCCGAACGCTATCGCGGAGAGCTCGACCGCCGCATCGCGACGCTTGAGCGGTTGCGCGACGATCTTGACGGGTGCATCGGCTGCGGCTGCCTGTCGCTGGACAAATGCAGGCTCTACAACCCCGACGACAGCGCCGCGCGACACGGGCCCGGACCGCGCTACCTGATGGGAGACCGTCCCGACAGCGGGTCGGATACCGGAGACGAAAGCGTGGAAATCGACGAATAACCCTGCGACAGGACGGATTTGACGCCTTGTCGCAATTGACCCGTGATACTGCCGCACGATAATCACTGCGAAACAATATTTCGCACAAGACCCCCGGAGGGAAGGAAACGACATGACCGACACGCAGCGCGAGGCGATGGAATACGATGTTGTCATCGTGGGCGCGGGCCCGGCCGGCCTGTCTGCCGCGATCCGCCTGAAACAGCTGGACGCCGACCTGTCGGTGGTGGTGCTGGAAAAGGGGTCCGAGGTCGGGGCACACATTCTGTCGGGCGCGGTTCTGGACCCCTGCGGGCTCGACGCGCTGATCCCGGACTGGAAGGAAAAGGGCGCGCCGCTGAACGTGCCTGTGAAAGAGGACAACTTCTACCTCCTGGGCGAGGCCGGGCAGCTGCGCGTGCCGAATTTCCCCATGCCGCCGCTGATGAACAACCACGGCAACTACATCGTCTCCATGGGCAATGTCTGCCGCTGGATGGCCGAACAGGCCGAGGAACTGGGCGTCGAAATCTTCCCCGGCATGGCCTGTTCCGAAATGGTCTACGGCGAAAGCGGCACCATCAAGGGTGTCGTCGCCGGTGAATTCGGCAAGAACCCCGATGGCAGCGAAGGTCCGGGTTACGAACCGGGTATGGAACTGCACGGCAAGTATGTCTTCCTCGCCGAGGGCGTGCGCGGCAGCCTTTCCAAGCAGGTGATCGCCAAGTACGGCCTGTCGGACGGCAAGGAGCCGCAGAAATACGGGCTCGGCATGAAGGAGATCTGGGAGATCGACCCGGCCAAGCACAAGGAAGGCACCGTCACCCACACCATGGGCTGGCCGCTCGGGTCCAACGCCGGGGGCGGGTCGTTCATCTATCACTTCGAGAACAACCAGGTGCTGGTCGGCTTCGTCGTGCACCTGAACTACAAGAACCCCTACCTCTTCCCCTACATGGAATTCCAGCGGTTCAAGCACCACCCGATAGTGAAGGACCTGCTGGAAGGCGGCAAGCGCGTCGCCTACGGGGCCCGCGCGATCACCGAGGGCGGTTACCAGTCCATGCCGCAGATGGTGGCACCCGGCGTCGCGCTGCTTGGCTGTTCCGTCGGGATGGTCAACGTGCCGCGGATCAAGGGCAACCACAACGCGATGCTGTCCGGAAAAGCTGCCGCGGAGGCCGCTTACAAGGCGATCCAGGCGGGCCGGTCGGGCGACGAACTGCACGACTACGAGGAAGAGGTCCGCAAGGGCGCCATTGGCAAGGACCTGAAGAAGGTCCGCAACGTAAAGCCGCTCTGGTCGAAGTACGGGCTCGCCGCATCTCTCGCGCTTGGCGGGATGGACATGTGGACCAACACCTTCGGGTTTTCCCTGCTCGGCACGATCAAGCACGGCAAGACCGATGCGGAGGCGACCGAGATGGCTGTCGCCCACACCCCGATCGACTATCCCAAGCCGGACGGCAAGATCAGCTTCGACAGGCTGACCAACGTGTCCTTCTCGATGACCAATCACGAGGAAAGCCAGCCCGCGCACCTCAAGCTGAAGGACCCGAACATCCCCGTCCTCGACAACTTGCCGAAATACGCCGGCCCCTCGGCCCGCTACTGCCCGGCAGGCGTCTACGAATTCGTGACGGAAGACGGCAAGGATCCGCGCTTTGTCATCAACTTCCAGAACTGCGTGCACTGCAAGACCTGCGACATCAAGGACCCGGCTCAGAACATCGTCTGGACCACGCCGCAGGGTGGGGACGGCCCGAACTACCCCAACATGTGAGCAATTCGGCGCCGCACCTGTCATGCGGTAGTCACATTATCGAAAAAGCGGGGCATTCCTGGGATGCCCCGCATTGCATTTCCGGGATCGCCTCCGCTAGCCTGTGCCAACCCTGACACAGGCGAGGGACGGTATGACGAAGGCGAACTTCTGGAAATCCGTGGCCGTGGCGGCGGCGGTTGCTGCTGCAGCGGGTCCGGCGATCTCGGGCAATTCCGGCGACTATCTGGCGGCGCGGCAGGCGCGGCTGTCCAGCGATTACGATGCGGCGGTCTACTATTACGTGCGCGCCCTTGGCGCCGATCCGCAGAACCCTGCCCTTCTGGAAGGTGCCGCGCTCTCCCAGCTGTCTGCCGGGGACCTGCCCCGCGCCGTGGCGGTTGCCGAGCGCATGGAAGCCGCCGGGGTTGAGAGCCAGATTTCCCAGGCGATCCTGTCGGCCCACGAATTCCAGTCCGGCAACTTTCAGGCCGTTCTTGACCGCGTGGCCGCCGATCATGGCGTCGGACCGCTGGTCGACGGCCTGATGGCCGCCTGGGCCGAGGTCGGCAAGGGAGAAATGGCCAACGCGCTCGCCTCCTTCGACCAGGTTGCCCAGACCAAGGGTCTGCGCGGCTTCGCGCTCTATCACAAGGCGCTGGCGCTGGCGATGGTCGGCGACTTCGAGGCGTCGGAGGCGATCTATTCCGACAGCTCCGCCGGCCCGCTCCAGATGACCCGGCGCGGTGCCATGGCCCGGATCGAGGTGCTGAGCCAGCTCGACCGTTCCGGCGACGCGCTGAAGCTGCTGGACAAGCTGTTCGGGTCGGACCTCGACCCCGCTCTGTCGCAGATGCGCGCGGTGCTGGAAAAGGGCGAGGCCCTGCCCTTCACCCATGTCACCAAGATCACCGACGGCGTGGCCGAGATCTTCTATTCCGTCGCCGCTGCCCTGAAGGGCGAGGCGACCGACGACTACACCCTGATCTATTCCCGCATCGCAGAGGCGCTGCGCGAAGATCACATCGACGCCATCCTCCTCTCCGCCGAACTGCTGGAGGACATGGACCGCCCGGAGCTCGCCACCCGCGCCTACCGCCGCGTTCCGCGCGACAACCCCGCATTCCACGCCGCCGAACTGGGCCGCGCCAATGCGCTGGAACGCTCTGGCCGGTCCGACGCCGCACTTGAGGTGCTGGACGAACTGGCGGAGACGCACGGCAACCTGCCGATCGTGCACACCACCCGCGGCGACCTGCTGCGCGGCATGAACCGCTATGTCGAAGCCGTGAAGGCCTACGACGCGGCCATCGGCCTGTATGACAGCGACGACAGCTCGCAATGGTTCGTGCTTTACGCCCGTGCGATCAGCCAGGAACGGCTGAACCACTGGCCAGAGGCAGAGGCCGATTTCCGCGCCGCGCTTAAGATGAACCCGGACCACCCGCGCATCCTCAACTACCTCGGCTATTCGCTGGTCGAAAAGCACGAGAAGCTGGACGAAGCGCTCGGCATGATCGAACGGGCCGTGCAGGCGCAGCCGGACAGCGGATTCATCCTCGACAGCCTGGGCTGGGCGCTGTACCGCCTTGGCCGCTATGAGGAGGCCGTGGATCACATGGAGCGTGCCGCTGAACTGATGCCGGTCGACCCGGTCGTGACAGATCACCTCGGTGACGTCTACTGGGCCGTTGGCCGCACGCTCGAGGCGGAATTCCAGTGGAACCGCGCCCTCTCCTTCGCGCCCGAGGACAAGGACGCCACCCGCATCCGCCGCAAGCTGAAGGTCGGGCTCGACGCCGTTCTGGCCGAGGAAGGGGCGGAGCCGCTGAAGGTCGCGCAGGACACGTCCAACGGCGGCTGACCCATGGCGGAGACGCAGCCGGTGGCGGAATTCGCCCCGGCCAAGATCAACCTGACCCTGCACGTCACGGGACAGCGGCCCGACGGCTATCACCTGCTGGATTCGCTGGTGGTCTTTGCCGATGTCGGTGACCGCCTGACCCTTGCGCTGTCCGACACGCCAGCCCTGAACGTGACCGGACCGCGCGCTGAAGGCGTGCCGGGCGACGCCCGCAACCTTGCCCTGCGCGCGGCAGAGACGGCCGGGACCACGGTTCGGATTGCGCTGGACAAGCACCTCCCGGCCGCGGCCGGGATCGGCGGCGGGTCCTCGGACGCGGCTGCGGTGCTCCGGGGCATTTCGCGGCTGACCGGGCTGGCCCCGCCCGACGACACGGTGCGGCTTGGCGCAGATGTCCCGGTCTGCCTTCCCGCCCGCGCCGCGCGTATGCAGGGGGTCGGGGAAATCGTCACGCCGGTTGCCGACCTGCCCCGGTTGCATGCCGTTCTGGTCAACCCCGGAGTAGAGGTCGCCACCCCCGCCTGTTTCGCGCGGCTGGCCACCCGCACCAACCCGCCCATGCCCGATCCCCTGCCCCGCTGGTCCGGCCCTGCCGATCTGATCGACTGGCTTGCCACCATGCGCAACGACCTGGAACCGCCCGCGTGCCACATTGCCCCGGTCATCGCCGATCTGCTGGAAACGCTGCGCGCCGATCCGGCCTGCCGGCTCGCCCGCATGTCCGGGTCCGGCGCGACCTGCTTTGCCCTGACCGACACGGCAGCGCACGCGCGGGCCATGGCCGCGCGCCTGTCCCGCCCGCAATGGTGGGTTCAGCCGACCCGGCTGTCCTGACCCGTCGCCGCCGCGACAAAGGCGGCGATCCTCTCAGGGTCCTTCACACCCGGCGCGCTTTCCACGCCCGATGAGACATCGACCTGCCGCGCGCCCGTCAGCCGCACCGCTTCGGCCACGTTGTCCGGGGTCAGCCCCCCGGCGAGCATCCATGGGCAGGTCCAGTACTTACGCCCCTGCAGCAACCGCCAGTCGAAGGCCAGCCCGTTGCCGCCCGGCAGGGCCGCGTCCTTCGGCGGCTTCGCGTCGATCAGCAACTGGTCGGCAACACGGGAATAGACGTCGATGGCGGCCAGATCCTCCGGCCCCGCCACGCCGATCGCCTTCATCACCGGCAACCCGGTACGCGTCCGGACCTCCGCCACCCGCTCAGGTGTTTCGCGCCCGTGCAGTTGAAGCATGTCGAGAGGCACCGCCCCCGTGATCGCGTCAAGCAGCGCGTCATCCGCATCGACCACCAGCGCCACCTTGGCCAGCCCGACCGGCGCCTCGACCGCCAGCGCGCGCGCCTCTTCCACCGTCAGATGGCGCGGCGATTTCGGAAAGAAGACAAAACCGCCATAGACTGCCCCCGCACGCGCGGCGGCGTCAACGTCCTCGGGCCTTTTGAGGCCGCAGATTTTGACACGGATGTCCATGGGCCGGGTCTACGCCAGCCGCGGGCGTCAGTCCAGCAGCGCCAGGACCTCGTCCTTGCCACGGTGCTTCTCGCCCTTGAGCTTCTTGACCTCGCGCTCCAGCTTGCCGACCTCACGCTGTTTGCGCGACGCCTCGGCCCGGTGCTTGTGCTCGCGCAGCCATTCCCAGACGAATCCGATCAGCAGGCCGACGATGGCCCCGCCGAAGATCACCGCGAACAGCGGCAGTTCGACCGACTGGTTCATGCCAGCGATCCGCGCCAGTCCCTCGGGCAGCAGCTTGAGCGAGACGATTTCACGGTTGGCCAGCGCAACCGCGATCAGCGCAACGCCGAGGACGGCGAGAAAGAGGTAACGGATATATCGCATGTCAGCCCTGCCCGTTCAGCCGGTCACGCAGCAGCTTGCCGGTCTTGAAGAAAGGTACGTGTTTTTCCTCCACATCAACCGCTTCGCCGGTTCGCGGGTTCCTCCCGGTCCGTGCGTCGCGTTTCTTTACGGAGAAGGCCCCGAACCCGCGCAGCTCCACCCGGTCGCCGCGCGCCATCGCTTCGATGATCTCGTCAAAGATGACATTCACGATCTTTTCAACATCCCGCTGATACAGGTGCGGATTTTCGTCGGCAATTTTCTGGATCAGTTCGGATCGGATCATCGGCGGTTTCTCCCCAGGATCGGTCGGCAGCGCAATCAGACACCACCCGACTATAGGGGGTTTCCGGCCCCCTCGAAACTGTGACCTCGGGCGCGAATGGCAGATTTTTCATGCGAAATCGGGCAATTGCGCCCTTCACAGGCGGGATTTTGCGTGACCTGCGCCGCGAATCCCCCCGACGCCCAGTACGCTGCAACGCGGCACAAACGACTGATTCGCTGCGATTTTCCGATTGCTGCGCCCCCGATGCAGCTTTGAGCGGGGCAAAGCAAAAGGCCCCGGATATATCCGGGGCCTTCCTGTTTCGTCTGACCGGAGGATCAGTTGTCGCCGGACTTCAGCGCAGCGCCAAGGATGTCGCCAAGCGACGCGCCGGAGTCCGAAGACCCGTACTGTTCCACGGCTTCCTTCTCTTCCGCAATCTCGCGTGCCTTGATCGACAGGCCCAGACGGCGGGTCTTGCTGTCCACGTTGGTCACGCGCACATCGACGTGGTCACCGACGGAGAAACGCTCGGGGCGCTGTTCGGAGCGGTCGCGCGACAGGTCGGAGCGGCGGATGAAGGACTTCATGCCTTCGTATTCCACTTCGATCCCGCCGTCCTCGATCGAGGTCACGGTCACAGTGATGATGGAGCCGCGCTTGGTGCCACCGACAGCCTCAGCGAACTTGTCGCCGCCGACGTTCTTGATGGAGAGCGAGATGCGCTCCTTCTCGGTGTCGACCTCGGAGACAACCGCCTGGACGATGTCGCCCTTGCGGTAGTTCTGAATGGCATCCTCGCCACGCTCGTCCCAGGACAGGTCAGACAGGTGAACCATGCCGTCGATGTCACCCGGCAGGCCAACGAACAGACCGAATTCGGTGATGTTCTTGACCTCGCCTTCGACCACGGTGCCCTCGGGATGCGTTTCCGCGAAGACTTCCCACGGGTTGCGCATCGTCTGCTTGAGGCCGAGGGACACGCGGCGCTTCGCACCGTCGATCTCCAGCACCATGACTTCGACTTCCTGCGAGGTCGAGACGATCTTGCCCGGATGGACGTTCTTCTTGGTCCAGGACATTTCGGACACGTGGACCAGACCTTCGACACCCGGCTCCAGCTCGACGAACGCGCCGTAGTCGGTGATGTTGGTCACGCGGCCCTGATGCACGGATTCCAGCGGGTACTTGGCAGCGACCAGATCCCACGGATCTTCCTGCAGCTGCTTCATGCCGAGCGAGATGCGGTGCGTGTCCTTGTTGATCTTGATCACCTGGACCTTCACGGTCTCGCCGATGTTCAGGATCTCGGACGGGTGGTTGACGCGGCGCCATGCCATGTCGGTCACGTGCAGCAGGCCGTCGACACCGCCGAGGTCCACGAAGGCCCCGTATTCGGTGATGTTCTTGACCACGCCGTCAACCGACTGACCTTCTTCGAGGTTCGAGATGACCTCGGCACGCTGTTCGGCACGCGACTCTTCCAGAATGGCCCGGCGGGAGACGACGATATTTCCCCGGCGGCGGTCCATTTTCAGGATCTGGAACGGCTGCTTCAGACCCATGAGCGGGCCGGCATCGCGCACGGGGCGCACATCGACCTGCGAGCCCGGAAGGAACGCGACGGCACCGCCGAGATCGACGGTGAAACCGCCCTTCACGCGGCCGAAGATCGCGCCATCGACGCGGGCGTCGTCGGCATAGGCCTTTTCCAGACGGTCCCAGGCTTCCTCGCGGCGCGCCATTTCGCGCGAAACGACAGCCTCGCCACGCGAATTCTCGGCGGCGCGCAGGAAGACCTCGACCTCATCGCCGACTGCGATTTCGGGGGTCTCACCGGGGTTTGCAAATTCTTTGAGATCGACACGGCCTTCCATCTTGTAGCCGACGTCGATGATGGCCTGTCCCGCTTCGATCGCGATGACCTTGCCTTTGACAACCGAACCCTCTTCGGGGGTGTCCATTTCGAAGCTTTCATTTAGGAGGGCTTCGAATTCCTCCATGGATGCGTTCTGAGCCATGTGGCTATGAGTTCCTTTTCAAGGTTTATGCTGGCCGAGCGGTTGTCTCCGCCGGTCTTGGGGTTGGTCAGTTGAGCGGCTGCAATGACGAAAGGGCCGGTGGTTCCGACCCTGCTCGCTTTCTCATCGCGGCGTTGTGCCTTGTCGACGGGGGGCAGATAGCCCCGTTTGGCCAATAATGCAACAGGAGAAGGGTCGGAGGTGTCGCCTCGCACGCGGCCGCGGAGGTGAAACGGCCCCTGACCCGTTCCGGGTCATCCTCCGACTTGATCCGAGGATCTCCGCGGCAGGAGGTCCTCGGATCAAGTCCGAGGATCACAACACGCCGGATTGACTTCCGCACCCCATTAATTAACCATTCCGCTAATTAATGGAGGCGCACATGTCCGAAAAATGGATGACCCGCACCGGCTGGACCCTGTCAGCCCTTTACGCCCTGTTCATGGTGGCAGCCTCGGTCGCCCCGAAATTCCTGACCGACATCGGCCAGCAGACCATGGCGGCGCTTGGCTGGCCGGAAGCGCCGGTCCCGTTGATCGGCGCTCTGGAACTCGTCTGCATGCTGCTCTTTCTGATTCCCCGCACCGCCCTTCTGGGCGCAACGCTCACCATGGCGATCTTCGGCGGGGCGATCGTGACCCAGATGCGGGCCGACAGCCCGTTGTTTTCGCACACGTTGTTCAGCTTCTACCTCGGCGCACTGATGTGGGCCGGGCTCTGGCTGCGCGATCCGGGCATACGGGCCGTCTGGCCGATCCGCCGACGTTTTCAGTCGTCCTGAGACCCTTTGCGCAGGCTTTTCGGCAGCGCGTAATCCTCGGCCGGGATAAGGCAATCCATGCCGAAATCGTACTGTCTCCAGGTGCTTTCGGGGGCAGCGCGGCGGTCGCCCTTGGCAGGGTCGCTGGCGTCGGACCCGCCCGTCGGCTTGAAAATATAGGACATCTCAAATGCTCCTGACTTATTCCGTTGTTAAAATATCAACGGTTCAAGGGTACACCCGTTCCGAAAAAGCTCCGAGTACGGAATACCCGACACACCGGGTGTGATCTGGAAACAATACCGTCCGGTGTCCGGTCCGGCCGGACACCGCAACGGAAGATGCCTTTTCAGCCGGCCTTCGCGGGCGCGGAAGCGGCGGGCTGCGCCGCGCGTACGATCAGGCAATCCGACGCGAAGTCGAGGTTGCGCCAGTCGACGCCTTGCTGTTGCTGGGCCGGGGCCGGGTTGGTCTCCGCCGGGGTACGCGGGGTGTTGTCGGTCTGCATTTGGTTACCTGTATGAATGGTTCGCTCTGGTCTTCATTGTCCCCTCCCTGGTCTTCCTTCCGCCCCCTCCTGGGCTGCAATTCTTGACCGATTGCAGGCCCTTTCAGATTTTCAGCTTCTTGAACACGCGCTCCGGGATGAGACGGATGATTCCCATGATCATCCGCCAGACGGCGCGCACATAGATCACGTCCTGACCCTTCTCAACGGCTTTCAGCACAGCTTGGCCAACTTCCGCCGGAGCGGCGGTCAACTTTTCGGGAAGGTCCATGTTTTCCGTCATGCGTGTTGCAACAAAACCCGGTTTCACGGTCACCACATGCACCCCCTGCCCCGCCAGCCGGTTGCGCAGACCTGACAGGAAGGCGGTGAACCCCGCCTTGGCGGCGCCGTAGGTGTAGTTCGTGGCCCGCCCGCGATCCCCCGCGACCGACGAAATTCCGACGATCACGCCGCTACCGCGCGCGGCCATTGCCGTGGCGTAGGCGCCAAGCACCGCCGCCGGACCTTCGAAGTTCGCCCGCATCAGCGCGACGGAGGCCGCGACGTCGTCCTGCACCTCCTCCTGCGGGGCCAGGGCACCGACGGCACAGATCACCACGTCGGGCAGATCGGCCCCGGCGACGAAACCCGCGTGCCCCTCGACCGCCGTGGCGTCGAAATCGCGCAGGGTGACGGAGATGCGGTGACGCAACTCCAGATCCCTCGCGGCGGCTTCGAGCGTCCCGGCCCCGCGTGCCGCAAGTACGAGGTCATACCCGGCCGCCGCGAAAGCATGCGCGCAGGCCATCGCGATGTCCGACCGCGCGCCGAGGATGGTAACGCTCCCCGTCATATCTTGAGCCTTTCCGACTGCGCCGACGCGAAGGCACCGCCGCAACCCTCCTCCGCCCGCGCCCGTGCAAAGACGGCGGCACGGGGGTCGGCGCGGTGGAAGGTTTCCGGCGACAGGCGGCTGTCCTTGGCCAGATAGTGCCGCCCGCCATGCGCCAGCGTGATCGCGTCCAGCTGGTCGAGAAGGCGCAAAGCCGCCTCGCTGACCGGGAAGTCCAGCGCCAGCGTGTAGCCCTCCATCGGGAAGGACAGCGGACTGTCCTGCGCGCCAAGCCGTTTCAGAACCGCCAGAAAGGACCCCTGCCCCGCGTCGGAAATCGCGCCGAGCAGGGCGGTCAGCCCGGCGTGGGACGCCGCCAGCGGCAGCACCACCTGATACTGCGCGAAACCGCGCCGCCCGTAGATGCGGTTCCAGTCCCTGATCGCGTCGAGGGGGTAGAAATAGCTGTCCCAGTCCACCACGGAATGCCCGCGCTTCTTCATCCCTGCCGCATAATACAGCCGGTTGAAGGCGCGCAGCGTGTGGCGGTTGAGCACAAAGCCCGGCGCGTCCAGCGGCACCCGGCGGGCCCGGCGCACCGGCACGTCATAGGGCGCGGCGCGGCGCACGTCGCGCAGGTCCTGCGGTTCGGCGTGATCGCCCAGCATGACCAGCGACCGGCCAAGCGCCTCTCCCCGCCCGAGGCAATCGAACCAGGCGACGGAGTAGCGGGTGGTCGCGGTTTCGAAGATGTCCATCGCCTCGGTCAGATTGGACGCCGCCACCGTCTCCTGCCGGATCCAGCCCGACGGCACCGGCATCAGGCGAAGCGCGGCGCGCAGGATCACCCCGGTCAGGCCCATGCCGCCGACGGTCCGCGCGAACAGGTCCGAATTGTCGCGGGCAGAGGCGCGGCGCACCGTGCCGTCCGGGCCCATGACGTCGACCCAGTCCACATGGCGCCCGATGGATCCGTCGCGGCGATGGTTCTTGCCGTGCACATCCGCCGCGATCATCCCGCCAAGCGTCACGAACTTGGTGCCCGGCGTCACTGGCGGAAACCAGCCGCGCGGCAGGAAGGCGGCGATCACGTCCCCGAGCATCACCCCGGTCTCGGCCTCCAGCACACCGGTCTCCGCGTCGAAGGACAGCATATGCGCCATCCCGCGCATGTCGATCGTCCCCTTTGGCTGCGCGGCCGCGTCGCCATAGCTGCGCCCGTTGCCCCGCGCGATCACCGGACCCTGACCGATCAGCGCCCGGATCGCCGCCGCGTCGCGGGGCCGGTGCAGATCACCGGCAAGGCGGGGAAAACGGCCCCAACCCGACAAGTTCGCCCTCATGCCGCCACCGCCCGGTCAAAGACGAACCGCCGGTCCAGCCGATATTTCACGACATATCCCACGGCCAGCCCGGCAATGGCTCCGGCCTCCCGCGCCATGTCGGTGTGCCAGATCAGCCAGGCGGCGCATTCCGCCCCCCAGAAGATCGCCGTCGTGGCGAGCCCCATGAGCGAATAGAGCGTGAAACGCCGGCCATGCGCGGCGATCCCGGTGCTCCGGTCTTCGAATATGAACGCCTTGTCGAGCAGGTATTTCACCACCAGCCCCGCCGCCGTCCCCGCCACGAGCGCCGGGATCAGGCCAAACGACAGGCCCAGCACCCCGCGCTGCACGCCAAGGTTCACGATCACTGCGATCACGGCAAATCCGGCATAGCGGAGGAGGAGCGCCGGAAGGCTCACAGCTGGCTCCCCGCCGCGACGAAGGCGACCACCAGCGAGAACGAGACAAGGCTCACCCGGTCACGGGCGGCAAATACCACGGGGTCGTCATGCATCTCGCCGCGGTGTGTGATGAGAACGATGCGGCTGATCCAGAACAGCAGCACGGCACAGATGCCGAACAGCACCTCGGGCCGGGAATAAAGCGCGGTGACGGCGGGGGAATTGATGTAGAGCGCCATCACCAGCACCGACACGAACCCCGCCCCGACGGCCATCATGGCGACGATCGGCAGATCCTCGGCCCGGTAGCCGCGCCGCGCGTTCAGCCCCGTACCATTCTGCACGGCGTCCACCAGTTCCGCCTGCCGTTTCACCGCGGCCAGCGAGAAGAAGAAGAAGGTCGAAAACGCCAGCAGCCAGATCGACAGCGGAATTCCGGCCGCCGCCGCCCCCGCCCCGATCCGCAGCGTATAGAGCGCAGCCAGCGTGCAGACATCCATCACCGGCATCCGCTTGAGCCACAGCGAATAGGCCGTCGTCGTCACCGCATAGGCCCCGAGCACCGCCAGGAACAACGGCCCGAGGAACGCGCCCAGCCCGAAGCCGGTCAGCACCAGCCCCGGGGTCAGCCATAGCCCGTGACGCAGCGCCAGCTGGCCTGAGGCAAAGGGCCGTTCCCGTTTTCGCGGATGCGCCCGGTCCGATGGCAGGTCGAGCAGGTCGTTCAGCACGTAGACCGCCGATGCCACCAGCGCGAAGGCGATGAAGGCCAGAATGCCCTGCGCGACGGAGACCGCGTCCAGCTGATGTGCCGCGAGCAAGGGAAGGAAGATCAGCAGGTTCTTCAGCCACTGATGCGGCCGCATCGCCTGCATCAGCGCGCGGGGAAAATTGCGGACCTCCGCGTCCAGATGCGCGACCCCCTCCTGCGCCGTCACCTGCGCCCGGAGTGCGTCGGGCAGCCCGATCGTGGTCGCCTGCGCGGCCCCGGCCCAGACCGGAAGGTCCGCCGCCGATCCGCCGATGTAACTGTAGTTCCCGCTGCCGAACCGCCCGGCCAGGAAGTCGGCCTTGGCCTGTCCGCGCAGATTGCGCACCCCGTCCGATCCGTGAACCTCGTCGAACACGCCGAGGTGGTCTGCGATCCGGTCCGCAACCGCCTGATCCGCGCAGGTCACCAGTGCCGTGCGCCCGCCCCGCATCCGCCAGGCGCGAAGTCGCGACACGACTTCGTTCCTGTAAGGCAACAACGCCGGATCCACCGTCCCCCGCACCGCCATGCGCTGTTTCAGCGCCCCGCGCCCGCGCAACAGGCTGGCAAAGGCTTCGAATGGCGCGGTCCAACGCGCGGCCAGGGCGGCCCAGAAGGTTTCGTCCAGCATTTCGGTGCGGATCAGCGTCCCGTCCAGGTCGCAGACCAGAACGGGGCGGGAATCGCCCGGAAAATCAAGGAGTTGTGCCTGCGCCATCCGGCTGCCTTCTCTGCCCGTGCCGGTGTCCGGCTCTTGCGGCCAGACTGTTCCGGAACAATGGCAGGATAATGGAATTCACCTGACACAACAGGGATTTCCGCGCAGATTTGTGAAAAGTTGCGCCTATGTGGCCGGTTGGCAGCCGGTCTTTTCGGTGACCAGCCGGATCGCCTCGGCCACCACCGCGTCGATCGCCAGCCCGGAGGTGTCGAGCACCACCGCATCCTCCGCCGGCATCATCGGCGCCGCCGCACGCGCGGAATCTCGCGCGTCGCGCTCGCGCAGGTCCTTCAGCACGCCGTCCAGCGTCACCTCGTGCCCGCTGTCCCGCAGTTCGGCAAACCGCCGTTCCGCCCGCACCTGGTCAGAGGCGGTGACAAAGAACTTCACCTCTGCCTCGGGGCAGATCACCGTGCCGATGTCGCGCCCGTCCAGCACCGCCCCGCCGGAGCGGCGGGCAAAGGCGCGCTGGAAGTCGACAAGGGCCGCGCGGACCTCGGGCAGGGCCGCGACGACGCTGGCGGCGCGGGCGACATCGGGTGTGCGCAGGTCATCCGCCTCCAGATCCGCAGCGCTGAGCGTCTGCGCGGCCTCCAGCGGCGGCGTCCCGTCCAGAGTGCGCCGCCCCGTCGCGCGGTAGATCAGCCCGGTGTCCAGATGCGCCAGGCCAAAGGCTTCCGCCAGGGCGCGCGACAATGTGCCCTTCCCGGCGGCGGCAGGTCCGTCAATGGCAATGGTCAGTCTCATCCGGCCCTCGCATCAAGTGGAAGACCTTGATGCCACCCTTCGCGATCAATGACCAGCCCGGCGGCGGCGCCTGCGCGGCGCGGGCCGGACCGAAACGGCACGCCACGCCAGGAGCGCCAGAGCGGCGAGGCAAAGCACGACGCTCAGCAATTTCACCTGCGTCAGCGTACTGGCCAGCGCCACGTCCCCCTCTGTCACCGTCTCGGTGAGGATGCGCGCGATCATCGCGTTTTCCGCATAGTTCGCCACCGCCCCCGCAATGGCCACCAGCGACAGCGCCAGCGAAGCCACCGGCGGCAGCCAGGCCCGGAACCCGGTCACGAAGGCGGCGGCCAGGAAGAGCGGAGCAATCAGTTCCAGCTGCCGCTGCGGACCGAGGTAGAGCGCCAGCCCGTCCTCCGTCAGCCGGGCGAGGTAGGCCTGCGCCTCGCCATAGGAATAGCCGAAGGGTCGCAGGTCGAAGGGCAGCATCCCGCCCGCCTCGTCCAGCAACTGCGGCACGGTTGTCACCAGACTCAATACCTGCACCGCGCCGGCCAGCGCGAACAGCCCCCAGATCAGCCACATGTCCCCGACCCTTTTCTACCCTGTATGCAGGGTACAGGATCAGGTAGCCCCTGTCCGCAAAATCCTTGCACCAAGCCCGGTCATCAGCGGTTCGAATATCGGAAAGGAGGTCGCAATCGGTCCGCCGTCATCCACCCGCACCGCCTTTTGCGCGGCCATTCCGAGGCAGAGGAAGGACATGGCGATGCGGTGATCCAGATGGCTGGCGACCTCGGCCCCGCCCGGGACGTTGCCATGGCCAAGACCGGTGACGATCCACCAGTCCTCGCCATCCTCGACCGTCACGCCGTTGGCACGCAGCCCGGTGGCCATGGCGTCGATCCGGTCGGATTCCTTGACCCGCAGCTCCTTCACCCCGCGCATCACCGTGCGCCCTTGGGCAAAGGCCGCGACAACCGACAGCACCGGGTATTCGTCGATCATGGAGGCCGCACGTTCCGGCGGCAACTCGATACCCTTCAGGTCCGGTGAGAAGCGGGCGCGCAGATCCGCGACCGGCTCCCCGCCCTCTTCGCGCGGGTTCTCGTAGGTCAGGTCCGCGCCCATGTCGCGCAGCGTCTCGAACAGTCCGGCGCGGGTCGGGTTCAACCCGATGTTCGGCACCAGCACATCCGACCCCGGCACGATCAGCGCCGCACAGACCGGAAAGGCGGCGGAAGACGGATCGCGCGGCACGACGATGTCCTGCGCCACCAGTTCCGGCTGGCCGGTCAGGGTGATGACCCGGCCCTCCTCGGTCTGATCCGTCGTGATGGCCGCGCCGAACCCGGCGAGCATGCGTTCGGTGTGATCGCGGGTCGCCTCTTTCTCGATGACAACGGTCTGCCCTGGCGCGTTCAGCCCGGCCAGCAGCACCGCCGATTTCACCTGTGCCGATGGCACCGGCACGGTGTAGCGCACCGGCACCGGATCCCCCGCGCCGACGATGGTCATCGGCAGCCGCCCGCCCTGCCGCCCGTAGGCGCGCGCGCCGAACAGCGCCAGCGGATCCGTCACCCGCGCCATCGGCCGCTTGTTGAGACTCGCGTCACCGGTGAACGTCGCGGTGATCGGAGAGGTCGCCATCGCCCCCATGATCAGCCGCACCCCGGTGCCGGAGTTGCCGCAGTCGATCACGTTGCCCGGTTCGGCAAAGCCCCCGGTGCCGACACCATGCACCGACCAGCGCCCGCCACCGTGATCCGTCACCTCCGCCCCGAAGGCGCGCATGGCCTTCGCGGTGTCGATCACGTCCTGTCCTTCCAGCAGCCCTTCGATCCGGGTCTCCCCGACCGAGAGCGCGCCGAGGATCAGCGACCGGTGGCTGATCGACTTGTCACCGGGGACATCGGCGGTGCCTGTCAGCGGGCCGGAGGCCTCGGACATCATCGGGATCGGGGTGCCATGGGCGGACATGTGAGCTCTCCTCCTCGGGTGCAGGGCCTCTTAGCGCGGGGCGCGCAGGGCGTCCATGGGGAGAGGCGCTCCACACGCCCGCCCGGTCGTTGCGGGCCACACCCCCCGACCCTCCCCCTTCCAGGAGGAAGGGACATGTCGCGCGGGATGGCAGGACATGTCGCGTCAATCGGCAGAGGCACTGCCCTCCCCCGGACCGGGGGAGGGAGAGGGAGTCGCTCCCAGTGAAGAAACTCGGTGAAGAAAGCTGTGCTTGCCCCAGAAAATACGGCCGCTCGAATGCAACAGTGGAGCCCGCTCAAAACGAGGCTCCGCTCTCGCCGTACCGCACCCTCTCTCCCCCGAGGGAGAGGGTCAGGGTGAGGGGGATCAGCGCGCCACCTCCAAGACCCCACGCTCCGTCACCACCATGTCGAGCGGCTGATCCGTCGCTTCGAGGGGCAACCGCTCGGCCTCCTGCGCCGCATAGGCAAATCCGACCGCCAGCACCGCCCCCCGGGAGCGCAGCCCGGCAAGCGTCCGATCATAGAACCCGCCACCATACCCTAGCCGCCCCCCGTGCCGGTCGAAGGCCACCAACGGAACGATCACGATTTCCGGCACCATCGGCACATGCAACGCCGGGACCTGCGCCCCGAACGGCCCCTCGGCCATCGCCATGTCCGGCTCCCACTGCGCGAAGACCAGCGGCTCACCCGCCGCCACAATCACCGGCACACCGACAATGCCATGCGCTGCCGCCTCTGCCATCGCGGGCAGTGGGTCGATCTCCGACCGGATCGGCATGTAGCCTGCCACCGGAACGCCACGATATCCCGCCAGCAGCTCCGACAGCGCCCCGCAGGCCCGACCGTCCTGCGCCTGATGCGCCGCCTTCCGACGGGCGAAGGCCGCCTTCCGCGCCGCTGCCTTGGCCGCCTCGTTCACAACAGGATCACTCCGGCCAGGCCGAGGAAAGCGAAGAAGCCGACGATGTCCGTCACCGTCGTCACGAAGGCGCCTGAGGCCAGCGCCGGATCGACCCCGACCCGTTCCAGCGCCACCGGGATCATCGTCCCCGCCAGCCCCGCCACGACGAGGTTGATGACCATCGCCGCCGCGATCACGTAGCCAAGCGCCGGAGAGCCGAACCAGATCAGCCCGACAATCCCCATCACCACCGCAAAGATCACCCCGTTTATCAGCCCGACGAGGCATTCGCGCCGGATCACCCGCCAGACGTTTGCGCCGGTAAGGTCCTTGGTCGCGATGGATCGCACCGCCACCGTCAGCGACTGCGTGCCCGCGTTCCCGCCCATGGAGGCCACGATCGGCATCAGCACCGCCAGCGCAACGAACTGGGCGATCGTCGCCTCGAACTGCGCGATGACGAGCGAGGCGAGGATCGCCGTCACGAGGTTCACCGCCAGCCACGGAAACCGCCGCTTGGTCGTGTCGATCACCCGGTCGGTGAGCGAGCTTTCCTCGCTCACCCCGGCGAGGCGCAGGATGTCCTCGTCGTGTTCCTCGTCCAGCACGATCATCGCGTCGTCGATCGTGATCACCCCGACCAGCCGGTCCTCCGCATCGACCACCGGGGCCGAGATCAGGTGATACTGGTTGAACGCATAGGCCACATCGCCCTCGTCCTCCGTCGCCTCGAAGGTGCGGAAGCCGGGTTCGGTGATGTCGGACAGAAGAGTGGCACGGCGCGAGGCCATCAGCTTGCCCAGCATCACATGCGCCACCGGATGCATTCGCGGGTCGGTCAGGATGACATGATAGAACTGTTCCGGGAGGTCCTCCCGTTCACGCATGTAATCGATGGCCTGCCCGACGTTCCAGTCCTCCGGCACCGCCACGACCTCGCGCTGCATCAGACGGCCGGCGGATTCCTCCGGATAGGCCAGCGCCTGCGCCACCGCCGCCCGTTCGCTGTCGGGCAGCGCGTCGAGGATCGCCTCCTGCTGCGGCTCGTCCAGGTATTCGACAAGGTCCACGACGTCGTCGGAATCGAGCTCCCGCACCGCCTCTGCCAGCACGTCCGGCTTGAGGACAGAGATGACCTCCTCCCGGATCGACTCGCCCAGTTCCGACAGGATCTCCCCGTCGAATTCCTTGTCATAAAGCAGGATCAGCCGCCGCCGGTCATAGGCGTTGATCTGTTCCAGCATGTCGGCGATGTCGGCCGCGTGCAGCGGCTCCATCAGCTCGACCAGCTTCTCCCGGTCGTCGGTATCGACCGCGTAGAGGATCGCGGTAATGGTCCGCCGGTCCAGCGAATAGCCGTCCTCTTCCAGACCGTCCTCGTCGGGGCCGTCTTCCTTCGGCGCGGCGTCCCCGTCCTCCGCGTCAGCGTCGGCGGCGAGGGTCTGGTCGGTCTTCTTCACCTCGTCGTCGTCGCTCATCCGGGCCTCCTGACTGTCCTGCCCCTCATAGAGGACAATCCGCGCGAAAAACAATGGCGGAGGTCGCAGTCCTGCCCCGTTTACGCCCGCCCGCCCAGAGGCTACGCTGCGCCGCGGAACCGGAGACCCCAATGCCCGACCCCACCCTTCTGACCGGCCGCGTCCTGCGCACCCTCGCCTCGCCCTTCGACACCCCGCCGGAAGAGGCGCTGCGCATCGAAACCGACTGGGGCCTGATCGTCGAACGCGGTCAAATCTCCGCCATCGGTCCCGCCGCCGACCTGCGCCGCGACTGGCCGGGCACGACGGAAATCGTCTACGGGTCGGACCTGATCTGTCCGGGCTTCGTGGACGCCCATGTCCACTACCCGCAGACCGCCATCATCGCGTCATGGGGCAAGCGGCTGATCGACTGGCTCAACAGCTACACCTTCCCCGAGGAGATGCGCTTTGCCGATCCCGCCTATGCGGCCGAGGTTGCGGCGCGCTACCTCGACCTGACTGCCGCCCATGGCACCACCACCGTCTGTTCCTTCTGCACGATCCACCCCGCCTCCGTCGATGCGCTGATGGCAGAGGCACAGCGGCGCGGCCAACGCATCGTCGCCGGCAAGACCTGCATGGACCGCAACGCGCCCGACGGTCTGCAGGACACCGCGCAATCGGGCTATGACGACAGCAAGGCGCTGCTCGAGACATGGCACGGTGTCGACCGCCTAAGTTATGCAATCACACCGCGCTTTTCGCCTACCTCGACGCCCGACCAGATGGCGGCCATGGGCGCGCTCTGGGCCGAACACCCGGACTGCCTGATGCAGACGCACCTGTCCGAACAGACGGACGAGATCGCCTGGGTCAGATCGCTGTACCCGCAGGCCCGCGACTACCTCGACACCTACGAACGCCATGGCCTGCTTGGACCGAACGGGCTGTACGGCCACGCGATCCACCTCGAACAGCGCGAACGCGACCGGCTTCGGGCAACCGGCGCGGCACTGGTGCATTGCCCGACCTCCAACACCTTCATCGGGTCCGGTCTGTTCGACATGGCCGGCCTGATGGCCGAGGGGCAGCGTATCGGGCTGGCCACCGATACCGGCGGCGGGTCTTCCTTTTCGATGCTGCGGACGATGGCGGCGGCTTACGAGATCGGGCAGCTGCGCGGTACGCCCCTGCACGCGGCGCAACTGATCTGGCTGGCCACCGCCGGATCGGCCGGAGCGCTGAGGATGGGTGACCGGATCGGATCGCTGACGCAGGGGGCCGAGGCGGATCTGGTCGTGCTCGACCTCGCCTCGACAGCGGCGATTGCGCAGCGGGTGGCGCGGGCCGAGGACGCCTGGGAGGAACTGTTCGCGACGATCATGATGGGTGACGACCGCGCGGTCCGGGCAACGTGGATCAGCGGGCGGGTCGTGTGATTGCCTTGCGGGGTTGGAAATCGGCTGTTCCGGCTCATTTGGTTTTATGATTGCTGTCGCAGCGCTGGCGGGCTGAAGCCCCGCATCGGTCACCCTTCCGCCAACCCCCTGGCCATCCGCCGCGCTTCTTCGACCACAACCGGCAGGTCCACCGTCACCACGACCCCGTCCCGCACCACCTGCGCGCCCTCGACAAACAGGTCGCGCACCCGTCCCGGCCCCGCCAGCAACAGCGCCGCCGGATCCCACGATCCCGCGCTTTCGACCCCTGATACGTCCCAGACGGCCACGTCGCCACGCGCGCCGATCTCGATCCGTCCGCAGTCCGCCCGGCCCAGCACATCCGCCCCGCCACGCGTCGCGATCTCCAGCGCCTCCCGCGCGGACATGGCATCGGCGCCCCGCGCGACCCGTTGCAACAGCATGGCCTGCCGCGCTTCGCCGATCAGCGAACCCATGTCGTTCGACGCCGACCCGTCGACGCCCAAACCCACATTCACCCCGGCATCCCGCATCGCCCGCACCGGCGCGATCCCCGAGCCGAGCCGGCAGTTGGAACACGGGCAATGCGCAACCCCCGTCCGCGACGCGGCAAACAGATCGATCTCCGCCCCGTCAAGCTTCACGCAATGCGCGTGCCACACGTCCGGCCCGGTCCAGCCGAGCTCCTCCGCATACTGCCCCGGACGACAGCCGAACTGCGCCAGCGAATAGGCGATGTCCTCGTCGTTCTCGGCCAGATGCGTGTGCATCATCACACCCTTGTCCCGCGCCAGCAGCGCCGCGTCCCGCATCAGCCCGCGTGAGACCGAAAACGGAGAGCACGGCGCCACGCCAACCCGCACCATCGCCCCCACGGAGGGGTCGTGGAAAGCGTCGATCACCCGGATGCAGTCCTCCAGAATGGCCCGCTCGTTTTCCACCAGCGCATCCGGGGGCAGCCCGCCCGCGCTTTCCCCGATGCTCATCGCGCCCCGCGTCGGATGGAACCGCATGCCGATGTCGAGCGCCGCGTGAACCGTATCATCCAGCCGCGCCCCGTTCGGGTAGAGGTAAAGATGGTCCGAGGTCAGCGTGCACCCCGTCATCGCGAGCTCTGCCAGCCCGACCAGCGCGGAGACCCGCATTTCCTCCGGTCCGAAGCGGCTCCAGATCGGGTAGAGCGTCTTCAGCCAGCCGAACAGCAGCGCATCCTGCCCGCCCGGCACAGCCTTGGTGAGCGTCTGGTAGAGATGGTGATGCGTGTTCACCAGCCCCGGCGTGACCACGCAGCCATGGGCCAGCACAACTTCTCCGTCGCTCCGCAGTCCCTTCCCGATCTCGGTGATCGCGCCGTCCTCGATCCGGATGTCGGCGCCCTGCAATTCCCGCCGGTCGTCGTCCATCGTCAGGACGTGGTCGGCGCCGCGGATCAGGACATCGGACATGGGGACCTCAGGCGTAGGGTTTCAGCAGTTCCAGGGCCCGAGCGTGGAGGGTTTCGTTCGCCGCCGCAACGGCCTTCCCGCCCATGTGGACCGGTCCGCCGCTCCAGTCCGTGACGATGCCGCCCGCGGCGGCAATGACGGCCATGGGCCCCTGAATGTCGTAAGCGTTCAGCCCGGCCTCAATCACCAGATCGGCCTGGCCGAGCGCGACGAGAGCATAGCCGTAGCAGTCCATTCCGTAGCGAACCAGCCGCACCCGGTCCGCCACCGCGCCGAACCCCTGCCGGTCCCGCTCCGCCCCCACTTCCGGAAAGGTGGTGAACAGCTTGGCCTCTGCCAGCGATGTGACCGTACTGGTCTGCAACGTGGCCTCGCCAAGCGGCCCGCGCACGCTGGCCGCGCCGAACCCGCCCGCGAACCGCTCGCCGATATAGGGCTGGTCGATGATCCCGTAGACCGGCCCCGTGTCATCCGACACCGCCACCAGAACCCCCCAGGTCGGCGTGCCCGAGATGAAGCCGCGCGTGCCGTCGATCGGATCCAGCACCCAGGTCAGCCCGCTGGTGCCCGCGATCGCGCCAAGCTCTTCCCCCAGGACCCCGTCCTCGGGCCGCCGCCGCGCCAGAACGGCCCGCATCGCCGCTTCGCCCGCGCGGTCGGCCACCGTGACCGGATCGAAGCCTCCCGACAGCTTGTTCTCGGCTGCCAGCCCCCGCACCCGGAAATACGGCAGGATCGCTGCGCGTGCCGCATCGGCCATCTCATGCGCCGTGTCGATGATATCCTGCCGGTCCATTCCGCCCTCCGTTTTCCGTCCCAATGGCTGACGGGCAGGCAAAAGAAAAGGGCGCCGAAGCGCCCCGTCCGTTTCTGCCGCCGTCAACCCTCAGGCGACGTCGCTCAGCACCCGCGCCAGTTCGAACAGGCGCCGCCGCTGCGCTTCCGGGATTGCGTAGTAGGAGCGCACCAGATCCAGCGCCTCCTTGTCGCCGAGGATGTCGGCCGGGATTTTGCTCGCCGGTTTCGGGTCTTCCTCGTCCAGCCCTTCGAAGAAGAAACTGACCGGCACTTCCAGCGCATCCGCAATATCCCAGAGCCGGGACGCGCTGACGCGGTTCGCGCCTGTCTCGTACTTCTGAATTTGCTGAAATTTAATACCAACGCTTTCGGCAAGCTGTTGCTGAGTCATTCCGACCAGCCACCGGCGATGGCGGATGCGTTTTCCCACATGTACATCAACGGGGTGCGTCATCGCACGGCTCCTTATACTTCAAAACGCGGGCGAGATACCGGACCGCCGCCAATGACAAACCACTCTATCAACGGTTGCAAACCCCTTCCCTGCCTCCCTAGAAGGGTTACAGGAGACTACCATTTTCAGACCTTCACGCAAGCAATTTGCCTTTTGCCCGCAATGTTTGACGTTAGGTCAAAAATCGCACGACATACATGTATGTCAACAATCAATACGTTTCGAATGAATTGAACGCGGCCGGGAACCTTGCTCAAATTTCAGTCATGCGAGTAACGTCAGACCGAATCACCCGAGGCAAATTCGATTGCGCATATTTTCCGTAACCAGCCACGATCTTCCGCCGAAGCTCACGACCGCACCCGATTGTACACCCGGAAGAGGAGAAATCCTTGTCCGGAATCGGGCCTGTGGGCTGAATTTCGCCGACCTGCTCATGATGCGCGGAAAATACCAGGACACGCCCGCCCTGCCCTTCACGCTCGGAATGGAGGTCGCAGGCGTGGTCGAGGCGCTTGGCCCCGGCACCGGTGGTCCGCCGCCGGGCACACGCGTGGCGGTCTTCGGCGGCTCCGGCGGGCTGGCCGATCTTGGCACCTACCCGGCGGACCGCACCGTGCCCCTGCCGGACGCGGTCGACGACATCAGCGCCGCCGCGCTCCAGATCGCCTATGGAACCAGCCATGTCGCACTGGACCACAAGGCGCGCCTGCAACCCGGTGAGACGCTTGTCGTTCTCGGCGCGGCGGGCGGCGTCGGTCTGACCGCGGTGGAACTGGGGCATCTCATGGGGGCGACCGTCGTCGCCATCGCCCGCGGCACGGAGAAGCTCGAAGTTGCCCGCGCCGCCGGGGCCGACCACCTGATCGATGCGGAGGACCCGGACATCCGCGGCCGCATCAAGGCACTTGGCGGGGCCGACGTGGTCTATGACGCGGTTGGCGGGGACCTGTTCCGCGCCGCCTTCCGCGCGATGAAGCCCGAAGGACGGATCCTCGTCATCGGCCATGCTTCGGGTGACGTGCCGCAGGTCCCGGCCAACCACCTGCTGGTCAAGAATATCGATCTGCTCGGCTTCTACTGGGGGGGATACATGTCGTTCCGGCCGAAGGTCGTGACGGACAGCCTCGCCACCCTGCTCCAGTGGGCCGCCGAAGGCCGGATCAAACCGCATGTCAGCCAAGTCCTGCCGCTGGAGCGTGCGCAGGAGGGGCTGGATCTGCTCAAGTCCCGCGCCTCCACCGGCAAGGTCGTTATCACGCTCTGACGCGGGCGACCTCGCGCAGGGCGGGCCGTGCCAGAGACTCGCCGCCCGTGTAATGCGCCCGGAGCATCGCGGTGAGCCGGTCCAGAACCTGCCCGGCGCCGCGATCCTGCGAATACATGCAGATCTTCTGCATGCCGAGCGTCGGGAGTTCGCCATTGTGCTCGATCCGCGCCAGTTGCGGCGGCTCCGTCCCCTCGATCATGGCACAGACCGCGAGATCGGCAGAGATCGTCGCCTCCACCGTCCGGTCCTGTTCCGTCTCCACCGCGCTTTCCCAGTCGATCCCCGCCTCCTCCAGCGCCCGGATGACGGACGCGCGGAAGATGCAGGTCTTGGCCGAGGCGTAGCGCAGCGGCCGCTGACGCCATGCGGTCCCGCCCGGCGCGCCGATCCACGCCATCGGCCGGGTGTCCAGCACCTCCGCCTCCGCATCCGGATTCGCCTCCGTGGTCAGGATCACGTCGACCTGTCCGCGCGCGAAATCGGCCTTCAGCTTTGACGTGTAGGCCGACACCAGCTGCACCTTCATCCGGGGGAATTCCGTGTTGAAGCGATGCAGCACCCGCGGGATCACAGGATAAACGATGTCATGCGGCACGCCTATCACCACCTCGCCCTCGAACACCTCGGACGTCAGGCGCGACATGGCCTCGTCGTTCATGTCGATGATGCGCCGGGCGTAGCCAAGCAGCTGCTCTCCGGTCGGGGTCAGCGCGATCTTGCGGTTGGAGCGGTCAAGCAGCACGACGTCCAGCATGTCCTCCAGCCGCTTGAGCTGCATGGAGACGGCCGATTGCGTGAAGTTCAGCACGCCCGCGGCCCGCGTCACTCCGCCATGATCGGCGACGGCGACAAAGCTGCGCAGGGCGGTCATGTCGAGATTTCTCATCCATCAATCTCCGTGATGATTGCGCTCAGAAACATTCATTTCCAATGTTGAACACACTCCTCCATATACATCAACATAAATCATCAACACGGGTCAACGCATCACTGAATCGAAAGGCTACCCCAATGACCACCCTGTCCCGCACCCCCGCCCTCACCGCCATCCGCCCCCTGTCCCTGATCGGAGCGGCGTTCTCGCTTCTCGCCCTCAGCCGGTCGCGCCAGGCGCTTGCGGATCTGGACGCGCGCGCGCTGGAGGACATCGGCCTGACCCATCACGACGCCCGCCGCGAAGCCTCGCGCCCGGTCTGGGATGTCCCGACCAACTGGCTGAAGTGATTTTCTGCACCCTCCGGCTGCCGCGGCATCTTGAAATAAAGCCCCGCCTTCCCGATATTGGACGCGAGACCCCCGATTTCCGGGGATGAGTTCAACTATCGGAGGCTTGAATGGCTGAATTCAACACGATGCGCGCGGCGGCCGGCACACGCACCGCAGCCATCGACGAAGGGCTCCGCGCCCACATGAACAAGGTCTACGGGACGATGTCCGTAGGCATGCTGATCACCTTTGCCGCAGCCTGGGCGCTGTCCGGGCTGGCGGTGTCCGACGTGCCCACGGGCTACCAGATCGGAACGGACAAGTACCTGACCGACCTCGGTGTCGCGCTCTACGCCTCGCCGCTGAAGTGGGTCATCATGTTCGCCCCCCTCGCCTTCGTGTTTGGCTTCTCGGCGATGATCAACCGGATGTCCGCAGCCACCGCGCAGACCGTCTTCTACGCCTTCGCGGCCGTCATGGGCCTGTCCATCAGCTCCATCTTCCTGGTCTTCGCGGGCCAGTCGATCGTGCAGGTGTTCCTGGTCACCGCCATCGCCTTCGCGGGCCTGTCGCTGTACGGCTACGTGACCAAGAAGGACCTGTCGGGCATGGGCTCCTTCCTGATCATGGGCGTGATCGGCCTGATCGTCGCCTCGATCATCAACATCTTCGTGGCTTCGTCCGCTCTGCAGTTCGCCATCACGATCATCGGCGTGCTGATCTTCGCCGGCCTGACCGCGTATGACACGCAGAACATCAAGAACACCTATGTGCAGCACGCGCATTCCGGTGACAGCGAGTGGCTGGGCAAGGCTGCCATCATGGGCGCCCTGAACCTTTATCTCGACTTCATCAACATGTTCATGTTCCTGCTGCAGCTCATGGGCAACCGCGAATAACCGCAGTCGCATGACCCGATCAGGGGCCGGTCCGCAGGAACCGGCCCTTTTTCGTTCCGCCTCCTTGCAGGCGAATTGTCGCGCACGTCACGCAATCATCGCCCCGGCGTTACAATCGCCGGTTAACCGGACCGGAGGGGTTCCCCCACCACATCCACCCAGCATGACGAGCAAGGTTTGGCCATGACACATCACGACCCGAAGGATCTTTCCTGGGACGACTTCGACGAACTCCGCGACCCGCGCCCCGCAGCCAGTGACTTCGACGCCGTGGTGAACCGCGCGCTCGACCGCCGCGGGTTCCTCGCCGGTGTCCTGGCCTTCGGATCGGGCGCCGCCGCCATGGGCACCGGCCTGTTTTCCGCCACCTCCGCCCGCGCCCAGGCCGCAGCGTTCGATTTCGAACCGATCGGCATCGCCACCGACCACTCCATACAGGTCCCCTCAGGCCACTCCTGGAAAACTCTGGTCCGCTTCGGCGATCCGCTCTTCTCCGAAGCCGCGGATGCCTATTCCAACGAAACCGCCGTGCCCGCAGCGATGTCCGACAAGGTCTTCGGCGAAAACACCGACGGAATGGAGTTCTTCGAAATCGACGGCAAGACCGTCATCACCGTGAACTCCGAATACGCCAACCCCGAAATCAACCTGCCCGCCGCCAACGAAGGCACGCCTAAAAACGCGGATGAGGTGATGCTGCTCAAGAACATCCAGGGCGTCACCATCATGGAAGTCGCGGACACCGGCAACGGCTATGAGGTCGTCGTCGACAGCCCGTTCAACCGCCGCATCACGCACGAAACCCAGATGACCATGGACGGCCCCGCCGCCGGGTCCGCTCTGGTCAGGACAAATGCCGACCCTGAGGGCATGTCGCCCAAGGGCACGATGAACAACTGCGGGTCGGGCAAGACGCTCTGGGGCACCTACCTGACCTGCGAGGAAAACTTCAACGGCTACTTCGGTACCACGACCGAGAAGGAGCCGACGGACGGCGAGAAGCGTTACGGCATCGGCGGGCAGAGCCGCTACGCCTACGAGGTCTATGACGAGCGCTTCGATATCTCCAAGGAACCGAACGAACCGCACCGTCATGGCTGGGTGACGGAGATCGACCCCTCCGACGCGTCCTCCGTTCCGGTCAAGCACACCGCCCTCGGCCGCTTCAAGCACGAGAACGCGGAGATGGTGCAGGCCGCCGATGGCCGCATCGTGGTTTACATGGGCGACGACGAACGCGGGGAATTCATCTACCGCTATGTCTCCAACGCCACCTGGGCCGCCGGTCAGCCGACCGAGGGCCTGCTGTCCGAAGGCACGCTCTACGTTGCGAAGTTCAACGACGACATGACCGGGGAATGGCTGGCCCTGACGCCCGAAACCACCGGCATGTCGCTTGAAGACCTGCTGGTCTTCTCCCGCCTCGCCGGGTCGAAGGTCGGCGCGACGACGATGGACCGCCCGGAATGGATCGCCGCCAACCCGATGAAGGTGGAGGCCTACTGCGCCCTCACCAACAACTCCAAACGCGGCGGCGACAAGATGCCGACCAACGCCGCCAACCCGCGCGAGACCAACAACTACGGTCAGATCGTGCGCTGGCGGCCCGAGGGTGAGGATCACGCGGCGGATACCTTCACCTGGGACCTCTACGTCATGGCAGGCAATCCGAAGGTCTATCAGAACGAATACGCCGGGTCGCCGAACGTGACCGAGGGCAACATGTTCAACTCTCCGGACGGCATGGCTTTCGACAGCAAGGGCATGCTTTGGATCCAGACCGACGGCGAGGATTCCAACGAGGGTGAGTTCGAGGGTCAGGGTAACAACCAGATGCTCGTCGGCAACCCCGAGACGGGCGAGATCGCGCGCTTCCTGACCGCGCCGAAGGGCGCAGAGGTCACGGGTCTCTGCTGGTCCGGGGACGGCAAGGTCGCCTTCGTCGGCATCCAGCACCCCGGCGGCAGTTGGCCCGACGGCGCGGGCCTGCCCCGGTCGTCGATCATCGCCGTCTGGCGGGATGACGGTCAGGCAATCGGCTGAACCGCATATTGGCCGACGCGCAGGGTGGGGATTTTCCCCACCCTTTTCGCTTCGGGGACGCCGGACTGAAGCCCGGCACCACGAGGCACCCCAACCTATGCCACGCGGCGCATCTGCACCGCCGGGAACAGAACCCCCGTGGGCAACCGCACCTCGATCTGGCCGAGGGAGCCGAACCCGTGCGCCGCATAGAACCCTTCTGCCGTCAGCGTGCTCTGACACCGCAGGTCGGTGACCCCCGCCGCCGACGCCGACCCCAGGATCCGCCGCATCAGCAGCGACCCGACCCCGGTGCGCACCACCGAAGGATCGACCGCCACATGCCGGATGTGCCCGACCCCGGCCCGCCCCGGCGCGCCATGCGGCGACACGTCGGTCCAGCCACCGGCCGCCAGCACTCGGTCGTCGCGTTCGGCAAGGAAATAGGTGCCGCAGCTGAGCAGGCTCGGCCGGGCGGAGGAGATCAGCGGCAGCGCCTCGCGCAGCAGTTCCGGATCGTAATCCGCCGCCAGCAGCGCCCGGTAGGACCGGGCCAGCATACGCGACACGCCCTCCGTATCGGCGGGCATCGCGGGCCGGATGACAATGTCGCAAAGCCCGGCACCGGGGGGCGGAGGCGTGGAACGGGAAGGGGATAGATCGGGCATCGGAGTCGTCCTGTCTCGGGAAGGAGGGGGAGAGAGGGCGGCCCGGAAATGAGGAAGGCCGCGCTCTGCGGCGCGGCCTTCATGTCGTTGGAAGGGTCTGTGATCTTACTTGATCTTGCCTTCTTTGTACTCGACATGCTTCCGCACCACGGGATCGTACTTTCGTACGGTCATCTTCTCGGTCATGGTGCGTGCGTTCTTCTTGGTCACGTAGAAATGGCCCGTGCCCGCGGTCGAGTTCAGACGGATCTTGATGGTCGTCGGCTTCGCCATTGTCTTGTCTCCTGCACCGGACGCGCTCCGCGCCCGCGAAATCTCATGAAGCCTGCCTTTTACCCATAGCCCCGACCGAGTCAACCGCGAATCCGGCCCCCTCCTGCGTTTTCCCGCGCAAGGATCATCGCCTCGTTCATCCGACCCGACAGCCGTGTCGGCCGCGCAGTTGCAGGAATCACCGGTGGCAGGGGGGTTAAAACATACGGACCACTACTATATGGCTCCGTATCAAAAGGGGGTGCCCCATGATGCGCGACGTCGCGATGCTTATGCATGAAACCGCCGGCCTGATGCGCCGCCGCTTTGAACAGGAGGCGCGGCCAAGCGGCCTGACCCTGCTGCAATGGCGCGCCCTGAGCCTGCTTGAGAAAAGCGGCCCCCTCCGGCAGGTCGCGGTCGGTGAGGCGCTGGAAGCCTCCGCCATGGCGATCAGCGATCTGGCGGAGCGGCTGCAGGCGGCCGGTTATGTCTCCCGCGAGCCCGACCCGCGCGACAACCGCGCAAAAACCCTGTCGCTGACCGCGGACGGCGCCCGCAAGGTGACCGAGATGCACGACGCCGCCACCGGCATATTCACCGAGATCTTCGACGGCGTGACAGAAGCGGAGGCCGACGCCCTGCGCAGCGCGCTGACCCGGATCAAGACCAACCTTGGCGGCCCCGACGAACCGCCGGCACGAGGATCCCGCAGATGAACGCGAAACCCGGCGCAATGGACGACGCCACCCCCGCCGCACCCGAATCCATCACCCCGGCTAGGACGGAACCCGCCGCCAGATCACCCCGCGCGCGCCGCCGCCGGGCGCTGATCCTGTCGGTCCCGCTGGTCCTGGCGCTGGCGGGCGGGGCCGCGTGGCTGCTTGGCGGGCGGTACGTGACCACCGACAATGCCTATGTGCATCAGCGCATGATCTCCGTTTCCCCGGATGTCAGCGGCCGCATCACCGAGGTGCTGGTTACGGAGAACCAGACCGTCCCCGCCGGCACCCCGCTCTTCCGGCTCGACGACAGCGGCTACAGGATTGCACTGGACAGCGCAGAGGCGCAGCTTGCCGCCGCCCGGCTCTCTGTCGCGCAGCTTCGCGCCGCCTACCAGACCGCCGCCGCCCAGCTTGACGCGGCGGAGGCGATCAAGGACGTCCAGCAGCGGGAACTGGAACGCCAGCAGGAACTGACCGCGCGCGGTGTCGGCTCTCAGGCCTCGCTCGACGACGCGACGCTTGCCAACCGCAGCGCCGCCAATGCCGTTGCCGTTGCACAGCGCCAGCTGAACGCCGCAGCCGCCGCCCTCGGCGGCGATCCGGAGGCCGAAACCGATACCCTGCCAGCCGTCCGCACCGCACTCTCCGCGCGCGAAGCCGCCGCCCGCGACCTCGCCCATACCGAAATCGCGGCCCAGACCAGCGGTACTGTGAGCCAGATCGAAAGCCTGAACATCGGCCAGTTCGTCGCCGCCGGAACCGGGGTCGCCACGCTGGTGGACGGATCGGACAGCTGGATCGAGGCGAATTTCAAGGAAACCCAGCTTGCCGCCCTGACAGAGGGGCAGCCTGTCACCATCGGCATCGACGCCTACCCGGACGCCGACCTGCACGGAGAGGTCGAAAGCTTCGGGTCCGCCACCGGATCCCAGTTCTCGCTGATCCCGGCGCAGAACGCGACCGGCAACTGGGTCAAGGTGGTCCAGCGCGTGCCCGTCCGCATCCGGATCGACGACGCCTCGGCCACCCGGCTGCGCGACGGGATGAGCGTGCATGTCTCCGTCGACACGGGCCATTCCCGGCTGGACAACCTGAGATGAGCGACGACCTTCCGCCGACGCCGGCCTCCGGCAGCGCCCCGGCGCAGGGCGGGCTGTCGAAGCCGAACGTGGTGGTCGCCGCGCCGGGCCTGCTCACCGCCTCCATCATGGTCGCGACGGTGATGCAGGTGCTCGACACCACCATCGCCAACGTAGCGCTGCCGCACATGGCCTCCTCTCTCGGCGCGACGCAGGAGGAGATCACCTGGGTCCTGACCTCCTATATCGTCGCCTCCGCCATCGCCACGCCGCTGACCGGCTGGTCGGCGGACCGGATCGGGCGGCGCTCGGTGTTCTTGGGGGCCATCGCCGGGTTCATCCTGACCTCCGTGCTCTGCGGCATCGCGACCTCACTGCCCGAGATGGTGGTGTTCCGCATCTTCCAGGGCGTTTTCGGAGCGGCGATCATCCCGCTGGCGCAGGCCACGCTGCTGGACATCAACCCGAAGGAAAAGATCGGTCAGGCCATGGCGATCTACGGGGCCGGGATCATGGTCGGCCCGATCGTCGGCCCCACGCTCGGCGGCTACCTGACCGAGGTCTTCAACTGGCGCTACGTCTTCTTCATAAACCTGCCCGTGGGCATCCTCGCGCTGTTCGGCGTTGCCGCCTTCATGCCGAAGGAGGCCACGCGGGAACGCCGCTTCGACATCATGGGCTTCGCCTATCTTGCCGTCGCCGTCGGGTCGCTTCAGCTCATGCTCGACCGGGGCCAGTCCGCCGGATGGTTTGAATCGGTCGAGATCATCCTCTACGCCGGGTTGATGATCTCCGGCCTCTGGGCCTTCGTCATCCATTGCTGGGGCGCGAAGGATCCCTTTGTCGACCTCGCCATGTTCCGTGACCGAAACTTCGTCATGGGCCTGATGTTCATCTTCCTGATCGGGATGACCCTCTTCTCCGGCCTCGCCCTGCTGCCGCCGCTGCTGCAGAAGCTCATGGGCTATCCGGTCATCACCACCGGCCTCGTGATGGCGCCGCGGGGCGTCGGCACCATGATCTCCATGATCCTCGTCGGGCGGCTGGTCGGACGGTTCGATCCCCGCGCGCTGGTGCTGTGCGGGCTCGCCATGACGGCCTGGTCGCTGCACATGATGTCGGGGTTCGAGACCGGGATGGACAGCCGTCTCATCATCCTATCCGGCGTTTTGCAGGGCTTCGGCCTCGGCTTCGTCTTCGTCCCGCTCTCGACCCTGACGTTCGCCACCATCGCGACGCGCTTCCGGGGCGATGCGACCGCCATGTTCTCTCTGGTGCGAAACATGGGGTCGGGCGCAGGTATCTCCATCGTCACCGTGGTCCTTGCGCGCATGTCCACCGTGAACCATGAGGAACTTGCCGCCACGCTCACCGCTCAGTCCGGCGCGGTGCGCGACACGGTGCCGGGGCTGCTGCAGGGCACCCCGTTGTATGCCGCCGTCGCCGATGCATTGGTCAGCCAGCAGGCGGCTATGCTGGCCTATATCGACAACTTCTTCCTGATGCTGATCCTGACACTGGCCACCGTGCCGATCGTCCTCTTCCTGCGGAAACCCTGAACTTTCCCCGGTACGAAACAGACCGCGTCACCATCCCCCGGGACACGAAAAAGGGGGCGGAAAGTCCGCCCCCTTCCCCTCGATGAACGAGCGTTACTCGATCGGCTGCGTCGTGCCGCCCGAGATGCCGCCCATGGTGTCACCCGAACTCTGCATCGAAGCCCGGTCGGCCTCTGCCTTCTGGTCGGCGGCAGAGACGAACTCCTGCGCGTTCTCAAGGTCCGTCCGGGTGGCCGAGGTCACCAGACGCGGCGAGCCGTCATTGTCGATAACCTGAAGCGAGGCCATCTCGACCGCGACTTCACGCTCGCCCATTCCGAGGAAACCGCCGACGCCGATAACGACACCTTCCACCTTGCCGTCAAGGCCGATGATCAGGTCATTGATGTCGCCCACGTTTTCGTCAGCACCGTTGTAAACGGTCGCGCCAAGAAGATCCTCTGCAAGCACCGTGTCGGCATCCTGCATGGTGATCTGGCCTTCGACCGGCTTGGCCGGTTCCTCTGCGGCAAGCTGTTCGTCCTCACCGATCACGGCGTCGCTGTCCGCAGCCATGTTCGTCCCGTCGTCGGCAGGCGCCATGCTGTCGGTCGCCACATCCGATCCTTCGTCCGTCACCGGAGCGGTCTCATCCGTCGCCACGTCGGAGGACTCATCGGTCGGCGCCGCTTCGTCCGTCGCCACATCCGACGACTCGTCCGTCGGTGCGGTGGAGTCCGTGGCGGTATCCGTAGACGTGGAGTCCGTCATCGGCGCGGCATCGGTCGCCGCCGGATCGGTCTGTTCGACCTTGGGCTGTTCGGCAGCACCTTCGCTCTGGGCAAAGGCCACGACCGGGGTTGCGGCAATCAGCGCGATCATCGCGCCACGGCTGGCAGTCTGGAGCAGGGTTTTCATGTCGTCTTCTCCTCTCATGCGAACCCGCTGGTCAGGTCTGCCCGGCGTCCGGCTGTTGTCGGTGCGGGGAAGGGCGGGTCCTTCTGGCAGCCCAACACCGGCAAACCGACCGCCGTTCCGCAGCCCCGGAACGGCGTTGGCGGAAACTGGCGCGCGGCGGTGCAGAAAAGCGGCGGGTTCCCTCCCACGATCACGAAAACGTAGGGAAATCTTCCGGAACCCGGTCGTCGGGACAAGAATAACGCACGGAGAGCCTGTAAGCCGGATTCTGTTCCCCGGCCCGTCTCCGGGTGCCGGTTCGATGACCATTCCTCTGGACGCGCGGTTGCCCGACGTCTCAAGCTGCCAACCCGAACCTCCGGGCCAGGGCGGCCCTGCGGCGGTATCGGCTCTCCCGAAGAAGAAGCCGACCGGCCCCGCGCGAGGTTCCTATTCGGCATTGCTCCTGGTGGGGCTTGCCATGCGGGTCCGGTTGCCCGTCCCCCGGTGCGCTCTTACCGCACCGTTTCACCCTTACCCCCGAAGACCGGAGGCGGTCTGTTCTCTGTGGCGCTGTCCCTGGGGTCGCCCCCGCCGGGCGTTACCCGGCACCATTGCCCTGTGGAGTCCGGACTTTCCTCGGGGCCGAAACCCCGCGGCCATCCGGCCCTCCGTGCGCCACAGCGGTTAGCCGCAACCCGCCCCCTCAGTCAACCTGCAAGCACGGACCTGCGCGTCACGCCATTGACCGCAGGGTAAGCGCGGCGCACAAGACTGGACGGATCGGTCCAATTCGGTGAGTCCCGGTGAATCCCATGCCCCTGCCTTCCCGCCCCTCGGACACAACGCTGATCGTGATCGGCGCCGCCGTGCTGCTCAGCCTCGCCATGGGTCTGCGGCAGAGCTTCGGCATCTTCATGCAGCCGCTTGCCACCGACCTCGGAATTGCCGTGGCCGACTTCACCCTCGCCATCGCCATCCAGAACCTGATGTGGGGCGTGACCCAACCCTTCGCGGGCGCGCTGGTGCCCCGGATCGGGTTCCGGGCAATCATGCTGGCCGGCGCCGTGCTCTACCTGACCGGCCTCACCGGCCTGTCCATGGCGGGCTCACCGGGGGCCGTGCTGTTCTTCGCCGGCTTCTGCATCGGCCCCGCCATGGGCTGCGCGGGCACTGCGATCACCATGTCCGTCACCTCGCGCGCGGTGCCGGCCGCCCGGCGCAGCCTGTTCCTCGGTATCATCTCGGCCTCCGGATCCGCCGGGGCGCTTTACGCCGCACCGATCGGCCAGTGGCTGAACACCCATATCGACTGGCGCGCGGGGGTCACCGCCTTTGCCGTGATGGCCTGCGTGATGATCCCCGCAGCCTGGATCGCCGGACGCATCGACCGCCGCCCCCTGCCCCCGGCCGCCCCCGGCACCACCGACGCGGGAACCGCCGGGCAGGCACTGAAAAAGGCCCTCGCCAACCCGGCTTTCGTCGTCATGGCTCTGGCCTATTTCGTCTGCGGCATGCAGCTGATCTTCCTGACCACACACCTGCCCGCCTATATCGCGCTCTGCGGGCTGGACCCGATGCTGTCGGCCACCGCGCTGGCGCTGATCGGCGGCTTCAACATTCTCGGGTCGCTCTTTTTCGGCTGGGCCGGGGGGCGCTGGAACAAGCAGATGCTGCTCGGGATGATCTACATCTCCCGCTCTTTCGTCGTGGCCTGGTACTTCGTGCAGGTGCCGACCCCGGCCACCACCATGCTGTTCGCCTCGCTCATGGGCTTCCTCTGGCTTGGCGTCGGACCGCTTGTCGCCGGATCGGTGGCCGAGATGTTCGGACTCCGCTGGCAGGCGATGATCCAGGGCATCGCCTTCATGTCCCACCAGTTCGGCAGCTTCACCGGGGCATTCGGCGGCGGCTGGCTGTTCGACCTGACCGGAAACTACACGCTGGCCTGGCAGATCGGCGTCGGCATGGGCCTGACCGCGGGCGTGATCCAGACCGCCTTTGCCCTGGGCCGCCCGCCCGCGCCGACCCCCGCCTGAAATCCGCAATCGACACCGCCCGCCCCCTCCGTCATTATCCCGCCGGAACGGGAGGTCCCAGATGCGCAAGTTCCTCGTCATCCTAGACGACAGCCGCGAATGCCTGAACGCCATGCGCTTTGCCGCCATGCGCGCGGCACGGACCGGCGGCGGCGTCGCCATCCTGTCGATCATCCCGCCCGAGGAGTTCCAGCACTGGATCGGCGTCGCCGACATCATGCGCGAAGAGGCCCGCGAACGGATCGTGGTCCATTACGAGGTCTTCGCCAAATGGATGCGCGACCGTCAAGGCATCGACCCCGAACTGGTGATCCGCGAAGGCGAACCGGTGTCCGAAATCCTCGCCCAGATCCGCGAGGACCCGGACATCGGCGTGCTCGTCCTCGGCGCGGGAACCGAGAAATCCGGCCCCGGTCCGCTGGTCAGCCAGATGGCCCGCGCCTCCGGCTCCCTGCCCGTGCCGATCACCATCGTGCCCGGTGACCTGTCCAAGGAAAAGCTCGAGGCAATCACATGAGCGCACGGCTGCATGCCGTCGCTCTCGTCGTGCCCGATTACGACAACGCCATCGCCTTCTACACCGGCCCGCTGGATTTCGATCTCATGCAGGACACCGACCTCGGCAATGGCAAGAGATGGGTGCTCGTCCGCCCGAAGGGAGGCGACACCGCCCTCCTCCTCGCCCGCGCCGTCAATGACGATCAGCGCGCCGCCATCGGCAACCAGACCGGCAGCCGAGTCGGCTTCTTCCTCCACACGGACGACTTCGCCTCCGACCACGCCCGCATGACCGCCGCCGGCGTGACATTCGAGGAACCGCCAAGGCACGAACCTTACGGCACGGTCGCCGTCTTCCGCGACCCCTTCGGCAACAGATGGGACCTGCTCCAGCTCACATGATCCCGCTCTATTTCGCCCATGGCGCCGGGGCCGGCCCGACGGACCCGCTCCTGCCGGCGCTCCGCGCCCGTCTCGGCGCGGGTTACGCGATCACCGCCCCCGATCTCGGCCCGCCCGAGCCCGGGGAATGGGCCCGCCGCATGAAAGCCGACCTCACGGCCTTGCCCGACGGGGCGCTGCTTGTCGGCCACTCCCTCGGCGCCTCGCACCTGCTGAAGTGTCTGGCAGAACTCGGCCCCGCCGTCCGCCCCCGCGCCCTCGTCAGCCTTGCCGCGCCGCTCTGGGGTATGCCGGGCTGGGATGCCAACGGCTTCGCCCTGCCCGCCTGGGCGCCCGAGGCCCTCGCCCACCTTCCCCTGCGCATGTTCCAGTCCCGCGACGATGAGGTGGTCGCCTTCGATCACCTCGCCGCCTGGGGCCGCCTGCTCCCGCATGCGCGCCTTTATCCGCTGGACAACCAGACCCACGTCTTCACCGGCGATCTCTCTGCCATTGCCATCGCCATCTCCGAACTCTGACCCTTCATCTTGCCCGAAATACTTGGGGGGCCGCGCCTGCGCGGCGGGGCGGAGCCCCTCCCGGGACACCAAATTAGAACCGTTCCAAATCTTGACTTCCCGCGCCCGGAAGCGCACATAGGAAGCCTGACACAAAGGGGACCCGCAGATGTTCATTCAGACCGAATCCACGCCGAACCCGGCGACGCTGAAGTTCCTGCCCGGCCAGACCGTGCTCGACGCCGGCACCGCCGACTTTCCCTCTGCAGAAACCGCCGGCAAGTCGCCGCTCGCCAGCCGTCTCTTCGGCGTCGACGGCGTGACGGGCGTCTTCTTCGGTGCGGATTTCGTGACCGTGACCAAGGCCGACGCGGTCCAGTGGGACCACATCAAGCCCGCCCTGCTCGGTGCGATCATGGAACACTTCCAATCCGGCGCCCCGGTCATGGACACCGGCGAAACCGCCGCCTCCGGCCATGCGGAACACACGGGCGAGGACGGCGAAATCGTCGGCCAGATCAAGGATCTGCTGGACACCCGCGTGCGTCCGGCCGTGGCGCAGGACGGCGGCGACATCACCTTCCACGGCTTTGACCGCGGCGTCGTCTACCTGCACATGCAGGGCGCCTGCGCCGGCTGCCCGTCCTCGACCCTGACCCTGAAGATGGGGATCGAGAACCTGCTGCGCCACTACATCCCCGAGGTGACGGAGGTCCGTCCCGTCGCCGTCTGACCGGCGCGGGATGCTCACCCTCGGCTTCGACACCTCGGCAGGCCACTGCGCCGCGGCCCTGCTTTCGGGCGACGTCATCCAAGGCGCTCGCGCCGAGGAGATGACGAAGGGCCAGGCGGAGGCGCTGTTTCCGCTGCTGGAAGCGCTGCTCTCCGATGCGGGCAGAACCTGGGCCGACCTCGACCGCATCGGCGTCGGCATCGGCCCCGGCAACTTCACCGGCATCCGCATCGCCGTCTCCGCCGCGCGCGGCCTGGCGCTGTCGCTCGACATCCCGGCCATCGGGGTGTCCACCTTCGACGTGATCGCGCAGACCGCCCCGGACCGCCCCGCCGCCGTTCCTGCGCCACGCGGCATGATCTATCTGCGCACCACACCCGGTGCTGACCCGCAGCTCGTCGCGGCAGAGACCGCGCCCGGCGTCGCCCTGCCCCCGCCGCCCGCCGACTGGGCCGCCGCCATCGCGCGCCATGCCGCCGGTACCACGCCCGGAGCCTCCCCCGCCCCGCTCTACCTCCGCCCCGCCGACGCGGCCCCGGCGCGCGACGCCCCGCCCGACATCGTCGCGGACGCGGCGCAGTCATGACACGCCCATGACCCCGGCCCAGCTCGCCACGCTTCACGCCGCCTGCTTCACCACCCCCCGCCCCTGGAGCGAGAGCGAATTCGCCACGCTCCTCGCCTCTCCCTACACCTTTGTCACCGGATCACCGGATGCCTTTGCCATGGGACGGGTCGTTGCCGGGGAGGCAGAGCTCCTGACCATTGCGACCGCCCCCGCACGCCGCCGCAGCGGACTGGCGCGCACCTGTCTCGCCAGGTTCGACGCCATGGCGCGCGACCGGGACGCAGAGATCGCCTTTCTCGAGGTTTCGGCCGAAAACGAAGCGGCCATCGCGCTGTACGCCGCCACCGGATGGACCGAGCGTGCGCGCCGCACGGGCTACTATACCGCGCCGGACGGCCGCCGGATTGACGCCCGGATTCTGGGCAAATCCCTCGCATGACGTGACGCAATATTCAGCGATGGCCCAAGGTTATCGCCGGATTCACCCTTGACCCCCGCTTGGGGCGCGGACTTAATTCCAGATGATCAACCACGATCCTTGCCTGCCGGAGGGGACCAACCCTCTGCTGCCAATTGGGAGAAAACCATGACCCTGATGACCAAATTCCTCGGCGCCGCCGCTGCCGCCGCGCTTTCCGCCGGTACCGCGCTCGCCGACCCCGCGCTTGTCTACGACCTCGGCGGGAAGTTCGACAAATCCTTCAACGAGGCCGCCTACAACGGTGCGGAACGCTGGGCCAAGGAAACCGGCGGCACCTACAAGGACATCGAGATGCAGTCCGAAGCGCAGCGCGAACAGGCGCTCCGCCGCTTTGCCGAGGCCGGGTTCAACCCGGTCGTGACCACCGGCTTCTCCTTCTCCACCCCGATCGCCGCGATCGCCAAGGACTACCCGGACACCAAGTTCGTCACCATCGACGGTTATGTGGACCCGGCGGAATACCCGAACGTGAAGTCGATCCTCTTCTCCGAACACGAAGGCTCCTACCTGGTCGGCATGATGGCGGCGATGGCATCGAAGTCCGGCACAGTGGGCTTCGTCGGCGGCATGGACATCCCGCTGATCCGCAAGTTCGCCTGCGGCTACGCACAGGGCGTGAAGGCCGTGAACCCGGACGCCACTGTGATCTCCAACATGACCGGCACCACCCCGGCCGCCTGGAACGATCCGGTGAAGGGGTCGGAACTTGCCAAGGCCCAGATCGGCCAGGGCGCGGACGTGATCTATGCGGCCGCCGGCGGCACGGGTCTGGGCGTCCTGCAGACCGCCGCGGACGAGGACATCCTCTCGATCGGCGTCGACTCCAACCAGAACCACCTGCACCCGGGTAAGGTCCTGACCTCCATGCTCAAGCGTGTGGACAACGCCGTCTATGAATCCATGACCGCGGGCGCGGACCTGGAAGCCGGCGTCGAGGTACTGGGCCTGGCGGAAGAGGGCGTCGGCTTTGCGCTGGACGACAACAACGCATCCCTCGTCTCGGACGAGATGAAGGCCGCGGTCGAGGATGCGAAAGCCAAGATCGCCGCAGGCGAGATCGAGGTCCACGACTATTCCTCGGACGACACCTGCCCGGCACTGACGTTCTGATCCGGCTCGACATCTTGGGGGCTGCGCACATGCGCGGCCCTTTTCCGACCCTCGGCTTCCCAAGCCATATGCAAGGTAGGGGCATGGCGCTTCGTTCGAGCCGCATCGCCCGGCGGCAGGCCGGGCAGCGCCCGACCCTCCCTCCGGGAGGGCGCATCTTCGCCGCCCCGATCCGGACAACCGTATTGAGCGCGAAACCCCTGCACGCCGATCCAGATCTGCACGCGCCCACCCAGGGTCGGGCGCTTCCCTTATCACTTCCCGCGCAAAGGTCGCTGCATTGACCGACACCGCCCCCGCCATCGAACTCAAGGGCATCTCCAAGGCCTTCGGTCCCGTCCAGGCGAACAAGGACATCTCCATCCGCGTCATGCCGGGCACGATCCACGGCATCATCGGGGAAAACGGCGCGGGCAAGTCGACGCTGATGTCAATCCTCTACGGCTTCTACAAGGCCGACCGGGGCGAGATATTCGTCAACGGCAGCAGGACCGAAATCCCCGACAGCCAGGCCGCCATCGCCGCCGGCATCGGCATGGTCTTCCAGCACTTCAAGCTGGTCGAGAATTTCACCGTGGTCGAAAACGTCATCCTCGGGGCCGAGGACGGGGCGATGCTGACCCCCTCCATCGCCAAGGCCCGCAAGTCGCTGAAACAGCTGGCCGAGGAATACGAGCTCAACGTCGACCCGGACGCCCTGATCGAAGACCTTTCGGTCGGCCACCAGCAGCGCGTGGAAATCCTCAAGGCGCTCTACCGCCAGGCCGACATCCTGATCCTGGACGAACCGACCGGCGTGCTGACCCCGGCCGAGGCCGACCACCTGTTCCGCATCCTCGACAACCTGCGGAAAGAAGGAAAGACCATCATCCTGATCACCCACAAGCTGCGGGAGATCATGGAATATACCGATACCGTTTCCGTCATGCGGCGCGGTGAGATGACCGCCACCGTCAGGACCGCCGAAACCTCGCCCGAGGAACTGGCGGAACTGATGGTCGGCCGCAAGGTGCTGCTGCGCGTCGACAAGAAGCCGGCCAGCCCCGGCAACATCGTCCTGTCGGTCAAGGACCTGCGCGTCACCGACGGCGCGGGCGTCGAACGGGTCAAGGGCATCAGCTTCGATATCCGCGCCGGCGAGATCTACGGCATCGCGGGCGTCGCCGGGAACGGCCAGTCCGAACTGATGGAGGTGCTGGGCGGCATGCGCTCCGGCACCGGTACGATCACGATGAACGGCGAGACCATCGACCTGACCGGCACCCGGTCCGACGGCCAGTCCCGCCGCGCGCGCGGCATCGGCCACGTCCCGGAGGACCGGCATGACGAGGGGCTGATCCTGGACTACACCGCCTGGGAAAACACCGTTTTCGGATACCACCGCGACCCGCAATGGGCGCTCGGCCCCCTGATGAACAACGCCGCCATCGTGAAGGAAGCGGCGGCAAAGATGGAGCGGTTCGACGTCCGCCCGCCGATCCCGACGCTGAAGGCCAAGAACTTTTCGGGCGGCAACCAGCAGAAGATCGTTCTGGCGCGCGAGATCGAGAAGAACCCCGACCTGCTGCTTGTCGGCCAGCCGACGCGCGGTGTCGATATCGGCGCGATCGAATTCATCCATCAGGAAATCATCCGCCTGCGCGACGAAGGCAAGGCGATCCTTTTGGTTTCGGTCGAACTGGACGAAATCCGCTCGCTCTCCGACCGGATTGCGGTGATGTTCGACGGCAGGATCATGGGCGAACGCGACCCCGGCGCAACCGACGAACGCGAGCTTGGCCTCATGATGGCGGGGATCTCCGGCGAACCCGACAAGCCGGACTGGAAGGCCGTGGAGGAAAACCTCGAAGCGGTGGAGCACGGAGAGGCCCCGAAGCATGGATAAGATGCCCGCCTGGGCCGATGTGGTCCTGATCCCGCTGATCTCCCTCCTGCTGGCCGCACTCCTCTCGGCGCTCGTGATCCTCGCCATAGGCGAAAACCCGGTCGAGGCGTTCCAGCTGATGGTCGAGGGCGCGCTGATGCGCTCCTCGGGCTGGGGCTATACCCTCTACTACGCGACGAACTTCATCTTCACCGGCCTCGCCGTGGCCGTCGCCTTCCACGCCCGCATGTTCAACATCGGCGGAGAGGGGCAGGCGATGCTCGGCGGGCTCGGCGTGGCGCTGGCCTGTCTCTATGTGCCCTGGCCGCACTGGACGCTGGCGCTGCTCGGCTCCACCGTCGGCGCGGCGCTGTTCGGGGCGGCCTGGGCGCTCATCCCGGCCTATCTTCAGGCGAAACGCGGCAGCCACATCGTCATCACCACGATCATGTTCAACTTCATCGCCGCCGCGCTGCTGAACTACCTGCTGATCGGCCTGCTGAAACCACAGGGGTCGATGGAGCCCGCCTCCGCCAAGTTCGACCCCGCCTTCGCCTTGCCGACCTTTCAGGACATGTTCGCCTCCGAAGGCAATCCGCTGTTCCGGGGCGCACCGGCAAATGTCAGCTTCTTCCTCGCCCTCGCCGCCTGCCTGATCGTCTGGCTGCTGATCTGGCGCACCCGGCTCGGCTATGAAATCCGCGCCTACGGCTGGTCCCAGACGGGCGCGAAATACGCCGGCATCTCGGGTACCAAAATCATCATCGTCTCCATGCTGATCTCAGGCGGCCTCGCCGGTCTGATGGCTGTCAACACCACGCAGGGAGAGGCCGAGCGGCTGATCCTCAACATGACCGAAGGCGCGGGCTTCATCGGCATCGCCGTGGCGCTCATGGGGCGCAACCACCCGTTCGGCGTGCTCCTCGCCGCGATCCTCTTCGGCTTCCTCTATCAGGGCGGGGCGGAACTTGCGCTCTGGACCTCGATCCCGCGCGAACTGATCGTGGTGATCCAGGCACTGGTGATCCTGTTCACCGGGGCGCTCGACAACATGGTGCGGATGCCGCTGGAACGGGTCTTCCTCGCCCTCAGACGGTCGGAGGGCTGACCGATGGACTACCTCCCCGGTTTCCTCGCCGCCTATTCCATCCTGCTGGTCGCGGTGTTGTCGCCCGGCCCTGCCGTCGCCATGCTGCTTGGCCTCGGCCTGTCGCGCGGGCGCGGCACAGCCCTGATCGCCTCGGTCGGGATCGCGGCGGGATCGTCGACGATCGCCGTGGTCACGCTGCTCGGCATGGGGCTGGTGCTGCAACAGGCGGCCTGGGCGATCACGCTGATGCGCATGATCGGCGCGGCCTACCTGCTGTGGCTGGCCATCGGCGCATTCCGCAAGGCGCTGAACCCGCCAGAGGTCACACCGGCCGAGATGCCCCCGCTCTCCGCCCCCCGTGCCTTCCTGACGGGCTACCTGCTGCAGGTCACCAACCCCAAGGCCATCGTCTTCTGGATCGCCATCGGCGCAGTCGGGGCCACCAACGGCGCGTCCGCCTCCGTCACGCTGCTCTTCCTGCTCGGCGCCTTCGCGATCTCCCTCGCAGGACACGGCTTCTACGCCATCGCCCTGTCCGCCGCCCCTGTGCGGCGGGCCTATCAGCGCGCACGGCGCGGTGTGGAGGTGACGCTTGGAATGCTCTTCACCCTGTTCGCCTTCAAACTGGCCACGTCGAGGGGCTGAGACATGGACTTCATCACCATCCTCCAGGTTCTCGACTCAACCATCCGGCTGGCCACCCCGCTGCTGCTGGCCTGCCTCGCCGGGCTGTTTTCGGAACGCGCAGGCATCTTCGACATCGGGCTCGAGGGCAAGATGCTCTTCGCCGCCTTCTTCTCCGCCGCGACAGCCTACCTGACCGGATCTGTCTGGCTCGGGCTGCTGGCCGGGATCGCCGCGTCGATGGTGCTGTCAGGCCTGCACGGTGTCGCCTCGATCACCTTCCGTGGCAACCAGCTGATCTCGGGCGTGGCGATCAATTTCCTGGCCGCCGGGATGACCGTACTGGTCGCGCAGGACTGGTTCGCGCAGGGTGGCCGCACGCCCTCCCTGTCCGGCGCGGCACGGTTCAACCCTGTGACCCTGCCGCTGGCGGAAACGCTCAAGGACGTCCCAGTCATCGGCCCGATCTATCATGAGCTGATCTCGGGCCACACGATCCTTGTCTACCTCGCCTTTCTGATGGTGCCTCTGACCTGGTGGATCCTCTACCGCACCCGTTTCGGCCTGCGGCTGCGGGCGGTTGGCGAAAACCCCGCCGCCGTGGACACCGCCGGTGTCTCGGTCGTCGGGCTGCGCTATGCCGCCGTCGCGATCTGCGGCCTGCTCTGCGGGGTCGCCGGGGCCTACCTTGCCACCGCGCTGCAGGCAGGTTTCGTCAAGGATATGTCCGCGGGCCGGGGCTACATCGCGCTCGCCGCCCTGATCTTCGCGAAGTGGCGACCCTGGTACGCGCTCTCCTCCACCCTGCTGTTCGGCTTCCTGCAGGCCATCGCGCTGCGCCCGGACCTGATCCAGAACACCGTCGGCATCCGGGTGCAGGTGCAGCTTCTCGACGCGCTGCCCTACATCCTCACGGTCATCATCCTGGCCGGATTCGTGGGCAAGGCGATCCCGCCCCGCGCCGGCGGAGAGCCCTACGTCAAGGAACGCTGATCCCTCCGCCGCATGAGCCCTTGCGGCAGTGCGGCACAGGGGCTTAGGAAGGATCATGCAACTCTACCTGCCGATAGCCGAAGTCTCGGTGAACGTCTTTCTCCTCTTCGGGATCGGCGGGCTCGTGGGTGTCCTGTCGGGCATGTTCGGCGTCGGCGGAGGCTTTCTGATCACCCCGCTGCTGTTCTTCGTCGGCATCCCCCCCGCGGTGGCGGTCGCGACATCGGCCAACCAGATCGTCGCCTCCTCGGTCTCGGCCGTTCTGGCCCATCTCAGACGCAAGACCGTGGACCTCAAGATGGGCACCGTCCTGCTGGTCGGAGGCCTGATCGGGTCCTTCCTCGGCATCCTCGTCTTCAACTACCTGCGCAGCCTCGGGCAGGTCGATCTGCTGGTGAACCTCTGCTACGTCGTCTTCCTCGGCACCGTGGGCATGCTGATGTTCGTGGAAAGCCTGCGCGCCCTGCGCCGGGCCAAGCGCAAGCCGGGCACCGCCGGTCCCGCCCGCGCGCGCCGTCACAACGGCTGGATCTATGCGCTGCCGCTGAAGATGCGGTTCCGGACGTCCGGGCTCTATATCTCCGTCATTCCGCCGGTGCTGGTCGGCATGGCGGTTGGCGTGCTGGCGGCGATCATGGGGGTGGGCGGCGGCTTCATCATGGTTCCGGCCATGATCTACCTGCTGCACATGCCGACCAAGGTGGTGATCGGCACCTCGCTGTTCCAGATCATCTTCGTCACCGCCTTCACCACCCTGCTGCACGCCATCACCAACCAGACCGTCGATCTGATGCTGGCCGTGATCCTGCTGCTTGGCGGCGTCATCGGTGCCCAGTTCGGCACCGGCATCGGCGCGCGGCTCAAGGCCGAACAACTGCGCATCCTGCTGGCCGTTCTGGTGCTGGCGGTCTGCGGCAAGCTCGCCTTCGACCTGCTGGTGCCGCCGGACGAGCTCTACGAAATCTCCACGGGGGCGTCATGATCCGCGCCCTCGCCCTTCTGCTGCTGCTCGCCACGCCCCTCGCCGCGCAGGAGGAGGTCGTGCTGGGCATGAACCAGGACAATGTCCGCATCACCGCCGATTTCGACGGGTCGGACCTGCTGATCTTCGGCGCGGTGAAGCGCGAAAGCCCGATCATCGACCCCGAGCTGGAGGTGATCGTCACCCTCGCCGGACCCGAAACGCCGGTGACCCTGCACCTCAAGGCCCGCCGCGCCGGTATCTGGGTCAACGCCGAAACCGTGCGCATCGCCGCCGCGCCCAGCTTCTACGCGGTCTCCTCAACAGGCCCCCTGAACGAAATCCTGCGCCGGACCGAAGACCTGCGCCACTCCATCACCATCCCCCGCGCGATCCGTTCCGTGGGCGCCGCCTCGATGACCGAAAACCCCTCGGACTACATCGACGCCCTCATCCGAATCCGCACCGGGGAGCAGGTCTATCAGGACCTTGAAAGCAACGTTCAGCTGGATCAGCAGACCCTGTTCCGCACCCGGATCGCCCTGCCCTCCAACCTGACGGAAGGCAGCTACGACACCCGTGTCTTCCTGCTGCGTGAAGGCCACGTCGTGTCCCGCTTCGACACCACGATCGAGGTGCGCAAGGTCGGGCTGGAACGCTGGCTCTACATGATGTCGCAGGAAAATCCGCCAATTTACGGCATCCTGTCCCTGTCCATCGCGATACTTGCCGGTTGGGCGGCGTCGACGCTGTTCAGGATGATCCGGTCCGGCTGAAGGCCTTACGCCTGCGCGCTGCGGCCAAGCGCCAGCGTATGCTCCCGCAGCCAGGTCATGAAGCCGCGCGGATCCTTCGCCAGCAGTTCCATGTCCGACTCCGGGATCACCTCACCCACCACCGGGGCCTGCGGGCGGTTGCAGCTGTGCACGATCTCGTGCAGCAGGAAAGCCTGCCGCAGGATCGGGCTGATCCGGTTGGCCATCTGATACCAGCGGCTGTTGGCGCCGGGGAAGAAGATCGGCACCACCTTGGCACCGGACCGGCGGATCATCTGCGCGGTGAACACGTTCCACTCGGCCTCGATCGCCGGGCCGAACATGGTCCGCGACGATGCCACGACTCCCGAAGGGAACAGAGTGATGAGCCCCCCTGTCTTGAGATGCGCCATCGCGTTCGCCCGCATCTCCACCGACTTGCGCTGCGCATCCGCGTCATGCGGGAAAGGCACCGGAATCATGTACGACGACGCGACCTCGTCGATACCGGTCAGAAGCTGGCGGGTCAGGATCTTGTAGTCGTTGCGCACCCGCCCGATCAGGTCGGCCAGGATCATTCCGTCGACCATGCCATGCGGATGGTTGGCGACGACCACGACCGGCCCTTCGGTCGGGATGCGGGCCAGCTGAGCGGGCGGCGTCAGCAGGTCGATCCCCATCACGTCCAGCGTCGCCCGCCAGAAGGCCTGCCCCTGCGGCGCGCCCTGCTTCTCGAACTTGCGGATCATGCGGATGATGGAGACCTTGCCGGTCATCCATTCGATCGCCCGGATCAGGTTGCGCCGCCACGGATCCTCGAAAGAGGTCGAATAGGTCAGCGAACGCCGGTCATACTTCGTGAAAGTCACGTTTTCCGGCACCACACCACTCTGGGTCTGGCGGTTGGACCGTCGCGCCATGGCGATCCGGTTCTGCGTGCTGTCTACCAAGGGTCGCCCCCTCGCATTCCTGTGCCGGGCGCCGGGCCCGGCGGGTCACATGTCTTCGCCGAAGCGATCCGCCACAAGCGCCTGCAGCGCATCCGCCAGCGCCTCGGCATCCGGCCCCGAGGTTTGGACCTCAATAGTGCTTCCCTTTGACGCTGCCAACATCAAAAGCCCCATGATGCTGTCGCCGCCGGTGGACATGCCGTCGCGGCTCACCTCCGCCCGGGCGTCGAAACCTTCGACAACCTCGACCAGCTTGGCCGATGCGCGGGCGTGCAGCCCTTTCTCGTTCACGATCTTGAGCGTGCGGGTAATGGTCTGGCTCATGAACGGGATCTAGTGCGTACTGACGTTCTGGCTGTCAATATACTTGCGCCCGGCTTCCGTCGCGGCGCGCACCGCATCGCCGAGCGGTTTGTGCCGGCACTTCGCCAGCTTGATCAGCAACGGCAGATTGGCCCCGTAGAGGATCCGCCGGTCCTCGGGCCGGCAGGCCATCAGCGACAGGTTGGACGGAGACCCGCCGAACATGTCCACAACGACCACCACGCCGCCGCCCTGGTCCACGGAATCCGCCGCATCGCAGATTTCGGCCTGCTTGGCGCCCCGGTCGTGGATCGCGTCGATGGAAATCGTGCGGATCCCGTCCTGTTCACCCACGACATGCTCCATCGCGGCGAGGTATTCGCGCGCCAGACCGCCGTGTGCAACGATCACGATCCCGATCAAGGGCTGATGTCCTTCCCGATACGTCTCGGCCCGGATGGCACTGGATTTGTTCATACCCACCCCTCAGGCCCGCGCCGCACCGCGGCGCTCAAGCTCCCGGTGCCTAATTGACACCTGCCAGCCGCCCTCCGCAAGGGCCTTGGCCAGCCTTTCCGTCATGGTAACCGAACGGTGTTGCCCGCCGGTACAACCGAACCCGATGGAGAAGTAGCTCTTCCCCTCTTCCACATAGGCCGGCAGCAGCATCAGCGTCAGATCCAGCACCTTCCCGAAAAAGGCCGCGAACCTGTCGTCACCGGCGACATAGGCCTGCACCTCGCCCTCCAGCCCGGTCTTTCCGCGCAGGGACGCGTCCCAGTACGGGTTATTCAGGAACCGGGTGTCGAACACCATGTCCAGCCCGCGCGGCAGACCCCGCTTGTAGCTGAAGCTGTGCACCGATACCGCCAGCGCCCGTTGTTCGCTGACCGAGAACCAGTTGCCGATCTCGGCCTTCAGGTCGTGCGGAGACATCTCGGTCGTGTCGATCAGCACATCCGCCCGCACCCGGATCGGGGCCAGCAGATCCATCTCACGGTCGATGCCGTCGCGCGGGGTTTCGGCCGGAGCAATCGGGTGCCGCCGCCGGGTTTCCGAGAACCGGTTGACCAGCGTGTCGGCCGAACAGTCGAGGTAAAGCACCTCGAGCGGCCGCGTTCTGTCCGCGCCCCACGTGTCGATCACCTCGATCAGCGCGGCGGTCGAGAAATCCCGGTTCCGCACATCGATGCCAAGCGCCACGGGCCGCCGCACCGGGTCGCCCTCAAGCAGGCGCGGGACGAAGGACAGCGGCAGGTTGTCGATCGCCTCGTACCCCAGGTCCTCCAGCGCGCGGATCGCGGTCGTCCGGCCCGCACCGGACGGCCCGGTGACAAGCACGCGGCGGTCGGCAGTGGATGGTTCGATCTGCTGGCTCAGGATACCCATGGCTCACACGTCGGTTCAGGCATGACGCCCGCCTATCAGATATTGCAGGAGCGCCGGAACGAAATGCTGTGTACCGCTATTGTGAACCACAGGCAGGGAAACACCCAGTAAATTCTTTCTGCGCCGCGGCGGGAGACGGTCTGTTTCCATCTCGGCGACACTTACAAGCAACACTACAGGTACATCTTTGACGAAATCCGCGTTCAGGATGCCGACGCCCCGCGCCTCGATCCGCCCCGCGATAGTGTCGGGCGGGGCCGCCAGCACCTGATCCCCCTGACGTCGCAGCGTCACCCGGTCGTCCGCCACCAGCATCGCCCCATGGGCCATGAGCGCCAGTGCCAGCGCGGACTTGCCCGCGCCCGACGGCCCCTCGATCAGCACCGCGCGCCCCTGCAGGGCGACGGCGCTGGCGTGAACTGTGATCGTCTCGGATGGCTGGTCCATCCCGCACCCATGGCTCAGATCGGCAGGCCGACGACGAAGCGCGCGCCAAGCGGATCAGAGGTGATGTCGGCATCGGTCGGGCGGATGTTCTCGGCCCAGATCACGCCGCCATGCGCCTCCACGATCTGCTTGGAGATCGCCAGCCCGAGGCCGGAGTTGTTGCCGAAGTCGTTGGCGGGGCGGTGCGAATAAAACCGCTTGAAGATCTTCTGCAGCGACTGGTCGGGAATGCCCGGCCCGGTATCCTCGACCACCACCAGCACCCGGTTCTCGCGCCGCCGGGTCCAGACGCGGATGGCGTCGCCGTCCTCGCAGAAGCTGATCGCGTTGGTGATGAGGTTCACGAAGACCTGCGCCAGCCGCGCCTCCAGCCCGCGCAGGACGATGCTGTCCGGCGGCAGGTCGCTGATGAAGTCGATGCCCTTGTCCGAAGCCTGCTCGCCCAGGTATTCGCTGAGGTTCCTGAGCATCTTTACCAGATCGAAGGGCTCCTGCTCCTCCTTCACCAGCTCGGAATCGAGCCGGGAGGCGTTGGAGATGTCGGACACCAGCCGGTCCAGCCGCCGCACGTCATGGTCGATCACGTCAAGCAGCTGGTCGCGCTGATCGTCGCGCTTCGCCACCCGCAGCGTCACCACGGCAGAGCGGAGCGAGGCGAGCGGGTTCTTGATTTCATGCGCCACGTCGGCGGCGAACTGTTCGTTGGCGTCGATCCGTTCGTAAAGCGCCGCGACCATGCCGCGCAGCGCGCCCGACAGGCGCCCGATCTCGTCCGGGCGCGCGGTCAGATCGGGGATACGCACCCGCGCGGGCGACCGCGACTTGTTGTCCTTGTCGCGCCCGACCTCCGCCGCCGCGGCAAGGTCCGCCAGCGGGTTGGCGATGGTCGAGGCCAGGACAAGGCTCAGACCGATCGACACCAGCGTGGCGATCACGAACATCTCCAGCACCCGCTCGCGTTCGGCGCGCACCACCGCGTCGATCTGTCCGGCAGAGGACGCAAGCGCCACGGTCCCGACCGCAACCCCGTCCAGCATGATCGGCGATGCAACGGCGAGGAAGCTGCCGGCCTCCCCCCGTCCGACGCTGACCTGGGTTTCCCCAGTCAGGGATCCGGCGACGAGCGACCGCGCCTGATCCTCAACCGGGACTTCCGGCACATCCCGCTTGCCGGACGAAAAGACCGACGTCATGCCGTTCCAGAGGAAGGTCAGGAAATCGATGATGATCGTCTTGTCTTCGGCCGGATCGGAGACCCGCGCGCCGACGCCGTCCCGCTCTCCGGTCATGCGGCCGATCAGGTCGCCGGCCGTGTCGAAGACGTACAGGTCGATGCCCCGCCGCAGGTCCAGCCCTGCAAGCGTTTCGGCCACGTTGATGCCGGAACCCCCGGCCAGGTCCACGGGCGCGCCCGGCGCAAGCTGCGCCTCGAACACGTCCGAGATCAGCTCGGCCTCGCTCACAAGGCTGGCGGCGCGCTGCGTGACGAGGCTGTCGCGCGAGGCGGAGAGATACAGGATCCCCGCCACCAGCACGTTCAGCGCGATCAGGTTGAAGATGATGATCTTGCGCGTAAGCGGCGACGCCTTGAGAGAGAACAGGCCCCGCCGTTCGCGACGGGCGCGCAGTTCCTCGTCGACATTGGCGTTCGGCGCGACGAAATCGTCACCCAGCACCACGTCGCCGCTGGTGTCCGGCGTGTCGTCGCGCAAACTGATCCTTTCAGCGAGAGCCATTTACTCTTCGTTGTATCTGTACCCGATACCGTAAAGCGTCTCAATCGCGGAGAATTCCGGGTCGACCGACCGCATCTTCTTCCGCAGGCGCTTGATATGGCTGTCGATGGTCCGGTCGTCGACATAGACCTGGTCGTCATAGGCCACGTCCATCAGCTGGTCGCGCGACTTCACGAAGCCGGGACGCTGTGCCAGGGCCTGCAGCAGCAGGAATTCGGTCACGGTCAGCGACACGTCCATGCCCTTCCAGGTCACGGCATGACGCAGCGGATCCATCCGCAGCTCACCGCGTTCGATGACCTTGGTCTCCTCCGTCTCGGGGATCACCTCTCCGCCGATGGCGTCCTGGCGGCGCAGCAGCGCGCGGATGCGTTCCACCAGAAGACGCTGGCTGAACGGTTTCTTCACGTAGTCGTCCGCACCCATGCGCAGGCCGAGCACTTCGTCGATCTCGTCGTCCTTGGAGGTCAGGAAGATCACCGGCATGGAGGTCTTCTGCCGCAGGCGCTGCAGCAGATCCATCCCGTCCATGCGGGGCATCTTGATGTCCAGCACGGCCATGTCCGGCAGTTTCTTGTTGAAGGCGTCCAGCGCGGCCTGGCCGTCGTTGTAGGTCTCGACTTCGAAACCCTCTGCCTCAAGGGTGATGGCGACGGACGTCAGGATATTCCTGTCGTCGTCGACAAGGGCGATCTTCGACATCGCATTTTTCCTTATGCTGCTCGGCGTTCTTGCCTGTTTTTCGGGACTATCCGCCATTTCACTCTTTACAATCAATCCCCAAACGCGAATCGCCCATGCCCTCGCGTCAGGAATGTGGCGAAAATGTCTTAGAATTGCCTGAATTGTCTCCGGCCCGTGACCGGCTGTTGTCCGCTCGCAGGCGGTGATCCGCGGGTGATTGCGCTAAACCGTAGCTGGTGGCGCTAACCGCGGCAAAGCGGCCTGTTCATCCCGGCAAGCCCCATGTTATGACGCCCGCTATCGGCAGGACCCGCAGACCGGAATTAGCCGGACCGCGGGGGAGGAGACGCCGGCATCGCGCAGCTACAGGAGCTTGGCACATGACATCTGGACGGGTTAACCCCAATTTCCGCCTTGAAGATCAGGGGATCGCGGGCCTGGGCAATGTCTATTACAACCTGATGGAGCCCGCGCTGATGGAGGCCGCCGTTTCCCGCGGCGAAGGACGTCTCGGCCAGGGCGGCACCTTCCTGGTCACCACCGGCAAGTTCACCGGACGCTCACCCAAGGACAAGCACGTCGTGCGCACCCCCTCGGTCGAGGACACGATCTGGTGGGACAACAACGCCGCCATGTCGCCCGAAGGCTTCGACACGCTCTATGCCGACATGCTCGCCCACATGAAGGGCAAGGACTACTACGTGCAGGACCTCGTCGGCGGTGCAGACCCGGCCTATGCGATCAACGTGCGCGTCGTCTCCGAACTCGCCTGGCACAACCTGTTCATCCGCCACCTGCTGCGCCGCCCCGAGCGGGAGGCCCTTGACGGTTTCATGGCGGATTTCACCATCATCAACTGCCCCAGCTTCAAGGCCGACCCGGAGCGTCACAACTGCCGGTCCGACACGGTCATCGCCCTGAACTTCGACAAGAAGCTGATCATGATCGGCGGCACCGAATATGCGGGCGAGAACAAGAAATCCGTCTTCACCCTGCTGAACTACCTGCTGCCGGAAAAGGGCGTCATGCCGATGCACTGCTCGGCCAACCACGCCAAGGACAATCCGGTCGACGCCGCGATCTTCTTCGGCCTCTCCGGCACCGGCAAGACGACCCTGTCCGCCGACCCGAACCGCACGCTGATCGGCGACGACGAACACGGCTGGTCCGACCGCGGCACCTTTAACTTCGAAGGCGGCTGCTACGCCAAGACCATCAACCTCTCGCCCACGGCCGAGCCGGAGATCTACGCCACATGCTCCATGTTCGGCACCGTGATCGAGAACATGGTCTATGACGAAGAGACCTTCGAGCTCGACTTCGAAGACGCCTCGCTCACTCAGAACATGCGCTGCGCCTACCCGCTGGACTATATCTCCAACGCGTCGGAAACCGCGCTTGGCGGCCACCCGAAGAACATCATCCTGCTGACCTGCGACGCCTACGGGGTCCTGCCCCCGATCTCGCGTCTCACTCCGGCGCAGGCGATGTACCACTTCCTGTCGGGCTTCACCTCCAAGACCCCGGGCACCGAACGTGGCGTGGTCGAACCGGAACCCACCTTCTCCACCTGCTTCGGCGCCCCTTTCATGCCCCGCCGCCCCGAGGTCTACGGCAACCTGCTGCGCGAGAAGATCGCGAAGCACGGCGCGACCTGCTGGCTGGTCAACACCGGCTGGACCGGCGGCGCCTATGGCACCGGGTCGCGCATGCCCATCAAGGCAACCCGCGCCCTGCTGACCGCCGCGCTCGACGGGTCCCTGAACGAGGCGACCTTCCGCAAGGACCCGAACTTCGGGTTCGAGGTTCCGGTGACCGTGCCCGGCGTCGACGCCACCCTCCTCGACCCGCGCGCCACCTGGGCCGACAAGAAGGCCTATGACGCGCAGGCCTCCAAGCTGGTGAACATGTTCTCCGAGAACTTCGCCAAGTACCTGCCTTACATCGACGACGACGTGAAAGCCGCCGCGATCGGGTGAGCGCCGGATGAAGACCCTGCGCCTTACGGCCCCTTTCCTGCGCCTCGCCCTCACCGGCGGGGCGTTTTGCCTGACCGCCCCCGCGCAGGCCGAAACCTTCATCGCCCCTCCGGTCGTCGCGCTCGAATACGGCGTGGTCTGCGACTACAACCCGCAGGGAACCGACGTTCCTGCCCCGGACACCAACGCAGGCCGCGTCCGCAGCGGCGGTCCGGCCATTGTCTTCGACCTGCCCACGGATCAGGTCCCGGCAAAGCTTGGCATCGCCTTCGGCATCCACGTGACCTTTGCCGACGATGCAGGCGACCACGTCGTCACCATGGTGACCCGCCATCCCAGCTTCGGCCCCGGCTACATGACAGAGGAAAGCTGGCCCTCCACCATGAGCGGCGGAGAAAGCAGCGCGCGCTACTTCTACTTCGAATTCGATTACGAACTCGCCGCCGGCCCCTGGAGCATGGAGATCCTCCTCGACGGAGAGGTCGTGGCGCGACAGGACTTCATCGTGCACGACGGCCCCGTGGCGCAGGCGATCCTCGACACCTGTCCGACCGAGGGCCTGCTGTCCTAGCCCATGAGGCCGCGGCGGATCAGGTTGCCGCCCGCCACCAGCAGGACCACCAGCGTCGCCCGACGAAACGCCGCCTGGTCGATCCGGTCCTGCACCCGGAACCCGATGAACATCCCCGCAAGCGCAGGGATCACCAGCAGCAGCGAAAACGGCAGCGTCTCGGACCGGACCACGCCGCTCGCCATATGCGCGAAGAACAGCGCGACCGCGCCCAGCCCGTAGATCACCCCCTGCGCCCGCACGTGTTCCTTCTTGGGTATGTCGAGCGCGGTCAGATAGGCCACCGTCGGCGGCCCCCAGACCCCGGAGAACCCGCCGATGAACCCGGCGAACCCGGCGATGGCCCATTCGATCCACCGCGGCGGATTGTCACCCAGGGTCAGCACCTTTCCCATCAGCTGCGTCACCGCGAAGATCACGATCGGCACCCCGATCATCAGCAGCATCACGTCCCCGGGCAGCACCCGCACCAGCTGCGCCGACACCAGCAGCGCGACGAATCCGATCAGCAGGAAGGTCCGGAACCTGACGATCGACCCCCAGGCCGCCGCCAGCCCCTGCCGCAAGGCCTGCCAGCCGTTTGTCACCAGCGTCGGCAGGATCAGCCCGGCAAGCGCGAGTTCGGGCGAAACGAAGGATCCCATGCCCGAAATCATGATCATCGGCATGGCAAATCCCACCATGCCCTTGACCACGCCGGCGACGAATCCGACGATCAGGCAGGCGATCAGGGCGTGCAGCGGCACAAGGGCGGTCAGTGTATCCATGCCGGCGGCATACGCCCCCGCGCGGGGGACCGCCACTTGAAAAGCGCGCGCGCAAGATTAGGTCGCGCATCGCATCACGGGCGCATATTTGTTGCGCTGCACCTGCAAAGTGGATATGCCCGGCTGGAACGGAAAAGGGGGATGACAGATGGCACATGACGGACAGGACATGACCGGGGCAGGCACGACGATCCTGCCGGACCTTCTGACGCTGACCGCGGCCGCCATTGCCCCGGCAGAGGAGCTTCTGGACAAGGCGCAGGCCTCGGTCCGCGCGATGGTGCTGGAGGGCGGAGAGAAGATCACCACCCCCGCCGTCGAAAAGCACCAGACCGCGACGCACGGGCTCGCGTGGCTGGCAACCTACGTCGAATCCCTGCGCCAGATGCAGAAATGGGCCGAGAAGCTGACCGCCGACGGAAAGTTCGGCGAAATGGAGCAGCTGATCCACCAGATCGCCTTCGGCGAATACCTCTGGCAGATCATCGGCGGCATCCAGATGTCCCAGAACGAGATCGTGCGCCTTCAGGACCTCGGACTGTCCCCCGCCGATCAGGCCACGCTGAACACCGACGCCGTCTCGACCCTCTGCCAGTCCGGCAACACGCAGGCCGCCCGCTCCCGCCTCACCGCGCTGATCGTGGACCAGAAGGGCGCGACCATGTACGGTGCCTCGGGCCTCGACGAAGAGCTCGAGATGATCCGCGACCAGTTCCGTCGCTATGCCGTGGAAAAGGTCGAACCCTACGCCCATGAATGGCACCTCAAGGACGAACTGATCCCCATGTCGGTGATCCAGGAACTGTCCGAAATGGGGGTCTTCGGCCTGACCATTCCGGAAAACCTCGGCGGTTTCGGACTGACCAAGGCCTCCATGGTCGTGGTGTCCGAGGAACTGTCGCGCGGCTATATCGGCGTCGGCTCCCTCGCCACCCGGTCCGAAATCGCGGCGGAGCTGATCCTCGGCGGCGGCACGGACGACCAGAAATCCTACTGGCTGCCGAAGCTCGCCTCGGGCGAAATCCTCCCGACCGCCGTCTTCACCGAACCCAACACCGGCTCCGACCTCGCCTCCCTGCGCACCCGCGCGGTCAAGGACGGCGACGATTACCGCATCACCGGCAACAAGACCTGGATCACCCACGCCGCCCGCACCCATGTGATGACCGTGCTCGCCAGAACCGATCCGAACTCCACGGACCACAATGGGCTGTCGATGTTCCTCGCCGAAAAGACCCCCGGAACCGACGAAGACCCCTTCCCGACCGAAGGCATGACCGGCGGTGAGATCGAGGTGCTCGGCTATCGCGGCATGAAGGAATACGAACTCGGCTTCGACAATTTCCACGTCAAGGGTGACAACCTCCTCGGCGGGACCGAGGGCCAGGGTTTCCGGCAGCTGATGAAGACCTTCGAGGCCGCCCGCATCCAGACCGCCGCCCGCGCCATCGGCGTGGCCCAGGCCTCGCTGGACGTCGGCCTGCAGTATGCACTCGACCGGAAGGCCTTCGGCCAGCCGCTGGTCAACTTCCCCCGCGTCTCCGGCAAGCTGGCGATGATGGCGGTCGAAATCGCCGTTGCCCGCCAGCTCACATACTTCTCCGCCTACGAGAAGGACCACGACCGCCGCTGTGACCTCGAGGCCGGCATGGCCAAGCTGCTTGGCGCCCGCGTCGCCTGGTCCTGCGCCGACAACGCCCTGCAAATTCACGGCGGCAACGGCTTCGCCCTGGAATACACGGTCAGCCGACTGCTCTGCGACGCGCGAATCCTCAACATCTTCGAGGGCGCGGCAGAGATTCAGGCCCAGGTCATCGCCCGCCGCCTCCTCGGCTGAAGGTTTCGCCCGGGCGGGTCAGTACGTGGAAGGCAAACCTTGGGCTCTCTGCCCCTGCGAAATGGGGCGGAAATGGGGCATCCGTCGGGCAGAACCATGCGCTGTTGCATTTGACAAGCATTTTCCATTGTGAAATTTCACATCGGAAAAAATCAATATATGAGGGTTATATTCACCCTTTTCCTACGCCCTGGTATGTTCCCTGATATCGCGCATTGAAAAGTAAGAACAAATTTTCATATTTAATTTCATTTTAAACCATGCACTTGCCGCACCGCAGCGTCGAAAATTCCGGCACCCCGGTATACAACTTAAACAAGTGCCCATTTCCAGCCCCATTTGACCCGCACCCTGATTTGGCAAGGCGCTGTTAGCCTTGATCGGGAAAAGGCCGGGACCCCCGGAACCTGTCCTGGATGTGGCCCGGAAGGGATGAGTAAAGAGTGAGTATGTTAGAATGGGAAGCGCAATCATCGACGTTGAGCCCTATCTCGGGGCACTGACGGTCCTTGACCTTCTGTCCGCCGGACAGACGATCGTCCTTGGTCAATTCGGGACGCCAGAATCCCACACGATCACGGATGTGGACGGGATTCTCGGGCCCGGAGACGACGGGATTGCGACCCTTTCGGGCCAGCCGATCACCTATGTCGGCTCTGGTACGGCCACGCCCGGCGTGGCCGTACCCGGAGTTGGCACCGTGCCGCTCGGGTCGCCTTCGGACCTGGTGGTTTTCCAGGCCGGCGGCACCACCTATTTTCACTACCCGGACGGCCCCCCGGATCTTACGGGTGCTGTCGCGGTGGTCATCGACATTGACGCCACCCCTTACCCGTTGTTCACACCAGTCTGCTTTACCGCCGACGCCATGATCTCCGTGCCCGGCGGCGAATGCCCGGCCGGCGACCTGCGTGAAGGCGACCTGATCGAGGACGCCGAGGGCAACGCCCACGCGATCCTCTGGACCTGCCGCCGCCAAGTCTCGCTCTCCTCCTGTGGTCCCCGTGCCCGGGAGAGGCTGGCGCCGGTGGTGATCCCGGCCGGGGCTTTCGGCCCCGGCCGGCCGTCCCGGGACCTGCGCCTGTCGCAGCAGCATCTGGTGCGCATCCGCCATGTCCTCGCCGCGCTCTACTTCGCCGACGACACGATCCTGCTGCCCGCCCGTGCCCTGATCGGGCGCCAGGCCCGGCTCGACCTCGAAGCGGAGCATGTCACCTACGTCCACATCATGACCGAACGCCACGTCGTGCTGCGGGCCAACGGCCTTGCCACGGAAACCTTCCTGCCCGGTCCCCAGGCCCTCGCCGCGATGACACCCGGCCAGCGCATCGCCTTCCGCGCCGACCGCCACCGGACCGACATCGCCCGCCGGATGGTGCCCGCCGGGCGCATCCTGTCCGTCAGGGACGGCCGCTTCCTGAGCCGCGAAATCATCGGCCCGATCCGCCGCGCCGCCAATTCTCCGCGCAGGATCAAACGGATGCCCGGCGGACTTCCGCGGCCGACACATCCGGGAAACGAAAAATCTCTGCCCGCATGAAACCGATCTCCGGCCCCGCCCGTATCTAGGGGCACAGACGGAGGACATCTCCTCCGGTCATCAACAGGAGACTTTGACATGAAGACCAGACTGATTGCAGCCGTTGCCGCCACCGCCATCGCGACCATTGCCGTCGCCAAGGAAAACCCGACCGTCGGCGGCGCGCCCATGATGGCTGACATGACCATCGCCGAAAACGCCTCTGCCGCGCCGAACCTGACCACGCTGGTGGCCGCTGTGAAACAGGCCGGGCTGGCGGAAACCCTGATGGGCGACGGCCCCTTCACCGTCTTCGCACCGACCAACGACGCCTTCGGCATGATCTCCGAAGCCTCGCTGAACAAGCTGATGGAAGAAGGCAACAAGAAGCAGCTGCAGCAGATCCTGACTTGCCACGTCGTCGCCACCGAAGCCTTCTCGACCGACATTAACAAGATGATCTCGGATGACGGCGGCATGCACGTCGTTCCGACCGTCGGCGGCTGCCAGCTGGAAGCCTACATGGAAGGCGGCATGCTGAAGCTGAAGGACGAAAACGGCCGCGTCGCAACTGTGACGACCGCCGACGTCGACCAGTCCAACGGCGTCGTGCACGTGATCGACCGCGTTCTGCTGCCGGTTGGCCAGGCCGGCTGATCCCGCCACTCATGGCAAGCGAAGGGGCGTCCTGCGGGGCGCCCCTTTCCGTTGCAAAGCCCGCCCCGTGGCGGGATGCTGGACAAACCCGGGGGCCTGCCCTAGGGAAAGTTGACACCGACAATCAATACCGGCCAGGACCGACATGACCCAGAAACCCTGCATCATCTGCGTGGCCATCACCGGCTCCGTTCCGACCAAGGCCGACAACCCGGCCGTTCCCGTCACCGTCGCGGAACAGATCGAGTCGACCCACGAGTCGTTCGAGGCCGGTGCCACCATCTGCCATGCCCATGTCCGCAACGACGACGGAACGCCCTCCTCCGACCCGGAGAAGTTCGCCCGTCTCAAGGAAGGTCTGGAAAAGCACTGTCCCGGCATGATCCTCCAGTTCTCCACCGGCGGCCGATCCGGGGCCGGCAAGGCGCGCGGCGGCCACCTGTCGCTGCGCCCCGACATGGCGTCGCTGTCGGTCGGATCGAACAACTTTCCGACGCGGGTCTACGAAAACCCGCCCGACCTGGTGGACTGGCTGGCGTCGGAAATGCTGACCTACGACGTGAAGCCCGAGATCGAGGCCTTCGACCTCTCCCACATCCACCACGCCGCACTGATGTTCCGGCGGGGCCAACTGGCGGCCCACCCCTACGTGCAGTTCGTCATGGGCGTGAAGAACGCCATGCCGGTCGACCGCGAGACCTTCGATTTTTACATCGCCACGATGAAACGCCTGCTGCCCGACAGCGAATGGTGCGCCGCCGGGATCGGTGCCGGGCAGATCACCGTGAACGAATGGACCGTGCCCGCCGGCGGCCACGCCCGCTGCGGGCTGGAGGACAACGTGCGGCTCGACCGTGACACCCTTGCGCCCTCAAATGCCGCGCTGGTCCGCCGGGTGGTCGAGATCTGCGAAAAGCACGAACGCCCCGTGGCGACCGTTGCCCAGGCCCGCGAGATCCTCGGCCTCCGCACCGCCTGATCGCCGGATACCCACGCACCCTGATCCCCTCCCCCTGCCAAGGGGAGGGTTAGGGAGGGGAACCCCACAATTCAGGAGAATCTCCTAAAACTTAGCTCAGCGTCGCTGGATTCTTCGAAGAATTCCCCACACCCGCGAAGATTTTCAAGAAATCACCACCCGATCCGTGGTCCCCTGATGGCATAGCACCTGCCACCGGAGAGGAACCCGCCATGCTCATCGGCTGCCCCAAGGAGATCAAGAACCACGAATACCGCGTCGGCCTTACGCCCGAGAGCGTCGCGGAACTGACCGCCCGCGGCCACGCCGTCCTGATCGAGACCGGCGCAGGCAACGGCATCGGCGCCACGGACGAAACCTACCGCGCCGCCGGAGCCGAGATAACCGACGTCGAAACGCTTTTCGCGAAGGCCGAGACCGTCGTGAAAGTGAAGGAGCCTCAACCCGCCGAACGCGCCCGCCTGCACGAAGGCCAGACGCTCTACACCTACCTCCACCTCGCCCCGGATCCCGATCAGACCCGCGACCTTATAGCCAGCGGCGCCACCTGCATCGCTTATGAAACGGTGACCGACCCGCGCGGCGGTCTCCCCCTCCTCCGCCCGATGAGCCAGGTGGCTGGTCGCATGTCGATCCAGGCCGGCGCGCATGCGCTGGAGAAGGCGCAGGGCGGCAGCGGCGTCCTCCTCGGCGGCGTGCCCGGAGTCGCCCCGGCGAAGGTCGCGATCATCGGCGGCGGTGTCGTCGGACGCAACGCCGCGCAGATGGCTGTCGGGATGGGGGCCGAGGTCACGGTCTACGACCGCTCGCACGATGTGCTCGAAGACATTGACCGCCAGTTCGGCGGCCGGGTCCGAACCGTCTACTCCACGGCGACGGCACTGAACCAGATGACCGGAATCGTCAATCTGGTCATTGGCGCCGTGCTGATACCCGGTGCTGCCGCACCCAAGCTCATCACCCGCGACATGCTGAAGGGCATGATGCCCGGTACCGTTCTGGTGGACGTCGCCATCGATCAGGGCGGCTGTTTCGAAACCTCCCGACCGACCACGCATCAGGATCCGATCTACGAGGTCGACGGCATTGTGCACTACTGTGTTGCCAACATGCCCGGCGGCGTCGCGCGGACGTCGACCTATGCGCTGAACAACGCCACCCTGCCGCACCTGCTGCGGATCGCCGACTTCGGCACAAGGGGTGCGCTGGAACGCGACCCGCACCTGCTGAACGGCTTGAACGTCGCCGGGGGCCGCATCACCTGCGCCCCGGTGGCTGAGGCGCAGGGGCTGGACTGGACCGCCCCGCAGGACGCGGTGCGCGCCCTGCCCGCGACCTCACCCAGGGCCGCCTGAAACCCCGGGGGCCGGCACGAGGACCGGCCCCGCTTCAGTACAGCATTCGCAGCAGGAACAGGGAGATACCGGGGAAGAACACCAGCAGCGCGACCCGCACGATGTCCGACCCGACAAAGTACATCACCGCCCCGTAGGTCTTCACGATCGGCGTTTCCTTGTCCATGGAGTTGATGACGAACAGGTTCATGCCAACAGGAGGCGTGATCAGGCCGACCTCCACCACGATCAGCACGATGATGCCGAACCAGATCGCGAATTCCTCCGGTCCCATCCCGAAGTCGAGCGCGGAGACGATCGGGAAGAAGATCGGGATCGTCAGCAGGATCATCGACAGGCTGTCCATCAGGCAGCCAAAGATCAGGTAGAGCACCAGGATCATCACCAGCACCAGCCACGGGTTCAGACCCTGCTCCACCACCCAGGAGGCGAGCTCCTGCGGCACCTGGGTCAGGGCGAGGAAGCCGTTGTAGAAGGCCGCGCCGAGCACGATGAAAAAGATCATCGCCGTGCTGCGCGCCGTGGCATAGAAGCTGTCCGCCCAGGCCCGTCCCCTCAGCCCGCCGTTCAGCAGCGCGATGATGCCCGTGCCGGCGGCCCCGACCGCCGCGCCTTCCGTCGGGGTGAAGACACCAAGGTAGATGCCCCCGACCACGACGAGGAACACGATGAGCACCGGCAGCACATCGATCAGCGCCCGGAACCGCTCTGCCATCGGCACCGGAGGCCGAACCCCTGCCGCATCCGGGTTCACCCGCACGTAGATCGCGATGGTGATCATGTAGCCGATGGCCGCGAGAATCCCCGGCACCATGGCCGCCAGGAACAGCTTGGCGATGTTCTGTTCGGCGAGGATCGCATAGACGACAAGAATGACCGACGGCGGGATAAGTATCCCAAGCGTCCCGCCCGCCGCCAGCGTGGCCGAGGAGAAGCCGCCGGAATAGCCGTAGCGCTTCATCTCCGGCAGGGCGACCTGCCCCATGGTCGCCGCGGTGGCGAGCGACGATCCGCAGATCGCGCCAAAGCCCGCACAGGCCCCGATGGCCGCGATGGCCACGCCGCCGCGCAGATGCCCCAGCCAGTTCTCCGCCGCCTTGAACAGTGCCTGGCTCATCCCGCCGAGCGTGGCGAACTGCCCCATGAGCAGGAACATCGGCACGATGGACAGCGAATAGGAGGAGAAGGTCGAATAGGTCTCGGACTTCAGCCGGGCCAGCGCGACGATGGCATTGCCATTCACTGCGTAAAGCCCGCCGAAACCGACCGCGAACATCGCCAGACCGATCGGCATGCGCAGGAAGATCAGCGCCATGAGAACCGGGAAGGACAGCAGTCCGATGTCGAAATTGCTCATCAGTGCGCGCCCCCTTCGACCCGCAGAAGAACCCGGCCCGTGACCAGTTCACCAACCCGCAGCGCCGCCACGTAGACCGCGACCACCGCCGCCGCGACCGCCCCGGTCAGGGACAGCGCAAAGGCCCACCACACCGGGAACTGCAACAGCATCGTCGTTTCGTTGTAGCGCATCTTGCCCGCCATCCCGTCGTAGAGCTTCCAGGCGATGACGATCAGCACCACCGCGAACAGCACCTCCCACAGCGCGGTCAGCAACCGGTTGACCCCCTCCGGAAAGACCGAGGTCAGGATGTCGACCGAGGCATGCGCGCCGGTGATCTGCGCCAGCGGCAGGAAGGCGAAGATGCAGAAGGCGATCCCCGCCTCAACCAGTTCGAAGTCGCCCGTCACCGGCCCGACCCCCGCATCCAGCACCATCTGCGCGAACCCGGCCAGAACCCCGGCCCCGATCAGGTCGTGCATCAGCGTGTTGATGCCCCGCCCCGCAACCGACACCACCGTCAGCAGGATCAGCACCGTCAGGATGATCCCGCCAAGGAAGGCGGCCACCTGCGCCAGTCTCAGAAAAAAACGTGTCATGCCGCAAGCCGCCCCCGTCCGGCCCCTGCCCGAAAACAAACGCCGGACCGCGACGGGTCCGGCGCGGACGGATCGCGCACCGGGGCGCGATCCGTCACGTTCACTTGGTATTCGCCTCGATCAGCGACTTCGCCTCGTCCAGCAGCGCCTGGCCGTCGATCCCGGCGCCCTTCATCTCCTCGATCCACCAGGCTTCCACCGGAGCGGCCGCGGCCTTCCACTCGGCGATCTGGTCGTCGGTCAGTTCGATGATGTTGTTGCCGCGATCCTTGGCGAAAGCATAAGCCGGGTCGTCCGCCGCCTGCATCGTCTTGCCCGCGAAGGCCGAGAACTCCTCGCCCGAGTTGTCGTCGATCACCTTCTTCAGGTCATCGGGCATGGAGTCGTACTTGTCCTTGTTCAGCGCGAACACGAAGGTCGTGGTGTAGAGAGAGTTGTTCGGGAAGGTCGTGTGGTTCGTCACCAGCTCCGACACCTTCAGCGCGGTTGTCACCTCCCACGGGATCACGGTCGCGTCGATCACGCCCTTGGACAGCGCCTCCGTCACCGCCGGAACCGGCATGCCCACGGTGGTTGCGCCCAGGTCGGTGAACATCTTGTTCGTCACCCGCGTCGGCGCTCGCAGCTTGACCCCGTTCAGATCGGAGACCGAGTTGATCGGGTCCTTGGAATGGATCAGTCCCGGACCATGCACCCAGAGCCCGATGACCTTCACGTCCTTGTAGTCCTGATCCAGCAGATGCTTCTCGGCATATTGCCAGTAGGCGCGGCTGGTGTCCTCGCCATTCGTCATGATGAACGGCATCTCGAACACCTCGGCGCGCGGGAAGCGGCCCGGTGTATAGCCCGTTACGGTCCAGATCACGTCGGCGACACCGTCGAGAACCTGATCGTAAAGCTCCGGCGGACGCCCGCCAAGCTGCATGGCGGGATAGCGCTCCACCTTGATCCGGCCCTGGCTGTCGGCTTCGATCTTGTCCGCCCAGACGTCCAGAATTTCCTTCGGAACCGAGGCCTGCGCCGGCAGGAATTGATGCAGTTTCAGGGTGACTTCCTGGGCGAGGGCAGCGGTGCTCGTCCCGGCCAGAAGCGCCGCGGCGGCAATCCCGCGAAGTGCCGTCTTCATGAATGACATGTGTTCCTCCCGTCATCAGGCGATGCTCTTGCCGCCCCCTGCCGGACCAAGGGGTCCGGGGCCCGTTTTCGGGCTCTGCACCGGGGACACCGGCATCGCGCCGGGCAAGGATGACCGCGCCCCCTCAACCTGTCAAACCCGGAGAAGGTCCGACAGTTAGTTTCCTTGAAAACATTTTACAATGTCAGCTATTTTTAGGGGTGCGAGGCTTTCCAAGACCGGGAAGTACCGCCGAAACAACGGCTTCAAGTCCCGGATTCGGGCCCGAAAAGAGCGATCGACAAGCGGAAAACGCGAATCACACGCGGGGCAGCAGCCCGGCAGGACGCGTGTCGGGCAGTTCGAAATCCAGCGCGGGCAGCGTCTCTGCCGCGGTCTGGCGCTTGAACTCGTACTGCATCTCTTGGCCGTCCTGAGCCGAGGCGACGATCAGGCACTGCCACAGATGCCGCCCCCCGTCGTAGACATCCACCAGCCCGCGCAGTCGCGGCGCGCCGTCGGCAGGAACCACCATGCCGTGATCGCGCAGCCGCAGGATCGGAAAGACCTGATCCCCCACGACCACCCGCAGACGGTTTTTCCGGCGCAGGGCCAGCCGATGCGCGGCTTCAAGTCCCTCACGGACCTCTCTGGGCAGATAGGTGGTCATGATCGCTCCTCCCGGGTCACAGCATGAACCCGATGACGTAAGCGTCAAGTTAAGGCTTCGGTTCCAGTCTGTTTCCGGAAAAGCTGTGCCCGAAAAGCTCTGTCAGTCCTGCCCTGCCCGCACGCGTGGCCGGAGGACATGCGGAATCGCGGCGTCATACAGGGCGGAGTCGCGGAAATCCCGTATCTCGCCCAGCACCGGACCGACAAGGATCAGCGCGGTCCGCGTGATCTTTTCGGCTCTGACCCTGCCCTGGATATCCGCCAGTGTCCCGCGGATGAACATCTGGTCCGGCCAGCCGACGCGATAGGCCACGACCACAGGGCAGTCCGCCCCGTAATGCGGCGCCAGCTGCCGCTCGATCTCCCGCAGGTTCCGCACGCCCAGATGGATCGCCAGCGTCGCCCCGGTCCGGGCGAAATTCTCCAGCGTCTCGCCCGCGGGCATGGCGGTCGATTTCATGCTCACCCGCGTCAGAACGATGGACTGCGCGACTTCGGGCACCGTCAGTTCCTGGCCAAGCGCCGCCGCGGCCGCCGCATAGGCCGGCACGCCCGGGACGATCTCGTACGGAATGCCGTCCGTCCTGAGCCGCCGGATCTGTTCGGCAATCGCGCCGTAAAGGGACGGATCGCCGGAATGTACCCGCGCCACGTCCTCGCCCCGGCCATGCGCGGCGACGATCTCCGCATGGGTCTCGTCCAGCGTCATCGGCGCCGTGTCCCTGACCAGCGCGCCCTCCGGTGCGCAGGCCACGACCTCCTCCGGCACCAGCGACCCGGCGTAAAGGCAGACCGGACAGGCCCCGATCAGCCGCTGCGCCTTAAGCGTCAGAAGTTCCGGATCCCCCGGTCCCGCCCCGATGAAATAGACGGTCATTGCCGCTGTCCCTCTTTGGTTTTGCCGATATACAGGGCCTCGCCCGCAGACCGGGGGGCGTCCCCTTCTCCCGGCTCCCACACCGCCCCGGCCCCGACATGCCGGTTGCCCACGTCCACGAGATCCCCGTCGATCCGGCGCGCATAGCCGCGCGGCGTGAACATCCGCGGCCCCTCACCCAGCATGGCCAGCCGGGTGTTCGACGACCCGACCAGCACCACCGTCAGCATGTCGACCTCATCCACCTCAAGCTGGTCCAGCCGCCGGTAGCGCACATGTTCTTCCGGCCGTCCGAGCGAGGTGGCGAGCATCACCGGAGTATCCCCCGGACGATGCGCCAGCAGGATGTCCCGCGCCTCCGCCAGCAGCGTCCGCCGCGTCTTGCTGACCGGGTTGTAGAAGGCCACGACGAAATCCCCCTCCGCCGCAGCGCGCAGCCGCCGCAGAATATCGTCCCGCGGTGTCAGCAGGTCCGACAGGGAGATCGCGCAGAAATCGTGCCCGAGCGGAGCCCCCGCCCGCGCCGCCGCCCCCTGCAGCGCCGACACGCCCGGAGAGCAGACCACCTCCACCCGCCTTGCCGCCGCGCTCACGCCGGTTTCGTCGACGCGGTCCAGCAGTTCGAAGACCAGCGCCCCCATGGCATAGATCCCCGCGTCCCCCGAACAGACCAGCGCCACGTCGCGCCCTTCTCCCGCGCGTTCCAGCGCATAGCGGCAGCGGTCCTCCTCCCCGCCAAGCGGGAAGTCCGCGCGATGTTTCCCCGCCGCCAGCGGCCCGAGCAGGTCGATGTAGAGCCCGTATCCCACAAGCTCCTCCGCCTCCGCGATCAGGCGCGACACCTCCGGTGTCCGCCAGGCCGCCTGTCCCGGCCCGATCCCGACCACCGACAACCGCCCGCGACGCCGCCCGCGCGGCACCTCAATCACTTCGGGCGACACGGCCAGCGCGCAGGTGGCATTGGCCGTCTTGCGCTTGGCCACGACCAGCCGCCCCTCCGGTCCAACCCCGGCCAAAGCCGCGCCTTCGGAGACGCCGTGGCAACCGACCTCCGCAAAAACCACATCCGACGGAGTCGCCAGGCGCGGCGTCTCCGCCTCCAGTTCCTCCGCCGTGAAGATCCGCAGCGGCAGTCCGAGGTCGGACGCCAGCCGGTTCACCGCCACCTCGTCCGCCTTCACGTCGATGGAATGCACCGCCGACACGGCCCCCGGCGCGACCCCGGCCTCCGCCAGCACCTCCGCCACCAGCGCGGCCAGTTCTTCCGGCGGACAGTTGCGCGAACAACCGACGCCGAGGGAGAAGCGCACCGGGTGGAAGGTCAGCACCCCGGGTACCGGGGGAGAGGTCTTCGCCTCGATCACCACCACATCCGCGTCATCCTCGGGCTCGACCCGAGGATCTCCCCCCGATGTCCCGGCGACTGGGGTGCCTCGGGTCAGAGATGTGGACTGCGCCCGGCCCGCCAAACCCTCCAGCCACCCGGCCTCCGCCGCCACCTCTCCGTCCAGCCGCACCCCGGCCCCGGCGAGCAGGCGAGCCATCGCGTCCTTTGCCAATCCCGGCGTGCCAAGCCGCCATCCCGCTGGCGGTTCGTCCAGCGAAACGCCAAGCGCCACCTCACCCGCCGTCGTGACCGCCGCAACCGCACCAAGCGCCTCCGCGGTCTGCCGCGCCAGCCGGTTCGCGCCACGGTGCCCGCCAAGCAGCGGCACCACAAGCGATCCGTCATCGCTCACCGACAGAACCGGAGGCTCCGACACCTTGTCCGCCAGAAGCGGCGCCACCGCCCGGATCAGGATTCCGCTCGCGCAGACCCCGATCACTGGCCGCCCCGCCGCGAACATGTCGCGTGCGAAGTCCAGCGCATTGTCAAACACCGCATCCGCCCCCGCGACCCGCCCCGCCCTGCCGAACATGGCCACGCCAAGCGCATCGGCAACCCGCCGCGCCACCACCGCGCCCGATCCGGACACCGCCATCACCACCGGGTCTAGAGCCACGGATCATCCCCCCTGTTCATCAGGATCATCGAGAAATAGGGCGCCGCTTCCGGCGCCTGCGCCAGCGGGCAGACAACTTCGTCCGGCAGGCCGACCCGCGCCACATAGACCGCCTTGTCCAGCAGCCCGAGCTCCGCGAACACCCCCCGGATCTTCGCCATGTGCCGACCGACCTTCAGGATCGCGACCGCTTCCGCCCCGCCGATCCGCTCACGAAGCTCCGCCCCGGGCAGCGGCCCCGGCAGAACCGTGAGCCGTTCGTTGCGCGCGACCAGCGGCCGCCCGGCCCGCGCCGAACAGGCGGAGACGGAGGTGACGCCGGGCACGACCTCGACCTCGAACCGACCCGACAGCCGCGCGAACAGGTACATGAACGAGCCGTAGAAGAATGGATCCCCCTCGCAGAGACAGACCACGTCCGCGCCGCTTTCCAGCGCCGCGGCGATCTCCTCCGCGCCCGTGTCATAGGCAGCCTGCGCCGGTGCCCGCTCCACCGTCATCGGCACATCCATGACGATCTCGCGGCACCCGGCCGGGATCAGCCCGGCGGCGATGGAACGCGCAAAGCTCGCCCCGCCCGTCAGCGCCGGATAGGCCACCACCGAAGCGCCCGCGATCAGCCGCGCCGCCTTCAGCGTTAGCAACTCAGGATCGCCGGGGCCAAGGCCCACGCCATACAGCCGCCCGGTCATCGCTTCACCAGGCTCCACTGGGTCACCGGCATCGCCGGTTTCCAGCCAGACATCCGGCCAACCGCCTCCGCCCGCGCGACCTGGATTTTGCATAGTTCCCCGCCATGCCGCGCGTGAAGCGCCAGCATGACCTGCTCGCTCTCGATCGTCACCGCATTGGCCACCAGCCGGCCAAGCGGTTTCAGCGCCGCCCAGGCGGCCCCGAAAGCCTCCGCGCTGAGCCCGCCTCCGATAAACACCGCATCGGGGGCCTCCAGACCGTCCAGCGCCGCCGGGGCCTCGCCCTCCACCAGCCGCAGCCCCGGCACGCCAAGCGCCAGCGCATTCGCCGCCGCCATGGACCGCCGGTCCGCGCGCGGTTCTATCCCGACGGCCCGCGCATAGCGCGCGCCCCGCATCCATTCGACGGCAACCGATCCGCAGCCCGTCCCGATGTCCCAGAGCAGCGCGCCCCGCATCGGCATCAGCTTGGCCAGCGTCACCGCCCGTACCTCGCGCTTGGTCATGGTGCCATCGGACACGAAGAGATCATCCGCCAGCCCCGGCACCCGCGGAAGCAGCGCCGCACCCGGGGCAGCCACACAGTCGACCGCAAGGGTGTTGAAGGCGGGCACCTCGTGATCCCAGCTTTCCGCCAGCCCGTCGAACCGGACTTCGCCCGCCCCGCCCATGTTGGCCAGCACCGTCATCGGAGACCGCCCGAACCCGCGTTCGGTCAGGAAGCGCGCGATCTGCCCCGGTGTCTCCGCCCCTGTCGTCAGGATCAGCAGCCGTGCGTCGGGCTGGATGAAGGCGATCATCTGCTCCACCGGACGGCCATGCACCGTCAGCGTCTCCAGATCCGCCATGGACCAGCCCATCCGGGCCGAGGCCAGCTGGAAGGCCGAGAGCTGCGGGTGATAGACGATCTCGCCCGGCGGGATGCCCCGCCCGATCCGCGCGCCCACGGAAAACCACAGCGGGTCTCCCGTCGCCAGCACGACGACCCGCCGCCCCCTGTACCCGTTCAGGGTGGAGATCAGCGCGTCGAACGGGGACGGCCAGGCCACCCGCTCCGCCGTCACAGCGTCCGACAGCCGGTGATGCCGGTCGCCGCCGATGATGACCTCCGCCGCCTCGACCACGGCGCGGGTGGCGGGTGTCAGCCCGTCCATCCCGTCCTCGCCGATACCGACGATATGCAGCCAGGGGGTGCTCATCGCGCACCGGTCCCTGCGCCGCGCCCTGAGGCCCGCGCCGCGCCGTCGAGTATTTCGGGCAAGATGAAGCAGGGGATCGCCCCCCCTTCATCTTGCCCGAAATACTCCCGCCGGAGGCATCCCCGTCCCGCCACTGGCATTGTCATCGAATCTCCTCTCCCGGCAGGCCCGCCGCCAGCGCGTTCACCGCCGCCGAGGCCATGGCCGATCCGCCGCGCCGACCGCGCAGCGCCACATAGGCACAGCCGCGCGGGTTGGCGGCCAGTTCGGCCTTGCTCTCCGCCGCGCCGACGAAGCCGACCGGGAAACCGAGGATCACCGCCGGGCGCGGGGCACCGGCGTCGATCAGCTCCAGCAGGTGGAACAGCGCGGTCGGCGCGTTGCCGATCGCCACCACCGCTCCGTCGAGCCGACCGGCCCAGAGTTCCACCGCCGCAGCAGACCGCGTATTGGAAATCGCCTTCGCCCGCTGCGGCACCTGCGGATCGTTCAGCGTGACCACCACCTCGTTCTCCGCCGGCAGGCTGCGCCGGATCACCCCTGCCGCGACCATCTCGCAGTCGCAGAGCACCGGCGCCCCGGAGAGAAGCGCGGTTCGCCCCGCCTCCCAGGCCGCCTCGGAAAAAGCCAGCCGGTCGGCGACATCGACCATGCCGCAGGCGTGGATCAGCCGGATCGCCATGGCCTGAAGGCCGGGCGGAAACCGCTCCAGCCGGGCCTCGCGCCGGACGGTCGCAAAGCTCTGGGCGTAGATCGCGGCGGGGTCGGTTTCATAGGGACGCATGGCGGGCCTTCGGGACGGGGATCGGGCGGCGGGCGGGGTCAGACCCGCACCTTCCGCGCGCTTTCCGGCCCATGCGGGTGATCCGCATGGGGATAGTCGGCGTGGTGATGGTGGTGATGCCCCCCTGCGTGCCCGTGGCCATGACCATGGCCGTGACCGTGGTGATGGTGGCCGTGATGGCCCGCGGTCAGGTCCAGCCGGCATTCCCCGGTACAGAACGTGTCGCAGAGCGTGCAGTCCGCCACGTTGGAGCCGGGGGCGGACGCGCCCTGCCCCTCGACATGATGATGGTGGCTTTCCTGGATCGCGCCGACCTCGGCCTCGAACCCGACCACCGCCGCGCGGTACTTGCAGAGCACGCAGGTCGGCGGAGGCACATCGGCGAAAGCCGGGTGGCGGCGCTGCTCGGGCGTGATGTGCCGGTGTCCGCCATCGTCGAAGGAGAGCACCTGTTCGCGATAGGCGCAGATGCCACAGTTCGGGATCGCCTCCGTCGCGTCCAGTTCGCGCACCCGCGCCGCGAAGGTGGCGATCACCTGCTCGTGGTCGTTGAGGTAACCGGCCTTGAGGAACTCGATCTCCGGATGGTCCGCGGCCACACGGTCGGTGAAGCCGTAGATCCGGTCGACCAGAATGCCGGTGAACAGGAAATACGGAAAGACCACAACGCGCCGGTAGCCAAGCCGGGTCACATGCCTGAGGCAGGGTTCCACCAACGGGAAGGTGACGCCGGAATAGCCCACCTCGCACCAGCCGAAGCCCAGCCCCTCGTGCAGCATCCGCGCCACCTTGGCCACATTGCCGTTGGCATCCGGGTCCGACGCCCCGCGCCCGATCACCACGAGGCAGGTTTCCGACAGCGGCACGTCATCCCCGGCGGCCGCGAGCTCCGCACGGATCCGGTCCGCGGCGGCGGCGATCATGCGCGGGTCCACGCCAAGTTCCCGGCCATAGCGGATGTCGATCCCGTGCTGCGCCGCATACGTGTTCAGCACCGTCGGAATGTCGTTCTTCGTGTGCATCGCCGCGAACAGCATCCCCGGCACCGCGAGGATCCGGTCACATCCCCGGGCCCGCAGCCGGTCAAGCCCGTCGCGGATCACGGGGTTGGCAAACTCGAGATAGCCGTAGTCGACCAGCCAGTCCGGTGGCAGCAGCGCGGGCAGACGCTGCGCCAGCACCGCGAACTCGTCCACCGCCGCCTGGCTGCGAGAGCCATGGCCGCAGATCATCACCCCGGTTGTCATGGATCAGGCCTCCTGCGGGTCTTCATCCGCCGGGACGTCGCCCTGATCCTCCTCGGCCTGCGCCTTTCCGCCGCGACCGCGCAGCCCCTGCCAGAGCCCGATCGCTATGGCCGCGCCAAGTGCCGCGGCGCCCAGCCAGTGACCATGGCCGGCGACTTCTCCGAGATGGCCGACATGCGCCGCGGCGGGGCCGGCGACCAGCGTCAGAAACAGGGCGGGGAGGAGTCGCATCGTCAGTCCTTTCCATCTTTCCGGAAAGGCCGAAGGGGGCCGCGGTCGCGACCTCCGACGATCCGGTCCCTGCATCCCCTGTCTGGGTCGATGTCGCAGACCTGCACCTTTCCGGCCCCTCGCGGGGCATCGTCCCCTCCTCTATAGGCAACCGCCGGCGGAGTCGCAACGATGATCGCCCGCCCGTTTCCCCACCCCCGGATGTGCGCCCCTGCACGGGGCCTGCGCCCCAGTGCGGCTGGACCCGGTCGCGCCGCCCGTTAGATCCTGCCCATACAGAAGGAGAAAGCACATGGGCCAGCTGATCGACGGAACCTGGGAAAAACAGAGCCTCGCCAGCCTGTCCGAGGGCGGAGAGTTCGAGCGCAAGGAAAGCAGCTTCCGCAACTGGGTGACGGCGGACGGCAGCGCGGGACCCACGGGTTCGGGCGGGTTCGCCGCCGAAAGCGGGCGCTACCACCTCTATGTGTCCTACGCCTGCCCCTGGGCGCATCGCGCGCTGATCTTCCGGCACCTGAAGGATCTGACCGCCCATATCGACGTGTCGGTCGTGAGCCCCGACATGCTGGACGAAGGCTGGACCTTTGCCACCGACCACCCCGGCGCCACCGGGGACCGGTTGATGGGGAAAGACCGCCTGTACGAAGTCTATACCGCGTCCGATCCCGAGGCGACAACGCGTGTAACAGTGCCGGTGCTCTGGGACCGGGAGCGGGGCGAGATCGTGTCCAACGAATCCGCGGACATCATCCGGATGTTCAACTCGGCCTTCGACGGGCTGACCGGCAACACCGACGACTACCACCCCGAACCGTTGCGTCCCCGGATCGAGGAGATCAACGCCCGTGTCTACGACACGGTCAACAACGGCGTCTACAAGTCCGGGTTCGCCTCGACCCAGAAGGCCTATGACAAGGCCGTCGGCGCGCTGTTCGACAGCCTGGACTGGATCGAGAGGCTGCTTGAGGAGCACCGCTATCTCGCCGGGGACCGGATCACGGAGGCGGACTGGCGGCTGTTCACCACGCTGATCCGTTTCGACACGGTCTATCACACGCATTTCAAGTGCAACCGCCGCCGCATCATCGACTACCCCGCGATGTCCGGCTACCTGCGCGAACTATACCAGTGGCCCGGCGTGGCGGAGACGGTGCATTTCGACCACATCGCGCGGCACTACTATTACAGCCACGAGCACATCAACCCGTCGCGCATCGTGCCGATCGGTCCTGTGCTGGACCTGACGGCGCCGCACGGCCGCGGCTAGGCGGCGCGGGTCTTCCGGGCATAATGGGCGACGATGGCGGCCACGTCCGGCGGTGCGGTGCGGGCGGGGATGATCATGCAGGCGTTGGAACAGAGGCTGAAGATCACCCCGTCGGCCAGGAAATCGTCGCTGTTCACGAAGATCAGCGGCGTACCGGGATGCCGGAAGTTGGCATAGTCGGACACCGCGAAAGCCGACCCGCGTTCGAAAACCAGATCGATGACGACCACCGCGAACGGCTCGTCCCGCAGCCGCGCGATGGCGGCCTCGGAATCGGTGACGTGCCGCACGTCGAAGCCCTTTTCGCCGAGATGCCGCTTCCACAGGCTGCGGACATTGCCGTCACCGTTGCCCACGATCAGCACCCGCGGGGCCCCTGACATGGGCGACGCCCCGGCCGGAGGCATGGCGGAATCGTGTCTGAGCGGCGCGGTCAAGCAGCAGGCCTTTCCCGTGGTGAAAGACCGGACGGGAGGAGGACCGCCCGGTCCGTTACGTTTTGCGGCAGAATCCCTAACAAGTGGTTAACGTGGGCCCGGCGCACCGGCCAGCGAGAGGCGAAAGGGACGCGAGGTTTGCCATTGCCGTCAAAACCGGCTCTATGGCGCGACCGAAGACGCGACGAACAGACGGGGCAGACCAAGACATGACCACCTGGATCACCATCTGCGACACCTGCAAGCAGGAGGACTGGGCCGAGCGGGGCCAGCCCCTGACGGACGGCGAGGTTCTCGCCGGGCTGGTCGAAACCGCCGCCGCCGGGACCGGGCTGCGCACCCGCCGCGTCTCCTGTCTGATGGGATGTACCCATGGCTGCAACGTGGCGATCCAGGCGCAGGGCAAACTGGCCTACACGCTCGGGCGCTTCTCTCCCGATACCGACGCGGCCGGGGCCATCGTCGATTACGCCCGGCTGCACGCGGACAGCGACACCGGCCAGGTCCCGTTCCGCCAGTGGCCGCAGGGGGTGAAGGGGCACTTCGTCACCCGCCACCCGCCCCTGCCGGACGACGCCTGACAGATGTCCGCCACGGGCCACAGCCGCGACCACGGCGGCCGGATCGACGACGCGATCCGGGCCTTTGGCGGCACGCGCGAGGACTGGATCGACCTTTCGACCGGCATCAACCCGGTCCCCTACCCCGTCACGGACCTGTCCGCCCGCGCCTGGACGGCCCTGCCCGACCGCGACGCGGAAGAGGCGCTGATCAAGGCCGCCCGCCGCCTCTGGCAGGTCCCGCCCGAGGTCGCGGTTCTAGCCGTTCCCGGTGCCTCCGCCGCGATTGCATTGATCCCGCGCCTGCGCCCCGCCGCGACCGTCCGCATCCCCGGCCCGACCTACAACGAACATGCCGCGGCTTTCCGCGCTGCCGGCTGGCAGGTGACGGAGGAAGATGGGGCCGCCGGGGCAGTCGTGCTTGTCCACCCCAATAATCCCGATGGCCGCTGGCACACCGCCGACGACGCCGGTGCTGCACTCTGCATTATCGACGAAAGCTTCTGCGACATCGCGCCGGATCGCAGCCTGATCGCCAGCGCCATCCGCCCGGGCAAGCTGGTGCTGAAGAGCTTCGGCAAGTTCTGGGGGCTGGCCGGACTGCGGCTTGGTTTCGTCATCGGCGACCCCGATCTGGTCGGACCGCTTGCGGCGATGCTTGGCCCCTGGCCGGTCTCGGGCCCCGCGCTCGAACTCGGCGCGCGCGCGTTAGGCGACACCGCATGGGCCGCCGACACCCGTGCGCGGCTGGCCGAGGACGCCGCCCGCCTCGACCGCCTCGTCACCGCCACCGGCGCGACCCTGACCGGAGGCACACCGCTCTTCCGCCTTTACGACCACCCGCGCGCCGCCGGGCTGCACCGCCATCTGTCGACCCATCACATCCTGACCCGCCCCTTCCCCTGGTCCGCCACCGCCCTGCGCTTCGGCCTGCCTGCCCCGAAGGACTGGCCGCGCTTGGAAACCGCGCTCGGAGCCTTCCGGTGACGCTGGTCCTTGCCCTTCTGCTGGACGCGGCCTTCGGGGAACCGGACTGGCTCTGGTCCCGCCTGACCCATCCCGCAGTCGTCATCGGCCGCCTGATCGACCGGGCCGACCGCCGGTTCAACACCGGACCGATGCGGCGCGCCAGGGGCGTCGCCCTGACCCTAGCCCTGCTGGCCGGGGCCTGGACCATCGGCACCGCTATAGCCGCGCTCGGCAGCCTGCCCGAAGCCATCGCCGCCGCCATCCTGCTTGCCCAGAGATCTTTGGCCGATCACGTCGCCGCCGTCGCCGATGCCCTGCGCCTGTCCCGCGCGGCAGGGCGCACCGCCGTCGCCCGCATCGTCGGCCGCGACACCGAAGCCATGGACGACCCGGCCATCGCCCGCGCCGCCATCGAAAGCGCGGCCGAGAACTTCTCAGACGGCATCGTCGCCCCCGCCTTCTGGTTCCTGGTCGGAGGCCTGCCCGCCATGCTCGCCTACAAGGCCGTGAATACCGCCGACAGCATGATCGGCTACCGCACCCCGCGCCACGTGGCATTCGGCTGGGCCTCCGCCCGGCTCGACGACCTGCTGAACCTGATCCCCGCGCGTGCCACCGCCCTGCTGCTGTGCCTCGCCGCCCGACACCGACCCGACTGGGGCGCGCTTGCCCGCGACGCGCGCCAGCACCGCTCTCCCAATGCCGGCTGGCCGGAGGCCGCCATGGCCCGCGCGCTCGACATCGCCCTGTCCGGACCTCGCGCCTATCACGGCGAACTGCGCCCCTTCCCCTGGGTGAACGGCAGCGCCCGCCGCATGATCGGCCCCCAAGAGATCGACCGCGCCGTCGCCCTGATCTGGCGCGCCTGGGCCCTTCTCGCCGCCATCGCGCTGCTCTTTGCGCTGGTCTGACAGCCCTGTTGCCGCGCCCGCGCGACCTGATAGGGTCGCCGGAAACCGAAGCGGAGACCCCGATGCGCCGACTGACAGCAACCCTTGCCGCCCTCTGCCTGACCGCCGCCCCGGCCCTGGCGCAATGCGGCGGCAGTTTCGGCGGCTTCGTGCAGGGCCTGAAGGCCGAAGCGGTCGCCAAGGGCCATGCCCCCGCCTCCGTCGACCGGTTCTTCGCCCCGGTCCGCCACGACCCCGCCGTCATCAGGGCCGACCGCGCGCAGGGCGTGTTCCAGCTGGATTTCACCAGTTTCGCACGCCGCCTGATCTCCCAGAACCGGATCAGCGCAGGTCAGGCCAATGCGAAGAAATACGACGCGGTCTTCGACCGGGTCGAGGCTGAATACGGCGTCTCCCGCGGGGTGCTGCTGGCCTTCTGGGCGTTCGAAACGGACTACGGTGCCTTCCAGGGCGACTTCAACACGCTGAACGCGCTGGTGACCCTGGCCCACGACTGCCGCCGTCCGGAGCTGTTCCGGCCGCAGATTTTCGCCGCCCTCACCCTGTTCGAACACGGCGATTTCGACCCCGCCCGCACCACCGGTGCCTGGGCCGGAGAGATCGGCATGGTGCAGATGCTGCCCGGCGACATCCTTGAAAACGGCGTGGACGGCGACGGCGACGGGCATGTGCTGCTCAAGACCTCCGCCCCCGACGCACTGATGTCCGGCGCGAAGATGCTGCGCCACCTCGGCTGGCGCGCCGGAGAGCCCTGGCTGCAGGAAATCGTGCTGCCCGCGGAAATGGACTGGTCGAAGACCGGTCTCCGCACCACCATGACCCCGGATCAGTGGCAGGCCATGGGCGTACGCCCGCGCTCGGGCCAGTGGCTCACCGGACTGCCCGCCTCAGTCATAATTCCGCAGGGGCGGAAGGGCCCGGCCTTCCTCGCCTACCCCAACTTCTCCGTCTATTTCGAGTGGAACCAGAGCTTCACCTATGTCCTGACCGCCGCCTATTTCGCAAACCGCCTGACCGGAGCGCCGGTCTTCGACGCCGGCAATCCCGAGCCGGGGCTTTCCGGCGCAGAGATGAAGCGGCTCCAGCAGAAACTGGCCGCCCGGGGCTACGACGTGGGCGACATCGACGGCATCCTGGGCGCGAAATCGCGCGAGGCCGTGCAGAAGGTCCAGCAGGAACTGGGGATGCCCGCCGACGCCTGGCCGACCGCGGCCCTGCTGAACCGGTTGTAGGCACGACGGGCCAAGAGCCGAATGATCGCGACCGCCAGTCAGGGTCATCATCTCCCGACGCTGCGAAGGATCGCGACGCCAGGAGACCATGCGGACCCTGGTTAGCCAGCCGTTGCCGGATCAGCGGACCTGCCGACGGCCGTCGCGGGTCACGCCGATATCGTCCAGAAGATACTGCGGCAATGCTTCCAGCTTCTCCCGGTCGCGGCGGATCCGGGCGGCTTCGGCCAGGCGAAGCATGAGCGACCGCCACGGGCGGACGGGGCGGGGCAGCGGGGCGCGCCGAACATCGGTGAAGGACATGACAGACTCCTGTTTATCGTCACGCGCCTCCTATCCCGCCGGACAAAGACAGTCCTGCGCCAGTTCGATGAACTTTCCTTGAACCCCGGCCGGCAGGCAGCTTTACGCCACCAGCGCCTCGGCCTTCTTCAGATCGACGGAAACCAGCTGCGACACGCCCTGCTCCTGCATGGTCACGCCGAACAGCCGATCCATGCGCGCCATGGTCACGGCGTGGTGCGTGATGATGAGGAACCTCGTGTCGGCCCGATTCACCATTTCGTCCAGCAGGTCGCAGAACCGGGTGACGTTGGCGTCGTCCAGCGGCGCGTCGACCTCGTCCAGCACACAGATCGGCGCGGGGTTCACGAGGAAAACCGCAAAGATCAGCGCCATGGCCGTCAGCGTCTGCTCCCCGCCCGACAGCAGCGACAGGACCGACAGCTTCTTGCCCGGCGGCTGGCACATGATCTCCAGCCCCGCCTCGAGCGGGTCGTCGGATTCCACCAGCACGAGGTTGGCCTCGCCGCCGCCAAAGAGATGACGGAACAGCATCCCGAAGTTGCGGTTCACCTGGGTGAAGGCCTGCAACAGCCGGTCGCGCCCTTCACGGTTCAGCCCGGCAATGCCATTGCGCAGGGTGGCGATGGCCTCCGTCAGGTCGTCCTTCTCCCGAACCAGCGCCAGATGCTCCGCCGCGACCTCCCTGGCGTCCTCCTCCGCCCGCAGGTTCACCGCGCCAAGCGCGTCACGCTGGCGGCGCAGCCGGTTCAGGTCGTTCTCGATGGCATCGGAGGAGGGCATTGACGCCACATCGACCGCCAGCGACTCCAGCAGCTGCTTGGGCGTGACCTCCTGCTCCTCGGCGATACGTTCGGCGGCGCGTTCGACCGCCTCCTGCGCGGCGTCGGACTTCGCTTCCGCCCGCGCGCGGGCCTCGCGTGCCTCTGACGCAGTGCGCTCCGCATCCCGCTCCGTCGCCACGGCCTCGCGCAACGCGGCCTCGGCAACGGACAAAGCATCCGCGGCTTCCGCCCGCCGGGCCTCCGCTTTCACGATCTCCGCCGACAGCGCCTCTCGCTTCCCCGCCAGATCCTGCGGCACCGCCTCGGCATCCGCCAGTTCCGCCTCGCTCGAGCCCCGCCGCGCCTCAAGCTCCGCGATCCGCTTGTCCGCCGTGTCCAGCCGAAGCCGCCAGCCGCTGATTTCCTTGATGACCTCCTGCGACCGGCGCACCCGCGCCTCGCCTTCGCGGCGCAGTTCATCGTGGGCCGCTCGGCGGGACATCATGGTGACCCTCGCGGCCTCCACCGCCAGCTTGATCTCGTCCACCGTCACCCGCGCACCGGCGAGATCGGGGAGATCCCGCACCGCCTTCTCCGCTTCCTTGACCTGCGCGCTGGCAGCCAGCGCCTCCTCCTCGTGCCGTGCCACGGCCAGGCCAAGGCTCTCAAGCCGGGTTTCGGCAATCGACTGGTCGGACTCCGCCCGGTTCAGCCGCCGCGCGGCCTCCTGCACCAGCTGGTCCGCCTGCTTCCGCGCCTGCCGGGCCCGCGCATCGGCATCCGTCAGATCCGCCAGACGCTTCGACAGGCTCTGATGCGCCGCGCGCGCCCCCTCGGCCCGCGCATTCGCCTGTTCTAGCTCCTGCTTCAGCGCCTCCAGCCGGTTCATCTGCTGCAAACGAAGCGCCGCGGCCGAGGGCGCGTCCTCTGCCCAGGCCCGGTAGCCGTCCCATCTCCACAGGTCGCCCTCGATCGACACAAGGCGCTGACCGGGACGCAGCATCGGTTGCAACCGCGCCGCATCCTCGGCGTCGATCAATCCGATCTGGGCGATCCGGCGGCGCAGCACATTCGGCACCGTCACCACTTCGCTCAGCGCCATGACGCCGCCCGGCAGCCCCGGCGCGTCGTCGTAGTCCGGCAGACCGACCCAGCCCGACGGCCCGTCGCCCGCGACGACCGGCGCGCGCAGGTCATCCGCCAGGGCCGCGCCAAGCGCCTTTTCGTAGCCCGGAGCAACCCGCACCTCGTCCAGCACCTGCCCGGACTCCGCGCTTTCCCGCGCCACCAGCCGCGCCAGCGCGCTCGTCTCGGCCTGCAGCGCATTCACCTCGCCCTCGGCCGAGGACCTAGCCGCGCGCGCATCCGCCTCGCGCTGCTGCGTCTCCGCCCGCGTGGTTTCGGCGGCGGCCAGCGTTTCCTCCGCCCGCTGCGCCGTGCCCTGCGCCTGCGCGACCTGCGCCTCTGCCGCCTTGCGGTCCTCAGCCGCCGCCGCGACGGCCTTGCGCGATTCCGACACCGCGAACCGCGCCTTCTCCGCCTCGGATTCGCTGCGTGCCCGCGTCCGCAGACTGTCGTCCAGCAGACGCTGCGCCGACAGGTGCCGCGCCGACAGCCGCGCCACATCTTCCGTCAGGGTCGACAGGTCGGATTCCCGCTGCGTCAGGACCGCCGCGGCCTCGCGCGACTGTTCGGCCAGTTCGGCCAGATGGTCGCCATGCCCTTCACCGGCCTTGGCCAGTTCGCGTTGCTCCCATTCCAGCCGGGCGATCGTCTCGCCGGCATCGCGGTTCAGGCCCTGCTCCCGCTCCCGGTCCTTGACCAGCTGTTCGATCCGGGCGCGCAGCACGGCGATGGTCTCCACCGCCCGCGCCTCTTCCTCCGTCAGCTGGTCGCGCTGGACCTGAAGCCGTTGCAGGATCGCGCCCGCGACCGCCTCTTCCTCGCGCTTGGGAGGCAGCGCCTCTTCCGCCGCGCCGCGGGCTTGACCGGACTTCACCGCCGCCGCCTCGGCCTGCGCGGCCGCCGTCACCCGGCCCTTCAGATCGGCCAGAGCAACCGTCCGGGCCTCATCCGCCTCTTTCCAGCGGCGGTAGAGCAGCATCCCCTCGGCCCGCCGGAGCTCTGCCCCGATCGACCGATACCGCTGCGCCTGCCGCGCCTGCCGTTCCAGCACCTGCAACTGCTGTGCCAGCGTCTCGATCACGTCGTCGACGCGGGACAGGTTCTGTTCGGCCCCGTTCAGCTTCAGCTCCGCCTCGTGCCGCCGCTGGTAGAGGCCCGAGATCCCCGCCGCCTCCTCGAGAATCCGCCGCCTTGCCTTGGGCTTGGCGTTGATGAGTTCCGAGATCTGCCCCTGCCGCACCAACGCCGGCGACTGCGCCCCGGTCGAGGCATCGGCAAACAGCATCTGCACGTCCCGCGCCCGCACATCCTTGCCGTTGGTCTTGTAGGCCGACCCGACGTCGCGGGTGATGCGGCGCACGATCTCGATCTGGTCCTGGTCGTTGAACCCGGCGGGCGCCAGCCGCTCCTGGTTGTCGATGATGAGCGAGACCTCGGCGAAGTTCCGGGCCGGGCGCGACGACGCCCCGGCAAAGATCACGTCCTCCATCCCTCCGCCGCGCATCGCCGTGGGACGGTTTTCGCCCATCACCCATCTCAGCGCCTCAAGCAGGTTGGACTTGCCGCAGCCGTTCGGACCGACCACGCCGGTCAGCCCGTCATGGATCAGAAGATCCGTCGGGTCGACAAAGCTCTTGAAGCCGGTGAGCCTGAGTTTTGAAAAGCGCAAAGGGCGTCCGCCTGATTCCGTCCGTTCCGGACAGACTGCGGAGCGCCCCTGTGTGAGTCAACGCCGGACCGCCGCATATTGGGCGGACCGACGGCTTTTCCACAAGATATTGACGTCAGACCCGCGACGACCGGCGGCGAACCGCCCCGAAGGCGCCAAGCGCACCGACCAGCAGCACCGCCCCGGCGGGCAGCGGGACGGCGGAAAGATCGGTGATGGTGGCACCCAGAATGTCGAAGTTCGCCCGCGCGACCTGCGGTTCTCCGGTGAAGGCGCCGTTCAGGAACAGCGACAGCCCCGCACGCGACAGGTCGAAATCGCCCGGCCCCGTCGGAACCGGATCGCTCAGCCCGATGAAGCTGGAACCGGACATCAGCGCGGTGATGCCGAAGCTGCCAAAGGCCGGCGGCGTCAGCCCGGTGTCCGCCGCCAGCTGCGCGGCCAGCACCGTGTCCGAGATCAGCGGAGAGAACCCGACGATGCTGGTCCCCGCACCGGGGATAAAGGTCGACACGACATCGCAGTCGTTCAGCAGGTCGCAGCGGTCGGTCGCCGGATCGAACCCCGCACCGGCGATGGTCAGCGCGATGGAGGAGACCAGATCGCGCAGCGTCGTGACGTTGCCCGCCACTTCGGGCACCGCGCCGCTCGCATCGAAATCGAAGTCGTAGATGATCGTCGTGCCATCGATCCGGGCCTTGAGCGCGTCAAGCACGCCGGTCGGAAGCGCGGCACCGGAATCCCCTGTGAAGGACAGCGTGCCGGTCAGGCGGAAGGGAGAGGCGGCAACCGCGGTCGCACAGGTCGAAATGGCCAGGCAGAGAGCCAGAAGGGTTTTCATGAGTCTGTTCCGGAAATAGAAGAAGTATACCGCCACAGTATCAGAGGTTTACCCTCCGTCCAACAAATTCGCCACGCCTGCGTGGTGCGCTGTCCGCGTGGCAGGCAGGACTGCCGCGCCAAAGGCACCCCGACCCCGCGCGACGCGGATTCTCCTTGACCTCGGCACCCCGGCGGGACCACAACCGATTATTACGGTTCCCCATCAAAAGGCGCAAAGCGCCCGGGGATAATCGGGAATGCGGACCGGACGACCCACTTCGGGATCCGAAACCGCAGCCGCCCCCGCGACTGTACAGCGGCGAGCGGGCTTCATTCAGCCACTGGCGACATGGGAAACCATGAAACCGGGAAGGCGAAGCCCCGCAGCGACCCGCCAGCCAGGAGACCGGCCGTAGCGATGAAACCCAGAACGCTGTCGGGGATGACGGCGAAGGAGAACAGACAGATGCATATCGAACCCGGAATCGTCACTGGCGCCAAGATGATCCTCAGCTACGGCACTGCCGCGGCTGCAGGTACTTACACCGCCAAGCTGGTGTGGGACCATATCAAGGCGATGGACGTCGCGCGGCTCGCCATCGGCACCGCAGCCTCGACCGTCCTGACCTTCATCTTCTTCCAGGTCCTGCCGCACTTCCCCGTCGGCGTGTCCGAGGTCCATTTCATCCTCGGCTCCACCCTCTTCCTGCTGTTCGGCGCCGCGCCCGCGGGCATCGGCCTCGCGCTTGGCCTGCTGGCTCAGGGCGTCTTCTTCGCCCCCTTCGACCTGCCGCAGTACACGATCAACGTGACCACCCTGCTCGCCCCGCTTTACGCCATGTCCCTGCTCGCCCGTCGCATCATCCCGGCCGGCACCCGCTATGCCGACGTGAGCTATGGCCAGGCGCTCGCCCTCTCCACCGCCTTCCAGGCCGGGGTCGTCGCATGGGTCGCCTTCTGGGCCTTCTACGGCCAGGGCTTCTCCGCCACCACGCTGGCCTCCGTCACCTCCTTTGGCGCGGCCTACATGATGGTCATCCTGATCGAACCGCTGGCCGACCTCGCCGTGCTGGCCGGGGCCAAGACCCTGCGCGACACCTCGCTCGCCCGCCTGTTCACGCCGCGCCTTTTCGCGGCCTGATCTAGGGCCCATTGCGACCGATCTCCGGCGGCTCCTCCGTGAGCCGCCGTTTCCCCTTTTGCCGACTGTCCTCTTGAAGGAGGCCGCCCCATGCCCGCCAAGATCCCTGCAACCGTCGTCACCGGCTTTCTCGGCGCCGGAAAGACCACGCTGATCCGCCACATGCTGCAGAACGCGAACGGCAAGCGGATCGCGCTCATCATCAACGAATTCGGCGACCTCGGCGTCGACGGAGACATCCTGCGCGGCTGTGGCGACAGCGCCTGCCGCGAAGAGGACATCATGGAGCTTTCCAACGGCTGCATCTGCTGCACCGTGGCCGAGGATTTCATTCCGACGCTCGAAAAGCTGCTCGACCGGGAGGACCGCCCCGACCACATCGTGATCGAAACCTCCGGCCTCGCCCTGCCCCAGCCCCTCGTGCGCGCCTTCAGCTGGCCCGCGATTTCCACCCGCGTCACGGTCGATGGCGTCGTCACCGTGGTCGACGGCCCGGCCCATCACGCCGGAACCTTCGCCCATGACGTCGCCGCCGTGGATGCGCAGCGGGCGATGGACGACAACCTGGACCACGAGACCCCGCTGGCCGAGCTGTTCGAGGATCAACTGGCCTGCGCCGACATGATCGTCGTCAACAAGTCCGACCTGATGGACAGGACCGCGCTGATCTCCACCACCCAGACCCTGACCGATGCCGTCCGCCCCGGCGTGCGCGTCGTCCAGTCCTCCATGGGCGCGCTTCCGGTCGAGGTCCTGCTTGGCCTCGAAACCGCCGCCGAAACCGACATGGAAGCGCGCCACGAGGTCCATCACCACCACCACGACGATGAAGACGACGATCATGACCATGATCATGACCATGGCCACGACGATTTCGAATCTTTCGTCGTCACACGCGGAGAGATCGCCGACCCCAAAGCCTTTGCCGAACACGTCGCCGGAACGATCCGCGCCCATGGCATCCTGCGCCTCAAGGGCTTCGCCGCCGTCGCGGGCAAACCGATGCGCCTGACCCTGCAGGCGGTCGGCCCCCGGATCGACACCTACTACGACCAGCCCTTCGGCACCGCCCCGCGCGAAACCCGGCTCGTCGTGATCGGCCAGACCGGCCTCGACCGCGCCGCCATCGAGAAAGCGCTCGCCGCATGATCGTCGTCGAACCCGGAAACCCGCTTGACCCGCCCGCCTCCGCTCTGCTCGACGCGAGCCAGGGCCTGATGCGCCGTCTCTTCAATCCGGAGGAGAACCACTTCCTCTCTCACGAAGCTTTGGCGAAACCGGATATCCGCTTCTTCACCGCCCGCGACGGGGCAGAAACGCTCGGCACCGCGGCCCTGAAGCTCTGCGACGGCTACGGAGAGGTCAAAAGCTTCTTCGTAACCGAGGCCGCCCGCGGCAAGGGTGTCGGCGCGGCCCTCCTGCGCCAGATCGAAGACACGGCCCGGGACGAAGGCGTCACCATCCTGCGCCTCGAAACCGCCGACAAGCTCGACGCTGCCTGCCGCCTCTACGAACGCAACGGCTTCACCCGCCGCGGCCCCTTCGGCGCGTATCAGGCCAACGGCACATCGGTCTTCATGGAAAAGACCCTCGCCGCGCCCGATCCGACCTGACCTCATCTTGCCAGAAATATCCCCGCCGGAGGCATCGCCCCGGCAGGGGCGAACGGAACCATGCACCTCCTCGCCGCCACCCCCGGACGCATCGACACCGACGACGCGGTCGACTTGAACCAGACGCCCGCCGACCTGGTGGTGATCTCCGCCGCCGACACGGAACTCGCCGCCCTGTCCCACGCCCGCGCGGCGATGGAGGACCCGCCCGCCCTGCGCCTGGCAAACCTCTCTTCCCTGCAGCACCCCATGTCGGTCGACCTGCACCTCGACCAGACGGCGACGAAGTCGAAACTCGTCATCGCCCGCATTCTCGGCGGGGCAGCCTACTGGAAATACGGGTTCGAACAATACGCCGCCCGCCTGCGCGACGCCGGCGTTCCCTTCGCCGCCCTGTCCGGCGACGACAAGCCCGACGCCGACCTCCGCCGCTACTCAACCGTGTCGGATGACGACTACACCGCCCTTTGGCAGGCGCTCGTCGAAGGCGGACCGGAGAACGCCCAGACCTTCCTCGCCCACGCCCGCGCCATGATCCGCGACGCCGAGCGTCCCGCGCCCGCGCGGCCGCTTCTGAAATCCGGCCTTTACTGGCCCGGCGTCACCTCCGCCTCACTCGACACACTGCGCGCCACCTGGACACCCGATGCTCCGACGGTTCCGATCGTCTTCTACCGCGCGCTTCTGCAGGCCGGCGACCTCGGCCCCGTCAACCGCCTGACCCGCGCCCTGCTTCGCGCCGGGCTGAACCCGCTCCCCGTCTACGTCGCCTCGCTCAAGGACCCGGTCTCCGCCGCGACCCTCGATCACCTCTTCACCGAAACCCGGCCCGAGCTGATCCTGAACCTCACCAGCTTCGCCGTCGGCTCACCCCACGGTGACGATACCGGCGCGAACCCCCTCACCGCGCCCGCCGCCAACGACAGCCCCGTCTTCCAGGTCGTGCTCTCCGCCACGTCCGAGGATCACTGGGCCGACACCCTCACAGGCCTTTCCGCCCGCGACATCGCCATGAACGTCGCCCTGCCCGAGGTCGACGGCCGCATCCTTTCCCGCGCTGTGGCATTCAAGGGAGAAACCTTCTACGACGACGCCACCCAATGCCCGATCGCCGGCTGGCAGACCCGCGGTGACCGCATCGATTTCGTCACGCAGCTGGCAAAGAACTGGACGACCCTGCGCCGCACGCCCCCGCGGGAGCGCCGCGCAGCGATCATCCTCGCCAACTATCCCAACAAGGACGGCCGCCTCGCCAACGGCGTCGGCCTCGACACCCCCGCCGCCACGATCCACGCGCTGACAACCCTCGCCGCCGCAGGCTACGACGTCGAAAACGCCCCCTCCAACAGCGACGCCCTGATGGCCGAAATCACCTCCGGCCCCACGAACCATCTGACCGACCGGGCGCAGAGGACCGGAGGAACCTTCCTCTCCCTCGCCACCTACCTCACTCACTTCAACGCTCTTCCTTGGGACGTCAAAAAGCAGATCACCGACAGGTGGGGCACCCCCGAAGAAGACCCCTTCTTCACCGATCGCCCCAACCCTGCCGACTTCATCTTGCCAGAAATACTCCCGCCGGCGGCAGCCGCCTCAGGCGGCTTCAAACTCTCCCTCCATTCCCATGGCAACGTCATGATCGGTGTTCAGCCCGCCCGCGGCTACAACATCGACCCGGAGGAGACCTACCACGCCCCCGACCTTTCCCCGCCGCACAACTATCTCGCCTTCTACATCGCCCTGCGGGAGGCCTGGGGCGCGCACGCGATGATCCACATGGGCAAGCACGGCAACCTCGAATGGCTGCCCGGCAAGGCCATCGCCCTGTCGGAAACCTGCATCCCCGAGGCCGTGCTCGGCCCCATGCCCCACATCTACCCCTTCATCGTGAACGACCCGGGCGAAGGCACGCAGGCCAAGCGGCGCGCGCAGGCTGTCATCATCGATCACCTGACCCCGCCCCTGACCCGCGCCGAAAGCTACGGCCCCCTGCGCGACCTCGAAGCGCTGGTCGATGAATATTACGAAGCCGCCGGGGTCGACCCCCGCCGCATCACACATCTCCGGCGCGAAATTCTGAGCCTGACCTCAGCCACCGGCGTCGATCTCGACGCGGGCTTCACCGGGGACGAGGAGACCGACCTCCAAAAGCTTGACGCCTGGCTCTGCGATCTGAAGGAGGCGCAAATCCGGGATGGCCTCCACATCTTTGGCCTCTCGCCCGAAGGGCGCCTGTCCCGCGACCTCCTCCTCGCCCTGACCCGCATCCCGAGGGGGGAGGGCAAGGGTCCCGACGCCTCCCTCTCCCGAGCGCTGGCGTCGGACCTGAACCTCGCATTCGACCCGCTCGACTGCGACATGGCCGCTCCGTGGAATGGTCTGCGTCCGCAGGCGCTTTCCTCCCTTTCGCCAGACCAATGGCGCAGCACGGGCGACACCGTCGAACGCCTCGAACTGCTCGCCATCGCCCTGCTTGAAGGCACCGACGCCCCCGGCCCCGCCTCCGCCGCGGTCCTTGCCCATATCCGCGACACCATCGCCCCCACGCTCTCCGCCTGCGGACCGGCAGAAACCGCTGGCCTGCTTACCGCCCTCTCCGGCCGTTTCGTCGCCCCGGCCCCCTCCGGTGCCCCGACCCGCGGACGCCTCGACACCCTGCCCACGGGTCGCAACTTCTACAGTGTCGACAGCCGCGCCGTCCCGACCCCGACCGCGTGGAAACTGGGCTGGAAATCCGCGAACCTGCTGATCGACCGCCACCTGCAGGATCACGGCGACTACCCGCGGACTCTGCTCATCACCGCATGGGGCACCGCCAACATGCGCACCGGTGGCGACGACATCGCGCAGGCGCTCGCCCTCATGGGCGTCAAACCGACCTGGGACGCCGCCAACCGCCGCGTCACCGGTTTCGAGGTCCTGCCCGCCACCGCCCTAGGCCGCCCCCGGGTCGACGTGACCCTCCGCATTTCGGGCTTCTTCCGCGACGCTTTCCCGCAGCTTATTTCTCTTTTCGACAGCGCCGCCCGCGCCGTACAGAAGCTCGATGAACCCGAGGACACCAATCCCGCTGCCGCCCGCGCCCGCGCCGGTGAGGCCACGCACCGCATCTACGGCTCAAAACCCGGTGCCTACGGGGCGGGCCTTCAGGCCATGATCGACGAACGGCTCTGGCGCGACCCGAAGGATCTGGCAGAAGCCTACCTCACCTGGGGCGCATACGCCTACGGCGCGAAGACGGACGGAGAGGCCGACCGCGGCGGCCTGGAACAGCGCCTCTCCCAGACCGAAGCCATCGTCCAGAACCAGGACAACCGCGAACACGACCTGCTCGATTCCGACGACTACTACCAGTTCGAAGGCGGCGCTTCCGTCGCCGTGCAGCACCTGCAGGGCAGCGCGCGCCCCGTCTACCACAACGACCACTCCCGCCCTGAGCGCCCCGTCATCCGCACGCTGGACGAGGAAATCGCCCGCGTCCTCCGCTCCCGCGTCGTGAACCCCAAATGGATCGACGGGGTGAAGCGCCATGGCTACAAGGGCGCCTTCGAAATCGCCGCGACGGTCGACTACCTATTCGCCTTCGCCGCCACCACCAACGCCGTGAAGACCCACCATTTCGACCTTGTCGAACAGGCCTTCCTGGAAGACGATGACACCCGCAACTTCATCGAAACCCACAATCCCGCCGCCCTGAAGGAAATCGCCGACCGCCTGCAGGAGGCCATCGACCGCAACCTCTGGACCCCCCGCTCCAACTCTGCCCGCGCCCGGATCGCGTCCCTGACCTGAGCTTCATCTTGCCCGAAATACTCCGGGGGAGGCGCGGCACGCGCCGGGGGCAGCGCCCCCGTCAGACCTGACCGCCATGACCGACACCCCCCTCCGCCTGACCCCGGCCTCGCCCGAGATCGCCGCCACCCACGCCCTGCTGACCGCCGCCTTCGCCTATATGGACGGACGCATCGACCCGCCCTCCTCGCTCGCCCGGATGCCGGTGGCAGCGCTGGCGCAGGAGGCCGGGACAAACGAACTCTGGATCATCCCCGGCCCGCTGGCCTGCGTCATCCTCACGCCGAAGCCCGATCACCTCTATATCGGGAAGCTGGCCGTCGCCGATGCGGCTCGGGGCCGTGGCCTGGCCCGTCGGCTCCTTACGCTCGCCGAAACCCGTGCGAAGGCACTGGGCCTGCCGCGCCTTCAGCTCCAGACCCGCGTCGAACTGACGGAAAACCACGCCACCTTCGCCGCGCTCGGCTTCCGCGAGACCGGCCGCAGCAGTCACCCCGGATTCGACCGTCCGACGTCCCTGACCTTCGCGCGCGACCTCTGAACCGCGATCAGCGCAGACCCGACGGGCTGCTGGACGACAGGTTGGACAGCACCCGATCGCGGATCAGGTCGAGCCAGAGGCGCGTGTCCGCCTCTGCCGCCTGCGGATCGCCGCTGTGGATCGCCGCGATGCCGCGTTCTATCTGGGCCAGCCGCTTGCGCCGCTCCGCCCGGGTCAGCGCGTCCTGCGGCGTCTTCCAGATCGCCGTCCAGAAGGTGTGATCGTTCAGTTCCGACCAGATCTCCAGCAGCAGCTGATTCCCGCTGGTCGCGATGATCGTGTAGACGATCCGCGTCATCTGGAAACTGTAGTCGAGCGGGGCGCAATCAGCGATCTCCGCCATTCCGCGCAGCTGGTCGAGCCTGCGGTCGATCTTGAGCATGACGTTGCCCCCCGGATCCGCGGCCACCCGGCGCGCGACCGTGGCAGCGGCCATGCCGGCCAGCGCGTTCCGCACATTGAACAGATCGGCGATGGAGTCGCGCGTGACCGGGCGCACGAAGGCGCCGCGCCGCGGGATGATTTCCACCAGCCGTCTCTTTTCCAGGATCCGGAAGGCGTCGCGCACCGGGCCGCGGCTGACGCGGTAGAAATCCGCCAGCTTCTCCTCCCCGATCCGTTCCCCGGCCGACAGCCGCCCCTCCACGATCATCGCACCGACCGCATCCGCGATCTGTTCCGCCGTGGTAAGGGGGCGACGCAGCCGCCGGACCCCCGCCGACACGGGTTCGGAGCGCGCGGCCGCCACCTCCGACAGGGCCGCCGTTACGGGTTTTGTCCTGGGCGCCATAGCTTACCTCGCTGCCCCTTCGCCGGGCGGAGCCGTTCTACCATGTATCCACGAAACCGCGCATCCCCCTCTCGCGCGGACCGGTCGGGCGGGCCGCGTTAACCAGCCAGCGCCGGGTCTCGAGCGGGTCGATGACCGCGTCGATCTCGGTCGCGACGGCGTAGTTCACCGCTTTGCCCGTCTCGTAGAAGTTGGCGAGCAGCTTTTCGTAAAGCGCCTGCTTGCGGTCCGGATCGGTCTCCGCGTCCAGCTCCTTGCGGTAGCCAAGCCGCACCGCGCCTTCAAGCCCCATGCCGCCGAATTCCCCGGTCGGCCAGGCGACGGTGAGCGCCGCCTCCTTGAACCCGCCGGCGACCATGGCCATCGCACCAAGCCCGTAGCCCTTGCGCAGCACCACCGCATAGATCGGCACGGTGACAGAGGCGCCGGTGACGAACATCCGGCAGACATGACGCACCAGCGCGGTCTTCTCCGCCTCCGGCCCCACCATGAAGCCCGGCGTGTCGCAGAGCGATATGACAGGCAGGCCATGCGCGTTGCAAAGCTGCAGGAAACGCGACGCCTTGTCCGCCGCATCCGCGTCTATGGCCCCGCCCAGATGCTTGGGGTTGTTCGCGATCAGGCCGTACGGCTTGCCTTCGATCCGGATCAGCGCCGTCACCATGCCGGGGCCCCAGCCCTGCCGCAGTTCCAGCACCGACCCCTCGTCGGCGAGGCCATGGATCACGTCGCGCACCTCGTAGACCCGAAGGCGGTTTTCCGGGATCGCCCGCCGCAACAGTCGCTGATCGGGCACGGTCCAGTCCTTCAGAGACCCTTGGAAATACGACAGATACTGCTTGGCGACGGCGCAGGCCTCCGCCTCGTCCTTCACACGAATGTCGACGACACCGTTGGCCACCTGCACGTCGATCGGGCCGATATCCTCGGGCCGGTAGACGCCAAGCCCGCCGCCCTCGATCATCGCCGGACCAGCCATGCCGATATTGCTGTCCTCCGTCGCGATGATGACATCGCAGCAACCGAGCAGGGCCGCGTTCCCGGCAAAACAGCGCCCGGCCACCACGCCGACCACGGGCACCCGGCCGGACAGCGCGGCAAAGGCGGAAAAGCTGTGTCCGTCCAGCCCCGAGACCGTCGCCCGGTCGGTATCCCCCGGCCGTCCGCCGCCGCCTTCGGCAAAGAAGATCAGCGGCAGGTTGTTGTCCCCGGCGAGGCTGAAGATCCGGTCCAGCTTGCGGTGATGCCGCTGCCCCTGCGTCCCCGCCAGCACGGTGTAGTCGCCAAGCGCAAAGGCGCTTCGGGCCCGGTCCTCGTCGAACAAGGCACCATTCACGCTGCCGGTCCCGGTCAGGATGCCGTCGCCCGAGGTGTTGCGCACAAGGTCCTCCAGGCTGCGGCGGCGGGACTGTGCGGCAATCGCCAGCTCGCCATAGGCATTGAACGTGCCCTCGTCGCAAAGATCGGCGAGGTTCTCCTGTGCCGTACGCTGGTTGCGGGCACGGCGCTTGGCCACGGCCTCCGGCCGGGCGGCGTCACGGCCAAGGGCGAGCCGGTCGATCAGTTCCTGCAGGTCCGGGCGGATCGCGTCGAGATCGACCTCCGCCTCCGCCTCCGCTGCTGCATCCGGTCCGTCGCCGGGCTGGATCGACAGGATCGGCGCGTCCGGCATCAGCGTCTGACCCGGTTCTGCAAGCACCGCGCCGATGCGTCCCGAGGCCGGGGCTTCGATCGTATGCTCCATCTTCATGGCTTCGAGCAGGGCGATGACCTGCCCCTTGGCGACCAGATCGCCCTCCGCCACCCGGATGTCCACCACCGTGGCCTGCATCGGCGCGGGCACCGGCGTCTCTCCGGCGGGGACCTTGGCGACCTGCGTCTCCTCGGCCGTTTCAGCCGCCGTCCCGAACCCTGCGCGCGGCATGGCTGTGGCGGCGGCCGCCAGCCCCTCTGCCTGCGCCTCGATGAACCGGGTGGTGACGGCATAGTCGCCCATCTCCGCCCGGTCGAGCAGCGCGCGCAGCCACGGCAGGTTGGTGTCGAATCCGTCGATACGGAATTCGGCCAGCGCGCGCAGGCTGCGGGCCAGCGCCGCCGGATAGTCGTCCCCGCGTGCGATCACCTTCGCCAGCAGGGAGTCATAAGACGTCGAGGTCCGGTAGCCGGAATAGCCGAACCCGTCGACCCGGATCCCCGGCCCGGCTGGCGGATCATAGGCGGCCAGCGTCCCGCCAGAGGGGCGGATGGATCCGTCCGCGCCGATCTTTTCCATGTTCACCCGCGACTGGATCGCCGCCCCGCGCGGCGTGGCGGGCAGCGAAAGGTCGGCCAGCGCGGCGCCCTGCGCGATGCGCAGCTGAAGCGCCACGAGATCAATGTCGAAGATCGCCTCCGTGATCGTGTGTTCGACCTGGATGCGGGGATTTGCCTCGATGAAAAAGACCTCGCCCGTCGCGGTGTCCATCAGGAATTCGAAGGTGCCGAGGCTGCGGTAATTGCCCGCCGCCGCCAGCGTCCGCGCATGGTCGTGCAGGCTCTGCCGGATGGCGTCGTCAAGGAAGGGGGCGGGGGCGATCTCGATCACCTTCTGGTGGCGGCGCTGAAGCGTGCAGTCACGTTCGCCCAGCACGGCAATGCCGCCCTGCCCGTCGCCGAGGATCTGCACCTCGATATGCCGGGCGCTTTCGATAAAGCGTTCGACATAGACGTCGCCGTTGCCGAACGCCGCCTCCGCCTCGCGCCGGGCGGCGGCGACGGCGGTCTCCGCCTCCTCCGCGCTGCGCACCACGCGCATGCCGCGCCCGCCGCCGCCGGCGACCGCCTTGACGATCATCGCCGCGCCAGCTGGCAGGTCAGCGAAAAAGGCCGCCGCAGCCGCACCGTCCACCGGATCGGGCGTGCCCGGCACCACCGGCACGTTGCACTCCTGCGCCAGCTTGCGCGCCGCGACCTTGTCCCCGTACAGCGACAGAGACGCCGGCGTCGGCCCGACAAAGACCATGCCCGCCGCCTCGACCGCCTCTGCGAACCCCGCGTTCTCGCTCAGGAACCCGTAGCCCGGATGCACCGCATCGGCCCCGGCGCGGCGGGCGGCGGCAACCACCTCCTCCACGTCGAGATAGGCGCGCGCCCCGTGACCCGGCAGCTGTTCGGCCGCGTCGGCGCGCAGCACGTGCAGGGACAGCGCGTCATCGGCAGGATGCACGGCGACGGTCCGCACACCCGCATCGGCAGCGGTGCGGGCAATGCGCAGGGCGATCTCGCCCCGGTTGGCGATAAGCAGGGTCTTGAGGGTCACGCGATCTGTTCCTTGTCTTCCACCCAGGTCTGAAGCTCGGCCTTGCGCACCTTGCCGGTGGCGGTCATCGGCAGCGCCTCGACCAGCCGTATTTCGGGTATCTTGTATTTCGAGAGTTTTTCGGAAAGCCAGAGCGTCAGCGCCTCGGCCGTCAGGGCCGGATCGGCGGGCTGCACGAAGGCGACGGGGATCTGCCCCGCATGCGCATCGGCCCGCCCGACGACCCCCGACCCCTGGACGCCGGGATGCTTGCCCAGCACGGCCTCGACCTCTGCCGGGAAGACGGACATGCCGCGCACCTTCAGCATCTCCTTCCGGCGGCCGAGGTAATGAAGATACCCCATCTCGTCCAGCACGCCGATGTCGCCGGTATGGAGGAAGCCGTCGCGGATCGCCTCCTTCGTGGCCGCCTCGCGCCGCCAGTAGCCCTTGAGCATCGCGGGCGTGCGCACGGTGATCTCCCCCTCCTCACCCAGGGGCACGATGGCCCCGGTGTCGAAATCGCGGATGACGAATTCGGTCTGCGGCACCGGCAAGCCGACAAAGACGGGCTGCTGTTTCAGATCGAAATCGTCGTCCTGCATCGCGGTGGTGAAGGTGTTTGAGGTGTGTGTTTCCGTCATGCCCCAGGCAGCTTCGGCCAGCACGGTGCCGGTCAGGTCGAACCAGCGTTTGCGGATGTCGGTATCCAGCTTCTTCACGAAGCTCACCACCCGCACACGGGCCAGCGAGGACAGGTCGTAATCCCCGAAATCGGGACGGTTCATCAGTTCGACCGCGCCATCCACGATCAGCGCCGTTGTCGTCACGCGATACCGCTCGATCGCCTGCAGCACGCCAAGCGGATCCCATCTTGTCAGCAACACCAGCGGTTCGCCGTTCATCGGCGGCATGACCAAAGCGGTGTTCTCTCCGGCGATCCAGAATTCAGGGAAGAAGGACAGGGAGACGCCCTTCGCCCGGTTGGTCGTGACCGACCAGTTCGCCGCGCCGGTGAACACCATGTCGCGCTGCGTGTGGATGCAGCCCTTGGGCATGCCCGTTGTGCCGCCCGTGTAGTTCAGCGCCGCCGGGCTGTCGAGGTCACCGTGGTCCACCGGATCGGCGGGAAACGCCGCCAGCGCAGGCAGGAAGGCCGTGGTGCCGGGACAGGGTTTCGGCGCGGTCGCCACCATCGCCGGCAGGTTGAAGGCGGGCTCGGCCGGCAGCATCTCGGCCAGCGCGGTCGAAAAGATTTCCTCGACCTTCGTACCCGGGGTCGCCGCCTGCGCCACCGGCAGCAGCGTGTCGACCAGCAGCAGGGCGCGGGCGTCGGTGTCGTTCAGCACATAGGCGAGTTCGTCCGGCGTCGACAAAGGCGACACCGGCACATGCACCGCCCCCGCCTTGAGGATGCCGTAGAAGGCGATGTGGAACTGCGGGCAGTTCGGCATGAACACCGCCACACGGTCCCCCCTTGCCAACCCGCGTGCCGCCAGCAGATGCGCGAACCGGTTGGACTGCGCGTCAAGGTCTGCCCAGGTCAGTTCTGTCCCGTAGTAGATCACCGCCGGCGCGTCCGGCGTGGTCCTGGCCCAGTGCGTGACATGGGCGGTGAGGGGGATTTCGCCCAGGGGAAAGCTCACCTCGCGGGACAGGTGCGCGGGCCAGACCTTTGCCTGGCGCGCGGCGACATCGGCCAGATAGGCGCTCGGATCGCTCATGACGCGGTCTCCTTGTTCTCGGCCGGGTCGGCCAGTTCGGCAAGCAGGCTGGCGCGCAGCTTGTATTTCTCGATCTTGTTGGTGGGGGTCACCGGAAGGGCGGTGATGAAACGGATGTGGCGCGGGCGCATGTAGGGCGGCATCTCTGCCGCGGCATGGGCGCGCACCGCGGCTTCGTCCGGTAGGGCACCGTCCTCGAGTTCGAGGAAGACGGCGATGTCGTCCTCCTCTCCCGCCTGCGCAGGCACCGGAATGGCGGCGGCGGCCCGCACGCCGGGATGGCGCAGCATGACGCTTTCCACCTCAAAGCTGGACACGTTCTCCCCCCGAACGCGGAAGAAGCCGCCCATGCGGTCCACGAAGACGTAGTTCGCGCTGTCGGGCAGCTGCCGCACCGCGTCGCCGGTATGGAACCAGCAGTTCTTCAGCACCTTGAGCGTCGCCTCGGGCTTGTTGATGTATTCCTGCAGGATCATCGCAGGATAGCGCGGCCGGATGCACAGCTGCCCGACCTGCCCCGCCGCGACCGGCATGTCGTCCTCGTCCAGCGCAGCGACCTCCACCAGCCCCGAGGGCGCCCCCATCATTCCTTTGGGCAGATCGGTCCGTCCGTCGAAGACCGGGCGCCCGATGGTGCGGGCGGTGGCGCGGTAACTCTCCGGCGACAGGCCTTTCCACAGGTCGGGCGGGGTGCCCTGCCCGTCCGGAAATTCGTCCAGCACGCCGCCGAAGATCGACCCGCTCTCCGTCTGCCCGAAACCGACGGTCATGAAGTCCACGCCGAAGCGGCGCGCGAATTCATGATGCCGCGTGGTGTAGGGCTGGATATGGACCTTGTTCAGCGTGTTCGGCCGGTCTCCGGACGCGGGCTGCGACAGGATATGCGGGATCATCACGTCCAGGAGCGTCGCGCAGCTGGCGCCGACCGACCCGATCCGGTCCCAGAAGGTCGTGGCCGAGAACCTGTCCCAGATCCCGATCGACGACCCGAGCCAGGCCGCCCGCGCAAGGATGCTGAACGCCCCGCCGACATGGTAAAGCGGCAGGTCGCAGTGAAACACATCCTCGCCGGTGTTCAGGATCCGCGCGTTGAAACAGTACTGGTTGATCCAGCGATGCCCCAGCTTGACCCCCTTCGCAGGCCCCGTGGTGCCTGAGGTGTAGATGATGGCCGCCGGATCGTCATGCGCCAGCGCCACCTGCGGCACCCCGGTCCCGTTTAGCGTTTCGACATCGCCGCCCAGTCCCGCCAGCACGAACTCCGGCAGCCCGTCGCGATGGTCCTGGACAAGCGCCACGCCCTCCGCATCCGCGATCAGCACCTTCGGCGCGGTGTCCCGGATCTGGTAACGCAGGAAGTCGCCGCGCAGGTTGTAGTTCACCGGGGCAAACACCGCCCCGCAGCGCCAGATCGCGAACATCGCCAGCGCCGAAACCAGCGCGTCCCGCGCATGCACCGACACGTGATCCCCCGGCCCGACACCAAACGCGGCCAGACCCGCCGCCATCCGGTCCGTCCGCGCCCGGACGTCCGCATAGCTGAGCCGGGTGTCGCTGTCCCCGTGGTAGAGGAACAGCTTGTCCCCCTGCGCCGCGACGTGCCGGTCGAAGACGTCGCGCACGACGTCGCTACCTTCGGTCATGCGGGCGAACAGGTCAGCCGGCGTCATGATCCGGGCTCCAGTACCGCGACGACCTGATCCTCAGCGATCTCCTCGCCCTCACTCACCAGCAGCCGCAGCACCCGGCCCGCCACGTCGGACGCGACCGGGATCTCCATCTTCATCGCCTCCACGACAAGGATCGGCTCTCCTGCCGCCACCGCCTCGCCCTCGGCCTTCAGGATCTGCCAGACCCGCCCCGCGATATCGCTTCTGATTTCGGTCTCTGCCATCACGGTCTCCTCGAGGTGGGGTCCAGCGCCTCGCGCAGGGACTCGCCCACGGTGTTGAAGGCCAGCGCCGTGACGAGGATCGCGATCCCCGGCGCATACATCTGGGCCGGTGCGATCTGCGCATACAGGTAGGCCCGCGCGATCATCGACCCCCAGGATGCATCGGGCGGCTGCGTGCCGAGCCCGAGAAAGGACAGCGACGCCTCGGCCAGCAGCGCGACGGCCATCAGCAGGGTCATCTGTACCAGCACCGGCTGGATCGCGTTCGGCAGGATATGCCGCGTGAGGATCGACCAGGTCGACGCGCCGAAACACCGTGCCGCGTCGACGTAAAGCTCCTGCTTCAGCACCAGCGCCCGCGCCCGCACCAGCCGCGCCAGCTGCGGCGCAAAGACGATTCCGACCGACAGCATGGCATTGGTCAGCCCGATCCCGAGAACCCCGGTCACCGCGATGGCCAGTACGATGGCCGGGAAGGACAGGAACGTGTCGATGATGCGGCTCACGACCTCGTCCACCCAGCCCCCGGCGTAGCCCGCGATAAGCCCGATCGGAATGCCAAGCAGCGAAGCCACGCCAACGGCGAGGAACGCCGCGTAGACCGAGGCCCGCGCCCCGTAGATCAGCCGCGAGAACACGTCGCGGCCAAGGTCGTCGGTGCCAAGCAGATGCACTGCCGACGGCCCGTCGAGCATGGAGTTGTAGTCCTGCATCGTCGGATCGAACGGCGCGATCCACGGCGCGAAGATGGCACAGGCCACGATGACCGCCAGCGCGACCAGCGCCACGGCCGCGACCGGATCGTCGATCAGCCAGTGGCGGACCCGGGTGAGAAACCCGTCGCGGTCGATCTGGGCGACCGGGGGGGACTGCACGGCGTCGCTCATCGCTGGCTGATCCTCGGGTCGAGCACGGAGTAGAGCATGTCGGTGATCAGGTTCACGGTGATGACGGTCAGCACCATGACCAGCACCGCCCCCTGCACCACGGGGAAATCGCGCTGCAGCGTGGCGTTGACGATCGTGTTGCCCATGCCCGGCACGGCGAAGACGACCTCCACCACCACGGTGGCGGCGAGCGTCCGGTTCACCAGAAGCGAGATCACCGTCAGCAGGTTGACCGAGACGTTCTTCAGCCCGTGCCGCCACAGGATCGACCGGAACGGCAGGCCCTTGGCGTGCAGCGTGCGGAAATGCTGCGACCCCAGCACCTCGACCAGCGAGGAGCGCAGCTGCCGCGACACCTCTGCCACTCCGGACGCGGCGAGCGCCACGGCGGGCAGGGTCGCATACCAGATCGCACCGCTCAGGTCCTGCCACGGGGAGACGAAGCCGGTGGCGGGGAAAATCTGCCGGTTCAGCGCCAGCGCCACCACCAGGATCATCGCGATCCAGAAGTTCGGCAGCGCCACCCCGACCGAGGATCCGACCATCACCAGCCGGTCCGCCAGCCCGCCCGACCGCGCCGCCGCCAGCAGGCCAAGCGGCACCCCGATCACGATGGACAGCAAGATCGCGTAGCAGACGATGAACAGCGTGTTGGGAAAGACGCGGGCCAGCGTGGTCGTGACCTCCTCTCCCGACAGCAGCGATTCCGACAGGTCACCCTGCACCGCGTTCAGCGCCCATTGCCCGTATTGCACCAGCAGCGGCCGGTCGAGCCCGTTTATTCGCCGGATCTCCTCGATCCGCTCGGTCGTCGCGTTCTCGCCCGCCAGCGTGATCGCCACGTCCCCCGGCAACAGCTTGAGCAGCATGAAGACCGAAAAGGTGGCAAGCAGCAGCACCGGCACCGCCTGCACGATGCGCCGCCGCAGCATCCGTTTCTGTAGTGGGTTCAGCATGGCCCCTGCCTGGATGGTCGCATGTCCGGGCGCATCGCCTGCGCCCGGACCGTTTCAGACGATGCTCAGCCGAGCGTCACGTCGCGGAACTTCGGCTTGCCAAGCAGGTTCGCCTTGAAGTTCTGCACCCTGTCCGTGGTCGCATCGACCTCGTACCGGATCGACAGCGGGATACAGAGCGCGGCTTCCATCGCCAGCTTCTGCACCGTGGACAGCGCCGCCGCCCGTTCTGCCTGGTCGTTCGATTCCCGGCTTTTCTGAAGCGCGGCGTCATAGCCTTCCGGCGGCGCGACCCGGCCCGGATTGTAGTAGGACGTCTGCCCGTACATCAGCGCGTAGGTCAGGCTCGGGTCGGGGCGTCCGGTCCAGGCCGACATCAGCAGGTCGCCCACCTTCTCGTCCCCGAAGAACCGGCCCGAGGCTTCGGAGATCGGCGCATTGGTGAACCGTCCCTTCACGCCGATCTTGGCCCATTGCGCCAGCAGGAATTCCTGCCGCTGCACCGACCCCTGATCGGGATACCCCCGCATGTCGAGCTCGATCCCGTCGGCGAAACCGGCCTCCTCCATCAGCTTCTTCGCGGCATCCACGTCGAAGGTCGTGACGGCGGCGGCCTCTTCGGACCAGGCCCAGTGCGCCTTGGGCAGGTTCATGTAGGCCGGTTCGCCGACCCCCGCCTGCGTCACCTGCACATAGGCGTCCCGGTCGATGGCCAGTGACATGGCGCGCCGCACCCGGACATCCTGCAGCGGACCGCGGGCCGAGTTCAGGTAGACCTGATAGATATAGAGCGTCGGCCCCGCCACCAGCGTCAGGTTCGGCATCTTGTCGACCAGCTGCTGCTGCCGTTCGTCCAGCTGATAGGCCAGATCGACCTGACCGGACTGGATCGCCCGCAGGCCCGTTGCCGCCTCGGGGATGACGTTCAGGACGATGCCGTCGACGCCGGGGATGCCTTCGCGCCAGTGATCGGCGAACCGTTCGCCCGACACCTTCTCGTTGTCGGTCCAGCCGGTGAAGGTCCAGGGCCCGGTGCCGACCGGCGCGCGGTCCACATTCGCCTCCGGATCGTTGTTCAGCGCCTGCGGCGACACCATCATGCCGGCGCGGTCCGACAGGATCAGCGGCAGCGCCGTGTCGGGCGCCGACAGCGTCAGCGTTACCGTCAGCTCATCGGTCGCCTGCACCTCGGACACGTTGGCGAGGTCCTTCTTGATGTTGGACAGCTGCGCCGTGCGGTTGCGGTCGAGGTTGAACTTCACCGCCTCCGCGTTGAAGGGCGATCCGTCGTGGAAGGTCACGCCCTCCTGCAGCTTCAGTACCAGCGTCGTCGGGTCGGTGAAGTCCCAGCTCGCCGCCAGCCCCGGCTTCGGCGCCAGCGTCTCGGGTTCCCAGTCCACCAGCGTGTCGTAGAAGTTGTACAGGAACACGTGGTCCGACCCCGCGCCGCCGGTGGCGGGATCAAGGCTCGACGGGTTCGAATTGGCGCGGATCCGCAGCACGTTTCCGTCCTGGGCAAAGGCCCCGCGCGGCAGCAGGCCGATGGCCGCGGCCCCCGCCATGCCCGCGAGCACCTGGCGTCGCCGCAGCGGGGGCAGCGTGTTGATGATTTCCTCGGGTCGTTTTGTCATGACGTCATCCTCCAATATTCGTCACAAGGTCTTCTTGGCTTTCGCCGTCCTCCGGCCGGGTTGCCCCGGCTTCTCACGTTGCGGGGACCGCGCCGTCCGCAGGCAGCGGGGGCGGGCCGTCGGGGGTGGTATGATGGCAGGCGACGCGGTGATCCGGCCGGACCTCGCGCCACTCCGGCGCCTGTGTCGAGCAGATCTCCGTCGCCCATGGGCAGCGGGTGTGAAAGCGGCAGCCGGAGGGCGGGTTCACCGGACTTGGAATGTCCCCCTCCAGCACCATCCGACGGCGGTGGCGCAAATGGGCCGGCAGCGGCTGCGGTTCCGCCGAGAGCAGCGCGATCGTGTAGGGATGCAGCGGCGCGTCGATCACGCCCTCTGTCGGCCCCAGTTCGACGAACTGGCCAAGATAGGTCACGGCGATCCGGTCGCTGATCTGCGCCACCACCGAAATGTCATGCGCGATAAACGCGTAGGCCACGCCGAGGCTGTCCTGCAATTCCTTGAAGAGGTTCAGGATTTCGCCCCGGATCGACACGTCCAGCGCCGCCACCACCTCGTCGCAGACGATCAGCCGGGGGTCCAGCGGCAGTACACGCGCGATGTTCACCCGCTGCTTCTGCCCGCCGGAAAGCTCGTGCGGATAGCGCTGCGCCATGTCGCGCCGCAGCCCGACCTTTTCCAGCGCGGTGAGGGCGGTATCCCGCATTTCTGCCTTGCTGCGGCCGCCCGCGATGCGCATCGGTTCGGTCAGACTGTCAAGGATCGTCATCCGCGGATTGAGCGCCGCGTTCGGGTCCTGAAAGATCATCTGGAACCGCCGCCGCGCCACTCGCCAGTCGCCGCGCGACATCCCCGCCCGGTCGGCCCCGTCGAAGGTCAGGCTCCCGCTCGTCGGGTCCAGCAGCCCGACCAGGGTGCGCCCGACGGTCGATTTGCCCGACCCGCTTTCACCGATAACGCCAAAGGTCTCTCCGGGCCGGATCTCGAAACTGACGCCGTCCACCGCCCGCACTTCCTCCGTCCCGTCGAGGCTGGGGAAACGGACGGTGAGATCGCGGACCTCGATCACCGGGGCATCATCGGCACGGCTCATGCGGGCACCTCCGCCACCGCCCCGTCCAGCGACAGTTCATCGGCGCGGATACAGCGCACCCGACGCTCCGCCCCGGCAAAGCGCAGCTCCTGCGGACGACCGCAGACCTCCACCGCATGCGGGCAGCGCGGCGCGAACCGACACCCCTCGGGCATCGCCAGCGGAGCGGGAACCCGGCCGGGGATATAGGCGAACCGCCCCTTTTCCTTGTTGAAATGCGGCAGCGACCGCAACAGGCCCGAGGTATAGGGATGCAGCGGCGATACCAGCGCGGCATCGACCGGCGCGTCCTCCACGATCTCTCCGGCATACATGGTGATCATGCGCTGGCAGGTCTCCGCCACCACGCCGAGGTCATGGGTGATGAACAGCAGCGCCGTCCCCGTCTCCTCCGACAGCCGGGTGAGCAGTTCCATGATCTGCGCCTGGATCGTCACGTCCAGCGCGGTGGTCGGTTCATCCGCGATGATGAGGTCCGGACGGTTGATCAGGGCCATCGCGATCATCACCCGCTGCCGCATCCCGCCCGACAGCTGATGCGGATATTCGTCATGCCGCTTGGCCGGGGCCGGAATCCCGACCTCTGCCAGCGCCTCGATTACCCGCGCGCGCTCCTCCGCGCGGGGCAGCGTTTCATGAAGCCGCAGCGCCTCCGCGATCTGTTCGCCGACGGTAAAGACCGGGTCCAGCGCGCTCATCGGTTCCTGGAAGATCATCGCGATCTTCTTGCCGCGCATCCGCCGCACTTCGTTGCGGGAGGCGCGCGCCATGTCGACACCGTCCAGCGTGATCCGCCCGCCGATCCGCGCCGTGCCGGGCAGCAGCCGCATCAGCGACAGGCCCGTCACCGACTTGCCGCAGCCGGATTCCCCGACCAGCCCGACCCGCTCGCCGCGACCGATCCGGAAGGTCACGTCCCGCACGATCGGCAGGGCGGGCTGTCCGCGCCGCCCGCTGAACCCGATCGACAGGTCCTGCACGTCGAGTATGGGCGCGCTCATGGCCGGTACCTCACGGCAGGGGCGTCGCGCAGGTTGCGACGCTGTGCGAGATGGATGAAGTCCACCAGATGCGCACGGGTCTCCGCCGGGTCGATGATTTCCTCCACACCGAAGGCCTCCGCCGTCCGGAAGGGGGAACGCAAAGCCTCAAGCCGGTCCGTGATCTCGGCCATCTTGGCGTCCCGGTCCGGCGCGGCGTCCAGTTCGGCCCGGTAGGCCGCCTCGATCCCGCCCTCCAGAGGGATGGAGCCCCAATCCCCCGAGGGCCACGCCACCCGGTGCCGGAACCCTTCCGGGTTCATATGCGCCGCCCCCGCCACGCCAAAGCACTTGCGCACCAGCACCGACATGACCGGCACCGTGGCGCGGTAGACGGCGGCAATCGCCCGCGCGCCCCGGCGGATCGTTCCGGCGGCCTCGGCCTCCGGCCCGATCATGAAGCCGGGGATGTCGACGAAATGCACCACCGGCAGACGGAAGGTTTCGGCAAGGTCGAGGAAACGCGCGACCTTGTCGCAGGTATCCGCCGACCATCCGCCACCGTATATGTTCGGGTCCGAGGCAAGCACGGCAACCGGAAAACCGTCGATACGGGCGAAGGCGGTGATCGTGGCGCGGCCGAACTTCGGTGCCATCTCGAACACCGATCCCGGGTCCATCGTGCGGGTCAGCACGTCGCGCATCCGGTAGGTGCGGCGGCGATCGGCGGGCACAATGTCGCGCAGGGTTTCGTCCGCCGCGACCCGCGCCCCGGCGCCGCGCGGCAGCCCCTCCCCAACCGAGGAGGGCAGGTAGGACAGGAAGGTCCGCGCCGCGGCAAAGGCGGCTTCCTCGTCCTCCACCACCAGATCCGCCGCGCCGGCCTTTTCATGCACCGACGGCCCGCCAAGCCGGTCCTTGTCCGTGTCGATCCCGATGCGCTTCACCACCGGCGGCCCGGCAATGAACATGTGCGAGGTCGACCGGGTCATCACCGTCAGGTGCGCAGACACCGCGCGGGCGGAGGCGATACCCGCCACAGACCCCAGCACCAGCGCCACCACCGGCACCGTTTCAAGGTTGCGGATCACCGAATCCCAGGCCGGGTTGGCAGGGACATAGGTGCGCCCCATGGCTTCAACCGTGCGCACCGACCCTCCGGTGCCGTCGATCAGGCGGACCAGCGGCAGGCGCAGGCTCCACGCCATTTTCTCCGCCTGCACGACCTTCTCGCGGATCGAGGCATCGGCCGCCCCGCCCCGTACGGTGAAGTCGTCGGCGGTGACAACCACGTCCCGCCCGTCGATCCGGGCACGGCCGAAGATGAAGTTCGCGGGCGACAGCGACAAGAGCGCGCCGTCCTCGCCATAGCGGGCCGAGCCGCTGATGCTGCCGATCTCCCGGAATGTTCCGTCATCGCAGAGCCGGTCGATCCGGGTGCGGGCGTCGAGCTTGCCGCGCGCATGGTGCCGCGCGACCTTCTCTTCCCCGCCCATGGCCAAAGCTTCCGCACGCCGCTGTCGCAGCTGCCCAAGCCCGTCCGAGCTGTCCATGACTCTCCTCCCACGCGGCACTTGAGCCGCACCGGGACCGTCACATTGACCGGATTTTTTGTCAACAATTAACATGATTGGCGAAAATGACCGGTCGTTTTCCGCGACCCGAAGGGGGCTTTGCCCCCTCGGCGCGATGCGCCTCACCCCCAGGATTTATTGGGCAAGATGAAGATCAGGGGCAGGTCCGCCGGACCGGAACCCGCAGCCCGCGCCGTCCGACAAGTACCGCGTCGACCTCGCAGGCGGGATGCGCAGCGGCGGAGCAGGACAGCGCCCCGACCAGCACCGCCGCATCGCCGGCGATGCGCCTGACCCGGCACCCGCTGGCCTGCTGCATCGCCATCGCCGCGCGCCCGGCGAGCGGCCCGACCCGGGGGGCGTACTGGCGGTTGGTGCGCACGGCCTGCGCCTGATCGCCCTTGAGGTGAACGGTGAAGGAGGATCCTTCGACCACATGCCGCGACACCTCTGCCCCGCCGAACCCGCGCGTCGGCGCATCGCAGGCGGCGAGGAGCAGACAGGCGGTGAAGAGTACCGGGATTCGCATGGCGCCACTCTGCCCGCTGCGTGGTTAACGAAGCCTTACCGCCCCTTGCCCGCCCTGCCCCGTCACGCTACCCCTGAGACCGCAGTCCGAGGAGAGCGCCATGACCACCGATGCCGACCGCCACGCCGCCAAGATGGCCAAGAAAAAGGCCGCGCGGGACAAGATCATGGCCACCAAGACCGACGAGAAGGGGCTGGTGATCGTGCATACCGGCAAGGGCAAGGGAAAGTCCTCTGCCGCCTTCGGCATGATTTTTCGCTGCATTGCCCACGACATGCAGTGCGCCGTCGTCCAGTTCATCAAGGGCGGCATGTCGACCGGAGAGCGCGACCTGATCCTGTCCCGGTTCCAGGACATCTGTGCCTTTCACACCATGGGCGAGGGCTTCACCTGGGAAACCCAGGACCGCACCCGCGACACGGAGATGGCGCAGGCCGCCTGGTCCAGGGCAAAGGACCTGATCCGCGACCCCGCCAACCGCATGGTGCTGCTGGACGAGATCAACATCGCGCTGCGGTATGACTACATCGACATCGCAGAGGTGGTGGCCTTTTTGAAAGAGGAAAAGCCGCCGATGACCCACGTCGTCCTGACCGGTCGCAACGCCCATGACGACCTGATCGAGGCGGCCGATCTGGTGACCGAGATGGAACTGGTGAAACACCCTTTCCGGTCGGGCATCAAGGCGCAGATCGGGGTGGAGTTCTGACAACAGTCTGATGACAAAAACGTCAGCATCGAAAAGTCCTATGCGGGTGTATGCTGAATGTGTCGTGCCGTGACCGCGCCGGTTTGGGCACCTGTTTCGGTTTGACATGACCCCAGACATTGCCCGTCTCGTCAGGCTGTCGCCCGGCGATCCTGCGCCGATGTTCGTCCAGAATGCCACCACCAGCCAGAAATATCGTCTTGCCAGCGCTGCTGGTCGGTATCTCGTGCTCTGCTTCCTGGGCGGTGCCACCAATCCCGCAGCCGCTGCCGCTCTTGCCGCCGTACAGGCGCGGCCTGACCTGTTCAACGACACCCATGCCAGCTTTTTCGGTGTCACTGTGGACCCGGATGATCAGCGCCTGCAGCGGGTGACCAGCCGTATTCCCGGAATTCGGCATTTCTGGGATTTCAACTTCAGTGCAAGTACCCTGTACGGCGCGGCCCCCGCACAGCCGGTGACCGGCCCTCTCCGATACACGCAACAATGGGTGGTCATCGACCCGGAACTCAGGATCATCGCCACGCTGCCCTTCGACAGTGAAGGCCGCCACCTGACCGCCATTATCGAACTCGTTTCGGCACTGCCCGCTCCGCACGTGCACACGGGACAGGAGATCATGGCGCCTGTCCTGTATCTTCCCCGAGTCTTCGAACCTGACCTGTGCGACAGGCTTATGCATGTTTATGACACACAAGGCGGCCAGGACAGCGGCTTCATGCGCGAGGTCGGCGGCCGGACCGTCGGCGTCTCTGACCACAGTTTCAAGAGCCGCAAGGATTGCGTGCTGTCCGATCAGGACCTCATTTCGGCGGCGCAGGACAGGATCCGCCGCCGCATCGTTCCGCAGATCGCCAAGGCGCACCAGTTCCATGTCACCCGGATGGAACGATACATCGTCGCCTGTTACGCCGCCGAGGACGGTGGCCATTTCGCCGCACATCGCGACAACACCACCGCCGGGACGGCGCACCGGCGCTTCGCCGTTTCGATCAACCTCAACGACGATTTCGATGGTGGAGAGGTCAGCTTTCCGGAATACGGCCCGCGCAGCTTCAAGGCGCCGGCAGGCGGGGCGGTGGTATTTTCCTGTTCACTCCTGCACCGCGTGAGCCGCGTCGAACATGGCCGGCGCTATGCCTTCCTGCCGTTCCTGTATGACGAGGCCGCGGCGCAGATCCGGACTCGCAACGCCTCATTGATCGGAGAGGCGGAGGTCCGCCCCGATCCTACGGCAGCATGAAGGACGCAAAAGGCCCGGAAGAGTCCTCCGGGCCTCATTTGTGAGACAATAGCGTGGCTCAGTGCAGCTTGGCGGACACCGTGTCGATCGCGTCATCGATCATCTTGTTCGCATCGGCGGCCTTGACCTGACCGGCGATGACCTCGCGCGCGGCGGCGACGGCGATCACGACCGCCTGATCGCGCACTTCCTTGACCGCGGAGGCCTCGGCCGAGGCGATCTGGTCTTCGGCGGCGGCAAGACGGCGGGCGATGGAGACCTCGAGGTCCTTCTTCGCCTGCGTGGCCGCTTCGGCCGCTTCGGTCTTGGCGGTGGCGACGATGCGGTCGGCCTGGGCCTGGACCTCTTTATGCTTGCGCTCGTAGGAGGCCAGCAGCGCCTGTGCTTCTTCACGCAGAGACTTGGCTTCGTCCAGCTCCGCCTTGATCTGGTCCGCGCGCTTGTCGAGCATGCCGCCGATCATCCCGGGCACGCCGAAGTAGATCAGCACGACCACGAACAGGATGAATGCCAGCAACACGATGAAATCGGTGTTGTGCAGCGAGAAGAAGGGACCGGTCGCAGCGGCGGCGGGCGATGCGGCCAGCAGGGCGGCGAGGATGGTGGCAATACGCATGGCTCAGCCTTTCATCCGCGAGGTCACGGCCTTGGAGACAGCCGCATCGTCCGCCGAGAAACCCAGCCCCGCGACGATGGCGGCGGCGGTGTCCTTGGCGACGGTTTCGATATTGGTGATCGCATCGGCCTTGATGGCCGCAATCGCCTTTTCGCCCTCGGCTGCCTTGGCGGCGATTTCCGCATCCGCCTTGGCGGTCGCGGCGTCGAGGTCGGCCTGAATTTCGGCACGGGTCTCGGCGACGATCTTGTTCGCCTCCACACGCGCGTCGGCGAGGGCCTTGTCATAGGCGGCCTCGGCGTCCTTGGCCTTCTGCTTCAGGTCCTCGGCGGCGGCGATGTCGTTGGTGATCGTACCGGCGCGTTCGGCCAGAACCGCACCGATCCTCGGCAGGGCCACGCGGGACAGGATGAAGTAGATCGCGGCGAGCGCGATGATCAGCCAGAAGATCTGGTTGCCCCAGTGGTCGAAGTTCAGCTGCGGCATGCCCGGCGCGCTGGCACCGTGTTCCGCGACGCCGGTGGCATCGGCAAGCCCGTCTCCGGTAGATGTGGCCATGTCGTCCTCCGTCGGACTGGGTGAATGTCGGTCGGTCTTTCCCGGTGGTCAGGACGGAACCTCCGTCCGGGGACGCATCGGGCGGGACCGCAAAGCCCCGCCCCTGCGTAAGGAGCTGATCGCTGGTCTTAGACGGCGAACATCAGCAGCAGCGCGACGAGGAACGCGAAGATCCCGAGCGCTTCTGCGAAGGCGATGCCGATGAAGAGCGTGGCGGTCTGCGAGGCAGCCGCGGAGGGGTTGCGCAGGGCGCCGGCGAGGAAGTTGCCTGCCACGTTGCCCACACCGATTGCGGCAGCGCCGGAACCGATTGCTGCGAGGCCTGCGCCGATGTGTGCGAGATCGCCTTCCATGATGTATCTCCTTACGATGTCTGGAAAGTTTCGATTGAAGGTTCGGACCTTAGTGACCCGGATGCAGCGCATCCTTGAGATAGACACAGGTCAGAATGGTGAAGACGTAGGCCTGGATGAAGGCCACGAGGACCTCCAGCCCGTACATCGCGGTGATCGCGACGATGGAGACCGGAGAAATGATCGCGATGGCGGCAAAGCCCGCGAAGACCTTGATCACCGCGTGGCCCGCCATGACGTTGCCGGCAAGACGGATGGAGTGGCTGACCGGACGCACGAAGTACGAGATCAGCTCGATCACCGCGAGGATCGGGCGCAGCGGCAGCGGGGCCGAGGACACCCAGAACAAGTTCAGGAAATGCGCGCCGTTCTTCATGAAACCGTAGATCGTCACGGTCAGGAACACAGCCAGCGCCAGAACCACCGTCACCGCGAAATGCGAGGTCGTGGTGAAGGACATCGGCAGCAGGCCGAGGAAGTTGGCGAAGACGATGAACATGAACAGCGTCATGACATAAGGAAAGAAGGGCACGGCATCCTTGCCGGCGACATCCTCGACCATCTTGTAGACGAAGCCATAAGCCATTTCGGCAATCGACTGGCCCTTGGTCGGGATCGTCGCGCGGCGCGAGGTCATCATGACCATCAGCGCAAACACCGCGAGAACGGCCAGCGCCATCCAGAGCGTCACGTTGGTGATGGTGTACCAGTGGACCTCGCCTTCGCCGAACAGCGGCTTGACGATGAACTGGTCCATCGGGTGGAAGACCAGCCCGCCGCCTTCTGCGCCATGATCCGCCGCTGCCGTCTCAGTCGCCATTCCGGTCCCCTTCGTGTCCCGCCGGGCCGTCGCCCGCCGCATGGTCCTTGCCGAACTCTGCCGCCGTCCGCATCATCGTCTTGATGCCCGCGGCCAGGCCCAGCATTGTAAATATCACCATCAGGATCGGCAGCGTGCCAAACAGCACATCCAGCCCGTACCCGATGCCGAAGCCGATCCCGAGACCGGCGACGAGTTCGATCACCATCCGCCAGCCCTGACTGGCCGCGGAATAGTGTTCGTCCCCGCGGGGTTTCGGCGCCTGCGTCTTCTTCATCGCGGCGATCCTGTCCTCGAGTTCGGCAAGCCGCTTCGGATCGGGATCGGACACCTTCTTCCCCTTCGGAAAAGTCCCCGGTTTGGTATGCGGGGACGGGCCATTCGTCAAGGCGAGTCTTTTTCGACCGTTCATTGGGTCAACTCATTGTTTTTTGAGTATTTTTGGCAAGATGAAGGTAGGCGCCCCCATGCGGTCGAAACGCGGATGTGCCGTTTCGTGGCTGTGGATGCATATTCAACTTCATGGTTGAATCTGAACCCTGACGCCGCGCAAAGCTTAACCGCGTGGTTGACCGTCGGCGCGTTCCGCCCCCAGATGAGCGGCATGAGCGACCCTCTCGACACTGTCTTCGCCGCCCTCGCCGACCCGACCCGCCGGTCGATCCTCGCCATGCTGCTGGAGGACGACATGGCCGTGACCGACGTGGCCGAACCGTTCGACATGTCGCTGGCCGCGATCTCCAAGCACCTCGTCATCCTGACCCGCGCCGGTCTGATCGCGCAGGAGAAACGCGGCCGGGTCAAATGGTGCAAGCTGGAGCCGGGCGCGATGAAGGCGGCCTCTGTCTGGATGCAGGGCTTCGGTCAGTTCGAGCCGGTGAACCTCGACGCGTTCGAACGATTTCTGGAGGCTGAATTCAGCCCAGAAGATCGTAACCGCGAAGAGTGATGGTCACATCGTCGGTGACGAGGGCACGCCCCTCGCCCAGCCAGACCGCCGGAATGATCAGCCGGGTGTCCACGACTCCGAGCGCCGGAAGGCTCCACCCCATGGAATGCGCGAAGGGGAGGCGCACGCCCGGTTTCGGGTTCAGCCCCGGTTCGATCCGGGACCGCCCCATCTTGAGGTGGTGGGCGATGTCCCATTCCTGGCAGACGCCGTCATGCCGGGTCACGACCCAGCAATGTCCGTCCACTGCATGGCTGCGCTTTTCCTCGGGGATGAAGTAGCCCGTGACATAGCCCGCCTCGTACCCCGCGCCGCGCAGCAGGGCGATGAGGTAGAGGTCGATGTCGACGCAGGACCCGGTGGTCAGGCTGCAGATCTGCGGGACCTCGTCGGTGTCGTCGTAGAACCGCTGCTCCGGGTGGCCGTAACTGAACAGCGCCGCGCAGGACTGGACCAGGGTTGACAGCCCCGCGGCCCCGCCCCCGGCCTCTGCCGAAATCCGGCGCGCGTCGTCACGAAGGTCGCCGGCCATGCGCGTGTAGCGGCTGTCGCGCGGCACGAACATCGTGTCCGGATAGGCCGGCCCGCCCGCGACAAAGCGCGTCTCGACCGTCACCGCATCGCTGTCGGGAGCGAGAACCAGCACATGCTGGCCGTTCAGCGGGTCCGACGCGACGGAGACCTGCGCGCCGGTGACGGTCGTTTCGACCGGCGCGGCATGCGGCGTGGCCAGCCCCGCCGGAACGACCAGCCGCGCCCCGTCGAACGGCGGGGTCAGGTCATCGATGCGAAGGATCAGGGCAATGTCGGTCATACTGTCCGGTTCCGTAGCCCGGTTCCGTGACGGGGTGATTACGACCGGGGTCCCCTATTCTTTCAGCAGCAGCCAGAGCGAAAGCACCGTCATCGCCACCCCCGCGAGCACCGCAACCGGCGGCACCCCGTTGCCCTTGGCGATTTCCCACAGGATCACCCAGCTTGGCACGAGATAGGTGTAGGCCATCACCTTCGCCGAGGGCAGGCGGAGCGAGGCGTATTGCATCAGCACGAAGGTTACGGCTGACGCGAACACCGCCACGTAGAGGATCGTCACCCAGACGATGCCCGGCAGCGCGGCCCAGTCTGTCGACATGATGTCCGAGGCTCCGTAAAGCGCGACCAGCAGACAGGCCGCGCAGAGCATGCCGAAGGTGAAGACGATCGGCGGCTCTCCCCTGTTCAGCTTGGGTACCAGCGGCGTGTAGAGCGCATGGGCCACGCAGCCCCAGAAATAGATCCATTCGCCGCGCCCGATCTCGAACCGCATCAGCGCGGCGACATCGGCCCGGAAGATCACCCAGACCGCCCCCGCCGCGCCGATGGTCAGCGCCAGCGCCATGCGCGGGGTGGTGATCTGGCGCAGCAGCAGCCAGCCGAAGCCCGCCGCCATCACCGGCACCAAGGTGAACACCGCCGAGGCGGAGACAGCGTTGGCCGTCTTCAGCCCGTGGAACATCAGCACGAAGTAGCATGACAGAACACCACCCATGACCGCATAGCGCCAGGGAGCTCGGAAGGCCGACCGCGGGATCCCCGTCGTCGCCAGCGCCGCCGCCCCGACAAGGCAGGCCGCGATCAGGAAGCGCACCGCGTTCAGCGCCGCGGGCGCGATATGCGGCGCCGCCAGGACGCCGAGCGAGAAGGACCCCGCGACGAGGCAGGAGAACAGCAGCATCGCGAGGTGACCGCGCATGGCCGCAGAGCCTGTCCCGGTCATTCCTCTTCGTTCCGCAGGTGCTTCGTGTGTTCCTTGAGGTATTTCAGGAAGGTCTGCACCTTGTTGGTCCGGTGCAGGTCCATGTGTGTGACCAGCCACAGCCGGCTGTCCCATTCCGCAAGCGGCGGATGCACTTGCACGAGGTCGCGGCTGCCGCATTCGAAGGTCCTGAGGAAGCCGAGCCCGATACCGTCCATGATCGCCTGCCGGTTCGCCTCGTTGTCGCCGGAGCGGAAGATCACCTGCCGTTCCGGGATGTTGTCGCGCATCCAGCGGGCGAAGGGCGCGCGGCTGGCCGGATCGTCGGAGCCGACGAAGCGGTGCCCCTCCATCGCCGTGGGGATCGTCGGCATTCCGTATTTCTCGACGTAATCCTTGCTGCCATAGATCGCGAACTGCAGCCGCATGAAGGGCTGGACCACGTTGTCGGGCTGGCTTGGCGGGCTGCCGGCGCGGATCGCGACATGGGCCTCGCCGTATTCCAGCCGGAACAGCCGGGCGGATGTCAGGTAGCGCAGGATCACGTCCGGATAGTCGCGCTGGAATCGCGATAGGACCGGCACCATGAATTCCGACAGCCCCCCGATGGTGGTTACGACAAGCTCACCCGACACGTCGCTGCCGCGCCCCCGGATGCGCCCCGAAAGCTGAGAGAACTGGTCGTCCGTCGCCTGCGCCACGCGCAAGAGGTCCTGCCCCGCTTCGGTCGGCGTGTAACCCCGCGCATGGCGCTGGAACAGCTTTACGCCAAGCCGCCCTTCAAGCGCGTCGATATGGCGGATGACGGTGGCATGGTGCACGCCCAGCACCTCCGCCGCTCCGGAAACGGTGCCAAGCCGGGCGACCTGAAAGGCAGTGCGGATTTCGTCCCAGTTATCCATGATGTGTCTGCGCGCTGAGGAACCTTGTCGCGCAACACAATTCCCTTTCGTGCGCATATGCAAGGGGGCACCGGTGACGGGGGATCAATTGGTCTGGTCGGGCCCGCCCCTGTGATGCAGAAAATCGGCCAATCGGTCGGCGAAGTGCGGAATGGCCAGCGCGTGCGCCGCATAGTCGGCCGGGGACATCAGCGCCCAGCCCTGCCCTTCGTCGCCGAAGACGATATGCTGGTCGTGCCCCGCGACCAGTTCCGCAGCGAAGAAAACCGACATGCCGCGCGACCCGGTCACACACATACGCCAGACCAGATCCTCGGGCGAGAGCCGCAGGCCAAGCTCCTCCTCCGTTTCGCGCAGAACGCAGGCCTCTGCCGTTTCCGCCCCCTCGCGCCCGCCGCCGGGAAAGTCGAGGTGCCCGGGCCACAGGATGTCCGGCCTGTCGTCCCGCCGGATCACCAATAGCTGCCCGCCGATCAGCAGGATCAGCTTGGCGCCTCCGAAGCTGGTGTGGTCTGTCTCCATGCCGCGGCTTATACTGGTCCCGCGCACCAATTGCGACGCCTGCCGGACCCCCCCCATGGACGCCCTCTGCCGCGACTGCCTGACCATCTTCACCGCCCGCGCCGGCGACATGCTGCGCTGCCCGGCCTGCCGCAGCCCGCGCTGCATCGCGCATGAAGAACTGTTTTCCCTGTCGATCGCGCATATGGACTGCGACGCCTTCTATGCCTCTGTCGAGAAGCGGGACAATCCGGCGCTTGCGACCAAGCCCGTCATCATCGGCGGCGGCAAGCGCGGAGTGGTGTCGACCGCCTGCTACATCGCGCGGATCAGGGGCGTGCGCTCGGCCATGCCGATGTTCCAGGCGCTGAAGCTCTGCCCCGAGGCGGTCTTCATCAAGCCCCGCATGTCCGCCTATGTGGAGGCGTCGAAAGCCATCCGCGACATGATGGAGGAGATGACACCGGCCATCGAGCCCCTGTCGCTGGACGAGGCCTTCATCGACCTGACCGGCACCGCCCGCCTGCACGGCCACCCCCCGGCCTTCATGCTGGCGCGACTGGTGCGGCGGATGCGCACCGAACTGGGGCTGACCGGGTCGGTCGGACTGAGCCACAACAAGTTTCTGGCCAAGGTCGCCTCCGACCTCGACAAGCCGCACGGGTTTTCCGTGATCGGACAGGCCGAAACCCCTGCTTTCCTGCGGGACAAGCCCGTCCGTATGATCTGGGGCGTCGGTGCGGCGGCGCAGGCGACGCTGGAAAAGGCCGGGATCCGCACCTTCACCGACCTGCTGAGATGGGATCACGCCGATCTGGTCGCCCGCTTCGGGTCGCTTGGCGACCGGCTTTACCACCTCGCGCGCGGGCAGGACCGGCGGCGGGTGTCGGCCCATGCGCCGGTCAAGTCGATCTCCAAGGAGACGACCTTCAACGAGGATACCGGCGACGCGGACCTGCTGGACGGCCATATCTGGCGGCTGGCCGAACAGGTGGCGGACCGCGCCAAGGCGAAGGCACTGGCGGGGCGGGTCGTGGTGCTGAAGCTGAAGCGCGCGGATTTCTCCACCATCTCGCGCCGGGTGTCGGTGCGCGACCCCGCGCAGCTGGCAGACGTGATCTACCGCACCGCGCGGAGCCTGTTCGACGGCGTGGGACCCGAAGGCCCGTATCGCCTGATCGGGGTCGGCATCTCGGACCTCGTCCCCGAAGGCCACGGGGGTACCTCGGGGGACCTGCTCGACCCGGATGCCGCACGCCGGGGACGCGCCGAACGTGCCACGGATGAAATCCGCAAGCGGTTCGGCCCCGACGCGATCCTCAAGGGGCGCAGCCTGCGCTAGGCCGCAGCCCGCATCAGAATTCCTTGGGCGGATCGATCCAGTGCCCGGCAGGGTTCCAGCGGCGCGGCTGCTTTTCGACGGAACGGACCTTCGGCTGGTTCATCCGGGCGGCGGTGATGAAAGTTCTTGCATAGATACCAAGCATGGGGACCTCCTGCCTTGGCGTTTCCTGATGCAACAAACATGGACCTTTCCCGAACGCGATGCTAATCAGGAATTCCGACCCAATGTAAGGTGAACTTACGACATGGACTGGGCCGCCCTGCCCCCGCTTACCGCGCTTCGCGCATTCGCCGCCTATGCCGACACCGGGTCGATGACAGAGGCTGGGGCGCGGCTGAACGTGTCCCACGCCGCGGTCAGCCAGCAGATCAAGGGGCTGGAGGATCACCTCGGCCTCTCCCTGCTTGACCGGGCGCGGGGCGGCGGGGCGCTGACGCCGGAAGGGCGGGTGCTGGCCGAAACCGCGCTGGAAGGCTTCTCCGCCATAGCCCGGCTCGCCGCGGAACTGACCGGCAAGGACGCCGAACGGCCCGTGCAGATTTCGACCACACCGACCTTCGCCTCCGCGTGGCTGATGCCGCGCCTCGCCCGGTTCCGCCAGAAGCACCCCGACATCTCCCTGATGGTCGACCCCTCGCCCGAGCTGCGCGACATCAAGCCGGGCGGGCTGGACATGGCGTTGCGCTACGGGTCCGGCAACTGGCCGGGGCTGGAGGCCGAGCTGGTTGTCGAGACCCCGATCGCCGTCGTCGCCTCTCCGGACCTTGTCGGCACGAGCGACTATGCCTCCCCCTCCGACCTGACGAATTTCCACTGGTTGCAGGAGCTTGGCACCAACGAAGCCTCGGACTTCCTGGAGCAGAACGGCGCGGTTCTGAACAAGGCGCGGGGTCTTACCTCCATGCCCGGCAACCTCGTGGTGGAAGCCGCCCGCTCCGGTCAGGGGGTCGCCGTCTCTGCCCGCGCCTTCCTGGAACCCGACATCCAGTCCGGTCGCCTGCGCCTGCTGTTCGAAGACACGCGGAAGAAGGGTTATTTCCTCGTCTACCGTCCCGGTGTCATGCGCCCCTCTGCCCGCGCGTTCTACCGCTGGCTGGTGAGCGAGGCGGCGTCGTTGAAATAGACGGATCCGCAGCTCAGGATTTGACACAGGTCAAGGTCGCACCGCCCCGCCCCTGCGAGAAGCATTCCGGAAACACGATACAACCGGAGTGAGTCGCCCGTGGCCACCACAGACCAGAACCAGCCGGAGCAGCTTTATGCCGCGCGTGAACCGATTTTCCCGCGCCGTGTCTCGGGCCGGTTCCGCAGCCTGAAATGGGTTATCATGGCGGTGACGCTCGGCATCTACTACCTGACGCCATGGATCCGCTTCGACCGCGGCCCGAACCTGCCGGATCAGGCGGTGCTGGTGGACCTTGCCAACCGCCGGTTCTTTTTCTTCTGGATCGAAATCTGGCCGCACGAATTCTACTTCGTCGCGGGCCTGCTGGTCATGGCGGGGCTTGGCCTGTTCCTCTTCACCTCCGCGCTTGGCCGGGTCTGGTGCGGTTACACCTGCCCGCAGACCGTCTGGACCGACCTCTTCATCCTGGTCGAACGCTGGATCGAGGGCGACCGGAACGCCCGCCTGCGCCTGCACCGCCAGAAATGGGACCTGCGCAAGGCCCGGCTGCGCCTGACCAAATGGGTTGCCTGGCTGCTGATCGGCCTCGCCACCGGCGGGGCGTGGGTGTTCTACTTCGCCGATGCGCCGACCCTGCTGCGGGACATCGTGACGCTCTCCGCGCACCCGGTCGCCTATTCCACGATCTTCGTGCTGACGATGACTACTTTCCTTTTCGGGGGTTTCGCGCGCGAACAGATCTGCATCTACGCCTGCCCCTGGCCCCGCATCCAGGCCGCGATGATGGACGAGGACACGATCACCGTCGCCTACCGAGAATGGCGCGGGGAGCCGCGCGGCAAGGGCAAACGCCGCGAGATCGCGATTCCCGATCAGGTCACCTATGCCGCCGGAGAGAAACACGGCGGCACCTCCCCTCTCATCCCGATGCCCGGCATGCCGCGCGGCACCGGCAAACCGGCGACGCAGAGCCTTGGCGACTGCATCGTCTGCAACGCCTGCGTCAACGTCTGCCCCATGGGCATCGACATTCGCGACGGGCAGCAGCTGGCCTGCATAACCTGCGCGCTCTGCATCGACGCCTGCGACGACGTCATGGACAAGATTGGCAAGCCGCGCGGGCTGATCGGCTACATGGCGCTGACCGACGAACAGGCCGAACGCGCCGGGGCAGAGCCGCGCGCCATCTGGAAACACATCCTGCGGCCGCGTACGATCATGTACACCGTTCTTTGGGCACTGGTCGGACTGGGCCTCGTCTTCGCGCTGTTCATCCGGCCCGAGATCGATATGACCGTCGCCCCCGTGCGCAACCCGACCTTCGTCACCCTGTCGGACGGGTCGATCCGCAACACCTACGACATCCGCCTGCGCAACAAGCACGGAGAGGACCGCCCCTTCCGCCTGACGGTCAAGGGCGATCTGGCGCTGCACATCTCGCTTGAGGGCACGCCCTACGAAACCGTCACCGTGCCCGCCGATTCCGCCCTGCTTCAGCGGGTCTATGTCACCGCCCCGCCCGACTCGGTTCCCGCCGGGGCCGAGCGCACCGCATTCCGCTTCTGGGCAGAGGACACGGCCAGCGGCGAACGCGCCAGCAAGGACACCATCTTCAACGGGAGAGCCAACAGATGACCACCGCCGACACCACCTTCCGGTTGAAGGGCTGGCATGTCCTGACCGGCTTCGTTTCCGCCTTCGCGATCATCATCACGGTCAACGTCTACATGGCGAGCAGGGCGATCGGCACCTTCCCGGGACTGGAGGTGAAGAACTCCTACGTCGCCAGCCAGGAATTCGACCGCCGGCGCGCGCAGCAGGAGGCGCTTGGCTGGACGGTATTCGCCGACTGGACGGGCGGCATGGTGCATCTGTCGATCACCGATGCCGACGGCCCGGTCCGGGTGAAGGACCTGCACGCCGTGGTCGGCCGCGCCACCCAAGTCGCCGACGACGTGGAGCCGGTCTTCGCCTTCAACGGCCAGACCTACGAGGCCCCGCTCGACCTCGGCCCCGGCAACTGGAACATCCGCATGACGGCCGTGGCCGAAGACGGCACCGAATTCGTCCGGCGCGTCATCCTGCATGTGAAACGCTGAGCCATGACCACCGCCACCCTTTCGGCCTGCCCCGCCTGTTCCGCCGCCCCGTCTGCCGAGGACATCGCCGCCCGCGCGATGCCGAAACCCGCGCGGCTGACCCTGTCCCTTCCGACGATCCATTGCGCCGCCTGCATCTCCGCCGTCGAAAAGGCACTGGCGGCCGTTCCGGGGGTCAATGATGCCCGCGTGAATCTGACACTGAAACGCGCACAGGTGGACGCGGGCCCCGCCGTCACCGCCTCCGACCTGATCGCCGCTCTGGCCGACGTCGGCTACGAGGCGCACGAACTTGACCCCGGCAGCGCCGCCGTCACCGCGACCGACCGGGCCGGGCGGGACCTGCTGATGCGGCTGGCGGTCGCCGGTTTCGCCTCGATGAACGTGATGCTGCTGTCGGTGTCGGTCTGGTCCGGCGCGGTGGACGCCACGCGCGACCTGTTTCATTGGATTTCTGCCTTCATCACCTTCCCCGCCATCGCCTTTTCGGCCCGGCCCTTCTTCCGCAGCGCCTATACCGCCCTTTCCGCGCACCGCCTGAACATGGACGTGCCGATCACGCTGGCGATCCTGCTGGCGCTGGTCACCTCCCTCTGGGAAACGGCCCTGTCCGGAGAGCACGCCTATTTCGACGCCGCGCTGACGCTGACCTTCTTCCTGCTTGCCGGTCGTTACCTTGACCATCGCACCCGCGCCATCGCCCGATCCGCCGCGGAGGAACTGACCGCGCTGGAGGTCCCCCGCGCATGGAAACTGGTGAACGGAGCGGAAACCGCCACCCCCGTCGCGGACCTGAGCATCGGCGACCTGATCCGCATCCGCCCCGGCGCGCGGATGCCCGTGGACGGCGTCGTGACCGAGGGAACCTCGGAAACCGACCGTTCCTTCCTGACCGGGGAATCCCTGCCCGTGCCGGTCGCCCCCGGACAACCCGTCAGCGCCGGAGAGGTCAACCTCACCGGCCCCCTGACCCTTCGTGCGACCGCAGTCGGGCAGGACACCGCGCTGCACCGCATGGCCGACCTTGTCGCCATCGCGGAAAGCGGACGCAGCCGCTACACGCCGCTGGCCGACCGGGCGGCCAAACTTTATGCGCCCGGCGTGCATATTCTGTCGGCGCTGGCCTTCCTCGGCTGGCTGGCCTGGTCCCACGACCTGCGCACCGCGCTCAACATTGCCGCCGCGGTGCTCATCATCACCTGCCCCTGCGCGCTTGGCCTTGCGGTGCCCGCCGTAACGACCGCCGCCTCGGGCCGGCTGTTCCGCAAGGGCATGCTGGTAAAGCACGAAACCGCGCTGGAGCGGCTGGCCCAGGTCGACACGGTGGTCTTCGACAAGACCGGCACGCTGACTTCCGGCGCGCCCGTTCCCACGAACCTCGACGCCCACGATCCCGCCACCCTGTCGCAGGTGCTGGCGGTGGCGGAGGGATCCTCGCACCCGCTCTCCCGCGCCCTCACTACGGCGCTGCGGGCCCGCGGGGTCGCCCCCGCCCCGGTCACCGATCTGCGGGAACAGCCCGGCTACGGGACCACGGCGATTCTGGAGGGCAAGAGCCTGCGCCTTGGCCGCGCCTCCTGGGTCGGGGCCGAGGAGACAGCGACCACGACAGCCTGGCTCTCCGCCGAAGGGGAGGCTCCGCGCCCGCTGACCTTCACCGACGCCCTGCGCCCCGGTGCGGCAGAGGCGGTGGCGGGGCTGAAGGCCATGGGCCTGCGTGTGATCCTGATCTCGGGCGACACCCCCGCCGCCGTCGCCCCCCTGGCCCGGCAGCTTGGCATCGACGACTGGACCGCCAGCGCCCTTCCGGGGGACAAGGCCGGACGGATTGCGGACCTGCAGGCCCGGGGCGCACAGGTGCTGATGGTCGGGGACGGGCTGAATGATACAGCCGCGCTGCGGGCCGCGACCGTCTCGATCTCGCCCGCCTCAGCTCTGGACGCGGCGCGGGTTGCGTCGGACATCGTGCTGCTTGGCACCGACCTGTCGCCGCTGCCCGGCGCGCTGCGCACCGCCCGCAAGGCCACGCGGCGCATTCGCGAAAACTTCCGTATCGCCACCGCCTACAACGTCATCGCCGTGCCGCTGGCCATCGCCGGACTGGCCACGCCGCTGATCGCCGCCCTCGCGATGTCGACCTCGTCGATTGTCGTATCCCTGAACGCCCTGCGCCTGAAGTAACCCATCATGGACGTCCTGACCTGGCTCATCCCGATCTCGCTCTTCCTCGGAGGCATCGGCCTTCTGGGATTCCTCTACACGCTGCGCTCGGACCAGTACGAAGACCCGACAGGCGACAGCCAGCGCATCCTTTCCGCGGACTGGGATGACCGGCCCAGACCTTGAGCGCCGACCGCGACACCCTGTCCCCGAAATGCAGAACGCCGCCGGAAGATCCGGCGGCGTTCTGCATTTCCTCTGATCGGCCGGTCAGCTTGGCCCGATCATGAAACAGGTCTGGTTGCGCGCCTGCAGGCGGCGGCAGGCGAGATCGGCGCTCTCCCGCTCCATCCCGAGGAAGTTCGCGTCGAACCCGGTCGGGCGGCGGACAACCTTGCGCAGCGCGCCGTCGAGCGCGTCGGTTTCCTTGAGCGCTGTCTGCAGCAGGATCTTCTCGGCCGCGTTGTGCGACCGGAAACGCCCGATGTTGATTCCCCAGTGACGTCCGCCCGAGGTCGACACCCGGGTCACGACCCGCGGCTCCTCAGGCTCCGGACGCGCGGCGAGCGCGCGGGCAAACAGACCGACGGGGCGGGCGACCGGCGTCACCGACGCGGTCGAGGCCTGTGCGACCTGTTCCGCAACCTGCGCTGCCGCGGTCGGTTCGGCCTTGGGCTTCGGTTCGGGTTTGACCTCGGCCACCAGGGCCTTGGCGGGTTTCGCCGCAGCGGGCATCAGGCTGGCGCTCTGCGCGACCTCCGCCACGGCTTCGTTGATGACATCATCCATGGCGACCAGAACCGGCGCTGGTTCCGACCCCGGGCGCGCCATGGGCCGCAGGCTGCGGGTAACGGCAGTGTTCAGGCGGATCACCTTGCCCGCCGCGCGCATCTTGCCGTCGGCCTGTTCCAATGTCTTCACCTCAGCATAGACCGGCGCATCCGGCGCAACGCGCGGTGCCTTGGACGGCGCGCGCTTGAACCCGAGGTCCAGCAGCTCGGCCACCTTGGCGTTGCGCGACGCGGAGGAACGTCCGCCGAACACCGTCGCGATCACCCGTTCGTTTCCGCGCTCGGCAGAGGCGACGAGGTTGAAACCGGCGGCACGGGTGTAGCCGGTCTTGATCCCATCCGCGCCCTTGTAGGAGGCCAGAAGACGGCGGTTCGTATTGGCAACGGTCTTCATCCCGGCATCCGCTTCGGTGCGGGAGAAGAGGTTGTAGTATTCGGGATAATCGAACAGCAGGTGCCGCCCGAGGATCGTCATGTCCCGCGCGGTGGACAGGTGCCCGTCCTCCGTCAGACCGTTGGCGTTCTTGAAGGTCGTGCGCGTCATGCCGATCGCCTTGGCGGTGCGGTTCATCCGGCGGGCGAATGCGGCTTCGCTGCCCTCGATCGCCTCACCGATGGCGGTGGCGGCGTCGTTCGCGGATTTCACAGCCGCCGCGCGGATCAGGTAGCGCAGGCGAATTTTCTGCCCCGGCGCGAGCCCCAGCTTCGACGGCGGTTCCGCGGCCGCATTGCGCGTCACCGTCACGGTCGTGTCGAGCGAGATTTCGCCGTTCCTGATCGCCTCGAACGCGATGTAGAGCGTCATCATCTTGGTCAGCGACGCCGGATGCAGCCGCGCGTCGGCGTTGTCGGAATGCAGGACCTCTCCGGTCCGCGCGTCCATCACCATCGCTGCATAGGGTGCCGATCGGACCGGATCGTTCCAGGCTCCGCCCAGAACCATCGCAACAGTCGTCACAAATAGGAATACGAGTGCCCGCACACGGGTCGGCTTATGCTGCCGCTCCATCTTGCCTCTCACTTCACTGCCTCAGCCGCCGGTTCTCCGACTGGCTATTTTTTCATTGCCGACAGGCTAACACAGTGCGCGCCGGCGACAAACTCCTATTTTACAAGGCAATCCGCCGCCCTGCGGATAACCGGGTCCGCAGAGCATAGGTCAGAACAGTCAGAGAGGTATTAACGGAGCGATTGCAGCAGAATTCGGGCATCGGGGTCGCGCAGCCACAAGGTTTGCCAAGAGAAAATCGCACAGCCGGACTTGCATCAACCGACGGATGCGATGATCTCCGGCAGATGTTCCAGCGTACCGATCTGCCTGTATCTTGTGCGTTCGCCTGGCGCCTCCGCCCGTTCAAGCGCCCAGGTGACCTCTCCGGGCACGTAGATCCCCCATCCCCCGGCCTCGATCATCGGCACGACGTCCGACTTCATGGAGTTGCCGATCATCATTCCGCGCGACGCTCCGTCGCCGTGGCGCGCGAAGATCTGTTCATAGACCGGACGGGTCTTGTCCGACACGATCTCCACTCCGTGAAACAGCTCTCCCAGCCCCGACTGCGCCAGCTTGCGCTCCTGATCCAGAAGGTCGCCCTTGGTGATCAGAAGGACACGGTGAGTCTCTGCCGCCGCGACCACCGCGGCCTCGGCATGGGGCAGAAGTTCGATCGGGTGCGACAGCATCTCCTGCCCCGCGGCGATCAGTTCCGAGATGACCGACCCCGGCACCCGGTTCTCCGTCACCTCGAGCGCAGTTTCGATCATCGACAGCACGAAGCCCTTGATGCCGAATCCGTAAGCCCCGATGTTGCGCCGCTCCGCCGCCAGCAGGCGATCGGCGAGGTGATCGGGCTCCGCATGATCCTTCAGCAGTTCGGCAAACCGCTCCTGCGTCAGCTGGAAGAACCGTTCGTTGTGCCAGAGCGTGTCATCCGCGTCGAAACCGACCGTCGTTAAAAATTGTGGCATCTTCTTCCGGCTTTTCGTGCGTGCAGGAGCACGGCCCCCTTTCAACTCTTGTCGCGGACGTTATATAGAAAGGCCAAATCCCGAAACCCCCGAAGCCATGGGAAAACCCCGGTCGGACGGAACCCGATGAGCCAGACGCCGAAAAATTCGCGTCCCCCCGAAGCGTCGTTTGCGGCGCCTCTTCGCATGTCCACCCGCATGGCAGGGCCGGACAACGACGACCAGACGACGGTGATCGTCGACACGAAGCCCAAGTCCAAGCGCCCGCCGCTTTACAAGGTGTTGCTGCTGAACGACGACTATACGCCGATGGAATTCGTTGTCGCTGTGCTGGAACGATTCTTCGGGATGAACCACGCGCAGGCGTTCGAAATCATGCTGACCGTGCACAAGAAGGGCGTCGCCGTCGTCGGCGTGTTCAGCCACGAGATCGCGGAAACCAAGGTCGCACAGGTGATGGATTTCGCCCGCCAGCACCAGCATCCGCTGCAATGCACCATGGAAAAGGAATAACCGCCCCGTGACGGAGCATCCGCGGCTTGGCCTCGCGCTCGCTCCGGGCGGGCTGTCCCTGCCCGGGGGGCGCATCGCGGTCTTCGGACCGCGCGACGGCGTGTCCCTGGACCCGCTGCCGAAAGAGTCGGTGGAGGTCATCACCACCAGCTACCCCGACCACGCGCATTACTCCCGTCTGGGCTATGCCTGCGCGCTGGAGCCGACGGGAAACTATGCCGCCGCCGTCGTCTTCCTGCCCCGCGCCAAGGCCCTGGCCCGCGACCGGATCGCCACGGCCCGCGCCGCGACCGCCGGCCCGGTGATCGTCGACGGGCAGAAGGAGGACGGGATCGAGTCGGTGCTGAAGGACTGCCGCGCCCGCGCCGATGTCTCCGGCCCGGTGAACAAGGCGCATGGCAAGCTGTTCTGGTTCGAAGGCGGCGACCTGAGCGACTGGACCGCCCCGCCCGTAACCATGCCCGACGGCTTTGTCACCGCGCCCGGAACCTTTTCTGCCGACGGGATCGACCCGGCCTCGGCCCTGCTGGCCGACAGCCTGCCCACGACGCTCGGCGCGCACGTCATCGACCTCGGCGCGGGCTGGGGATACCTCTCCGCCCGCCTGGCGGCGCATCCCGGCATCACCCGCATTGACCTGGTGGAGGCCGATCACGCCGCGCTGGCCTGCGCCCGGATGAACGTCACCGATCCGCGTGCGCTGTTCCACTGGGCCGACGCCACGGACTGGCGCCCCGATACGCCCGCGGACACGGTGGTGATGAACCCGCCCTTCCACACCGGGCGCAAGGTGCAGCCGGAACTGGGGCGCGCCTTCATCCGCACCGCCGCCGCCTGCCTGAAGCCGAAAGGCGCGCTCTGGATGGTGGCCAACCGCCACCTTCCCTACGAAACCCTGCTTGGAGAGCTGTTCGCCGAGCACGAGGAAATTGCCGGAACCGCCAGCTTCAAGCTGCTGCGCGCGTCCGCCCCCCTGCGCGAGAAAGCCCGCACTCGCCAGCCGCGCCGCAAGGCGCTAGGCTGATCCGGGCCGTCGCCCCTCAAGGAGCACCCCATGTCCTTTTCCATCGCCGGCAAGACGGCCATCGTGACCGGGGCCGGAAACGGCATCGGCCTGGCCATCGGCAAGCATTTCGCGGATCGCGGCGCCAACGTCATGTTCGCCGACCTCGACGAGGAGGCGCTGGTGCGTGAACTCGGCGAGCGGCCCGAGGCGGACAACATCCGCTATTTCGCCGGTGACCTGCGCGAACGGCTGACCATCGCCAACCTGCTCTCCGCCACGATCGACCAGTTCGACCGGGTCGACATCCTGGTGAACGGATCGCGGCAGGTGATTGCCTCGGATTCCCTGAACCCCGACGACGATGCGGTGGAAACGCTGCTGCAACAGAACCTGATGACCGCCCTGCGGCTGAGCCAGACCGTCGCGAAACGGCTGATCAAGCAGGCGGAGGATCAGCCGGACATGCCTGCCGGGTCCATCGTCAACCTTTCCTCCATCGCCGCCCGGCGGACCCATCCTGACCTGCTGGCCTTTTCCGTGTCCGCCGCCGCGCTGGACCAGATGACCCGGTCGCTCGCCGTGGCGCTGGCGCCGCACCGGATCCGGGTGAACGCGCTGGCCTTCGGTTCGGTGATGAGCGCATCGCTCATGTCCTCGCTCAAGGACCACAGCGAGTTTCGCTCGGACATCGAGGAGCACACGCCGCTGAACCGCATCGGCGCACCGAGCGAACTGGCCGAGGCCGCGCAATACCTCGCCTGCGACGCGTCCAGCTTCATGACCGGCCAGATCCTGACCATCGACGGCGGGCGGACCCTGCTGGACCCGGTCGCCGCCCCCGCCCACTGACGCCGTGTTCCGGCCCTGCGACCCGGTGCACCCTTGCCCTCCGGCGCGCGGGCTGGCAGTCCGGAGTCGCCTCCGGCGGGAGTATTTCTGGCAAGATGAAGGAACGCGCGGTGACGGATCTGATGGAAGCGGAAAAGGCGCGGGCGGCGGAGTGGTTCGTCGGCCTGCGCGACCGGATCGTGGCGGCCTTCGAGGAACTGGAACTGTCGCAGACAAGCGGACCGCTGGCGGACCAGCCGCCCGGCCGGTTCGAGGTGAGCCGCACCCGCCGCGCCGCCCCCGAAGGCGAGGACGCGGGTGGCGGCCTGATGAGCGTGATGCGCGGTGGCCGGGTGTTCGAGAAGGTCGGCGTCAATGTCTCCACCGTCTTCGGCGCGCTCGGAGCCGAGGCGCAGGCGGCCATGGCAGCGCGGCGCGGCCTGCCCGGCATGACTGAGGACCCGAGGTTCTGGGCCAGCGGAATCAGCCTGGTCGCCCACATGCAGAACCCGCACTGCCCCGCCGTCCACATGAACACGCGGATGTTCTGGACGCCGCATGGCTGGTGGTTCGGCGGCGGCGCGGACCTGAACCCCTGCATCGAATATGACGGGGACACCGCGCATTTCCACGAGGTGCTGAAGGCGCATTGCGAACCGCACGGGGCCGGGGAATACGACCGGCTGAAGGCCTGGGCGGACGACTATTTCCATATCCCGCACCGCGGTCGCGCGCGCGGGGTTGGCGGAATCTTCCTTGACGATCACTGCACCGGCGACTGGGAGGCAGACTTTGCCTTTGTCCGCGACATCGGCAGCGCCTTCCTGCCCGCCTACCTGCCGCTGGTCGAGCGTCGCCGGGGCATGGACTGGGACGCGGAGGAGAAGGAAATCCAGCTGGTGCACCGCGGCCTCTATGCGGAATACAACCTCGTCTACGACCGCGGCACGAAATTCGGTCTCGCCACCGGGCATGATGCCAACGCTGTCCTGATGAGCCTGCCGCCCATGGCGAAGTGGGTCTGAACCCGGCGGTCAGACGTTTTCCAGCGCCTTGCCCGACAGTGCGATGTCGACCGTGATCGAGAAGCTTTCGTCATCCTCGTGCAGAACCGGCCTTGTGCCAAGCTGGGAGGCGAAGGCTTCGATCAGCTGACGCCCCAGACCGCTTCCGGTTGGCGCGGCACCGATCTCCGTCACCTCGCGACCCTTGGAGTTGGCGACGCTGAAACGGCAGGAATTTTCGCCGGTCCGGATCAGCGCGATGCGGATCCAGGGCTTGTCCGCCCCCTCGGGGCGGCCGAAATACTTGATCGCGTTGGTCACGGCTTCGGTCGCCAGCAGCGACAGGGGCACCGCCTGGTCGGGCGACAGGATGACCTCTTCCACCTGCACTTCGACATCGGCGGTCTGCTGGCGCGGCAGGGCGCTCTTGATGACCTGATCGAGAATATCCTCGAGCAACCCGTCCGCGCGCAGGTTTGCCAGCCGCGCGGTGTGGTAGAGGTTCGAATGCACGGTAGCGAGCCCCAGCACCCGATCCTGGATCCGGCGCAGCGTGCCCTTGGTTTCCGTGTCGCCGGACTTCCGCACCTCCATGTTGATGATGGAAGCGATGAGCTGGAGGTTGTTCTTCACCCGGTGGTGAACCTCCTTCAGCAGGACGTTCTTTTCATGCAGGTTGTTTTCCAGTTCGGCCGTATCGCGGGTGATGCGGTCGACCATGTTGTCGAAGGTTTCCTCGATCTGGATCAGCTCGGTCGGGGCGCGGCCATGAGCCAGCAGCCCCGGCTCCTGATGCACGTAGGTCGCGCCGAAGCGGCGCATCTTCTGACGCAGCAGCCGGATGTGACGGATGACGAGCCGGTGCACCGCGAAATAGGCCACCACCAGCGACACGAGCCACATCAGCAGCGGGAAGGCCATGGCAGAGCGGCTGATGAGGTCCTCGTCATTGGTGCCGCTTTCCACCGGCCAGACTGACACGGCGAATACCACGCCGGGCACGATCGGCGTCACGGAGTAGACCCGCGGCACGCCGGTCTTGTCTACAGCACGGAAGGCGTTGAACTGGCGATAGAGCTGGGAATTCAGATCGCGGAAGGCGGGCAGCCGCTGCGCCGCGGTCTGGGGCTCCTCCATCGACAGCAGGACCTCACCGTCGACGTTGATGGTGATGAGGTCGACCGGCCTGGAGGGACCGGTGAAATCCGGGTCGAACCGGGCATTGGCGCGTGGCAGCGACAGGGAGATGTAGCCGATGTAGTTGCCGCCCTGGAACACCGGTTGCGCGATCACCATGACCGACTGCCCCGACACGATCCCCTTGTCGGTGGATTTCATCAGCGGCTTGGGGTCCGCTGTCATCTCCTTGAACGTCGCCGCAGACCGCAGGTCCGAAGCCTGCCCGCGTGAATTGCAGCGCGACACGCCGTTGACGTCGACGAAGAGCGCCAGCGCGAAGGCCGGATGCGAGCGGATGAAACCTTCCATCAGGTCCGAACAGCCGGCGAGATCGATGTCCATCGACAGGATCGCCCCGCCCAGCACCCGGGCCGAGGCGAACCCTTCGTGGATCAGGTCGCTCTGGCGTTCCGCGGCGGCGACGGTCTGACCGAGGTAGGCGGAGCGGGTCAGCGCCTCGGCCTTCTCGACGACGGAGCGGGTCTGGTAGAGGGAGATCAAGCCAATGGGCAGCAGGGCGATGGACAACATGGCCACCACCCGCACCCCAAGCTTGTCGAAAATGTGTAGTCCCACTCGGGTGTCCGCTACATGGATTTCATCTGCGCGGCCGACATGACGGCCATGGTGGACTGATCTGTCAGCTCCATGGCCCCGTCTTCATCCAGGTTGAGCAGTTCGCTCAGCCTTGCCCGACCGCGATTGGCCCGGCTCTTGATCGTTCCGACGGCACAGCCGCACATCTCCGCCGCTTCCTCGTAGGAAAATCCGGAGGCGCCGACAAGCAGCAACGCTTCGCGCTGTTCGTCCGGCAGGGTCACGAAGGCCCGTTCGAAATCCTTAAGCGCAAGACGTCCGTCATGGTCCGGCTTGGTGGCGAGGTTCGCGGAAAACGCGCCGTCCACGTCCGCGACCTCACGGCCGGAGCGGCGACGGGCGGAATAGAAGGTGTTGCGAAGGATCGTGAACAGCCAGGCGCGCAGGTTGGTGCCGACCTTGAACTTGTCCATGTTTGTCCAGGCCTTCACGATCGTGTCCTGGACCAGGTCATCGGCCTGAGCGGAGTTGCGGCAGAGGCTCATGGCGAAAGCCCGGAGCGACGGCAGATGCTCGACAAGCTCCTCTCGCGGATCGGCACTCATTATGCGGAATCCCCGCTGCCCTGCTTCTTCAGCTGTTCAAGAAGAGTCTTGAAACGGTCGGGGAGGTCCTCTTCAACGGTCTGCTGGTAAACTCGTTTTAGATTCTCGTCGATTTGCCGTTTGACGTGTTCGTTTTCACTGTCGTGCGCCATGGGCCTACTTTGCTACTGCCATTCGTAATCCACCTTTTCTGGGAACCTAACGCAGGTGACGGGCGTTGGGTTCCAAGAAAACGCAAAAAAGGCATACTGCACGATGAACCAGACGGTGGGGTCCGAAGACTTTGCAATGAACGTGGCGATGGAACTTCCCTACCTTCGCCGATATGCCCGCGCGCTGACAGGCAGTCAGACCTCGGGCGACAATTACGCGGCCGCGACGCTTGAGGCCATGCTGGAGGATCCGGGCCTTGTTGACCGGACCAAGAATACCCGGCTTGCCCTGTTCGGTGCGTTCCATGCGATATGGACCAGTTCCGGCGCCCCGGTGGCGGTCGAGGAAAGCGGCATTGCCGCACGCGCGCAGGATCACCTGTCGCGCCTGACGCCGAACACGCGCGAAGCGCTTCTGCTGGCGACGATCGAGGATTTCAGCACCGATCAGATCGGCGAGATCATGGGCATCGGCCGGTCCGAGGCCGAGGAACTGGTGCGGATCGCGCAGCGCGAACTGGCCGAAAGCGTCACCGGCCGCGTCATGGTCATCGAGGACGAGGCGATCATCGCCATGGACCTGCAGTCCATCGTCTCTGAAATGGGCCACACCGTCACCGGCGTCGCCCGCACGCGGAGCGAGGCGGTTGCCCTTGGCAAGGCAGAACGTCCGGACCTGATCTTTGCCGACATCCAACTGGCCGACAATTCCTCGGGCATCGACGCGGTGAACGACCTGCTGGCCGAACTCGGCGACGTGCCGGTGATCTTCATCACCGCCTATCCGGAACGGCTGTTGACCGGAGAGAAGGCCGAGCCCGCCTTCCTCATCACGAAGCCCTACACCGAAGAGCAGGTGCGTCTGGCCGCGAGCCAGGCGATGTTCTTCGCCTCCACCGAGACGCTTCAGCACTGACGTTTCCGACAGGATCGGACGAAAACGGGCGGCCCGGAAGGACCGCCCGTTTTCATGTTGGGTCTGCGCGCGCATCAGGGCGTGCGGCCGCGCAGGGCGCGGGCAACCATCGCAATCACGAACAGCACCAGGAAGATGACGAACAGGATCTGCGCGATCCCCGCCGAAGCGCTGGCAATGCCGCCGAACCCGAAGACGGCGGCGATGATGGCGATGATAAAGAAGGTAACGGCCCAATAAAGCATTGGATTTCCTTTCGATTTTTCATCAACGCGAAAGTCTGCGTTCTGCGGGACAAACAGCCGGTGAGGCGTTTCGGTTCCCTCGGGCAGCATCCGGTCACGTCCGGCGAAAAAAAATTTGCGCACGCGGGAACCGGATGTGAAAACGCGCGTTAACCATCAAGGCGTCCCCAAGCGCCTGTCCCTCAATGACTGGCGGGGATATCCCCGATTTACCTCTCCCCGCCAGTCATATCCCTCCTAATACATTGCAATTAATCATGAAAAACCGGAACCTGGCGGGCCGGTCGGCGTTGACTCCGCGAACAGAGACGGAGTGTATCATGCTGGAAATTTCTGGAATTGGCGGACTCATCATCCTTGCCCTGGACATCTGGGCCATCGTATCGATTGTCGGATCGCGGGCTTCGACAGGATCGAAAGTGCTCTGGGTCCTTCTCGTACTCATCCTTCCGGTGCTCGGCTTCATCATCTGGCTGTTCGCCGGCCCGCGCAGCACACGCGGAATGGCCTGACCGCCGACACCGACACCGCCTACGCCGCCCCGAGGGGCGGCGTTTTGCGTTGCCGCCGTGCAGCACCCGCCCGCTTGCCCTCGGCCGCGCCGAAGCTAGACTTGGGTCATGAGGAAAGGGTCCCGGTGAAACGCGCGTTCCAGATCGTTAAGGGCATGGCCAACGGCGTCGCCGACAAGAACCTCAGCCTGATTGCCGCCGGCGTCGCCTTTTACTCCATGCTTGCGCTCTTTCCCGGCATTGCCGCCGTCATCGCGATCTGGGGCCTGCTCGCCGACCCGCATGTGTTGATCGAACAGCTTGAACTCGTGGACACCCTGCTTCCCCCCGACGTCACCAGCCTGCTGGCCAGCCAGATCAACGCCCTGTCCAACGCCAGCGGCGACAAGCTGGGCTGGGCCGGCCTGATCTCGACCATGCTGGCGATCTGGTCCGCGCGCTCGGGCGTGGCGGCCCTGATGCTGGGTCTCAACGCCATCCATGAACGACAGAACCGGGGCAGCCTGCGCCACTACCTCGCCTCTCTTGTCCTGACCCTTGCCCTGCTCGGCGTGTCCATGGTCACCCTGTCCGCCGTCGTCATCGTGCCGATTGTATTCACCATCATCCCGCTTGGTCCGATCACCGCCATGATGGTGGAGGCCTTCAGATGGGCCTCCGCCATCTTTGTGCTGCTCGCGGGGCTTGCGGTCATCTATCGCTTCGGTCCGAACAACCGCGGCGAACGGATGAAATGGATCACTCCCGGTGCGGGGCTGGCCGTGGCGCTCTGGGCGGTCGCGTCCTACGGATTCTCGCTCTACCTGACGAATTTCGCCAATTACAATCAGGTCTACGGCTCCATCGGGGCCGCCATCGCCATGCTGATCTGGCTTTATATCAGCGCCTTCCTGATCCTGATCGGAGCCGAGCTGAACCTCCAGCTGTCCACCCGTCGCAGCCTCGACAAGGCGGTGAGCGCGGTCTAGCCGCGCACCGCGTCGATCATCCGCTGTACGTTGTCCGGGTCCGCATCCGGCGTGATCCCGTGGCCGAGGTTGAAGATATGCGGCCCGCCGGAAAACGCACGCACGATGCGCTTCGTTTCCGCCACCAGATCTTCCCCGCCTGTCACGAGATGAGACGAGGCGAGGTTCCCCTGCACGCAGCCGTCGATCTGCACATGCGTCGCCGCCCAGTCCGGCGCGACGGAGTTGTCCAGCGCCACGCAATCCGCCCCGGTCGCCCGCGCGAACCCTTCGTAGCGCGCCCCCGCCTCACGCGGGAAGGCGATGACCGGGATGCCCGGATGCCGCGCCTTCAGCGCCGCGATGATCCGCTGCGCCGGGGCCAGCGCGAAATCGTCGAAATCCTGCCCCTTGAGCGACCCGGCCCAGCTGTCGAACAGTTTCACCACCTCTGCCCCCGCCTCGATCTGGGCCGACAGATATTCCACCGTGGCCTCCGTCAGCCGGTCGATCAGCGACGCGAACAGCGCCCGGTCCTGCGCCATCAGCGCGTGCGCCGGGGCCTGATCCGGCGTCCCGCGCCCGGCCACCATGTAGGTCGCGACGGTCCAGGGCGCGCCTGCGAACCCGATCAGCGTCGTTTCCGACGGCAGGGCGGAAGACAGGATCCGCACCGTTTCGTAGATCGGCGACAGGGTCTCGTGGACGGCCTCGGCAGGTTTCAGCGCGTCGAACTCCGCCCGGCTGGTCAGAGTGGAAAGCCGCGGCCCCTCCCCCGTCACGAACCACAAATCCGCGCCAAGCGCCTGCGGCAGAAGCAGGATGTCGGCAAACAGGATCGCCGCATCGAAGCCGTAGCGCCGGATCGGCTGGAGCGTCACCTCGGCAGCAAGATCGGGATTGTAGCAGAGTGACAGGAAATCCCCCGCCTGCGCCCGGGTCGCCCGATACTCCGGCAGGTAGCGCCCCGCCTGCCGCATCATCCAGATCGGCGGCACGGGCAGCACCTCTCCGCGCAGCGCCCTCAGGATCGTCTTGTCAGTCATCGCATCCTCCGTCCGGCCCCTCGTCGCCGGGGCGGGCCGCGAAGTCAAGCCAAGCCCACTTGCGGCGACCCCATGCCGCGACTAGACCACCGCCATGACCATCGACCTGCCCACACCGGCCCGCCCCCTGAAGATCGGCACCCGCGGCTCCCCGCTGGCGCTGGCACAGGCGCACGAGACCCGCGACAGGCTGGCCCGCGCCTTCGATCTTCCGCCCGACGCGTTCGAGGTCTGCGTCATCCAGACCACAGGCGACCGCGTGCAGGACCGCCCGCTGAAGGAACTGGGCGGCAAGGGCCTGTTCACCCGCGAAATCGAAGCCGCGATGCTGACCGGCCAGATCGACATCGCGGTGCATTCGATGAAGGACATGCCGGTGCTCCAGCCCGAGGGGCTGGTGCTTGACTGCTACCTCCCCCGCGAGGACCCGCGCGACGCCTTCGTCTCCAACCTGCACGCCGCGCTTGCCGATATTCCCGAAGGCGCGACTGTCGGCACCTCTTCCCTGCGCCGCCGGGCCCAGCTTCTGGTGCGCCGCCCCGACCTTACGGTGGTGGAATTCCGCGGCAATGTTCAGACCCGTCTCCGCAAGCTGTCCGAGGGTGTCGCCTGCGCCACTTTCCTCGCCATGGCCGGGCTGAACCGTCTTGGCCGGCCCGAGGTGGCCCGCGGCGCGCTCGACCCCGCCGACATGCTGCCCGCCGTCGCGCAGGGTGCCATCGGGATCGAACGCCGCGCCGACGACAGTCGCACCGCCGCGATGCTGGACGCCATCCATGACCAGAGAACCGGGGAACAGCTGGCCGCCGAACGCGCCTTCCTCGCCGCGCTGGACGGGTCCTGCGAAACCCCGATCGCCGGGCTCGCGGAAAGGAACGGTACCACCCTGCGGCTGCGCGGCGAAATCCTGCGCCCCGACGGCACCGAGAGCCTGAGCGACGATCAGAGCGCCCCGGTCGAGGACGGAGCCGAGCTTGGCCGCGCCATGGCCGCCGCGTTGCTGGAGCGCGCCGGTCCCGGCTTCTTCGACTTCAGGACCTGACCGCGGTCAGGACGGCGCGCAGTCGCCGCCCGCATGACAGGCCAGCACGCGGTCGACCTGTTCCTGCGTCGGATCGGTGAAATAGCGCCCGCCGCAGGGGCCGACGTCCAGGTAGTACCCCTCGGCATCCTGCCGCAGGAAGGCCAGAACCTCCGCGTCCGCAGGCGGCACCGGTGCACACCAGACAGAGACACAGCCGACGGTGACCGTGACCGGCACAGCGATCTCTCCGCCAAAGGACTCGCCGTTGAGGAAATGTCCCTCGATCCGCGCCTCGAAGGTCTTTGGCGGGTCGTCCACGCGGTCTGGGCTGCGCATGGTTTCGCCGGACGCGGGCTCATCGTGGCTCAGCCGCCCCAGCACCACCAGATAGCTCTCGGTAGACTCCGCCGCGTCGCGGTAGCTGATCGCCACATCCGGACGCATGCAGGACAGGGCCAGCGCCGGACCGGCCGCCAGCATCAGACCGACAAACGCAAAAACCTTCATAGCCGTCCTCCGAGTTCCGCAAGCACCGCGCGATAGACGTCACGCTTGAACGGCACGATGTTGTCCACCAGATCCGAGGCGGCCATCCACTGCCAGCGCGAGAATTCCGGATGCGCCGTCGCGATGTTCACGTCCGAATCCGTGCCACGGAAACGCATCAGGAACCACTTCTGCTCCTGTCCGCGATACCGCCCCTTCCAGAGCTTTCCGGCGAGGTCAGGCGGCAGGTCATAGGGGATCCAGCCCGCCGTCTCCGCCTCGATCTCCACCATCTCGGCCACTACCCCGGTCTCTTCCCATAGCTCGCGCAGCGCCGCCTCGCGCGGGTCCTCGCCCGGATCAATCCCGCCCTGCGGCATCTGCCAGGCCGGGCCGGGGTTGTCGATGCGCTGACCGACGAACACGCGCCCTTCGTCATTGGCCAGCATGATCCCGACGCAGGGACGATACGGCAGGGCCGGGATGTCTTTCGGTGTCATGACCACTCCTTCGCTGAGGCAAGCCTTGCCGCGCCCGCAGACCCGACGCAACCCGCTCCACTCCGCATCCTGCTTCTTCTCTCCGGAAATTGACCGGCGGGCAGCGCCCCCCTCTTCCGTCGGTAGGGGGCGCCGCCCCCTGAGCCGCTGCGCGTCTCACCCCCGGGATACTTGCGGCAAGATGAAAGGGGTCAGGCCCAGATGCCTTCGATTTCCGCCCGCAGCCAGTTCCGGAAACGGGCGAAATGCGGCAGGTCGGCGCTGCGGTCGGGGAAGAACAGCGCGTAGGACTGGCCGGTTGCGACATCCTCGGGCCCGACGCGCACCAGATCGCCCCGGGCGAGGGAGGCGCGGGCAAGGATTTCCGGCACCAGGCCGACGCCGAGGCCAGCAACCGCCGCGTCCAGAACCATGTCGAAATGATCGAACCGCGCCCCACGCAGCGCCTGCCGCGGATCAAGCCCCGCCGCCCGGCACCAGTCCGGCCAGAGTGCAGGACGCGTGGACTGTTGCAGCAGCGGCAGGCGCAGCACCTCCCTCGCCGACAGGCCCGGCGAGGCGAGTGAGGGTGCCGCCACCACCGCCAGCTCCTCGTCCAGGAGGTGCAGGTGATTGGCCCCGCCGCCCCTGTGCTGCGTCCGCTGGATGGCTAGGTCGAAGGGCTCCGTTTCGAAATCCACCGGGGCAAGCCGCGCCGCCATGTCGATGGACAGCCCCGGCATCGTCGCCTGAAACCCTTTGAGCCGCGGGATCAGCCAGAGCCGCCCGAAGGTCGGCAGGACCGCGATCCGGAGCACCCGTGCCTGCCCGCCAAAGGCCATGACCGAGGTCGCGGCCTCGTTCAGCCGGTCAAGCAGCGGCTCCGCCTCCCGCAGGAAGGACCGGCCCGCGTCCGACAGGGTCATCCGCCTCCGCGCCCGCACGAACAGGGCCACACCGAGCCGCGCCTCGAGCCCGGTGACGGAGCGGCTGACGGCGCTCTGCGTCAGGCCCAGGGTCTGCGCGGCGCGGATCGTCGTACCGCTGCGCGCGCAGGCGCAGAAGGCTTCCAGTTCCGCGATCGTGGGGGTGTGGGCGTGGCGCATGGTATATATGTATGAAACTCATCAACTTGGGACCAATACTCGTTATCAATTAGAACGACAAACGGTTACGGTCCGCCTGAAACTCATAAAGGAGAGACCCATGGATATCGAGAACCGCCCGCTCATCAAGGACAAGGACCGCCCCAACATGGCCGGCTTCTCCTGGGAGGATCCGTTCCTTCTCGACTCCCAGCTCGAGGAAGACGAGCGCATGATCGGCGAATCCGCGCGCGCCTTCTCTCAGGACCGGCTCGCCAGCCGGGTTGAGAAGATGTACGCCGAGGAAGGCGTGGATCCCGAGATCTTCTCGGAAATGGGCGCCGCCGGGATGCTGGGCGTGACCGTGCCCGAGCAGTACGGCGGACTTGGCGCGGGTTACGTCGCCTACGGGCTGGTTGCGCGTGAGGTGGAGCGGGTGGATTCGGGCTTCCGCTCCATGTGCTCCGTCCAGTCGTCGCTGGTGATGTATCCGATCTATGCCTACGGATCGGAAGAACAGCGGATGAAGTACTTGCCGAAACTGTCGTCGGGCGAATGGATCGGCTGCTTCGGCCTGACAGAGCCCGAGGCCGGTTCCGACCCCGCTGGCATGAAGACGCGCGCAGTGAAGACTGACAGCGGGTATCGTATCACCGGCTCCAAGATGTGGATCTCAAACGCGCCGATCGCCGATGTCTTTGTCGTCTGGGCCAAGTCCGACGCCCATGACGGTGCGATCCGGGGATTTGTGCTGGAAAAAGGGATGAAGGGCCTTTCCGCCCCGAAGATCGAGGGCAAGCTGAGCCTGCGCGCCTCCATCACCGGCGAGATCGTAATGAACAACGTCGAGGTCGGAGAGGATGCGCTGCTGCCGCATGTCTCCGGTCTGAAAGGGCCGTTCGGCTGTCTCAACCGCGCCCGCTACGGCATCGCATGGGGTGTCATGGGCGCGGCGGAGGACTGCTGGCTGCAGGCGCGCAGCTACGGGCTGGACCGCAAGCAGTTCGGCAAGCCGCTTGCCGGCATGCAGCTGTACCAGAAGAAGCTGGCCGACATGCAGACCGAAATCACGCTTGGCCTTCAGGCCGCGCTGCGCGTCGGGCGGCTGTTCGACGAGGCGAAGGCCGCGCCGGAGATGGTGTCGCTGATCAAGCGCAACAACTGCGGCAAGGCGCTGGACATCGCGCGCGTGGCACGGGACATGCACGGCGGCAACGGCATCCAGATCGGCTACAAGGTCATGCGCCATGCGGCCAACCTGGAAACGGTGAACACCTACGAGGGCACGCATGACGTACACGCGTTGATCCTCGGCCGGGCGCAGACCGGGTTGCAGGCGTTCTTCTGAACGAACCGGCGGAGGGGCTCTGCCCCCGCGCCTGCGGCGCGCCCCGGAGTACTATTGGCAAGACGAAGCAGAGGGCGCCCCGGTGGCGCCCTTTCGCGTTCAGGCGTGCATCGTCGCGGCGGCGAGAAGCTGCTGCGTGTAGGGGTGCTGCGGCGCGGTGAAGATCTGTTCGGCCGTGCCCGTTTCGACTACGTCGCCCTGCTTCATCACCATCACCCGGTGCGACATCGCGCGGACCACGTTCAGATCGTGGCTGATGAAGAGATAGGCCAGCCCGTATTTCTCCTGCAGCCCGCGCAGCAGATCGACAATCTGGACCTGCACCGTCATGTCGAGCGCGGAGGTCGGTTCGTCCAGCACCAGCAGCTTGGGTCGCAGGATCATCGCGCGGGCGATGGCGATACGCTGGCGCTGCCCGCCGGAGAATTCATGCGGATACCGGTCCATGGTTTCGGGGTTCAGCCCGACCTCGGTCATGACTTCGGCCACCAGTTGACGGCGCGGCTTGTCGGTCGGCAGTTTGTGCACGCTGAGGCCTTCGGCGATGATCTGGGCGCAGGTCATTCGTGGAGAGAGGGAGCCAAAGGGATCCTGAAACACGATCTGCATGTCCGCGCGACGGTTGCGGAGTTCGCGGGTGGACCAGCCATGCACGTCCTGCCCGTCGAACAGGATCATGCCCTGAGAAGAGATCAGCCGCATGATGGCGAGCGCAAGCGTTGTCTTCCCGGATCCGGATTCCCCGACAATGCCGAGTGTTTCGCCCGCCCGCACGCTGATCGTCGCCTCGTTGACGGCCTTCACGTGGCCGACCGTGCGCTTGAAAAGCCCGCGCTGGATCGGGAACCAGACGCGCAGGCGGTCGGTTTCGGCCACCACCGGTGCATCATCCCGCGCGGCCAGCGGAGCGCCGGTTGCGTGGGCGGCCAGCAGGTTCTGCGTGTAGGGATGCTGCGGGTTCGCGAAGATGTCTGCTGTCGGCCCGGTTTCGACAATCTCTCCGCCCTTCATCACGCAGACCCGGTCGGCGATCTTGCGCACGATGTTCAGGTCGTGGGTGATGAACAGCATGCCCATCCCCTCCTCCGCCTTCAGCTCGGCCAGCAGGTCAAGGATCTGCGCCTGGATCGTGACGTCGAGCGCGGTGGTCGGTTCGTCGGCAATGAGAAGCTCCGGCCGGTTGGCGAGTGCCATGGCGATCATCACGCGCTGTCTTTGCCCGCCCGAAAGCTGGTGTGGGTAGGAGCCGAGGCGGCTTTCGGGATCGCGGATCCCGACCTTGGTCAGAAGCTCCACGATCCGCGCGCGGACGGCGTCGCCGCGCAGGCCCTGGTGCAGCTCGATCGACTCCGCCAGCTGTTTCTCAAGCGTGTGCAGCGGGTTGAGCGAAGTCATCGGCTCCTGAAAGATGAAGGAGATGTCGTTGCCGCGGACCTTCTGGAGTTCGGCGCGCGAGACGCCGATCATCTCCTGCCCCTTGAAGGTCACCGACCCTTCGACATGCGCGTTGTCGCCAAGTAGCTGCACGGTCGACAGGGCAGAGACGGACTTGCCCGATCCGGATTCCCCGACCAGCGCAACGGTCTCTCCCTTGTCGACCTGGAAGGAGACGCCCTTGACCGCGGGGACAAGCTGGCCGTCCTGTTTGAAGGACACGCGCAGGTCTTTCACATCCAGCATCATTGGAACGTCTTCCTCGGGTCGAAGGCATCGCGCACGCCTTCGAAGATGAAGACGAGCAGCGAGAGCATGATGGCGAAGACGAAGAAGGCGGTGAAGCCGAGCCAGGGCGCCTGCAGGTTCTGCTTCGCCTGCAAGGTCATTTCCCCGAGCGAGGGGGCGGAGGACGGCAGGCCGTAGCCGAGGAAGTCGAGCGAGGCGAGCGATCCGATGGTGCCGGTCACGATGAAGGGCAGCATGGTCAGCGTGGCCACCATTGCGTTCGGCAGCATGTGGCGGAACATGATCGTCATGTTCGACACGCCAAGTGCCCGGGCTGCCCGCACGTATTCGAGGTTCCGGGCGCGGAGGAATTCGGCCCGCACGACGCCGACAAGGGCGGTCCAGCCAAAGGCCACCATCAGGAAGACCAGCAGCCAGAAGCCGCGCCCGAGGATCGCGAAGAGGATGATGATGACGTAGAGCTGCGGCACGCCCTGCCAGATCTCGATCACCCGCTGGAAGACAAGGTCCAGCAGCCCGCCGAAGAAACCCTGTATCGCCCCGGCGAAGATCCCGATGAGAGAGGCGCAGGTGGTCACGATGATGGTAAACAGGATCGACAGGCGGAAACCGTAGATCGCCCGAGCCAGCACGTCGCGCTTGGTGTCGTCGGTGCCGAGCAGGTTCGCGCCGCGCTGATCCGGGGGCAGCAGGCCGAAGTGGCGTTCGCCATCCTCGCCCGTGTAGCTGCCGAAGACGTTCGGCGGGAGGGGCGCGGCGCCGGACCGTTCGACCGGCGTGTCGAAGGAATAGGGGATCAGCGGCCACAGCGACCAGCCCTTGTCGATCTCCTCCCCGTCGATCACGCCGTCCTGCGCGTCTTCGAACAGCGCCTCCGGGTCGTCGAAACAGGCGTCCATGCCGCCGGTCTCTATCAGGCACTTCACCTCCGGGTCACGATAGATCGCCTCGGTCTGGAAGTCGCCGCCGAATGCGGTCTCGGGGTAGAACTTGAAGACCGGGAAATAATAGCTGCCCTGGTACTTCACCAGCATCGGCTTGTCGTTGGCGATGAACTCCGCGAACAGCGACAATCCGAACAGCACGGCGAAGATCAGCAGCGACCAGTACGCCCGGCCGTTGCGGCGGAAATTGCGCCAGCGTCGTTTGTTGAGCGGAGAGAGATAACCCTGATCCGCCGAGATAGGCGCACCGACCTCGCCACCGATCCGGCCGGTCAGCCAGAGATCGTTGTGATCCACGTATCCGGCCTTCGGCGCAGGCGCGACGCCCCGCTCCGGCCGGCCTGTCGGCAGCTTGCTGTTGCCGTCTTCGATCGGATCGTCGGACATCTCAGCCCTCCCGCCGCTCGAAGTCGATGCGCGGATCGACGAAGACATACATCAGGTCCGACAGGATCCCCACGACCAGCCCGATCAGGCCGAAGACGAAGAGCGACCCGAAGATGATCGGATAGTCGCGCGCCACCGCCGCCTCGTACCCGAGCCGCCCGAGCCCTTCGAGGGAGAACAGGGTTTCGATAATGATCGACCCGCCGAAGAACACGCCGATGAAGACCGCCGGGAAGCCCGCGATCACGATCAGCATCGCGTTGCGGAAGACATGGCCGTAGAGCACTCGCCGTTCCGACAGGCCCTTGGCCCGGGCGGTCATGACATAGTGCTTCTTGATCTCGTCGAGGAAGGAGTTCTTGGTCAGCAGCGTGAGCGTTGCGAAGCTGGAGATGGTGGAGGCGATCACCGGCAGGGCAATGTGCCAGAGGTAATCCTTCACCTGGCCGAAAAAGCTCAGCTGGTCGAAGTTGTCCGAGGTCAAGCCGCGCAGCGGAAAGATGCGCCAGTAGGAGCCGCCCGCGAACAGCACCAGCAGCAGGATCGCGAACAGGAAGCCGGGGATGGCATAGGCGGCAATGATGACGCCGGAAGTCCAGGTGTCGAACCGCGACCCGTCGCGCACCGCCTTGCGGATGCCGAGCGGGATCGAGATCAGGTAGGCGATCAGCGTCGACCAGAGGCCAAGCGTGATGGAAACCGGCAGCCGGTCGATCACCAGGTCGATCACGTCGGCCTTGCGGAAATAGCTCTCGCCGAAATCGAGCCGCAGGTAGTTGCCCATCATGGTGAAGAACCGTTCCACCGGCGGCTTGTCGAAACCGAATTCCTTTTCAAGCTGAGCAATGAATTCCGGCGGCAGGCCCCGAGCGCCGGCGTAATCGCCCTGCGGCCCGGCACTGGCCGAGTTGTTTTCCAGCCCCATGTCGCTACCGGACCCGGAGAAGGAGCCAAACACATCCCCCTGCCCCTGCTGCTGCGCGATGATCTGTTCGATCGGCCCGCCCGGTACGAACTGCACCAGTGCGAAATTGATCACCATGATCCCGAACAGCGTCGGGATCACCAGCAGAAGGCGGCGAAGAATATAGGCTCCCATACCGGGGACTTACCTCAAGGCGCCTTCGGCTTTCAATGCGTCAGCCCGTTCCGGGTCGGACCACCAGAAATCCATCTCTCCGACGGCGAAGGGCGGCATGTTCTCCGGATGGCGGTACATGTCGAAATAGGCCAGCCAGTTGTCTGCCTTGTAGTAGGCCGGCGCCATGAAGAATTCGTGGCGCAGCACCCGGTCCAGCGCGGTGAGCGCAGCGGTCTCCGTCTCCTTTTCCTCGGATTCCAGCGCGGTGCGGATCAGCGTGTCGATCAGCGGGCTGGCGACCCCGGCGGGGTTGAACAGGTCGTCCTTCGCTTCGGTCCCGTAAAGCTGGTACAGCCCCGTGCCCGCCCCGATGAAGGTCCGGTAGCCCGAGAAGATCATGTCGTAATCGTGTTCACGCTGGCGCAGGGTGAACTGACTCGGGTCGACTTTCTGCATCTGCGCGTTCACACCCATTTGCTGCAGGTTCTGCACATAGGTCTGCACCAGGCTTTCCATTGTCGGCGACCCGGAGGAAATGATCGGGATCACGATATCCAGCGTCTGCCCGGCCTCGTTCCGCCGCTTGCCGTCCGATCCGACGGCCCAGCCCGCGTCATCAAGTAGCCGCATCGCCTTGCGCAGGTTCCCCCGGTCCAGCACACGCTCGGCGGAGCTGGTATGCGCCATCCGCACCGGCTCTGTCAGCAGTTCGGGCGGGACCATGTCGCCGAGCGACTTGAGGATCGCCAGCTCCTTGCCCTCCGGCACGCCCTTCGCCTCCTGCACGGTGCCCTGGAAGAAGGATTGCCGCTGGTCGAACAGGCCGTATTGCAGGCTCTCGTTGGTCCATTCGAAGTTGTAGCCAAGCGCCAGCGCCTCCCGCACACGCTTGTCCTTCAGCGGCTCGCGGCGCAGGTTGAACACGAAACCCACGTTGGTCGGCGGGTTGCCATCCGGGATCGTCTCCTGCTTCACCCAGCCCTTTTCAACGGCGGGAAAGTTGTAGCCCGTCGCCCATTGTTTTGAATTCGTTTCGGTCCGGAAGGTGTATTCGCCAGCCTTGAACGCCTCGAACGCGGCGGTTTCATCGGCGAAATACTCGACCCGCAGTTCGTCGTAATTGTGCCGGCCCTTGTTGATCGCCAGGTCCTTGCCCCAGTAAGCCGGGTTGCGCTTGTAGACGATGCGCCGGTTGATGTCGTAGCTGTCGATCATGTACGGGCCGGAACCGGGCGATGTCTCCATCCGCGGCTCGTCCAGCCGCGCGCCGGTCTCCTCGAACCACTTCTTCGACCAGACGGACACGCCGCCCGCCTGATCGATCAGGGACCGGCGCGGGATGTCGAGCGCGAAGGTGAATTTCACGGTGTAGTCGTCCAGCGCCTCCGCGCTCAGAATCCGCTGCTTCACCGCGTTCGCGTAGGAGGGAAGACCCTGTTCCAGCAGCAGTTCGTGGCTGAACACCACGTCATGCGCCGTCACCGGTGTCCCGTCGGAAAATTTCGCGTCCTTGCGCATGTGGAAGATGACCCAGGTCTTGCCCTCGTCATACTCCAGGCTTTCGCAAAGCAGACAGTACTGCGCCCCGTATTCGTCCGCCGGCGCGTTCTCGTCCAGCAGGGATTCATACATGATCGACGACATCGCCCCCGGACGCCCCTTGCGGGAATAGGGGTTGAGGCTGTCGAAGGTACCCGAGGCGTCGATGGCGAAATACCCGCCCTTCGGCGCATCCGGATTGACGTAGTTCAGCTGGTCGAAACCCTCGGGATAGTCGAGGTCGCCGTAAAAGCTGTAGCCGTGCGACTGGATAATCGCCTCGCCCTTGGTCATCGTGGCGTGGCTTTCCGCCCGCAGGCCGGTTCCGATCACCAGCGCCGTCAGAACCCCCAGCCCCAGAAGCCCGGCCCGTTTCAGCGGTTCCGCTTTGGTATGGGCCATGGACAGGTGTCGGGAAGGGGTGCGGTGCATTCAGCGGATCCTCCGGTCGCGGATACAGGGTGATACCTGCCGACATAGGCTAAAGGCCCCGCGCCGCCACATTCAAGTTGAGATTGCGTGAGAGCGGCGTGAACGCGCGCGCCCGCAGCGTTCCGGCAAATGAAAAGGCCAGCCCGGTCGGGCTGGCCCTGAAATGCAGCGTCGGTCCGTCTGGCCTCACCCGCCGAGCGACTGGAGATAGGCAACCAGATCGGCGCGTTCCTGCGCCTTCTTCAGACCGGCGAAGGACATCTTGGTGCCCGGCGCGGCGCCCTTCGGATTTTCCAGGAACACGTTCAGGTTTTCCGGCGACCAGGTGTCGAAATGCTCCTCGAGTGCGCCGGAGTAGGCGAAGCCGTCCACGGCATCGACCGCGCGGCCGACCACACCGTCCAGATGCGGGCCGGTGGCATTGGAGCCGTCGATCTTGTGGCAGGCCTTGCACTTCCCGAACACCTTTGCGCCGGCGTCCACATCGGCGCTGGCCAGCAGTGTGGCGAAATCCGGGCCTTCCTCTTCGGCTGCGCCGGCGTCGCCCGCATCCTCGACCTCGATCACGTAGGCCTGTGCGTGCTCTTCACCATGGCCGCCGGCCTCGGTCGAATAGAGCAGTTCCGCAGCCCAGTTTCCCAGCAGGAAAACCAGCAGCGCGCCGCAGATAGCGCCGCCAACCTTGGTCAGAGTCATCGTGTCGAACATGAGAAGGGCGTCCTGATGTTATGTCAGCGTTCGGCGCGTATCTATATGCTTCCCCTCCTCTGACGCAAGGTGTAGTTACCGCGACCAATCGACCGGGGGTCCGGGACGCGGAAGGGATTTGCATGACGAAACCGAAGATCGCATTTCAGGGCGAACTGGGCGCCTATTCGCACGAAGCCTGCCGCGATGCCCGTCCCGACCACGATCCGCTGCCCTGCGCGACCTTCGAGGAATGCATCGACGCCGTGCTCGACGGTACCGCCGAACTGGCCATGCTGCCGGTCGAGAATTCGACCTATGGCCGCGTCGCCGACATCCATTCCCTTCTGCCGAAAAGCGGCCTGCATATCGTGGACGAGGCCTTCGTGCGGGTCCGCATCTCACTGATGGCCCTGCCCGGCGTGAAACTATCCGAAATTGACCGCGTCCGCGCCCATCTTGTCCTCCTGCCGCAGGCGCGCACCTTCCTGCGCAAGCACTCCATCGCCGGAGAGGCCGCCGCCGACAGCGCAGGGGCCGCGGCGGAACTGGCCGAGAGCGGCAACCGGCGCGAAGGCGTGCTGGCCAGCGAGATCGCCGCCGGGATTTACGGGCTTGACGTGCTGGCACGAGATATCGAGGACCACGGCCACAACACCACCCGCTTCCTTGTCATGTCACGCGAACCCGATCACCGCAGGCGCGGCGACCGGGGAATGGTCACGACCTTCGTCTTCGAGGTCCGCAACATCCCCGCCGCGCTCTACAAGGCCATGGGCGGCTTTGCCACCAACGGGGTGAACATGACCAAGCTGGAAAGCTACATGGTCGGCGGCAGCTTTACCGCGACCCAGTTTTACGCCGACATAGAGGGCCACCCGGACGATCCGAACGTCCGCCTCGCCCTGGACGAGCTGCGCTATTTCACCCAGATGGTCGAGGTTCTCGGCGTCTACCCGGCGGCGCAGCTGCGCCACTAGGTTCAGGCGGACTTGCGGTAGCGCGCGGCGATCTCGCTGGAATATTCGGCGACACGGGACTGGAACCGCTTGTCCACCGATCCCTTGGCCAGCTTCAGCGACTGGATCAGAAGCCGCGCCGAAAGGGTCTGCGGCTTGAGGTCGAGCGCCAGCTTCATCCGGGTCTTCTTCGGCGACAGTTCGATCAGTTCGATGTCGCAGAACCCGTTCAGCCCGCCCGACTTGCCGCTCAGCCCGATATGGTTCGGACCGTCGAAATCAGCCAGATCGACAAGAACCGTTCGCGCCCGCCCGCGCCAGGTGAAATCCGCCTGCCATTGCATGCCGGGGCCGCGCGTCTGCTGGCTGTCCAGCCGTTTGACCAGAGCGCCCCGTCGCATCGCCCCCCGTTCGAAGGCCGGAAAATCCGACAGCTCGGCAAAGACGTGGTCGATCGGCGCGTCGATGTCAGCGCGAGTGGAAAATTTCATGCGGCTGCCCTTGTTCCTGGCCGGTCGTCCAGCACGGTGGTCCTGCGGGGTTAGCTCTGCGCGATCCGCTGCGGCATATCAACCCCCGGCTGTCTGGCCGACAAAGTGCAGTTACGTCAATCCAGTGTATCCGCAACCCAGTTGCGCACCAGAAACTCCGCGATGGCCCCCCTCCGCATCGGCCGGATCATCGAATGTGTCCCCGCCAGCACGTCGACCATCTCTTCGCGCGAAAACCACCGCGCGTCCTCCAGTTCGACCGGATCGACAGTGATGTCGCGGCCGGTCGCTTCCCCGTGGCAGCCGAACATGAGCGAGTTGGGAAAGGCCCAGGGCTGGCTGGACAGGTAGGACACGCGCCCGACGGGGACCTGCGATTCCTCCAGTACCTCGCGCCGCACCGCCGCCTCGATGGTCTCGCCCGGTTCGACGAACCCGGCCAGCAGCGACCACATGCCCTCCGGCCAGCCGGGAGAGCGGCCAAGCAGCAGGTCGTTGCCATGGGTGATGAGCATGATGACCACGGGATCGGTGCGTGGGAAATGCTGGCCGCCGCAGCTGTCGCAGCTGCGCTGCCAGCCCGCCTGCGTGATCCGGCTCGGCTGGCCGCAACGGGCGCAGAAACGATGCGTGGAATGCCAGTTGAACAAGGCCCGCGCGGTCGAGATCAGCTCTGCGTCGCGCCGCCCGATCCGTCCCATCACCCCGCGCAGATCGCCAAAGTCGAGCCCCTGTTCGATCTCGGGATGATGCGGCAGCGGCGCGCCCTGCGACCGTCCGGGGCCAAGGTCCGCCGGGGCATCCGGCGGCGACCATTCGGAAATGTCGCGGGCGAAGACAAGCCCCGTCTGCTCGCGTCCAAGGAGGACCGGGTCGCCCTCTCGTCCTTGAAGCACGGGATGATCCATCGGCAGGCGCGCCAGCACCGCATCCCCGGCCAACAGCGGAAACCCCCGCCACATAAGGATGCAGACCGATCCCGGCGCCCGATGCGCCGCACGCAGGTCTTCGTCCCTGCCGCGCAGTTCGGCCGCACGGTCCAGTCCCGAAGTGCCGAAGGTCACTTCCTCCGCATGCCGCATGTCCTGTCCTCCCGCTGCCGATTTCGCGCCGACCCTGCCCCGCCGCGCCGCAGAGCGCAATGGCACAGCTCCGCCCATCCGGAAGGCATCGCGCCGCCCGGTGCCATTAGCAGATGACTTGGAGGCAACAAGGCGCGACTGTCGGGCAGGTGTCATGTAACGGTGACACGGTGCCCGCGATGGAATCAGGAGACAGCCATGACCCTCAGAACCTCGACCGCCCTCTCCCGCCGTGCCTTTCTAGGCACCGCCGCCGCCGGAGCCACGATGATCGCCCTGCACCCCTATTCCGCCCGCGCCGCCGGCAGCCAGGTTCACCTGCGGATCATGGAAACCACCGACCTGCACGTGCATGTCTTTCCGTACAACTATTACAGCGACAAACCCGACGACACGGTCGGCCTGGCCCGCACCGCCGCGCATATCGCCGACATCCGGGCCGAGGCGACGAATTCCATCCTCGTGGACAACGGCGATTTCCTTCAGGGCAACCCCATGGGCGACTACATCGCCTACGAGCGGGGCATGAAGGACGGTGACATGCACCCCGTCATCCAGGCGATGAACACGCTTGGTTACGAGGCCTCGACCCTCGGAAACCACGAATTCAACTACGGCCTGTCCTTCTTGGAAAAGGCGCTGGCGGGCGCGAACTTCCCGGTGGTCTCGGCCAACATAGCAAAGAAACTCGGCGCTGACCCGACGAAGGACGAAACCCTGCTCAAGCCCTATGTCATCCTCGACCGCGTGGTGACGGACGGCGACGGAGTGGAACACCAGATCAAGGTCGGCCTCATCGGCTTTGTCCCGCCGCAGGTCATGAACTGGGACCGCAAGCACCTCGAGGGCAACGTGCAGGCCCGCGACATCGTGGAAACCGCGAAGGCCTGGGTTCCGCAGATGAAGGAGGCGGGGGCCAATGTCATCATCGCGCTCTCCCACTCCGGTATCGGATCGGCGCAGCACGAGGACGGGATGGAAAACGCCTCCGTCCCGCTGGCCGAGGTCGACGGCATCGACGCCCTGATGACCGGCCATTCCCATCTGGTCTTCCCCTCGCCCAAGTTCGACGGCTTTGCCGCGGTCGACGCCGCCAAGGGCACCATCCACGGCAAACCCGCGGTCATGGGCGGCTTCTGGGGGTCGGACCTCGGCGTCATCGACCTGATGCTGGAGAAGGACGGGGCAGAGTGGCGCGTGCTGATGTCGGAAACAGCAACCCGCCCGATCTCCAAGCGCAATGAAGACCGGTCCATCACCGCGCTGGTTGAGAGCGTGCCGACTGTGCTGGCCGCGGTTCAGGGCGACCATGACGCCACGCTGGACTATGTCCGACGCGCCGTCGGCAAGACCGACACGCCGCTGCATTCCTACTTCGCACTGGTCGCCGACGACCCCTCCGTCCAGGTCGTGACCAACGCCCAGACCTGGTATATCGCCGAGATGATGAAGGGCACAAAATGGGAAGGCCTGCCGATCCTATCCGCAGGTGCGCCCTTCAAGGCCGGCGGCCGGGGCGGTCCGGAGTATTACACCGAAGTGCCGGTCGGCGATGTCGCGATCAAGAATGTCGCCGACCTCTACCTCTATCCGAACACGATCCGCGCGGTGAAGATCAACGGCGAACAGCTGCGCGGCTGGCTCGACCGCTCCGCAGGCATGTTCAACCAGATCGAACCGGGGTCGACGGATGCGAAACTTCTGAGTGACAGCTTCCCCTCCTACAACTTCGACGTGATCGACGGGGTGAGCTACCAGATTGATCTGAGCCAGCCCAACCGTTTCGACAAGGACGGGGCGGAGGTCGCACCGGGCACCTCCCGCATCGTGAACCTGACGTTCGAGGGACAGCCGGTCACCGATGACATGGAGTTCGTGGTCGCCACCAACAACTACCGCGCCTCGGGCGGCGGGTCCTTCCCCGGCGCCATGGGTGACACGGTGATCTTCGAAGGCCCGGACACCAACCGCGACATCATCGTCCGCTACATCGTGGAAAAGGGCACGATCAGCCCCGCCGCCGACGCCAACTGGACCTTCGCCCCGATGGACGGCACCACGGTCCTGTTCGAAACCGGACCCGGCGCGGCCAAATACGCCGCCGACGTGAAAGGCGTCACAATCGAAGAGGCCGGTGCGGGCGAAGGCGGCTTTGCACTGTTCCGCATCACCCTCTGAACCCCGCGCCGGTGGCACCTGCGGAAGCCTCCGGCGGGGATATTTTGAGGCAAGATGAAATGCAGGGGCACTCGGTCGCCCCTGCATTCGCACTTTATTGAGCCGGAATGGTGGAGCCGCGCTGCACCGCCGGGCGGGCGTTGAAGCGGTCGACCCAGGCGATCAGGTTCGGATGCGCGTCCCAGCCGAGCACCTCTTTCGCGCCGTAGAAGTCGAGCGACTTGAGCCAGGGCACCAGAGCGATGTCGGCAATGGAATAGTCGCCCGCGATCCAGTCCTTTCCGGCCATCTGACCTTCGAGAACGGCGAGCAGGCGTTTCGCTTCGTTGATGTAGCGGTCGCGCGGGCGCGGGTCCTCGATCTCGGCCCCGGCAAACTTGTAGAAGTAGCCAAGCTGGCCGAGCATCGGACCAAGCCCGCCCATCTGGAACATCAGCCACTGGATCACATGCGCCCGGTCCGACGCAGTGCTGCCGATGAATTTCCCGGCCTTGTCGGCAAGGTAGATCAGGATCGCCCCGCTTTCGAACAGGGCCAGCGGCGTGCCGTCCGGGCCGTTCGGATCGATGATCGCGGGAATCTTGTTGTTGGGGTTCAGCGAAAGGAACTCCGGACTTTTCACGTCCGCATCGGCAAGCGTGATCCTGTGAGGCTCGTAAGGGATACCGGTTTCCTCAAGCATGATCGAAGCCTTGACCCCGTTCGGGGTCGGGAAGGAATAAAGCTGGAGGACCGAAGGGTCCTTTGCCGGCCAGCGATTATTTATCGGAAAATCATCGGGAAACATGGCATCACTCCACTGGTTGCATCAGCGAGGTAGAATTTGTGACGCAATGTTACTAGGCCTCTGTCTGTGCATCCGGGTGGCATAGACTGTGCATTTGGTTGTATACAGGTGCGCAATTTTACTGTGGGAGCTAAAAATGCTGAACGAATTCAAGGCCTTCATCGCCAAGGGTAATGTCATGGACATGGCCGTTGGTATCATCATCGGTGCGGCCTTCACCGCGATCGTGAAATCCATGGTCGACGACCTCATCAACCCGATTGTCGGCCTGTTCACCGGCGGGGTCGATTTCACCAACAACTTTGCCGTGCTCTCCGGTGACGGCTCCTACGACAGCCTCGAGGCCGCGCGCGAAGCCGGGGCTGCTGTCTTTGCCTATGGTTCCTTCATCATGGCGGTCTTCAACTTCCTGATCATCGCCTTCGTGGTCTTCATGCTGGTCAAGGCCGTCAACCGCGCCAAGGAATCGATCGAGCGCAAGCCGGATCAGCCGGCCGAGGAAGCGCCCGCAGGTCCGACCGAACTGGACGTCCTGCTGGAAATCCGCGATTCGCTGAAAAAGCCCGCCTGAGGCGCGCTCCCGACAATCCGGTCTCGCCAAAGGGCGCGACCTTCGAATAATCTCCCGGCCGTAGCACTGGCCGGGAGAGCAGCATGGAACTGGACACGATCGACCGGCGGATCCTGCGCGTGATCCAGGTGCAGGGCCGCATTTCCAACGCGGATCTGTCGGAAAAGGTCGGCCTGTCCGCCTCTGCCTGCCATCGCCGGGTTCAGCGGCTGGAATCGGAAGGCGTCGTGCGCGATTACGTCGCCCTGCTGGACCCGCGGAAGATCGGCCTGCCGTCCACCGTCTTTGTCGAGATCAAGCTTCAGGGACAGGCGGACGAGATACTCGACGCTTTCGAGGCCGAGGTGAAGCGCGTGCCCGAGATCCTGGAGTGTCACCTGATGGCCGGAACGGCGGACTACATCCTCAAGGTCGTCGCGGACAGCACGGAGGATTTCGCCCGCATCCACCGCCAGCACCTGTCCCGCCTGCCCGGCGTGCAGCAGATGCAGTCGTCTTTCGCGCTCAGAACGGTCTTCAAGACCACCGCGCTTCCGGTCTAGGGTCGCGGCAGGGGGAGGACCGTCATGGACTGGGATTATATCATTGTCGGCGCGGGCAGCGCGGGCTGCGTACTGGCCAAGCGGCTGAGCCAGGCGGGCCATCGCACCCTGATCCTGGAGGCCGGAGGACAGGACAACTACCACTGGGTGCATATCCCCATGGGGTATCTCTACTGCATCGGCAATCCGCGCACCGACTGGATGTATCGCACGGCAGAGGAACCGGGCCTGGCCGGGCGCTCCGTGCTTTACCCGCGCGGCAAGGTGCTGGGCGGCTGTTCCTCCATTAACGGCATGCTCTACCTCCGCGGGCAGGCGGCGGACTACGACGGCTGGCGGCAGTCCGGGCTGACGGGATGGGGCTGGGACGATGTCCTGCCCTATTTCATGAAGTCCGAGGATTACGTCGACGGCAAATCCGACCATCACGGCGCAGGCGGCGAGTGGCGGGTGGAGAACCAGCGCCTGCACTGGAAGCTGCTGGACGACTGGATCGCGGCGGCCGAAGCCGAGGGAATTCCCCGCACCCCCGATTTCAACACCGGAGACAACGAGGGCGTGGGCTATTTCCGCGTGAACCAGAGGAACGGCTGGCGGATGAACACCGCCAAGGCCTTCCTGCGCACGGCCTCCGGCCCGAACCTGAGGGTCGAAACCCACGCCCATACCACCCGCCTGCTGACCGAAGGGCGGAAGGTCACCGGTGTCGAATACCGCCGGAACGGCCAGCTGCACCGGGCCACCGCGCAGCGCGAGGTCATCCTGTCGGCCGGGGCGGTGAACTCCCCCGCGCTGCTCCAGCTTTCCGGCATCGGTCCGGCATCGCTGCTGCGCGACCACGGGATCGAGGTCATTGCCGACATGCCCGGGATCGGCGGCAATCTGCAGGATCACCTGCAACTGCGCTGTTCCTGGCGGCTTACGGGTGCGAAGACGCTGAACACGCTGGCCAATTCGCTCTGGGGCAAGATGGCGATCGGCATGGACTATGCCGTCCGCAGACGCGGGCCGATGACCATGGCGCCCTCCCAGCTTGGCGCATTCACCCGGTCCCGCCCCGACCTTGCGACGCCCGATTTGGAATACCACGTCCAGCCGCTGAGCCTCGACGCCTTCGGGCAGCCGCTGCACAGTTATCCCGCGATCACCGCCTCCGTCTGCAACCTCAGGCCGGAAAGTCGCGGCCGCATCGACATCGCCTCGCCCGACCCAATGACCGCGCCAAAGATCGCCCCGAACTACCTGTCGACCGAAGGGGACCGGCGCGTCGCGATCGACGCCATCCGCCTGACCCGGCGGATCATGGCGCAGCCCGCCATGGCCGCCTACCGCCCGGAGGAGGTCAAGCCCGGCAGCGCCGCTGACTCCGACGCCGACCTCGCGCGCGCCGCCGGAGAGATCGGCACCACCATCTTCCACCCCGTCGGCACGGTGCGCATGGGAACCGACGACGCCGCCCCGCTGGACGCCACGCTGCAGATGCGCGGGATCGGCGGGTTGCGGGTGGTGGATGCCTCGGTCATGCCGCGGATTACCAGCGGCAACACCAATGCACCGACCATCATGATCGCGGAAAAGGCCGCCGACATGATCCTGGCCGAGGCACGGGGCTGAGGTAGGGTTCTCCCTACTCGCGCCCGCCTGCGGCCCGGGCTAACCTGACGTCATTGAAAAAGCCGGGCCCACGCCAAGCGGCCCGAACCAGGATTTGACGCATGAAACGCATTTCTCCCCGTATCGTGGTCGCCGCGCTTGCCAGCGCCGTCACCCTTATGGCCACGCTCCTCGCCACCACCGGTGCCGACCCCAGCACCGGAGCGCTGGCCACCGGCGGGGTCTGCACCCTTCCCCTGGAGCCGGAGCCGCAGCCCGTCTGCGTCCCCGCCCCCCGCAAGCACAGCTGAGGTCCCGAGGCAGGTCCTCTCCCTCGGAGGGCCGGGCAGAGCAGTACGGCCGGAGCGACTGTCCCCGCTCCGGCCAATCTGCGTTCGACGCCAGTCCTGAAGAAAAAACAAACCCCCGGGGCCGGGCCACGGGGGTCGCTTGAACTTTCGTTCGGAACGGTCGGTCAGACCATGCCTTCGCGCTGCGCTTTTTTGCGCGCCAGCTTGCGGGCACGCCGAATCGCTTCGGCCTTCTCGCGCGCCTTCTTGACGGAGGGCTTCTCGAAATGCTGCTTGAGCTTCATTTCCCGAAACACGCCTTCGCGCTGGAGCTTTTTCTTCAGCGCACGGAGCGCCTGATCGACATTGTTGTCGCGAACAGAAACCTGCATGTGGTGTCACCACCTTCCTAGGTTAGAGTTGCAAGAGCTGCAGGAAGTGGCCGTATAGCCAGTTTTGCCCTATCTGTCCAGTGCACCGACCACGGAGGACCCGATGACCGACGCCACCCCGCAGGACACCACGACAGACCGGATGATCGACGCCATCCTGTCCCACGTCCCTTTCGACGGCTGGTCCGACACCGCCTTCCGAGAGGCCGTCAAGGACACCGGCGTCGATGAAACCCTGGCGCGCGGCCTCTTCCCCCGCGGCGCCCGCGACCTTGCCCGCGCCTGGCACGACCGGGGCGATGCGCTTATGGCCGACCGGCTGGCGGCCGAGGATTTGTCCGCCATGCGCTATACCGAACGGGTGACCCATGCCGTGCGCCTGAGGATCGAGTCGATTTCCGACAAGGAAGCATTGCGCCGCGCGATGACCCAGAATGCCCTGCCGCTGAACGCGCCGGACGGGGCGCGTATGCTCTGGCACACTGCCGACCGGATATGGACCGCGCTTGGCGACACGTCGGAAGACTACAACTGGTACACCAAGCGGATGACCCTCTCGGGCGTGATCGGCTCCACCCTTCTGTTCTGGCTTGGCGACGAGACGCCGGGCCACCAGGCCACCTGGGACTTCCTCGACCGGCGCATCGCCGATGTCATGCAGTTCGAAAAGGTGAAGGGTCGCATCACCTCTGGCCCGCTCGGCCGCGTGCTGAGCGCCCCCGGCTCCCTGCTGAACATGATCCGCGCCCCGCGCCGCCACGACGACCTGCCGGGCGGGCGCGCCTGAACCGGTGGACTTCCCGCAGCGGCGGGACAATAGTCGCGCCGAAACGGACGGAGGACCAGAATGACCGACATGCGCGCCATCGAAATCAGTGAACCCGGCGGCCCGGAGGTCCTGAAGCCGACCCGCCGCCCCCGGCCCGAACCGCTGGCCGGGCAGGTGGTCATCAAGGTCGCCTACGCCGGGGTGAACCGCCCCGACGCGCTGCAACGCGCCGGCAAATATGCTCCCCCTCCCGATGCCTCCGACCTGCCGGGGCTTGAGGCGTCAGGCGAAGTCGTCGGCACCGGCGAAGGCGTCAGCTGGCCGAAGGTGGGCGATCAGGTCTGCGCCCTGCTGCCCGGCGGCGGATATGCCGAATACGTCGCCACCCCGGCGGCCCACTGCCTGCCCGTGCCCGACGGCATGGGCCTGAAGGAAGCCGCCTGCCTGCCCGAAACCTACTTCACCGTCTGGACCAATGTCTTCATGCGCGGCGGCCTGAAGGCGGGCGAGAAATTCCTCGTTCACGGCGGCTCCTCCGGCATCGGCACGACGGCGATCCAGCTTGCGAAACTCTTCGGCGCGCGGGTCTTTGCGACCGCCGGGTCAGCCGACAAATGTGCCACCTGCGTGGAGCTTGGCGCGGAACGTGCCATCAACTACAGGGAAGAGGATTTCACCAAGGTCCTGAAGGCCGAGGGCGGCGCCGACCTGATCCTCGACATGGTCGGCGGCGACTACATACCGCGCGACGTCTCCTGCCTTGCGACCGAGGGGCGGCTCGTCTTTATCGCCTTCCTCGGCGGCCCCAAGGCCGAGTTGAACTTCGCGCAGGTCATGACGAAGCGCCTGACGATCACCGGCTCGACTCTCCGCCCCCAGTCCGACGCAGCCAAGGCGGACATTGCCCGGGGCCTGCGCGACCACGTCTGGCCCCTGCTGGATGCGGGCCGGATCGCGCCCGTCATGGACAGCGAATTCGCGCTGGAGGATGCGTCCAGCGCCCATGCCCGGATGGAGACCAGCGCCCATATCGGCAAGATTGTCCTGAAGGTCGGCTGAGGGGCCTTGCCCCTCGTCGCGTGCCGCGCCTCACCCCAGGATATTTCGGCAAGATGAAAACCGCGCCCTTTCACTTTGCCGAAAATATCCCGGGAGGTCCGGAGGGCAGCGCCCTCCGGGGCCGGGTCAGCGCACCTTGGCGAGCAGCGCGTCCGTCATCCTGCAATCCCGGATCACGTCGTCTCCACACCGGCGGGGGTTCAGCTGCATGTCGAGACACACACGCGCCTCCTGTATCCGCCCGTCCCGGCAGGTTATGGTGATCTGGTCGCGCTGAAGGCCGGGGTTGGCGTCGAGAAACGCCTCCTCCACGACGGAGGCCGGGAGCGTCACGTCCCGCCCCAGATCGCGCAGCACGGCGGGACGGGTGATCTTGCCATAGGCAAGGCGCATCAGGCCATAGTATTGATCCGCCTCCAGCCCGGTGCAGGAGCCGTGCTTCTTCCACTGGTGCCAGGCAACGCCGGGGGTGCCCATGATATCCGCCATCTCCGCCGTCATTCGTCGCGAAGGCGGGCGTTTCGAGCTCGGGCAGTAGGACGGGTAGCCGCGCTCGTTCTGCGGCCAGAGCCCGTGCAGCACCCAGCCGAAATCCTTGTCCCCGGTGCATTGCGGCGAGTTGCGCGCGTCACCCTCCAGCGCGCACCACGTCGGCGACCAGCTGAGCGACAGCAGCAGGTAGTCGTAGTCGCCCGGCCGTTCGCCTTCGGCCCGCAGCGGCAGGCCCAGAACCAGAAGGGCGGCCAGGAAACGCAGCATCATTCTCTCTTTCAATATGTGTCGGGGGGCACTATATAGCCGCCAAGTTCCCCGACAACGGTAACCCGCACCAAAACGGTGCAGCCTGTCCCGGCAGGCGCCGGGAAAGCCGTATCCGGGCCGTTCGATTCGAGAAGGAGCGCCGAGATGAGCAAACCGATCATGGCAAAGGCCACCGCCGTCTGGCTGGTGGACAACACCACCATCACCTTCAAGCAGATCGCCGATTTCACCGGCATGCACGAGCTGGAGGTGCAGGGCATCGCCGACGGTGACGTCGCCGCGGGCGTGAAGGGATTCGATCCCGTCACCAACAACCAGCTGACCCAGGACGACATCGACAAGGCCGAAGCCGACCCGCTGTTCAGGCTGAAACTGAAATTCAACCCCGCCGCCGTCGGTGAGGAAAAGCGCCGCGGCCCGCGCTACACCCCGCTGTCCAAGCGGCAGGACCGTCCGAACTCGATTCTCTGGCTGGTGAAGTTCCACCCTGAGCTGACCGACGGCCAGATCTCCAAGCTGGTCGGCACCACCAAGCCGACGATCCAGTCGATCCGTGAGCGCACCCACTGGAACATCGCCTCGATGCAGCCGATCGACCCGGTTGCGCTTGGTCTCTGCAAGCAGTCCGAACTGGACGCCGCCGTTCAGAAGGCCGCCGCGAAGAAGGCCGCCGAAGGCCAGGCCATGACCGACGACGAGCGGCGCAAGCTGCTGTCGACCGAGCAGTCGCTCGGCATGGAGACGGAGCCGCGCATCCCGACCGCGATCGAAGGGCTCGAGACCTTCTCGCTGTCCGACGATGACGACGACAAGGAAGACAACCTCGTGGACGCCGACAGCTTCTTCAATCTGCCGGACGATGACGAGGATGACGACGAACAGCCCTGATCGGTCTCATCCGGTGAACGGGACAAGGCGCGGACCCCGGCGGGTGCCGCGCCTTTTTCGTTTCAGAGCCGCAGTCGCAGCGTGCCGTAGACCGCCATTGCCGCCGCGCCGCCCGCGCTCAGCAGGAACGGCAGGCGCAGCGCGGCCTCCCTGCCGATCCCCGGCTCCGCCGCCGCCACGATCCATCCTGCCGCCAGCGCGCCGAATGGCATCAGGCCCCAGCCGAAGAATCGGTAGATCGCGTTGACCCGGCCCAGCAGGGCGTCCGGGATGATCCTCTGCCGGTAGGACACCGTGACGATGTTCCAGAGCAGCGCCGCCACCATCTCTGCGAACAGGGCCGCCGCGACGATTGCCGGAGACGCGGTCAGCCCGATGGCAAGGAAAGGCACGACCATCAGCACAAGCGCCAGGTGCAGCGTCCGCTGCGCCCCGATCCGCGCGATGACCCGCGGGCCGAACAGCCCGCCCGCAACACCGCCCGCCGCCCCGAAGGTCAGCAGGATCCCGTGCCCCGCAGCCGACATCCCCAGCACCTCCTGCGAGAACAGCACCAAGACCGTCAGCACCATCATGGACATGGCGTTCATCAGGCCGAGCATCAGCGCTAGCCGCAGCAGAACGGGACGCGCGCGCAGCCAGGCCCAGCCCTCCCGCGCCTCGGTCAGCAGGCCGCGCGGGACCGCCGCGATCCGCACCGGGGCGGCGATGCACCAGACGCACCAGGCGGCCAGCGCGAAACACAGCGCCTCGGCCGCGAAGGGCGCAGGCACTGCCCATGCGATCAGCAGCCCGGCCAGCGGCGGACCGACGAAGGACCCGGCAACCTGCTCAACGCTCCAGAGCTGGCCGTTGGCGACCTCGAGCCGGTCACGCGGGACGAGCGCGGGCAGCAGGGTCTGGGCGGCATTGTCCCGCACCACCTCAGCCGTGCCGAGAAGGAAGGCAAAGGCCGCCAGTGCCATCACCCGAAGATCGCCCGTCACCGTGTCCCCGCCGGGCGCGACAAGTGCGACCACCATCAGCACCAGCAGGAACCGGAAGACATCGGCCCGGATCATCAGCCGCCGCCGGTCGCCCCGGTCGACCAGCACCCCGACCGGTACGGCGAACAGGAACCACGGCAGGCGCGTGGCAAAGGCGACCAGCGCGATCAGCACAGGATCGCGGGTCAGCAGCGTCGCCACCCAGGGGAAGGCGAGCGCGGCGAGACCGTCGCCGAGGTTGGCGGCGGCAGTTGCGGAAAACAGCAGACGGAACGGTCGGTTGCTGAGGATGAGCGACATGACCGACGCTAGGCACCGCTGCCTCTGCCCGTCAAGCATGACGCCTTCCCTTTCCCGCCGCGCTGCCGTTTAGTCCCGCTGAAATACAGGAGAGTTGCCTATGAAGCTTGCCGTCATCGGTGCCGGTCTGATCGGGTCCGCCGCTGCCCGCCACCTTGCGCTCGGCGGCGCCGACATCACCCTGATCGGCCCGCTGGAGCCCGTGGACAGGACCACGCACGACGGCGTCTTCGGATCGCACTACGACGAGGGGCGCATCACACGCGGGCTGGACCCGATGCCGTTCTGGTCCCGTGCCTCCCGCGCGTCCATCGCGCGCTATGCTGAAATCGAGGCCGCCTCGGGCATCCGTTTCTATTGCCCCGTCGGCTGCCTCATGGCGGGACCCGGGGGATCGCCCAAGATGGAGGACATCGCCCGGGTCGCGGCGCGTGACGGTATTCCCTGCGAAACGCTCGATCATGCGGCGTTGGCCGAACGCTTTCCCTGCTTCGCCTTTCCCGCAGACACGCTTGGCCGGTTCGAAGCGACGGATGCGGGGCATATCTCTCCCCGTGCGCTCGTCTCCGCCCAGATTGCCGCCGCGACCCGTGCCGGCGCGATGCATCTGGCCGAGGAGGTGCTGGGGCTGGACGAAACCGCCAATGGCGTCGACCTGCGCACCGCCACACGGACCCTGACCTTCGATCGGGTCCTGATCGCCACGGGTGGGTTTTCCCGCCTGCTCATTGGCGACGCCCTGCCGATCACGGTCTATGCCCGCACCGTCGCCCTGTTTGCACTGCCCGCGGCCGAGGCCGCGCGGCTCGCTACGATGCCGTCGATGATCTGGCAGGATCCGGAGGGCGACAACCCCTACCTTCTGCCGCCGATCCGCTACCCGGACGGGACGATCTGCGTGAAGATGGGCTGGGACCCGGCCGACCGTGACCTGATCACGCGTGAGGACCTTACCGACTGGTTCCGGTCCGATGGCGATGCGGAGGCGGGGCGCAGGATCGAGGACATGATCCGCGCCCGCATTCCCGGGCTGGCGGTGGAACGGATGCGCACCCTGCCCTGTGTGACCACTTACACGCCGGACCAGCTGCCGCACCTGACCTCCCTGTCAGAGCGGGTGCACACGGCCATCGGCGGCTGTGGACGGGCGGCGAAGAATTCCGACGAACTCGGACGGCTCGCCGGGCTGATCCTGACCGGCAGGGCATTTCCCGATTGGGCGGCGGAGGCTCTGGGCTAGGCAGGGGCGTTGCCCCTCCTGAGCCCTCGCGGGCTCAGTTCACCCCAGGATATTTGGGGCAAGATGAAAGGGGATCAGAGTTCCTTGCGCGCGCGCAGCGCGGCGGTGATCGTCCCGTCGTCGAGGTAATCGAGCTCTCCACCGATCGGCACGCCCTGCGCGAGAGAGGTCAGGCGGACGCGGCCTTCGAGCTGATCCGCGATGTAGTGTGCGGTCGTCTGGCCGTCGACCGTGGCGTTGAGGGCGAGGATCACCTCGGTCACGTTCTCCTCGGCCACGCGCGAGACAAGGCGCGGGATGCGGAGTTCGTCCGGACCGATGGCATCAAGTGCCGACAGCGTGCCGCCGAGCACATGGTAGCGCCCCTTGAACACGGCGGCCCGCTCCATCGCCCAGAGGTCCGCGACATCCTCCACCACGCAGATCTCGCCGGTCCCGCGCTTTTCGCTGGTGCAGATGTCGCAGAGCCGCGCACCGCCGATATTGCCGCAGGTCTCGCATTCGCGCACCGACACGGCCACGTGGTGCATCAGGTCCGCAAGCGGGGTGAGCAGCAGTTCCTTCTTGCGGATCATGTGCAGCACCGCCCGGCGGGCCGAGCGGGGGCCCAGACCGGGGAGCCGCGCCATCATGTCGATCAGCGCGTCGATGTCGCGGCTGGCGCTCATGCTCCGCCCAAGGCCTTCTCAGAATGGCATCTTGAAGTCTGCGGGCAGGCCCAGGCCTTCGGTCAGCTTGGCCATTTCCGCCTGGCTTTCCACCTGCGCCTTCTGCTGCGCGTCCTTGATCGCGGCGAGGATCAGGTCCTCCACCACTTCCTTCTCGTCCGGGTTGAAGATCGACGGGTCGATGTCCAGCGTCTTGAGCTCACCCTTGTAGGTCGCCACCGCCTTGACGAGCCCCGCGCCGGACTGTCCCTCCACCGTCATGGAGTTCATCTGCTCCTGCAGCGCAACCACCTTGGTCTGAAGCTCCTGGGCCGACTTCAGCATCTTCGCCATGTCGCCCATCTGTCCGAGGCCTTTGAACATCGTCTGTCTCCGCGTGTTGGGTGTGTTGATCGGTATATCGCAATCGCACGCCACGGGGGCAAGGGCGACCGGCCCCGGGCGGCGCTGAAGAAAGGCTGGCGTGTCGAACAGACGAGACGTGCCACCGGTCGCCGTAGGCCGGGCTTCAGTCCGGCACGAGCACCGCAACCCTCAGTCTTCTTCGAACGGATCCCATTCGTCCTCGACCTCGGCCAGCGCTTCGGTCGCGGCTTCGGCCGCCACATCCTCGGGCGTGCGGATGGTGCGGATCGCGGCCTTCGGAAAGGCCGCCATCACAGCCTGCACCAGCGGATGCGCGGCGGCCTCCGCCTTCAGTGCTAGGTCCTTGGCGTCGCGCTTTTCGGCGATCGTCTCCGCCCCGCCCTCGTTGGCGACGATCACGGCCCATCTGTTGCCGGTCCAGCCCTGCAACCGCGCCCCGAGCTTCTGGGCCAGATCGCGCGGCGCGGTCTCCGTCGGCACGAATTCGATCCGACCGGGCCGGTAGGAGACGAGGCGCACGCAGGTCTCCACCTCGACCAGCAGCACGCCGTCGCGGTTGGAGCGGATCAGCTCCACGACATGTTCGAAGGTCGGGTAGCGGGCCAGCGCCTGATCGGCATCCTCTGCCACGGCCACCACGCCATGCACCCGTCCGCCCGGCGCGGGCGCGCCGCGGGCCGTCGTTGCGGTCGCCGCACCAGCGGAAACACCACCGCCGCCGCCCGGCGGAGAAGGTGGCACCGGCTGGTCCTTCAGCTTGCGCACCAGATCTTCCGGCGAGGGCAGTTCGGCCACATGCGTCAGCCGGATCACCGCCATCTCTGCCGCCATCATGGCATTCGGAGCCGCCGCGACCTCGTCCAGCGCCTTGAGCAGCATCTGCCACATCCGGGTCATCGCTCGCATCGGCAGACGCCCCGCCAGATCGGTGCCCCGCGCCCGTTCGGTCGGGGAAATCGTCGGATCCTCGGCCGCGTCCGGGGTGATCTTCACGACCGAGATCCAGTGCGTGATCTCTGCCAGGTCGCGCAAGACCGCCAGCGGATCCGCTCCCTCGGCATATTGGGCCGACAACTCCTCGAGCGCCGCTGCCGCGTCGCCCCGCATCACCATCTCGAACAGGTCAAGCACCCGGCCCCGGTCCGCCAGCCCGAGCATGGCGCGCACCTGATCCGCAGTCGTTTCCCCGGCCCCGTGCGAAATCGCCTGATCCAGCAGCGAGGTCGCGTCCCGCGCCGAACCCTCCGCCGCGCGGGTGATGAGCGCGAGCGCGTCCTCGGCAATCTCCGCCCCCTCGGCCGCCGCGATCTTCTTCAGCAGGGCGATCATCACCTCCGGCTCGATCCGGCGCAGGTCGAACCGCTGACAGCGCGACAGGACCGTGACCGGGACCTTGCGGATTTCGGTCGTGGCGAAGATGAACTTCACATGTGCCGGCGGTTCCTCGAGCGTCTTGAGCAGCGCGTTGAACGCGTTGACCGACAGCATGTGAACTTCGTCGATGATGTAGATCTTGTAGCGTGCGGAGGCCGCCCGGTAGTGAACGGAATCGATGATCTCGCGCACGTCATTCACGCCGGTATTGGATGCGGCGTCCATCTCCATCACGTCGACATGGCGGCCTTCCATGATCGCGCGGCAATGTTCGCAGACCCCGCAGGGATCGGTCGTCGGCCCGCCTGTCCCGTCCGGCCCGATGCAGTTCATGCCCTTGGCGATGATCCGCGCCGTCGTCGTCTTCCCGGTGCCGCGAATCCCCGTCATGATGAAGGCCTGCGCGATCCGGTCCGCGGCAAAGGCGTTCTTCAGCGTGCGGACCATCGCCTCCTGCCCGACGAGGTCGGCAAAGGTCTCGGGCCGGTACTTCCGGGCCAGCACCTGGTAGGCGGGTTTGGAATCGCTCATCGGCTCCTCGGGCGTGCTCTCGATACGGCAACCTAAGACCCTGCGCCGCCATCGTCCACCAAGCTTTCCCGGAACCGCGGCCTGCGCTACGACTTGACTATCGGACAGCAGGAGAATCCGGACATGAGACTGAGGGGCGCGCGGCGCAGCACCAACATCGAGGACCGCCGCCGATCCGGCGGACGCGGAGGCGCAATCGGCGGGCTTGGCATCGGCGGCGTTCTTCTGGTTCTGGCCATCGGCTATTTCACCGGCATCGATGTCACCCCGATCCTGAACGGCGCTCCGACGGAAAGCTCGGCCCCGCGGGACCTGACCGAAGGGGAACAGCGCGCAGCCGATTTCACCGCGGCCGTCCTCGGGTCGACAGAGGATGTCTGGACACAGATTTTCCCCGAACAGGCCGGGCGGCAGTACCGCGCGCCCACGCTGGTCCTTTTCTCCGGCCAGACCGCCAGCCCCTGCGGCGGTGCGTCGGGCGCAACCGGGCCCTTCTACTGCCCGGCGGACCGCAAGGCCTATCTCGACACCCAGTTCTTCGCCACCCTCTCGCAACGGCTTGGCGCGAAGGGGGATTTCGCCCAGGCCTACGTGATCGCGCATGAGGTCGCGCATCACGTCCAGAACGAACTCGGCATCCTGCCCCAGGTGGCCGAGGCCCGCCGCGCCGCCTCCCAGACGGAAGCGAACGCGCTGACGGTCCGGCTTGAGCTTCAGGCGGACTGCCTTTCCGGTGTCTGGGCCGCGCATGTGGAGGGCATGTTGGAGCCCGGCGACATAGAGGAAGCACTGAACGCCGCCCGCCAGATCGGCGACGACACGCTGCAACGCAATGCCGGCCGCGTGCCCCAGCCCCACACGTTCACGCACGGTACCTCCGAACAGCGCGCACGCTGGTTCGCCACGGGATACGACAGCGCCGACATCTCTGCCTGCGATACGTTCCGCGCGCGAAACCTTTGACCCGGCGCAGGCTGCTCCTTGCCCTTATGGGGACATGGGCACTCCTCTGGATTGCATCGCTTCTCGTGCCGCCAACGGTCGCGCCGACAGGCGACGGCTTTACCCGTGGAATGAACCGGATCGGGCTGTTCTTCGGCCTGCAGCTGGCAGCCGCTTTCGTGGCACTGCTCCTGCTGACCCTGCGTCCCGCTTCAGGTCGGCTGCGTCGCCTTGCACTACTTCCGGCAGGTCTCGCCCTCCTGCTGGCGATCGCCATCACCGGCCTGATCCTCTGGGTCCGCATCGCCGATCCCGCTTCGGACCCGGGGCCACCCCCGGGGCCGGCGACCGACGCAGTCTCACCTTCAACGCTCCGCCCCTAGCGCCTCTTCTCCCGAGAACGTGCCCGCCCCGACGCGTAGAGCTTTTCTCGCGACCTGTGCCGCGCCCGGGTCTCTGCAACGGTTTCCGTCGCAATTCGGTCCTCGCGTTTCAGCTTGTTCCACCGTGCCAGCCTGTCGCCATCGATCTCGCTGCAGGCAATGGCAGCCTGAACCGCGCAGCCGGGTTCCGCCACATGGGAACAGTCCCGGAACCTGCAATCGAGCGCCAGCGCTTCGATTTCGGCAAACACTTCCGCTATCCCGTCGCCGGCCTCGATCAGGCCAAGTTCGCGCATGCCCGGCGTGTCGATCAGCCAGCCGCCCGCATGCGTGCGCCGCAGGTAGCGGGCGGTCGTCGTATGCCGCCCCCGGGCGTCGTCCTCGCGAATGTCGCGCGTCAGGGCCAGGTCTCCGGCCAGCGATTGCGATGCGCGTGACAGCGCGGGGGTCCAGCCAAGATAGGCCAGAGAATACAGGGTCATGATGGGTTTCCCGAACGGACAAGACAGGGAACCGCGCGTTCAGGGCGCGGTCCGGATCATCGTCAGACGGTCTGGTTCACTGACGCTTTGGCGTCAGAGCCGTTCCGTCCGGAAAACACATGCAATATCCATGATGCCTCCGGTTCGGGTTGGGTGAGAGGCTGGAACACGACCCAAGCGGGTCTCGTTACGGCTGCTTCCTTCCGGACCTGACCGGGTTGGCGAGGCGCTCGCCCGCGCCAACCTCTCGACGCGTTACATAGGGAAACGGGGGCCGCCACGCAACCCCCGCCTCGTTCGCCTTGCCGCAAATATCCCGGGGGAGACGCGCATCGCGCGGCGGGGGCAGCGCCCCCTCCCGGTTCAGCCCCGAAGCACGCCGCCAGTGGCCTTGCCGACCTTGTCCACCACCTTCGCGGCGATCTCTTCGATCTCGGCCTCCTTGAGGGTCTTCTCCTGCGGCTGGATACGCACTGTGACGGCAATCGACTTCTTGCCCTCGCCAAGCGCGCCGCCGATGAATTCGTCGAACACCCGGACGTCCTCGATCATCGCCTTGTCCGCCCCGGCGGCGGCATTGACTAAAGTCAGTGCCTCCACCCCGGCGTCGACGACAAAGGCAAAATCCCGCTCCACCGCCTGAAGGTCGCGCAGGTCCAGCGCACCTTTCGATGCCCCGGACGCGCGCGGCAGCGGGACCTCGGCCGGCCAGATGGTGAAGCCGACCGCGGGGCCTTTCACATCCATCTCGCGCAGGATCTTCGGATGGATCTCGCCGAAGATGCCGAGCACCTTCTTCGGCCCGAGGCAGATCTTGCCGTGCCGACCCGGATGCCACCACTCCCGCGCGCCGCGCAGGATCTGCACCTTGGCGGGGGCACCGATGGCGGCCAGAACCGCCTCTGCATCTGCCTTGGCGTCATACAGGTCGACCGCCCGCGACGTCCCGTGCACGTCCTTCGGCCCGGTCCGTCCGACCAGCAGACCGGAGATCAGCACATGCTCCTCCCCCGGCTCTCCGCCATGCCACGCGGCACCGATCTCGAACAGCGCCAGATCGCCGGCCCCCCGCGCCTGGTTGCGCGCTGCCGCGCGCAACAGACCCGGCATCAGCGCGGGCCGCATGTGGCTCATGTCCGACGAGATCGGATTGGCCACCATGGTCGCATCCGTTCCTCCGCCGAAGAGGGATGCCGCCGCCTTGTCGATGAAGGAATAGGTCACGCATTCGTTGTAGCCGAGTGCTGCCGCCGTGCGCCGCGCCACCTGTTCCCGCTTCTGCATCGGCGTCAGGATCGGCGCAGGCACCCCGGCGCGCGCCCGCGGCATCGGCTTCGCGACCAGCTTCGTGAGGGAGGCGATCCGCGCGACCTCCTCCACCAGATCAGCCTCGCCAAGCACATCGGGCCGCCAGGAGGGCACATTCGCCATGTCCCCCTCCATCCGGAAGCCAAGCCGTTCCAGCGTCGCCCGCTGGTCGTCAGCCGGGATGTCCATGCCGACAAGCGACGAACAGCGCGCCGTGTCCAGCTGGTAGGCCCGGCTCACGTCAGGTACGACGCCCGCGACGACAGGCTCGCTCACGGTTCCGCCGCACAGTTCCACGATCAGCGCGCAGGCCCGGTCGAGCCCCTCCATGTTGAACGCAGGATCGATCCCCCGTTCGTTGCGATACCGCGCATCGGAATTGATCTTCAGACCGCGCCCGGCATGCGCGATAGAGATATGGTCCCACACGGCAGCCTCGACAAAGACATCGGTGGTGTCCATCTGGCAGCCCGTCGCCAGCCCGCCCATGATGCCGCCGATGCTCTCAACACCGTTGTCGTCGGAGATGACCAGCGCGCCCTCCGGCACCACGTAATCCTTTTCGTCCAGGCCCGTGAAAGCCTCTCCGCCAGCCGCGCGGTGCACCCGCAGTCCGCCTTTCACCTTGCCCGCATCGAAGACGTGCAGCGGGCGGTTGAGGTCGTGGGTGAACAGGTTCGTCACATCGACCAGCGCCGAGATGGGGCGCAGCCCGATGCTGCGCAGTTTCGCCTGCAGCCAGTCCGGCGAGGGGCCGTTCTTCACGCCCTTCACCAGACGTCCGGCGAAGACGAAGCACCCGTCCTTCGCATCTTCGGCAATCTCGACAGAAACAGGGCAGGCTCCGGAGTCTGCCAGCGCATAGTCCCGCATCGGCTTCAGCGTGCCGAGCCCCCGCGCCGCCAGGTCCCGTGCCACGCCCCGCACGCCAAGCGCATCGGGACGGTTCGGCGTAATGGCGATCTCGATGACCGGATCGACCGCCTGCGGACGGTTCACCGACAGCCAGTGCGCGAATTCCTCCCCGATCTCGCCCGAGGGCAGTTCGATGATCCCGTCATGTTCGTCCGACAGCCCCATCTCGCGCTCGGACGCCATCATGCCATGGCTCTCCACTCCCCGGATCTTCCCGACGGAAATGGTGATGTCCAGACCCGGAATATACATCCCCGGCTTGGCCAGAACGACCGTGATCCCCGCCCGCGCATTCGGCGCGCCGCAGACGATCTGCTTCTCGCCCTCGTCGGTCTGGACCATGCAGACCCGCAGCTTGTCGGCATCGGGGTGCTGTTCGGCCGAATTGACCTTGGCGATCGTAAAGCCCCTGAGCGCCTTCGCCGGATCCTCAACGCCCTCGACCTCGAGCCCGAGGTCGGTCAGCGTCTCCACGATCTCGTCAAGCGAGGCTGTGGTGTCGAGATGCTCTTTCAGCCAGGACAGGGTGAATTTCATGCGGCGCTCCTAGGTCGGCGGACGGGCAGATAGATACCGCGTTACAGGACAGGCGCAACCGGGAATGGCGGGGGCGCGGGGCATGGCGGTATTGGCGGGCTGCAGCCGGCCCCACGCAATGTCCACTCCGCATCGCTTGAAGCGACCCGTAGCGCGGGCTCTAGCCCGCCATCACCGCCGACACAGTCAACCGCGCTGCCGCCGCCCGACGACCCCTGCCCCGAGAAGCGCGGAGCCGAGCAGAACCAGCCCGCCCGGCAGCGGCACCGCAGAAATATCCCTGAACACCAGAGACATCTCATCCGCATAGGCATCCGTGGACGCTCCGGCACTGCGCGAGAAGTGAACCAGCACCTCCACCGCGCGGGTGCTGGACGGCGCGAAGCTTGCCCCGCTCACGTAATTCCAGTTGAATTGGTCGACGGCATTCTCCGGGTCATTGAACTGCATATGCCCGATGAATCCGCCCACGCCGTCCAGAAATCGCAGGGAAAGCTGCACATCGTCGATGGCCGTACTGACCCGCCGGTCCTGCAGCTGAGCCGAAAACTCCCACGCGAGATTGCCTGCATCGATGGACGCGGCCAGACCGGAGAGGTCGATGATCTGGCTCATGCTTTCGGTTATGGCACCGGTGGCGGAGGTGAAGCTGTAGGCCCCGAACGGCACGGTCGGGGTCAGAGACGTCGTGGCCACGATCCCGTCATGGGTCCATCCCGTCAGGTCGCCGGTCTCTGCGTCCCCGTTGACGATGGCATTGGCTCCAAGGGTAATGGCAGAGGCGGGCGTGGCGGCAAGAAGGCCGCACAGAAGGGCGAAAAATCTCGGCATGACAAAAGCTCCGGGTAAATCAATTTACCCGCAAGATACCCTTTTGCCGCCCTCGGATCAAATTTTTCAGGCAATCCCGCGCGCGAGGCGCTTCGGGCGCAGGGAAGTGGTGGGGTAGAACTCTACTCTTCAGCCACCAGATCACTGCGGTTCCGCACCGAAGTCCCGGATCACCCGGAACCGCTCGACCATAAGCGTCAGGTTCTCTGTCCACTTTCCCCGCGCCTCGAAATACGCCTTATACTGGGCGCGGAAATCGGCGACATCCCGGAACTCCGCCATGTCGGCGACCAGCTCGGGCCCGACGTCGTTGAACGGCAGGATCAGCACCTCTTCGGTTTCCATCTGCACGGCAGGGGCACCGTCCCATTCCAGCGCGATATCCTGCCGCCCCACCTCAGGCAAAGGGTCCCTGCCCGGCCCGAAATCCGACAGCGGAGCGCAGGTCACGGTCTTCTTTCCGGCGCGGACGAGGGCGAGGACCTCGGTGCAGAGCGCCTCTGTATCGCCGAAGGTGAAAGTGACGGGGTCGGAGCCGGTCATGACAGTCTCCTGAGGAAATGGATCGATGTCCCACCCTGCGAAGGCGGCATGACCATGGTGGGGCGAAACGCCACCCCGAGCAACCCTGCGGGGTGGGGTCACACCCCACCACCCCGATCAGGTGAGATTACACCCCACCCCTTATCGTCGGCACCTGCAACGCGCTGAACCCGTAATGCCGCAGCCACCGCAGATCGGAGTCGAAGAACGCCCGCAGATCCGGGATCCCGTATTTCAGCATCGCGATCCGGTCGATCCCCATGCCGAAGGCAAAGCCCTGCCACACTGCCGGATCCACGCCCGCCGCCGAGAGCACCTTGGGATGCACCATGCCGGACCCGAGCACCTCCAGCCAGTCGTCGCCCTCGCCGACCTTCACCGTGCCGCCTTCCCAAGAACACTGAATGTCGACCTCGGCCGAGGGTTCCGTGAACGGGAAGTGCGACGCCCGGAACCGCGTCTTCACCGAGGTGCCGAAATAGGCCGAGAAGAACTCCTCAAGCACCCACTTCAGGTTCGCCATGGAGATGTCGCGGTCGATCGCAAGCCCCTCGATCTGGTGGAACATCGGCGTATGCGTCTGGTCGTAATCCGCGCGATAGACCCGGCCCGGCGCGATGACCCGGATCGGCGCGCCCTGCGCCTGCATCGACCGGATCTGCACCGGAGAGGTATGGGTCCTGAGCACATGCGGCGGGCGATTGTCGCCCTCGGCGCGGTGCATGTAGAACGTGTCCATCTCGGCCCGCGCGGGGTGGTGCGAGGGGATGTTCAGTGCGTCGAAATTGTACCAGTCATCCTCGACCTGCGGACCCTCGGCCACGGCGAAGCCCATGTCGGCGAAGATGGCGGTGCATTCCTCCCAGACCTGCGACACGGGGTGCACGGTCCCGGCGCGGCGATCCCGCGCGGGCAGGGTCACGTCCAGCCATTCCAACTTGAGCCGTTCATCCAACGCCGCATCCGCCAGCGCCACCTTCTTCGCGGCCAGGGCCGAGGTGATCTCGTCCTTCAGGGCGTTCAGCGCGGGGCCGGCGACCTGCCGCTCCTCCGGGCTCATCCCGCCCAATTCACGCATCTTGAGGCTGATCTCGCCCTTCTTGCCAACGGCCTGTACCCGCAGGTCCTCGAGCGTCGCCTCGTCGGCGGCGGCCCCGATGGCGTCAAGGTATTTGGCTTTCAGATCGTCCATCCCGGTCCCTCCGGTCACATTCGCTGAACCTGCTACCCAAGCCCGGACCAAGAGGCAAGGCGGCATGGGCCGGAAGCCCCGTGTCGCACACCGCTAAAACCTGACCGGAAGGCCAGGGGATCGCCGCATTTGCGCCACCCCGCAACCGCGGGGCCGGGCCAGAACCCCGTCACGTAACCGCCAGTCAAAGATAAGAAAGGAAAGACCCATGCAGCTTCTCAAGATCGGCCTCGTCCTCGCCTCCGTCGCCCTGACCGCGAAAGGCGCCGCCGCGCTCGGCACTCATGTCGAACCCAAGGTCCCGGCGAACGTGGAGCGCACCGGAACCCAGTGGATTACGACTCCGGACGGCTGTTCCTATTCCCGCGCCAAGGCACCGGGCTATGCGGAGCAGTGGATCCTCATCATCAACCCGCATCACATCGGCAAGCCGAACGCCCATGTGAACTGCGCCCCCGCCCTGCGCGGATAACGCCCGGCGACAGGATCAGATCAGCATCCAGATCCCGGCCGCGAGCATCATCACGTTCTCGCTCAGCGACACGACGCCGAGCGGGACCTCGGAACTGCCGCCCATGCAGGCGCAGCGAAGTTCGCGCCGGTCTACATACACCGCCTTTATGACCGACACGGCACCGATACCGCCGATGAAGATCGCAAGAGGCGCTGCCAGCCAAGGCAACGCGGCCAGCATGAACAGCCCGGCAAGCCCCTCGGCCACGGGATAGATGTAGCCGTACCAGACCCATCTGCGGGCGAGCAGGTCGTAATTCAGGAACATGGTCGAAAAGCTTTCGATGTCCCGCAGCTTCTGGAGAGCCAGCAGACACATGGCAAACGCGATCAAGACCTCCACCGCGCGGCCCGAGAGCAATGGCATCATCGACCCCGCCGCCAGCGCGACGGTCATCAGCAGCGCCATGCCGAACAGCGCAATGACCGGCTGGTAGGTCGTCTCGCCTTTCGCCCGAAGGGGGTGCCCGAGCCAGGCACGCACCGCGTCGTATCCGCCGATCCGCTCACCCGCCACATAGGTCTGCGGGGTCGTGTCCACCTGCTCGCGGGCCATGAAGGCGTCAGTCTCGGCACGGGTGGTCAGCAGGTGATCCTCCACCTGATATCCCGCCCTTTCAAGGAATGCGCGCGACTTCAGCCCGTAGGGGCACAGGTGGTCCGGCGTCGCCATGCGGTAGAGGACCGCGCGGGGTTTTTCGGCCGTCTCGGACGACTTGGCGGAGGGCGCGCCAGCTGGCCCGGTCTGCTGGATCGTTTCGGTCATGGTGGAGTCCTTCCGGTTTCCCGGTCAACCGGACCATCCCCGGCGAGGTTCCGTTCTCATTCAGTGCGGTCCGGGCCGGCCGGCCGGCGGGACGGGCGCAACCGGGACACCGATACACAGGACGGCAATTCTCCGCCCTGCCCCGGACCTGCCCGAATTTGGCCCGTTTTGCATGGTCTTCTGCGGCATCGTCATCTACCGGACCCCGGCCATGCGCTACTCCGCCCTGTCGCAGTCACCCGGCACCGCCCGTTACCCGACCGCCCTGCGCGTCGCGGTCACCACGCTGCGCCTGCCCGTCGCGGCGACCCGTGCGCTGATCGCCGCGCGCCGCCGTGTCCGGGCGCCCCTGTCGCAGACTATGTCCACCGAAATGCTGGGCGACCGGCTTGGCCTGACCGTTCTGGTCGGCCATCCCGACATCAAGGCACTCGCCCCGCATGTCCGCCCCTCCATCCGTGACTGGGCGGCGCAGGACTGGGTTAATCTCGGCCAGCGGCTGAACCGGCTGGATCGCCACAAGGCCACCCTGCCCTCCGGCGAGGCCGTCGCCTCCGCCCTCGGGCGGGCGCTGTTCCGTCATATCGTCGGCAGCCGCATCGCAGCGCTGATCGACCGCGGCACGGCCATCGGCCCGTCGGAATTGCCTGAGGACCCCTTCGCCCCACTCTTCCGCATTCTGACGAAACCCGACACCGAACCCGCGTTGCATTTCCTGGCCGCGCAATTCCAGCTGGAGCTGGGATGGGCCCGGCGCGGCGATGACGTCACCGATTTCGCCAGCGAGGACGCGTTGAATTCGGCGCAGGCGCGGTTCCGCGTCGCCGGAAACATGCTGGACCGGATCGCCCCCCGCGCACCGCATTCCCCCTATTACGCCGAAATCGACTACCGCATCCTGGCCGCCGAAGGCACGACAGAGGACGAACTGAACCGTGCCGCCGCCCGGTGGAGCCGTGCGGACCCCGCCTCCGTAACCCCCTTCGCCGTGCATGGCCAGCATCTGCTGCCCCGTTGGTACGGGCAGGAGGGATCGCTGGAAGCCTTTGCCGAACGCAGCTGGGCCAAGACTCAGGACGTGCTGGGCACCGCCGCCTATGCCGCCTCCTACATCTCGGCCATCGAATCCGAGCCCGAGGCGCAGCTGGACCTCGACATGGAGGCGTTTCGCGACGGCCTGCTCGACCTCATGCACATCAGCGACGACCCGGACCTGACCTGCAACGCCCTCCTCCGCATGTTGTGGGAGGCCAGCGCCGTCGACTTCGGCCTCACCGGGCCCGAGCCCGCCGCCCTGCGCCGGTCACGCCAGCACCTGCGCGAGATATTCGTCTACCTATGCCGCAACACGCTTGGACCGGTCATGCCCGACGTCTGGGGCGGCAGCTGGACGGAAGCGAAGATCCTCCACGCCGTCGCCGAGGCCTTCGAAGAGGAGATCCGCGCCGGCAAACGCATCTCGATCGGCCTGCAGGGGGCGGTGATCTCAGACGACTGAGGAGGGACGGGCCGTTCCGCCCCCGTCTTTCAACATCCTTCGCCCCCACGCTCGCCCCGGGGAACACCTGCCATCCGATATGACCTTCGGCACGAGATCCTCGGGTCAGGCCCGAGGATGACATCCCGCACACACCTACCGGCACACCGCCCAAAGCAAAGAGCCGCCCCGGCGGACGGCTCTTCAATTCCGGTCAGTCAGCCAGTTCAGGCGGGCAGCGCAGCCTTCGCCTGGTCGACGATGGCGTTGAACGCCTCCGGCTCGTGCACGGCGAGATCGGCGAGAACCTTGCGGTCCACCTCGATCCCGGCGAGCGCCAGGCCGTTGATGAAACGCGAATAGGTCAGCGCCTCGTCATGCGAACGGACAGCCGCGTTGATCCGCTGGATCCAGAGCGCGCGGAAGTTCCGCTTGCGCACCTTGCGGTCGCGGGTGGCGTACTGGTTGGCCTTGTCGACCGCCTGGGTGGCGACCTTGAAGGTCGTGGAGCGGCGGCCGTAGTAGCCTTTCGCTGCCTTCAGGACCTTCTTGTGACGTGCGTGGGTGACGGTTCCGCCTTTGACGCGAGACATGTGCTATCCTCCCCGATCAGCGGTCGTAAGGCATCATCGACTTGATGATGCGTGCATCGGGCTCGGACATGGTGGTCGTGCCGCGTGCGTTACGGATGAACTTGGTGGTGCGCTTGATCATGCCATGGCGCTTGCCGGCCTGGGCGGTGATGACCTTACCCGTGGCCGAAATCTTGAACCGCTTCTTGCAGCTCGACTTCGTCTTCATCTTGGGCATTTCCGTCTCCTTGGTCTTTGAACGGTAGACAGCGCGACTCGGTATGCCACTTGAACCGGACGCGCGGATGAGCGGGCCGTATATGCGGCCTCCCCCGCCAAAGCAAGCGCTAATGCGTCGCAACCGGAACCCGTGGATCAGGCCCCGCGGAGATTTATCATCATGCGATGAAACCAAAGCTGCTCACCACTCTGCCGACCTATGACAGCGCGCAGTTCAGGGCCGACCTGATCGCCGGGGTCACGGTCGCGATGGTGGCCATTCCGCTGAGCATCGCCATTGCCATCGCGTCGGGCACCACACCCCATGCCGGGCTGATTACCGCCGTGGTCGGAGGGTTCCTCATTTCACTGCTCGGCGGCAGTCGGGTCCAGATCGGGGGGCCGACGGGCGCTTTCATCGTGGTGGTCTACGGCGTGGTCGCGGCGCATGGTCACGACGGGCTGCTTCTTGCCACCCTCATGGCCGGCGCGATCCTGCTGGTGGCGGGGACCCTGCGGGCAGGGCGGCTCGTGCGATGGGTTCCGGAACCTGTTGTCACCGGCTTCACCCTGGGTATCGCCGCCATCATCGCGACCAGCCAGTTCCCCGACATCCTGGGCCTGACAATGCAGCACGTGCCCGCCGATTTCCTGCCCAAGCTGGCGGCAGTCTGGACCGCCCGCGACAGCCTGTCCTGGCCGGCCCTCGCGGTCGGAGTGGCAACCATCGTCCTCATCACCACCCTTCGACGCCTTGCCCCGGGCTTCCCCGGCCTGATCGTTGCGGTTGCGCTGACCTCGGCAGCGGTGAAGCCCTTGCATTGCCGGTGGACACCATCCAGTCCCGCTTCGGTACACTGCCGAGGGCCCTGCCGCTGCCCGCGATGCCCGAGATCACGGGACAGAAACTACGGGAACTCCTGCCCTCCGCACTGGTCATCGCCTTCCTCGCCGGCGTCGAATCCCTCCTGTCGGCGGTTGTCGCCGACCGCATGATCGGAGGCCGCCACCGCTCCAACGCCGAACTGATCGCGCAGGGGGCGGCAAACCTCGGCTCCGCGCTTTTTGGCGGTCTGCCCGCAACCGGCGCAATTGCCCGCACTGCCACCAACGTCCGCGCCGGCGGCCGCACTCCCGTGGCCGGGCCGATACACGCGGTTACAATCCTTGCCGTGCTGAGTGTCGCCGCACCTCTGGCGGGATACCTTGCAATGCCTGCCCTGTCCGGTTTGCTTATCCTGACCGCTTGGAACATGAGCGAGCCGCAGCGCTGGCGGTCTCACCTCGCCGCTCCTCGCAGCGATCGGATGCTGATCGTCCTGACCTTTGGACTCACCCTGCTGGCCGACCTGACGATCGCGATCGGGGTCGGGGTCGGGGTCGCGCTTGGCCTTGTGCTGCGTCTGGCGGATCGCGATCCGACGCCACCGGACTGGACGCCGCCCGACCGCTAGGGGATCACCCGCGCCAGTACCCGGTAGATCGTGTGCGGCACCTCGGCCAGCGTCATCTCGACCGGGTGATGTTTCCAGCCGTAGCCGACCACCGCAAAGCCGAGGATCACCACCACCAGCGCGACCCAGGGTCCGCGTCCTTCGGCAAAGGCCGACACCGCCGAGGGGATCGACAGCATCAGGATCACGATCCCGGAAACGATGATCAGGTCTGTGTCCATAAGCCCCCCCTTGCCGTGGGAAGCCTATTCCGGGTCGGCGGCAAAGATCAAACGTTCCTCGCAGGGGGCGATGCGCAGGATGTTGGTGGATCCCGGCACGTTGAAGGGCACGCCCGCCATGACGACGATCTGGTCCTTCTCTGTCGCGAACCCCTTGGAGCGCGCCATCCGCGCCCCGTTCACCACCGCCTGCTTGAACCGGCTCAGCGTCCCGACGACGTAGCAGTTGCATCCCCAGGACAGCGTCAGCTTGCGCGCCGTCCCGCGCAGGGGCGTCAGCGCCAGGATCGGCACGCCGGGCCGTTCCCGCGCGGTCAGCAGCGCGGTCTTGCCGCCATGCGTGAAACAGCAGATCGCCCTGATGTCCGTCGCCTCCGCGATTTCCCGCGCGGCAACGACGATGCCGTCCGCCACCGTCGACCGCTCGACCTTGCGCGAGGCGACGAGGATCTCGCGATAGGTCGGATCGGCCTCGACCTGCTGCGCCACAGCGTCCATGGTCGTCACGGCCTCCACAGGGTATTGCCCCGCCGCCGATTCCGCCGAAAGCATCACCGCATCCGTGCCCTCGTAGATTGCCGCCGCCACGTCCGACACCTCCGCCCGCGTCGGCATCGGGCTTTCGATCATGCTCTCCAGCATCTGGGTCGCCACGATCACCGGCTTGGCCGCCGCGCGGCACTTGCGCACCAGCTGCTTCTGGATCGGCGGCACATTCTGCACCGGCAGTTCGACCCCCAGGTCGCCCCGCGCCACCATGATCCCGTCCGACACCTTGAGGATCTCGTCAAACGCCTTCACCGCCGCGGGCTTCTCGATCTTCGACAGGATGGAGGCCCGCCCCGCGGCGAGCATCCGCGCATCCGTTACGTCCTCCGCCCGCTGCACGAAGCTAAGCGCCAGCCAGTCCACGCCAAGCTGACAGACGAATTCCAGATCGTCCCGGTCCTTCTCCGACAACGCGGCCAGCGGCAGCACCACGTCCGGCACGTTCACCCCCTTGCGGTTGGAGATCGTGCCCCCCGCCACGACCTCGCAGTCGGCGAAATCCTTGCCGCAATCGACGACCTTCAGGCGGATCTTGCCGTCGTTCACCAGCAGGTTGGCCCCCGGCTCCAGCACCGCGAAGATCTCCGGATGCGGCAGGGTCACGCGGGTGGCATCCCCCTCCGCCTCGCCGAGGTCGAGCCGGAACCGCGCGCCCTCGGCCAGCTCCTCGGACCCGTTGGCAAAGACCCCGACCCGCAGCTTCGGCCCCTGAAGATCGGCGAGGATGCCGATATTGCTGTCGAGGTCCCGCTCCACCTCGCGGATGATGCGATGCCGCTCGCGGATTTCGTCGTGGCTGCCGTGGCTCATGTTCAGACGGAATACGTCGGCCCCGCTTTCGTGCAGCTTGCGGATCATCTCGTAGGTCGAGGATGAAGGCCCAAGGGTCGCCACGATCTTGGTGCTGCGCTGCCGTCTCATCTGCCACTCCTGTCTGCCGCCGGGCCCGTTCCCCGGACGCTATCAATCCGCCCCGGCATATGCCACCTCTCGTGACATCCGCGTGACGTCCCCCGCCCCCGATTGACCATTTTCCCCGCCCCTGCCAGCCTGTCGGGCAGCCCCTCCCGCAGGAAAGGACACCCGATGGACGATCAGACCCGCATCGAACTCGAAGCCGCCGCCTTCCGTCGCCTCCGCCAGCATCTAATGCAGGACCGCCCGGATGTCGCGAACATCGACCTGATGAACCTCGCCGGGTTCTGCCGCAACTGCCTGTCCCGCTGGTATCAGGAAGCCGCGAACGAGCGTGGTATCGAGATGGACAAGGAAGAGGGACGGGAGATCTTCTATGGCATGCCCTATGCCGAGTGGCGCGCCGCGCAGGAAGCCGCGTCGGACGACCAGAAGGCCGCCTTCGAGAAGGCCTTTGCAGAGAACGTCGGCCGGAAGGACTGAGCCCTCCGGACCCGGAACCGAACCGCGCTCAGCTCTGCCCTTCCCGCACAGGGATGACTTCCCGGCCCCCGTCCGCCCGCCCGTTCACAGCAAAAAGCCCCGGCGCGAACGCCGGGGCAGGTCTCTCTGACTGATGGGAGGAGGATATCAGCCCTTGGAGAATTCGGGATAGGCTTCCATGCCCAGCTCCGCCATGTCGAGCCCGGTGATTTCCTCTTCTTCGGAAACACGGATTCCCATGATCATCTTCAGGATGAACCAGACCACGGCAGAGACGACGAAGGTGAACACACCGACGACGATGATGCCGTAGAGCTGCGTGCCAAGCGACGCGTCGCCATTGGTCAGGACAACCGCGATGGTGCCCCAGATGCCGCAGATCAGGTGGACCGGGATCGCGCCGACGACGTCGTCGATCTTCAGCTTGTCGAGAACCGGCACGGCCAGCACGCAGAGCACACCGCCCACGGCACCGATCAGGGTCGCCGCGCCAAGCGACGGCGTCAGCGGTTCCGCGGTGATCGACACGAGGCCGGCCAGCGCACCGTTCAGCACCATGGTCAGGTCCGGCTTGCCGTACATCACCTGGGTCAGGATCATCGCCGCGATCGCACCGCCGGCAGCCGCCGTGTTGGTGTTCGAGAAGATGCGCGAGACATCCGCAACGTCACCGACCGAACCCATGGCCAGCTGCGAACCGCCGTTGAAACCGAACCAGCCGAGCCACAGGATGAACGTCCCGAGCGTGGCGAGGGTCAGGTTGGAACCCGGCATCGGAACGGTTTTGCCGTCCTTGTACTTGCCGATCCGCGGCCCGAGGATGATCGCACCTGCCAGAGCGGCCCAGCCACCCACGGAGTGCACGACGGTCGAACCCGCGAAGTCGAGGAACCCGGCGCCGTCAAGGAAACCGCCGCCCCATTTCCAGGATGCGGAAAGCGGATAGATGATGGAGGTCAGGATGATCGTGAAGATCAGGAACGGCCACAGTTTGATGCGCTCGGCCAGCGTACCGGACACGATGGACGCGGTTGCGGCACAGAACATCAGCTGGAAGAAGAAGTCCGATCCGGTTGCGGCATAGCCGTAGTCGTCCGCCGCATCCGCGGTCACACCGACGGCTTCAAGAACACCGGGGCCCCAGACGCCCGACAGCACGCCCTCGATCGACCAGGTGCCGAGCGGGTACATCAGGTTGTAGCCGATGAGGTAGTAGAAGATCGACGCGAGGCCGAACAGCGCCACGTTCTTCATCAGCTGCATCGTCACGTTCTTCGACCGGACCAGGCCGGCCTCGAGCATGGCAAAGCCGCAGGCCATGAAGAACACCAGGAAACCGCCGACCAGGAACAGGACGGAGTTCAGGATGAACACGGTATCGGTGGACGGGTTGGTCCCCGGAACCGGCCCGTCTTGCGCCAGACCGAGGCTGGGCGCCGCGATCACAGCGGCAGCGAGGCCCAGTTTCGTCAGAGTTTTCATATTCACTTTCCTTTCCCTGTCCGCAGGCGTCACAGCGCGTCGGCGTTGGTTTCGCCGGTCCGCACGCGAACGGCCTGCTGGATGTCCAGCACGAAGATCTTGCCGTCGCCGATTTTCCCGGTCTTGGCGGTGTTCGTGATCGTCTCGACGACCTGGTCGGCCATCTCGGCAGACACGGCGATCTCAAGCTTGATCTTGGGCACGAAGTTTACGGCGTATTCTGCGCCACGATAAATCTCCGTGTGACCCGACTGAGAGCCGAAGCCCTTGATTTCCGTCACCATCATGCCACGCACGCCGATTTCAGTCAGCGCCTCGCGGACCTCCTCCAGCTTGAACGGCTTGATTGTCGCAATGATGAGTTTCACTGATTTTCCCTTCCATAACTCGGGGCGCGAACCCCGCCTTTGGCACCGCAAGCCTAAGACTCCATCGCCGCATGATCGGAAGCGGACCCGTCCGCCGGGTAGAGTCTTTCCGATGTTCGTGCAGAAATTTTGTGCGATTTTTCATTTATGCACATTTTTGAGGCGAAATTGAAACGGTCAATTTTCCTCAATCCGCTCTACATCTGCCCCGCGAACCTCTATATTCGTCGCAAAATACGAAGGTGCCGGGCAGGACCAGATGAGTGATTCAGGACGACGCAAGCCGCCCCTCGTGGCCGACCGCCGCTATGGCAGAAGCGGGGGCGGATCCCGTGCGGAAGACACGAAGGCGAAGCCCGCGAAATCCGCCCGCAAGCGCCGCGCCCCCGCCCCCCGCCGCAAGCCGCGCGGCCCGATCGGCCTGATCGCGGCGCTGATCGGATGGGTCTGGCGCATCGCCTGGGGCATGACCTGGCGGCTCGGCCTTGTCCTCGTCCTGATCCTCGGGGGCGCCGTCGCCTTCACCGCCTCCTCCATGCCCCCGCTCGAAGACCAGCTCGACGGCCGCGCCCGCGGCTCCGTCACTATGCTGGACGACGAGGGGCAGGTCTTTGCCTGGCGCGGCGACCAGTTCGGCGGCGTGGTGACCACCGAAACCGTGTCGCCCTACCTCAAGCACGCCATCATCGCGACGGAGGACAAGCGCTTCTACCGTCACATCGGCATCTCGCCGCGCGGCATCGCTTCCGCCATCCGCATCAACCTCTCCGAAGGGCGCGGCCCGCTGTCGGGCCATGGCGGCTCCACCATCACGCAGCAGACGGCCAAGCTGTTGTGCATCGGCGAACCCTACGATCCCGAGGTCTGGAAAAGCGAAGCGGAATACGAGGCCGACTGTCGCGCCACCACGATCGGCCGCAAGCTGAAGGAGGCGATCTACGCCCTCGCCCTCGAAGCGCGCTATTCCAAGGACGACGTCCTCACCATCTACATGAACCGCGCCTTCCTCGGCGCCGGTGCGCGCGGGTTCGAAGCCGCCAGCCAGCGCTATTTCGGCAAGTCCGCCGCCGACGTCACCCCGGCGGAGGCCGCGATGCTTGCCGGTCTGCTCGTCGCACCGACCCGCTACGCCCCGACTGCCGACCTTGCCCGGTCGCAGAACCGCGCCAACGTCATCGTCGGGCTGATGCGCGACCAGGGCTACCTGACCGAGGCGGAGGCGGAGAACGCCCGCGCCAACCCCGCCGAACTCTCCGAAGCGGCGGAGGCCCGCGCCGGTGGATATTTTGCCGACTGGATCATGTCCTCCGGCCCCGACTTCCTGACCCGCAAGACGACAGAGGATGTGGTGATCCGCACCACGCTCGACCAGCGGCTCCAGAAGGCGGCGGAGGATGGCGTGAAGGCCGTCTTCGACACCAAGGTCCGCGAAGGCTCCGAAGCCCAGGCCGCCGTGGTGGTGATGAGCGCGGACGGCGCCGTGCGCGCCATGGTCGGCGGCCGCAAGACCAAGGTCTCCGGCGCCTTCAACCGTGCCACGCAGGCGCTGCGCCAGACCGGATCGTCCTTCAAGCCCTTCGTCTACGCAACGGCGCTGGAGCTCGGCTATCACTGGTACGACACGGTGGAAGACACGCCGCTCACCATCGACATACCCGGTTCCGGCCCCTGGTCGCCCGACAACTACGACCACCGTTTCCGCGGCACCGTGACCCTGGCGCAGGCGCTGGAGAATTCGCTCAACATCCCCGCGGTCCGGGTTGCCGACGCGGTCGGCCTGGACCTCGTGCGCAAGATCGCCGGGGATTTCGGCATCCAGTCCGACCTGGCACAGGGCCCAGCCCTCGCGCTCGGCGCCTCAGAATCCACGCTGATCGAAATGACCGGCGCCTATGCCGGCATCCTCAACGGCGGATCGTCCGTCACACCCTACGGGCTGATCGAACTGCGCCTGCAGGGCCAGTCGGAACCGCTGATGGACAACGAAGGCGGTATCGGCGAACGGGTCATCCGCGAAGACGCCGCCCGCGAACTCATATGGATGATGCGTAACGTGGTCACCTCCGGCACCGGCACCCGCGCCGGGCTGCCCGACCGCGAGGTCGCGGGCAAGACCGGAACCACCTCCGCGGCACGGGACGCCTGGTTCATCGGCTTCAGCGCCGACTACGTGGCCGGGGTCTGGATGGGCTACGACGACAACACGCCGCTGACAGGCGTCACCGGCGCGGGCCTGCCGGCGGAGATCTGGCACGAGGTCATGGTCCGCGTACACGAAGGCCTGCCCGTCAATCCGCTGCCCATGGCCCGGCCCGATCCGCCAGTCCAGCAGCCCTCCGTCGCCGACAGCTCAAACGCCCCCCGTGCCGCACCCGCCCCGCGCCGCGAGGACCCGATCGAACGCCTTCTGCGCAACATCTTCGGCATCCGGAACTGATCCGCCACCGCGCGGGATTCACCCGCCGACCACCCTTTCCCGGGTGTGGCAGACCGCTTCCTTCCTCTTTCGTCGCAAGTAATGTCCCCGGGGAAGTCGGCCTCAGGCCGGCGGGGGCAAAGCCCCTGCGCGATCAGCCCGCCTTGCGCAGATCGCCGATCAGCCCGTCGATGTTGCCGCGATTGCGGTCCAGCATCGCACCGATCTCGGTCTTTTCGGTCAGCCGCATGGAAATCCCCTCGATCACCATGTCGAAGAACAGGTCCTTGCCGGAGCGGTCGGAGACGAGGAATTTCACCTCGAACGGCGACTCGCCGCGAAGATGGGCGGTGGCGATGACCTCGTGCCAGGTCTTGACCTGCCGCACTCCCGTCACCTCGATCCGTCCGCCAACGAATTCCTGGAACCGCTTGCCGTACTTGCGGGCGATATAGCCCCGGAAGGCCTCCACGAAGGCGTTCATCTGCGCCGGAGAGGCACGCCGCGCATCCGCGCCAAGCGTCGACTGTGCGATGATGGCCACATCGGCATAGCGCGCAAAGATCTTCTCGAACGAGGAAATCATCACCGGCAGCGACCCGCCTCCGGCGATGACCCGGTTGATCTCCGCCACAAGGCTGTCGACCAGCGACCGCGCCGCCGCATCCGTCAGCGCCAGCGCGCGCAGCGGCACCAGCGCCGCGAGCGCCGCAGCCGAGCCGAGAAGACCGCGCCGGGTCAGCTTACTGGTCGTAAGGGTCGTCATAGGGATCACCTGTACCTGTCGTTGCATCGCCATAGGGGTCAAGCGCGTCCCCCGCCCCGCCGCTCAGCTTGTAGCGCCGGTTCTGAAGATAGGTTACCCGCCCCTGGGCATAACTGTCCGCACTGTCATATAAGACGCTGTCCACGGTCTGGGAATACCGCCCCCGGTCGCCCAGCTTCTTCGCCACACCCGCCGCTGGCGCGGCATATTTCTCCGGGCTTTCAAGTGTGTAGCCAAGCGGGTTCGTGAACAGGTCGACCACCCGCCCGGCGGTTTCCCGTTGCGTCGACGGACCCATCACCGGCAGTTCCACATAGGCACCCTCGGGCACGCCCCAGGTGTAGAGCGTCTCGCCGAAATCGGTGTCGTGCTGCTCAAGCTCCAGCCATGTCGCGACATCGAACAGCCCCGCCAGCCCGACGGTGGAATTCAGCGCAAAGCGGAACGTATTCACCACTGCGCCTTCGACATCGCCCTGGAGAACGTTGTTCACCACCATCGACGGAGTCGCGAGGTTGTTCGCCACATTGCCGATGCCGGTCACGACTGGCGCGGGAACGACCTTGACGTAGCCATTGCTCACCGGGCGCAGAACCGAACGGTCGAGCGATTTGTTGAAGGCGTGGGTGCGACGGTTCGACGCTTCGTAGGGATCGTCGATGCCGCTTGGCGTCGGCGCGGGCGTGCAGGCGACGAGCATGGAAACCGCGCCCGAAAAGGCGACGCGCACAAATATCCTGATAAAAACCTTAGCTCTTTCCGGCACGCTCAGACCCCCGAACCCGTCCCGCCTTAACATCCTCGCCCGCGCGGCGCCAGCCCGCCATCGGTCGCAGCGGATTGCGGTTTGCGCGCAACTGTCCCGGATCAATCAAATCGTTAGATGTACACGCTAGCCTGTCCAAGGTATTCAACCCGTACGACCCTGACATCCGGATTTCGGTGGCTTTCCGCCCATGATCAATCGACAGCTCCAGAACGGGTACAACGAACTGCGCGAGGCCCGGCGCACCAACCGGGCGCTCTATTGGGCGGTTGGCCTGTTCAGCGTCTTTGCCAACCTGCTGATGCTGACCGGCCCGATCTACATGCTGCAGATCTACGACCGCGTACTCGGCTCCCGCTCCATCGAAACGCTGATCGGGCTTTCGGTGATCGGCACCTTCCTCTTCGTGGTGATGGGTGTGCTCGACGTGACCCGCAACCGCGTGATGACCCGCGCCGCCGCCCGGTTCCAGGCGCGGCTGGACCGGCGCGTGTTCGACGCCGTTATCCGCCGTTCCGCCATCAAGCACGACGAAGTCGCGCAGACCGGCATGCGCGACCTCGAGTCGGTGCAGAAACTCATGTCCTCGCCCGTGCTGATGGCCGGGTTCGACATCCCCTGGACCCCGATCCTGCTGGCCGGGATCGCGCTGTTCCACCCTTGGCTCGGCATGCTGGCCATCGGCGGCGGGGTGATGCTGGTCATCATCACCGTCATCAACCAGATGATGAGCAAGGCGCCCCAGAACTCCGCCATGTACGCGATGCTGCAGTCGGAGAAACTCTCCGAACACATCCGGAACGAGAGCGAGATGGTCACAGCCATGGGCATGCGCCAGGCCGCCTTTTATCGGTGGAGCAAACTGCGCGGCCGCGCCCTGTCGACGCAGATCGCCAGCACGGACATGGTCGGCGGCTTCAGCTCCGTCACCAAGACGTTCCGCCTGTTCCTGCAATCCGCGATGCTCGGCCTCGGCGCGCTGCTGGCCCTGCGCGGCGAAATCACGCCGGGTGCCATGATCGCCGGGTCGATCCTGATGGGCCGCGCCCTGGCCCCGATCGAACTGGCCATCGGCCAGTGGCCCGTGGTGCAGCGCGCCGTCCGCGGCTGGCATTCGCTGGCGATCCTGCTTGGCGAAACCCCGCCGGAGGCCGAACGCACCGCCCTGCCCAAACCCCGCGCGAAACTCGATGTCATCCAGCTGACCGTCGTCCCGCCGGGAGAGGCCGTCGCTTCCCTCCGTATGCTGTCCTTCACCGTGGAACCCGGTCAGGCGGTTGGCGTCATCGGCCCTTCCGGCGCCGGGAAGTCGACCCTCGCCCGTGCGCTTACCGGCGTCTGGCGGCCGGCGGGCGGCAAGGTCCGGCTCGACGGCGCGGCGCTCGACAACTACGACCCGACGGTGCTCGGCCGCTACATCGGTTACCTGCCACAGCGGGTGCAGCTGTTCGAAGGGACGATCGCCGAAAACATCGCCCGGCTCGAGGAAAAACCGGACGCCGACGCGATTGTCGAAGCCGCGAAGAAGGCCGACGCCCACGACATGATCCTCAAGATGCCGGATGGCTACGACACCCGCATCGACGCCACCGGCGGACGCCTGTCGGGCGGTCAGATCCAGCGCATCGGTCTTGCCCGCGCGCTCTACGGCGATCCGGTGATCCTGGTGCTGGACGAACCGAACTCCAACCTCGACAACGAAGGCAGCGCCGCGCTGAACAAGGCGATCCGCAACATGAAGGCGGAGGGCAAGTCGGCGCTCATCATGGCGCACCGCCCCGCGGCGATCCAGGAATGCGACACCATCCTGATGCTGGACGGCGGCGGCCGCGTCGCCTTCGGCCCGCGCGACGAGGTGCTGGCGCAGGTGGTGCAGAACCACGAACAAATCCGCGCCGGCGGGTCCGGCGGCCTGCGGTAGATCGTGTGAAAACCTGACAACAAGCGACGGCGATGAGCAACTGAAATGACCGACACCGAAGCCAAGACCTGGTCCGTGAAGGGGCCAATGATCGCCGGGTTCATCGTGCTGCTGCTGCTGGTCGGCGGCTTCGGCACCTGGTCGATCTTCACCAATATCTCCGGCGCCGTCATCGCCGACGGCCAGCTTGAGGTCGACCGCAACCGCCAGATCGTGCAGCATCTCGACGGCGGCGTTGTCTCGGAAATCCTCGTCCGAGAGGGCATGTCGGTGGACGCGGGACAACTGCTTGTCCGGCTCGACGACACGCAACTCCGCTCTCAACTCGCGATCATCGAAGGTCAGCTTTACGAAATCATGTCCCGCCGCGGGCGGCTCGAGGCCGAGCGTGACAGCACTGACGACATTACCTTCGATCCCCTGCTGATCGAGGTCGCTGCCTCCCGCCCTGACGTGCAGAAGCTCATGACCGGCCAGACCAGCCTGTTTCTGGCCCGCCGTGATTCCGTGCGCAATGAACTGGAACAGCTGACCAAGCGCCGCGACCAGATCGCCAACCAGATCGAAGGCATCGATGCGCAGAGAGAGGCGTTAAGCCGCCAGATCGACCTGATCCAGACCGAACTGACCGACCAGCAGTCTCTTCTCGACAAGGGTCTGGCGCAGGCGTCGCGCGTGTCGGCCCTGCGGCGCGAAGACGCGCGGATGAGCGGCGACCGCGGCGAACTCACCGCGCAGCGCGCCGAGGCCGAGGGCCGCGTTACCGAAATCGACATCGAAATGCTCAAGCTCGGCACGGCCCGCCGGGAAGAGGCGATCACCACGCTCCGCGACCTTGAATACCGCGAACTGGAGCTTGCCGAACAGCGCCGCGCCCTGCTGGAACAGCTCGACAGGCTCGACATCCGCGCGCCGGTGGCCGGGGTTGTCTACGACCTCCAGGTCTTTGCCGAACGCTCCGTGCTGCGCCCCGCCGATCCCGTGCTCTACCTCGTGCCGCAGGACCGCCCGCTCATCATCGCCGCACGCATTGAACCGATCCATATCGACCAGCTCAGGATGGACCAGCAGGTGAATGTGCGTTTCGCCTCTTTCGACCAGCGCTCCACCCCGGAACTCGAAGGCCGCGTGACCCAGATCTCTCCGGACGCCTTTGTCGATCAGACAACCGGGCGGTCCTTCTACCGTTCGGAAATCGTCCTCAACGACGGCGAACGCGACAAGCTTCCCGAAGGCGCGCACCTGATCCCCGGAATGCCCATCCAGGCCTACATCAAGACCGATGACCGCACGCCCATGGCCTATTTCATGCGCCCCTTCATCGAATACTTCGCCAAGGCCTTCCGCGAAGCCTGATACCGCCCGGCCCCTTTCGCTTGCATTCGCCACGCACCCCGCTAGCGTCGCGCCGAACGCGAAAGGAGCCCCCATGAACAACGCCATCGAAACCCGCCTCGCCGAACTGGGCCTCGCCCTGCCCGACAGTCCCGCGCCGCAGGCGAACTACGTGCCCTTCGTGACCGTGGGCAAGCTCGTCTTCGTCTCCGGCCAGGTGTCGATGGATGCAAACGGCTTCATCAAGGGCGTGCTCGGGGACACCATGTCGGTAGAGGAAGGCGCGGCGGCAGCCCGGCTCTGCGGCCTGTCGCTGCTGGCGCAGGCCAAGGCGGCCTGCGGAGGCGACCTGTCCAAACTGAAGCGCGTGGTCAAGCTGACCGGTTTCGTCAATTCGACCAAGGAATTCGGCGACCAGCCCAAGGTCGTCAACGGTTGCTCCGACCTTCTGGTCGAGGTGCTGGGCGACGCCGGGCGCCACTCCCGCTCTGCCGTTTCCGCCGGGGCCCTGCCCTTCGGAGTCGCGGTTGAGATCGAAGGCATATTCGAGCTTCACTGATGCCGCTGCCCGCCGCCTTCCTGCGCCTGCCGGTTGCGCACCGCGCCTATCACGACAGGACGCAGGGGCGGCCCGAGAACTCGATCGAGGCGATCCGCGCCGCGGTCGAAGCAGGCTATGCGATCGAGATCGACCTGCAGCTGTCCCAGGACGGGCAGGCCATGGTCTTTCACGACTACGATCTCGAACGCCTGACCGGCGAACGCGGCCCGATCCAGATGCGCCCCGCCGCCGACCTGACCCGCATCCCTCTATTGGACGGCAGCCACCCCATCCCCACCTTCGCGCAGGTACTTGAGGAGGTCGATGGCCGCGTCCCTCTGCTGGTGGAGATCAAGGATCAGGACGGCGCGCTCGGCCCCGCCGTCGGGCGGCTGGAACAGGCGGCGGCCACGTCTTTGAAGGGCTACCGGGGCGAGGTTGCGGTCATGTCCTTCAACCCGAACTCGGTCCGGGTCTTCGGCGGCATGTCCCCCGAAATCCCCTGCGGCCTGACCACCTGCGACTTCTCAAGGGACGACTGGCCGCTGGTCCCCGCAAACCGGCTAAAACGTCTGCGCGGCATCCCCGACATTCCGCATTCCCGCGCGCAGTTCATCAGCCATCAGGCCAGCGATCTCTCCTCCCCCCGCGTGGCTGAACTGAAGGCCCGCGGCCTGCCCGTGCTCTGCTGGACGATCCGCACGCCAGAGGCAGAGGCGGAGGCGCGCCGCATTGCCGACAATGTGACCTTCGAAGGCTATCCGGCGGCGATCCCCGCTTGAACCGCGCGGTTCAAGCGTCAGATTCATAGCTATGGACGGAACGGAATCGGACAACGACACCGTGGTGGAAATCCGCGCCCACGACAGCCTGGCCGGCATCCCGGCGCAGGACTGGGATGCCTGCGCCTGCCCGGAGGCCGCCGACGGCCACCCGCCAGCAGACCCTTTCACCACGCATCGCTTCCTGTCCGCGCTGGAAACCAGCGGCTCGGTCGGGCGCGGCACGGGCTGGCAGCCCCGCTATCTGACTGCGCACCTGGGCACGGAGATGATCGCCGCCGCGCCCCTTTACGCCAAGAGCCACAGCCAGGGCGAATACATCTTCGATTTCAACTGGGCCCATGCCTATGAGAACGCCGGCGGCAGGTATTACCCCAAACTCCAGATCGCCGTGCCCTTCACCCCGGCCACGGGCCGCCGCTTTCTCGTGAAGCCGGGGTACGAGGCGACAGGTCAGGCCGCGCTGGTCCAGGGCGCGGTGCAGATCGCGGATGACAACGGCCTCTCCAGCCTGCACATCACCTTCTGCCGCGAAGACGAAGTCGCGTCCGGAGAGGCCATGGGCCTCATGCACCGCGTCAGCCAGCAGTTCCACTGGCTCAACGACGGTTACGCCAGCTTCGACGATTTCCTCGCCTCGCTCAGTTCGCGCAAGCGGAAGAACATCCGCAAGGAACGCGCGCAGGCGCAGGGTTTCGGAGGAGAGATCGTCTCCCTCACCGGTGACGCCCTTCGCGATGAGCACTGGGATCATTTCTGGCGCTTCTACCAGGACACCGGATCGCGCAAATGGGGCAGCCCCTACCTGACCCGCGACTTCTTCCGGCAGGTGCAGGAGACCATGCGCGACGACGTGTTGCTGGTGCTGGCGGTGCGCGACGGGCATCCCGTGGCGGGCGCGCTGAACTTCATCGGGCGGGACACCCTGTACGGCCGCTACTGGGGCTGCACCGAACATCATCCCTGCCTGCATTTCGAACTGTGCTATTATCAGGCCATCGACGCCGCCATCGCCCGCGGGCTGGACCGGGTCGAGGCCGGGGCGCAGGGCGAACACAAGCTGGCGCGCGGATATCTGCCGAAGCAGACCCACTCCCTGCACTGGATGCGCGATCCGGGTTTCTCGCGCGCGATCCGGCAATATCTGAAGGCAGAGGCCGAAGCGGTCGAGGAGGAGATCGAGGTGCTGACCGCTTACGGCCCCTTCCGCCGCGACAGACAGGAGGAACAGGAATGACCGAGCGCCTTTCGGACACCGCACGCGGCACGCTGCTGCCCCCGCTTTTGGAGGCGGGCTGGACCGTCTCGGACGACGGAAAGACCCTGAGCAAGACCTTTGAGTTCGAGGATTTCCCTAATGCCTTCGGATTCATGACCCGCGCCGCGATCTACGCGGAAAAGTGGGATCATCACCCCGACTGGACGAACACCTGGAACAAGGTTGCTGTGACCCTGACGACCCACGACGTCGGCGGTCTCTCGGCGCTGGACGCGAAATTGGCGCGCAAGATGGATCAGCTGATCTGACGCGCCGGCGTCAGAGATCCGCTTCCGCCAGTCGCTGGTAGACCTCAGCAAGCTCCCCCGCACGGGCGGCGGCGGCACAGGCCCGCAGCGTTTCGCGCAGGCGGTCGAAGGTCCCGACCTCTTCCCAGGCCCGGTCGGCCATGCGCCAGCGGACGTGCCGCCAGTGCGCCGCCCGCAGCGCATCGCCAAGGATCGTGTCCGGGGCGGCGTCGGCGCTGATGTCGAGAATATCGGCCCGGATGTCGAGGTAGGATTTGTCGCTGACATCCACCACCTCCGCAACGGCCGCGGCGGCGACAAGCCGCTCATGCGTGGTGACGGGGACCGACATGCCCTCCGCACAACTCGCCGCAGCAAGGAACATGGCGCGCAGCACCTGCGTGTCCCGCGTCCGGCTGTCGGGGTCCAGCGGCGACACGATGGTGCCGACACCGGAGCGTGTTTCAACCAGCCGCTCATAGGCGAGTTTTTGCAGAACCTGTCGGATCGGGGTGCGCGAGACACCGAATTCGGTGGCCAATACGCCTTCGTGCAGGGTCAGATCCTCGCCTATGGTCTGCATCATGCAGATCCGCGTTCTGAGGACTTCCGCGATTGCCGAACCTTCTTTTCGATACGCCATCTGTGCCGACCCGCTTTTCTTTTCCTATTCTTCTGGATACATCCTCCAGAAGTTGAGCCGCGCCAACTATGACCCGCACGGAACGTGGCGTCAAAAAAAATATTAAAGGACGAGTCACCTTATAGTCAGGAAATATATGACGGATTTCGAAGATGAGGAACAGACGTCGCTGCGGGCGGTCGTCGAATGCCCCTGCGGCGGGCGCTGTCTCATGGCCGGATTTCCGGGGCTGAGGACCGGTATCGACGGCACGGCCTACATGGACCCAGACCATCTGGCCGCGACCCTTGACCGGATCTTCGAAACCGGCGCGCGACTGCTGATCCTGCTCGCGGAAGAGAAGGAACTCCCGGAGAAGGCTTTCGCCATGGTTGCGGACCGCGCCGCCACGATCGGCCTGGAACTGGCCTTTATGCCGATCCCCGATTTCAACGTTCCCGACGACGACATGATCCGCCGTTGGCACGACCTGCTCGTCACCCGATCCGACCTGCCGACGCGCGGCGGCACCGTGGCGTTCGCCTGCCAGTATGGCGCCGGGCGCTCTGGCCTGATGGCCGCCTATGTCCTGCTGCAATGCGGCATGGAGCTGGAAGGTGCGGTGAACACCGTACGCAATTACTTCGCGGAGGCCATCGAAAGCGACGTCCAGATGGCCTGGCTGACCGAGGTTTCCGCCCGGTTAAAGGTTAACCCCACACCACTTGACGTTGATTGACCCGCTAGGGATAGTGGTCGGCACAGCCCGGCGGCCTAGCCGCTCGATAAATCCGGACACAACCGGACCTGCCGTAAACCGGCCAGAATGGCCAGCCACGGTTGGGGGATCGTAGGGTAATGCGCGTCCCCGGACGCGACCTTGAGACCCGCAGGACAGAAGTCCCGCGGGTCTCGTACGTTTTGGGGGACTCAGGGCGCCTTGATCGCGTCCAGCATGGACTCTCCACCCGACAGGTCGCATTGCCCCGGGTTCGCCTCGGCCTGGATCACGCTGACCGTGCCGTCCTGCACATACATCGCATAGCGCTTGGACCGGTCGATCAGCCCGACCGGCGGCGCCGAAAAGTCCATGCCGACTGCCTTGGTGAATTCCGCCGCCGGGTCCGCCAGCATCGCGATCCCCGCCTTGCCCGCGCCGGTCTGCTGATCCCACGCGCCCATCACGAAGGGGTCGTTGACGGACAGGCAGATGATTTCGTCCACGCCGCTGGCCTTGAACTGGTCTGCGGTGCGGATGAAGCTGGGCACATGCGCGGTGGTGCAGGTGCCGGTGAAGGCGCCGGGCAGCGCGAAGATCACGACATTGCGCCCCTTCAGCCGCGACGCCAGCGAAACCTGCTTCGGGCCTTCGCCCGTGAGTTCGACAAGCGTGGCCTCGGGAAGCGTGTCGCCTTTGGAAATTGCCATTGGGGTCCCCTCTCGGTATCCAGTTGATCCGGGGCGCAGGATAGTGACTGCGCCGGAACCCGCCAGAGGAAAAGGACAGCCCATGCCCCATGTCGTCGTGGTCGGAGCCGGTCAGGCCGGATCCTCTCTGGTCGTCAAGCTGCGGGAGACGGGCTTTGACGGCGACATCACCCTGATCGGTGACGAACCGGCCCCGCCCTACCAGCGCCCGCCCCTGTCCAAGGGCTATCTCCTTGGCGACATGCCGCGCGACCGCCTGTTCCTGCGGCCCGAGGCATTCTACGCGGAGCGCGACATCGCCCTGCGCACTGGCACGTTCGTCACCGGCGTAGACACCGACGCGAAGCGTCTGCACATCGGCGCGGAGTCGCTGGCCTACGACCACCTTGCACTGACCACCGGCTCCCTCCCCCGCCGCCTGCCGGAGGCCATCGGCGGTGCTCTCGACGGCGTGTTTTACGTCCGCACCCTCGCCGATGTAGACGCGATGGAACCCGAGGTTCGCCCCGGCCGGCGCGTGCTCATCATCGGCGGCGGCTACATTGGGCTGGAGGCTGCAGCGGTGGCCGCGAAACAGGGGCTTGAGGTCACGCTGGTCGAAATGGCCGACCGCATCCTGCAACGGGTCGCCGCGCCGGAGACCTCGGATTACTTCCGCGCCCTGCACGCGGACCATGGCGTGAAAATCGTCGAAGGCACCGGCCTGAAACGCCTGACCGGCGACATCCGGGTCACCGGGGCGGAACTGAGCGACGGCACAGTGCTTGAGATCGACTTCGCCATCGCCGGCACCGGCATCCTACCCGATACCCGCCTGGCAGAGGCCGCCGGCATTGCCTGCGACAATGGCATCGCGGCGGATGCGCGGGGACAGACCTCGGCTGCCGGTGTCTGGACGGCAGGGGACTGCGCCAGTTTCCCGCACGGCCCGGGACGGCTGAGGCTGGAGAGTGTGCCGAACGCGATCGACATGGCGGAATGCGTGGCCACGAACATCGCAGGGGCCGCAACGGACTATGTTCCCGAGCCCTGGTTCTGGTCCGACCAGTACGACGTGAAGCTTCAGATCGCCGGACTGAACGCCGGTTACGACCGGGTCGTGGTGCGCGACGGCGGCGAGGCGCGCTCCCACTGGTATTATCGCGGGCCTGACCTGCTGGCCGTGGACGCGATGAACGATCCGCGCGGCTTCATGGTCGGCAAGCGCCTGCTCGCGGCGGGGAAATCGCCCGATCCCGCGGCGGTTGGCGACGCCTCTGTCGATCTCAAGACCCTGATGCGCTGATGCGCATCGTCGGGGGCGCGTTCCGGGGCCGCAGGCTGGCCGCCGTCGGCAAGGGCGATGCCGGTGCGCATCTGCGCCCCACGGCCGACCGGGTGCGTGAAAGCCTGTTCAACCTGCTGCTCGGCGGCCGCTTTGGCGATCCGGTGGAGGATGCGCACGTCCTCGACCTCTTCGCCGGGACCGGCGCGCTCGGGCTGGAGGCGCTGTCGCGCGGGGCGGCGCATGTGACCTTCGTCGATGATGGTCGGATCGCTCAGGGCCTGCTGGCCGAGAATATTGCGCTGCTCGGCGTGAAGGATCGGGTGAAGGTGCTGCGCGCCTCCGCCCTGCGCCTGCCGGAGGCGGCGACCCCGGTGAACCTCGTCTTCCTCGACCCGCCCTACGGCAGGGGCCTGGGGGAAAAGGCGCTCACCTCGGCGCGCGCGCAGGGCTGGATCGGCGACGACGCGCTGGTGATCTGGGAGGAACGCGGCCCGCAGGACGCGCCGGAGGGCTTCACCCTGCTGGAGCACAAGAGCTACGGCGATACGGTGGTGACGCTGTTGCGGGCGGGATAGGCGCCCCGGCGGCCCCCTCACCCCACCCCCCTCCCCCGCGGGGGAGAGGGAGTCGCGTGGCCCGCCTTGATGATGTCGCGCGTCACTGATGCGGAGGGTCCCATCATCCTCGGGCCCGACCCGAGGATCTCCCGGTCATGGGCGCGGCGGGCGGCATGAAATCCTCGGACCTGATCCGAGGATGACGTTTCGCCTCCATCACCCCGCCTCAAGCAAACTGCCCTTGGCAGAACCACCCTTTCGACATCGCCCCGCCATGAGCGAAGAACAGCCACAGCCGTTCCCCGCTCTGCACCGTCACCCGCCAGTAATCACGCGTGCCCGACCGCCATTCCGGATCGTCCAGCCACCATTCCGGCGCGATGCGTTCCGGCCCCGTCGTGCCCTCCACCGCGAAATCCCGGCCCCGCCAGCGGAACCCGCCGTTCAGGCGCGGCACCTCGGGCGCCATCACCACCTCGGGCCGCCAGAGCATCAGCGGACGCGGCACCGGCGGGTCGGGCCAGCTGTCGGCAGCCGAGGACCAGGCCGCCGCCAGCACCAGCGCGGTCTTTTCCGGGATATGCGACGAGGCCGGGTGCCAGCGCGTGATCTGGTCCATCCCGACCCGCGCGCCGATCCGCGCCACCAGATCGTCATGCGCGGTAACGGAGGCAAGCCGCCGCGCGATCACCTCCCCGGCCTCCAGATGCCCCACCATCTCCCGCTCCTGCACGGGTTCGGTCTGCACCGCCTCAAGCCGCAGCATGTCGATGCCATGGCCCGCGTCGATCTCTGCCACCTTCATCGCCAGCAGGGGGCGGATCCGCTCGGGATCGGAGGTCGCCTTGGCCAGCCCCGCCGACACCCACTGCATCGTGTGATCGCTCCGGTACGCCTGAAGCCGGATCATCCGCACCCCGCGTCCCGCCCGCCCGACGGTGTCGCAGAGCCGTGGCAGCAGCCGGTCGAGCCCGGCCAGCACATCCTCCTCAAGCCCGATCGGGTCGGGCAAGGTCATGCGCACCGCAAAGGGCCGCGCCTCCGCCACCGGAGAGACGGGTTCCGGCACCTGCCCGAGCGCCTGATCGATGCGCAGCACCACGCCCGGCCCGAACCGCCGCGACAGGGGCCCGCGCGGCTGGTCCACCAGGTCCGACACCCGGCGCAGTCCCAGCCGGGACAGCTGCGCCACCACGTCCTCCTCAAGCCGCAGCGCGGCCAGCGGCAGCCCTGCAAGCGCCGTGCGCATCTGCCCCGGCGGGGCGATGCGCTGCGCCTCCACCCCCGCTGCGCGGATCTGCGGCGCCGCCCCGCCGCGTTCCCAGTGCCGCCGTTTCGCGGCACGCGACCGGGTCGCCCGCGCCTCCTGATCCACCGCGTCGCCGCTGCGGTGATGGCTTGCCGCGACCCCGGCGAACCGCGCCAGCGCCCAGGCCGCCCCCTGCGTGTCCGCCACCCCGGCGCGCACCGTCAGACCAAGCCGTTCGCAATCCTCATCGACCGAGGCCAGCAGCCCCTCCTCCCCGCCGAAAAGATGCGCGCAGCCGGTGATGTCGACCGTCAGCCCCTCTTCCCCCGCCATGCCGACCCAGGGCGAATACTTGCCCGCCCATCTCCGAAGGGAGGCCAGGAACCCGCCTTCGGCCTGCGGATTGCGCAGCCGGGTGGTGAGCGCGGGGCACATCGCCAGCGCATCGCGCAGCGGCTGGTCCCGGCGCAGCCCCGCCGCCGAGGCCCCGGCCGACAGCGAATGCAGCATCTGCGCCGCCCCCTGGGTCGCCACGACGGCAAAGGGCAGCAGCGGGTCCATCCGCTCCTGCCGCAGGATGCGTTCCGCCCCGAGACGGGGAAACCACAAGGACAGGATCCGGCGACGGGGGGGCATGGGGCACTCAGATGTTCATGATATGTTCCAAAGATAGATTTTTCGTGAGCGGGAGTCGAGTCTGCGCGCGAAACCGTGTCTGATGAAACACCGCATCGCGAAAGGATCCTGATGACCCCGCGCACCCTGACACTCGTTCTCGGCCTGATCGCGACCGGAGCCGTCGCCCATGAAAAAGTCACCAGCAAGGTGATCCTAGCCCGCATGGATCTGATGATCGAAATCCGCGACTCCGCCGCCGTACTGGGGGCCATGGCCAAAGGCACGATTCCGCATGATGCCGCCGCCGCCGACCGCGCCCGCGCCGCGCTCGTGGCGAATGCCGCCAAGATCCCCGCCGCCTTCCGCGCGCCCGACATGGACCCCAATTCCGAGGCGAGCCCAAGGATCTGGGACAACTTCGCGGATTTCAGTGCCGAAGCCGCCGCGCTGGAGGCTGCCGCCGGAACGATGAAAACCGGCTCCGCGCGGGAGATTGGCCTGGGGATGCGAGAGGTCGGCAAGACCTGCGGCAGCTGCCATCAGGACTACCGGCAGTAATCACAGAACGACGCCAGCGGCCCCGCCGATCCCCGATCCGGGGCACGCCGTCCGCTGGCAGTCACTCCGCCGCCTGATACTCCATCGCCGGATAAGTCGTCATCCCCGGGCCCGACCCGAGGATGACCTGCGCAATGCGCCGCAGTTCCGCCCTCAGCCGCAGGTGACCTTGATCACCCGGTCCGCGTTGTCCAGTTCGACGTTGATCCGGTCCGCCCGGTAATCCATCGTCAGCATCGCGCCGGGACCGTAGATGCGTACCTTCTGCCCGGGCTCCAGCCCGGCCGCCGTGACCGCGGCGCGATCCTGCCCGATCAATGACTGGTAGGACGACGCGCCGCAGGCGTCCTCCGTCTCTGCCACAGGCGTTTCCTCGCATCCCGCAAGCACCGCAACCAGCCCGAACCCTGCCAGCATCATCCGCATGCCCTATCCTCCTGACGATCTGCCGCCGCCCCGCACATCTGGGCCGTCACGACGCCGGTTGAGGTAGGCCGGAGCGCCGCCTTTCTCAAGCGCACCCCGTTGAAACCCCGCGGAAACTCGCCCAAGGTGACGCCAGTCAAACGGAGGACACCCGATGCGCACCAAGGCAGCTGTCGCCACCCAGGCCGGAAAACCGCTGGAAATCATGGAGGTGAACCTCGAAGGCCCGAAGGCCGGAGAGGTCCTGGTCGAAGTGAAGGCCACCGGCATCTGCCACACCGACGAATTCACCCTGTCGGGCGCGGACCCCGAAGGCCTGTTCCCCGCGATCCTCGGCCACGAGGGCGCGGGCGTGGTGGTCGACGTGGGCCCCGGCGTGACCAGCCTGAAGAAGGGCGACCATGTCATCCCGCTCTACACCCCGGAATGCCGTGAGTGCTATTCCTGCCGCAGCCAGAAGACCAACCTCTGCACTTCCATCCGGGCGACGCAGGGACAGGGCCTGATGCCCGACGGCACGTCCCGCTTCACCACGCTCGATGGCGACCCGATACTGCACTACATGGGCTGCTCGACCTTCGCCAACCACACCGTCCTGCCCGAAATCGCGCTCGCCAAGGTGCGCGAGGACGCCCCCTTCGACAAGATCTGCTACATCGGCTGCGGCGTCACAACCGGTGTCGGCGCGGTCATCAACACCGCGAAGGTAGAGGTCGGATCGACCGCTGTCGTCTTCGGCCTTGGCGGCATCGGGCTGAACGTGATCCAGGGGCTGCGACTTGCCGGGGCCGACATGATCATCGGCGTCGACCTCAACAACGCCAAGAAGGAGATGGGCGAGCGCTTCGGCATGACCCATTTCATCAACCCGACCGAGATCGGAGAGGACATCGTCCCCTACATCGTCAACCTGACCAAGCGGCACGGCGACCTGATCGGCGGTGCAGATTACACCTTCGACTGCACCGGCAACGTCAAGGTGATGCGTCAGGCGCTGGAATGCGCGCACCGGGGCTGGGGTGAGTCGATCATCATCGGCGTCGCGCCCGCGGGGGCCGAGATCGCCACGCGCCCCTTCCAGCTGGTCACCGGCCGGGTCTGGAAAGGCACCGCCTTTGGCGGCGCAAGGGGCCGGACCGACGTGCCCAAGATCGTCGACTGGTACATGGACGGCAAGATCGAGATCGACCCGATGATTACCCACACCCTCGCGCTCGACGACATCAACAAGGGCTTCGACCTGATGCATGCCGGGGAATCGATCCGCTCCGTCGTGGTCTACTGATCCCCGATGACGCCACGGGTGCATGACCGCGCCGCGATGATCGCGGGCATGTCCCCCGTGCTGACGGAGGGCCGCTTCGTCTTCGCCACCAGCGCGGACCCGGCCCTCCCGTCCCACGCGGTCGCCACCTGCCGCGAGGACGAGGGCCTGTCCCTGATCCTGCCGGAGGACATCGCCCGCGCGGCGGAAGTGGACTGCTCCACCCCCATGAGAAGGATCACCCTGCAGGTCCATTCCTCTCTCGAAGGGGTGGGCCTGACGGCCGCCGTCGCCACCGCGCTCGCGGATGCCGGCATCGGCTGCAACATGGTGGCCGGAAACCACCACGACCACGCCTTTGTTCCGGCGGACAGGGCGGAAGAGGCGCTGCAAGTGCTGAAGGACCTGTCACGCGGATAACGTCGCGGGCCGACCGGCGCTAAGCTATCAGCCCCCCGGCACCGTAGGCCGGGCTTCAGACCGGCATACCCTGCCCGCAGCCTCACACCGGCTTCCGCGCCACGAGAAACCGGGTCACGACTCCGCCCCCCATGCTCTCCGCCTCGACGATCTTCAGCCCGGCGCGCTCCACCGCCGCCTCGGTCTCCGCCACCGTCCGGAACGCCACGAAGGGCGCTTTCCCGACCAGCCGCATCGCCCCGATCAGCACACGCAGCGGGCAACTGGTCCAGCGTTCCGACAGGCAGCCGGTCTTGATCACGACCACCCCGCCCGGCTTCACCCGGCTTGCCATCTCTGCCAGCGCCGCATCCTGATCCTCGATCAGATGCAGCACGTTGAAGGACATAACCGCATCGTATTGCCCCTCCGGCAGGGCCCCGAACCCGGCCTTGAGAAAGGTGACGTTGGTCACCGGTCCCTGCGCCTGCCGCTGCCGGGCGATCTTGAGCAGCGCGCCGCTCAGGTCGGTCGCCAGAACATGCGCGGCGCGCGGCGCCAGCTTCATCGCGATCGTGCCGGTACCGCAGCCGATCTCCAGCACCTCGGAGTCCGGGCCGAGGTAGCTGGCCGCCCGCGAAACGGTACGGTCATGCTGGTCGAGGTTCTTGATGGGCTGGGCGGCATAGCTCTTGGCAATCCCGTCCCAGAAGGCTTCTGCTTTCATCTCTGGTCTCCGTCATATCTTTGACCGCAGATTTACCTGTTCGCAAATCACTGCGGAATTGCCGGAATTCGCAGGGATGCTATACGATCACGCATGAACTGGCCCGCTGGAAGTTTCGACTGGAACCAGGCCCGCGCCTTCCTGGCGACGGCTGAGCACGGCTCGCTCTCCGCCGCCGCCCGTGCGCTTGGCCAGACCCAGCCGACGCTTGGCCGCCAGGTCACGGCGCTCGAGGAGTCGCTCGGCGTCGCCCTCTTCGACCGGGCAGGGCGCGGCCTTATCCTGACCGACGCCGGGCGCGAACTGCTCACCCACGTCCGTGACATGGCGGAGGCCGCCGCCCGCATTCCCCTGACCGCCTCAGGCCAGAGCCAGGATTTGCGCGGTACAGTCTCCATCACGGCGAGCGACGTCTATTCCACCACGCTGCTGCCCCCGATCATCGCCGATCTTGCCCGCGCCGCCCCCGAGATCGAGATCGAGCTGGTGGTGTCCGACGACCTGCGCGACCTCTCCCGCAGGGAGGCCGACATCGCCGTCCGTCACGTCCGCCCGACCGATCCGAACCTCACCGCCCGCCTGATTGGCGAGGCCAGCGGCTATTTCTTCGCGGCCACCTCCTACCTCGACCGGCGCGGCCGGCCCGCCAGCCGGGAGGAACTGAAATCCCACGACATCATCGGCATCCGTGACGCCGCGCGCATGGTCGAGGGTCTGAAATCCTTCGGCATCGATGTCCCCGCCAGCCTGCTCCGCCACCGCACGGACAGCTCTTTCGTGATGTGGGAACTGGCCCGCGCCGGGCTCGGCATCGGCATCTTTCCGGCCGAACGGGCGCTGACCGATCCCGCGATGGAGGTTCTTTTCGACGGAGAGGTCGCCGTACGCTTTCCGGTCTGGCTGGTCACGCACCGGGAACTGCACTCCTCCCGCCGAATCCGGACGGTCTACGACCACCTCGCCGACCAGCTCGCCGCGCAGCTGCGCCGGACCGCCGCCGATTTCGCCGCCCGGTCCCGCCGATAACCCTTTCGCCGCACCGCCGTTCCGCGCTATCTGCCCGACAAAGGAGAGGCCCATGCCCGACACCAGACCGCTCTACGCCGTGCTCATCGACGCCGACAACGTGCCCGCCCGCTACGCCCAGGCGATCCTGAAGGAGATCACGACCTTCGGCGAACCGGCCCTGCGCCGCGTCTACGGTGACTGGGGCGCGGACCGCCTGCGGCCGTGGATCGAACAGGCCCGCGCCCTCGGCCTCGTCGCGCATCAGGAGACGTCGAACACCAAGGGCAAGAACGCCTCCGACATCGGGCTGGTGATCGACGCCATGGACATCCTGCACACCGGCCGCTTCGACGGCTTTGTGCTGGTCTCGTCGGACAGCGACTTCACCGCGCTCGCCAACCGGGTACGGGAACAGGGGCTCGACGTCATCGGCATCGGCGAGGCGAAGGCCCCCGAAAGCCTGCGAAACGTCTGCAACCGTTTCATCCTGATCGAGAACATCGTCGACGAACCCGCCCCCGCCAAGGGATCGGACAAACCCGCCGGCAAGCTGAAACCGCAGGAGGCCCAGCCCCTGATCCTGCGCGCCATCGAAAAGATCGACACCGAGGACGAATGGGTCACCATGGGCCAGCTCGGCCAGTACCTGACGGCAGAGAACCCGGATTTCGACACACGCTCCTACGGCCGCAGGAAGCTCTCCGACCTTATTGCCGACATCAAGATACTGGAAAGCAAGCGAGGCCCGGGAAACCAGCTCATGGTGCGGCGGCTCGACTGACCCCGCTGCCCGTTCGGGTTACTCCGTAACGCCGTAACGCGCCATGAACATATCCACCGCTGACTGCGCGACCTTTTCACACCATTCGGCGGTCAGCTCATCCTCGATCCCGAACAGGCGCCGATTGAAGATTCCGGCCTTGCACAGCTCTGCGAACTGCTCCGCCGCGAGTTCGGGGTCATCGACAGCCAGCAGCCCGTCGCCGGTGGCGCAGCGCAGGTACTCCGCCAGCATGTCCCGCGCCATCATCGGCCCGTTGCGGTAGAACTCGCGCGCCATCTCGGGAAACCGCTCCGCCTCCGCCACGCACATCCGGAAGATCGATAGCGACATCGGCGAATTGAAGAACTCCGTCATCGCGCGTGCCCCGAACAACAGCAGGTCGCGCGGAGGCAGGCCGGGCTGCACGATCTGCATCGCCGCGTCCGCCTGACGCTGGCATTCGGCCCGGGCCACTTCCATGAACAGCAGGCGCTTGTCGGGAAAATAACTGTAGAGCGTCGCCTTAGACACACCCGCCGCCCGCGCGATGTCGTCGACGTTCGCGCCCTCGAACCCTTCGGCGAGGAATATCTCCCGCGCCCCTTCGACTACCTGGGTGAACTTGCGCCCGCTGCGCATGATGGGGCGGGTGACGCCCATGGACAAACCTCCCTGACAGGTCCTGACAAGTATACCGGACAGTTCAGTGCGGGCAAGCCGCGCTGATCCCGATTGCGTGATCGCGGGACCTGAATTAGAATCATTCTAAAAGAGGTGCTCATGCGATTCCTGCCACAACGCCGCCGATTCGACGATCTGAACGAACAGGAGATCCTCGCGCTCGCCATCTCCTCCGAAGAGGATGACGGCCGCATCTACCGCTCCTACGCCGAACGCCTGCGCGCCGACTTCCCCGCCACCGCGAAAATCTTCGACGGAATGGCACAGGAGGAAGACACACATCGCCAATGGCTCATCGACCTGCACCGCAAACGGTTCGGGGACGTCATACCCCTGATCCGCCGCGAACATGTGGCCGGCTTCTACGCCCGGCGCCCCGTCTGGCTGGTCGGGAACCTCGGAATCGACACGATCCGCGCCGAAGCCGCAGGGATGGAGGAACAGGCCGAACGTTTCTACATCGCCGCGGCGAAACGTACGCAGGACGCCGACACCCGCAGGCTTCTTGGCGACCTCGCCGCGGCGGAGGCGAAACACCACAGGTCCGCCGAACGACTGGAAACCGAACATCTCGACGAAGACAGCCGCGACGCTGAGGCGGCCTCTGCGCACCGCCAGTTCATCCTGACCTGGGTACAGCCGGGCCTGGCGGGGCTGATGGATGGTTCCGTCTCCACCCTGGCGCCGATCTTCGCCACCGCATTTGCAACGCAGAATACCTGGACGACCTTCCTCGTCGGACTGGCGGCTTCGGTCGGCGCCGGGATCTCCATGGGCTTCACCGAAGCCGCGTCCGATGACGGCCAGCTCTCCGGCCGCGGGTCTCCGCTCAAGCGCGGGATAGCGGCGGGGGTCATGACCACGCTTGGCGGGCTCGGACATGCCCTGCCCTACCTCATCCCGCATTTCTGGACCGCCACGATCACCGCCTTCGCCGTCGTGTTTGTCGAACTCTGGGCAATCGCCTGGATTCAGAATCGCTACATGGAGACCCCCTTCTTTCGCGCCGCCTTTCAGGTCGTGCTGGGCGGCGCCCTCGTCTTCGCCGCAGGTGTGTTGATCGGATCCGGTTAGGGGGCCTTGCCCCCCGGAGCCTGCGGCTCCTCCCCCCAGGATACTTGCGGCAAGATGAAGACCGCGCCGATTTCACTTTGCCATAAATATCCCGGGGGAGTCCGCAGGACGGGGGCACGGCCCCCGCGCCGCCCTCCGCCCTTGACCCGGCCGGGCGGGTCAGGGACAACCCGGCGAGAGGGAGCCCGCCATGCCGTCCGAAACCAGCACGACCTACAATCCGCTGCCCCTGCCCGACCGTCAGGACATGAGCGACGACGACAGCCGCGCCGGGGTCCGGGCCTTCCACGACCGCATGAGGACCCGCCACACCGTCCGCGACTTTTCGGACCGGCCCGTTCCTTTCGAGGTCATCGAGACCGCCATCGCCACAGCCGGTCTCGCGCCGTCGGGCGCCAACCACCAGCCCTGGCATTTTGTGGCGATCTCCGACCCCGCGCTGAAGGCCCGCATCCGCGCGGCTGCCGAGGACGAGGAACGCGCCTTCTACGACGGCGGCGCCGGCGATGAATGGATCTCTGCGCTCGAGCCGATCGGCACCGGCGTGTCCAAGCCGCACCTCGACATCGCGCCCTGGCTCATCGTGATCTTTGCGCAGCGCTACGGCGTCCGCCCCGACAGTACACGGTTCAAGAACTACTACGTGCCGGAATCCACCGGCATCGCCTCCGGCTTCCTGATCGCCGCGCTGCATCACGCGGGACTCTATTGCCTGACCCACACCCCGAACCCGATGAAATTCCTCACCGCCATCTGCGGCCGCCCCGATCATGAGAAACCGATCATGATCATCGCCGTCGGCCACGCGGCCGAGACGGCAACCGTGCCCGCCGCCGCGCTGGCAAAGAAGCCGCTCTCCGACATCCTGACCGTCAATCCCGAAGGAGCCTGAATGGAAACCCTCTCTGAAAACCGCTGCTTCGGGGGCGTGCAGGGCGTCTATCGCCACGCATCCGAAGCCTGCGCCTGCGACATGACTTTCGGCCTCTTCCTTCCGGAAGAAGCGCAGGACGGTCCTGTCCCGATCCTCTGGTATCTCTCGGGCCTGACCTGCACGCATGAGAACGCCATGACCAAGGCCGGCGCGCAGCAATGGGCGGCGGAGCAGGGGATCGCGCTCTGCTTCCCCGACACCTCCCCGCGCGGAGAGGACGTGGCGGATGACGAGGCCTACGATCTGGGCAAGGGCGCGGGGTTCTACCTGAACGCCACGCAGGATCCCTGGGCCACGCATTATCGCATGTGGGACTACGTGGCAGACGAATTGCCTGCCCTGCTCGCCGCCAATGTCGCCATCGACGCCGACCGCCAGTCGATCACCGGGCATTCCATGGGTGGCCACGGCGCGCTGACCCTCGCCATGTCGCTGCCGGGCCGCTACCGCTCCGTCTCGGCCTTTTCGCCGATCTGCAACCCGACGGGCGGTGACTGGGGGCGCAAGCAGTTCACCGCCTACCTCGGCGCGGAAGAGGCGGCGTGGACAGCCCACGACGCCTCTCTCCTGATGGCCGAAAAGGGCTTTGACGGCCCCGTGCTGATCGACACCGGCACCGCCGACAATTTCCTCGACCTCCTGCGCCCCGAGACGCTGGCCGAGGCCGCCGCGAAACGCCGCCAGCCGGTGCAGTTCCGCATGCAGAAGGGCTACGACCACAGCTACTTCTTCGTCTCCACCTTCATGGAAGACCACGTCGCCTTTCATGCCGAGGCGCTCTATTCGTGACCCTCTACATCGACGCCGACGCCTGCCCGGTGAAGGAAGAGGCGGAGCGGGTCGCGACCCGGCACAGGGTGCCGGTCAAGCTGGTCTGCAACGGCGGCCTGCGCCCGCCGGCCAATCCGCTCGTCGAACTGGTCATCGTGCCCGAAGGCCCGGACGTCGCTGACATCTGGATCGCCGACCGCGCGACCAGGGGCGACGTCGTCGTGACATCGGACATGCCGCTGGCCGCGAAATGCGTCGCCAGCGGCGCCCGCGTCCTGCGCCACAACGGTGAGCGGCTGACCGAGGCCAATATCGGCGCGCAACTGGCGATGCGCGACCTGATGGCCGATATCCGCTCTGCCGACCCCTTTGCACAGGGCTCGGGCAAGGGCTTTACAAAGGCCGACCGCTCCCGTTTTCTGGACGCGCTGGAGAGGGAACTCCGCGCGGCACAGCGCGACGGCTGAGGGAACGGGAATGGGCATCGAAGCAGTCATCTTCGACATCGGAAACGTGCTGATCGAATGGCAGCCCGAACGGTTCTACGACAGCTACATCGGCGAAGACCGCCGCCGCGCCCTGTTTGCCGAGGTCGACCTGCACGGTATGAACGACCGCGTCGACCTGGGGCATGATTTTCAGGGCACGATCTATGCCAAGGCCGATGAACACCCCGAATGGAGGGAGGAGATCCGCACCTGGCACGACCGCTGGATCGAAATGGCCTCTCCCGCGATCGATCAGTCGGTCCGGGTGCTGCGGGCCCTCAGGGCCAATGGCGTGCCGGTCTTCGCCCTGTCGAACTTCGGCATCGGCAGTTTCGCCCATGCCTCCGATCACTACGACTTCCTGCGCGAATTCGACCGGCCCTACATTTCCGGCCACATGGGTGTCATAAAGCCCGACCCGGAAATCTACCGCCGGCTCGAGGAGGACTCCGGTGTCGCCCCCGCGTCCCTGCTCTTCGCCGACGATCGCCCCGACAACATCGCCATGGCGGACGGGCGCGGCTGGAAGACCCACCTGTTCACCGACCCGCAGGGCTGGGCCGACCGGCTGGTGTCCGAAGGTCTTCTGACACAGGCGCAGGCGGCATGAGCGCGCCGGTCATCAGCTTCGAGGAGGGCGAAAACGTCCTCGACTGGATCGCCCTGACCGATGCGCTGGCCGCCGGGCATGACCTGCCGAAGGCAGAGGTGGCGGATACCTTTCTCTACCGCGGCAAGGACACGCTCCTGACCCGCTCCGCCTGGATCGACGGGCTGGGGCTGGCGATCAAGGCGGCGTCGATCTTTCCGGGCAATCCCGATCGCGGCCTCGGCACGGTTAACGGGATGATGAGCCTGCTGTCGGACACCGATGGCACGCTCGAGGCGATGATCGACTTCCATCTCGTCACCAAGTGGAAGACCGCCGCCGACAGCCTGCTCGCCGCCCGCCGCCTGGCCCGTCCCGACAGCCGCGACATTCTGGTGATCGGCGCGGGCACCGTCGCTGCCTCCCTGATCGAGGCCTACGGCGCCGCCTTTCCCGATGCGACCATAACCCTCTGGAACCGCACCACCGCGAAGGCCGAAGACCTTGCCGCGCAATACCCCGGCACCCGCGTCGCCACCGACCTGCCCGACGCCGTCACACAGTCCGACATCGTCGCCTGCGCCACGTCTGGCGGAGTTCCGGTGCTGAAAGGCGACTGGCTGCGCCCCGGACAGCATGTCGACCTGATCGGCGCCTACCGTCCCGACATGCGCGAAACCGACGACACCGCCCTGCAACGCGCACGCATCTTCGCCGACAGCCGCGACACCACGCTCCACCACATCGGAGAGTTCGCGATCCCGCTGAAAGACGGCGCGATCACCGAGGACGACATTCTCGCCGACTACTACGACCTCGGCGCTTTCGCCCGCCAGCCCGACGACATCACCCTGTTCAAGAACGGCGGCGGCGCGCATCTCGATCTGATGACGGCCCGCCACATCCTCAGCGCGTGGAGCGCCAGCCAATGATCTGGGTCCTGCTGCTTGCCCTCCTGCTGGCCGCCGCCTGGGTCGCCCCCTTCGTCATCGAACGCCGCCGCCCGGCGATGGACGACGACGCGCGGGTGAACGCGCCCGGCAATTTTGCCGAACTCTCCCAGGGGATGACGCATTTCCAGTGGCACGGCGGCGTGCGCGGCCCCGTCGCCGTCTGCGTGCACGGGCTGACCACCCCCGGTTTCGTCTGGAACGACATCGCCGCCGAACTGGCCACCATGGGCTATCGCGTGCTGACCTACGACCTGTACGGCCGCGGCTACTCCGACCGGCCCGAAGGGCGGCAGGACGAAGCCTTCTTCACCCGCCAGCTGGAGGACCTTCTGGCCCACCAGAAGGTTGCCGACGACATCACGCTCTTCGGCTATTCAATGGGCGGAGTTATCACCACCGCCTTTGCCGCGAAACATCCAGACCGCATCCGCCAGCTTGTACTGGTCGCCCCCGCAGGCTTCGGCGGCTTCCCGACCGGCTTCTTCCGGATGATGCGGGACTGGGGCCGGATTGGTGACTGGATGGCGCTCGCCCTCTTCCCGCGCCGCCACCGCGCCGCCGCCTCTGCCCTGCACCGCCAGTATCCGGCACTGGCCGAGGCCGCCTCGGGCCAGGCGGAGCAGGTGAAATGGCAGGGCTTCATTCCCGCCGTGCTCTCTTCCCTCCGCCACGCGCTGCGCGACCCGAAAGAGGCCGAGCACCGCAAGCTGTCCCGCGTCGACGTTCCCGTGCTCGCCATCTGGGCCGCCAAGGACGAGGCGATCCCGCTCTCCGGCATGGGCAACCTGACGAGATGGAACCGCATCGCCGTCAACACGCAGGTCGAGGGCGCGGGCCACTGGCTGCCCCTGACCCACCCCAGAGAGGTCGTCGCGGCCTTCCGCGACGGGATGGAGTAGGATCAGGCGGCGACGGGCACCGGCGTCCGGTTCTCCTTCACCGGCAGATGCACGATGGCCGAGAACGCGCCGACACCCACCCCGATCCACCACACCAGATCATAATTGCCGTAGACGTCGTACATCCGGCCGCCCAGCCACACGCCCATGAATCCACCAAGCTGGTGGCTGAAGAAGATGATGCCGTACAACGTACCCATGTAACGCAGCCCGTAGATATGCGCGATCAGCCCGCTGGTGAGCGGCACGGTCGCCAGCCACAGGCCGCCCATGGCGACGGAGAACAGGATCACGCTGGTCGGCGTGATCGGCAACAGGATGAACAGCGCCGCAACAATGGTGCGAAGCGTATAGATTCCCGCCAGCAGGTACTTCTTGGAATAGCGCTTACCCAGCCACCCCGCCGTCAGCGTCCCCGCGATATTGGCCAGTCCGACCAGCGAAATCGCGATGGCACCAAGCGCGGAGGTCGTGGTGATCCCGATATTGTGCAGCACCCCGCCCGGCACGATCGGACCGCACATTTCGGTGACGAAGGCGGGAAAATGCGCGGTGATGAACGCCAGTTGGTAGCCGCAGGAAAAGAACCCGAGGAAGATGAGAGAGAACGACGGATCCTTCGCCGCCCGCACCAGAACCTGCCCGATGCTTTCCTCAAGCTCTGCCCTTGTCGCGGCGACCGGCGCGCGCATGAACGGCAGGAACAGGATCACCGACAGGACCATGACCGCGAAGATCAGAAAGACGTTCTGCCAGCTCATCAGTGTCAGCAGGTATTCGGCCAGCGGCGCACCAAAGACCTGACCCGCCGACCCCGCCGCCGTCGCGATGGCCAGCGACATTGACCGGTTCTCGTCCGAAGACGCCCGACCCACGACCGCAAGGATCACCCCGAACCCGGTCCCCGCGACCCCGAACCCGACCAGCACCTCAAGCAATTGATGCTGCGTCGGCGTCACTGCGAAAGACGACAGGACAAGCCCCGCCGCATAGATCACGGCGCCCAGGATGATCGCCCGCCGGTCCCCCAGCTTTTCGGCAAAGGCCCCGAACAGCGGCTGCCCGATTCCCCACGCCAGGTTCTGGATCGCGATGGCGAGAGAGAAATCCGCCCGCGCCCAGCCAAACTCATCCGCGATAGGGATCTGGAACACCCCGAAGGACGCGCGGACCGCAAAGCTGATGACGATGATGATGCAGCTGACGATCAGAACGGGGGTCATCAGGCGGGCAGAGGAGGACATGGGCGGAATCCCGGAAATGAATGCGCATGCACACATTCTCCGGTTTTGCCCGGATCCGCAATTCACCCTTTGTGATGTCCCGCATTTGCAACGCTGCTCTTTTCCCCGCCCCGCCCGCAGGCTAACAGGCGGTATGAGTCAGACGACACGCGATCTCTACGCCGCCCGCATCGCCTCCGGCGACCTGCACGCCGACCCCGCGCAGGAGGCCGTGCTGGCCGAATTCGACCGCATCCTCGCCGGGCTGGATGCGAAGCCGGAAAAGCGTGGCTTCTTCCGAAAGGCGGTCGTCGAACAGCCCAAGGGGCTCTACCTCTGGGGCGGCGTCGGGCGCGGCAAGTCCATGCTGATGGACCTGTTCGTCGACAGCCTCTCCGTCCCCGTCCGCCGCGTCCACTTCCACGCCTTCATGCAGGAAATCCAGGACGGCCTGCACGAGGCCCGCAAGGCGCATGTCGAAGACAGCCTCGCCCCGGTGGTCGACAGGGTCGCCGATGGACTGCGCGTGCTGGCTTTCGACGAGATGCAGATCACCGACATTGCCGACGCGATGATCGTGGGCCGCCTGTTCGATGCGCTGATGGCGCGCGGCGTGGTCATCGTCACGACCTCCAACCGGGTTCCCGACGACCTTTACAAGAACGGCCTGAACCGCCAGCTTTTCCTGCCCTTCATCGACCTGATCAAGGACCGGATGGTGGTGCACGAACTCGACAGCCCCAAGGACTACCGCCAGAACCGCCTCTCCGGCAGCCGGGTCTATTTCACCCCGGTGGATGCAGAAGCCCGCGCCGCCATCGACCGGATCTGGATCGATCTGACCGGCGGCGGCGGGCAGCCTCTGGTCCTGACGATCAAGGGCCGCAAGCTGACCCTGCCCGCCTTCCGCAACGGTATCGCCCGCGCGTCCTTCCACGACATCTGCGGGCAGATGCTCGGCCCCGGCGACTTCCTCGCGATTGCCGACGCGGTGAAGGTCCTGATCCTGGAAAACATCCCCCGCCTCGGCCGGTCCAATTTCAACGAGGCGAAGCGCTTCGTCACCCTGATCGACGCGCTCTACGAGGCGAAGGTGCGGCTGATCTGCTCCGCCGCGGACGAACCCGAATCGCTTTATATCGAGGGCGACGGCGCCTTCGAGTTCCAGCGCACGGCAAGCCGTCTGCGCGAGATGCAGGATGCGGACTGGGGCAAAACGGGCTAGATCACACCAAGCGGGGGACCGTTGAACCGGTCCCCTCATCTTGTGCCCGAGGTTTAGCTGAATACCATCCCTGCCCGGACTGCCGCGCGTATGATGACTGGAGGGCGGAGGTCCCGGATGGCGAATTGCCTGTACATCAACTGACACCAGCTTAGGCGAATCGCCGCGAATCGGTCAATGGTCTCTGATTCGTTATTTCCCGGTTCGAGTCGCTTTTTTCCGCTGATTCGCGAATTCTTAACCGTCCGTTAATCCGGCTACCCGTTTTCCCGGAGAATTCGCCCTGCAAGGTACAGCGACCCGCTGATCAAAATCCGGGCAGAGGGGTCCCTGGCGACGATCCCGGCCAGCGCCGCGTCCACCGACTCCGCCTCTTCCGCCGCCATGCCGACGTCCCGCGCCGCCGCCGCGGTGGCACTGGCGGGCAGTGTGTTGACCTCCTCGGGGATCGACACCGCGTACAGTCCTGCGACCTGCCCGGCCATCGGCCGCAGGTAACCGCGCACGTCCTTGGTGTTGAGTATCCCGCAGATCAGCCAGGTCGGGCGTGGCGAAAGCCCCGCCAGATGCCGCGCCAGCGCTTCCCCGGCAGAGGCATTGTGCCCCCCGTCCAGCCACAGCTCCGCCCGCGGCGCCGCCTCCGCCAGCGGCCCCCGGCGCAGCCGCTGCATCCGGGCGGGCCAGAATACGTCTGTCATCGCCCGCTCTGCTGCCTGCTCCCCCTGGCCGAGGAACCGCAGCGCCGCCACTGCCGCCCCGGCGTTTTCGATCTGATGCGCACCGGGCAGGGCGGGCAGCGGCAGGTCCAGCAGCCCGGTCTCGTCCTGGAAGATCAACCGCCCGCGCTCCTCCCAGGCGTGCCAGTGCTGACCATGCACCAGCAGCGGCGCGCCGACCGCGTCTGCCCGCGCCTCGATCACGGCCAGCCCGGCCTCTGTCTGCGGCCCGACCACACATGTCACGCCGCGCTTCAGGATCCCCGCCTTTTCCCCGGCGATGACATCCACCGTCTCACCGAGGAATGAGGTATGATCGATCGACACCGGCGTGATGATGGTCAGCGCGGGCCGCGCGACGACGTTGGTCGCATCCAGCCGCCCGCCTAGGCCGACCTCGAGCAGGGTGTAATCCGCCGGCACCCGCGAAAACGCCAGCAGGGCCGCGCAGGTGGTGATCTCGAAATAGGTGATCGGCGCGTCCCCGTTGGCGGCGAGGCACTCGTCCAGCACCTCGGTCAGCGCCTGCTCCGAAATCAGGTCGCCAGCCAGCCGGATCCGTTCGTGAAAGCGTGTCAGATGCGGCGAGGTATAGGCGTGAACCCGATGCCCGGCCCCCTCCAGCCCCGCGCGGATATAGGCCTGCGTCGATCCCTTGCCGTTGGTCCCGGCGATATGCACCACCGGCGGCAGCTGGTCCTGCGGATTGCCAAGCGCCTCCAGCAGCCGCCACATCCGGTCGAGCACAAGGTCTATGACCTTGGGATGCAGCGCCATCATCCGATCGAGGATGACGTCCGAATGCACGGGGGTCACTCCGCCTTGCCCTCCGGCGCGGGGGCGGGAACGGCGACGGGCTCGGGATCGGGCCTCGGCAGGGAGCCTTTCACCGCCGGGGTCATCCCCATGAGCATCCGGGTGATCGTGATCAGTTCGTCCCGCATGTCGGTCCGCTTGACCACGCGGTCCAGCATCCCGTGATCCAGCAGGTATTCGGCGCGCTGAAACCCCTCCGGCAGCTTCTCACGGATGGTCTGTTCGATGACGCGCGGCCCGGCAAAGCAGATCAGCGCGTTCGGCTCGGCAATCTGCACGTCGCCCAGCATCGCGTAGGACGCCGTCACACCGCCCGTCGTCGGATGGGTCAGCACGACGATGTAGGGAAGCCCGGCCTCCTTCAGCATCTGAACCGCAACCGTGGTCCGGGGCATCTGCATCAGCGACAGGATCCCCTCCTGCATCCGCGCGCCACCGGCGGCGGAGAACAGGATCAGCGGCCGCTTCAGCTTTACCGCCCGTTCGGCCGCCGCGATGATCGCATTGCCGACATACATCCCCATGGACCCGCCCATGAAGGAAAAGTCCTGCGCCGCCGCAACGATCGGGGTCTGCCCCATCTCACCCTCGGCAACCAGCATCGCCTCGGCCTCACCGGTGTCGCGCTGCGCGGCCTTCATCCGGTCGGGATAGCGTTTCTGGTCGCGGAAATGCAGTGGATCGGCCAGCGGTTCGGGCACCTTCACCTGCACGAAGACCCCGCCGTCGAACAGCGCGGCAAAGCGGTCGCGCGGCGAAATCGCCATGTGATGCCCGCAAGACGTGCAGACGTTCAGGTTATCCGACAGTTCCCGGTGAAACAGCATGGTCCCGCATTCCGTGCACTTGGACCAGAGGTTCTCCGGCACCTCGCGGCGCGAGAAGATCGAATTGATCCTTGGCCGGACGTAGTTGGTAATCCAGTTCATGTCGCTTCCCGGACGGTGGCGTTGGCCCCCCAGATAGGACCTTGCCGGGCGAATTGCAATCAACGCCGGATGGCCACCCGCACCGCCAGCCAGGCCAGCGCGATGATGACGAGGTCGATCACCAGCATCCAGCCGAGGATCGGCTCCGGCGGCAGCAGCGACTCTCCGGTCCCGTCCGGCAGCGGCGGGTAAAGGAACAGCGCCAGCCCGCTGTCCGGCCCGTCCAGATCCCCGACGACGAGAAAGGCGAAGATGTTGTTGGCCAGGTGAAACCCGATGGCCGCGCCAAGCGATCCGCTGCGCGCCACCAGGTCGCTTGCCGCCAGCCCGAAGGCAAAGGCCCAGATCACGTAGCGGGTGCTTTCGTCCACCGCCGCCTCGTTGAACCAATGGACTGATGCAAAGGCCAGATTGGGCACCACCATCCAGACCAGTGGCGACGGGAACCGCGCCGCGATCTGCTGTTGCAGGTACCCGCGGTAGAACAGCTCCTCCGCCCCGGTCTGGATCAGCAGGGCAAGCAGCGCAAAGGGCAGAAGCCCCAGCCACGTCGCGAAAGGCTGCATGCTGACCCCGTCGTCGGTCCAGAACGGATAGACCGCCTCCAGCGCGAGGTAGAGCAGCCCGCCGCCGATCGTCGCCCGCAGCATGTCGGGCCAGACCAGTGCCGCCGGTCCGGTCAGGCTGCGCAGGCCCCGGTTATGGTTCTTCCACGCCACGAAAACCACCAGCAGGGCCAGCAACAGGAAACCGGCAAGATCATAGAGGATGGCGGTGGCCGACACCCGCTCCATCAGCGCGTCCGCCGTGTCGGGTGCGATCTGGAACAGCAGCCAGTCCATCGTGTTCCGGCCCAGCCCGTACAGGAACTCCACCGCTATGAACCCGACCACGGTCTGCACCAGCGCCGCCGATCCGCGCGCCGGATCGACATAGGCCTCGTGGGGGGCGTAGGCCTTCACGCTCACCGCCTCAGCACGACCCGCGCGCCGAGCCAGGAGATCAGCATCAGCAGCGCCTCCAGCCCGAAGCCGGGCAGCAGCGCCGGGTCAGACAGGTCGGCGGGATAGACGTACAGCGCCAGCCCCTCCATCCCGCCTGACGCCCCGAACAGCATCAGCGACCCGAAGTTGTTGACGAAATGCAGCGCCATGACCGGGCCAAGCGTGCCCGCCCGCGCCGTCAGGTCCCCCGCCGCCAGCGCGTAAAGAAAGGTGACGCCGAGGATCGGCCAGAGGTTGTCCCCCGCCGCCGGGTTGAAATGCAGCAGCGCGAAGAGCACCGCCGGCACCCCGACCCACAGCAGAGGAGAGCGGAACCGCGCCGCCAGCCGCGACTGCAGGTATCCGCGGAACATCAGCTCCTCCGACCCGATCTGAACCGCCAGCAGCACCAGCGCCAGCGGCATCCACGACAGCCAGCGCGTCACGGCCATCTGCCGCTCCGGCTCCACCCCCTCGGGCGAGGGCAGCATCAGCGCCACGCCAAGCACCGCGCATTGCACCAGGAACACCCGCCAGAACTGCGACCAGGCCAGCCCCGCCGGTCCCATCAGGACCCCGAGCCCTTTCCGGTGCAGCACCCGCATCGCCACCGCCAGCGCGACCAGCGGACACAGGAAGGTGGACAGCATCAGCACCATGCCAAGCGGTCCGGCCGACGGCCCCTCGGGCCGCATGGAGCCGGGGAACAGCAGACCCGAGATCACGAAGATCCACAGCAGCATCAGCCCGGCGGTAATCACCGTGACCAGCGCGATGCCCGCCAGCGTCCTGCCCAGATGTGCCGTGTCCCTCCCTCTGTCGGGGAGAAGCTGCTGCGCCTCGTATGCCATGGGCGCGACGCTATCCCTCTCCCCCGCGGGCCGCAATCGGCCTTGTCTGCCCTGGATGCGTCATTTATCCCCGTCCCGACCAGCCAAGGGAGGCCCAGATGGCCAAATTCGACAAGAAGCTCCTGCCTAGCCGTCACGTGACCGAAGGTCCCGAACGCGCGCCGCACCGCTCTTACCTCTATGCGATGGGCCTGTCGGAGGAGGAAATTCACCGCCCCCTCGTCGGCGTCGCCACCTGCTGGAACGAAGCCGCCCCCTGCAACATCGCTCTGAACCGGCAGGCGCAGGCCGTGAAGCTGGGCGTGAAGGCCGCCGCCGGAACCCCGCGCGAATTCACCACCATCACCGTGACCGACGGCATCGCCATGGGGCATGAGGGCATGCGCTCCTCCCTCGCCTCGCGTGAGGCGATTGCCGATACGGTCGAACTGACCATGCGCGGCCACTGCTACGACGCCATTGTCGGGCTGGCGGGCTGCGACAAGTCGCTGCCGGGCATGATGATGGCGATGGTCCGGCTCAACGTGCCCTCCGTCTTCATCTACGGCGGGTCGATCCTTCCGGGCAAGGCGCCCCAGATCGACGAGATCCCCGAAGATTTCCGCACCCGCGACCTGACCGTGCAGGACTTGTTCGAAGCGGTCGGGCGGCACCAGAACAAGGAACTTTCGGACTCCGCTCTCGACATCCTCGAACGCGTCGCCTGCCCGTCGTCGGGGGCCTGCGGGGGCCAGTTCACCGCGAACACCATGGCCTGCGTGTCCGAGGCGATCGGGCTCGCGCTGCTCAACTCCTCCGGCATGCCCGCACCCTATGAATCCCGCGACCAGTATGGTGAGGCCTCGGGCCGAGCGGTCATGAACCTGATCGAAAAGGGCATCCGCGCCCGCGATGTCGTGACCCGCAAATCGCTGGAGAACGCCGCGCGCGTCGTCGCCTGCACCGGCGGATCGACCAACGCGGGCCTGCACCTGCCCGCCATCGCGCACGAGGCCGGGATCGACTTCTTCCTCGACGACGTCTGCGAGATATTCCGCGATACGCCTTACTTCGTGAACCTGAAACCGGGCGGCGACTACGTGGCCAAGGACCTGTTCGACGTTGGCGGCATCCCCGTCGTGATGAAGGAGCTCCGCAAGGCCGGTCTGATCCATGAGGATTGCATCACCGCTTCCGGCAAGACCATCGGCGAGGAACTGGACACCGTCACCCGCGAGGCCGATGGCAAGGTCATCTATCCGATCTCCGCCCCGATCACCAAGACCGGCGGCGTCGTCGGGTTGAAAGGTAACCTCGCCCCGGAAGGTGCCATCGTGAAGGTCGCCGGGATCCCGACCCAGGAACAAAGCTTCAACGGCCCGGCCCGTGTCTTCGAATGCGAGGAAGACGCCTTTGCCGCCGTTCAGAAGCGCGAATACAAGGAAGGCGAGGTCATCGTCATCCGCAACGAGGGCCCCGCCGGCGGTCCGGGTATGCGGGAGATGCTGGCCACCACCGCCGCCCTTTCGGGTCAGGGCATGGGCAAGAAGGTCGCGCTCATTACCGACGGCCGTTTCTCCGGCGCGACGCGCGGCTTCTGCGTCGGTCATGTCGGCCCCGAAGCGGCGTATGGCGGCCCGATCGCCCTGCTGAAGAACGGTGACATGATCAAGATCGATGCCGTCGAAGGCACGATCACCGTCGACCTGACCGACGAGGAACTGGAAGCGCGCCGCAAGGACTGGAAAGGCCCGCGCGACACGATCTATGCCTCCGGCGCGCTGTGGAAATATGCGCAGCTTGTCGGCAAGACCTACCTCGGCGCCGTCACCCATCCCGGCGGCAAGGCCGAGAAGCATATCTATGCCGATCTCTGACCGGCTCCGGACCGGGGCGCTGCGCGGCGCCCCGGTCCTGCTCGCCCTCTCCCTGATGGCGGGCTGCGACGAAACCACTGCCAACGCCTTTGCGGCCGGGGGCAGCGCGCCGAAGGCCCGCGTGCTGACCTCCGCGAAGATCGACGGCGGAAAGATCACCGTTCTCGGCCCGGCGGGGTTCTGCGTCGACGCGCGGTCGCTGCGCCCGAACGGCGCGCGCCAGTTCGCCCTGCTCGCCCAGTGCGACCTGATGACGGGCGGAGAGGTCAGCGGCGTCAACTCGCTCTCCCTGCTCACTGTCACCGCCGTCCGGTCCGCCGACACCGCCCTTCCGACGCCCGATCAGATCGCGGCCCCCTATGCCCCGGCGCAGGTGCTCAACAGCGCCCGCATCGACGGTGTGCAGCTGGTCCAGCTGTCCCAGGGCGGCGAACGCGCGACCAAAAGCGCCGATCCCGTCCACTGGCGCGGGGTGATGACGCTGGCCGGGCACACCATCGGACTGGCCGCCTATTCCACCCAGAACGGCGCCGCCCGCGGGGCCGAGGGGCGCGACCTTCTGCTCGCCCTCGCCCGCAACATGCGCCGCGCCACCACCGGAACCGGCACCGGCGACACGCCGGCCGTGCAGGCACCGACGGAATAGCCGCCCGATTTCCGGCACCCCTCCGCCAATCCGTCATTTGTTTCGCAACCGCCCCGTGGCATAACAGGGGCACCCGGCAGCAAGACCGGATGCAGCACCAGGACGACACAGGCACCCATGGCCAAGGCGATCTCCACCTTCATCGACCGGCTCATCGCGCGCCGCGAACTGCGCCGCTGGACGGCCGAGGCACGGAACGCGGCAACCGCCCCCCTGCCCGCTCTGCGCCAAAGCCGCACCCGCGCCCGCACCTTGAAGGCCCGGCTCGACGACCTGATCCACACGGCGGACGGACGGCTGGCCCTGCCCCTGATCGGGTCCAACATCTTTCCCGTCCCGCATGGCACCGACTGGTCCTGGCGCCCCGACCTCTGGCGCGGCCCCCTGCCCCTGCGCGGGATCGCCGCCGCCGAAACCCAGTCCCGCCTCGGCGATCAGGTCACGCTTCACCACGACTGCAAGCAGTCCGAACTGACCATCCTCCAGACCCGCAACCACCGGGAAGAGGACCTCGCCCCCTTCGGCCTGCGCATGGATGTCTTCGCCTTCGACGGATCCTTTCTGTCGCTCGCGATCGAACTGCCCGCCGACGCGATCCGCAACCTGACCAAGTCGCACCTGATCCGCCTCTCCGCCCAGATCGAGGTCGAGACACCGCTTGAAATCTTCGCCCGCCTCAACGTCGTGCACGGGCCGAACACCGAACAGGTCACCCGCGAACTGTCGCTGAAGTCGCCCGAGGTCATGATCGAATTCGATCTTGCCTACTCCGGCCTGAACGAAAAGCGGCTTGAGAAGGCATGGGTCGACCTGATCTTCGAGAACCCCGAGATGAACCAGGTCGTCATCCGCGACCTGACCTTCGCCCGCTGCCCCCGCGCCGAATTCTGAGGGACGAGACCATGAGCATTCTCAAAGTCACCAAGACCCGCCTCGTCAACGGCACCTGGGAAGGCGTCATTTCCGATGTGCCCGAGGGCATCCGCCCCGGCGTCGCCGTCCGCTTCCGCGACCGCGTGCTCGACGACATCTCCGTCACCCCCGCGACCGGCGGCACCTGGCACCTGCGCTTCGCCGTCCCCGCCGCCGCTATTGGCGACGGCGTGCAGACAATCACGATCGTGGAAGCCTCCACCGGCGACGTTCTGGACAGCCTTGCCATAATTGCCGGGGATCAGGCTTCCGAAACAATCCGCGCCGAAATCGACCTGCTCCGGGCTGAACTGGACCTGCTGAAGCGCGCTTTCCGGCGACATTGCGTCGAAACGGCCTGAATCGTCCGAAATGTGGCGCGAAACGGGGTGTTTCCCTGTTTCCGGCCCATAAACGATCCCGACAATACCCCGCAATTGACGATGCCGCGCCCGGTTTGCGCCCGAATTGCCGTCGATAACGTGTCTCCAAGGCAAACTGAACGCTGAGAGGCAGAAAGGTTACGACAATGGACCGTCTGACAGAGATGGAAGCATTCGCGACGGTCGTGGATCAAGGTGGTTTCACCGACGCGGCCAAGAAGATGGGGATATCTAAATCCGCCGTGTCCAAGCATGTGTCCTCGCTCGAGGCACGTCTGGGCGCACGTCTTCTGAACCGGACCACACGTCGTGTGTCCCCGACCGAGATCGGTCTGGCCTATTACGACCGTGCCCGCCGCGTCCTCAACGACGCCGGAGAGGCCGACGCCCTCGTCACCTCCATGCAGTCCGCCCCCTCGGGCCTGCTGCGGATTTCGGTGGCGACCGACTTCGGCGTCAATCACCTCTCCCCGGTTCTGGGCGAATTCCTGGCGGAATTCCCCGACATCACCGTGAACATGGTGCTGAACAACCGCTACGTCGAACTGATCTCCGAAGGCTTCGACATGGCCATCCGGATCGGAGAGCTCGAGGACTCGACCCTCCGTGCCCGCAAGCTCACCGACACGACCAAGCGCATGATCGCCGCGCCGTCCTACTTCGAACGCTTCGGGCGTCCGCAGAAGATCGACGACCTGAACGATCACAAGCTTTTGCACTATTCCTCGCAGGCCTCCGGCAACGTCTGGAAGCTGACCGCCCCCTCGGGCGAAAAGCGCCAGGTCCGCACCGCCGGCTGGCTCTCCGTGAACGACGGCCAGTCGCTGTTGAATGCCGCGATCTCGGGCCTCGGCATCGCCTACCTGCCCTCCTTCCTCTACGCTGACGCGCTGGAGCAGGGCCTGGTGATCGACGCCATCCCCGAACTGCCGCTCGAGACGCAGGGCATCTACGCGGTCTATCCGCCGGGCCGGTTCACCCAGCCCAAGGTCCGCGCCTTCATCGACTTCCTTGTCCGGAGCTTTGCCGAAAAAGGCCCCGACAAGTGGTGAGACCCTGAGTTTCCTTCCCCGAGCCTGACCTCAGGCCACCTGACCCGGCGGTGACGCCGGGTTTTTCTTTTTGGGGGGGCGGCCGCCGCCCCCCGCGTCATCGCCGGGTTCGACGGAAAGATGATTCTAAGGTATACTGGATTTATTCTTTCGAAAGGTTCTCCGGTCATGACGCATGGTTTCCGCGCCCTCGCCCTTACCGCCGCTCTTGTCTGCGCAACGCAGTCCGACGCCGCGACCTACACCGTTTTCACCCAGGTCGGCTCCAGCACGGTAGAGCTTCAGTTTGACTCGCTCGATGCCAAGCTGCGGGAAATCGAGGATCTCAAGGCGCTCAGCCACCAGTGGTGGAACGATGCCTTCGGCGGGTTCGTGTTCGTCGAAGATACCAACCTCAACCCGCACCGCCGCCGGCTCATCATGCTCACCGATGCCGATCCCTGGATGATGTTCGAATTCCGGCTCGAAAACCACGACTTCGTGCCCGCCTTCTACGCCCTGGACATCCGCATGCGGACAGACGTCATCTCCGGCCCGACCCACAAAGAGGCGTTTCTCGATCTCGAGCTGATCGACTCCGACAGCAACGGCTACGTCGCCTCCTCCTCCACCTCGGCCTATTACACGGTGATCGATGACGACGGCGGACCGCTGATCAATGCATCCGAAGGGCTCGCCAACTCCGCCTTCGGCACGTTCCTGTCGGGCGAAGGCACGCATACACTTTTCGACGTGGCGGGCCCCGGTCCGGATTCCGACATGATCGACGCAACCGACGGCTTCAACTACATGCGGTTCACCATCAACGGTTATCTCTCCCCCGGCGACAGCCTGATCCTGTCGACGATCGGCTGTTACGGGGCGGATGCCGCTGCCTGCCCCGCGGGCTTTACCCTGCCCGACAGTCTCACCGCTGTCCCGCTCCCGGCCTCCCTGCCTGTCCTGCTCTCCGGCATCGGCCTGCTGGCGCTGCGTCGCAACCGGCGGAACTGAACGCCGGATCGCCGGAGGCGCGGCCCCGCGCCAGCGCTCGCGACATCGCTGTCCCCGATGTCATGAGTGCCTCATGATCCAAGTCTGACCCCTCCGCCTCTCCGCCCGCCTCTACACCCTTGCGACCACGGCCCCCGCCCAGATCACCGCCGCGATGCGCCGGTTCTGCAAGGGCGGGCAGATTGGCCAGATCGCCCATGTCGGCAACGCAAAGAAGATGCGGGGCCAGATACTCCCGAAATTCCAGACCACTGCGCCGGTGGAATGCCCGGCCGGTTCTGCGGCAAGACAGCGGGGATCGAGGTAGGTTTTATCACCTCCGGCAAATACCCCGGGCAGCATCAGGCCGAAGTCACGACCTCCGACGGCCTTGGCAGCATGGTCTGCCTTGCCGAACCCATCCGGCTCCGACGCCTATTCGGCGGCCAGCAGCACCACCTCGACCCGCCGGTTCGCCTCCCGCCCCGCCTCTTCGAGGTTGGAGGCCACCGGCGCCAGATACCCGACCCCGTGCGCCGATACCTGCGCCCCCGGCACCCCGTGGGCCGAAATCAGGCGCGTGCGCACCGCCTCCGCCCGCCGCTGCGACAGCGCCGTGTTTCCCGCCAGCGATCCCACGGCATCCGTATGCCCGACCAGCGCCACCACCCGCGCGGGATTGCCATTGAGAAACCCTGCCAGCGCGGCGAGTGAGGGATACTTGCGATCCGCCAGAGCCTCCGCCCCCGACGCAAAGTCGAGATCCCGCAGCACCGCGTGGCCCGCCCCGCGCAACTGCGCCACCAGTTCCGGTTCACCGGCCGCGACCGGCGCAGGTCCGGCGTCGACCCCCGCTTGTGGACCCGGCTCCGCCGCCGGACCGCCATCCGTGACCACCTCGTAGATCTGCACGAAACGGTCGGCACGCCCCTTGCTGACGAGGATATAGACATATTCCTCCCGCCCCGCGTCCGGGCGCACAGCCGTGACAACGCGGAAATCGTAGAGATCGACGTTCATCTCGGGCGCGGGCAGCACCGGCAGGGCATAGCGGAAATCGAACCCCCCGCAGGCCTCGGATTCGCAGTCGAGCAGCACCTGGAACCCGCCCCGTTCAAGATCGCCACGCAGACCCCGGATCAGCCGCAGCGTCGACGGCGACGGCCCCCCGATCTGCCACGCCCGCCGTCTGAGCCGGCCTTCCAGATATTCCCGCGGCAGCGTCCCGTCATAGACCGACACCGGAATGGCAAGAGAGGCCGGCGATTCCGTCTCGTCCACCGTCACCCGCGCGGTGTCGGGCAGGCTCGCCGGTTCGAAGGCCCCGGCCGGCAGGGCCAGACCCATCCAGACCAGCGCTGCCCCGGCCAGTCGCATCGCCTCAGCGCGCCTGCGCGTGGTATTCGTCGTTCGGACGCATGTCCGTGGCGCTCGCCACCCGGTTGGTCATGTTGAAGAAAGCCGCCACCGAGGCGATGTCCCAGATGTCCCGGTCAGAGAACCCGACATCCCGCAGCGCCTGCCGGTCGGCCTCGTCGACCTTGCGGCTTTCCGTCGTGACCTTCGCCGCGAAGTCCAGCATCGCCCGCTGGCGCGCGTCCAGATCGGCAACGCGGTAATTCATCACCATCATCTCGCCCAGCTTCGGATCGCCCGACAGCTCCCGCACCGCCGCGCCATGCGCCGTCAGGCAGTAATAGCACCCGTTGATGGAGGAGACGGCGACCGCGATCATCTCCCGCTCCAGCTTGCTCAGGCCCGAATCCGCCAGCATCAGATCGTTGTAAAGCGCGGTGAAGGCGTTCAGCTTGTCGATGTCGAAGGCATAGGCCTTCAGCACGTTCGGCACCATGCCCAGCTTGTCCATGCAGATGTCGAAATACTTCTGCGTCGGCGCGGGCAGCGGGTCGACCATCGGCAGGTCCAGCGCGGTCGGAAGGTCTCGGCTCATCTCAGCTCTCCTTGATGCGATAGTGATACTGCCCGGCAACCTGCATCCCCAGCTTGGAATACAGCGCATTTGCCGGACCGTTGGCCTTGACGCAGAGAAGGGCAAAGGTCTCCGCCCCCTCGCGCGCGGCCCATTGCGCCGCCTGCACCGTCATCGCCCGGCCCATGCCGGCGCGTCGGGCGGCGGGGATGATCTCCAGCGCGTGCAACATGGCCATGCCCCCGTGAACCGCGACGAAACAGGTGCCGCCCGGTGAATTGTCATGCCGCCCGATCAGCGCGGTCTTGGGGCCGGTGACACGCTCCATCACGGCGATCCGGTCCGGGCCGACACCGCCCGCACGCCAGAAATCCAGCTGGATCGCCAGCGGTTCCCAGACCGCGAGGCTCGCCTGTTCGCGATCCGTCTCCTCCCGCGCCAGATGCGCCACCGGGCAGGTGTAGATCAGCGTCGGATCGACCACGCCGTAGCCCTGCGACTCCAGCAGCTGATCCAGCACGTCGTCGCCCGGTCTGATCTGGAACAGCGGGGGCTGGCCCAGATCGCGCATCCGTGCCTCTGCCACCGCCACGTCATCCGCTCCGACCGCCCCCGAGGCCGTCGCCGCCCGCACCCGCTTTCCGCCGCCGCTGCTGCGCCGCAGGGTCAGCGGGCCAAGCGCGATCTTCTCCTCCGCCGGCCATGTCGCATCCAGCGTTTCGAAATACCCGCCAAGATCAGCCATCGGGAAACATCTCCTGCAACCGCGCATAGGCTGTCGCGACAAGCGCCGGATCCGCCCCGCGAACCACCACGTTGGCCCCGAACCGCCCCCGATCCTGGAAGGGATAGGACCCGAAGGACAGGTCCGCATATTCTCCGGCCAGCGCGCGCAGCGGCCCGGCGATGTCGCCCTCCGCCCGCATCACCCGCCAGCTTTCCGAGGTCAGCGGCACCCCCCCGACCAGCCCCGGCAGAACCGACGCCACCATGGCTGTGAAGACCGATGGCACGCCCGCCATGACATGCACGTTCTCGACGGTAAAGCCCGGCGCGGTCGAAACCGGATTGTCGATCAGCGCAGCCCCGTCCGGGATCCGCGCCATGCGCAGCCGCGCCTCCGTCACCTCGACCCCGCGCCGGCCATAGGCCTCTTCCAGCAGCGCCCGCGCATCGTCTCTCACATCGATGTGCCGCCCGAAGGCCTCTGCCACGCAGTCGGCGGTGATGTCGTCATGCGTCGGCCCGATCCCGCCCGAGGTGAAGACCTGATCGTAGGCCGCCGACAGCGCCCGGACCGCCGCGACGATCGCCGGCGCATCGTCGGACACCACCCGCACCTCCTTCAGGTCGATGCCCACCTTCACCAGTTCCCCGGCCAGATGGTACATGTTGGCGTCCCGCGTGCGCCCCGACAGGATTTCATCGCCGATAACCAGCATGGCGGCGGTAGGGTTGGGCATGGCAGGCTCCGGCTTGTCCTTTGGCACATCAAGGGTATAGGCCCGCCACATGCGCTTTCAAACCCCCCTCGTGCCGGCCCGGCTGATCCGCCGCTACAAACGTTTTCTCGCCGATGTCCGGCTCGAGGACGGCCCCGCGGCGGGAACCGAACTCACCGCCCACTGCGCCAATCCCGGCTCCATGCTGGGCCTTGCCGACCCCGGCATGCGGATCTGGCTCGAACCGAACGACGACCCGAGGAAGAAGCTCTCCCACGGCTGGCGGCTGGTCGATCACGAGAACGGGCATTTCACCGGCGTCGACACCTCCGTCCCGAACCGCGCCCTGAAAGAGGCGTTGCTGGCGCGCAGCGTCCCCGACCTCGCCGACTATGCCGAAATCCTCCCCGAACAGCGCTACGCAGAGAAGAGCCGCATCGACTTCCTGCTCCGCGACCCGGCCCGCGCGGATTTCTACGTGGAGGTCAAGGCCGTCACCCTGTCCCGCGCGCCCGGCCTCGCCGAGTTTCCCGACAGCGTGACGCAGCGCGGCGCGCGCCACATGGCCGACCTCGCCGCCATGGCCCGCGCCGGGCACCGCGCCATGGTGATCTTCCTCGTCCAGCGCACGGATGCCGGACGGGTGACGCTGGCCGCGGACCTCGACCCTGCCTATGCCGCCGCTTTCCGGGCCGCCACGGCTCAGGGGGTCGAAATCCTCTGCCTCTCCACCTGCATCACACCCGAAGAGATCACGATCGGCCCGCCCCTGCCATTCGACTGCTAACCTGCTGTTACTTTGGGCCCCTATGATGACCCGAACCTGCGTCCCGCCGTCGCGCTCCGTTGTACCTGTGCGCAAATTGACCTATCTAGACAGGAAAACATCCAGAGGTCCCTTTTGGACGACAGAGGTCAGATCACACGCGATGGAATCCGCATCTACGAAGAAGCGGATTTCAAAGGCATGCACGCCGCCGGGGCACTCGCCGCGCAGATCCTCGACGACATCGGCCCGCATGTCTTCCCCGGCCAGTCCACCGCCGAACTCGACCGCCTGATCGAGGAACAGGTCAACGCCGCCGGCGCGACCTCAGCCACCATCGGTTACAAGGGCTACCGCCACGCCTCCTGCATCTCGATCAACCACGTCGTCTGCCACGGCATTCCCGGCGCGCCGATCCCCAAGTCGAAAAACGAAACCATCTCGCGCGATTACGAGAAAAGCCGAGATGACGACCGCCTGATCGACGGCGACATCCTGAACATCGACGTGACGGTGATCGTGGATGGCTGGTTCGGCGACACCAGCCGGATGTATGTCGCGGGCAAGCCGTCACGTCAGGCCGAACGGCTGATCGACCTGACACATGACGCCCTGATGCGGGGGATCGAGGCCGTGCGCCCCGGCAACACCTTCGGCGACATCGGCTATGCCATCCAGACCTTCGTGGAGGCCAACAAGCTCTCCGTGGTGCGCGACTTCTGCGGTCACGGACTGGGCCGCGTGTTCCATGCCCCGCCGAACGTCCTGCACTACGGCCGCCCCGGCAGCGGGCCGCGGCTCGAGGAAGGCATGTTCTTCACCATCGAACCCATGGTGAACATGGGCCGCCCCGAAACCGTCGTGCTGCGCGACGACTGGACGGCCGTGACCCGGGACAAGTCGCTCTCGGCCCAGTTCGAACATTCCGTCGGCGTGACCGCAAACGGGGCAGAGATCTTCACCCTCTCCCCCGGCGGCCTGTTCCACCCGACCGCCCGCGCCTGATCCGCCGCACCGAACCCATCAGGGCAGCGTCAGCGGCGCGCCCGACCGCACCTCCCTCAGCGAAAAGTTCGACCGGACCTGCGCCACCGCCTCGATCGTGAGGATGTGGTCCGTCAGAATCCGCTCGTACGCCGCGAGATCGGCGACCACCAGCTCCGCCAGGAAATCCGCATCGCCCGACACCATGTGGCAGGCGACCAGCCCGGGAATTCCCGCCAGCTGCCGCTCCACCTCCGCCGCGTTCTCCCGGCTGTGGCGCGCCACGGTGATCCCGACAAAGAGGGTCAGCGTCAGGCCGACAGCCGCCCGCCCGATCTCGGCCCGGTATCCGGCAATCACGCCGCGCTCTTCCAGCATCCTGACCCGGCGCAGGCAGGGCGACGGGGAAAGACCCACCTTCTCCGCCAGCTCGACGTTGCTCAGCCGTCCGTCCGCCTGCAATGCAGCAACGATTCGCCTGTCGATTTGATCCATCGCGCCACCTCATGCCGATAATGCCGCCACCATTAGCACAATCCACCACAACCCACACCATCCCCGACACCATACGCAAGCACATGCCCGCCCCGCCGCGCTATCCCTGCGCCATATCAACCGACGGAGCTTCCCATGATCAGCCGCATCTGGCACGGATACACCACCCCCGAGAATGCCGACGCCTACCAGCGGGTCGTCACCACCAAGGTCATCCCCGGCATCTTCGCGATGCAGGTCCCCGGCTTCGAACGGATCGAACTGTTCCGCCGCACCCTGCCCGAGGAGGTCGAATTCGTCACCGTGATGTGGTTCACCTCGCTCGACGCCGTGAAGGCCTTCATGGGCAAAGACCACGAGACCGCCCATGTCCCGCCCGAGGCCCGCGCCGTGCTGTCCCGTTTCGACGCCCGCGCGCAGCATTACGACATCCTGCTCGACCGCAGGGCCTGACCGCTCCGGATCCTGCGCTTTGACCCGCCCCGAAGGCGCAACCGCAGGATCCGGGTCGCCCGTCCGTGCCCCCGAATGGTCCAAGGCCCCTGCACGCAAGAACAGGAGCCCCCCATGCGTTTCACGAACAAGACCGTCCTCGTCACCGGCGCCTCCTCCGGCATCGGCGCGGCCACCGCCCGCCTGCTGGCCGAGGAGGGTGCGAACCTCGTCCTCACCGCCCGCGGCGACGACCGGCTTCAGGCCGTCGCCTCCGACATCGCCGCCACCGGGGCACGGGTCCACGCCCGCGCCGGGGACGTCACCGACGCCACCCACATGCACGGCCTCGTCACCCGTGCCGAAGCGGAATTCGGCGCCCTGCACGCCGCCTTCAACAATGCCGGTTCAACCGGCGACGGACAGCCCGTCACCGACACCCCGCGCGAAACGTGGGACGCCGTCATCGCCACCAACCTCACCGCCGCCTACATCGCCGCGACCACGCAGATCCCGGCGCTGAAACGGGCCGGCAACGGGTCGCTGCTGTACACGTCGTCCTTCGTCGGCCCCGAACTCGGCCTGCCCGGCATGGGCGCCTATGCCGCCGCCAAGGCCGGGGTGACCGGGCTGGTCAAGGTGCTGGCAGTGGAACACGGTGCGGACGGCCTGCGGGTGAACGCGATCCTGCCCGGCGGCACGCGCACCCCCATGGCCGGGGACGATACGACCTTCCACGACTGGGCCGCCCAGCTGCACGCCCTGAAACGCCTCGCCACGGCAGAGGAGATCGCGAAGGCCGCCGTCTTCCTGCTCTCTGGTGATGCAAGCTTCGTCACCGGCACCGCGATGCTGGTGGACGGCGGCAATTCGGTGAACAAGACCTAGGCGACATTCCGTCACCCTCGGAGCAGATCAGGCGAACGCCCGCCGCTCCCTGAAACCGTCATCCTCGGGCTCGACCCGAGGATGACCCACACCGTCAGGAAACTCAGTGTAGGGTGGGGTTACACCCCACCACTGCCGGCCCAGAGGAACGAAACCCCGACCCGTCCCGACCGGGCTCACGCCGCCTCGAGCATCAGGGCAATCCCCTGCCCGACACCGATGCACATGGTGCAGATCGCCCGCTTGCCGCCCATGTGACCAAGCGAAATCCCCGCCGTCAGCGCCAGCCGCGCACCCGACATCCCGAGGGGATGCCCAAGCGCAATCGCCCCGCCATTCGGGTTCACATGGTCCGCATCGTCAGGCAGCCCAAGCTGCCGCGTCACCGCCAGCCCCTGGGCCGCAAAGGCCTCGTTCAGCTCGATCAGATCGACGTCGCCGATGGACAGCCCGGTCATCGCCAGCAGCTTCTCCGTCGCCGGCGCGGGCCCGATCCCCATGATGCGCGGCGGCACGCCCGCCGTCGCCATGGCCACGATCCGCGCCCGCGGGGTCAGTCCGTATTTCTCGACCGCCGCCTTGGATGCGATGATGACCGCGCAGGCCCCGTCGTTCACGCCGCTCGCGTTGCCGGCCGTCACCGATCCGCCCTCGCGGAACGGCGTCGGCAGCGCAGCCAGCTTTTCAAGCGAGGTCGCGCGGGGATGTTCGTCCGTATCCACCACGATCGCATCGCCCTTGCGCTGCGGGATCGTCACCGCCGTGATCTCTTCCGCCATCCGGCCCGACTTGATCGCAGCCACCGCGCGTTCCTGCGACCGCAGCGCAAAGGCGTCTTGCGCCTCCCGCCCGATCTGGAACTGCTCGGCCACATTCTCTGCCGTCTCGGGCATTGAATCCGTGCCGAAATGCTTGTGCATCGCCTTGTTCACGAAGCGCCAGCCGATGGTGGTGTCGTAAATCTCCGCCTTGCGCGAAAAGGCACTGTCCGCCTTCGGCATCACCAGCGGAGCACGGCTCATCGACTCGACACCGCCCGCGATCACCACCTCCATCTCGCCGGTCTTCACGGCGCGGGCCGCGGTGCCCACGGCATCCAGCCCCGACCCGCAGAGCCGGTTGATCGTCGCCCCCGGCACCGTGTCCGGCAACCCGGCCAGAAGCGAGGCCATGCGCGCCACGTTGCGGTTGTCCTCGCCCGCCTGGTTGGCGCAGCCGACATAGACATCGTCCACGACCACACCGGGGTTGCGCGCCATGAGGTCGCGCATCACATGCGCCAGCATGTCGTCCGGCCGGACAGAGGACAGCGCCCCGCCGTAACGCCCGATCGGCGTGCGCAGGCCATCGCAGAGATAAGCTTCGGTCATCATCGTCCTCCTCCGACTGTCGCCCGGCAACCTGCGAGAATCCGGCCCCGTGGTCAAGCCATCCGGAATTCATTTCCGCCATGCGGGAGCATCGACCCCGCGAAGGAACTTGATTTAAACGGGAATCCGATCAACTCTTTTCTCATGACGGTTCACACCCCCACTCCGTTCACCCCCCGCTCCAGGGAATGCGTCGCGTTCCACCGGACCGAACTCTCCGACATCCTCTCGCTCTACGGCCGGATGGTCGCCGCAGGGGAATGGCGCGACTACGGGATCTCCTCGCTCCAGCATGTCGCGATCTTCTCCGTCTTCCGGCGCACCGCCGAACAGCCGCTCTACCGGATCGAAAAGCGCCCCGACCTGCGGCTGAAACAGGGGATGTATTCCGTGGTCGGCATGGACGGTCAGATCCTCAAGCGCGGGCACGACCTGAAGACCGTGCTCAGGGTGCTGGAACGCAAGCTGATCCGCGTCGTCGATTAGGGCGCGATCCGCCGCCGCCCCGTCACCGCGCCGTCTTTCGCCGCAATCCGGGTGATCGCGCCTGCCATGTCCTCATAGGCCACCGCCATGTGATGCGCATTGGCATGCAGGATGCGCCCGTCCCCGACGACCAGCGCCACATGTCCGCGCCAGAAGATCAGGTCCCCGCGCTGCAGCTCCGCGCCCTCGTCCAGCGCCTCGCCCAGCCCCGCCGCCTGCTGATCGCTGTCCCCCGGACAGGCGATCCCGCAGGCAAGACAGGCCGCCTGCACCAGCCCCGAACAGTCGATCCCGAAGCCGCTGTTGCCGCCCCAGAGATAGGGCACACCCAGATACCGCTCCGCCTCCGCCACAAGGTCAGAGCCCGCGACGTCCAGCGGGGCCAGATGCGGCATCGGCATATAGACCGCGAAATCCCCCTGCACCTCGTCATCCGGCACCCTGACCTCTGCCCAGTCGCAGTTGTCATGGCTGACACCGGCCACCGCCACCAGCGCCCCGACCGGCACCGGAACCGCCGCACCGGGATCCTTCAGCGAGGGGGTGGAGAACCAGTAGCTCGGCGCCACCACCCGATGCGTCGGCGCGGCCATCCGGTCCGACAGGTCCTCCGCCCTCACATAACCGACGAACCCGTCCCGCGCGGCGTAACCGAAGGCAAATCCGTCCCGCGCCTCGAGCACCTCGAACCCCTGCCCGAAGGCCAGCTCCCGGTCGCGCCGCCCCTCGTCGGACCCGGCGGTAAGGATCGGGGTCACCTCCGCCACGACCCGGTGCAGCACCGGGGCCGCGAACCGCTCGGCCTCCACCTGCCCCTTCAGCGACAGGTCGGCCACACGTCCGTTCGACTTCACCACCCGCCGGTCGCTCATAGCCCCATGATCTCCGGCAGCGCGTCCAGCACCGCGCGCGCACCCATCCCGACGCCGCCCTTGGGCCGCGCGGGGGCAGGGGCAGGCTGCCAGCCGTAGATGTCGAAATGGGTGTAACGCGACACGTCCCCCGCGAACCGCCGCAGGAACAGCGCCGCGGTGATCGACCCCGCGAACCCGCCCGAGGGTGCGTTGTCCAGATCCGCGATCCCCGGTTCGATCATCCGCTCGTAGGGCGCGTGGAACGGCATCCGCCAGCACGGATCCGCCACCTTCACGCCCGCCGCATGGATCGCCGCGGCCACCGCGTCGTCATCCACGTAGAACGGAGAGATATCCGGCCCCACGGCCACCCGCGCCGCCCCGGTCAGGGTCGCCATGGACAGCATCAGGTCCGGCTCCGCCTCCGCCCCGTAGGTCAGCGCGTCGGCCAGCACCAGCCGGCCCTCCGCATCCGTGTTGTTGATCTCCACCGTCACGCCAAGGCGGGAGGTCAGGATGTCCTGCGGCCGGAACGCATTGCCCGCCACCGAATTCTCCACCGCCGGGATCAGAACCCGCAGCCGCAGCGGCAGGCCCAGTGCCATGATCATCCGCGCCAGCCCCAGCACCGTCGCCGCCCCGCCCATGTCCTTCTTCATGAGCCCCATGGAGGCCGCCGGCTTGATGTCCAGCCCGCCGGTGTCGAAACACACCCCCTTGCCGACCAGCGTCAGCGTCGGCCCGGACTCACCCCATGCCATGTCGATCAAACGCGGCGCCCGAGGAGAGGCCCGCCCGACCGCATGGATCATCGGAAAGTTCCGCGACAGCAGGTCGTCGCCTTCGATCACGTCAAAGGCTGCGCCGAACTCCGTCGCCAGCCCGCGTGCCACGTCCTCAAGCTCCTGCGGACCCATGTCCGAGGCGGGCGTGTTGATGAGATCGCGGGTCAGCGCCTCTCCGGCCGCGATGATCTCCACCCGGCGCGCATCGACACCCTCCGGTGCGACCAGCCGCGCGCCCGAAACCTTCTGCGCCCGGTACCTGTCGAACCCGTAGCCCGCCAGCAGCCAGCCAAGCGCCTCCTCCTCCAGCGCCACAGCCGAAAGATCGCCGTCCAGCCGGTAGACCCCGTCCGGCAGCTTCTCCGCCACCGCGGCCAGCGCGAACCGGCCCCGCGCACGCTGCGCCGCCGTGCCGTATCCCGCCACGGCAAGGAAGGGTGCGCCGTTGGCGTCGGGCACCAGCAGCACCTCTCCGATACCGCCCGAAAAGCCGGTCGCCTTGACCCAGGTCTGCACCGTGCCGCCCTGTGCCCCGGCCCAGCCCTCCAGCGCGCCGGCCTCCACGACGTGCAGCGGCAGGGCGGATGCGGTATCTTCGGCAAAGGTCAGCGGCATGGGCGGGTCTCCTGAAAACTCAGGCGGAGCCTATCCCGATCCCGTGGGGCCGCAAGGGCTTTCCCCGCCGGTCACGTCACCCCGCTCAGACCTGCATTCCCTGCAGGTCCCAGATCTCCGTCAGCGACCGCTCCCCGATCCGCAGCAGGCGGGACAGGGTGGCCGCCAGCGCGATCTCGTCCCCGGTGTCGATGCAGGCCGTCACATGCCCCGCCACCCGACACAGGCCGTACATCCCGATCTGGTCCGCGATCCCGGTCAGCGACCGGACCGCGCGCCGCATCTCCGCCCCCTGCCCTTCCCGGTACAGCCGTTCGGCCAGCGACAGGCGCAGCGCCAGTTCCTCCATCGCGCGGCAGACGACATCCTCCGCCCCGCTGTCGCCAAGCTGCTCGTAGAGCGCCTGAAGCCTGTCGGGGTCCATCCGCACGGGTTCATCCTGCCGCAACACCAGCACCTGATCCATTTCCATCACCCTCGTTCTGTCATCCCACGCCGGCCGTTATGCCGCCCACCCCTTCCCAAAACCTTTCCCCGCAACGGATTTCCCCCGAGAATACATATCAAATCCCCTTCAACCCCGGCCCCGCCGCGCTATAACAGCCGGTGACCGCCCATAGGAAAGGACCCGTCATGACGCATGCCAAACCCCTGCCCAGCTATCTGGTCCAGCGTTTCCACGGCTGGCGCGCCACGACATTCTCCGAAAACAAGGCCTGGTACCGCCGCCTTGCCGACGAAGGCCAGAGGCCGCGGGCGATGATCATTTCCTGCTGCGATTCCCGCGTGCACGTCACCGCGATCTTCGGCGCCGATCAGGGCGAATTCTTCATTCACCGCAATATCGCCAACCTTGTGCCGCCCTACGAACCCGACGGCAACCAGCACGGCACCTCCGCCGCGATCGAATATGCCGTCACCGCGCTCAAGGTCGCGCATATCGTCATCGTCGGCCATTCCAACTGCGGCGGCGTCAGGGGCTGCCACGACATGTGCTCCGGCCACGCTCCGGAGCTTGAGGAGAAGTCGAGCTTTGTCGGCCGCTGGATGGACCTGCTCCGCCCCGGCTACGAACGGGTCAAGGACATCGCCGACGAAGGCGAACGGATCCGCGCGCTGGAGAAGCAGGCGATCCTCGTCTCGCTCGACAACCTGATGACCTTCCCCTTCGTGGAAGAAGCGGTGAAGGCCAACAAGCTGACCCTGCACGGGCTCTGGAACGACATCGGCGACGGCGGGCTGGAACAGTACACGCCCGAGGACGGCACCTTCAAACCGATCTGATTACTGAAGGACCTTCCCGTCGGGCCAGTTGAGAGAGGTGGACAGCTCCACCTCCTGCTCCGTATTCGGCGCCATGTCGAAGCGCCACTCCAGCACCCCGCGCTTGTCGTCGACATCGGTTTCCGTCGGCGCGGGCGCGGCCTCCCACGCGATCCTGAGGTCATCCTGCTCCGAATAGGGCACCCGGTCCTGCAACCGGACGTCCCAGGTCTTCGCGGTCAGGTTGCGCAGGGTCATGACCACCAGCTCGTCTTCCTGGCTCGAACGGGTTATCACGCCGCGATCCCCCTCCTGCCGGTCCTTGACCACGCGGGTCAGGCGGATGCCCTCGATCGGACCGAAGGACAGCTCCTCCTTGTCGCCATTCGCGATCAGGTCCAGATACCGCTGCCCGACAAAGGTGCCGTCCAGGTAGAACTGCGCCGACCCGCCGCCGAGGATCAGCTCCCCGGAGGTATTGGTGAAGGCGGCCGCCAGATACGCCGTCTGGTCCGACAGCGGCACCGCGCGGGCAAATACTTCCGGCGTGAAGTTCAGCGTGCCAAGCGCGATCTTCACCGCGTCGGCCCGGTTCGCCACGTTCACCGCATCCGGATACCTGTAGGTCACCGCCAGCCCGTTGAACGACGACTCCGCGACCACGAAGGATTCCTCCGCCATCGGGGCCACGGCGTCCAGCGCGGCCTTGGCCGACTGGCGCACCAGCGGGATCGGCTCGGGCCGCTGCGGATCGACGATGCGGCGCAGCCAGGGCCAGACCTCGCCCGGCACCCCCTGCCCCGAGGGCCGCACGGTCGACAGGGTCAGCGCCACACCGCGCCAGTCCTCGCCGGTCTCCTGCCGGACATAGGCGCCGTTCTCCATGCTGAGCGCCGTCTCGCCCTCCGTCGTCAGGCGCACGTCATAGGTCGGCTGCCAGGAGGCGTCGTCGACCTGGTAGGTCAGCGTCATCTCTCCCGCTGCGCCGCCCTCGGACTGCACGTCGATGGACAGGAAAGCGCGATCCTTCTTCTCCGTGTCCAGCGCGGCCAGCGCCCTCATCGCCTCTGACAGCGCCTTCTGGGCGTCGGTCACGGCCTGCCCGGCCTCGCGCACGCGCATCTCCGCCGCCTGCACCTCGCGCCGGGCCGCCAGCCCGTCCTCCGCGATCAGCTGCGCCAGTTCGCGCAGCTTGTCCGTCGGCATCTGTGCCAGCCCGTCCGACTGCCCGATCCCGTCGAGGAACGCGATCCGCGCCTTTGCGCTGTCCGCTTCCGCCTGAATCGCGGCCTGCGCGTCGCGCGCGGCCTCCAGCGCAGTCTCCCGCGCCTCCACCTCGGCCTTGGCGGCGTCGTAGGCGGCGGTCTGGCTTTCCGTGCGAGGCGGAACGAAATCGTCGCGATACCGGATCGCCCCCACGGTCAGCCCCGGCGCGGTCAGCCGCAGGCTGGACGGGTCGATGTCCGGCATGTCCGGCACGATGATCTGGTGCCGCCCAGCGGGCACCTGGAACTGCGCCAGCCGCGTCAGCGTGGCACCCCGCGGAAACACCGTCGCGGCGGTCACACGGCTTTCGACGGCAATGTCGTCAGCAAGCAGAAGGGAGGGAACGGAAAGAAGGCAGACGGCCAGAAGATGGGAGCGCATTGGAGCCTCACGGGAAACAGTGTCTGCCGACAGGTATGCGTCGGCGCGCCGGAAATGGCCACACACGAATGGGTCATGGTTCGGGCCGGGGCCGAACGGCACTCACCCGCCCCGCACGCCCCCCTGCGCCCCATACACCCCTGCACGCCGTCATCCTCGGACTTGATCCGAGGATCTCCCGCCATGGCTTCCCCGCACCGCAGCAACAGAACCCGACCCATCGAAGTTTATCTCCAAGCCCGGAATCAAGGCACGCAGTGCCGCCGGGCCGCGCCCGACCGCCCCCCGGGGCGGGCGCGATGTCACCGTTTGCGCGACGATGGACCTGACGGCTGACACGGACAGATAAAGCGGCGACCCCGGACAAGGCGGCGCCCACCCCGCGGTCGGGCGCGCCCCTCTGTCGGGCAAAGGAAAAGGCGGCCCTAGACCGCCTCTCAAATCATTCGAATAGTGCCGGACAGCCGCACCACCCCCGGGGCTCCGCCCGTTCGCGGCTTGAATGGTCCACTGGACCTTTCACCGGCGCATCCGCGCCGGACCGCCGCTCACCCCTTCTTCAGGCACCGCTTGCCGAGCGTTTCCGCGATCTGCACCGCGTTCAGCGCCGCGCCCTTGCGCAGGTTGTCCGACACGACCCAGATGTTCAGCCCGTTGTCGATCGTCGAATCCTGCCGGATGCGCGAGATGAAGGTGGCGTAATCGCCCACGCACTCGATCGGCGACACGTAGCCCCCGTCCTCGCGCTTGTCGATCACCATGACGCCGGGCGCTTCGCGCAGGATGTCGCGCGCCTCGTCCTCGTCGAGGAAGTCCTCGAACTCGATGTTCACCGCCTCGGAATGGCCGACAAAGACCGGCACGCGCACGCAGGTCGCCGTGACCTTGATCTTCGGGTCCACGATCTTCTTCGTCTCCGCCACCATCTTCCACTCTTCCTTGGTGGACCCGTCTTCCATGAAGACGTCGATATGCGGGATCACGTTGAAGGCGATCTGCTTGGTGAACTTCTTGGGTTCGTACTCGCTCGTCGGGTTGTAGATCGCCTTGGTCTGATCCCAGAGCTCGTCGATCCCCTCTTTCCCCGCACCCGAAACGGACTGATAGGTCGACACGACCACCCGCTTGATCCGCGCCCGGTCGTGCAGCGGCTTCAGCGCCACGACCATCTGCGCGGTCGAACAGTTCGGGTTCGCGATGATGTTCTTCTTGGTATAGCCGTCGACGGCCTCCGCGTTCACTTCCGGCACGACCAGCGGAACGTCCGGGTCGTAGCGGTAGAGGGAGGAGTTGTCGATCACCACGCAGCCCGCCTTTGCCGCCTTGGGCGCATATTCCTTCGTCGGGCCGGACCCGACGGCGAACAGCGCGATGTCCCAGCCGGTGAAATCGAAGGTGTCCAGATCCTGGGTCTTCAGGGTCTTGTCGCCAAAGCTGACTTCGGTGCCAAGCGACTTGCGGCTCGCAAGCGCGGCGATCTCGTCCACGGGAAACTCCCGCTCGGCGAGGATGTTCAGCATTTCGCGGCCCACATTGCCCGTGGCCCCCGCGACGACGACTTTATAGCCCATCTGGGAAACTCCTTTCACTCAGGGTCGGCGGCGTATACCGCAGGCCGCTTCCGGTGCAAAGCGTAATGCGATGATGCCTCGTATCAACCGCAGGGATCAGTCGGTGCGGTCCCGAACGAAAAGATAAAGCGTCAGCCCCGCTGCCAGGGCCACCGCGTAATACAGGAAAACCGGCTGGAACGCCGCCTCCGGCCGTTCCGCCACCTGCCCCGCCGAGGCAAAGATCCCCCCCGTGATCAGCTGCGCGACACCCGCGCCGCCGATACCGCAGAGGTTCACAAGCGTGACCCCCCGCCCGACCAGATGCGGCGGCAGGAAGGCCCGGCCATGGGCAATCACCACTGCATAGCTCGACGTGATGAACCCGATGGCAACCATCACCGACAGCACGCCGAAGACCGTCGCGGGCGGGATCAGCGCCAGCCAGAGCAACAGCCCGATCCCCGCCGTCGCCGCCCCCACGTTCAGCCATTTCCGCGTGCCAAGCATCCGGTCCGCGGGTCCGTAGGCCAGCGTGCCAAGGATCATCGCTACCCCGATGGCCAGTGTGTAATAGCCGATCGCCCGCGCGTCCGACCCGAAGACCTGCGTGAAATAGGGCCCGGACCACAGCGCCCGGATCCCGGCCACCGGCGCATAGCTCACCAGCATGAACGGCAGCACCAGCCAGAACCCCGGAATGCGGAACAGCGACATCAGCCCGCCCGCAGGCGCATCCGTGACCTGCGGCGGATCAAGGATCACGCGGCCCAGGATCAGTGCCAGCACCACGCAGGCCAGGGCGAGCGCCAGCATGGTGGAGCGCCAGCCGAAAGCCTCCACCGCCAGCGCCAGCGGCAGCGACCCGGCAAGGTTCCCGGTCTGCCCCACCCCGACGATGAGCGAGGCGAAGGTCGCGAACATCGCCGCCGGATAGACCCGCGCAAGGATGTAGTAGGACGCCATCAGCACCGGGGAACAGCCGACCCCGATCAGCCCCATGCCGACCACGATATGCCACGGCGCCTGCGCCAGCCCGAACAGCAGCGCCCCTCCGCCGCCGCCCAGCCCCAGCAGAACCGCCGCCGTCCTGCGCGGGCCAAGCCGGTCCAGCGCCCAGCCAACCGGCAGCTGCATCGCCGCGAAGGCAAGGAACCAGACCCCCGCCGCATTGGACAGATCGGCGGCATTGGCACCGACGTCGCGTTCCAGCACGCCGGTCAGGACCGGCAGGAAGGACCGGAAGAACTGCGACAGCACGTAGGCCGCGACCAGCAGGACGAAATCGATGCGCATCCGCCCCGTCCGGTCAGATACAGCGTCCGCCGTCGACCAGCATGCAGAGCCCGGTCACCATCGCCGCCTCCTCCGAGGCGAGGAATAGCGAGGCATTGGCGATGTCCAGCGGCGTCGACAGCCGCCCCATGGGAATGGTCGACAGGAACTTGGCCCGCATCTCGGGCGTGTCCTCTCCCATGAAGGTCGGCAGCAGCGGCGTTTCCCCGGCCACAGGGTTTACCGCGTTGACGCGGATGCCATGGGGCGCAAGTTCGACCGCCATGGTGCGCGTCGCGGTGTTCACCCAGCCCTTCGATGCGTTGTACCAGTTCAGGTTGGGCCGCGGCGACACCCCCGCGGTCGAGGAGATCTGCACGAAGCACCCCGACTTCCGCGCCTTCATCGCCGGAACCAGCGCCTTCGCGGTCAGGTAGATCGAACGGACGTTGACGTTCAGGACACGGTCGAACTCTTCCTCCGTCACGTCTTCCAGCGGCTTCGGCATATGCGACACGCCGGCGTTGTTCACCATGATGTCGACCTGCCCCCAGGTCTCAGTCGCCTGCGCGACCATCGCGTTGATGCTGTCGGCCTTCGCCACGTCCACCGCGCAGCCGATCCCGCCGACCTCCTTCGCGACCTCCATCGCCGCCTCGCCCTGGATGTCCGCGACCATGACCCGCGCGCCCTCTTCAACGAACCGCCGCACGATGCCCGCACCGAACCCCTGCGCGCCGCCGGTGACGATGGCGGTCTTGCCTGACAGTCTCATGATGATCCTCCCTCGATCTCCGCGAGACCCTCCTCCGCGCCGAGGGGAAAGGCAAGGCACACCCGGAGGTGCCGGGATGTGATCGGCCCGGCCCGGCGGCGCGGAACCGGGAAAATGACCAAATGACCAGAATCGTTCATCTGGTCATTTTCAGGTGTCGGATGCCGCCTTCCGCGCCATCGCAGGCAACTCCGGCGCGGCTGCGATCAGCTGCTGCGTGTAGGGATGCCGGGGGTTGGTAAAGACCTCTTCCGTTTCTCCCTGCTCCACGATCTCTCCGGCCTTCATCACCATGACCCTGTCGGTGATGACCCGCACGACGCTAAGGTCATGGGAAATAAAGAGATAACTTAAACCAAAGCGCGCACCGAGGTCCGCCAGAAGGTCGAGGATCTGCGCCCTGACCTGCACATCCAGCGCCGAAACCGCCTCGTCCAGAAGGATCAGGTCCGGCTTGATGATAAGCGCCCGCGCAATCGCGATCCGCTGCCGCTGCCCGCCGGAAAATTCGTGGATATACCGATACTTGTCATCCGGAGACAGCCCGACTGAAGTCAGCGCCTCCGCAATCGCCGCCTCCCGCTCGGTCCCGGTTGGCAAGCGGTCGAGCAGGTGGAACGGTTCGCAGACCAGTCGGTCTACCCGGTGCCGTGGATTGAATGACCCATAGGGATCCTGAAACACCACCTGCATCCGTCGCCGCACCGCCCGGTTGGCCCGGTGCCCGTCGAACACAGGCTGGCCGTCGAACAGAATTTCTCCGCCCTGCACCTCCTCCAGCCCGAGGATCGCGCGGGTCAGCGTTGATTTCCCGCAGCCGGATTCTCCAACCAGGCCAAGGCTTTCTCCCCGTTTCAGATCAAAGGACACCCCCTTGACCGCCGCCACCTTTCCGGGTGCCGACAGCAACGACTTGCGCGGCACCGTGTAGGTGCGCACGACGTCGCGCACCCGCAGCAGGGCATCGTCCACCGGCTGGACCGATCGGTCCGGCGCATGCGTTGACGCTTCGAGCAGCGAAATCGAATAGGGGTGTTTCAAGGCCGAGAAGATTGCCGGACAGGCCCCCCGCTCCACCACCTCGCCATCCTTCATGATGACGATCTCGTCCGCCATGTCCGCCACCACGGCGAGGTCGTGAGAGATCATCAGCAGACCCATCCCGTCCTCCCGAACCAGACGCTTCAGCAGCGCGAGGATCTGCGCCTGTGTCGTCACATCCAGCGCGGTCGTCGGTTCGTCCGCGATCAGCAGCGCGGGTCGCAGAGCAATCGCCATGGCAATCACGACGCGCTGGCGCTGACCGCCGGAAAGCTCGTGAGGATAACGACTTAGCGGGAACCGGTCGGCAGGAAGCTCAACCCGGTCCAGCGCCTCCCGCGCACGGGCCAGGGCTTCCGACCGCGAGACTTTCTCGTGGATCAGCACCGTTTCCGCCACCTGGTCGCCGATGGTCCGGATCGGGTTCAACGCCGTCATCGGCTCCTGAAACACCATCCCGACCTCGTTCCCGCGCAACTCGCAAAGCGCCGCTTCGGGCAGCGACAGCATGTCATGCCCCGACAACGTAACCTGCCCGGAACAGACCGACCCTTCGGGCAGCAGCTGCATCACCGAAAACGCCGTCATCGACTTGCCGGATCCGGATTCACCAATGACTCCAACGATCTGCCCCGGCGCAACGGACAGCGACACATCCCGAAGGATGGTCTTGCGCCCGATCTTCAGCGACAGTCCCCCGACCTCGAGCAGGCTCATGACCGCCCCCGAAGCTTCGGGTCGAACAGGTCGCGCAGCCCGTCCCCCATGAGATTCAGCCCCAGCACCGTGAGCAGGATCGCCAGCCCGGGAAACAGCGCCATGTGCGGCGCGAAGGAGATCATGGTCTGGCTCTCCGCCAGCATCCGGCCCCAGCTTGGCGTCGGCGGCTGCGCGCCGAGGCCGACGTAGGACAGCCCCGCTTCGGCAAGAATGCCGAGGGAGAACTGGATTGTTCCCTGCACGATCAACAGGTTGGTCACGTTCGGCAGGATATGTTCGACAGAGATCCGCGCCGACCCCTTCCCCGCCACCCGCGCCGCGAGGATATAGTCCCGCTGCCACAGCGACAGCGCGCCGGAGCGGGTCAGGCGCGCGAACACCGGGATGTTGAAGATGCCGATGGCGATGATCGCATTGACCGCCGACGCCCCGAAGATCGCGGTGATCATGATGGCGATGACCAGCGACGGGAAGGCGAAGACCAGATCGTTGCCACGCATGATGACTTCGTCCAGAAGGGACCCCTTCCGCGCGGCGGCCCAGAGCCCGAGCGGCACGCCGAAGCTCATCCCGATGCCGACGGCGACCACCGCGACCGCAATCGACACCCGCGCCCCAACCATGATCATCGACAGGATGTCCCGCCCGAAATGATCTGTTCCCAAGGGGTTGCGGGCCGAGGGTGGTTTGATCTTGTTGGCAATGTCCAGCCCCGTCACGTCGAAGGGGGTCCAGACAAACGACACCAGCGCCGCCAGAACGAAGACCAGCGTCAGCACCGCCCCGATCACGAAATTCCGCGAGCGCAGCGCCCTGTGCCAGAGCCGGACGGGTGCGCCCTCGGGCGGCAGGCTGTCTGCGCGCAGGTCGGTCATCGGCGTCTCAGCCTCGGGTCGACCACGGCATAGGCGACCTCGACCGCGAAGTTGACCAGCACGACCGCGAAGACCAGCAGCATGACGACGGATTCGACCACGATCAGGTCGCGGGCCGAAATCGACTGGAAGATCAGCCGCCCCAGCCCCGGCAGGTAGAACACGTTCTCGATGATGATCCCCCCCGCCAGAAGGAAGGAGAACTGCAAACCGATGATCGTCAGCACCGGGATCAGCGCGTTCCTCAGCGCATGCCGCCACAGCGCCTGCCGCTTCGACAGCCCCTTGGCCCGTGCCGTGCGCACGAAATCCTCCGACAGGGTATCAAGCAGGGCCGACCGCATCACCCGCGCCAGGATCGACGCCTGCGGCAGCGCCAGCGCGATGGCCGGCAGCGTCAGTGCCTTCATCGACACCCAGAACCCCTTGTCCCAGCCCGGAAATCCCCCGGCTGAGAACCAGCGCAAGTTGATCGCGAAGACCACGACCATCAGCATCGCGAACCAGAAGTTCGGTATCGCCACGCCAAGCTGAGTCACCCCCATAACCCCCACATCCACCGCCGATCCGCGCCGAGACGCGGCCCAGATGCCCGCCGGAAAGGCGATGAGCGTCGACAGCGTCAGTGCATAGATCGCGAGGGGGAGCGAGATCCACATCCGGTCCGCAATCATCCCCGCCACCGGGGTGCGGTAGGTGTAGGACATCCCGAAATCGCCCGAGAGCATGCCGCCGACCCAGGACAGGTAGCGTTCCCACAGCGACCCGTTCAGCCCGAGCTGGTCGCGCAGGGCCGCCAGCGTATCCTCCTGCGCGTTCACGCCCAGCATGAACGCCGCCGGATCGCCGGGCAGGATCTCGATCGAGAGGAAGATCACGACCGAGGCCACGGCGAGGCTGACGACAAGCGAAATCAGACGTTTGAGGATGTAGAGCAGCATGGATCAGGCGGCGCGCGCCAATCCGAATGGCCCGCCGGAAAGTAACCGTTCTTCCGGCGGGCGACGTGTCATTGCGACCAGGACACCGCGGTCAGGTCGGTGGCCTGGGTCGGCGCGTTTTCCCACAGCCCCTCGACCCCGACCTTGGCGACGGTGTGCAGCGGCAATTGGAAAAGGTAGGCGTTCACATAGTCCTTCGCGATGGTCTCCTGCGCCTGCTTGAACATCTCCGACCGCTTGGCCGGGTCGGATTCAGCCGAAAGGTCGGTCATCAGGGTCTGGAACTCCGGGTTGTCGTACTGGAAGTAGTAATCCGGACGGGCGTAGATGTTGATATCGAGAGGCTCGGTATGGCTGATGATGGTCAGGCCATAATCCTTGCCCTTGAACGTCCCTTCAAGCCATTGGGCCCATTCGACATTCTCGATCTCGGGCTCGATGCCGACCGCGCGCAGTTCCGCTGCGACGATTTCCCCGCCGCGACGGGCGTAAGACGGCGGCGGCAGGGTCATCTTGACCTTGAGCGGCGTCGTCACACCGGCTTCGGCCAGCAGCGCCTTCGACTTCTCCGGGTCGTAACCGGACATCTCCGTCAGATCGACGTAATCCGGGTGATGCGGCGCGAAATGCGTGCCGATCGGGGTGCCGTAGCCGAACATGGCGCCGTCGATGATCTCCTGCCGGTTCACCGCGTGGGCAATCGCCTCGCGCACCTTCACGTTGTCGAAGGGCGGCAGCTTGTTGTTGATGGCGAGGATCGTCTCGCCCTCGGTGGAGCCGATCAGCACCTTGAAGCGCGGATCCGCGTCAAACTGCGGCAGGTTCTCGGGCGCGGGGAAGGCGACGAAGACGTCGAGGTCTTCGGCCATCATCGCCGCAAACGCGGCCGTGGGATCAGAGATGAACTTGAACGTCGCCTCTTCGAGGATCGCCGGTTCGCCCCAGTAGTCTGCGTTCTTCACCAGATGGATGGAGTCGCCCTGCACCCAGTTGTCGAACTTGAATGCGCCTGTGCCGATTGGCGTGGTCTTGATGTTCTCGATGCTCTCGGGTGCCACGATCACGGCGTCGCCCCAAGCCATGTTGAACGGGAAATTGCCGTCCGCCGTCTTCAGCGTCACGGTCACGGTCAGCGGATCGGTGGCCTCGACCGACTCGATCCCCGCGAACAGCGCCTTCTGCGCGTTCACGCTGTCCTCCGCCCGCGCCCGATCGAGAGAGAAGACCACATCCTCGGCATCCATGGTGGTACCGTCGTGGAAGGTCACGCCTTCGGCCAGGTGAAAGGTATAGACCTTGCCGTCCTCGGAAATGTCCCAGGAGGTCGCGAGACCGGGGTTGATCGACCCGTCGGGCCCGAAGCGGGTCAGCCCTTCGAACACGTTGGAATAGAGCACCGAATCGATGGCCCCCGCCGCGGCAGAGGTCGGGTCGAGATGCGGCGGTTCAAGCTGCATCCCCACGGTAAGACCCGTCGACTGGGCCATGGCAACCGATGCCGTCAACGCAAACGCGACCGAAAGTCCTGCGGTAGAATATCTGAATGTCATCGTCCACTCCCTGTGCGCCCCCTGTTTGTCAGGGGTTCCGAGGTGGCCCGAGCAGAGAAAGCAGGGAAAGCGCCATCACCTGGGCCGAGGCCACCATGTCATCCACTCCGACATATTCGTCGGGTTTATGCGCAAGGTCCAGAATACCGGGGCCATAGGCAACGCAATTTTTCAGCTTTCCAATTCTGTCGATGTGCTTCTGATCGTAAGTTCCCGGAGACACGACATAATCCGGGTCCCTGCCGAGCGTCGCCCGAATCGCCTCCGTCACCGTGGTGACGACCGGGGCGCCCCTGTCGGTCATCGTCGGCAGCACCCGGTGCATTTCCCGCATCGAATAGTCGAAGTCCGGACGCCGCGCCTTGACCCGTTCCAGCACGCCACGCACCTCGGCCTGCACCTTGTCGATGTCCTCCTCGATCAGAAAGCGCCGGTCGATCACCATCCGCGCCGAATCCGGCACCACCGGAGAGGGCAGGCCGGTGCCCGGCTTGAGGATCTCATCCTGCCCGCCGTGCAGCGAATTGATGTTGAGCGTGGACTGCTTCGCCCCCTCGGGGACAACCGGCATGTCCGTCCGCTTGAGCGCGAGCGCCGGGAACAGTGTTTCCTCCATCTCGTGAAGCACCGCCCCCATATGCCGAACCGCGCAATCGCCGAGGAAGGGCATGGAGCCATGGGCGATTTCGCCATGCGTCTCGATCTCCGCCCACCACACGCCGCGATGACCAAGGCATATGCGGTCGACGTTCAGGGGTTCGGGGATGATGACGTGATCGACCTTGGCATAGAACCCCTGCTCCGCCAGATAGGCCACACCGCCGAAACCGCCCGATTCCTCGTCCGCTGTGCCGCTAATCTCGATCGCGCCGCCCCAGTCCGGAACCACGGCCAGAAACGCCTCTGCCGCGACGACGGATGCCGCCAGCCCGCCCTTCATGTCGCAGGCCCCGCGCCCGTAGACCTTGCCGTCCTTCAGTTCGCCGCCGAAGGGGTCCGTGGTCCAGCCGCGCCCGACGTCCACCACGTCGATATGAGAGTTGAAGTGCACGCACTCCCCGGCCCGCGCCCCGGCCCGCCGTGCCACGATGTTCCAGCGCGGGTAGCGGTCGCTGTCGCCGGGGGACCCGACGGCCCGCACCAGCTGCGTGTGGAACCCGGACCGAAGGAGGCGACGGTCGAGGTAGTCGCAGATCTCGCGGTAGTTCTCACCCGGAGGATTGAGCGTCGGGATCCGGATCAGGTCCTGCGTCAGGGAAATCAGATCGTCCCGCCGCGCCGTGATCTCGGCGGCAAGCCGGGCCTGAAGGTCGGTCATCTCTGCGGCATCTTGCATGGTGACAGACTGCGCTCCGGTCCCTACGGTCTCAATACCGTAGTTTCACGGGGAGAGCGCCCTGTCCGACCTTGTCGCCCTTGCCTTCGACAACGCCCCGCTTGGCATCGTGCTGACCGAGGACCGGATCATCCGCGCCGTCAACACCGCCTTCGCGGAACTCACCGGGCACCCCGCCGAAACGCTCAGCGGGCAGAGCTTCCGCATCTTTTACGACAGCCACCGCAGCTTCGCCGCCACGCGCGACATCGGGCTTGAACCGCTCCGGCGCGGGGCGACCTACCAGGACGAACGCCTGCTCCGCCACGCCTCGGGCCGGATGATGCTGGTGCGGTTCCACGCCCGTACGCTCACCCCCGACGACCCGCTTGCCCAGCTGGTCATGACCTTCGCCCCGCTGCGTGACGAGACGCCCGCCCGCGCGCTCACTCCACGCGAACGCACCGTGGTCGCCGGGCTGTCGCGGGGCCAGACCAGCAAGGAGATCGCCCGTGACCTCGGCCTTTCCCCCCGTACGGTTGAGGACGTCCGCGCCCGCCTTCTGCAGCGGTACGAGGCCCGGAACGCTGCCGATCTGCTCACCCGCCTTGCCGGACCGGCCTTTTGACGCCGACCCGGACCAAACCTGCGACATATTATACTACCGCTATTGTTGAGCCCTGTTTTCCGTGCATAAGTCCGATCCTCACGGCTGGAGCTGCACATGAAGGCCATTCCCCCCACGGATCAGGATGCGCGCCTGCGCGACCTCTACGATCTGGACGTCCTCGACTCCGAGGCCGAACAGAAGTTCGACGATGTCGTGCGGCTGGCGTCGCAGATCTGCAATATGCCGATCTCCCTGATCTCTCTCGTGGACGAGGACCGGCAGTGGTTCAAGGCGGCGGTCGGAATGGCCGGGTCGGAAACCCCGATCGAACAGGCCATCTGTGCCCACGCCATCCTGAACCAGGATTACCTTGAGATCGCCGACACCCGGACCGATCCGCGCACCGCCGCCAATCCGCTGGTCACGGGGGACGAAAACCTGCGCTTCTACGCCGGGGCGGTCCTGCGCAGCGCCCGCGGCCATGCGCTCGGCACGCTCTGCGTGCTCGACAACAAGCCGAACCGGCTGACTCCGCTGCAAAGCGAGACCCTGCGCGTTCTGGCCAGGCAGGTCATGGGACAGCTGGAACTGCGCCGCGCCGTGAAAGAGGCCGAACTGCTGCGTCGCGAGGTCGACCACCGGGTCAAGAACTCGCTTCAGTCCGTAGCGGCGCTGACCCGGATTCAGGCGCGTATGGCAGAATCCCAGGAAACCCGCGACGCGCTGGAACTGACCCGCCGCCGGATCGACACCATCGCCCTTCTTCACCAGTTGCTATACGCACCTAAGTCGGACGGTCTGATCGCGCTCGACGACTTCATCCCGCGCGTTGTCGACCTGCTTCAGGACTCTGCGCCATCGGGCATACGGCTGGACACGAAGATCACGCCCGTCGCGCTGCCCTCCTCCTCGGCCTCCGCGGTCGGCATCATCCTGAACGAATTCGCCTCCAACGCCTTCAAGCACGCCTTTGACGAAGACCAGATCGGTGTGATCCGCATTACCATCGAACCCGACGGCCCCGGTTACGTTCTGCTGACCTGCGCCGACAACGGGCGCGGCATCGACAAGGGCGACAACTCCGGCTCGGGGCTCGGGATGCGGATCATCGCCGCGTCGGCGGAACAGCTTGGCGGGACCTCGGAAACCACGACCGGTCCGCTTGGGACGACCACGAAGGTGCGGATAGCCCTGCCGCACCCGGCCTGAGCGACGCGCCCGACAGGCCCCAGACCGCAGGCCTCAGACCAGCGTGTCGCAGGCTGTCCGTATGGCCCGGATATTCGCGCCGTAGGGTGCCGGGTCCGCCACCGATCCGCCGGAGAACACGGCCGATCCCGCCACCAGCACATCCGCCCCCGCCGCCCTGACCAGCGGAGCGGTCTTCGGCGTCACCCCGCCGTCGATCTCGATATGCACCGGGCGGTCGCCGATCATCGCGCGCAGGTCGCGCACCTTCGCGGTCATGTCGATGAAGCTCTGCCCGCCGAAACCGGGATTGACCGTCATCACGCAGACCAGACCGACAAGGTCCAACACCTCGGCCACGGCAGACGCGGGCGTGCCAGGATTCAGCGCAACCCCCGCCGTCATGTCCGCCCCCCGGATCGCCTGCAGCGTGCGGTGAAGATGCGGCCCGGCCTCGACATGCGCGGTCAGGATGTCCGCCCCCGCATCGGCAAAGGCGTCGATATAGGGATCGACGGGCGCGATCATCAGATGCACGTCCATCACCGTCTTGATGTGCTTGCGGATCGCCTTCACCAGCGGCGGCCCGAAGGTGAGGTTCGGCACGAAATGCCCGTCCATGACATCGACGTGGATCCAGTCCGCGCCCTCGCGCTCCACCGCCTCAATCTCTGCCCCGAAATTGGCGAAATCGGCAGACAGGATCGACGGCGCGATCTTCAGGTTACGGTCGAATTGCATGGCGCATCCCCCAGTGTGACAGCGCCCACATAGACGCTCCGGGCGGTACGGGAAACCACCCCGGCTTCATCTTGCCGAAAATACTCTCGCGCAACGCGCCTCAGCCGTGCAGGTCGGCGATCCGGTCGACCTCTTCCGCCGATCCGAAGACGAAGGGCCGCCGTTCGTGCAGTTCCCCGGCCGTCAGCGACAGGATCGGGCGCACCCCGTCCGTCGCCTTGCCGCCGGCCTGTTCCACGAGGAAGGCCATCGGCGCGACCTCGTAGACCATGCGCAGCCGTCCGTTTTCGTATTTCGGCCGCCCGTCCGACGGGTAGAGGAAGGTGCCGCCGCGCGTCAGGATGCGATGCGTCTCTGCCACCAGCGATCCGACCCAACGGAAGTTCATGTCCTTGCCCTTCGCGCCGTCCTTGCCCGCCTCGTTCTCCTCCACATAGGCCAGTACCGGCCCGGTCCAGTGGCGCCGGTTGGAGGAGTTGATGGAGAACTCCTTCGCCGCCACCGGCAGCGCCATCTTCTCTTCCGCCAGTACGAAGGCGCCGGAGTCGGGGTCCAGCACGTAAAGCTGCGTTCCGGCCCCGAAAGTGACCGCCAGCAGGGTCTGCGGCCCGTAGGCGATGTAGCCCGCGCAGATCTGTTCGGAGGCCGGGCGCAGGAAGCTCGACTCCGCATCCCCAGTTGCCGCGAAGACCGAGAAGATCGTGCCGATGGTCACGTTCACGTCAATGTTCGACGACCCGTCGAGCGGATCGGTCGCCAGCGCATAGGTGCCGTCGCCGTCCAGCGTCAGCACGCTCTCCTGCTCCTCCGAGGCGTAGTATTTCACGCCCGTCCCCTTCAGCGCCGCTTCGAACATCTCGTCCGCCATGACGTCGAGCGCCTTCTGCTGGTCGCCGTCGGAGTTCTCTCCCACCCCGGCGCCGAGCTTTCCGGCCAGCGGGCCGCGTGCGATCACGCGCGACAGCTGCGCGCCGGTGGCACACATCGCCTCCATCACGGGGCGCAGGTTGGCGGGAATGTGAGAGGGGTCGATGGCGGGCATGTCGGTCTCCGTCAGGGTTCGGAGACGTTATGGCCTATTCCGCAACGCGGCGAAAGTGGAGAGGCCAGGAACCGGAGGGCTGTCTGCCCTCCGGACCACCCGAGGATATTTCCGGCAAGATGAAGACCGGACGCGCGCCCTCAGGCGAGAGACTGGCCGCCGTCCGCGATGATGAGCTGGCCGTTCACGTAGCCCGACAGGGGCGAGGCGAGCCAGAGCGCGGTGCCCGCGATCTCCTCCACCGTGCCCATGCGGCGCAGGGGGTTGGCATTGTTGATCCGCTCGATCCGTTCCGGGTCTTCCCAGAGCGCGCGGGCGAAGTCGGTCTTGATGAGGCCGGGGCCGATCGCGTTGACGCGGATGTTCTTCGGACCCCATTCCAGCGCCAGAGCGCGCGCCACGGCCGCATCCGCCGCCTTGGTCACGCCATAGGCGCCGAGCGTCACCGACCCCTTGATCGCCGCGACCGAGGAGATGATGACCACCGCCCCGCCGCCGTTCGCCGCCATGCCCGGAAGCACCATCTTGCACATCGTGTTGATCGTGCGGACGTTGGTGATGAGCATCTTGTCGAAGACCGCGTCGTCGAGGTCCTGCATCGGCCCGTAGACCGGATTGATCGCCGCGTTCGGAACCAGCACATCGATGCGGCCCCACTCGCGGATTGTCGTATCGATCAGGTTCTGCAGGTCTTCGGCATTGCCGATATGGCAGGGGACGACCAGCGCCTCCCCGCCCTTTTCACGGATCGCCTCTGCCACCGGTTCGCAGGCTTCGCGCTTGCGCGAGGAGACGACGACCTTGGCCCCCGCCTCCGCGAACATCTCGGCCATCGCGCGGCCGATGCCGCGCGAGGACCCGGTGATCAGGACGACCTTGCCCTTGAGGTCGAGCAGATCGGACATGGGATCAGTTCCGGTACTGCTTGAGTTCCAGCTTCGCGATGGTTTCGCGATGCACCTCGTCCGGGCCGTCAACAAGGCGCATGGTCCGCGCATTGGCGAAGGAGGACGCGAGCGTGGTGTCCTGCGACACGCCCTGTGCGCCGTGCACCTGGATGGCGCGGTCGACGACGCGCTGCACAAGGTTCGCAGCAACCACCTTGATCATGGCGATTTCGCGCCGCGCGACCTTGTTGCCGACGGTGTCCATCATGTAGGCGGCATGCATCACCAGCAGGCGCGCCTGTTCGATTTCCATCCGGCTTTCGGCGATCCAGTGCTTGGTCACGCCCATCTCCGCGATGCGCTGGCCGAAGGCGGTGCGTTCCATCCCCCGTTCGCACATCATCTGAAGCGCGCGTTCCGCCTGGCCGACCGACCGCATCGCGTGGTGGATGCGGCCAGGCCCGAGGCGGCCCTGGGCGATTTCGAATCCGCGCCCCTCGCCGAGGAGGATGTTCGTCACCGGAACCCGCACGTCCTTGTATTCCACTTCCGCGTGGCCGTGCGGCGCGTGGTCGTAGCCGATCACCGACAGGTGCCGCTTCACGGTCACGCCGGGGCTGTCGAAGGGGACGAGGATCATCGACTGCTGCTTGTGCGTCTCCGCATTCGGGTCCGTCTTGCCCATGAGGATCGCGATCTTGCAGCGCGGGTCCATCGCGCCCGAGGACCACCACTTCGTGCCATTGATGACATAGTCGTCGCCGTCCCGCACGATCCGGGTTTCGATGTTGGTTGCGTCGGAGGAGGCGACCGCCGGTTCCGTCATCGCGAAGCAGGAGCGGATTTCGCCGTCCAGCAGGGGCTTGAGCCACTTCGCCTTGTGCTCCTCGGTGCCGTACATGAAGATCGTCTCCATGTTGCCGGTGTCCGGGGCAGAGCAGTTGAACGGTTCGGACCCGATGGAGGAGCGGCCCATGATCTCGCACAGCGTGCCGTATTCCAGGTTGGTCAGCCCGGCGCCCTTGTACTTGTCCGCATCGTGGGTGAGGAACATGTTCCACAGGCCCGACTCACGCCCCTTGGCCTTGAGCTCTTCCATGATCGGGACGGGCTGCCAGCGGTCGCCCTCCTCGACCTGCTGCTTGTAGATTTTCTCGGACGGATAGATATGATCGTCCATGAATTTGAGCAGCTTCTCACGCATCTTCTTCGCGTGGTCGGATATCGGGAAATGGTCGTACATTCTGGGGTCCTCCTCCTCTTTCGGCGTAATGGACACGGCTTTCCGGGGTAAGTCAACATGCGGAAAGGCTTTCCGGTGCGCGGAATATTGACCCTGACCTTCCGAAGCGTAAGGTAGCCGGAACACGGCCTGAGAGGAGGGGCCGCCGCATGACACAGACCAGCGCAAGCGGGGTGGACCGCCTGACCCCAAAGGTAATTCCCGGTGAACAACTGGTGAGGTTCGGACCCCGCATCGCCGAAAACGCGGCCCGATTTGCCGACAAGCCCTGCGTCATCGACGAGGCGGAGACGGTGACATGGGCAGAGTTCGGTGACCGCGTCGCCCGGCTGGCCGGACGGCTGAAGGTCATGGGCGTGGGTCCCGGCAGCATGGTCATGTCGCTGGCGGAGAATTCGGCCGCAAACCTCATCATGTACGCCGGCGTATTGTACGCGGGCGCCTGCATGGTGCCGCTGCCATTCTCCGCCACCGAACCGGCGCTGATCAAGATGCGGTCGGACTGCGGCGGGACGCTGCTGTTCACCACCGCGAAATACCGCGAGACGGCAGAGAAACTGGGCGCGACGCAAATCGTCGACCTTGCGGAGCTTGAGGCCTTCACCGGCGACGCCCCCGCCATTCCGCCGGTCGAGGTCGGCGACGACGACCTGTTCGACATGATCTATTCCAGCGGCACGACCGGGACGCCCAAAGGGATCGTGCACGACCACCGTTTCCGCTGCCGCCAGTTCTCACGCACCTCGGCCTATGGGCTGGAGGAATCAGGCGTGCTGATGATGTCCACCCCGCTCTATTCCAACACCACGCTGGTTGCGATCCTCGCCTGCCTGATCCGCGGTGCGACCGCCATTTCCATGTCCCGCTTCAACACCGTGAAGTTCCTGGAGCTCAGTGAGAAACACCGCGCCACCCACGCCATGCTGGTGCCGGTGCAATACATGCGCCTGATGGACGAACCGCGTTTCGATGAGTTCGACCTGAGCGCCTATCAGACCAAGATGTCGACCTCCGCCCCCCTGCCCGGCGTGCTGATCGCGCAGGTGATGAAGCGCTGGCCCGGCAATATTATGGAATTCTACGGCATGACCGAAGGCGGTCCCGGCACCGTGCTGGACTGCGCCGCCTATCCCGACAAGTGGGACACCGTCGGCAAGCCGCAGGAAGGCGCGGACATGCGGGTCATCGACGAGGATGGCAACGAACTGCCCTACGGAAGCTATGGCGAGGTCGTGGGCCGGTCGGGGTCTATGATGCCGGGTTATCACAACAACCCCGAGAAAACGCGCGAGGCGACCTGGGTCTCACCGGATGGAGAGCATTTCGTGCGCACCGGCGACATGGGCCGGTTCGACGAGGACGGCTTTCTGCACCTGCTGGATCGCAAGAAGGACATGATCATCTCGGGCGGGTTCAACATCTATGCCGCCGACCTCGAGTCCGTCCTGCGTCGCCATCCCGACGTCGCCGATGTTGCCGTGATCGCCATACCGTCGCGCGAATGGGGTGAAACTCCGCTTGGCCTTGTCGTGCCAAAAAGGCAGGACGCCGATCCGGACGCGATACGCGAATGGGCCAATGAACAGCTTGGCAAGACGCAACGCGTGTCGCAGGTGGAATTCCGCGACGACCTGCCCCGGTCCGAGATCGGCAAGATCCTGAAGCGGGAACTGCGCGAACCCTACTGGGAAGGCCAGACCGTTTGACCCGCCGGCGATAAATCCGCATTGCGGAATCAAATTCCAACATTATTGATCGGCACCCTGATGTGTGCCATCGTTTGCGATAACGGGAGGAGAAACCGTGAGATTTGAAGGCAAGGTCGCGATCGTGACCGGAGCGGGCAGCGGCATCGGTCGCGCCACCGCCCGTCGTCTGGCCTCCGAAGGGGCGAAGGTCTGTCTGGTGGACGTGAACGAGGCGGGGCTGACGGACAGTCTCCCCGACGGCGACCACATGACGCTCTCCTGTGACGTGTCGGACGAGGCGCAGGTCGAGGCGATGGTAAAGACAGTCGCCGACAAGTGGGGCCGTCTGGATGCCGTGGCCAACAATGCCGGCGTATCGCGCGGCTATCAGCCGATCATGGACAACGACTTCGACGACTGGGCGCTGGTGCTGGGCGTGAACCTGACAGGTGTGGCGCGGGTGCTGAAACATGCCTCCCGCGTGATGGTCGAACAGAAGTCCGGCGCGATCGTCAACACCGCTTCGGTCGCCGGGATTCGCTCCGGTGCCGGTGGCAACGCCTATTCCGCGTCCAAGGCGGGGGTGATTTCACTGACCCAGACGGCAGCCTGTGACCTTGGCGGCTTTGGCGTGCGGGTCAATGCAGTCTGCCCCGGCCTGATCGAAACCGGCATGACCAAGCGCGTCTTCGACTACGCCCGCGAGAACGACAAGGAACACAAGCTCGGGTCCCGCTGCGAACTCCGCCGCTATGGCCGGCCCGAGGAAATCGCGGCCGCCATCGCCTTCCTCGCCTCTGACGATGCCAGCTACATCACCGGGCAGGCTCTGCCGGTGGACGGCGGCAATACCGCGTCGCTCAACCTGCCGGGCATGAAGGTATGACCGACCTGCATTTTGCCCACTGGCCACCGGGCCTGCCGCACCATATCGAGGTGCCGCAGCAGTCCGTCGCGCAGAACCTGATCGACACCGCAACCCGGCTGCCCGACAAGACAGCCATCCGCTACTATGGCGCGGACATCAGCTATGGCCGCCTGCTTGACGATGTCGAACGCATCGCCGGGTGGCTTCAGGCCCAGGGGGTGAAACGCGGCGACCGGGTTCTTCTGTATCTTCAGAACTCTCCGCAATGGGTGATCGGCTACTACGCGATCCTGCGCGCCGATGCCGCCGTGATCCCCGTCAACCCCATGAACAGGCAGGCGGAACTGGAACACCTTGCAGACGACACCGGCGCGCGCGTCGCCATCGCCGGGTCTGAGCTTGTCGATCATGTCCGCCCCCTGATCGGCGCAGGCCGGATCGACCATATCCTCGCCGCCGCGTATGCCGACATGGCCGACCCCGACAGCGACCTGCGCCTGCCCGACGCACTCGCCGGGCTGAGCGATACCGACGCCGCAGGCCCCGGCGTCACCCGCTGGCGCGACGCCACCGCCGACGACATCGCCCCGGCCCCGCACGCGGCGGGGTCCGAGGATCTGGCTGTCATCCCCTATTCCTCCGGCACCACGGGAAACCCCAAGGGCTGCGTGCACCGCCACCGCTCCGTCCAGGCAGTGATCCACGCCTACGCCAACTGGTCCCCCTATACGGAGGACATGGTGATCCTGTCGGTGCTGCCCTACTTCCATGTCACCGGCATGCAGAATGCGATGAACACGCCGATCCTTGCGGGCGGCACCATCGTGATGATGACAAGGTGGGACCGGGACATGGCCGCGGAACTGATCGCGCGCTACCGGGTCACCACCTTCCGGTCGATCACCACCATGGTCATCGACATCCTGAACTCTCCGCGTTTCAGGGAGTATGACCTTTCCTCGCTCACCTCCATGGGCGGCGGCGGCGCGGCCATGCCCGAAGCGGTGGCGGAACGGCTGAAACAGGCGACGGGGCTGGCATTCATCGAAGGCTACGGCATGTCGGAAACCATCGCCGCGACCCATATCAATCCCAATCATGCGCCGCGCAAGCAATGCCTCGGCATCCCCCTGTTCGACGTCGACGCGCGGGTGATCGACCTTGAGACAGGGCGCGACCTCGGCCCCGACGAAACCGGGGAAATCGTGATGCACGGCCCCCAGATTTTCGAAGGCTACTGGAACAACCCCGAAGCGACCGAAGCCGCCTTCACCACCATCGACGGCAAGCGCTTCCTGCGGACCGGCGACATTGGCCATTTCGACGGCGACGGCTATTTCTACATGACCGATCGGGTGAAGCGGATGATCAACGCCTCGGGCTACAAGGTCTGGCCCGCGGAGGTGGAGGCGCTGATGCACCATCACCCCGATATCGCCGAGGCCTGCGTGATCGGCGCCCCCGATCCGCGCCGCGGGGAAACCGTGAAAGCCTATGTCGTCCTGCGCACGGGTGCCGGAGAAATAGGCGAAGACGCGATTATTTCGTGGTGTCACGACCACATGGCCGCGTATAAATGCCCCCGCCAGATCGTATTTGTCGAAAACCTGCCGAAATCGGGGTCCGGCAAGGTGCAGTGGCGGGAGCTGGCCGACGCCGAACGGCAGTCGGCCGCGGCCCGTACGGGAACGTGACAGGGTAAGGACCGCCGGCAAGGCGGCAGGGAGTGGACGAAGGTGCGGAAAAGAGCAACCGACAACAATGTGGACACGGCAGAGCGGCCTGACAGCGACCGCCAGTTCGTGACCGCCCTGCACCGCGGGCTGGAGATCCTGCGCGCCTTCCGTCCGACCGACAAGGCGGGGCTCGGCAATTCCGAACTGGCCGAACGGACGGGCCTGCCGAATTCCACCGTGTCGCGGCTGACCTTCACCCTGCTGAAATCCGGCTATCTCGTTTACGACGAAGGCACCGGACGCTACCGTATGGGCGTTCCGGTCCTGTCGCTCGGCTACGCCTGCCTCGCCGGGATGCAGGTCCGCAACACCGCGCAGGTCTACATGCAGGAACTGGCCGACAAGGCGGGCGACGGCGTGCTGGTCGCCCTTGGCGGGCGCGACGACATGGCGATGACCTATATCGCCGCGGCACGCTCGCAGGGCGTGATCTCCCTCCAGCTTTCCGTCGGCTCGCGTATCTCGCTCGCCCGCTCCGCCATCGGGCAGGCCTATATCGCCGGCACTACGGAATCCGAACGCGCCGACATCATCGACCGCATCCAGATGCGCTACGAACCCGACCGCGTGTCCGAGATCATGGACAAGCTGGACGCGGCGCGGGAACAGGTCGCGGCACGTGGCTTCTACTGCATGATCGGCGACTGGCAGCGCGACGTGAACGCGGTCGCCGTGCCCTACCGCAGCCAGCAGCCCGACACGCCGATGCTGGCCTTCAACCTCGGCGGCTACAGCTTTGCCCTGCCCAAGGAGCGGCTGGAGGACGATCTGGGCCCGCGCCTCGTGGAACTGGTGAACATGGTGAACCGGGTCGGTTACTGACCCCTATCCGCCGCGTCCCGCCAGCCGCAGCCCCGCGACACCCGAGGCGAGGATCACTGCCAGTCCGGCCAGCGCCATGCTGTCCGGCCAGTCGCCGAAGACCACCAGCCCCAGGATCATCGCCGCCACGATCTGCGCATAGACCAGCGGCGCGACGATGCCCGCCGGCAGGGTCCGGCTGGCGATGACCAGCAGGTAGTTTCCCATGGCCGACCCGAAGGCCGACAGCGGGAAGGCCCAGGCAAAGCCCTGCGACACCTCCGCCGGCCAGTGCAGCAGCGCGAAGGGCGTCAGAACAAGCCCGCCCGTCGCCAGTTGCGACAGCAGAAGAAGCCGCGGGCGATAGGCCCCCGCCAGCCAGCGCGTCGTGACGAGGTAGGCGCCGTGACAGGACCCGGCGAACAGGGCGAATCCCATGCCCGGAGTCATCCCGAACCCGGGACGCACCACCAGCAGCACCCCGGCAAACCCGATCAGCAGCAGGACGGAGCGGGCCACGGTAATCCTTTCCTTCAGCACCGCCGCTGATCCGAAATAGGACACCACCGGGCTGATGAAGAAGGCCCCGAAGACGTTGGCGATCGGTTCGGTCCTGAGCGCGGTCAGAATCGCGCAGATCCCGGCGACGATGAACAGCGTGCGCAGAAGGAGCCGCCAGTCGAGGAAGGCCGGCAGGTCCTCCCGACGCAGACCGGCCAGCGGGGCGAGCATCAGGGCAGCCAGCGCAAACCGCCCCCAGGCCACGAAGAAGGGATTCATTCCCTGCCCGGTCATCGTCTTGCCCGCCGTATCCCCGGCAACGATCAGGAACATGGCCCCCAGCACCATGGCAACGTGGGGAAGGGAGATACCGGGCATTGACGGGTCCAGAACAGAGTCGGCCCGCTTATGACAGACCGCCCCCCGCCGGTCCATCTCGGCGGGGGACGGCGTTCCGCGTCCCTGCGGAGATCAGTGAGGAAGCGGGACCCGAGCCCGACCTCGCCGCAGGGACAGGGAGAGCAGGACACCAAGCACGGCGACCATCATTCCGGCCGTTGAGACATATTCCAGTCCGAAGCCCGCGAGCATGGCGCCGCCGAATACCACGCCAAGCCCCTGCCCGAGGTAGACCATGGACCCGTTCAGCGCGAAGGCCAGCGTGGCATTCGGCCCTGCAGCATCGGCAAGGCGCGACTGGACAACCGGCGCGACCCCGAACAGGCACGTCGACCCGGTCAGGACCGATACCGCCGCGATGGCCAGCCCGGCGTTGCCCTCCATTCCCAGGATCAGGCCAACCGCGAACAGCCCCTGCCCGAGGAAGGTCCCGCAGAACAGCAGCACCAGCGGACTCCGTGCGCCCGTTTCGATCAGCCGTGTGCCGAGGGTGAGGCCAAGGAAACTGCCCAGCCCCGACAGCATCTGGATCATGCCGACCCCGTGCCCGGTCAACCCGGTGAGCCGCGTCACCACCGGACCGATGTACCCGACGGAGGAGAATGTCGCCGTAAAGGCGATCAGCGTCACCAGCAGGAAACCCGTCGTCGGCCAGGCCAGCACCGCGGCAAAGGCATTGCCCGGAGGCGCGGGCGGCGTCGGAACCTTCGGCACGAAGACCAGCACCATCAGGAACCCTAGGGCGCAGAGCCCGGAGGCCAGCCAGAAACAGGCCTGCCAGCCGAACGCCTCCCCCACGGTGGAGCCGAGCGGGATGCCCGTGACAAAGGCCAGCGACACCCCGGCATAGACGATGGACAGGGCCCGCGCCCGCCGTTCCGGCCCGACGAGGATCACCGCGATGGTCGAGGCCATGGGCAGCGCCAGCGACCCGAACGCCCCCGAAATCACCCGCGCCACCGCCAGCCCGGTGAAGCCGGTCATCATGGCGGATACGGCGTTCATCACCGCAAGAAACCCGAGCGTCAGGACGAGCACGCGCTTGCGTCCGAATCCGCCCGTCACGACCGCCAGCAACGGCCCGGCAAGCGCACAGGCGATGGTGAACAGCGACTGCAACTGCCCCGCGACGGAAACGGAGACACCCAGGTCATCCGCCATTGGTTCCAGCACGCCGGCAAATACGAAGACGCCGGTGGTCATGCAGAGCGGCGCGAACATCAGGGCGAAGAAACGCATGGCTCAGGCCCCGATCGGCTGGATGAAACAGGAGGTCGTTGCAGTGGCGAGGATCCGGCCCTTCTGGTCCTCTATCAGCCCGTCGGCAGTGGCAATGCGCCGCCCGCGCGTCTGCACCCGGCCAATGCAGCGCACCTGACCGGTCTGCGGCGTGATCGCACGGACAAAACGCACCGACGTATCCAGCGACACGAACATCTCACCCTTTTCCAGCGTCGTGTGAACGGCGCAGCCAAGCGCGGAGTCCAGCAGCGTCATCGCCCAGCCCCCATGCACGATTCCGCCGGGGTTCATCACGGCGGCAGAGGGTTCTCCGCGAAACTCGACCTCTCCGTCCCCGATCCGCACGATCCAGTGGGTCATCGTCTTCGCCATGGAGGGCGCCGGAGTCTCACCGTCGATGATTCCCTGCATCAGTTCCTTGCCGGTCTTCGACATCACCACGGAAACATCAGCGATTCCAACGTTGTATTCCGGGATTGGCGCGGGCTCAAACATCGTGTACTCCATATATATGCATATACAGCTAATCCCATGCATATGCATGGGTCAAGGAGCCATGAGCACAGAACGCCGTCCCGCCGAAACACCCGCCCTTGCAGAATTGCTGTCCGGGTCCTGCTACTGCCTCGCCACGCGCCGCGCCTCGCGCCGGATGGTCCGGCTCTATGATGCCGCTCTGGCCGAACACGGTCTGACCATCTCGCAGCTCGCCCTGCTGGCCTGGGTGCGCTATTTGCGGAAACCGACGGTGCAGAAGATCGCCGACCTGATGGAGATGGACCAGTCGGCCCTGTCCCGTGGCCTCATGCCGCTGGAACGTGAAGGCCTGATCACCTCCGCCCCGGACGCCGACGACCGCCGCAAGAAGGTTCTGGCGCTGACCGACGAAGGCGGCAGACGGCTGATCGCGGCGGCGGAGGACTGGGAGAAGGCGCAGGAGGAGGTCACCCGCCAGCAGGAAAAACTGGGCGCGGACGTGGCGCGGCTGATGGCCGGGATCAACGATCTGGCAAAAAGCGAGGCGGGGTCGGACTGACCCCACAACTCAACTTCTGACCCGTCATCCCCGGGCTTGACCCGAGGATGACGGGTCACGGGACGGCAACAGACCCGCAAAAGCGCTTCCCTCCCCCGGCACGGGGGAGGGCGAGGGTGGGGAAGCCTGTCAGGCGGTCTCCCGAAGCTCCGGATGCGTGTAGTCCGCGAGCTGCTTGCGCAGGTTCAGCTTGGAGAACTTGCCCGTCGCCGTCAGCGGAATCGCATCGACCCAGACAATGTCGTCCGGCAACTGCCACTTCGCGAATTCCGACGACAGATGCTCGCGCATGTCCTCCACGCTCGGCTTCTCGGCCCCCTCGGCCAGCACCGCGACGAGGATCGGACGCTCGTCCCACTTCGGATGCTTCACGCCGATCGCCGCCGCCTGCGCAATCGCCGGATGTGCCATGGCGAGGTTCTCCAGATCGATGGAGGAGATCCACTCCCCACCCGACTTGATCAGGTCCTTCGCGCGGTCCTGGATCGACAGGAACCCATCCTTGTCGATGGAGGCCACGTCGCCGGTACCGAACCAGCCGTCCTTGTCCAGCGCCTTGGCCGAGGCCTCTTCGTTCTTGAAGTAACCCGACACCACCGTGTTCCCGCGCACAAACAGCTCACCTGCAGCCTTGCCGTCATGGGGCAGGGTGTTGCCGTCCTCGTCGACGATCTTCAGGTCCACCCCGATGCAGCGGCGGCCCTGAAGCGCCTTGTAGTCGATCTGCGTTTCAAAGGACTCTTCCTTCATCCAGCCCGGCATAATGCCGTGGGTCCCGACCGGAGACATCTCGGTCATGCCCCAGGCATGGCCGACACCGACGCCCATCTTCTCGAACGCCTCGATCATCGAGCGCGGCGCGGCGGACCCGCCGATCACCACGTCCTTGAAACCTTCGGGCGGGCGGCCCTGCTTCTTGATCTCGCCCAGAAGACCCTGCCAGATCGTCGGCACGCCCCAGGCGGAATAGACCTTTTCCTGGTCCATCAGCTTGAACAGCGACGCACCGTCCATCGCCGGCCCGGGCATCACCATGTTCAGCCCCGAGATCAGCGAGGAATAGGGCAGGCCCCAGGCGTTGACGTGGAACAGCGGCACCACCGGGAGAACCGACGCGCCTTCGCTGAAGGTCGTCGACTGCATCACCGAAATCATCATTGCATGCAGGTAGGTCGAACGATGCGAATAAAGCGCACCCTTCGGATTGCCCGTCGTGCCGGAGGTGTAGCAGAGCCCGCAGGCGGTATTCTCGTCGAAATCCGGCCAGGTGATCGTGGTCGGCTGGCCGTCGAGCAGTTCCTCGTAGCAAAGCGCGTCGAAAGGCGTGTCCGGCATGTGCGCCCGGTCGGTCATGATGACATAGACCAGATCCTTGGGCAGGTGGTCCTTCACCGCGGCAATCAGCGGCACGAAGGTGGTGTCGAGGAACAGGACCCGGTCCTCGGCATGGTTCACGATGTAGATCAACTGCTCCGCCGAAAGGCGCGGGTTGATCGTGTGGCAGACCGCGCCGATGCCGGAAATCGCGTAATACAGTTCCATGTGGCGGTAGCCGTTCCACGCCAAGGTCGCCACCCGGTCGCCCAGCTTCACCCCCTGCGCCTGCAGCGCGTGGGACAGCTGAACCGTCCGGTCATAGAATTCGACGTAGGTTTCGCGGTGGATGTCGCCCTCGGTCCGGACCGAGACGATCTCGGCCCGCGGGTACGCGCCCCGGCCGAATTCGAGTATCTCCGACACCAGCAATGGCCGGTGCATCATCATGCCTTTCATGGCAAATCCTCCCTCACTGATCCTGAGGAACTTAACCGCGGAACGACAGGGGTGGAAGGGTATTCCGCTGACGGAACGTGCCGTAATGTCCGCAGAGCGGAAAAAGATGTTTCGCAGGGCGGAAATGGTGAAGATTTCGCCGAAATCATCGTGAATTCAATGGCCTAACCTGACAAAACCGGTAAGAACGAGGGGAACGCAGGCCCCGCCGCGGGGCCGTCACGAATCGGGAGGACTGACATGAAAGCGATCATCTGTGAAGAATTCGGACCGCTGGACGACCTGAAGTACGGCGATAAGGCGGACCCGGTCCCCGGCCCCGGCCAGGTATTGATCCGGACCGAGGCGGCGGGCGTGAACTACCCCGACGGGCTGACCGTGCAGGGCCTCTACCAGGTCAAGCCCGACCGCCCCTTCACCCCCGGCAGCGAGGTCGCCGGAGAGATCGTCGCGCTTGGAGATGGCGTGACGCGTTTCAAAACCGGCGACCGGGTGGTGACATACTGCTCCGGCGGTTATGCGGAACTGGCCGTCGGCAACGAAGCCACCTGCTTTGCCCTGCCCGACGGTATGGACGCCGCCGACGCCTGCGCGATGATCATCGCCTGGGGCACTTCGCACCACGCGCTCAAGCAGCGGGCGAATATCCAGCCCGGGGAATCGCTGGTGATCTTCGGCGCTGCAGGGGCCACGGGAACCGCCGCCATCCAGATCGGCAAGGTCATGGGCGCCAGGGTCATTGCCGTCTGTTCGTCCGACGACAAGCGGCAGATCGCGCTGGAACAGGGGGCCGACCACGCCATCGGCTATGACAACCTGAAAGAGGAGATCAAGGCGCTGACCGACGGCAAGGGCGCGGATGTGGTCTATGACTCCGTCGGCGGCGACGCCTTCAAGGCCGCTTCGCGCTTCATGGCCCCGGATGGCCGCCTGCTCATCATCGGTTTCGCGAGCGGCGAGATCCCGCAGTTGCCGGTGAACCTGACGCTGGTGAAGGAATATTCCGTCGTCGGCGTCTTCTGGGGCAACTGGACCCGCCGCTGCCCCGCCGACTACCGCTCCAACATGGAGGAACTGTTCGGCTGGTACACCTCCGGCCAGATCAAGCCGTTGATCGAGGGACGCTATCCGCTGGCCGAGGCCGCCGAGGTCCTGAAGCGGGTTCTCGGACGCGGGGCCGTCGGGAAGATCGCGCTGGTACCGTGACGCCCCTGCCCGTCCCCTGCCGGCGTGGCGGGGACGGGCGCCTCCGGCGGGAGTATTTCCGGCAAGATGAAGCCGGACATGGAAAGAGGCCCCGCGGGGCCTCTTGTCGTTTCGCGTGGCGTCGGAGGCTCAGACCTCCAGCCATTCCTTGCGGACGTCATCGCGGGTGGCGAAATCCTCGGGCGTGCCGCCGTAGACGATTTCGCCGTGACCCATGACATAGACCCGGTTCGCGATGCGCAGCGCGATGGAGAGCTTCTGTTCCACAAGCAGGATAGCCACACCGGTCTTGGCGATTTCCGCGATCGTGTCGCCGATCTGCTGCACGATCATCGGAGCCAGCCCCTCGGTCGGTTCGTCGATGATGATCAGTTCCGGGTCGCCCATGAGCGTCCGGCACATCGTCAGCATCTGCTTTTCCCCACCCGACAGAACGCCCGCCGGATTGTCGGCACGCGCCCGCAGGTTGGGGAACATGTCCAGCATCTGTTCGATGTTGTACTTGCCCGGGTTCTTCATGTCCTTCACGCCGAGCACGAGGTTCTGGCGCACCGTCATCGTCGGGAAGATGTCCCGCGATTCCGGCACGTAGCCCAGCCCCATGCGGGCGATCTTGTGGCTTTCCAGCCCCGCGATCGGCTGGCCCTTGAAGAGGATTTCGCCCTTCGGCGCGACCTCGCCCATGATGGCCTTGGCTGTGGTGGACCGGCCGACGCCGTTCCGCCCCAGAAGCGCGATCACCTCGCCCGGCATGATCTCCATGTTCACGCCGCGCAGGACGTGGGACTTGCCGTAGAAGGCATGCAGGTCCTTCACCTGAAGCATGGGTTGCGTCATACCGTTTCCTCCGGCAGGGCCTCGTCGCCCAGATAGGCCTCGCGCACCTTGGCGTCGCCGCGGATCTGCGACGGCGGGGCGGAGGCGATGATTTCCCCGTAGACCAGAACCGAGATCCGGTCGGCGAGGTCGAAGATCACGCCCATATCGTGTTCCACGATCACCAGCGTCTTGCCTTCCGTCGAACGGCGGATGAGGTCCACCGCGCGGTCGGTCTCCGAATGGCTCATCCCCGCGGTCGGTTCGTCGAGAAGGATCACCTCCGCCCCGCCGGCGATGGTGATGGCGATCTCCAGCGCCCGCTGATCCGCGTACGGAAGCAGCGCGGCCGGCAGGTTGGCCTTGTCCACCAGCGCGCAGTGTTCGAGGATCTCGTAGGTCCGTTCCTGCACCGCCTTGGATGCGGTCACCGATTTCCAGAAAGCATAGCCCTGCCCCATGGAATGCAGCACCCCGCAGCGCACGTTTTCGCGCACAGTCATGTTGGCGAAGATGTTGGACACCTGGAAGGAGCGGGAGAGCCCCATCCGGTTGATCTCGAACGGGGGCACGCCGGAAATCAGCGTGCCGTTCAGCGACACCGTGCCGGACGTCGGGGTGTAGAGCCCCGAAATCAGGTTGAACAGCGTCGACTTGCCCGCGCCGTTCGGCCCGATGATCGCATGACGTTCCCCCTTGGCGATATCCAGGGTCACGTCATTGATGATCTTCGCCGGGCCGAAGCTCTTGCACAGGTTCTTGAGAGACAGCGCGGGGGCGGTCATGCCACGGCCTCCTCTTTCTCGCGGTTGACGCGGCGGAGAAGGGCGGCACCCGCTCCGATCGGCACGATGATCAGGATCCACGTCAGCACGTTGGTCGTGCCGAGGTGCAGCCCGAAGGGTTCGAAGACCTCGCCATAGCCGTTGGACCAGCGGATCGACATCTCGACCAGCACGATCAGCCCGATCAGCATCAGCACCATTCCGGCGATCTGCACCAGCAGACGCCCGATGTAGGTGCCCTTGTCAGGGCCGGTCAGGCCGTCCCAGACACCGAAAACGATGCCGGCGATGCCGCGCGGAGCGTACATCACGATGATCACGAACATCAGCCCGAGGTAGAGCAGCCAGGCCTCCGTGAAGTCCGACATCATGGAGGACATGTAGGTCAGCAGGATCGCCCCCATGATCGGGCCGACGAAATAGGTGATGCCACCCACATAGGCCATGATGAGCACGAAGCCCGACGGGATGAGCGACAGCGCCTCGGGCGTGAAGATCTCGTAGTTCACCGCCGACATGCCGCCCGCCAGACCGGCGAAGGCCCCCGAGGCCGTGAACACCAGCCAGCGCACCCGTGTCGGGTTGTAGCCGATGAACTGCACCCGCTGCGGGTTGTCCCGCGTCGCTTCGGACAGGCGGCCGAGCGGGGTGCGCGTGAAGGCGTACATCGCGATGATCGAGATGACGGTCCAGAAGGCCATGAACCAGTAGATGTCGCTCATCGGCCCCATGGAAAGCCCGAAGACCTGCGGCCCGTTCATCCGGTCGCCCGAAATCCCCTGTTCGCCGCCGAAGAGACTGTCGAACATGAAAGCACCCGAGGCGATCAGCTCTGCCACGCCAAGCGAGATCATGGCGAAGGTCGTGCCCGCCCGCCGGGTCGAGAAAGACCCGATCACGGCAGCCGACAGACCACCGGCAAGGAACCCGAGCACGGGCAGGAAGAACACCGGGAAGTTCGCCCAGATGCCCGCCCCTTCGGCGATCCAGTTCATGACATGCAGGCAGTAGTACCCGCCAAGTCCGAAATAGACCGCATGGCCGAAGGACAGCATCCCGCCCTTGCCGAGAAGCATGTTGTACGCCAGCGCGAAGACGATGTTGATCGCCATCTGGTGGACCAGCGTGTAGACCGTGCGCGACGGATCGGTCATCGGGATCGCAAGAATGATCGCGATGAAGATCAGGATCGGCAGGGTCCGCTGACGGAACTTGGCACCGGAGGTCGGGCCGACGTTCTGCATGGATTGGGTCGTTTCGCTCATAGCTCTTGCTCTCCCATCAGGCCGCGGGGCCGGAAGATCAGCATCAGCACCAGCAGCAGGAACGGCATGACCGGCGCCAGCGAGGAAATGGTGATGTCACCGATTTCCGAGGTCGGGCTGAGGCCGAGGAACCAGAAAATCTCGGCAAAGTTGGCGTTGATGCCGACAGCGAAGTTCTGGATCAGCCCGATCAGGATGGAGGCAAGGAAAGCCCCCTCCAGCGATCCGATCCCGCCGACGACGACCACCACGAAGACGATCGGTCCCATCTGCACCGCCATGGCCGGGTCGGTGACGAAGATGTTGCCCGCGATCACGCCCGCAAGGCCCGCCAGCGCACAGCCGATGCCGAAGACGGTCATGAAGATCAGCGGCACGTTGTGGCCCAGATGGCCGACCATGTGCGGATGCGTCAGCGCCGCCTGGATGATGAGGCCCGCGCGGGTCTTCTTGAGCAGGAACCACAGGCCGATCAGCATGGAGATCGCGATGAACAGCATGAACATCCGGTAGGCCGGGAAGGACGCGCCGTAGATCGTGAAGGCGTGGAAATTCAGGAGGTCGGGAATTTTGTAATCCACGGCCGTCTTGCCGTAGATGATCTTGACGATCTCTTCGATCAGATAGGCCAGACCGAAGGTGAACAGCAGTTCCGCCACATGCCCGTTGGCATGCACGCGCCTCAGCCCATATCGTTCGACCACCGCTCCGACCAGTCCGACAAGGACCGGCGCGATGAACAGGGCGATCCAGAAACTTGTCGCCCCCATGATCGTGAAGGCGAAGTAGGCGCCAAGCATGTAGAAGCTCGCATGGGCGAAGTTCAGCACGCCCATCATCGAGAAGATGAGCGTCAGGCCGGACGACAGCATGAACAGCAGGAGCCCGTAGATCACGCCGTTCAGCAGCGCGAATACGATCGTTTCCATTGTGACCTCGTTAGGTGCAGTTGGGGCGCCGCGCGGCTAAGGCACGGCGCCCCTGTTGTGGTCGTGGTCGCATGCCCCGCCTTACGGCTTGGCCGGACGCTCCATCTTGCAGGTCGTGGGCTGTTCGGCCGCCGACGCGTCGATCTTGCCGCCGTCCAGCAGTTTCCAGCCCAGTTCGATGTTGTCGACGCCGTACTTCACCGACTCCCCGTCAACCTTGGCGACGGTCGAGATGTACAGGTTCTGCTGCGCCTGGTGGTCTTCGGCCCGCACGGTCAGGGTGCCGTAGGCTTCCGGGATCTCCAGCCCTTCCAGTGCGAAGGCAACCGGGATCGGGTCGGCAGAGCCGGCCTTCTCGGCCGCAGCCTTGAACGCGTTCAGCGTGTTGAAGGCGCGGTGGTAGTAGTAGTCGTACTCCGGGAAGCGGGTCTTGTACTCTTCGATCAGAGCGTACTGCTCGTCGCTTGCTTCCAGGTTGGTGATGCCTTCGGTCACCTGGTACAGGCGGTCGATTGCGCCTTCACCCAGGGCAGACACCGCACCGAGCGAGCCGCCGTAGAAGGTGAAGTAGGGGATGTTCGACCCGGATTCAGCAGCCGCCTTCATCAGCAGCGACATGTCCGCGCCCCAGTTGCCGGTGATGACCGCATCCGCACCGGAAGAGATGATCTTCTGGATATAGGGGGTGAAGTCCTTCACCTTCGCCAGCGGGTGCAGTTCGTTACCGACGATCTCGATGTCGGGACGCTTTTCCGTCAGCTGGGATTCAGCGGCCGCGGCGACGGCCTGACCGAAGATGTAATCCTGACCGATCAGGTACACCTTTTTGATGTCGTCCTGGTTTTTGATGTAGTCGGTGATGGCGGCCATCTTCATGTCGGCATGCGCATCGAAGCGGAAGTGCCAGAAGGAGCAGCCGTCGTTGGTGAAGTCCGGCGTCACGGCGGCGTAGTTGAAGAACACCACTTCGTCGCCCGGGTTACGCTGGTTGTGCTTGTTCACGGCGTCGATGATCGCTGCGGCCACGGACGACCCGTTGCCCTGCAGGATGAAGCGCGCGCCGTCGTCGATGGCCTTCTGCAGCTGAACCAGCGATTCCTTCGGGTTCACCTTGTTGTCGTAGCCGGTGACGACGATGTTGTCGCCGTTCACGCCGCCGTTGTTGTTGATGTGCTCGGCCGCCAGCAGGAAGCTGGTGTAGCCGGCTTCACCCGAGGGGCCCATCGGGCCGGACAGCGGGTCGATGAATGCAAACTTGATGTCGTCCGCGAAAGCGGAAGACACTGCGATGAAAGAGACAGCAGCCGCCAGGGCGGCTTTCTTGATGGACATGTATTTCCTCCCGTTACGAAAGGCCGGATTCTTGTACCGACGCGTTTCTGGGGAAGATCAAAAGGTTTCCGACCCGCCTTGTCAAGCAAACTGTGAAATTCTATTCTGCACTGCAAAACATCACGCATCTGGGAGGAGCGGATATGTCGTCGTTTTCGGACGACCCGGACCAGTTTCGGTCCGAGGTCGCGACCTTCATCGCAGAAAAATGCCCGCAAAAACTTAAGGTTATGCCGGCGAATGAGCGCAGTATATGCTGGGGCGGCAAGCGTTTCAAATTCTCTTGCGATGAGCAGCGAATCTGGATGGAAAACGCCGCGTCAGTCGGTCTGACCGCCCCGAGATGGCCGGTCGAATACGGCGGCGCGGGACTGAATCGTACCCAGGAGAAGGTTTTTCGCGAGGAGATGGCGAAGGCCAGGGCCCCCTCTCCGCTGGAAAGCTTCGGTCTCTGGATGCTCGGCCCCGCGCTGCTGGCCTTCGGAACGCACGAGCAGAAGTTGAAATACCTGCCCGACATCACCAACGGCCGGGTCCGCTGGTGCCAGGGCTACTCCGAGCCGGGCGCGGGATCGGATCTGGCGTCTGTTCAGACCCGCGCGGATGACAAGGGCGATCACTGGGTGGTCAACGGGTCCAAGATCTGGACCTCCTATGCCAACCACGCCGACTGGATCTTCGCGCTCGTCCGCACCGACCGGGACGCGCCCAAGCACAAGGGCATCTCCTTCATGCTGATCGACATGGAGGCCGACGGAGTCTCGACCAAGCCGATCAAGCTGATCTCGGGAGCCTCCCCCTTCTGCGAGACCTTCTTCGACGACGTGGTGGTCCCGAAGACCGACGAACAGGGAAACTCCCGCATCGTCGGTGAACTCAACAGGGGCTGGGACGTCGCCAAGCACCTGCTGACCCACGAACGCGAGATGATCGGCGGCGGCGGATCGGGCGGGGCGGCGGGCATCCTTGGCGGACGTTCCCTTGGCGCCTTCATCGGATCGCTGGACGAGACGATCATGCAGGACGCCGTGATCCGGTCCGAGACGATGGAACTGGAAATCGACACGCTGGCCATGGGCATGACGCTGGAACGCTACAAGGACATGGCCAAGCAGGGCGGCGTCGGCCATGCCTCTGCCATGCTGAAATACTCCGGCACCGAACTGAACAAGCGCCGCTATGAAATTCTCATGTCGATCACCGGCTCCGAAGGGGTCGAGTGGGATGGGGAACACGGCACGCTTGCACCGGAATGGCTGCGCACCAAGGCGAACTCCATCGAGGGCGGCACCTCCGAGGTGATGCTCGACATTCTCTCAAAGCGCGTTCTCGAACTGCCCTCCTCGTAAAGGATCAAGACCATGGTTGCTTCGCTTGTCCCGACCGAGGATGAAGTCATGCTGCGCGACGCCGCGCGCGGGTTCCTGCAGGAATCCTCGCCGGTGTCCGCCTTCCGCGCCAACCGCGATGCGGGCCGCGCCTACGATCCCGGCCTCTGGAAGGAAATGGCCCAGATGGGCTGGACCGGCGTGCTCCTGCCCGAGGGTGCAGGCGGGTCCGAGATGGGCCACCGTGCCGCCGGCATCCTGTCCGAGGAGATGGGAGAGGTCCTCGCCGCTTCCCCCTTCATCTCGACCGCCGTCATGGCCGCGACCGCGCTGAAAGGCGCGGCGAACGACCGGCTGGCCGGCATCGCGGACGGCTCTGCCATCTACGCGCTGGCCGTGGACGAAGGCTCCAAGCACGCGCCCGAGCGCACCGGCCTGAGGGCAGAGAAGTCGGGCAACGCTTTCAAACTGACCGGCCGCAAGGTTTTTGTCGCCGACGGCACCTCTGCCTCGCGCGTCCTTGTCCTGGCCCGCACCGGCGGCACCGTGGGTGAGGCGCAGGGCCTGACCCTCTTCGACATCGACGCCGACCGCGCCCGCCTGACCCGCACCGCGAAACGCACCGTGGATGAACGCGACCACGCCCAGCTTGATTTTGACGGGGTCGAGGCCACAGGCGACGACGTGGTCGGGGAAGTCGACGGAGGCATAGCCGCAATCGCCACCGCCCTGAACGCAGGCCGCGCCGCCCTGTCCGCCGAACTGCTCGGCGTCTCGGCAGGCGCCTTCGGCATGACCACCGCCTATCTGAAGGAACGCAAGCAGTTCGGCCGGATCATCGGCACCTTCCAGGCGCTCCAGCACCGCGCGGCGCACCTGTTTGCAGAGATCGAGATCACCGCGTCGGCCATCGCCAATGCGGGCCGCATGATGGACGAAGACCCGGAAAACGCTGACCTCGCCACCTCCATCGCCAAGGCCCGCGCCACGAAGACCGCCAAGCTGGCCGTGTCCGAAGGCGTTCAGATGCACGGCGGCATCGGCATGACCGACGAATTCGACATGGGTTTCTTCATGAAGCGTGCCCGCGTTGGCGCGGAATGGCTGGGCGACTACGGCTACCACGCCAATCGCGTCGCCAAGGCACGGGGCTTCTGATGTCGGACCTCCTCGTCGCGAAACTGTTCGACCTGACGGGCAAAACCGCGCTTGTCACCGGCGGCGCGTCCGGCATCGGCTACATGGCCGCCGAGGCACTGATGGGCGCGGGCTGCAACGTCATGATCGCCTCGCGCAAGGCCCACGCCTGCGAAGGCGCGGCGGATCAGCTGAACGCCATGGGCCTGAAAGGCAGGGCCGAGGGGTTCGCGGGCGATGTCGGAACCGAACAGGGCGTGCTCGACCTTGTGGCTGAGGTCGAGAAGCGCACCGATACCCTGCCCATCCTGCTCAACAACGCTGGCAAGACCTGGGGCGCGCCCACGATCGAGGAATTCCCCTATGAGGCCTGGTCCCGCGTGCTCGATGTCAACGTGACAGGCATGTTCTACCTCACGCAGAAGCTGCTGCCCCTGCTCCGCAAGGCCGGCACGGCAGAGGATCCGGCGCGCGTGGTCAACACCGGCTCCATCGTCGGAATGCAGCCGCGCGGCGGCACGGCCTACAGCTACGGCGTGTCCAAGGGGGCGGTGCATCACATGACGACGCTGCTGTCCTCGGAACTTGCCCCGCAGCACATCACCGTCAACGCAATCGCGCCCGGCCCCTTCCTCTCCAAGATGATGGCCTTTGCCATCGGCACCGAGGAACAGCGCGAACAGGCGGGAAAACGCATTCCCCTTGGCCGCGTCGGATCGCCCGAGGACATCGCGGGCGCGGTGCTTTATCTCTGCTCCCGTGCGGGAGCGTATGTTTCGGGACACACGATCCCGATCGCTGGCGGCCTGAACGCCGCCGTCGCGGTGAAAGCCGCATCCGTAACGGAGGACTGAGGATGGCCAAGACCGTCACGAGGGAAGAGTACGAGGCCATGGTCGGCCAGGAGATCGGAGTCTCCGACTGGTTCGAAATCACGCAGGAGCGGATCAACACCTTCGCCGACTGCACCGAGGACTGGCAGTACATTCACGTCGACCCCGAAGCTGCCGCCAAGACCCCCTTCGGCACCACCATCGCGCACGGCTTCCTGACCATGTCGATGCTCTCGGCCATGGTCTACCAGATGCCCTCGGTAGAGGGCGTCGTGATGGGCGTGAACTACGGCATGAACAAGATGCGCTTCGTCTCGCCGGTCCCGGTCGGATCGAAGATCCGCGGCCGCTTCGTTCTCGACAAGGTCGAGGAGATCCGGCCCGGCGAAATCCAGACGACCACGACCGTCACTGTCGAAATCGACGGCAAGGAAAAACCCGCCCTCGTGGCCGAGTGGCTGGGACGCAGATATTTCGGAGAACAGGCATGAGCATTCGATTTGACGGCCGCGTGGCCATCGTCACCGGCGCGGGCGTCGGGCTGGGACGGTCCCACGCCCTCGGGCTGGCGAAGCTGGGCGCGAAAGTTGTGGTCAACGACCTCGGCGTCGCCACCGACGGCACCGGGTCTTCGACCGCGCAGGCCGATGCCGTGGTGAAAGAGATCGAAGCCATGGGCGGAGAGGCCATGGCCCACGGCGCGAACGTCACCGACGCCGCGCAGGTCAAGGATATGGTCGATCAGGCCATCGCCAAGTGGGGCAAGGTCGACATCCTCGTCTGCAACGCCGGCATCCTGCGCGACAAGACCTTCGCCAAGATGGAACTGGACGACTTCCGCAAGGTCGTCGATGTGCATCTCATGGGCTCGGTCGTGCCGACCAAGGCGCTCTGGGATCATTTCCGGGAAAACGAATACGGGCGGATCGTCTACACCACCTCCGCCTCCGGGCTCTACGGCAACTTCGGCCAGTCGAACTACGGCGCCGCCAAGGCTGCCATGGTCGGGCTGATGAACGTGCTGGTGCAGGAAGGTCAGAAATACAACATCAAGGCGAATATCCTCGCTCCGACCGCGGCTACCCGCATGACCGAAGGGTTACTTCCGGAACAGGTGCTCGACCTCCTGAAGCCCGAGACGATCACGCCGGGCATGCTGACCCTCGTCGCCGAGGATGCGCCGAACCGCATGATCCTTGGCGCGGGCGGCGGCTGTTTCGCCGAATGCCGCATCTACGAAACCGAGGGCGTCGCCTTCGGCGACGATGAACTCGACCCCGACACGATCATGTCCCGCATGGCCGACATCCGTGACGAAGGCAAACAGCAGATCATGCCCGGCGCCTTCGCCCAGACCCGCAAATACGCCCAGATGGCCGCAGAAAAACGCGGCATCGAACTACCCAAATCGTAACCCAGGGAGGAAACCCCAATGCGTGACGCAGTCATCGTCTCCACCGCCCGCACCCCGATCGGCAAGGCCTTTCGCGGTGCCTTCAACAACACCCAGGCCCAGGAGCTGATCGGCCACGCCGTGAAGAACGCGGTCGAACGCGCCGGGCTTGACGGGTCCGAAATCCAGGACTGCGTGATCGGCACCGCGATCCAGCAGGGCTCCACCGGCGGCAACATCGGCCGCCAGGCGGTGATCCGCGCCGGTCTTCCGGTCTCGGTCGCCGGCATGTCGATGGACCGCCAGTGTGCCTCCGGCATGATGGCCATCGCCACCGCGGCCAAGCAGGTCATCCATGACGGTATGCAGGTCGCCATCGGCGGCGGCGTGGAATCCATCTCTCTCGTCCAGAACCAGAACATGCGCACCGACCGCGCACGTGACCCGTGGATCCAGGAACATACCCCCGAACTCTACATGACCATGCTGGAAACGGCGGAGATCGTGGCCGAGCGCTACAATGTCTCCCGCGATGACCAGGACGAATATGCCCTGAAATCGCAGCAGCGCACCGCCGCCGCACAGCAGGCCGGCAAGTTCGATGACGAGATCGTTCCGCTGACCTCGACCATGGGCGTCATGAACAAGGAGACCAAAGAAGTCACCTTCAAGGAAGTGACGCTGGAAAAGGACGAAGGCAACCGCCCCTCGACCCAGCTTGACGACCTCAAGGGCCTTGCCCCGGTGTTCAAGGACGGCCAGCAGATCAAGGAAGGCAAGTACATCACCGCCGGCAACGCCTCCCAGCTCTCCGACGGCGCCTCCGCTTCGGTCATCATGGAGGCCAAGGAGGCCGAGAAGCGCGGTCTCAACCCGCTTGGCCGCTACGTCGGTGTCATGGCCGCAGGGCTCGGGCCGGAGGAAATGGGCATCGGTCCGATCTACGCCGTGCCGAAACTGCTCGAGGCGCACGGCCTCAAGATGGACGACATCGGCCTCTGGGAACTGAACGAGGCGTTTGCCTCCCAGGTGCTCCAGTCGCAGCGCGTTCTCGGCATCCCGGATGAACTGCTGAACGTGAACGGCGGCGCGATCTCCATCGGCCACCCCTACGGCATGTCGGGCGCCCGCATGGTCGGCCACGCCCTGATCGAGGGCAAGCGCCGCGGTGCGAAATATGTCGTCTGCACCATGTGCGTTGGCGGCGGCATGGGCGCTGCGGGCCTTTTCGAAGTCCTCTGAACGACTGAACGACACCGGCCCCCGCCGTCCCGCGGGGGCCACACCATACGGAACCGAATGCCCACCCTCTACCTCATCCGCCACGGTCAGGCCTCCTTCGGGGCCGACAACTACGACAAGCTCTCCGCCATCGGACATGAACAGTCCGAGGTGCTGGGCGCTTGGTTCGCCGCCGAGGGGATCATTCCCGACCTTGTCGCCCATGGCTCCCTGACCCGGCAGAAGGAAACTCTCGCCGGTATTCTCAAGGGCATGGCACACGAGATGATGGCAGAGGAACACCCCGGTCTCGACGAATTCGACTTCGGCAAGCTGCTCAAGGCGAAATATGCTGCGGGCGGTGAGCCGGACGGCATGATGACCGACCACAAGAGCCACTTCCGCACCCTGCGCACCACCGTTGCCGAATGGCAGCGCGACGAAATCCCGAACCCGCCCGAGATGTGGGCCGAATTCACCGGCCGCGTGGATACTGCCTGCCGGGCCCTGATGCGCGAGGGCGTTGAGACGGTCTTCGCGGTGTCCTCCGGCGGAGCGATCGCGCAGGCGGTGTCCGCCCTGCTGGAGACGCCGGGCGTTCACCAGACCAAGATGCAGCTGCAGATGAAGAACACCGCCATCACACGGTTCATCTACACGCCCCGCGCCACCTACTTCCACAGCTTCAACGAAACCCCGCACATCACGGCGGCCAATGCCGACCGGCTGCTGACCTATGCATGAGGCCCGAGACATGACCCAACAGGACCCCACCAAGCTGGACGTCGCCGCCGTCGAAAGCTGGCTCACCGCCAACCTGCCGGGCTTCAAGGGGCCCGTGACGGCCGAGAAGTTCAACGTCGGCCAGTCCAACCCGACTTTCCGGCTGATCACGCCCGACCACCGCTACGTGCTGCGTCGCAAGCCCCCCGGCGTGCTGTTGAAATCCGCCCATGCCGTCGACCGGGAATTCCGCGTGCAGAAGGCGCTGTACGAAACCGACGTGCCCGTGACCAAGGTGCATGTCCTGTGCGAGGACGAGGACGTCATCGGCTCCATGTTCTACATCATGGACGAGGTGGACGGCCGCCATTTCAACCTGCCTTCCCTGCCCGAGCTGCCCGTCGCCGACCGCCACGCCATCCATGACGAGATGTCCCGCGTGCTGGCCGCGATCCATGGCGTCGACCTCGACGCGACCGGCCTGTCCGACTACGGCCCCACGGGCAACTACTACGAACGCCAGATCGGTCGCTGGACCAAGCAGTACCGGGCCAGCGAAACCGACACGATCCCGGCGATGGACGAACTGATTGACTGGCTCAATAACAACATCCCCGGCGATGACGGCCTGCGCACGCTGGCCCACGGGGACTATCGCATCGACAACATGCTGTTCGAAAAGGACCGCCCGCGCATCGCCGCCGTGCTGGACTGGGAACTGTCGACCACCGGCCACCCCTATGCCGACGTCGCCGCCGTCATCATGCAGTGGTCCATGCCGGGCGGACCGGACAGCCGGGGCCTTGCCGGGATCGACCGCAAGGCCGAGGGCCTGATGACCGATGAGGAATTCATCGAAAGCTACTGCCGCCGCGCCGGAATCCCCGGCATCGACAGGTTCGGCTTCTACCTCGCCTTCACCTTCTTCCGCATGGCAGGCATCATTCAGGGCGTCTACAAGCGGGCGCTTGACGGCAATGCCTCCAACCCCGAGCGGGCGAAGAAGATGGGCGCGTCCGTCCCCCGCTTTGCCGAAGCCGGCCTGAACGCCGCCAAAACGGTCTGAGGAACGATGAAGGATCACAATCTGGACCCCGCGCTGGTCGAAGACCCCTATCCGCTGCAGAAACACCTCGGCTTTTACCTGACCGACTGGAGCGAAGGGTTCGCCCGCTTTGAACTGCCCGTGACGGGTTTCCTGATGAACCGCTACGGCATCCTGCACGGCGGCATCCACGGTGTCATGGCCGATACGGTCATGGGGTTCTGCGGGTGCTACACCGGAGACCCGGACAATCGCGAACTGGCGATGACGCTGAACCTGTCGGTCAATTACGTCGGCCCGCTCAAGGGCGACCTGCTGATCGCGGAGGGCCGGGTGACCGGCGGCGGGGCCAAGACCTTCTTCGCCGAAGCCAGTGTCAAGGACGAACTCGACAACATCGCCGCCCGCGCCACCGGCGTATTCCGCCGCCGCGGCCGCTGAGGCGCTCTAGAACAGGCCGAGGAACTTCTTCTTCGGCGCCGGCACCTTCTCCATGATCTCGAGGTAACGGGCGAAATCGTGCCGCCCGTTCACCACACCCTCGGCCACGGCACAGAACAGGTCGAAGGACGCCTTCTTGCGGGATTCGAACAGGTGGAAGAACTCCATGTCCCCGAAGAAGGTGCCGATTCCGTACACCCCTTTGTCCCAGAGCGGCCACTTCGGGTCGATGCAGAAGCCCGGGTAGATCAGCCCCACTGATTTTCCCGCCGCGAGTGTCTCATCCGTGAGGCTCTGCGCCACGTCTCCGACGTCCGTGCGCCGCATCGACGGGGACCCGACCGCCTTGTAATGCGACCGGGTCGTGCCAAGGAACATCGGCGCCGCATAAATCTTGCTGGGGTCCTTGTGATTGGCGACCTGCGCCAGCCCCACCACGTCGTATTGCGTGCACATGTCGAGGAAGCGGTCGAACCCCGCACGGCTGAGCGGAAATGCGTCGATATCGGCGACGATCACCTGCTCTCCCAGGCTGTCGTCCCGGAATATCCGGTTCAGCCACTCGTGATGCGAGGCGGAATCGTCCAGCCACTGCTTCAGCGGAATGCCGAGCGTTTCAAAAACCTTCGCCTGCCAGCTCACCAGTTCGGGCGAGATGTTGGACTTGTAGAAGGTGTGGACCGTGGGAAGGGTCATTTCTGTCTCCTGCCTGCCCAGTTCCGGGCGTTTGTCCGGCCGCGCCAGTTGTCGCGGATCAGGCGCCGCAACCGACGCAGCGTATAGAACCGGCGGGCCGCGGTGCTGCGTTTCGCCCCGGCCTGCGACTTGCCGATGTCGCTGTCCGCGCCGGTCGTGGAAAACAGCGGCGGCAACACGGCGATCCCCGCATCCACCCGCGCAAAGACCCTGCGCAGGTAATTGTCATACGGGCAATCTATGCCCCTGAAGGTCGCCAGGAAATGCTCCGCCCCGGCCCGTGTCCACAGAACCGCTGTTGCCAGCATTGCGATGTAGTGGCTGCGGTAGACACTGTGATTGCCGATCTCGCCGACTTGGGTCGCGTATTTGAGCCGCGGGTTGGCGACCTGCGCAATCATCCAGTCGGGCACGCCGCGCCCCGCCTGCCAGGCGATCAGCCTGTCGCAGACCGCCAGCGCATCGGGTGTCGGCGCGGCATCGTCTTCCAGCACCAGCGCATAATCCGCGCCGCTGTCCAGAAACGCCCTGAGCGCGGCCATGTGACTGAGGAAACAGGCGACTTCGCCGCCGTGCAGCTCACGCCCCATTTCGCTCAGCGACGCGGCGCGGTCATACTCGCGAAAGGATTCCGGAGGCCGCTTGCGGCCGTCGACGGCGGCAATGCGGTGAAAATCGGACCGGCCCAGCCCGGCCAGCGCCTCTGACAGGGCGGCCAGACGATCCGGCGAGTCATCGAGATTGATGAGGTAGATCTCGAAAGACGCCATGCCGGTTCACGAAAAGGGTTGTTCAGAAACAAAAATCCCGGCCCGGAGTCATCCGGGCCGGGACGGGCAGACGGGATTACTCCGCGTCCGCCTCTTCCTTGGTCTGCTCTTCGCCAGTCTCCTGGTTGACCATCTTCATGGCCAGCCGGACCTTGCCGCGATCGTCGAAGCCCAGAAGCTTGACCCAGACCTCCTGACCTTCCTTCAGAACGTCGGAAGGATGGTTCAGGCGGCGGTTCTCGATCTGGGACACATGCACCAGACCGTCGCGCTTGCCGAAGAAGTTCACGAAGGCGCCGAAGTCCACGATCTTGACGACCGTGCCCTTGTAGATCTGGCCCTCTTCCGGCTCTGCCACGATCGACCAGATCATGTCATAGGCCTTCTTGATGGCCTCACCGTTCGGCGATGCGATCTTGATGATGCCGTCGTCGTTGATGTCGACCTTGGCACCCGAAACCTCGACGATTTCGCGGATGACCTTGCCGCCGGACCCGATCACTTCACGGATCTTGTCGGTCGGGATCTGCATCGTCTCGATCCGCGGTGCGTGGGCCGAGAATTCGCCGACGCCGGACTGCGCCTTGTTCATCTCGCCGAGGATGTGCAGACGGCCCTCTTTCGCCTGGGCGAGGGCCTTCTCCATGATCTCCGGCGTGATGCCCGCGACCTTGATGTCCATCTGGAGCGAGGTGATCCCCGCTTCGGTCCCGGCCACCTTGAAGTCCATGTCGCCAAGGTGGTCTTCGTCACCCAGGATGTCGGTCAGAACCGCGTAAGACCCGTCGTCCTCAAGAACCAGACCCATGGCCACACCGGCCACGGCCGCCTTCAGCGGAACGCCCGCGTCCATCATGGACAGGGAGCCGCCGCAGACCGACGCCATGGAGGAGGACCCGTTCGACTCGGTGATCTCCGACACGATACGGATCGTGTAGGGGAAATCCGTCGCCGCCGGCAGAACTGCCTGAAGCGCGCGCCATGCGAGTTTCCCGTGACCGATCTCACGACGGCCGGGGGAACCGACACGACCAACCTCGCCGACCGAGTAGGGCGGGAAGTTGTAGTGCAGCATGAAGTTCGATTTGAAGTTGCCGTGCAGCGCGTCGATGAACTGTTCGTCATCGCCGGTGCCAAGTGTGGTCACGACCAGACCCTGCGTCTCACCACGGGTGAACAGGGCCGAACCATGGGTCCGCGGCAGCAGACCGGTTTCCACGGCGATCGGACGCACCTGATCCAGCGCGCGACCGTCGATCCGCTTGCCGTCCTTCACGACCGAACCGCGCAGAACGACCGATTCCAGCTTCTTGAGCGCGGAACCGAGGTTCGCGTCGGCCAGCTGCTCTTCGCTCAGACCCGCCTTGATGGCGTCCTTCGCGGCGGACACGGCGGCAACCCGCTCCTGCTTGTCGGTGATGGCGTAGGCCTTGCGCATCGCGTCTTCGCCAGCAGCCTTCACCACGTCGTAAAGCGCGGAGTAATCCGGCGGAGTGAAGTCGAACGGCTCTTTCGCGGCAGCTTCGGCCAGGTCGATGATCAGATCGATCACCGGCTGGATCTGCTCATGCGCGAAGGTCACGGCGCCCAGCATCTCGGCTTCGGTCAGCTCATAGGCTTCCGATTCCACCATCATCACGGCGTCCTTGGTGCCGGCGACGACGAGGTCCAGACGCTGCTCCGGGTTCGACCGCAGGTTCTGCATGTCGTCGACGCTCGGGTTCAGCACGTACTCGCCATCGACGAAACCGACGCGGCAGCCGGCGATCGGCCCCATGAAGGGCGCGCCGGAGATCGTCAGCGCGGCAGAGGCGGCGATCATCGCCACCACGTCCGGGTCATTGACCAGATCGTGCGACAGCACGGTGCACATCACCAGCACTTCGTTCTTGAAGCCGGGGACAAACAGCGGGCGGATCGGACGGTCGATCAGGCGCGCGGTCAGCGTTTCCTTCTCCGTCGGACGCGCCTCGCGCTTGAAGAAGCCGCCCGGCACTTTACCGGCGGCGTAGTATTTCTCCTGGTAGTGAACCGTCAGCGGGAAGAAATCCTGACCCGGCTTCGGTTCCTTGGCAAAGGTCACGTTCGCCATCACGCTGGTCTCACCAAGCGTCGCGATCACCGTGCCATCTGCCTGACGGGCAACCTTGCCCGTTTCCAGAGTGAGGGTTTCATCGCCCCACTCCATCGTCTTCGTCGTTACGTTGAACATCATCGTATCCTGTGAGGGAGCACTCGCGGCCCCTGCCGCGTCTCCCGTTTGCATGGCGGCCCCATTGCCGCCGACCCCTGTCCTTCGCACAACGCCGGGGTCCATAGCGTTACGTCTCAGATGCGCGGGCTGTACAGGATTTCGTCCCGGTTGCAAAGAGCGCACGGTCCCCCCGCCCGCCGATTTCTTGCCGACCGGACCGCGGTGGCCGTTACGGGGCCGGAGGTGTCAGAGGGAATGGCCCAACCGTGTCGACCAGCCTTCCCGTGCCATATGTGGCAGGTGGCCTGAATGGCGTTTCAGATCGGCGCATTCAGAGCAGAAGGTTCGTCCGTCCCTCGGAAATGCGCTGGAAAGCGGCCGGTTGCCAGTCGCGATCCACTCATCCCCGATCCGGAACGCTGCACAGATCGTGCATCGCGTCCCATTCGCCGTAGCCACTCCCCGCGGCGCGGTATTCAGGCAGGTCACCGGGTGGTGTGCGATGACGCGGTTCGATATGCGCAGGCCGCCGTGCGCTGCGGGACTGACGCACATCCGCATCGTCATATCTGCGACGGGTCCTCTGCAGGAATAGGTCGTTCTGAACGGCAGCCCCTTGCGGATGACGGCGGAAAAGATCGACTCGAGATAATCCATCGTCTCCATGTCCGAGATGAAGGCCCAGAGGGACCGGCCAAGCACCAGATGGCTCTGCGCGGCTTCACCGTTGTTGTTCAGCGCGAAATGATCCCACGGACCGGAGATCCCGGAAATACGCTGTCTGCGATCCAGTTCGTAACAGATGTCCATGGCCCCCCCCCCGAAACCTGACGTTGACGCAAGAGTGTACACAGGTACTCAGATCAGGAAAGAAAAAATTCCCCCTTCGGAGACATTACCTGATCCGCGGGACCGAACGCGACGCGCATCGCGCAAAGAAAATCGCCCGCTCCCAGCCGGGAACGGGCGCTATGATACAAGGCAGGGCTCCACCCCGCCACGTCTTACCGGCGGATCCCGAGCCGCTTGATCAGGTCCTGGTAGCGCGCTTCGTCCTTGCCCTTCAGGTAGTCGAGCAGCTTGCGGCGCTGTGCCACCATTTTCAGGAGACCACGGCGGCCGTGGTTGTCCTTGGTGTGCTCCTTGAAATGCTCGGTCAGCGTGGCGATGCGCGAGGACAGGATGGCAACCTGAACTTCGGGCGACCCGGTGTCGCCGTCCTTGGTTGCGTATTCCTTCATCAGGCGCTGTTTGTCTTCGACAGTGATCGACATCGGTCTCTCCTTTGGTCAAGGGGTGGCGGGCACAAGCCGGGATGTCGTCCAGCAGGGTCCGAAACGAATCTGCCGCCCAGTACCGGACGGCAATCCAGGCCGCTTAAGGCAAACACCGCCGGAAATAAAGCGGAAACTGGCCCGCCACTGCCCGGCCGCCGGCACACCGCCCGGTGTTACCCGTGGGAAACGGGACATTCGGCTCCACACGCCGCGGCATCTCGAGCCCCTTATCCGGGCCTCAGGAAACCGGCTGCCTCTCCTTCGGGCAGCAGGGCGATATCCGACATTCCGATCTGCGTTCCGCCCGGCAATGTCGCCACCACCACGCCGTCCAGCACGATCCGCGTCACCGTCCCGCTGTCGTCGATCGTCACATCGTGGTCCGACCCGGCATCCTTGTTCAGGACAAGGATCAGCTGATCCTCCCCGGTCAGGAAATCGATAAGTTCCGCCGGATCGTCCGCCGACCCGATCCAGTCGCCCGCCACCGCGAAATCCGCACCCGCACCGAGGGTGAGCGTATCGCCTGCCCCCGCCAGCAGCGTGTCGGACCCGTCCCCGCCGTTCAGGAAATCGCGCGCGCCGTCATCCCCTTCGGACCCGTCCAGCCGTGCCGTGAAACCAGTTATCCAGTCGTCGCCGGAGGAGCCGAACAGCGTGTCGTCCCCTGCCCCGCCTGTCAGAACGTCGTTGTCCAGCCCGCCGTGCAACGCATCTTCGCCCGCCCCGCCGGACAGGCTGTCGTCCCCGGCTCCGCCGTGCATGATATCCGCACCCGCGTCGCCCTGCATCAGGTCCCGCCCCATGTGGCCGAACAGCGCATCGTCACCGGAGCTGCCGTAGATCAGGTCATCGCCATCCCCGCCGTGCATCTCGTCATCGCCGGCGTCCCCGGTCATGCGGTCGGCCCCGTCGTCGCCCCGCATCATGTCGTCGCCAGAGGCCCCAGCCATCACGTCGTCGCCGGAATACCCGCCAAGCTGGTCTGCCCCTTCGGTGCCCGTGATCTCGTCCGCATCGCCGGTACCGGCCCGGATCTCCCCCGCGATCAGATCATACAGGTCGGCGGACGGGCGCGGTGCCTCCTCCTCCGGCGCGGCGGCGGTGTCATCTTCGTCCGTCTCGCCCTCGATCCCGATAATGGCGGTCGCGCCGACCAGCATCAAACCCATCATTCCCGCTAGCATCAGCATGTCATAACTCCACTCCGGCACAGCCGATAAGCAGCGCGCCGGGTCCGGTCAAAGACATACCGCAGCAGTAGTTAATCCTTCACGAAGATGCCCCGGCCAATTGCGCCATGGCCTCCGCATCCCAGGGCTCCGGCGCCTGGGCATAGCTCACGTACAGCGGATGACGCGGGTGCCCGTTCCGGCAGAGTCCCAGGTGATGCGGCGACCGACCCCGCAACTGCGCCGCCACCGCCGCCCCCTGATTCAGATGCGCCCCGTGAATACCCCAGGCCGCCAGCACCATGTCCGACCAGTCCGCACCTTCCGCCAGCGCCCGGGCGTTGTCCGCGCCGACCGGCACCTCCGCCGCCCTCAGGTCGCGCGGATCGGTAGCGCGCCAGGCGAACAGGTTCACCACCCGGAACGCGCCGAAGCCAAGCTGCCGCGCCCGCCGCTCGCAACGCTCTACCGTCGGATCGTTGACCCGCTCGCTCGCCCTGGACGGATTGAGCATGATGTAAAGCAACCGCGCCCCCGCCGCGTCCCAGCACCGGGTCAGGGCGTAACGATAGGCCCCGCAGTCCGAATAGAGCGCGGAGGACTCCGCATCGCCCTTCCGGAAGTGCCGTTCGATCACAGGTTGAACACCCGGCTCGGGTGCAGCTCCCCCGCGCGATAGATGCCCACGGCGACGGGGCGGCCCTGATGGCTGGCCCAGCATTCCTCGCCGTATTCGATGTCCTGCGCGATCACCAGCCCCGGGTTGCCGTTGCGCAGCCGGGCCGCCCCCTCGTCGCTGGCGCGCACCTCGGGCAGGCAGTCGAGCGCGACTTCCATGGGGATCAGCAGGTTGTCGATCTCCGGGCTCTTTGCCAGGTCCTCGATCCGCTCCATCCCCACGCCCTCGCTGGCGACGAAGGGCCCGGACCAGACCCGCCGGAGCCGGACGACATGCCCGTGACATCCAAGCGCCGCCCCGAGATCCCGCGCGACGGAGCGCACGTAGCCGCCCTTGCCGCACACCATCTCGAGCACGGCGGTATCCGCATCGGGACGCTCCGCCAGCGACAGGCTTTCGACCCAGAGCGGACGCGCGGCCAGTTCCATCTCCTCCCCCTCGCGCGCCAGTTTGTAGGCGCGCTGCCCGTCGATCTTGACGGCAGAGAACTGCGGGGGGACCTGCATGATCTCTCCGGTGAACTGCGCCAGCGCCTCCCGGATGTCCTCATCCGTCGGGCGCGCGTCGCTTTCCGCGATCACCTCGCCCTCCGCATCGTCGGTGTTGGTCGCCTGCCCGAAGCGCACGGTGAACAGGTAGGCCTTGAGCGCGTCGGTCACGAAGGGCACGGTCTTGGTCGCCTCGCCAAGCGCCACCGCCAGCACGCCGGTTGCCTCCGGGTCCAGCGTCCCCGCATGTCCGGCCTTCTTCGCGTCGAAAGCCCATTTCACCTTGTTCACCAAGGCGTTGGAGGTGATCCCCGCCGGCTTGTCCACCACCAGCCAGCCCGAGATGTCGCGTCCCTTGCGATTGCGTGCCATGCCCTACCCTTCTGTTCCGGCGCGCGGGCCTAGCCCGCTCCGGCCCTGCGGTCAATCCGCCGGTCGCGGCTCCACCACGCCGACGATCGGTCCCATGCGCAGCCCCAGGTCGCTGCGACCGATCTGCGGGGCATAGAGCCGAGAGATGTTGCCGTCGAAATACAGGGCCTGAGGCAGACCCAGCCCGTCCCGGAAAAGCGAGGCGAATTCATAGAACGTCACCGGCAGGTCGGACATCACGAAGAACGCCCGGCTGCCGTCCGCCGTGACCCCGACCCCGTTTCGGATGTAACGCGAGGTACTGTCCGGCAGGAAACGGGGATGCAGCTCTCCGTCGATCACCAGCATTGGCCCCGACTGCGTGGCCGAGGGGCAGTCCGCCGTGTCGCGGGTCTCGTAGGTGAGTGTCTCGATCACCTCGGCCCGGCCCGCACCGATGCAGAAGACCCCGTTCGGAAGCATCCCGAAGTTGCCCGGCCCGGCCGTGTCGATCACGCCCCGCACCTCCGCACCGTTTTCGCGGTAGTGCCCGACCGGGCTGCGGTCCTCATGATACATGCCCGCATTCATCGCGAAGGCCAGCTGCCCGCCCTCGCCCGCCAGCCGCGCGTCCACGGCAGAGAAGCTGCCGTAGGCCGTGCCGCCCGGGTCGGTCAGGAAAAGGCGCAGATCCTCGGTCGTCGCGTCGACCTCGCAGACGGTGTAGGAGCGCCCATCCCAGGGCTCCGTCCGGCAGTCCACCGCTTGCGCGGGCAGGACCCACAGCGCCAGCAGCGCCGGAAGGGACGCCGCGCTAGTCCTCCACATCGCGCCGCACGTCGTCCTGGCCGAACAGCCGACGGGTTTCGTCCATCCGATCGAAGGTCTCGTCGATGCGGAAACGCAGGTCGGGCGTATACTTCAGTTCCAGCTTCTTCCCGATCAGCCGCCGCAGCTCCGCCTTGTTGCGGGCCAGCAGCTCCACCACCTGATCCTGCCCCTGCCCGCCAAGCGGCAGCACATAGGCTGTTGCGATCTTGAGATCGGGGGAGGCCTGGACCTCGCCAACGGTGATCGACATGCGGTTCAGGTCGGGGTCGTGGATGTCCCCGCGCTGCAGGATTTCCGACAGCGCCCGGCGGATCGTCTCCCCGACACGCAGCTGGCGCTGAGAGGGTCCGGCGCCGTCGTGATGATGGTTTCTGCTCATGTCCCGCAGATAGACCCTCCCCGCCCCTTTGCCAAGCGGCGCGCAGGCCAGTAAGCAGGGCGGACAGGAAAAGGAGCGCCGCGAATGACCCAGCCCCCCGGAATTGTCGTCACCGGAGCCTCCGGACGCATGGGCCGCATGCTGATCGAAACCGTGACCGCCAGCGACCGTGCCCGCCTGACCGGTGCGGTGGAGCGTTCGGGCCACGACTGGATCGGCCGCGACCTCGGCACCTGTCTCGGCGGACCCGAAACCGGCGTGATCGTGACCGACGATGCGGCTGCGGCCTTCGCTGGCGCGCAGGCGGCGCTGGACTTCACCGCCCCCTCCGCGACCGTCGCCTTTGCCCGTGCCGCCGCCGAAACCGGCTGCGCCCATGTCATCGGCACCACCGGCTTCGGCAAGGAGGACCTCTCGGCCATTGCCGGCAGCGCGAAGAAGACCGTCATCGTGCGCGCGGGCAACATGTCGCTCGGCGTGAACCTGCTGACCATGCTGACCCGCAAGGTGGCCGAGGCCCTGGACGAGGACTTCGACATCGAGATCGTGGAATCCCACCACAACCGCAAGGTCGACGCTCCCTCCGGCACCGCGCTGATGCTGGGCGAGGCCGCGGCGGCCGGCCGGGGTGTCGCGCTCGACGACGTTGCCGACCGGGGCCGGGACGGCATCACCGGCGCCCGGAAACGCGGCGACATCGGTTTCGCCGCGATCCGGGGCGGCGGCATCGTCGGGGAGCATGACGTGATCTTCGCCGGGCCGGGCGAACGCATCGTCCTGCGTCACATCGCCGACGATCGGGGGCTCTTTGCACGCGGCGCCCTGCGGGCCGCGCTGTGGGCTCATGGCAAGGCACCCGGCGAATACGACATGCTGGACGTGCTCGGTCTGGGCTGACCCGCCCCGTATGCCACGTCATCCTCGGACTTGATCCGAGGTTCTCTCCCGGCACGAGATCCTCTGATCAAGTCCGAGGATGACACGTCCCTATCCATCCGACGCGACCCAATCCCCCCCCCAACAGGGGGGGAGGGCCAGGGAGGGGGGCCATGCGCACCATTCCCACCCGCGCCATGCAATCCCCTCTCCCCTCGGGGAGAGGGTCTGCGTGAGGGGGCGGCCCCCTCAGAAATCGACCGCGATTCCCTTCTTCTCCCAGTCGCCGAAACGCACCGGCTCCGGACCGTCGCGGCCGCCCAGTTCCACCGGCATCGCCTCCGCCTTCGCCGCCTTCCGGCGCGCCTCCGCCTCGGCCAGCGCGCGCTGTGCCGCAGGGGGCAGGTCTGTCCGGAGGGTGTCGTCGGTCATCTCGGGCTTCCTTCTGATCGCACCCATGATATACGCCCGGACCTGACAGGGGCAAGGAAACAGGGCAGGAAACGCAGTATGCCGGACCGCAGAGACAGCAAACCGGGACGCCCCGGCAAGGGTGGCCCCCGTCGCGACGGTCCTGCCCGCGGCCCCCGCACCGGAGCCCCCGACCGTCCCCGCCTTCCCCCCGATCCCCGCCGCGTCGCGCACCAGATGCTGAGCGCCGTGACGGAGGAACAGCGCATCCTCGCCGACCTCCTCGGCCGCTCCGGTCCCGTGGCCCGGCTTGACCCGCCTGTCCGCGCCCGCGCTCAGCGGCTCACGACCGAAACGCTCCGCCACCTCGGTGCGCTCGACGCCCTGCTCGGCCAGCACCTCGCCCATATGCCGCCGCTTCCGGTGCTCAACGTGTTGCGCATAGCCGCCTATGAACTGCTGGCCGGAGAGGCGGCGCATGGCGTGGTCAACTCTGCCGTCACCCAGATCGCCGCGATGCCACGCCACAACCGCGCCAAGGGCATGGCGAACGCCGTCCTGCGCAAGGTCGCCGGCGCCGGCATGTCCTTGGCCGATCTACCCGCCTCCCGTATCCCCGAATGGCTGCGCGATCCGCTCGTCATGGCGTGGGGCGATGAAATCGTCGCCGCCTGCGAAGCCGTCCAGTCCCGCCCCGCACCGCTGGACCTGACCCCGCGCGAACCTTCGACGACGAAGACCCTGGCCGAAACGCTGAACGCCACCGTCCTGCCGACCGGCACGCTCCGGATCGCCGACAACGTGCAGGTCACCGCCCTGCCCGGCTACGAGACCGGCGAATGGTGGGCGCAGGACGCCGCCGCCGCGATCCCCGTCCGGGTGCTGAACCCGCAGCAGGGCGAAAAGGTGCTCGACCTCTGCGCCGCACCGGGCGGCAAGACGATGCAGCTGGCCGCTGCCGGGGCCCGTGTCACTGCGCTCGACATCTCCGCCCCGCGGAGCGAGCGGATCGCCGCCAACCTCGCCCGCACGGGCCTCTCCGCCCGCACCGTGACCGGCGACGCGCTCGAGTTCACCGAAACCGGCTGGGACGCGATCCTGCTCGACGCACCCTGCTCTGCCACCGGCACACTGCGCCGCCATCCCGACCTGCCGCATGCGCGTGACGGCAGCGAGATCGGAGCCCTGATCGCCCTCCAGTCCCGCATGATCGACCACGCGCTGAGCCTGCTGAAACCCGGCGGACGGCTGGTCTACTGCACCTGTTCCCTGATCCCCGACGAGGGCGAGGTGCAGGCGGAGGAGGCCATCGCCCGCCATCCCGGCCTGACCGCCGACCGCGCCGCGCTGGACCTTCCGGGCCTCGACCCTGACTGGATCACCGAAGAGGGCGGGCTGCGCCTGCGCCCCGACCTCTGGTCCGATCTCGGCGGGATGGACGGCTTCTACGTGGTTGCCCTCCGCCGCCCGCGCTGAGACCCAGAATTTTCGGTGACGTTCCCCGGACCCGGCACTATGGTCCCCCGGGAGACGCCCCAGAAAGCGACCGACAGGCAGGATGACCGAAACATCGACCCGCGCCGCATCCGGGCCCCGGTTCCTTGACCGGGTCTATGCCCGCACGACGGCCCGGACCCGTCCGCCGGGCGGGTTCGTGTCGCAGCCCGAACCGCGCAGCGTCGGCAGCTTTGCCAAGGGCCGCCAGTTGCTCGCCGGGAACTTCATGTTCGCCGGCTATCTGGTGGAGGATCAGGGCGGCGACATCTGGTCCCTGACCCCGCCCGCCCCCGCGTTCGAGGCGGAGCTCCACGGCTTTGGCTGGCTCGACGACCTCGCCGCAGTCGCCGACGGACCGACCCGCGACAAGGCGCAGGCCTGGCTCTGGGACTGGATCGCACGCTACGGCGACGGCTCTGGGCCGGGCTGGACGCCGGACCTGACGGGACGCCGCGTGATCCGCTGGATCAACCACGCGTACTTTCTTCTGCGCGGGCAGGAGAAGCCTGAACAGGACGCCTATTTCAAGGCGCTCGGCCATCAGACCCAGTTCCTGCACCGCCGCTGGAAAAGCGCCCGCCCCGGCCTGCCGCGGTTCGAGGCGCTCTGCGGTCTGATATACGCCGGCCTCTCGCTCAACGGCTTCTCCGACCGCGTCGGCCCGGCACAGAAGGCGCTGGAAAGGGAATGTGCGACCGAAATCGACCCGCAGGGCGGAATCGCCACCCGCAACCCCGAGGAGCTGCTGGAGGTCTTCACCCTCCTGACCTGGGCCGAGGCCGCGCTGACCGACAGCGCACGTCCCCTCGCCGATGCCCATCTCGCCGCGATCGGGCGCGTCGCCCCGACCCTGCGGACCCTGCGCCACGCCGACGGCAGCCTCGCCCGGTTCCACGGCGGCGGACGCGGGATCGAAGGGCGGCTGGATCACGCGCTCGCGTCCTCCGGCATCAAGCACCGCCATCCGGCCGGGCTGTCCATGGGGTTCGCGCGCCTTTCCGCCGGACGCACCAGCGTCATCGTCGATGCCGCCGTGCCGCCGAAGGGCGCGGCCTCTACCGCCGCCCATGCCTCCACCCTCGCCTTCGAACTGACCTCGGGCCGCCGCGCGATGATCGTCAACTGCGGATCCGGTGCCAGCTTCGGACCCGACTGGCAGCGCGCGGGACGTGCCACGCCCAGTCACTCCACGCTCAGCCTTCAGGGACAGTCCAGCGCCCGGCTCGGCAAACCCGGCCGCACGGGCGGAGAGCCCCTCGTCGACGGTCCGAAGAACGTCCCCGTCCGCATGACCCAGGCCGCCGACGGGCTGCGGTTCCAGGCCGGGCACGACGGCTACGTGAAATCCCATGGCCTGACCCACGCCCGCACGCTCGAACTCACCGCAGACGGGCGCGGCATGGCCGGAGAGGATCTGCTGATCGCGGTCGAGGATGCGCACAAGCGCCGCTTCGACTCCGCGCTGGATGCCAGCCTTCAGGGCATTCCCTTCCAGATCCGCTTTCACCTGCATCCGGAAGTCGAGGCGCAGCTCGATCTCGGCGGCCTCGCGGTGTCTCTGGCGCTGAAATCCGGAGAACTCTGGGTCTTCCGTCATGACGGCAGCGGCGAATTGCGCCTTGAACCTTCCGTCTTTCTGGAGAAGAACCGCCTCAAGCCGCGTGCGACCACCCAGATCGTGCTGTCCGCCCTGGCCGTGGAACACGCGACCCGCCTGCGCTGGTCGCTGTCCAAGGCCCAGGATACGCCGATCTCTATCCGCGACCTGAACCGCGACGGGTTGGACGAGGCGTTCTGAGACCTAACGACTGCCGATCCGAGGACCCGCCACAGCATGACCGACCTTCACCCTGTCCGCCGCGCGCTGATTTCCGTTTCCGACAAGACCGGGCTGGTCGATCTGGCGAAGGAGCTTGCGGGCATGGGCGTGACCCTGCTCTCCACCGGCGGCAGCGCGGGTATGCTGCGCGACGCGGGCCTGACCGTGACGGATGTGGCCGATGTGACCGGCTTCCCCGAAATGATGGACGGTCGCGTGAAGACCCTGCACCCCAAGGTGCACGGCGGCCTGCTGGCGCTGCGTGACAACGACGGGCACGTCAAGGCCATGACCGATCACGGGATCGACCCGATCGACCTGCTGATCGTCAACCTCTATCCCTTCGAGGAAACCGTCGCGAAGGGTGCCGACTATGACACCTGCATCGAGAACATCGACATCGGCGGCCCCGCCATGATCCGCGCCGCCGCCAAGAACCACGCCTTCGTCAACGTCGTCGTGGATGTCGAGGACTACGGCCCCCTGATCGACGAACTGAAGGCCAACAACGGCCAGACCACGCTCGCCACCCGCAAGCGGCTGGCCCAGGTCGCCTATGCCCACACCGGGGCCTATGACGCCGCCGTCTCCACATGGATGGCGCAGGCGATCGGAGAGGACACCCCCCGCCGCCGCGTCTTTGCCGGCACGCTCGCGCAAGGGCTCCGCTACGGCGAGAACCCGCACCAGTCAGCCGCCTTCTACCGCGACGGATCGGCCCGCCCCGGCGTGTCCACAGCGCAGCAGCATCAGGGCAAGGAACTGTCCTACAACAATATCAACGACACCGACGCGGCCTTCGAACTGGTGTCGGAGTTCCTGCCCGCGAACGGCCCGGCCTGCGCGATCATCAAGCACGCCAACCCCTGCGGCGTCGCCCGCGGCGGGTCCCTGCGCGAAGCCTACCTGCGGGCCTTCGACTGTGACCGCACCTCGGCCTTCGGCGGGATCATCGCGCTGAACCAGATGCTCGACGGCGAAACAGCCGAGGAGATCGCGCAGATCTTCACCGAGGTCGTGATCGCCCCCGGTGCCGACGATGCGGCGAAGGAGATCTTCGCGAAGAAGAAGAACCTCCGCCTGCTGACGACCGATGCGCTGGCCGACCCCAAGACGGCGATCCTGACCTACCGGCAGGTGGCGGGCGGGATGCTGGTGCAGGACCGCGACAATGGCCGCATCGACATGGACGACTTGAAGGTGGTGACGAAACGCGCGCCTTCGGAGAAGGAGATGGCGGACCTGCTCTTTGCCTGGACCGTCGCAAAGCATGTTAAGTCCAACGCCATCGTCTACGCGAAGGACGGGGCCACGGTCGGCATTGGCGCGGGCCAGATGAGCCGGGTCGACAGCTCCACCATCGCCGCACTCAAGGCGCAGCGCATGGCGGAGGAGACGGGGCTGGGCGAAACGCCCGCCAGGGGCTCCGTCGTCGCCTCCGATGCCTTCTTCCCCTTTGCGGACGGCCTGCTGGCGGCGGCGAACGCGGGCGCGACGGCGGTGATCCAGCCCGGCGGCTCCATGCGCGATGACGAGGTCATCAAGGCCGCGGACGAGGCCGGCCTCGCCATGGTCCTCACCGGCATGCGCCACTTCCGGCACTGAACGGATGCGGACCGTCTTCTGGGCCGCGCTCGCGACCTTCCTCCTCGACCAGATCAGCAAATACGCCGTGGTCCACGGGCTCAACCTGATCGAACGGCAGGAAATCGCGGTCGCCCCGCCCCTGCTGACCCTGCGCATGGCCTGGAACACCGGCATCAACTTCGGCCTGTTTTCCGACGGATCCGGGTCCCGCTGGCTGCTCATCTTCGTCGCCCTCGCGGTGTCCGCCGGGGTGCTGATCTGGGTCCGCCGCGAACGCCCCCGCCGCGCCGGGCTGATCGCCGCCGGTCTGCTTGTCGGCGGCGCGCTTGGCAACGTCGTGGACAGGGTGATCTACGGGGCGGTGGCGGACTTTCTCAACATGTCCTGCTGCGGCATCGACAACCCCTACGCCTTCAACGTCGCCGACATCGCGATCTTCATCGGAGCGGTCGCGCTGGTGCTGACCCCGGCCGAGAAAGGCGCGTGACCTCGGTCACAAGATCAGGTAGAGATTCCGACCATGAGACCTAGGGGGACTGCCATGCCGGCGACCGGACGCGTTGCGTTGCCGCTGATTCTGATAGCCTGCACCGCACTTGCGGGCTGCGGCGGCGTGGACCGTGACATCACCCTGCGCAAGATTCGCAACACCTCCGACGGGCCCGAGGAATTTACCATCGTTCCCGGCAAGCCGCTGGAGGCCCCGCCGAACTTCGTCGAACTGCCCGCACCCACGCCCGGCGGCTCCAACCGCACCGATCAGCAGCCGATCGCCGATGCGGTCGCAGCCCTTGGCGGCCGCCCCGGCGCGCTGAACGACAGCGGTATCTCCGCCGCCGACGGGGCGCTGGTGACAGCAGCTGCCCGCCGCGGTGTCGACCCGTCCATCCGCCCGACTCTCGCGGCAGAGGACGAACAGTTCCGCCGCCGCAAGAGCCGCGCCAACCAGTTCCGCATCTTCGGCGGCGACGAATACTACCGCGCCTACCGGAATGAATCGCTCGATCCGCTGGCGACGCAGCGCATCTGGCGCAGCGCCGGGGCCCCGACCCCCTCCGCGCCTCCGGGCGGCAAGGCTCGCTGAGGCGTTTCCAAGGCTGTAATTCCTGCCACCATTGGTCGGATCCCTTCTTCGATCCGGACCATTCAATGGACCCGCCCGACGCTTACGCCGGGCAGCGCCGACCGTTTGACCCGGAATGCCCGCAGGTAGACCGAGCCGACAGCCCCCTCACGCCCCCCTCAAACTCCCGTCATCACAACCGGGCCGAGTTGCGCGCCGGCCGCGTTGGCCTATGGTACACACCAACCCCAGAGCGGCCCCGTGCCGCCGCACCGCGACATGACAAGAGGATCCCGGATGCGCCTCCCCCTCCCGGCCCTGCTGGCCTCGGCCTTCGCCCTGCTGACCACCGCCGCGCAGGCCGCCAGCGACATGGTCACCGACTTCACGCTCGACAACGGGATGGAGGTCGTGGTGATCGAAGACCACCGTGCCCCCGTGGTCGTGCACATGGTCTGGTATCGCGCCGGCGCGGCGGACGAAACACCGGGTGTCTCCGGCGTGGCGCATTTCCTTGAACACCTGCTGTTCAAGGCGACGGACAAGCTGGCCTCGGGCGAACTGTCCAAGACCGTGGCCGAGAACGGCGGCACCGACAACGCCTTCACCTCCCACGACTACACAGCCTATTTCCAGCGTGTCGCCGCCGACCGGCTTGGCCTGATGATGTCGATGGAGGCCGACCGGATGCGCAACATCCGACTCACCGAAAGCGATATCCTGACCGAACGCGAGGTCATCATAGAGGAGCGCAACCAGCGCACCGAGAACTCCCCCCAGGCACTGTTCGGGGAACAGGCAAGCGCGGCGCAGTATCTCAATCACCGCTACGGCACGCCGATCATCGGCTGGCGGCACGAGATGGAGCAGCTCGATCTCGACGACGTCATGGCCTACTACAACCGCTTCTACGCGCCCAACAACGCCATTCTCGTGGTTGCGGGCGACGTGACGCCGGAGGAGGTAAGGACCCTCGCCGAACAGCACTACGGCCCGATCCCCGCCAATCCCGATCTGACCGAACGCGTGCGCCCCGAAGAACCCAGACAGACCGCGGAGCGCCGCCTGATCTTTCGCGACCCCCGCGTCGCGCAGCCCTATGTCAGCCGCTCCTACCTCGCGCCCGAACGCGACCCCGGCGACCAGAAGACCGCCGCGGCCCTTACCATGCTGTCAGAGGTGCTCGGCGGGGGCCAGACCGGCTACCTGACGGAAAAGCTGACCTTCGAACAGAACAAGGCCGTTTACACCTCTGCCTACTACGGCGGCCAGTCGCTCGACGATACCACCTTCGGCATCTACATCGTCCCGGTCGAGGGGGTGTCGCTGGAGGAGGCTGAGAAGGCGCTCGACGATACGCTGGCACAGTTCCTCAGGGACGGCGTGGACGAGGCCAAGCTGGACCGCATCAAGATGCAGATCCGCGCCAGCACGGTCTACGAACGCGACAACGTGCAAAGCCTTGCCCGCCGCTACGGATCGGCCCTGACCGAAGGCCTGACGGTTGAGGACGTGCAGGCCTGGCCCGACATCCTCCAGTCCGTGACGGAGGAAGACATTCTCGTCGCCGCGCGCGACGTTCTGAACCGCGACCGCGCCGTGACCGGCTACCTGATGGCGCCCGAAGGCCAGCCCTCCGCCCCGACCCCCGCTGCCGCCCCGCCGCAGGCAGAGTCCCAGTCCCAGGAGATCAGCCAGTGATCCGTTTCGTCCTTCCCCTGATCCTCGCCCTCGCTGCTGCCCTCCCCGCCCGTGCGGAGGTGAAGATACAGGAGGTCACCACCCCCGGCGGGCTCAAGGCCTGGCTGGTTGAGGAACACTCGATCCCCTTCACCGCGCTGGAAATCTGGTTCCGCGGCGGCACCTCGCTCGACCGGCCCGGCAAGCGGGGCGCTGTCAACCTGATGACCGCCACGCTGGAGGAAGGCGCCGGCGACATGGACGCGCTTGCCTTCACCCGCGCGAAGGAGATGCTGGCGACCGATTTCGACTATGATGTCAGCGACGACACGCTCACCGTATCCGCCAAGTTCCTGACCGAGAACCGCGACAAGGCCGTCGCCCTGCTGCGCGAGTCCCTCGTCAACACCCGTTTCGACCAGGAGGCGATCGACCGCGTGCGGGGGCAGGTGATCTCCATCATCCGCTCGGACGAAAAGGACCCGAACGACATGGCCGGGCGCGCCTTGTCCGAACAGGCCTTCGGCGACCACCCCTATGGCACCGTGTCCAATGGTACGGAAGAAAGCGTAAACGCCCTCACCCGCGACGACATGCTCACCGCCCGCGACGACACCATCGCCCGCGACCGGGTCTACATCGGCGCGGTCGGCGACATCACGCCCGAAGACCTCGCCACACTCCTCGACGACCTGCTCGGCGACCTGCCCGAAACCGGCGCCCCCCTGCCCGAGGACATCGAACCGGCGCTCACCGGCGGAATTACCGTCATTCCCTACAACACCCCACAGTCCGTCGCACTTTTCGGCCATGCCGGCGTGTCCATGGACAGCGACGACTTCTTCCCCGCCTACCTGCTGAACACGATCCTTGGCGGCGGCGGTTTCGAAAGCCGCCTGATGCACGAGGTCCGCGAGAAACGCGGCCTGACCTACGGCATCGGCAGCTATCTGGTAGACAAGGACCACGCCGATCTCTGGCTCGGCCAGGTGCAGTCCGCCAACAACCGCATCGCCGAGGCCATCGAGGTCACCAAGCAGCAATGGGCCGAAGCCGCCGAGAAAGGCGTGACGGAGGAGGAGCTGGCCGCCGCCAAGAAATATCTGACCGGCGCCTACCCCCTGCGTTTCGACGGCAATGGACCGATCGCCAACATCATCACCGGCATGCAGATCCAGGGCATGCCGATCGACTACCCCGCCACCCGCAACGACAAGGTCAATGCGGTCACGCTGGAACAGGTGAACGACGTGGCCCGCCGCTACCTGAAACCGGACAACCTGCGTTTTGTGGTTGTCGGACAACCCGACGGACTGAGCAGCACGAACTGACGCAGCGTTTCACTGGCCGTGGTACTGGGGCAAACTACCTGAACTTTTCGGCGCTTTAAGGTTACTCGCGGTTGCAATTTTTGAAAAATGCAACCACGTGTATACCGGAATGCGATAACCCGGAACGGGCTGTTTCAACCCCTCTGACCGGACAGGTGACGATGACCAAGATCCATAATCTGCAGACACCGCAGAGCGTGATACCGAAGCAATGGCACCGCAGCTACCCGCCCTCCTCCGTCTCCGGAACGGGGTGGATGCTGGACGCCCTCGACGACCTCGCCGCCTTTGCGCGCGACCGCGAACTGCCAGAGATCGCGGACCGCGTGCAGGAAGCCAGGGCCGAGATCGCACCCTACCTCGAATACCAGGACAGCTGAGCCTCAGGCCAGCGCCGACCCCGGCCGGATCCATCCCGTCGTGGTACCCCGGCAGTTGGTGACAGGCGCGTTCCAGTACTTCGTGACGACCGGATGATCGGGCGACAGCACCCCGGCACGGATCAGCAGCGCGGTGATCGCACATTCCGCCCCCCGCGTGGTCCCGTCGATCACCTTCAGCGCGATACCCAGCCCCAGCTCCGGCAGGATGCCGGTGAACACGGCCTCCGCCCCGGTCTTGACCGTGACCCGCCCGTCCATCGCCCGCATCAACCCGGTGCAGGCGCGCCCCTCACCCGCGACCAGCAGCGGATGCCGTGCCATCGCCGTGGTAATCCGCGCCGCCGCTTCTGCCCGAGCCCCGCTCTTGCGATGCGCATTGGCAAAGAACCCCATGGCCCGCGCCAGCCCGGCGAGCGAGGTCGAGAAGTTCGGCGCCGAACACCCGTCGATCCCGTAGCCCGTGCTGACCTCGCCCGTCACATCCTCGAACGCCGCGCGCACCGCCTTCTGCACCGGATGATCCACCTCGACATATTCCGTTCCGCCGCCAAGCTGCCGGTTGAGCATCAGGAACCCGCAATGCTTGCCGGAACAGTTGTTGTGCAGCTGGCAGGGCTCCTCCGACTGGCGGATGAGCCGGTGCTGCTCGGTCTGGTCCTGCGGCATGTGCGACCCGCAGCGCATGTCCCGCTCCGACAGGCCCAGGTCGGACAGCCAGGCCGCCGCCATCTCCGTATGCACGGACGCGCCGGAATGGGACGCGCAGGCAAAGGCGACCTGCGCCTCGCTCAACTCCGCCCCGCTTTCCACCAGCGGCAGCGCCTGGATCATCTTGCAGGACGACCGGGGCAGCATCACGATCTCGGGATCGCCCCAGGCCTCGACGATCTCTCCCTCGCCGTTGCAGATCACCGCATGCCCGGAATGCACGCTTTCCATGACATCCCCGCGCCAGATCTGCGCCAGTTCCACCGCACTCGACATCGCCCGCCCTTCCTTGCAAAATCTTGCCAATCGCTCTTTCGTCATTGGCAGATTTCCGACTATTGTTGCAATGTCGAGTACGATATTGCTCGCAAAACCGGCCATCAGGGCCGCAGGAGCAGACAGAGGCAAGGACAGCTTGGAGGCTGAATTCATGAATTCCCGTAAGATGCCGGGTCTGACCGCGCTTGCCGTGATCGGAGCCATCGGCGCGACCACCGGCACCGTTTCGGCCCAGCAGGTCAGCGAGAACATCGTCAGCGAACAGCAGGACTGGGCCGTCTACGAGGACGCCGACCCAAAGGAATGCTGGGCCGTCGCGGCCCCGAAGGAAACCGTCAACACCAAGGATGGCCGCGTGGTCACCGTGACCCGGTCGCAGATGCTGCTGATGACCTTCTTCCGCCCCGGCGCGGGCGTGGACGCGCAGGTCACATTCACCGGCGGCTACCCCTTCGCGCCGGGCTCCACCGTCAACCTGAACGTGGACGGCAAGGAATTCGAACTCATCACCCAGGGCGAATGGGCCTGGCCGGAGAACAAGTCGGTCGATGCCCAGATCGTCGCCGCCATGAAGGCCGGTTCTTCCGCCATCGCGACGGCCCGCTCGTCGCGTGGCACGCAGACCAAGGACACCTTCTCCCTCACCGGCTTCACCGCCGCCGTGACCGAGGCGCAGAACCGCTGCAAATAGGACGTCACGACGTCATCGACAGGCTGCGTCCCGGCGTGCATCCTCCTCCCGAACCGCTTCGGGAGGAGTTTTCATGTCAACAATCGCCCTGTTCTGCCTGCTATTCGTCATCCTCTTCCACGCCCTCGCCTTCGTCGGCGAGGCCTTCCTGTGGATGCGCCCCGCCCTGCACCGCGGAATGATCCGAAAGGTGAACCCGGGGCTCGACATGGACCCGGCGGATCAGGCCCGAGTCACCCGGATCCTGATGATCAACCAGGGTGTCTACAACCTGATGATCGCCCTCGGCGGCATTGCGGCCCTGATGTCGCCGGGCGCGACAGGCACCGCGCTCGCCACCTATGTCTTCGCCTTCGCCATCGCCGCCGGCGCGACTCTCGCCTTCACCACCGTCGCCTTTGTCGGCGCCGCGCTTCAGGCCACCCCGGCCCTGATCGGGCTCTGGTTCCTGCTGTCGTGACCGGGCCGGAGGGGGGAGTTCCCAATTCCGCCCGAATCCCGTATAAGCCGGGGCTTGCCGCAGGATCCCACACCATGACCGACGCACCAAACGCCCCGATCACTCAGGACCTTATGACGATCCCCCGGAAACTGCCCGAGGGGAAACCGAACATCGTCGGCCTGACCCGCGACGCCCTCCGCGCCGCGCTGATCGACATGGGCACGCCGGAAAAACAGGCAAAGATGCGGGTCAACCAGCTCTGGGCCTGGGTCTATCACTGGGGCAAGCGCGACTTCGCCGAGATGACGAACCTCGCCAAGGACTTCCGCGCCAAACTGGCCGAGACCTTCGTGATCGAAGTGCCCGAGGTCGTGTCGAAACAGGTCTCTGCCGACGGCACCCGCAAATACCTCGTCCGCATCGCCGGCGGGCATGAGGTAGAGGTCGTCTATATCCCCGAATCCGACCGCGGCACGCTCTGCATCTCCTCCCAGGTCGGCTGCACGCTGACCTGTTCTTTCTGCCACACCGGCACGCAGAAACTGGTGCGCAACCTGACCGCAGGGGAAATCGTCGGTCAGATCATGGTGGCCCGCGACGACCTCGGCGAATGGCCCGTCCCCGGTGCACCAAAGGACGAGACGCGGCTTTTGTCGAATATCGTGCTGATGGGCATGGGCGAACCGCTTTACAACTTCGACAACGTGCGCGACGCGATGAAGATCGCCATGGACCCCGAGGGCATCTCCCTCTCCCGCCGCCGCATCACCCTGTCGACCTCCGGCGTCGTCCCCGAAATCGCCAAGACCGCCGAGGAGATCGGCTGCCTTCTCGCCGTGTCCTTCCACGCCACCACGGACGAGGTGCGCGACCGGCTGGTGCCGATCAACAAGCGCTGGAATATCGAAACGCTTCTGACCGCGCTGCGCGAATACCCCCGCCTGTCGAATTCGGAACGGATCACCTTCGAATACGTGATGCTCAAGGATGTGAACGACAGCGACGCTGACGCGCGTCGGCTGGTCAAGCTGATCTCGGGCATCCCGGCCAAGATCAACCTCATCCCCTTCAACGAATGGCCCGGCGCGCCTTACGAACGGTCCGACTGGTCCCGGATCGAATCCTTCGCCGACATCGTGCACAAGGCCGGCTACGCCTCTCCGATCCGCACGCCGCGGGGAGAGGACATCATGGCCGCCTGCGGGCAGCTCAAGTCCGCGACCGAACGCGCCCGCAAGTCCCGCGCCCAGATCGCACAGGAAGCCGGGCTCTCCTGATTTCCCCGGAAAGGGGCTCTGCCCCTTCGGCCCTCACGGGCCTCATCCCCGGGATATTTCGGACAAGATGAAGCATCTTTCATCTTGCCGAAAGTATCCCGGGGGAGTCCGAAGGACGGGGGCAGCGCCCCCGCGTCGTCCATCACGGGACCGGCACTTGCCATTTCCGCCCGGCCCCGGTCACATGCGCCCATGCCGCACGACCACCACCACCATCCCATCCCCGACGCCGGCGACCGGCGTCTCTGGCTCGCCACGGCGATCAACGTGCTCCTCACCGTCGCGCAGATCGTCGCCGGAATCTTCTCCGGCTCGCTCGCCCTGATCGCCGACGCGATCCACAATCTCTCGGACGCGATCACGCTGGTGCTGGCCCTCGTCGCGCGCCGCATCGCCCGCCGCCCCGCCGACGCCGCCATGACATTCGGCTACGGTCGGGCAGAGGTCGTCGCCGCGCTCATCAACTACACCACGCTCATCACCGTCTCCGTCTGGCTGGCCTTCGAGGGCGTCATGCGCCTGTTCAATCCGGCCGAGGTCGAAGGCTGGACCGTTGTCGTCGTCGCCGGCATTGCCCTTGTCATCGACGCCGCCACCGCCCTGCTCACCCTGCGCATGGCGAAAGACAGCATGAACGTCCGCGCCGCCTTCCTGCACAACCTCGCCGATGCCATGGGATCGGTCGCGGTGATCGTCGCCGGCACGCTGATCCTGCTCTACGACTGGCGGCTGGTGGATCCGGTCGTGACCCTGATGATCTCCGCCTACATCCTGTGGCACGCAGCGTCGGAGATCATGCCGGTCATCCGCATCCTGATGATGGGCAGCCCCGGCGATCCGCATGCCGAAGAGGTCCTGCGTGAACTCCGCGCCCTGCCCGGCGTCGTCGATGTCCACCACCTTCACCTCTGGCGCATGCAGGAACACGAGACCGCGCTCGAAGCGCATATCGTGCAGGAAGTGCCGAACGACTCGCTCCGCCGCCGCGCCAAGGCCCTGCTGGCCGAGAAGTTCCACATCCACCATTCGGTGATCGAGATCGAACATGTCGACACCGCCTGTCAGGGCGTGCCGGCCATCGGTCACTGACAGCTTCCGTCCCGCCGGAACCCCCGCGCGGCCTGCATGTCGTAATAGTCCTTCAGCGACCGGCCCCGTTCCTCCCGGAACCGCCCGCCCTCAGCAATGTGTGAAAACCGGTCGACGCGGAAACTGCGGAAATCCTCCCGCAGCTCGCACCAGGCGACGAGCGTCCAGACCTTGCCCCAGAAATAAAGCCCGAGCGGCCGCAGCACGCGGCTGCTCTGACGTCCCTCCTCGTCCTCGTAGTCGGTCTTCAGCAGCACCCGCCCGTTGATCGCCCCCTCGACAAGGTCGAGCCGGGCGCGCACCTCCTCCGACATGCCGGAAAAGTCGATGGCATGCACCTGCACCCGCTCCGCCCGGGCCCGCGCCCCGTCGGGCATCACCGCGTTGATCTTGACCAGCGCCTCCTCCGCCGCAGCCGCCATGGCCATGCCGCCCCAGGCCCGGATCAGCCGCGCCCCCGCGACCAGCGCCACGATCTCGTCCTGCGTGAACATCAGCGGCGGCAGGTCGTACCCGGCCCGCATGACGTAGCCGACCCCGGCCTCCCCCTCCACGGGAACGCCGGAGCCGACGAGATCGGCGATGTCGCGGTAGATCGTCCGTTCGGAGACCTCCAGCCGCTCCGCCAGCTGCGCCGCGGTGGTGAGCCGACCGCCCCTCAGATACTGGACGATCTGGAACAGGCGGTCGGCCCTCCGCATCAGGACGCCGCCATTTCGAACAGCCCGATGGAGTTCCCGTCCGGGTCCTCGCAATAGGTGAAGTTGCCCACGGGGATGGAGATCGGACCCGCCACCACCTTGCCGCCCGCCACCTTCAGCCGGTCGGTCGTCGCGGCCAGCGTGTCGGGCACGGCCAGATGGATCGTCGGCCCCGTCCCCGGCGCGGCGGGACGGCCGGGATAGAGATGGCCGTGCACTCCGGACATGTTGCCGCTGAAATTGGCGACGGGGTTCGGCCCGCTGTCGTCCCTGTTCAGCGTCCAGTCGAATACGGTGCCATAAAAGGCGATGGCCCTGTCGATGTCCGTTACCGGGATTTCGGTCCAGACGGTTGTTGCGCGGTCGGTCATGTCAGTCACTCCGAAGGGGTTGCAGTGACGCCTGTTTCGCATACCCCTCCTGACAGCCTTCTGTCAGGAGGGTTTCGCGGTCAGTGGTGGATAAGAAGCCCACACCGCAGCATCCCCCGTAGGGTGGGCTTTCAGCCCACCTCCCGCAGCCATCCAAGCCCCGCATCCACGTCCCCCGCCGGCACATATTCCGCACTGACCCAGCCCGCGTAGCCTTCCGCATCCAGCCGAGCGAAAAACCCGGCGAGGTCGATCTCTCCGCTCCCCGGTTCATGCCGCCCCGGATGGTCCGCGACCTGCACATGCCGCACCAGCGCGCGGTGCCTGTCCCACGTACCCGCCACGTCGCCGGTGATGCGATGCGCATGATAGGCATCGAACTGCAGCCCGAGGTTGTCTGCCCCGACCGCCCCGATCACCCGCGCGGCAAGGTCGAAATCGTTCAGGAAGTACCCCGGCATGTCATGCGGATTGATCGGTTCGATCGTCAGGCTCTGCTCAGGCGCTTCGGCACAGGCCCAGGCAAGGTTCTCCGAGAAGACCGCCTCCGCTTCGGCTCCGTCCGCCACGCCGGCCATGATGTGCAGGTGATCCGCCTTCAGCACCTGCGCCTGCCGCAGTGCCCGACGGAAGTCGCTGCGGAACCTGTCGCGCGACTCCGGCACCGCCGCAAAACCGCGCGCCCCGCCGGTGTAGTTCGGAGGAGGGCAGTTGATGAGCGCCAGCGGCAGCCCGGTCCGCGACAGCGCATCGCGAATCTCCGGCGCGGGCGTGTCGTAGGGAAACAGGATCTCCACCGCTCCGAACCCCGCCGCGGCCGCCGCCACGATCCGGTTCGGGAGGCTCAAGTCCTTCCAGAGAAAAGAGATATTGGCGGCGAATTTCGGCATGGCGGTCTCCGGTCGGGGCGTGCCGACTAGAGAGACCGGTCCATTAAGACCCTGTCAACTCTTCCGAGGGGATGATCGGAAAGAACCTGCCCCCCGACCAGATCCCGAACCATTGCCGCCCCTCATGCTCATGATGTTCCCCGATCTCCACCAGCCGGTAGAAGCTCTTGCGGTCGATCAGCGCCTCAAGCCGGTCGCGCACCAGCACGTATGGCGAAGGTTCGCCGGTTTCCGGATCGCGGGCCACGCGGATCGGCTTGTCCGGACCCGCCTCGGTTGCATCGCCGACGTTGGTCAGGAATCGCAGCAGCTGCGACTCACCCGTGCCCTCCACCTCGAAATCCACCGCGACGAAAGGCGCGTCCTCCACCGTGATCGTGACCTTTTCGACAGGCGTGACAAGCACATAGCTGTCCCCGTCCTTGCGCAGGATGGTCGAGAAAAGCCGCACCAGCTCGGGCCGGTTGATCGGAGATCCCTGATAATGCCAGGACCCGTCACGCGCGATCCGCATGTCCAGCGCGCCGCAGTCCGGCGGGTCCCATTTGTGCACCGGAGGCAGGCCGCGCCCCTTGCTCGCTGCCTTGGCAGAGGCAGCAATCCCCTCTGCGCTGGCTTTCACGGTATTTTGTGAACTCATTGCTTTTGTCATTCCCATGCGCCGCGATACAGTTGTCCAAGACTATAGTCCCTGACGGAGCCTTTGCCATGACCACCCCCCAAGACGACGACCTCGTAGCCCGGATCGAGGCGGTGGAAGAAAAGCTCGCCGAGGCCCGGAAATCCATCGAACGCCGCTTCATTGGTCAGGAAAAGGTCGTGGAACTGACCCTCTCCGCCCTGCTCTGCGGCGGTCACGGGCTGCTGATCGGCCTGCCCGGCCTCGGCAAGACGCGGCTGGTCGAGGCGCTGTCGACCGTCATGGGCCTGCACGGCAACCGCATCCAGTTCACGCCCGACCTCATGCCCGCCGACATCCTCGGGTCCGAGGTTCTGGAAACCGCCGCCGACGGCTCCCGCGCCTTCCGCTTCCTGCAGGGCCCTGTGTTCTGCCAGCTGCTCATGGCCGACGAAATCAACCGCGCCTCGCCCCGGACCCAGTCCGCGCTGCTGCAGGCGATGCAGGAAAAGCAGGTGACCGTCGCGGGCGAAGACCGCCCCCTCGGCCAGCCCTTCCACGTCCTCGCCACCCAGAACCCGATCGAGCAGGAGGGCACCTATCCCCTGCCCGAAGCGCAGCTTGACCGGTTCCTCGTGCAGATCGACGTCGAATACCCCGACCGCGAGACGGAGAAGGCGATCCTTGTCGCCACCACCGGCGCAGAGGAGGACGAGGCGCATCAGGTCTTCACCACCGAGGAACTGATCGACGCGCAGCAGCTCCTCCGCCGCATGCCGGTTGGTGAATCGGTTGTGGAACAGATTCTCGATCTCGTCCGCGCCTGCCGCCCGGACGATCCCTCCGCCTCTGCCCGCGTGCGCGATACGGTGAACTGGGGCCCCGGACCACGCGCCGCGCAGGCACTGATGATGACCGTGCGGGCCCGCGCCATGCTGAACGGCCGCCTCGCCCCGTCGACCGACGACGTGCTGGCCATGGCCCGACCCGTCCTGTCGCACCGCATGGGCCTCAACTTCGCCGCCCGTGCCCGCGGCGACAGCCTGCCCGCCCTGATCGAGGAAACCGCCGCCACCATCACGCGGACCGAGGCCGCCGCGTGAGCGAACCCCTCCCCCAGCTTCAGGACCCGCGCGAACTTCGCGAACGGGCTGAAACGCAGGCCTCCAGCCTGCCGCCTCTGCTGGCGCGGGCCGAACACCTTGCGGGCACCGTCCTGCTTGGCGATCACGGCCGCCGCCGCTCGGGTCTGGGGGATGACTTCTGGCAATACCGCCCCGCACAGCAGGGCGACCCGACCCGCTGGATCGACTGGCGACGCTCGGCCCGGTCCGACGACCGTTACGTGCGCGAACGGGAATGGCAGATCGCGCAGTCGGTCATGCTCTGGGTCGATCAGGCTGCGTCCATGCGCTTTACCTCGGACAAGAAGCTGCCCGAGAAATGCGAACGCGCCCGCCTGCTCGCCCTCGCCACCGCCATCCTGCTGATCCGGGGCGGGGAGCGGGTCGGCCTGACCGGCACACTCCTGCCGCCCCGCCGCGCCCGCAACCAGATCCTGCGGCTGGCCGAATTCTTCTCTGTCTCCAACCCCGGCGACTACGGCGTACCGGAACACCGCGCCATGATCCCGAACGCCCGCGCGCTGTTTGTCTCCGACTACATGGGCGACATGGCAGAGGTCGAACTGGCGCTCACCAAGGCGGCCGACCGCGGCATCCGGGGCGTGATCCTGCAAATTCTCGACCCGTCGGAGGAGGCGTTTCCCTTCCACGGACGCACGATTTTCCAGTCCGTCGGCGGCACGCTGCAACACGAAACGCTCAAGGCCAACGACCTGCGCGACCGCTACCTGACCCGGCTGGCGGAACGGAAGGAGCGGCTGCAATCGCTCTGCCGCGTCACCGGCTGGCAGTACCAGCTGCACCACACCGACAATTCCGCCCAGTCGGCCCTGCTGACGATCTACCAGGCGCTTGACCGGGGGACCGCCTGATGATGCTTGGCCCCATAGGCTTCGCCGCCCCCTGGCTGCTGGTTGCGCTCGCCGCCCTGCCGATCCTGTGGATCCTGCTGCGGGCCGTGCCCCCCGCCCCGATCCGCCGCCGTTTTCCCGGCGTCGCGCTGCTGCTTGGCCTGAAGGATGACGAAAGCGTCTCCGACCGGACGCCGTGGTGGCTGCTGCTGCTGCGGATGCTGGCGGTCGCGGCGGTCATCATCGGCCTCGCCGGCCCGATCCTCAATCCGCAGGACGAGGCCGAGACCGGCAATGGCCCCCTCCTCATCGTGCTCGACGGCTCCTGGGCCTCCGCCCGCGACTGGGACACATCCGCCGAACTGATCGACGGCATCCTGGCCGAGGCCGGGCGGCAGGGGCGCACCGCCGCCGTCCTGCGCCTCACCACGCCGGAGGAGCCCGTCTTCCGCGCCGCCGAAACCTGGCGCACCCGCATCCCCGGCTTCGCCCCGAAGGCGTGGGAACCCGGCGCGCCGGACACCGCCGCCACCATCGCCGCCCTGCCCGACAACCGGTTCGACACCTACTGGATGTCCGACGGGCTGGCGCGCGAGGGCCGGACCGATCTGCTCACCGCGCTGGAATCCCGTGGCACCGTCACGATCTACGAAAGCCCCCGCCCGCCGCTTGGCCTGAAACCCGTCCGGATCGAGGACGGCGCGCTTCAGGTCACCGCCGCGCGTCCGCTCGGCCTCGGCCCGCAGGACATCACCGTGCAGGCCATGGGCCGCGATCCCTCCGGCACCATGCGCACGCTCGCCAACCTGCCCATGACCTTCGGCGACGGCGCGCTCGAGACGACAGAGGCGCTTTCCCTTCCCGCCGAACTGCGCGCCCGCGTCACCCACCTGACCATCGCCGGATCGCGCACCGCCGGGGCGACCACGCTCTCCGACGACAGCTTCCGCCGCCGCGAGGTCGCGCTGATCGGCACCCGGGCGGAGGGTGAGGCGCTCGATCTCCTTTCGCCCATGCACTACCTGCACAAGGCGCTGGAACCTTCCGTCGATCTTCTGGAAGGCGGGCTGAACGACGTGATCCCGGCCAACCCCGATGTCATCGTCCTGTCCGACGTCGCGACCCTCTCGGACCTCGAAAAGGACGAACTGATCGAATGGACCGAGAACGGCGGCCTGCTGCTGCGTTTCGCCGGTCCGCGCCTCGCCGCCAGCGACGTCAGCCGTGAGGCCGAAGACCCGCTCCTCCCCGTCCGCCTGCGCGCCGGGGGCCGAAATGTCGGCGGCGCGATGAGCTGGGGGGAACCCAAGACGCTCGCCCCCTTCGAAGCGACCAGCCCCTTCAGCGGTCTCGCGATCCCGTCGGACGTCACCATTTCCTCTCAGGTGGTCGCGCAGCCCGACCCCTCCCTGTCGCAGCGGGTCATCGCCCGGCTGACCGACGGCACCCCGCTTGTCACCCGCAAGGAACTGGGGCAGGGGCAGGTCATCCTGTTCCACGTCACCGCCAGCGCGGACTGGTCGACGCTGCCGCTCTCCGGTCTCTTCGTTCAGATGCTTGAGCGTCTTTCCATCTCTTCCTCCACTTCCCGCCCCGCGGCAGAGGACCTGGCCGGCACCACCTGGCAGCCCATGCAGATCATGACCGCCACGGGCCGCATCGAACCCGCCGGAACCCTGCCCGGCGTGCCCGGCGAACGGCTGATCGACGCGCCGCTGGCAGCCGACCTGCAGCCCGGCCTTTATCAGGGGCCGGACCGGACGCTGGCGCGCAACGTACTGTCCGCCGACACGGTCCTGCGGCCCGCCCAGTGGCCCGCAAGACTGCGTGTCGAAGGCCTTGCCCGGGCCGCCGAACAGCCGCTTGGCGGCTGGCTGCTTGGCCTTGCCCTGGCACTGCTGACCGCCGACATCCTCGCCACGCTCGCCCTCTCAGGCCGGCTGCGCGGCGGGGCTGCGGGAACCGCCGCCACCCTGCTCGCCGCGCTGATCCTTGCCGCCCCGGCCCCCGGCCACGCGCAGGACGACACCGCCCGCGCGATCGAGGCCACGGCAGAGGTCGTGCTGGCCCATGTCGTCACCGGCAACCCGCAGGTCGACGATCTGGCCGAGGCGGGGCTGCGCGGTCTGGGACAGGTGCTGAACTTCCGCACTTCCGTCGAACCGGCCGACCCGATGGCGGTGAACCTGGAAACCGACGAACTGGCCTTCTTCCCCTTCCTCTACTGGCCGATCACCCCCGACCAGCCAATCCCGAGCGGGGAGGCCTATGAAAAGCTCAACCGCTATCTCCGCTCCGGCGGCATGATCCTGTTCGACACGCGCGACGCCGATGTCGCCCGCTTCGGGGCCGCCTCTCCGAACGGTCGCAAGCTGCAGGCGCTGGCCGCCCCGCTCGACATTCCGGCGCTGGAACCGGTGCCCGAAGATCACGTCCTGACCCGCACCTTCTACCTGCTGCGCGATTTCCCCGGCCGTCACCCCGGCCGCGACGTCTGGGTCGAAGCCGCCCCCGCCGATGCCGAGAAGATCGAGGGCATGCCCTTCCGCAACCTCAACGACGGCGTGACCCCGGTGGTCATCGGCGGCAACGACTGGGCCGCGGCCTGGGCCGTGGACGAACGCGGCGGACCCGTGGTGCCGATCGGGCGCGGCTATTCCGGCGAGCGCCAGCGCGAAATCGCCTACCGCTTCGGCGTCAACCTCATCATGCATGTGCTGACCGGCAACTATAAGTCCGACCAGGTCCACGTGCCCGCCCTTCTCGACAGGCTTGGCCAATGACCGGCACCGTGATCTTTTCCCCGCTGCTGCCCTGGCCCCTGCTGGCCGGGATCGCCGCCCTCGCGCTGATCGGGGTCGTGCTGGCCCTGTGGCGCGGGCTGGCGGGCTGGGCCTTCCGCGGGCTCGCCGCGCTGGTGGTCATCGCCGCGCTCACCGGTCCCTCCTGGCGGCAGGAGGATCGCTCCCCCCTGACCGACATCGTGCTGCTGGTCGAAGACCGCACCGCCTCGCAACGCCTCTCCGACCGCGCCGAACAGACCGAACAGGCGGCCGAGACCCTCGCCGCCCGCATCGCCGCCCGGCCCAACACCGAACTCCGCCGCGTCACCCTTGGCGACGGGGAGGGCGACACCGGCACCCGCCTGATGACCGCCCTCTCGGATGCCCTGGCCGAGGAACCGAGCGCCCGCATCGCCGGGATGATCCTGCTGTCGGACGGTCGCCTGCATGACCTCGACCAGGCCCCCGATCTGCCCGCGCCCCTGCACCTGCTCCTGACCGGAGAGCCGGAGGACTGGGACCGCCGTCTCATCGTCCAGAACGCCCCCGCCTTCGCCATCCTGGGTGAGGAAGTCACCCTGACGCTCAGGATCGAAGATACCGGCGCCGCGCCCGAAGATGACGCCGAAGTCCCGCTCAACATCTCCGTCGACGGGGGCGAGCCGCAGACCTTCATGGTCGCCACCAACCGCGACCACGAACTGCCCCTGACCCTGCCCCATGGCGGGCGCAACGTGATCCAGTTCACCACGCCCGAGGCGGAGGGAGAACTGACCGCACGCAACAATTCCGCCATCGTGCAAATGAACGGCGTTCGCGACCGCCTGCGCGTGCTGCTGGTGTCGGGCGAACCCCATGCCGGCGGACGCACCTGGCGCAACCTGCTGAAATCCGACAGTTCCGTCGACCTCGTCCACTTCACCATCCTGCGTCCCCCGGCCAAGCAGGACGGCGTGCCGGTGTCCGAACTCTCCCTGATCGCCTTCCCCACGAGGGAGCTGTTCATGGACAAGGTCGACGACTTCGACCTCATCATCTTCGACCGGTACAAGCGGCGCGGGATCCTGCCCTCGCTCTACCTCCAGAACGTGGCCGACTACGTGCAGCGGGGCGGCGCGCTGCTGATCGCGGCGGGTCCGGACTTCGCCTCTGCCGACAGCCTCTATCGCTCTCCGCTGAGCGTGGTGCTGCCCGCCCGCCCGACCTCGGCCCGTGTGATCGAAGAACCCTACAGCCCGCAGGTCACCGACCTCGGCCGCCGCCACCCGGTCACCGCCGGGCTGGAACAGGAATGGGACGGGGACTGGGGCCGCTGGCTGCGGCAGATCGACGTCGACGCCGCCGATTCCACCGGAGAGGTGCTGATGTCCGGGGTCGAAGACCGCCCGCTCCTGATCCTCGACCGGGTCGGAGAAGGGCGCGTCGCGCTGCTGGCATCGGACCACGCCTGGCTCTGGTCGCGCGGCTACGAGGGCGGCGGGCCGCAGCTGGAACTGCTGCGCCGCCTCGCCCACTGGATGATGAAGGAGCCGGAACTCGAGGAGGAGGCGCTGACCGCCACCGCCACCGGCCAGACCATGCAGATCACCCGCCGCACGCTGGAAGACGGCATCGGCCCCGTCACCGTCACCCCCCCGAACGGAGAGGCGGAGGAGCTCACGCTCACCGAAACCTCTCCCGGCCTCTGGACCGGCGAATACACCGGGCCGGAGATCGGGCTTTACCGGCTCGCTGAGGGAGACCTGGAGACCGTCATAGGCCTCGGCCCCGCCGCCCCGCGCGAATTCGTCGAAACCATCGCCGACGGCACCGCGCTGTCGCCACTGGTCGAGGGCACGCGCGGCGGCGTGCGCAACCTGTCGGACGGCGTGCCCTCCCTGCGGGATGTGCGCGCCGGCCGCCCGGCCGCCGGGCGCGGCTGGATCGGCCTGACCCCGCGCGACGCCTACGAAACGCGGGACGTGACGCAGGTGCCGCTCCTGCCCGGCTGGCTGGTCCTCCTGATCGCCTCCGCCCTGATCCTCGGCGGATGGCTGCGGGAGGGACGGCGGTAGGGCTGCGGGGTGGACGCCCGTTCACCGGGCGCGGGTGCCGGAGGTGTTCATCCCCTTGCGGGCACATATACCCCCTCGCCCCGGCCCTCTCCCCCATGGGGGAGAGGGTGTCACGTCGCGCTGATGGTCAGCGTTGCGAAGCTACGGTGCGGTGGTCCGTCCGCGTCTGACGAAGTGCCAACGCACATCGCGCGGCTCAGGGAAATCGCCCGGCTCCCGCACGCTGCGCGGCTCACGCTGACAGGCCCCGGAACCGGACCGGACCTCACCCGCCCCGCAGACTGTCAATCCTCCGGCTTGACCGGAGGTTCTCCGCGACCAGATTCATCATCGAACCCCCGATCCGGGAAGTCGAAAGCCCATGCCGCCAGCCAGCCACCGAACACCGAATACGCCGCCGAAGCGGCCATGGCAGGCCCGGCATATTCTCCGAACCATCCTCTGCCTGATCGCCACGACCGCCATCGCAGCCACTCCGGAGTTCGATCCCGAAGGGCCGTTCCGGCAGGGCGAAGGCTTTGGCACGCCCGCCACCTGTGCCACGCTGCCCGGCTGGATCGACCGGGTTCCGGACTACGACGGACGCATTTCCATGACCGTCACCGGCCGGATCGTCCAGTCGCACTGGGACGGAACGCTGGCCTATGCGATCATGTGCGCCCCTGACGAGGTGCAGGTGATGTGCGTGACCTACGCCCCGGCCGATGTGGACGGGAAAGAGGTGATGTTCGCCGGCGGCTTCCTTCGCGCCGGGGAACGCCGCATCATGCTGGACCCCTGCCTGATCTACCCGGCGGACTGAGCCTGCCCGCAGACCTCGGCAATCGCCCGCGCGAGGCGGGGGATATCCTCCTTGGCCAGACCGGCGATGTTCATCCGCCCGTCCCCGACCATGTAGATCGCATGATCCTCCCGCAGCCGCCGCACCTCATCCGGCGTGGCGCCGAGGCGCGAGAACATGCCGCGCTGCGATCCGAAATGGGCGAACCGGTCGGACCCGGCGGCGTCCCGCAGGGCCTCCGCCAGATCGCGGCGCAGGGCGTTGATCCGGTTGCGCATCTCGCTCAGTTCCTCGGTCCACTCCGCACGCAGGGCGGCATCGGCGAGGATCATCTCGACCAGTCGGGCGCCGTGGTCGGCCGGGAAGGAATAGGACAGCCGGTTCAGCGTCGCGAGGTTCGCGCGCACCAATGCCGCCTGCGCCGCCGACTGGCCCGACACCAGCACCACCCCGGCCCGGTCCCGATAGAGCCCGAAGTTCTTGGAGCAGGACACCGCGACAATCACCTCCGGCAGCCCCGCCAGAAGCATCCGGGTCGCCGCCGCGTCCGCCTCGATCCCGTCGCCGAGGCCGAGATAGGCGAGATCCACCAGCACCACTGCCCCCGTGCCCGACAGCGCCGCAACAATGTCGGCCCACTGCGCGGGGGTCGGATCGGACCCGGTCGGGTTGTGGCAGCAGCCGTGCAGGATCACCACGTCCCCCGCCGCCACCGCGCCGAGGTCCGCGATCATGCCCGGCATGTCGAGCGCATTTTCGTCCGCGTCGAAATAGCGGAATGTCTTCATCGGCATGCCGATGGCCGCGACGATCGCACGGTGGTTCGGCCAGCTCGGGTCCGGGATATGCACCGTCGCCTGCGGCGCGGCCAGCCGCGCGAGGTCCAGCCCGAGCCGGATCGCGCCGGTCCCGCCGACCGAGGCCGCACCGGCCAGCCGCGCGGGATCGACCGCATCTCCGATCACCAGATCGCGCATCGCATCGACAAAGGCCGGATCCCCGATGAGCGACGTGTAACCCTTGGTCGTCTGCGATTCCCACAGCTGCCGTTCGGCGGATTTCACCGCCCCCATCACCGGGGTCACCCCCTGGCTGTTGCGGTAGACCCCGACGCCGAGGTCGATCTTGTCAGCCCGCGTGTCGGCGCGGAACTGGTCCATGAGCATGAGGATCTGATCCTCGGGCTGCGGCTTGAGCGCTTCGAGCACGATCAGGCACCCACCTTTCCGGTGGCCACCGGCAGCGTGGGGAAGGCCCCCCATTCCGCCCATGATCCGTCGTAAAGCGCGTGGTTCCGGTGACCCGTGCGTTCCAGCGCGAGGCTGAGGATCGCCGCCGTCACCCCGGACCCGCAGGTGGTGATGACCGGCCGCTTGCCGTCGATGCCGACGCCTTCGAAGATCGCCGTCAGCGCCTCCGGGTCCTTCATCGTGCCGTCTTCGTTCAGCACCTCGGGGAACGGCAGGTTGGCCGAGCCGGGGATATGCCCCTTGCGCAGACCGGCGCGCGGTTCGTCCGCCTCACCCGCAAAACGCGCGGCGGAGCGCGCGTCGAGGATCGTCGTGTCCGCCAGCTTCGACGCCGCCGACACCTGCGTGACGTCTTTCACCAGATGGTTCTGACGCCGCACCGTCATGTGACGGTCGCGCACGATCGGAGGCATGTCCTCCACCGGGCGCCCCTCGGCCTGCCACTTCGGGAGACCGCCGTCCAGCACCGCCACGTCCATCTGCCCCATGAGCCGGAACAGCCACCACACCCGCGGGGCCGAGAAGATGCCCGCGCCGTCATAGACGACCACCTGATGCCCGTCGCCCACGCCCATGGCCCGCATCCGGGACATGAACTTTTCGACCGGCGGGACCATGTGCGGCAGGTCAGAGCGCAGGTCCGAGATTTCGTCGATGTCGAAGAACCGCGCGCCGGGGATATGCGCCGCGTCGTATTCCGCCTTGGCGTCGCGGTTCATCGCCGGAAGGTAATAGCTGGCGTCGAGCACGCGCAGATCCGGGTCTTCCAGATGGGCGGCCAGCCATTCCGTTGAAACCAGTGTCTTCGGGTCGTCCTGCATCGGCCTTCCTCCTCGCGGTCCTGTCGGAATTCCCTACAGAGAAGGGCGCGGGCAGGCAAGGCCGCCGCACGGGAAGGCGGCGATGTCAGCCGTTCTGCTTGAGCAGCCGCGCCTTCTGCCGGTTCCAGTCGCGCTTGGCCGAGGTGTCGCGCTTGTCGACGTTCTTCTTGCCCTTGGCGACGCCGATCTTCAGCTTGGCGATCCCGCGATGGTTGAAATACATCACCAGCGGCACCAGCGTCATCCCCTTGCGCGAGGTCGCCTGCCAGAGCTTGGACAGTTCCTTCCGGCTGACCAGCAGCTTGCGCCGCCGCCGTTCCTCGTGCCCGAAGGTCTTGGCCTGGGCGTAGGGCGCGACATAGCTGTTCACCAGCCAGAGTTCCCCGTCATCGACGGTCGCGTAGCTTTCCGCGATGTTCGACCCGCCCTGCCGCATCGACTTCACCTCGGACCCTTCGAGCATGATGCCGCATTCGATGTCTTCCTCGATGGCATAGTCGAACCGCGCCCGCCGGTTTTCGGCGATCACCTTGTAGTTCGGGTCTGATTTCGTCTGTGCCATGATCAAGCGGTCTTAGTCGGTTGCGCCTTTGCTGTCCATGTCCGCCGAATGCCCCTTGGCACTGCGGACAGGGCCTATAACCTGTGGTGCGAACAGGAGGAAATCAACATGACCGACACAATGAAACGCATCGTTCTGGCCGAACGGCCCAAGGGCTCTCCCACGGATGCGAACTTCCGGTTGGAGGAGTCCGCCGTCCCGACTCCCGGCGAGGGCGAGGTCGTCGTCGCGGTGAAATACATGTCGCTCGACCCGTACATGCGGGGTCGCATGGACGACGGGCCGAGCTATGCCGCCCCCGTCCCCGTCGGCGGCACGATGGAGGCCGGCGCGGTTGGCGAGGTCATCGCGTCCAATGACCCCAAATTCAAGCCGGGCGACCATGCCTTCGGAATGTTCGGCTGGGCCACCCACGGGGTCGCCGCCGCCAAGGGTCTGCGCAAGGTGAACCCCGACGACGCGCCGATCCAGACATCGCTTGGCGTGCTCGGCATGCCGGGTTTCACCGCCTGGGCGGGGATGACCGCCTATTCGAAGATGAAGGCAGGCGAAACGCTGGTCGTCGGCGCCGCCACCGGCCCCGTGGGATCGATGGTCGGGCAACTTGCGAAACAGGCCGGGCTGCGCGTGATCGGCGTCGCAGGCGGGGCAGAGAAGTGCAGGATGGCGGTCGAAACCTTCGGCTTCGACGCCTGCATCGACCACCGCGGCAAGGACGCGAAGGCCATGCGCGAGGCGCTGGCGGCCGAATGCCCCGACGGGATCGACATCTATTTCGAAAACGTCGGCGGCCCGACCCTCGGCGGGGTCATTCCCCTTCTCAACCTTCATGCGCGTGTCATCATCTGCGGCATGATCGCCTGGTATTCGGGCGAATCCGATGAAACCGGCTCCATGCCGCTGCAGAAGCTCTGGCGTTATGCGCTGGTGAAACGGATCACCATCCAGGGGCTGCTGCAGACCGACCACGTCTCGCGTTTCGGGGATTTCCTGCGCGAGGTCGGTCCCAAGGTCGCCTCCGGTGAAATCAAGTACGCCGAGGACGTGGCCGAAGGGCTGGAGAACGCCCCTCAGGCCTTCATGGGTCTGCTGAAGGGTAAGAACCTTGGCAAGCTGGTCGTGAAGGTCGGCTGACACCAACAGAGAGGACCGGGCCATGACCGCGGAGTTCATGTTCATCACCTTCACGCTGTTCATCGCGGGGGTGGTGGCCGTGCCGATTGCGTCGAAGATGGGTCTCGGCTCGGTCCTCGGTTACCTGATCGCGGGGATTGTCGTCAGCCCGGTGCTCTACTGGGCGGGCGTCGATGTGGTCGCGCTTCAGCACTTCGCCGAATTCGGCGTGGTCATGATGCTGTTCCTGATCGGGCTCGAGATGCAGCCCAGGGCGCTCTGGGACATGCGGGCGCGCATTTTCGTCATGGGTGGGGCGCAGGTCGTTCTGACCGCCGCTGCCGTGATGGGCGTGGCGATGCTGTTCGGTCAGGGCTGGACCGTCGCGCTTGCCATCGGTCTGGTCTTTGCCCTGTCCTCCACCGCCATCGTGAACCAGACACTGAACGAAAAGGGCCTGATGAGGAGCGACGGCGGGCAGGCCTCCTTCTCTGTCCTCCTGCTTCAGGACATCGCCGTCATCCCCATGCTGGCCTTCATCCCCCTGCTCGCCCTGCCCGAACTGATGCAGGCCGCGCATCACGGAGATGACCACGGCGGCGGGCACGGCGAAGAAGGCCTGAATCTGAGCCTGGTCGAGGGCCTGCCCGGCTGGCAGACCGCGCTCATCACCGTTGCCGCCATCGGTGTCGTGATCCTTGCGGGCATGTACCTGACCGGCCCGATCTTCCGCTTCGTCGCGCGCGCCCGTCTGCGCGAACTGTTCGTGTCGGCTGCGCTGATGATGGTGATCGGCATCGCGCTGCTGATGACCATGGTCGGCCTGTCCCCCGCGCTTGGCACCTTCCTTGCAGGGGTGGTCATGGCCAACAGCGAATACCGGCATGAGCTTGAATCCGACATCGAACCGTTCAAAGGCATTTTCCTCGGCGTCTTCTTCATCACCGTCGGCGCCAGCATCGACTTCGCCCTGCTGCGCGACAACCTCCTGCTGATCCTTGGCCTGACGCTCGGGCTGATCGTGCTGAAGACCGCCGTGCTGCTGCTGATCGGCCGGGCCTTCCGCCTGTCGGGCGGGGACAAATGGCTGTTCGGCCTCGGCCTTGCGCAGGCGGGGGAGTTTGGCTTTGTGCTCGTCTCCTTCACCGTCGCCTCTGCCGTCATCCCGCGCGAGGTCGCTGACCTGATGCTGCTGGTGGTCGCGCTCTCCATGCTGCTGACGCCGGGACTGTTCATCCTCTACGACCGGGTCATCGCGCCGCGATACTCCCGCGAACAGGAACAGCCCGAGGGCGAGGTCGCGCCCGAGGGCAAGATCATCATCGCCGGACATGGTCGCTTCGGAGGCATCGTCAACCGGACGCTTCAGGCGGCGGGCATTCCGACGACGGTGGTGGACTATTCCAACGAACAGCTCGCCATGCTGCGCCGCTACGGTCTGCGTGTCTATTTCGGCGATGCCACCCGCCCCGACCTGCTGCACGCGGCGGGGATCGAGGACGCGAAGATCCTCGTCATCGCGATGGACCGCGCCGAACCGATCACCGAACTGACGAAACACGTCCGCGAACATTACCCCCACGTCCATATCGTTGCCCGCGCCATCGACCGCTGGCATGTCTACGATCTCTGGCACGCCGGTTGCCGCGACATCATCCGGGAAACCTACGACAGTTCTCTCCGCGCCACCCGGTCGGTCTTCGAGGCGCTCGGCTATCCCCGCGACAAGGCGGAGCGGATCGTCGGAGAGTTCGAAACCTTCGACCGCGCGATGATGCTGGAACTGGCGGACCTCTACGATCCGGTGCAGACGCGCAGCGACGACAGCGCGTATTCGCGCCACGTCCGGGAGCACATGCCGGCATGGGAGGCAGACCTCAACGCACGGATGAAGGCGGTGATGGAGGGCTAGGGGCTCTGCCCCAGGCGCTTTGCGCCTTCCCCGGGATATTTCAGGCAAGATGAAAGGCTTGGCGAGGGCGGCCTAGCCGAACAGCGCCACCAACTGCTGTGCGGATGCGACCAGGCGGCCATCCGCATCGCGGATTTCCATGTCCTGCACCGAATATCCCTCCGCCGCGTGCTTGCTGGTCGTGCGGGTCAGCAGCCAGTCCGCATGGTCCGGGATATGCGCGAAATCAACCGCCCAGGTCACGGTGGACAGCGGTGCGCGTTCGGTGAAGGTCGTCATCGCGGCGGGCGGCAGGTTGTCGGCGTTGCAGACAAGCGCGATTTCCGGGCTGACCCCGTCGCGATCGATCAGACGGGTCCAGACCACCACCTCGGGCCGGTCCGATCCGCTGACCAGCTGGTCCCCGTCGGCCAGCCGCGCCTCGAAATTCTTGAAGAAGCTGGGGCCGGAGGACCGGCGGATCAGCTCCGGGCAGTCCATGGGCGGCCGCGCGCTGAGGCCGGGGCCGTAGTCATGCACGATCCGCGTCTCCCGCGCGCCGCCGAAGACGAAGGTGCAGCGCGCGCCGAGTGCATCGGCGCTGACGCAGTCCACCTGCACAAAGGACGAAGACCGCCCGGCCCGGATCAGCGTGACCTCGAAGGTCACCTCCTCCGTGATCGGGCGCAGGAAACTGACCTGCATCGACCGCAGCCGGGGCAGGTCGGGCAGGCTGTGCCGCGTCGCCGCCAAAGCCAGCGCCGCCGTGATCCCGCCGAAGGCCGTCCGACCCTGCATCCAGTGCGGTGAGATGCGCGCCGCGATATGCCCCTCCCGCCCGGACAGGTCGTCGACCATTTCGGCGAGGGAGGGGATCCGGTCTTCGGTCATGCCCGCAGGATCACGCAGCCGCCGCTACGCGGCTCAGGTGATAGTCCGTATCGCCAAGCTGCGCGTCGATCATGATGATCCGCTTGGCGTAGTGGGAGCCGGGATATTCCCAGGTCATCGCGATGCCGCCGTGCATCTGGATCGCCTCTTCGGCCACCAGACGTCCGGCGCGGCCGATCAGGTTCTTGGCCATGGAGCAGTAGCGCGACGCATCCGGCCCGCCCAGTTCCGCCGCCGCCTTGATGACGATGGACCGGCTCTGTTCGATCTCCGTCAGCATGTCGACCGCGCGGTGCTGGAGAACCTGGAAGGTGCCGATCGGACGCCCGAACTGCTTGCGCTGGCCAAGGTATTCGACCGTCATCTTGTGCAGCACGTCCATCGCGCCGACAGCTTCGGAACACAGCGCCACGATCCCGGCATTCACCGCATCCTCGATGGCCGCGCCCGCATCCGCCAGCAGCAGCTTGCCCGGCGCATCCTCGAGCACGACTTCCGCCGCACCGGCGCCGTCCATCAGGCCGTAGCCGGTGACGGAGACGTCGGAGGCCTGAACCTCGTAAACCGCCAGCGCGTCGCCGTCCTTCGCCGCGATCAGGAAGACGTCCGCCGCCTGCCCGCCATACACCAGCGACTTGCGGCCCGACAGCTTGCCGTCCCTGGCCACCGTCGCGATCCCGTCCAGATCGTAGGGCGCGTCGAGCTCACCCAGCCCGACCGCATATTTCGTAGCGCCGGACAGCAGCGCCTCCTGATCCGCGCCGGCCGCCGTCATCAGCCGTGACGCCATGAGCGCACCAAGCACCGGCTCCGGGCAGATCACCCGGCCCAGTTCCTCGAACACCACGGAGATGTCGAAGCCTTCGCCACCCATGCCGCCCGCATCCTCGGGTGCCAGGGCGAACAGGGCCCCCAGTTCGGTCAGTTCGCCCCATTTCGCGTCATCGTGGAAGGGTTCGGCATAGGCGACCTTGTTGCGATGCTCCACCGGGTACTTGTCGGCCAGGTAACGGCGGAGCGAGTCCTGAAGCATCTGGCGGTCGTCTGTCAGATCGAAGTTCATGAGTTACAGCCCCAGCATGGTCTTGGTCAGGATGTTCCGCTGGATCTCGTTCGAGCCACCGAAAATCGAGGTCTTGCGGTTGTTGAAATAGCGCGCCGCATTGTTGGCATGGCCTTCCGGCGCGACATCGAGGTTCGAGCCCGACAGCGAACCGGGGAAAGGCGCGGCGGAGGGGCCGAGCGCGCGGCGGCGCAGGTCCTTGAGCTCCTGGTTGATGACCGTCCCCTTGATCTTGAGGATCGAGGTTTCGGGTCCCGGCGCCCCCTGTTTCTGCGCGGTGAACAGCATCCTGAGGTTGGTCAGCTTCATCGCCTCGAGGTCGATCTCCGCCTGCGCGACACGGGCGGCAAACAGCGGATCCTCGGAGAGCGGCTTGCCGTTGCGGGTGATCTTCTTGGCCAGCGCCTTGACCTCTTCCAGCTCCAGCATGGAGAAGCCGACGCCGGCGATCCCCGTGCGTTCGTGGGTCAGCAGGTACTTGGCGATGGTCCAGCCCTTGTTCTCCTCGCCCACGAGGTTCTTGTAGGGCACGCGGACGTCGGTGAAGAACACTTCGTTCACCTCGTGACCGCCTTCGATCAGCTTGATCGGACGGACTTCGACACCCGGCGTCTTCATGTCGACGAGGATGAAGGAGATGCCCTCCTGCTGCTTCACGTCAGGGTCGGTCCGCACGAGGCAGAAGATCCAGTCGGCATGCTGGCCAAGAGTGGTCCAGGTCTTCTGCCCGTTGATGACCCACTCGTCCCCGTCGCGGACCGCGCGGGTCTTGAGAGAGGCGAGGTCGGACCCGGCACCGGGTTCCGAATAGCCCTGGCACCACCAGTCGTCGCCGTTCAGGATGCGCGGCAGGTAGTAGTCCTGCTGTTCCTTGGATCCGAACTTCTGCAGCACCGGGCCCAGCATCGACAGGCCGAAGGGAACGATGCGCGGGGCATAGGCGGCGCAGGATTCCTCGTCGAAGATATGCCGTTCCACCGGGCCCCAGCCCGGACCGCCGAATTCCTTCGGCCAGGTGGTGCCGAGCCAGCCCTTCTTGTTCAGGATCGCATGATAGCGCTCCATGATCTCCTTGGTGAGCTCGCCGCCGTTCTTCACGGCGTCGCGGATGTCGTCCGGCAGGTTCTCGGCAAAGAAATCGCGGACTTCCTGGCGGAAGGCCTCTTCCTCGGGGGTGAAGTTCAGATCCATGATGTGCTCCTCACGAATTCAGGTCGGCGAAGGTCGTGCCGTCTTCGGCCATCTTGCGCAGCAGCGGCGGAACCTTCCAGTAATTTGCGTCTTCCTGTGCGTAAGCCTCGATCCGGCGCACCAGCTCTTTCGCGCCGATGGTGTCGGCATAGTGCAGCGGGCCGCCGCGATGACGCGGGAAGCCGTAGCCGAACAGGAAGACCATATCGACGTCCACGGGGCGCTTGGCGGTTCCGTCCTCGACCACACGCGCGGCTTCGGCAATGAAGGCGGTCATGTAGCGATCGATGATGTCCTGTTCGGTGAAGTCCTTGGGCGTGATGCCCTTTTCGGCGCGCACCTCGTCGATGATGTCCGCCACGGCGGGGTTCGGGACGGGCGAGCCGGTTTCGTACAGGTAGTACCCCTTGCCGGTCTTGCGCCCGTGCCCTTCGCGTTCGCTGATCCGGTCGGCAATGTCGCCGCCGTAACGTTCGCCCGGCGGCAGGCCCTCTTCCTTGCGGCGCTGACGGGTCATGTAGCCGATGTCGAGCCCGGCGAGGTCCCCGACCTTGTGCGGCCCCATGGCCATGCCGAACGATTCGAGCGCGTCGTCCACCTGCTGCGGCGACGCCCCGTCGAGCACGAGGTAGGAGATCACCTTGCCGTAATGCCCGAGGATCCGGTTCCCGATGAACCCGTCGCAGACCTGCGCCAGCACCCCGACCTTGCCGAGGTTCTTGGCCAGGTGGAACCCGGTTGCCAGAACGTCCGGTGCGGTCTTTTCGCCCTGCACGATTTCCAGCAGCCGCATCACGTGGGCCGGAGAGAAGAAGTGCAGCCCAAGCACATCCTGCGGCCGGTCGGTGCAGGCGGCAATCGCGTTGATGTCGAGGTACGAGGTATTCGACGCAAGGATCGCCCCCGGCTTGCAGATGGTGTTCAGCTTGCCGAAGATGTCCTTCTTGATTTCCATCTTCTCGAACACCGCCTCGATGACGAGGTCCACGTCGGCCAGCGCCTCCATCTCGAGCGCGGGGGACAGTTTCGCCAGCGCCGCGTCCCGCTTGTCGGCCTTCATCTTGCCACGCGACACCGCTCCGTCGAGGTTCTTGGTGATCGTCGCGACACCCCGGTCAAGCGCGTCCTGCTTCACCTCGACCAGCGTCACGTCGTAACCCGCCATCAGGCAGGAGGTCGCGATGCCGGACCCCATGGTGCCGCCGCCGATCACGCCGATCTTCTGGAGGTTGCGCGTCTCGCCCTTCGCCTCGGGGATGTTCGACACCGCCCGCTCGCCGAAGAAGGCGTGGATCAGCCCGGCGCGCTGAGGAGAGTTCATGCAGACCATGAAATGCTCCCGCTCCTTCTTCAGGCCCTCGGCCAGCGGAAGGGTCGACGCGCCGATGGCCTTCACGCATTCGGCGAGGTTGATGAGATGCGGGTTCTTCTTCGTCACCATGTCGAGCGTCGCGGCGACCGCCGCATCGTCCGCCTTGGCCTGAATGTCCGCGGTGCGCCGGGTCGGCAGGGTGCCGGCGATGATCTCTTTCCCCATGGCGACGGCGATGTCGCGCGGCTCGCCCGGTTCGACGACGCGGTCGATGGCGCCTTTTTCCAGCCCCTCCTCGACCTTCGCATGACGGCCCGATACGGCAATGTCCAAAGCGAAGGGGATGCCGGACAGGCGCGGCAGGCGCTGCGTACCGCCCGCGCCGGGAATGATGCCGAGCAGAACCTCGGGCAGGCCGAACTTGGCCCCCTTCATCGCAACACGAGCATGGGTCGCCAGCGCGGTTTCATAGCCGCCGCCAAGCGTCGTGCCGTGCATGATCGAAACGGTCGGGATCGCGCTGGCTTCCAGCACGTCCAGCACCTCGGTCAGGGAGGGCGCCTTGGGCGGCTTGCCGAATTCGCGGATGTCCGCCCCGGCGATGAAGGTCCGGCCCGCGCAATAGAGCGCGATGGCCTTGGCTTTGGCATCGGCATTGATCGCCTCAACGGCCTTCACCAGCCCTTCGCGCACGGCGATGCCGGTGGCGTTGACCGGCGGATTGTCGATGCAGATCAGGGCGACGTCGCCCTCGTATCCATAGCTGACAGCTTCGCTCGTGGAATTGGATTCGGCCATGGCGCCCTCTCTCACCCTTGTTTTCGTCAACGGAAGAAGGCCCCCCGGTCCAGACCGGCGGTCGCGTCTCCTCCCTCTCGCGCGGAAACCTAGACCGTGGGAGCGGAAGGGTCAATCAATGGAATTCAATTTTGCAATGCAGAATTTATAGGGACGTCGCCACTGTCCGCCCCGACCGGAGAATCTCCCGGTCGCCCGTCCCTCCAGGCAGGAGATCCTCGGATCACGTCCGAGGATGACGGTGCGCCGGGTGGTGGCCCGCCGGACAGCGATCTCTCAGCCCGGAATGATCTCGAACTTCACCACATCCACCATCCCCCGGTCCGTGATCTTGAGCGCGGGGATCACCGGCAGTGCAAGGAAGGCAAGCTGCAGGAAGGGCTCGTCCAGCGATACGCCCAGCCCCTTCGCTGCGGCGCGCAGGGCGACGAGCGCATCGTGCACCTCCTCGAAGGGACGGTCGCTCATCAGCCCCGCGACCGGCAGCGCGAGCTCCGCCAGCACCTCGCCGTCGCGCACCACCACGAACCCGCCCTGGATTTCGGCCAGCCGGGTCGCCGCCAGCGCCATGTCGCGGTAGTCTCCACCCACTACTGCGATATTGTGGTGATCGTGGCAGACGGTAGAGCCAATGGCCCCGCCCTTCAGACCGAACCCCCTGACGAACCCCGTCGCGATATTGCCGTTCACCCCGTGCCGTTCGATCACCGCGATCTTGACGAGGTCGCGCGCAAGGTCGGGACGCTTGTCGCCGTCGGTGATGACGATGTCTTCCTTCAGATGTTCGGTGATGATCTTGCCGGGCAGGATGCCGATCACATCCGTCTTCTCCCGGTTGCCGCCGGTGCGGAAGTGATCCGCCCGGATCGTCCCCGTCTTCACCGACCCCCGCCCGACAGGGGCCGTCACGCGACGCGCCGCAAACGCCTCCGCCCCCATAACGACACCACCCGACAGCACCAGCTTCGCCCGGCAGTCGGCCACATCCGGCAATGCGACGATATCCGCCCGCTTGCCCGGCGCGATCTGCCCGCGATCCTTCAGCCCGAAAGCCTCCGCCGCCGAGAGCGACGCCGCGCGGTAGACCGCGAGCGGCGGACAGCCCAGACGGATCAGTTCCCGGATCATGTGGTCGAGATGCCCGTGCTCTGCGATGTCCAGCGGGTTCCGGTCGTCGGTGCACAGGCACATGTAAGCCGATGTCACGTCGTTCAGAAGCGGCTGAAGCGCATTAAGGTCCTTGCTGACCGACCCTTCGCGGATCAGCACGCGCATGCCCTTCTGCAGCTTCTCCCGCGCTTCTTCCGCCGTCGTCGCCTCATGCTCCGTCCGAATACCGGCGCTGACATAGGCGTTCAGATCCCGCCCCGACAGCTGCGGCGCATGGCCATCGATATGCCGCCCCCGGAACGCCTCCAGCTTGGCCATGCAGCCGGAGTCCTGATGGATCACGCCGGGATAGTTCATGAATTCCGCCAGCCCGATCACCTGCGGGTGATCCATCAGCGGCACCAGGTCCCCCGCCTCGATCCGCGACCCGGCAGTTTCCATGTGCGAAGACGGCACGCAGGAAGACAGGTTCACCCGGATGTCCATCACCGTCTCGGTCGCGGAGTCCAGAAAGTACTGAATTCCGGAAACTCCGATCACGTTGGCAATCTCGTGCGGGTCGCAGATCGCGGTCGTCACCCCGCGTGGTCCGACACAGCGGTCGAATTCGTGCGGCGTGACAAGAGAACTTTCGATATGCAGATGCGTGTCGATGAAGCCGGGCACCAGCGTCAGGCCGGTCACGTCGATCACCCGGTCCGCCTCATAGTCGGCCCCGATCCCGACGATGGTGTCGCCACAGATCGCCACCTCCCCCGGAATGCGGTCGCCGGTCACCATGTCCCACACCTCGCCGCCCCGCAGGACGAGATCGGCGGGCACATTGCCCCGCCCCTGCGAGATCAGTCGGGACAGCGGTTCGGTCATCTGGGGCCTCTCGGATTGCGCCCCCTGATCCGACCCCAGCCTGCGCCCGGAGTCCAGAGCAAGCCGCGCGAAGCGCCCTTTACCCCGCGCAACACTCGCCGCATAACCGCAGTCAAAGGAGCCCGCGCCCATGTCCCTCTTCCCCGTTCCCGCCTTCCCCTCCGTCCCCGTCGCCGGCGAAACCGACAGCTACCCGGTGCGCCGTATCTTCTGCGTCGGGCGCAACTACGCCGACCACGCGAAGGAGATGGGCCACGAGCCGGACCTCGAAGCGCCGTTCTATTTCACCAAAACCCCCTCCGCGATCTGCATGGACCCGGCGATCCCCTACCCCCCCGGCACCCAGGACTGCCATTACGAGATGGAGCTTGTCGTCGCCCTGGGCGCGCCCGTCTTCCGCGCCAGCCGTGAGGAGGCCGCGGCCGCCGTCTATGCCTATGCCTGCGGGCTGGACATGACCCGGCGCGACCGCCAGCAGGACGGCAAGGACAAGCGCCGCCCCTGGGATCTCGGCAAGGATTTCGAGAAGTCCGCCATCATCGCGCCGCTGACGAGGGCCGCCGACTTCGGCGCGGTCGCGAAACAGCGCATCACCCTCACGGTCAACGGAACGGTGAAACAGGACGCGACGCTGGACCAGCTGCTGCACGACATTCCCGCCGTGATCGCGCATCTGTCTGGCTACTACCACCTCGGCCCCGGCGACCTGATCTACACCGGCACGCCTGCTGGCGTCGGCCCGGTGGCCCCCGGCGACACCCTGCGCGGAGAGATCGAGGGCCTCGCCCCGCTCGACCTGACGATACAACCGGCGGAGTAGCGGGCCGCCAAAAAAGTATACTCTGTCAATCACGTTATTTTGCAGGTGCAGAAAAAGCGCTGCGCAGCAGCGCTTTTGCGGTATGATAGGGGCATGAGTCGCAGACAACGCCTTTCCGCCGACGACTGGCTGAATGCCGGTCTTCAGGCCCTCGCCGCCTCGGGTCCCGAGGCGTTGAAGGCCGAACCGCTGGCGCGTGCGCTCGACACCACCAAGGGCTCTTTCTACTGGCATTTCGAGGATGTGCCGCGTTACCGGCAGGCCCTGCTCCAGTTCTGGCGCGACCTCACCGGCAAGATGCCCGCCGCCCCCGCCGAAAAGGCAGAGGCCGTGGCGCGGCTGCACGCGGTCATGCACGACGGGTTTGGCGGCGACATGGCCACGGAATCCGCGATCCGGAGCTGGGCGACGGTGGACGACGCGGTGGCAGAGGCACTGGCAGAGCTTGACCGCACCCGGCTGGCACATCTGGAAACGCTCCTGCGCAAGCTCGGCATCACCAATCCGGACATCGCCTGCGCGCTCTATGCCTCCAAGGTCGGCATGGCGACCCTGCCCGGGGATGTCGCCGATCCGGACGCCCTCACCACCCTCGTCGATATCGTTCTCGCCCTGCGCTAGAGACCGCGCGCGAACAGGTCGACAAATCGCTGCCGCGCCTCGGGCAGCGGCTTTTTCCCAAGGTCCGGCGCAAGATGTTCCGTCAGGAAATGCCCGGTAACGCGCAGCCCCTGCGCGATCTCTGCATCCGGCGCATCGCCCTGCCGCAGCAGCACCGGCGGCAGCGACAACAGCCTGTCCGCATAGCCCCCCGCCCCCGCCGCCGTCACTGCCCGCCCGGTGCGGGGAGAGACATAGACCAGCCCCTCCGTCGCCCCCGTGACCGCGCAGGCGGACAGGTCCAGCCCGAAGCCCAGATCGTCCAGCAGCGCCAGTTCCCAGTGCAGGTAGGCCAGCGGCCATAGGTCCGCGCGATCCAGCAGGTCCAGCAGCGACTCCGTCCGTGCATAAAGCGCGCGGTGCGGTTCGCGTTCGGGCAGGGCAAAGCACAGCAGCGCCGTGACCGCGTTCAGCCCTGCCAGCGCCATCCGGTCCGACATCGCCTGAGCCGACCGCGACCGCAGCGGTTCGACCGTGAAACCGCCCAGATGGTCCTGCAACCGGGCCTTCCACGCCACGTCCAGCTGCGCGCCGGGCTGCAACAGCGGCGCCATCCGGCGCGAGGCCCCGCCCCGCACAACCCCGGCATGACGGCCATGATCTGGGGTGAAGACCTCGGCGATCACCGCATCTTCCCCGTGCCGCCGGACAGCCAGCAATATCCCCTGATCACGCCACTCCATACCGCCCTTATCCGCCCCCTTGCGCGGCCCGGCAAGATCGCGCAACCCTGCGGCCATGACGACACCCCTGTCCCGGACCCTGGCGCTCGCCATCGCGCTGATGACCCTCGCGGCGCTTGTCGCGCAGTACCTCACCGATCAGCGCGCCAATCCGGAGCTTGCGGGCTATGAAACGCTCTGGCGGCTGGCCCGCTACTTCACCATCCTGACCAATACGCTGGTTGTCGTGACATATGCCGCCATCGCCTTCGGGGCCCGCCTGACCGCGCCGGTCTGGCTTGGCGGCGTGACGCTCTGGATCGCGATCACCGGGGTGGTCTATCACCTGCTGCTGGCCGGGACAGACGGGCCGAAGACCGGGCTGGACTGGTGGGCCGATTTCGGCGTGCACAGCGCCACTCCTGTTGCCGTCACGCTCTGGTGGCTGGCCTTTGGGCCGCGCGCGGAGCTGCGGGCGGGGGCGGCGGTGCTGTGGATGCTCTGGCCGCTGATCTACGTGGGATACGCGCTGACACGGGGGCATTTTGACGGCACCTACCCCTATTTCTTCACCAACCCGGACCGGATCGGCTGGACCGGGGTGGCGGAATGGACCGTGATCCTTGCCGTGGCCTTCCTGATCGCCGGTCTGCTGCTGATCGCCCTGGCCCGGCTGATCCGCAACCGCTAGTCGGCCAGTCCCGGTTCGTCGAGCAAATGCCGGCCCTGCCGGTCCTCGACCTCGACCACCCAGAGATCGGGGTCGAAGCCGCGCTGGCGGGAAATGGACTGGTCGACCTGCGATTCCGGCCCCTCCGATAGGACCATCCACTTGCGCGCGCCCGTCACGATGTCGAAGCTGCGCTGAAACGCGACCGCCTGCCCGTCGAGCGTGTTGAGCTTCACCAGAACGGCCCCGCCCGTGTCATCGCCATGCGCCACCACGAACCCCGGTATGTCCGCCAGCCGCAACCGCGTGAGGTAAGCGTCGATCCAGGTCCGTGCGGTCAGCCGCATCCCCTAGTTCCCGTCGCGGAAGTCGAGCCCCATCTCGCGATAGCGCGCCGCCTCTTCCAGCCAGTTTTCGCGCACCTTCACCTGCAGGAAGAGGTGCACCTTCCGGCCAAGGAACTCTTCCAGTTCCTCCCGCGCGGCCTTGCTGACGGCCTTGATCGTCTCGCCCTTGTTGCCCAGCACGATCCCCTTGTGACCGTCCCGCATGACATAGACGATCTGGTCGATCCGCGCCGTGCCATCGTCGCGCTCCACCCAGCTCTCCGTCTCTACCGTCAGCTGGTAGGGCAGTTCCTGATGCAGGCGCAGGGTCAGCTTTTCCCGCGTCATCTCGGCCGCGATCATGCGCATCGGCAGGTCGGCGATCTGGTCTTCGGGGTAGAGCCAGGGCCCCTCCGGCATCTGCTCCGCCAGCCACTTGCGCAGCGCCTCGACCCCGTGCCCCCGCTCGGCCGAGATCATGAAGGTCTGCTCGAAATCATAGCGCGCATTCAGCGCCTCGGTCAGCGCAAGCAGGTCCGGCGCCTCCACCCGGTCGATCTTGTTGATGGCCAGCGCCACGCGCCGCCCCTTCGCCGTCTCGGCCAGCCCGTCGAGGATGGCCGAGACCCCGTCCGTGATCCCGCGATGCGCCTCCACCAGCAGGACGGTGAGATCCGCATCCGCCACCCCGCCCCAGGCCGCCGCGACCATCGCCCGGTCAAGCCTGCGACGCGGCTTGAACAGCCCCGGCGTGTCCACCAGCACGATCTGGCTCTCGCCCTCGATGGTCACCCCCCGGATCCGCGCCCGCGTGGTCTGCACCTTGTGCGTGACGATCGACACCTTCGCCCCCACCATCCGGTTGGTGAGCGTGGACTTGCCCGCATTGGGCTCTCCGATCAGGGCGACGAAACCGGCGCGGGTGGTCATGATGTCTCTTTCCATGGTTGGCGCCTGTCCCTCATAGCACGGGACAGGCATCCGCGCCTCATGCCGTGTAAAGCACCAGAGGGCAATGGTCCGAGAGCTCGGGCTCCCGTACCACGTCGAAACGGGCGTCGCGCAGGGGGCCGTTGACCAGCATGTAGTCGGCGAATTTCTCGGGCTTCTCGTAGAAGGACGTGCGCGTCCCCGGATGGCCCCGTGTCGTCACGAGGTTATAAGGCGCAACGCGGGCAAGGACGCGGAAGGTTTCGGACACCGGCAACACGTTGAAATCGCCGCAGACCACCACCGGATCGCCCGGCATCAGAACGCTCTGCACCAGCGTTGCGAATTTGCGGGCCTGTTCGCCGCGCACAGGCGTGTCCATCTTTCCGTTCGGATCGCGCAGCCCGTGCATGTGGGCGACGGTGACGCCGCCCTCTTCCGGATGCCAGACCCGCACCGCGTGTCCGGTGCGCGCGCGGGGATGCGCGCCGAACCCGCCGGGCGAGAATTCCCCATGCACGAACCCCTGCGCTTGCCCGACCAGCGTCAGGTCGGGCGAGAGGTAGGTCGCGATCCCCCAGAGCGTCGGCACCGGACGGTCGCCAAGCCAGAGATTGCCAAGCGCCGCAGGACAGAAGGTCAGCCCGTGGTTCGGCAGCGCGCGCGACACGTCGCGCAGCACATCCGCCCGCTGCGGCAGGGCCATGCCGTCGTCGCGATATTCCAGCCAGGCCGAGGGGCTGCCGGGCGCATAGACGACCTCCTGCAGGCAAAGCACGTCGGGCTGTTCCTGCGCCAGCCAGTCGGTCATTTCCTCGAACAGACGTCCGCCCCAGGCGTTGAGACTGACGACCTTCATGACGACACCCTGTCCAGCAGCGCCCGCGCCGCCGCCTGTTCCGCCGCGCGCTTGGACCCGGCCACCGCTTCGGCCGTTTCGCCATTGCCGAGCCGCGCCTCGATCCGGAACTGCGGGGCGTGATCCGGTCCCTCGCGTCCTGTCTCCACATAGGCGGGCGGGGTGAGGCCGCGCGCCTGCGCCCATTCCTGCAGCGCGGTCTTTGCGTCGGTCGCGTCCTCCGCCACCTTCGCCACCCGGTCGCCCCAGAGCCGCAGCACCACATCGCGCGCCGCAGGGAACCCGGCGTCGAGATAGATCGCGCCGATCACCGCCTCCATCGCATCGCCCAGTAGGGTCATCTTGCGCCGCCCGCCGGTGCGCTGTTCAGAGCGGCCGAGCTTCAGCACCGCGCCAAGGTCGATCCCGGCGGCCACCTCGGCGCAGGTTTCCTTGCGGATCAGGGCGTTGTAGCGCGGCGCAAGCTGGCCTTCGCTGGCATCCTGATCCTCCTCGTACAGCGCCTCGGCAATCACCAGGTTCAGCACCCGGTCGCCGAGGAATTCCAATCGCTGGTTGTGCTGCCGGGTCGGAGAGGACACGGAGGGATGCGTCACGGCCCGAACCAGCAGGTCGGGCCGGGCGAAGTCATGGCCGATGCGGGTGGCGAAGGATTGGAGCTCTCCGGACAGCTTCATGCCACCTCAGTCGATTGCCTTGAAGAAGCGGTCGCCCCGCCACGTCCAGAAGAACAGCATGGACCGCCCGGCAGAGGAGAACATGATCCGGTCCGCGCGGCCGATCAGGTTTTCGAACGGCACCATCCCGACCCCGAATGAGGTCTGCGAAACGCGGCTGTCGGTGGAATTGTCGCGGTTGTCGCCCATGAAGAAGAAATGTCCCTCGGGCACGGTAAAGACCTTGGTATCGTCGAGGTCCAGCCCGTCCTGGATGTTCAGCATGGAATGGCGAACACCACCGGGCAGCGTTTCGATCAGGCGCTCTTTCTCGCAGACCCCGCCTTCGCCGACCGGATCGTTGGAACAGCGTGGATAGCGTCCCTCGGGTCCCTGCGGTTCCTTGGTTTCGGAGAACACGCCGCCATCTTCGACCTGCACCGGTTCCCCGTTGATGTGAAGCAACCCGGCCTTCATCTGAACCGTGTCGCCCGGCAGGCCGATCAGCCGCTTGATATAGTCCTGATGGCTGACGGGATGGCGGAAAACCACGACATCGCCCCGCTCCGGCTGATCGCCGATAAGGCGGCTGTTGTCCCCGTCGAGAAACCCGCAGATGTCCGCCGCGTCGATGTCGATGCCGAACTGTCCCAGCTTGATCGACGGGCACGAGGCGTAGGAATAGCCGTAGGCCATCTTGTTCACGAACAGGAAATCCCCGACCAGCAGAGTGTCCTTCATGGAAGACGACGGAATCCAGAAGGGCTGGAACAGCAGCGTCCGGAACACCCCGGCGATGATCAGCGCCCAGAAGATCGTCTTGATCGTTTCCCAGATCGCCCCGAGGAAGCCCTGGTTCTCGTCTGCCATGGAATTCGTCCTTCTGCCCGGCGCACCGTGGCTACATGAGCCGCAGGGGTTTGGGTGTCAAGGTTGCCGGGGCCGGCCGTCACGCAGGCGCGATCACCAGCCTTCGGTCCAGAGCCGGCGGAGCCGGTCGCCCTCTCCGCGGAAATGCCCGCCCTCAAAGCCTGCGCGCACCACACGGTCGGGGCGGAAATGCCGGATATCGCCGCGCAGCTCGCACCAGCCGACGATATTGGCAGTTTCCGAATAGTAGATCAGGGCGATCGGGCGGATGATCCGCTCCGACTCCTCTCCCTGCGCGTCGCGGTAGAACAGGGCGAGTTTCCGCTCCTCCCGGATCGCCTGCCGCACCAGGGCCAGGTCCAACCCCTCCGCCATCGCCGGACCGCCCCAGACCCTGAGCGCGCCATTGCCGATCCGGTCCCGCAGCGGCGGCGGCAGGCTCGCCGTCACCTTCTCTCCGACCCGCCGGGCTGCATTGCGCAGCGCAGCGTCGCCCCGCCGGTCCAGCAGGCCAAGCGCGACGACCAGCGACTCGATCTCCTCAAGCGTGAACATCAGCGGCGGCAGGGTGAACCCGTCGCGCAAGACGTAGCCGATGCCGCGCTCCCCCTCCACCGGGACGCGCATCGCCTGCAGGGCGGCGATGTCGCGATAGATCGTACGCGGCGCGACCTCCAGCCTCTCCGCCAGATCCGCGCCGGTCAACGGGGCGCGGGCGGCACCTAGCATCTGAACGATCTCGAAAAGGCGGGACATCTTGCGCATGGGACTCTCGCAACTGACAGGGCGGTGGCAGTTCGGTGCGGGTATCTGGTCAGCCGGACCGCACTGATTCAAGGGGGAATCGGAGGACGGCACCGATCTGAGCGCAAAGGCTACTGACATGACATACCTGCAATCCCTCGGCATCTTCTGGGTCCTGATCTTCGGCATCATCGTCATTCCCGGCATGGACATGCTGCTGGTGCTGTCGAACACGATGGCGCGCGGGTTGAAATCAGGTTTCGCCGCGCTCTCCGGCATCATTGCGGGCGGCGCGGTGCACACGATCTGGGGCCTGCTGTCGGTCGCACTGATCCTCCGCCTGCCACCCATGCTGATTCCGGTCATGCTTACAGCCGGGGCGCTCTACCTCGCCTGGATCGGGTGGACCCTGCTCAACAGTGCGATCACGGTTGGCGAAGACGCGCCAGACCCCTCCCGCCGCGCTTTCCGGCAGGGGCTGGTCACCTGCCTGCTGAACCCGAAAGCCTGGGTCTTTGTCGTGTCCGTCTTTCCGCAGTTTGTCCGGCCGGAATTCGGCCCGCTCTGGCGGCAGGGCCTGATCGTCGGCCTGTTGGTCGCCCTGACCCAGCTGGCGGTCTATGGCGGAATCGCACTGGCTGCAGGCCGGGTGCGCCGCTGGCTGATCCGTTCCCCGAAAGCGACGATCTGGACGGGGCGGATAACCGGTGCGGCCTTCCTCATCGCGGCGGCTCTGACGCTCTGGGCCGCGCTAGGGTAGAATCGGCAGTTCCGGCCAGTCGATCAGGCGCGCGGGCATCCATCCGGCCCGCCGCCGCGCCAGCCGCTCCGCGACGGTCTCCGCGTCATAATCGCTCGGGTTGCCCGGATGGGTGAAGGCGGAGCGGTCGGCGAGGGTCGAGATATTCATCACCGACAGCAGCCCCGCACCGTCGCGCATCAGCATGGCCACATAGACCCCGCAGCGCCCGCAGATCACCTGCGTCGACACGCCGAGGCCGAAGCTGTAGTGCCGCACCTGCTCCGGCTCATGTGCCGTGAGCGTCAGGTGCGACGCCGGATCCCGGAAGGCCCGCGCATTGTGCGACCGGCAGAACCCGCACTGGCAAAGGCCGATCACCTGATGGTCCGGCGCGCGCGGCGTTTCCAGCAGCACCCCGATGGCCCCGCAGTGGCATCCGCCCTCGTGCCGGTACGCGCTCATCACGTCACCGGACGCGCCTCGATCACCACGAAAGCCTGCGCCCAGGGGTGATCGTCGGTCAGCGTCACATGGATGATGGCCTCATGACCGGGAGGGGTCATCTGCGCCAGCCGCTCCGCCGCCCAGCCCGTGACATGCATGACCGGCTGGCCCGTGCGCAGGTTGCTGACGGCCATGTCCTTCCAGGAAATTCCCATGCGCAGCCCGGTGCCAAGCGCCTTGGAACAGGCCTCTTTCGCCGCCCATCTCTTGGCATAGGTCCCGGCGGTGTCGGCGCGGCGTTCGGCCTTGCGCTGTTCAACCTCCGTGAAGACACGGTTGCGGAACCGATCGCCAAAGCGGTCGAGCGTGCCCTGGATCCGGTCGATATTCGCCAGATCGGTGCCGATGCCGAGGATCATGTGGCCGTCCGTCACTGCGTCAGGCCAGAGGTCTAGCCGGTTTGCACAGGGAAGTCAGCGCCCTTCAGACAGACGCGCAGGGCGCAGGCCGGAACGCGACCGCCCTGTCGCGCCGGGCAGCGGGCGCCGGCGGCGGGACGAGTGGCAGGTCCGCAAGTTCGCGCGGGGACATCCGGGCGACATCGGGATGCGCAAAGGGGTCGCCCGGCGCCGGGTTGACAGGGGCCCGGGCGGCGAAAAGGGTTTTGAACCAGTTTGTCATGGTTTTCTCCTTGGTTTCAGATATCGGGAATATGGGATCGGCCCCGCGCTTTTTGAATTGCACGCTTTCTGCACCTGCCTTTAGAATTTCTGAATGGACAACCTCAGCCGCATCCCCCTGAACGGCCTGCGCGCCGCCGAAGCCGTGCACCGGCTCGGCTCCCTCTCCGCCGCGGGGAAGGAACTGGGCGTATCCCCCGGTGCCGTCAGCCAGCAGGTTGCACGGCTTGAAGAGACGCTTGGCCTGCGCCTCTTCCTCCGCCGCCCCGGCGGCATGATCGCGGCAGAGGGGACCGCGGACCTCTTCCGCCTGCTCGGTCAGGGGTTCGACCGGCTGTCCGCCGCTGTCGATCTGACCCGCAAAGACCGGCAGAGCATGCTCACCGTCTCCTGCGCGCCGATCTTCGCAGCCCGCTGGTTGATCTGGCGGCTGCGCGGCTTCACCCGCGCCAACCCCGACATCCGCATCCGCATCGACAGCGACACCGCCCTGATCGACCCGAACGACGGCACCGCCGACTTCGCCATCCGCATCGGCAACGGCCCTTACGAGGGGGTCGAGGTCGAACGACTGTTCCCGCAGCGCATCGTTCCGGTCTGCCACGCCGACATCGCCGCCACGCTGCACAGCCCGGCGGACTTGCTGAATGTGCCGATCATCCGCGACACCCGGTCGAACTATGGCTGGCAGCACTGGCTTCGCCCCGGCGACCCGCCTGCCGACCGCCTGCCCGAGGGGCCCGAGTTCAGCGAGGGCACGCTCTGCCTCGATTCCGCGATGACCGGGGCCGGGGTCTTCCTGTCCTTTGAAACCCTCTGCGTCGATTCGCTGAAACGCGGCCAGATCGTCGCCCCCTTCCCGGTCTGGCGGAATACCGGCGCGTCCTACTGGCTGATTTCGGCACAGGACCGGTCGCTGACCCTGCCGCAGCGCAGGTTCCGCCAGTGGCTGAAAGCGGCGATCGAGGAAGAGGGGATGGGCGTCGCCCCGGTTCCTACGGGCTGAGCGCTGGACCGATCTCGCCCGAGGACTGGTTGAGCGTGAAAGTCAGCGTCCGGTCCAGCATGGCGCCGGTCGGTTCATCCACGACTCTGACCGGCAGACGGAACCGGAGGCCCTGCGCCGGGTCGTAATCAGCAGTGAGGTCTTTGAAAGTGACGCGGCCGAACCCGTAGCTCTTGTAGCTCACGATCCGGCACTGCCGGTCGCCCAGTTCCCCGCGCGGCGGTGAGAGGACGAGAATGTAGTAACCCCCGATCGCGGGCTCACCCGCATCCAGCAGCGCAAGGCGGACGTCACCGTTGGCAAAGCTGCGGGAGTTGTTTTCCCACGGTTCGGCGATGACGCCGGCAGAAGCGCGCCAGTCGCAGTCCTCCACCTGTTGCGCAACGGCCGGCGTTGCGAGGAGGAGGAGGGAGAGGAGATAGCGGATCATGGAAGTGGAACGCGGGGGACTGGGGTGTGGTTCAAACGTGCGGCGCAGGGCGGCGGACGTCCGCGGACTGCGGGGTGGCGGCATGGTGAAAGCCCGAAGTCGTTCCGAAGAATCTTGCCACCATCGCAACCGTCATCCTCGGACTTGATCCGAGGATCTCCCTGTCTACGGGCGCGCGAAACATGAAGAGATCCTCGAATCGAGTCCGAGGATGACCCCTTCCCTTCGACCGAAGCGGCGCCCTACGCCCGCGCCTCGTCCATCAGCCGCCGCATCTCGCGGATCGCGGGGTCGAGCCCAAGGAAGATCGACTCCCCGATCAGGAAGTGCCCGATGTTCAGCTCCCGCACCTCCGGCAGGGCGGCGACCGGCTGCACCGTGTCATAGGTCAGCCCGTGGCCCGCGTGCACTTCCAGCCCGAGAGAATGGCCGAACGTCGCCATCTCCGTCAGCCGGGCAAGTTCCGCGTCGCGGGCGTCGAAATGCCCCTCCGCATGGGCGTCGCAATAGGCGCCGGTGTGCAACTCGATAACCTCCGCCCCGATCCGGTGCGCCGCCTCGATCTGACGCTTGTCGGCGGCGATGAAGATCGACACCCGGCACCCCGCATCGCGCAGCGGCGCGATGAAATGGGCCAGCTTGTTTTCTTCCCGCGCGACCTCCAGCCCGCCTTCGGTCGTCCGTTCTTCCCGCTTCTCGGGGACGATGCAGACGGCGTGCGGCTTGTGACGCAGGGCAATCGCCTGCATTTCGTCCGTCGCGGCCATCTCGAAGTTCAGCGGAACCGTCAGCACCTCCATCAGCCCCTCGATATCCGCGTCCGAGATATGCCGGCGGTCCTCCCGCAGATGCGCGGTGATGCCGTCTGCCCCGGCAGCCTCGGCGATCCGGGCAGCACGCAGCGGATCCGGGTAGGCCCCGCCCCGCGCGTTCCGCACCGTCGCCACGTGGTCGATGTTCACCCCAAGTCGCAATGCCTGCCCGCTCATGTCCTTGTCTCCTTCGCCTGTTCGGCCTTCTCCGCCTTGGCGCGCTTCGCCACCTCGGCCTTGGCCCGGATCGCCGCCAGCTTCGCCTTCAGTGCCCCGCGCCGCCGCGCCTGATAGGCCCGGATCACCGGAACCGAGACATAGTAGGCCACCAGCCCGAACAGCACGCCCGGAATGATCCCGCCGATCATGTAGGGGTAGAAAATGTCATGGTAAAAGATCCGGAGGGAGGTCCAGTTCGCATCCATATCGGTGAACAGCGCGACGACATTCTCCCGCAGGTCGTTGGCGGCATAGAAGAACTTCTGCGCGAAATTCTCTCCGTTCCCGGCCTCGTCCGGATGCCGGCCCGTCAGGAAAAGCCCGACCTGCACCGACAGAAGCGCGATCGGCACGTAGGTCAGCGGGTTGCCGACAAAGGTGGCAAGGATCGCCGCGAGGATGTTTCCGCGCACGACGAAGGCGATCAGCGCGGCGGTGAAGAAATGCAGTCCGTAGAACGGGGTGAAACAGGTCACGATCCCGGCAAAGATCCCGCGGGCGATCTTTTCCGGCGTGTCGGGCAGCCGCCGCATGCGGTGCTTGACGTAGTGAAAGGCCCGGCCCCAACCGCCACGGGGCCAGAAGAATTCGAAAACCATCAGCCAGAGAGGACGTCTATCCCGACGTTTGAAGACCAACGGTCTCTCCCATCTCTGCCGGCGCGGGCGCGGGGGGGCGCGCCGCCGACGGGTTGCGATTGCGCGACAGGGCCGCCACGTCCGACTCGGCCTCGAGCGCCGATGTCACGTTGTGAAGATGCTCCGCGTCGCGCAGTTCCAGATCGACCAGCAGGTTGTAGAAATCGGGCTTCCGGTCGACAAATCTGAGGTCCGAGATATTGGCCTTCTGCTCTCCGATCAATGTGCAAATTCGTCCCAGCACCCCCGCGTCGTTGCCGACGGTCAGAAGGAAGGAGACCGGGTTGACCGCCGCATGCTTGCCAGAATGCCAGTGCAAGTCCAGCCAGCGCGCAGGCTGGTCTTCGTAATCGCCGAGCACCGGGCAGTCGATGGCATGCACCACCACCCCGCGCCCCTTCCAGGTGATGCCGACGATGCGTTCGCCCGGCAGGGGCTGACAGCAGGCCGCGCGTTCGAACTTCTGCCCCGGGGACAGACCGATCACCGCCCGGTCCTGCCGAATCCCCTCCCCGTCATCGGGCACCAGCGCGGGATAGAGCACCTGAACCACCTGCGTCGCGCTCAGTTCAGCCGAGCCGAGCCGCGCCAGCAGCGAATCCCGCCCGTTCAGCCGCAGCTTCTCTGCCGCCGTCTCAAGCGCCTTGTCGGTTGCCTTCTTGCCCACATGTTCGAAGGCCGACCGCGCCAGTTCCCAGCCAAGCCGGATGAACCGTTCCCGGTCCACCTCGCGCAGGGCCCGCCGGATCGCCGTTTTCGCCTTGCCGGTCGTCGCGATGTCGAGCCAGGTCGCCTGCGGCTCCTGCCCCTCCGCCGTGATGATCTCAATGCTCTGCCCGTTCTTCACCCGGGTCCAGAGCGGCACGCGCATCCCGTCAATCTTGGCCCCGACGCAGGCCGACCCGATCCGGGTGTGGATCGCATAGGCAAAATCGATCGGCGTGGCCCCCTTGGGCAGCTTCACCACGTCGCCCTTGGGCGTGAAACAGAAGACCTTGTCCGAATACATCTCCAGCTTCACGGCCTCGAGGAAATCCTCGTGATCATCCTCGTTCTGGAACTGTTCGGACAGCGTCATGATCCAGCGCGCGGGATCGACGGCAAAGGGATTCTCCGCCGGAACCCCGTCGCGATAGGACCAGTGCGCGGCCACCCCGGCCTCTGCCACCTCGTCCATTTCCTGCGTGCGGATCTGCACCTCTACCCGCTTGCCGTCGCGCCCCGACACGGTGGTGTGGATCGACCGGTAGCCGTTCGACTTGGGCTGGCTGATGTAGTCCTTGAACCGCCCCGGAACCGACCTCCAGCGGCGGTGTATCACGCCGAGGATGCGATAACAGTCGTCTTCCGTCCCCGTGATGATCCGGAACCCGTAGATGTCCGACAGGCGCGAAAAGCTCTGGTCCTTCTCCTCCATCTTCCGCCAGATAGAATAGGGCCGCTTGGCCCGGCCGGAGACCTTGCCTTCGATCCCCGCCTTCTTCAGCTCAGACCGCATGTCGCCGGTGATCCGTTCGATCACGTCGCCGGTTTCCGACTGCAGCACCACATAGCGCCGCATGATCGATGCCCGCGCATCCGGGTTCAGCACCTTGAAGGACAGGTCCTCAAGCTCCTCCCGCATCCACTGCATGCCCATGCGACCGGCCAGCGGGGCGAAGATGTCCATCGTCTCCCGCGCCTTCTGCACCTGCTTTTCCATGCGCATCGACTTGATCGTGCGCATGTTGTGCAGCCGGTCCGCCAGCTTCACCAGCAGCACGCGCAGGTCGCGCGACATGGCCATGAACAGCTTGCGGAAATTCTCCGCCTGCTTGGTCTCGGTCGAGGTCAGTTGCAGGTTGGTCAGCTTGGTGACGCCGTTGACCAGTTCGGCGATCTCAGGCCCGAAGCGGTCCGACACGATCTTGTAAGAGGCCTTGGTGTCCTCGATCGTGTCATGCAGCAGGGCGGTGACGATGGTGGCGTCGTCCAGGTGCTGCTGCGCGAGGATCGAAGCGACCTCGATCGGATGTGAGAAATAGGGCTCCCCGGATTTCCGGAACTGCCCTTCATGCATCTCGCGCCCGAAGTCGTAGGCGTCGCGGATAAGCGCTTCGTTTGTCCGGGGGTTGTAGGCGCGGACCAGCGTGACAAGATCGTCGGCAGGCTTCAGGTCCACAGTGTCGCGCCTTTCCGGGCTCCCGTCAGCCCCGACTTAACCCTGGCCCTGCGCCTCCATCAGCGCGCGGAGGAGTTTCTCTTCGCTCATGTCATCCTCGACCGGTTTGTCGGCCGTTTCCGAACCCATGAGCAGTGCCATGCTGTCTTCTTCCGGCTCGTCGACCTCGATCTGGGACTGGTTCGCCTCGATCAGGCGCTCGCGCAGTTCGTCGGCGGACTGGGTCTCTTCCGCGATTTCGCGCAGGGACACGACCGGGTTCTTGTCGTTGTCGCGATCCACGGTGATCGCCGCCCCGGCCGAGATTTCGCGCGCACGATGCGCGGCGAGCATGACCAGCTCGAAACGGTTCGGGACTTTGTCAACGCAATCTTCAACGGTCACACGGGCCATGGGGCACTCCGGCTTTCTCGGGGATGAAACGCCCTCATACGCTCCACGCGGCCTATTGACAACCCGGATCGCCCAACAAAACCACGGATCGGCGGTCCTCCTCGGTCAAATCCGCGTGCATCTCCGCCACGGTCCGGCCAAGGACCGGGTGCCGCCACTCCGGCGCGATCTCCATCAAGGGCACAAGAACGAAGCTCCGGTCCTGCAAACGCGGGTGTGGCAAAATCAGGCTTTCGGGCCGCTCGGCGGTTTGCCGCTCAGGCGGCAGCTCATACCAGCGGATCCAGGTGGCGCGGTCCGGCGTCACGATTGACCCTGCCGCGATCAGGTCCAGGTCCACCGAACGTGCGCCCCATCTTTCGCGACGGACACGACCGTGTGAAGCCTCTGTTTTGTGCATCTCTGCCAAGAGATCGGCGGCATCCAGGCTGGAATCCAGCATCAACGCACCATTCCGGTAGTCCGGCCCCGCCCCCGGGGGAAAGGCCGGCGACCGGTATACTCCCGAGCGGGCGATGATTCTCCCGGCATTTCTCTCCAGCTCAGCAACCGCAGATTGCAGATTTCCGCCGACACTCTTCCCCAAAACAGGAAGATTTCCACCGAAGGCAATCAGGTAACGCATCGTCACTTCCCCCTGAACCTACCCTTATGGACAGGCGCAACTGCTTGATACACAGACGGTTTGCACGTATCTTCCGCAAACATTGCGTCCCATGCATTACACTCACTCACGGACCGGGTCGCAAAGATTTTGGAAAGGTATTGGATGTTTTACAAAGACGAACGGCTGGCGCTGTTCATCGACGGCTCCAATCTGTACGCGGCGGCCAAGGCACTCGGTTTCGACATCGACTACAAGCTGCTGAGGCAGGAGTTCATGCGTCGTGGCAAGCTGCTGCGCGCGTTCTACTACACTGCGCTGCTTGAGAATGACGAGTATTCGCCGATCCGCCCGCTGGTCGACTGGCTGCATTACAACGGTTTCTCCATGGTGACCAAACCCGCCAAGGAATACACCGACAGTCAGGGCCGCCGGAAGGTCAAGGGGAACATGGACATCGAACTCACCGTCGATGCCATGGAACTTGCGCCGCGCGTCGACCATATCGTGCTCTTCTCCGGTGACGGGGATTTCCGGCCGCTGGTGGAAAGCCTTCAGCGCCAGGGGGTCCGGGTGTCGGTCGTCTCGACGATCCGCAGCCAGCCGCCGATGATTGCCGACGAACTGCGCCGCCAGGCCGACAACTTCATCGAACTGGACGACCTGCGCGATGTGATCGGTCGTCCGCCGCGCGACAATTCCGACGAAGGCGCGGCGCGTACCCGCGCCATGGCGTCGGAAGACTGACAAGCACGGGCGCCGGTTTCCGGCGCCCGCGCCCCTCCTGCGCATTGCAGCCGGGGGAACGCCCCGGACTGGACGCCGCGCCCCTGCCCCGCTAGATCGGGCCGGAAGGAGACGCCAATGTCCAAGCCCCCCCTCACGCTCTACCTCGCCGCCCCGCGCGGCTTCTGCGCAGGTGTCGACCGCGCAATCAAGATCGTGGAAATGGCACTGCAGAAATGGGGCGCCCCGGTCTACGTCCGCCACGAGATCGTGCACAACAAGTTCGTCGTGGATGCCCTGCGCGACCAGGGCGCCGTCTTTGTTGAGGAACTGGACGACTGCCCGGAAGACCGCCCCGTCATCTTCTCCGCCCATGGCGTCCCCAAGGCCGTCCCGGCCGAAGCCGCGCGCCGCGAAATGGTCTATGTCGATGCCACCTGCCCGCTGGTCTCCAAGGTCCATATCGAGGCGGAGCGGCATCATGAGAACGGCCTCCAGATCGTCATGATCGGCCACGCAGGCCACCCCGAGACGATCGGCACCATGGGTCAGCTCCCCGACGGAGAGGTCCTGCTCGTCGAAACCGAGGCCGACGTCGCCACCCTTTCGGTCCGCGATCCCGCGCGGCTTGCCTTCGTCACCCAGACCACCCTTTCGGTCGATGACACGAAGGGCATTGTCGCCGCGCTGCAGGCGCGCTTCCCCGCCATCATCGGCCCCCACAAGGAAGACATCTGCTACGCCACCACCAACCGGCAGGAAGCCGTGAAGGCCATGGCCGGAAAGATCGACGCCATGCTGGTCGTCGGTGCGCCCAACTCCTCCAACTCCCGCCGTCTGGTCGAGGTCGCGGCCAAGAACGGCTGTGCCTATGCCCAGCTTGTCCAGCGTGCCACCGATATCGACTGGCGCGCGCTGGAAGGCATCCGCGCCATCGGCATCACCGCCGGCGCCTCCGCCCCGGAGGTGCTGGTGAACGAGGTCATCGATGCCCTGAAAGCCCGCTACGACGTCACGGTTGAACAGGTCGAAACCGCCACCGAAAACGTCGAATTCAAGGTGCCCCGCATCCTTCGCGTCCCGGCCTGACATTCACGTTGCCGCAAATATCCTCGGGGGAATTGGCCGTAAGGCCAAGGGGGGCGGACAGCCCCCGCGCCCGCTCCGCCCTTGGCGAACGCCCGAACTCGTGCCACTCTCCGCCCGACCCTGACGGAGCATGTCCATGTCCCCCGAATTCCTCATCGCCAACCTGATCGTCTGCCTCGCCCCCGGTCTCGGGGTGATCTATACCCTGTCGGTCTCGCTCGGGTCCGGCCTGCGCGCGGGGGCCTGGGCCGCGCTTGGCTGCACCCTTGCGACCGTCTTCCACCTTGGCGTGGCGCTGGCGGGGCTGGCGGCGATCCTGCACACCTCCGCCCTGCTCTTCCAGGCGATCAAGCTCGCCGGGGCCGTCTACCTCCTCTGGATGGCCTGGACCACGCTCAAGGGCACCGGAGCGCTCGCGATCTCCCCCGATACCTGCGCCGCATCACCTCTCCGCATCGTCCGGCGAGGCGTCCTGCTGAACCTGCTGAACCCCAAACTGCCGCTCTTCTTCCTCGCCTTCCTGCCGCAGTTCCTGCCCGCCGCCTCCGCCACGCCGAACCGTGACCTCTTCGCGCTTGGCCTCGTCTTCGTCGCCACCACCGGCGCGGTCATGCTGACCTACGCGCTCGCCGCCGGGACCATGCGCCGCTATCTGGTGGAATCCGAACGCGCCATGGCCTGGCTCCGCCGCATCTTCGCCGCCGGGTTCGCGGCGCTTGGCCTGCGCCTCGCCCTCGAACGGGCTTGACCCCGCGGGCCGGGCATGGTCCATCGCGCCCATGCCCGACTACTACGCCTTCACCGACGGAGCCTGCTCCGGCAACCCCGGCCCGGGAGGCTGGGGCGTCCTGCTTCAGGCCAGGGAGGGCGACACAGTCCTCAAGGAACGCGACCTGTCAGGCGGGGAGGCCGACACCACCAACAACCGCATGGAGCTGCTGGCCGCGATCAACGCGCTGGAAAGCCTCGGCCGCGCGACCGCGATCACGGTCGTGACCGACAGCGCCTACGTCAAGAACGGCGTGACCAGCTGGATCCACGGCTGGAAGCGCAACGGCTGGAAGACCGCCGACCGGAAGCCGGTCAAGAACGCCGACCTCTGGCAGCGCCTCGACGAGGCCCAGAAACGCCACACGGTCACCTGGAAATGGGTCAAGGGCCACGCCGGTCATCCGGAAAACGAACGCGCCGACGAACTCGCCCGTGCGGGCATGGCGCCCTTCAAGTAATCAGCCCCGCAGCATCCGCCACAGGCTCAGCGCCATGTCCGACAGGTCCCCGGCGCGCGCGATCACATGTTCCCGCGCCAGCCCCTCGCCGGCCCCCGCCTGCACCCGCGCGATCAACCGCATCAGCCGCCGCCGGTGAACGCCTGTCGCCACCTGCACCGGGTCCGCGATGACCCCGGCAAAGGTCGTCACCACCGATCCCGCCATCGCCAGCCCCACCCCCGTCAGCGCCACCTGCCAGACCGGCAGATGCACCGGGAACACCCCGTAGTAGAGCCGCCCGGCCCCCTGCCCCAGCCAGAACCCCTCTGCCGCGCGCCGCGCCGCCTGCGCCTCTGCCAGAGGCCCGGCGAGGGAGATCACCCCCGGCGTCACCGCATGGAACAGAACCACCCCGGCCAGCAGCACCACCAGCGTCGTGACGATTTCCGCCACAGCATTGCGCGTCGCCGCATACTCGCCGACGGCCCGCGCCACCCGGTCTTCCGGTGCATCCGTTACGCCAAGGACGAACGCCGTCACCTCTGCCCGAACCGCACGCGACACCGCCGTTGTCAGGAACACCTCGCGCCGCGCCAGCCAGCCCGCCATGCGGGGCAACTGGACCAGCCGCGCGACCCGGGCCAGGACCTTCACCAACAGGAACACCGGCGCCAGAACCACGTTGACCGGCGCCCGCAGCAGGTCCGCCCCGATTGCCGCGCGGTGCAGCCTCAGCGTCCCCCGCAGCCCGAACCGTCGCCGGACGAAGGCCCGCACCTGCCGCTCCATGCCAGAGGTTATTTCGGCCCGTAGGTCTGCCATAGCCAGATCAGCAGAAGCGCGCCCAGAACCGCACCGACCAGCCCCGCGAACAGGCCCATCACCGACAGCAGCGCGCGCACGATCAGCCCGCCGATCACCGCACCGCCCATGCCGATCGCGACGGTGACGGGAACCGAGGCCTCGACCCGCATGATCCGCGTGGCGAAGAACCCCGCCGCGGCCCCCACGATCAGCAACCAGATGACACCCATGCCGCCCCCTATTTCCGCCGGTAATGAGTCGGCACGATCACCAGCGCCCCGACCGAGGCCAGTATCGCATCGATCCCCGGCGAAAACAGCCGGAGCCCGAACATGATCGCGACGAAATAGAACAGGAAGGCCCCGCCGATGCAGATGATGACCGACGGCACGACGCCGTTGCGCGTGAACCCGCTGCGTTCGGAAACATAGCCGACGATGCCCGCGATCACGACGGTGCCGATCAGGGTCGGAAACATCCGGTCCTCCTACAGACGGCTGCCGGCGGGCACAGGCCGGCCGCGCAGGAACTCCGCCGCATCCTGCGGGCCCTTGCCCGCCCGTTGCAACCGCAAAAGCCGCACCGCCCCCTCCCCGCAGGCCACGGTCAGCGCATCGTCCAGCGCCTCGCCCGGCGCCCCTGCCCCGGTGGCGATACGGGACCCGAGCAGCTTCACCCGCTCCCCCCCGATCTCGCACCAGGCGCCGGGAAAGACCGACAGCCCGCGGATCAGCCGGTCAACTTCTTCCACGGGCTTGCTCCAGTCCACCCGCGCCTCTGCCTTGTCGATCTTGGCGGCATAGGTCACGCCCTCGTCCGGCTGCACCTCGGCCACCAGCCCGTCCAACTCCGCCAGTGCTTCCACGATCAGCCGCGCGCCCAGCACGGACAGCCGGTCATGCAGCTCCGCCGTGGTCTCCTCCGCCCCGATCTCCAGCGCCTCGCGCAGCAGCACCGGCCCGGTGTCGAGCCCGGCCTCCATCTGCATGATGCAGACCCCGCTCTCCGCGTCGCCCGCCATAATAGCACGATGGATCGGCGCCGCCCCCCGCCAGCGCGGCAGAAGCGAGGCATGGATGTTCAGGCACCCTCGTTCCGGCGCGTCCAGCACAGCCTGCGGCAGGATCAGACCATAGGCCACGACAACCGCAACCTCCGCCCCGAGCGCGGCAAACTCCGCCTGCGCCTCCGCCCCCTTCAGCGACACCGGATGCCGCACCATGAGCCCAAGCGCCTCAGCCCGCGCCTGCACGGGCGATGGCCTGTCCTTCTTCCCCCGCCCCGCAGGCCGCGGCGGCTGGCAGTACACGCAGGCAATCTCATGCCCGGCATCGACCAGCGCCTCCAGCACCGGTACCGAAAATTCCGGCGTTCCCATGAAGACGATCCGCATGTCCTGCTCCTTCATCTTGCCCAAAATACTCCGGGGAGCCCGAGGGGCAGCGCTCCTCGGCCCCGCACTCTCCTACCGGCGCGCCTTGCGCAGCAGCATGTCCCGTTTCACCCTGCTCAGCCGGTCGAAATACATCCGCCCCGCCAGATGGTCGATCTGGTGCTGCACCGATGTCGCCCAGAGCCCGACGAAATCCCGCTCCTCCACTGCGCCCTCCGCGTTGAGAAACCGCACCGTCACCGCCCGCGGCCGTACGACCTTTGCCGACACGCCGGGCAGACAGGGCGAGGCCTCCTCGTGCTCGCGCGGCTCCACGCTCGCATGCAGCACCTCCGGATTGGCCATGCGCACCGCCTGCCCCCGGTCCGAGGACGCATCGACCACCGCCAGCCGCAGCATCACCCCGATCTGTACCGCCGCGAGACCGACGCCCGGCATCGCCTCCATCGTCGCGACCATGTCGTCCCAGTGGGCGCGGACGTCTTCCGTCACCTCCGGCACATCCGCCGCGACGGTCTTCAGACGCCGGTCGGGCCAACGCAGGATCGGGCGGATGGCCATCAGGCGCGGGCCCGGTCGCGCTTCAGCTTCTGCATCTTCCGGGTGATGATCTGCCGCTTGATCGGGCTGATGTAGTCGATGAAGAGCTTGCCATCGAGATGGTCGATCTCGTGCTGCACGCAGGTCGCCCAGAGCTTGTCGAAGGTCTCTTCCTGCGCCTTGCCGTCCCGGTCCATCCAGCGCACCGTCACCTCCGCCGGGCGCTCCACCTCGGCATATTGTTCGGGGATCGACAGGCAGCCTTCCTCGTAAACCGATTTTTCATCCGAGGAAGCGATGATCTCCGGGTTGAACATGATCAGCGGACGGGGCGCGGCGGCTTCGTCCTTTTCGCAGTCCAGCACGATCAGACGGGCCATCAGCCCGATCTGCGGCCCGGCCAGCCCGATGCCTGGCGCGTCATACATGGTGGCCAGCATGTCGTCGGCCGTCCGACGCAGGTCGTCGGTGATGTCGGCAACCGGATCGACGACCTTTTTCAGGCGCGGATCCGGGTGGATGAGGATGGGTCTGATCATGCGCCTCATGTAAGCGAAGGGACCGCGCCGCGCAATCCGTCCCCGGTCCTGCGTTGTGGCGCACAGCGCCGGGGGGCGCACCCCCTTGCCGCCACCTGTCAAAGGAGTAGTTTTCCCGGAAATTCCGAAAGTTGTGAAAGGCCTCACGTGACCGCCCCCGATTTCGACGAACTGATCGAACGCCGCAACACCCACTCCGCCAAATGGGACAAGATGGAGACGTTTTCGGGCGTGTCCCCCGACGACGGCATTCCGATGTGGGTCGCTGACATGGACTTCCGCCCCCCGCACAGCGTCACCGACGCCCTGCGCGCCTATCTCGATCACGGTGTCTTCGGCTATTTCGGCGATGACGAGGCCTATCTGAACGCGATTTGCTGGTGGATGCAGACCCGCCACGACTGGACCGTCGACCCCGGCCACGTCTTCTCCACCCACGGCCTCGTCAACGGCACCGGCCTCTGCGTGGAGGGCTTCACGAAACCCGGCGATGCGGTGGTCATGTTCACTCCGATCTACCATGCCTTCTTCCGCGTGATCCGCGCCGCCGGCCGCACCGTCACCGAATGCCCGATGGCACTGACGGATGGCCGCTACACGCTCGACTTCGACGCCTACGACGCGCAGATGACCGGGAAAGAGAAGATGATCGTCTTCTGCTCCCCCCACAACCCCGGCGGCCGCGTCTGGACTCGGGCGGAACTCGAAGGCCTGCTGGCGTTCGCACAGCGCCACGACCTCCTCATCGTGTCCGATGAAATCCACCACGACCTCATCATGCCCGGCGAAAAGCACATCCCGCTGGCCCTGATACCGGGCGCGGCGGAGCGGCTGGTCATGATGTCCGCGACGACCAAGACCTTCAACCTCGCCGGGATGCACACCGGCAACGTCATCATCTCCGACCCCGATCTGCGGCAGAAATTCGATGCGGTGATGACCGCCTTCGGCATTTCCCCGAACGCCTTCGGCAAGCACATGGTGCCCGCCGCCTATTCACCGGAAGGGGCGGACTGGGTCGATGCGCTGATGACCTATCTCGACGGCAACCGCCGCATCTTCGACGACGGCATGGCGGCGATCCCCGGCCTGCACAGCATGCCGCTCGAAGGCACCTACCTCGCCTGGGTCGACTTCTCCGGCACGGGGATGGAGTCGACGGAGGTGCAGCGCCGCATCCAGAAGGACGCGAAGATCGCCGTGAACCTTGGCGAGACCTTCGGCGCGGGCGGCGCGCCCTTCCAGCGGTTCAATCTCGCGACGCCCCGCACCCGCGTGGTGGAGGCGGTGGAACGCATGCAACACGCCTTCCGCGACCTCCAGTAATCAGCCGAGGATCACCGCGACCACCCCCGCCACCGACACGGCAGAGCCGATGAAGCCGCGCGCGCCCATGCTGCGGTCGCGGTGGATCAACCGGTTGAACAGGATGGTGAACAGCGGATAGGTCGCCACCACCGGCGACACCTGCACCACCTCTCCCCGCCCGAGGGCGGAGTAGAGGAACACCACCGCCAGCCCGTTGCAAAGCCCGATGACCATGAACCACAGGATGCCCGCGCGCGCGCCTTCGGGCCGGTGCTGCCCGGCGGTCATGCAGGCCCCCCAGACCACGAGGCTCGACATCAGGTAGGCGATCAGTCCGGCGGCGAAGGGCGCGTGCCAGTAGTCGTAGCCCAGCTTCACGACCGGCTGCACCGCGCCGCGCAGGAACGCACCGAGCAGCGGCAGGGCCAGCACCATCAGCCGCACCGATGGATGGCTGCGCACCTTGTCCAGCGCCAGCAGCACCAGCCCGGCGCAGACCCCGAGTATCCCCAGCCCCTGCACCGCAGAGGGCACCTCGCCAAGCAGGAGGATCGCCAACCCGATGGCGAAGATCGGCGATGTGTTGCCCAGCCCCCCGGTCAGGTTCGGCCCGATCGCCCGGTTCGACACGAAGTTCACCAGCGACACCACCGCCGGGTAGAACACCCCCGCCCCGGCAAAGATCGCAACTGCCCGCCAGTCCGCCCCGCTCCAGTCGATGGTAAGCGGTGCAAGGCAGAGGAACAGCACCAGCGATGTCGGCACCGAATAGGTCGCCCCGACCAGCGGCGACAGGGTCCGCAGCCCGAAGGTGGTGAACACCAGCCCGAGCGCCAGGCAGACCGAGGCCGCCAGCGAGAGCAGAAAAATCCAATGGTCCAAGAAATCCCCCCGGAATCCACCGGTGAGAGTACCGATTCTTCCCGGAACGGCGAGGGGGAAAGCGCGGTCGCAACGCCGCCGGTGCCAGGATAAGAGACCCTGCACGCCCTTGATATCAGACAAAAAGAAACCCGGGCACTAGGCCCGGGCAAGTCCAACAGGGAGGTACATATCAAACCCGGATATGTGCGGGTTGGTTCCCGAAGGTTCCGAAAAACATGTTATCATCATTCAACGGGCAAGAATAAGGCTGGTATTCCTTACCTCGATTCTCCCGCAGGTTGTGGCTTTTATGCCACCAGACGGTACCCGCCGCTCTCCGTCACCAGAAGCCGCGCATTCGACGGATCGGGTTCGATCTTCTGCCGCAGTCGGTAGATATGGGTTTCCAGCGTGTGGGTCGTCACGCCCGCGTTGTAGCCCCACACCTCGTGCAGCAGCACGTCGCGCGCCACCACGCCGTCGGTCGAACGGTAGAGGAACTTGAGGATGTTCGTCTCCTTCTCCGTCAGGCGGATCTTCTTCTCGTCCTCGGTCAGCAGCATCTTCATGCTGGGACGGAAGGTATACGGCCCAAGCTGGAACACCGCATCCTCGGACTGTTCGTGCTGGCGCAGCTGCGCGCGGATGCGGGCCAGCAGGACCGGAAACTTGAACGGCTTTGTGATGTAGTCATTCGCCCCGGCGTCAAGCCCGAGGATCGTGTCCGCGTCACTGTCATGCCCGGTGAGCATCAGGATCGGGGCCTTCACGCCCTGCTTGCGCATCAGCCGGCAAAGCTCCCGTCCGTCCGTGTCGGGCAGACCGACGTCCAGGATCACCAGGTCGAACAGCGATTCCTTCACCTTCTGCATCGCGCAGGCGCCGTTGTCGGCCTCGAGGACATCGAAATCCTCGGTCATCACAAGCTGTTCGCTAAGGGCTTCGCGCAGGTCGTCCTCGTCATCGACCAGCAGGATACGTTTCAACTGTGCCATATCGGGCCTCCGTCATTCGGCAGGGATATGCCGTTGCGCACCAGATGCGCGCGGCTCACGGGTCCGGCAAGATTTGCTACTGTGCTCTCACGCCGACGTGTCCCTGCGCAGGGATTTGTTTCAACTTTGCAATTTACCGGTTTAAACAGGATCAAGTTTCGAAAGCATCCGCATGTCCTTGATCCCCGACGCCACCGAACAGCTTGCCCGCGCCCGCGCCGACCTGCGCATGGGCCTGCCGATCGTGCTGCGCGACGGGTCCCGTCGGATGCTGGTGCTGGCGGTCGAAACGCTGTCCGCCGACCGCCTGGCGGCGCTGGCCGCGCTTGGCGGCACGCCGCATCTGGCGATCACGGCGCGCCGGGCCGAAACCCTGAAGGCCCGCGCCTATGATGGCGATCTGGCCCGGCTGACCCTGCCGAAGGACGCCGACCTTACGTGGCTGAACGCCGTCGCGGACCCGGCCGACGACCTCCGATCCCCCATGAAGGGGCCCTTCGTCGCCCTGCGGGAAGGTCCCGCCGACCTCGACCGGCTGGCGCTGCGCATCCTGAAATCCGCCCGCATCCTGCCCGCCGCGCTCAACCTCTCCGTCCCCACCGCGCCCGAGGGGCTGACGACGCTCGACGCGACCGCGACGCGCCACCTTCTCGACACTGCCAGCCCGCTGCACCCGGTGATCCACGCCCGCGTCCCGCTCGCCGCCGCTGAAAACTCCCGTCTGCATGTCTTCCGCCCCGAGGACGGCGGAGAGGAGCATTACGCCATAGAGATCGGCCGCCCCCCGCGCGACACCCCAGTGCTCGCCCGCCTGCATTCCGCCTGCTTCACCGGCGACCTGCTCGGTTCGCTCAAATGCGACTGCGGCCCGCAGCTGCACGGCGCCCTGACCCAGATGGGCGACGAAGGGGCGGGTATCCTGCTCTATCTCAACCAGGAGGGGCGCGGGATCGGGCTGGCCAACAAGATGCGCGCCTATTCGCTGCAGGATCAGGGTTTCGACACGGTGGAGGCCAACCACCGGCTTGGCTTCGAGGATGACGAGCGCGACTTCCGCATCGGCGCGGCCCTGCTGAAACAGATGGGATTCGCCTCTGTCCGGTTGCTGACCAACAATCCCGCCAAGATCGCGATGATGGAGAAGAACGGCATTGCCGTGACCGAACGGGTGCCGCTGAAGGTCGGGGAAAATCCGCACAACACGAAATACCTCGCCACCAAGGCGAAGAAATCGGGGCACCTCCTGTGATGCGCCTGTCGCCTGCGGGCCTGCACTTCGCCGGGCGCACCCTGCCCTGTACCATCGGGCGCGGCGGCCTGTCCGACGCCAAACGCGAAGGCGACGGGGCCACGCCACGCGGGCTGCACCGGATCGTCGGGTGTCTCTACCGCCCCGACCGCGTGCCGGCCCCCGCCCCCTGGGCCCTGCCGATCCTGCCCGGGATGCTCTGGTCCGACGCGCCGAAGGATGCCGCCTACAACCAGCTGGTCCGCGCCCCCTATGGGCCAAGCCACGAAAAGCTCCGCCGCGCCGACCCGCTCTACGACATCGTGCTGCTCACCGACTGGAACTGGCCAGAGGCCGTGCCCGGTGCCGGGTCCGCCATCTTCCTGCACCAGCAGCGCCGTCCCGGCTACCCGACCGAGGGCTGTCTGGCCTTCCGCCGCGACCACATCCGCTGGATCGCCGAACGGGCCGTGCCGGGCACGCGGCTGCTGGTCTAGGCGTCAGGGATAGTTCCGCATCGCCGTCGCGGTGCCAAGCGTCTTGCTTCCGTTCTTCGCGACCGCCTTCCACTGGTAGCGGTGCGATCCGGACGGCGGACAGGGGCTCTTGTACTTGAAGATACCGCCGGGCAGGGTCGCCGACCCGCTGACCTCTGCCTTCACCTTCCCGCCGCCGTGGTTGTAGGAGGGCACGTCCAGGTCCTTGAGGGTGAAGTCGATCCGGTTGGTCCCCGCCGGAACCCCCGTGAGCGTGAACTCGGGACTTCCGACCGTGTTCGGATTGCCCGACGTACACAGCGGAATATTCCCCCATTTGAAGTCGAGCGTCATGTCGGCAGATGCCGCACCCGCGGACAGGAGGGGCGCGATGACCAGCGGCAGAATGTATTTCATGAAATCCTCATTGATGAATGAGGCCAGCATCGCACCGCCCCGCGGCCCGGCGCAATCGGATTTACGGCCGCGTCCCGAAGATCGCGGACCCGACCCGGACATGGGTCGCGCCAAGCGCAATCGCTTCTTCGAAGTCGCCCGACATGCCCATGGATAGCCCCGCCAGCCCGTTGCGGTCCGCGAACTTGGCCAGCAGCGCGAAATGGAGCGAGGGCGTCTCGTCCACCGGCGGAATGCACATCAGCCCTTTGAGAGGCAGGCCAAGCCCGCGCACCTCGGCCACGAAGGAATCGACTTCCGACGGCAGGATCCCGGCCTTCTGCGGCTCCTCCCCCGTGTTCACCTGGATGAACAGGTCGGGGCAGGTCCCGATTTCATCCGCCAGCCGCGCCAGCGTCGTCGCCAGCTTGGGCCGGTCGAGCGAATGGATCGCCTGCGCCAGCTCCATCGCCTGCCGCGCCTTGTTGGTCTGCAGCGGGCCGATGATATGCAGCTCCACCGCGCCGAAGTCTTCGCGAAAGCCCGGCCATTTGCCCGCAGCCTCCTGGACCCGGTTCTCGCCAAAGACGCGCTGGCCTTCTTCCAACACCGCACGGACGCGGTGGTCCGGCTGCATCTTGGATACGGCGATCAGCGTAACCTCGCCGGGGTCGCGACCGGCGGCGTCACAGGCTTTGGCGATACGGGAACGGATTTCGGTCAGGGACATGCGCAAGGGATGTCACGAAGACATGCGGAGGTCCAGAATCGAAATGGGCAGGCCCGAAGGCCTGCCCACGAAGATCAGCTCAGGTGAGCGGATCAGAAGTTGAAGCGAACACCGAGGTCGGCCTGGGTTGCGCCGGTGAAGATTTTTTCCACACCGCCGCGGAACGAAGCGCCGCCGCCGAGATCGTAGTTGAAGTCGATACCGTAGGAGTCTTCGTCAGCGAACGCCGTGTTGGTGTCGTTGGCGTAGTAGGCTTCGATGTTCAGAGCGTCGGAGACGTCGTAGGAACCGGCAAGGGTCCAGCGCTCAAAACCGTTGTACGCCTGGGCGTAGCCGATGTTGAAGCCGAACTGGGCGATCTTGCCGCCGAAGGTTGCGGTCCACTCGGTGTCGGTCAGGGCGGTGGAGTCCTGGTAGCCGATCGCTGCGGTGTAGCCGTTGAAGGAGTAGGCGAAGGCGCCTGCAACGCGGCTGTTGGTGTCCGAAGCGGAGATGTGCGCTTTGAAGTCGCCGACGGTGTAGATGACTTCAACACCGTTGGTCAGGGACGCACCGGCACCGGCGGAGGAGTAGGCGTCTGCGCCACCCACACCGTAGGCGGTGTAGTTGTAGGACAGACCGGTCAGGCCGAGGTCGATCGGGTACTGGCCGTCCATGCCTTCGAAGGCACCGATGATGTTGCCGACGCCGACTTCCAGGCCGCCTGCTTTTGCGTAGAAGCGAACACCGTTGATGCCGGTGCCTGCGCCGCCGTTGGTCTGCTGGATACGAGCACGCGCACCGAAGGTGACGCCAGCGTCAGACTCGGTGGTTGCATCGATCTGCAGGCGGAGACGGCTGGTGATGTTGGTCTTGGACACGCCAGCTGCCGGCATGTCGTTGTACATCAGGCCGAAACGGCCGTAGCCCGAGAAGGCGACTTCAGCGGACGCAGCGCCAGCGGCCATAACCAGAGCCGTCGTCGCGAAGAGAATCTTTTTCATGGGTTTTCCCTCGATTTCACAAGTCAGCCCAGCCCGGTGTCCCGTCTGGGTATGACAGTCGTTTCGCTCTTTTCGGGTCGTCATTGCAAGCGGACCGACGGCCCCTCAAAGTTTCGACGTTCAAATGGTGCAACTCTGCCACAGTCGATTTCCCCGGCGGCAGGGCCTTTCCGGTATGGCGGCAGTTGCTTACCGCCCGCACCCGCACCCCGCCGCCATTAATTCTTGCCCCTATTGCGGCCCTTCATTAGGAGTAACCGGGACGAACGACTTTGGAACGACCGGACATGACACCCAGGGCCTACCTCAAACTTGCCACCGCCGCCGTTTCGCTTGCGGCGCTGACGGCCTGCGGGGGTCTGGGGTCGGGCGGGTCCGGCGGCAGCGGCCTGTTCCGGTCGGGCGGAGGCGGCGGCACGCTGGTCACCCCGGCGGAACCCGATCTGGAACGCAACGGCCGCCCGCGCACGACGATCTGGGACGCCCTGCGCGACCGCGACGACGGGCGCAAGGTCGGGGTGAACCGCTATCTCTGGAACGCCTCGCTCGAGGTGCTGGATTTCCTTCCCGTTCAGACGGTTGACCCCTTTACCGGCGTCATCGTCACCGGCTATGGCACGCCCCCGGGCGGCGGCCGCGCCTATCGCGCGACGGTCTACATCAAGGATCCCGCGCTGGACGCCCGGTCGCTGAACGTCGCGATCCAGACGCGCGGCGGCCCGGTGGCCGTCGGGACTCAGCGCGCGGTGGAGGATGCGATCCTGACCCGCGCCCGCCAGCTGCGGACCGCCGACCGCCGCTACTGACCGGTCAAAGCGGCGCCTCGGCCAGCCGCGTCACCCAGTCCATCTGCTGCGGCAGGCACACCCGCCGCAGGTCGTAATTCGCCACGATACTGTCCCGCGCCGCCCGGCCAAGCCGCGCCCGTGCCTCCGCGTCCTCCAGCAGGTCGACGGTCTGATCCACAAGCGCATCGCCGTCGAAGAAATCGACCAGCCGCGCGGTTTCGTCATGTTCGACCGACTCAAGCACCGGCTCCGTGGACGACGCGACGATCGCCGCCTCGCAGGCCATCGCCTCGAACAGCGACCAGGACAGGACGAAGGGATAGGTCAGGTACAGGTGCACCCGGCTGACCTGCAGCAGCGCAACGAACCGGTCGTAGGGAATCCGCCCAAGGAAATGCACCCGCGCCCAGTCCGCATCCGGAATCGCGCCGCGCACCTCGTCGATGTAGATCTGCTTCCAGGTCTTTCCGGCCGGTGGCTTCGCGCCATAGCTCACCCCCTCCCCGCCCACGATCAGCACCTGGGCGTCGGGCCGTTCCCGCAGCAGCCGCGGCAGCGCGCGCATGAAGACGTGATACCCGCGATAAGGTTCGAGGTTGCGGTTCACGAAGGTCACCACCTCGTCCTCGCGGCTCAGCGCCCGCCCGTCCTCCAGCACGAACCGCGCCCCCGGGTTGGCCACCAGCGCCCGCGTGTCGATGCCGTCGTGGATCACGCTGATCCGGTCGCGGAAAGGCTGCGGAAAGGTGTCCGCCTGAAAGCGTGTCGGGCTGATCCCGGCCTGCGCGATGTCGAAATGCAGGTGGTTGTTGATGTTCTTCAGACGGATCCGCATCGGATCGGTCTCCGCATCCCGCACCGGGAATTCCGGATCGAAGCCCGCATGCGGATACCCCGGCAGATGGTACAGCTCGCAGAACAGCCCCATCCGGGCCGAGGGCCAGAGATCGCGCAGGAACAGCGACTCGCCCCAGCCATGGTGCGAAATGATGACATCCGGGGTGTAGCTCCCCGCCTTCATCTCGCGCGCGGCGAGATAGCAGGATTCGGCCCGCGTCACCTTGCTGTCGAGGTCCAGCATCCAGGGATGCGTCTTCTGCTCTCCGCGCGGCCGGATCGCATAGGGCAGGATCTCCACCCCGTTCCAGGTCGCCCGCTGCTTGACCCGCAGCGTCAGCGCCTTCACCTCATGTCCGCGCAGGGCGAGAACCGAGGCCAGGTGTTTGAACTGGCCGGGAAAATTCTGATGGATGAAGAGAACCTTCATAGGATCCGCCCGCGCCGCCCCCGCCTGTCATGCCTGCCTGTTTTGGCGCACTATAACCACGCGACATCGCCCCGGCCAAGCGGGCGCGCAGCAAATCGCTGGACCCTCGGGCGGCGCGCGCATATCACCCGCAGCCAAGGAAACCGACCGCAAGGAAAGCCCGCATGTCGCGCTACGCAGCCGCCGAGATCGAACCGAAATGGCAGAAGGCCTGGGACGACGCCGGAGTCTTCCTGGCCCGGCGCGACGCGGACAAGCCGAAGTATTACGTGCTTGAGATGTTCCCCTACCCCTCGGGCCGCATCCACATAGGGCATGTTCGAAACTACACTATGGGCGACGTGATCGCCCGATACAAACGCGCCACCGGCCACAACGTTCTGCACCCCATGGGCTTCGACGCTTTCGGCATGCCCGCCGAGAACGCCGCGATGGCCAACGGCGGCCACCCCAAGGACTGGACCTATTCCAACATCGACACGATGGTCGCGCAGATGAAGCCGCTTGGCTTCTCGCTCGACTGGACGCGGATGTTCGCGACCTGCGACCCGGAATACTACGGCCAGCAGCAGGCGCTGTTCCTCGACTTCCTCGAGGCCGGGCTGGTCTACCGCAAGAACGCCGTGGTGAACTGGGATCCGGTCGACATGACCGTGCTTGCCAACGAACAGGTCGAGGACGGGCGCGGCTGGCGCTCCGGCGCGCTGGTCGAACGGCGCGAACTGACGCAGTGGTTCTTCAAGATCTCCGACTATTCGGCAGAGCTTCTGGACGCGCTCGACACGCTCGACGACTGGCCCGCCAAGGTGAAACTGATGCAGGCCAACTGGATCGGCCGGTCACGCGGGCTGCAATTCGCCTTCTCCCTGATCGACGGCCCGCGCGGGTTCGACCGGGTGGAAGTCTACACGACCCGTCCCGACACGCTCATGGGTGCGTCCTTCGTCGGAATCTCGCCCGATCACCCGCTCGCGAAAGAGCTTGAGAAATCCGACCCAAAAGTCGCCGCCTTCTGCAAAGAGGCGCGGCAGGGCGGCACCACCGAAGAGGCGATGGAAAAGGCCGAGAAGCTGGGCTTCGACACCGGCCTCAAGGTCCGCCATCCCTTTGACACGGCCTGGGAACTGCCTGTCTACATCGCCAACTTCATCCTGATGGACTACGGCACCGGCGCGATCTTCGGCTGCCCCGGCCATGACGAACGCGACCACGAATTCGCGCGCAAGTACGACCTGCCGATCATCGACACCTTCCTCCCGGTCGAGGGTGGCCATGACATCCAGTCCGCTCCCTTCGTACCCGCGAAAACCGAAAAGGTCCGCTTCACCCGTCTTGTCGCGGGCGAAGAAATCCAGACCGGCGAGGAGGCGATCAACGCCACCATCGATTTCTGCGAGGCCAACGGCGTCGGCCATGGCGTGACCAAGTTCCGCCTGCGGGACTGGGGCCTTTCCCGTCAGCGCTACTGGGGCTGCCCGATCCCCGTCGTGCATTGCGACGACTGCGGCGTCGTGCCCGAGAAGAAGGAAAACCTGCCCGTCACCCTGCCCGACGACGTCAGCTTCGACATCCCCGGCAACCCGCTGGACCGTCACCCGACCTGGCGCGACTGCGCCTGCCCCGCCTGCGGCAAGCCGGCGAAGCGGGAAACCGACACGATGGACACCTTCGTCGATTCGTCCTGGTACCAGGCCCGCTTCACCTCTCCGCGTGCCACCACCCCGACGGACATGGAGGAAGCCGACTACTGGATGAACGTAGACCAGTATATTGGCGGCATCGAACACGCGATCCTTCACCTGCTCTACGCCCGCTTCTTCTGCCGCGGCATGGTCAAGACCGGCCACCTGCCCGAGAAATCGAAGGAGCCCTTCGACGCGCTGTTCACGCAAGGGATGGTGACGCACGCGATCTACCAGACCAAGGGCGACAACGGCCGTCCGGTCTATCACTACCCCGAGGATGTGACACTGAAGGACGGCCAGGGCTTCCTGAAGGACGGGCAGGAGGTGGAGATCATCCCCTCCGCCAAGATGTCCAAGTCCAAGAACAACGTCGTCGACCCGGTCCAGATCATCGCCGACTACGGCGCCGACACCGCCCGCTGGTTCGTCCTGTCGGACTCCCCGCCCGAGCGTGACGTCGAATGGACCGCCGCCGGGGCCGAGGCCGCGTCCAAGCACCTCGCCCGCGTCTACCGTCTGGCCGCCGAACTCGACAACGCCCCCGCGAATGCGGAAGAAGACACCGCCCTCCTGCGAGAGATGCACAAGGCGATCCGCGACGTGACGCTTGGCGTGGACAGCTTCGGCTTCAACGCCTCCATCGCCAAGCTCTACGGTTTCACCAACGCCATCGCGAAATCAAAGGCCGGGGCCGACACCAAGCGCACCGCGATCAAGACCCTCGCCCAGCTCATGTCGCCCATGACTCCGCACCTCGCGGAAGAGGTCTGGTCCCTCCTCGGCGGAGAGGGGCTGATCGCCCGCGCCCCCTGGCCGAAGGAGGACGAGGCCATGCTGGTTGATGACTCCGTCACCCTTCCGATCCAGGTCAACGGCAAGCGGCGCGGCGAAATCACCGTTCCGAAGGATCTCGACAAGGCAGAGGTTGAAAAGCTTGCGCTGGCCCATGAGAATGTCGCCAGAACGCTGGACGGGGCCCAGCCGAAGAAAGTCATCGTCGTCCCCGGTCGGATCGTGAACGTTGTCATGTGACCGCCGCCTGCTGCTGACCCTGCTGGCCGCCCTTCCGCTGGCGGCCTGCGGATTCACCCCCGCCTATGCGCCGCAGGGAGGGGCCGACACCCTGTCCCGCGCGGTGCAGGTCCGCGCCCCGGTGACCCGCAACGACTACATGCTGACCCGCCAGCTGGAAACACGGCTCGGCCGGGCGGTCGCGGCGGATTACTTGCTCGACTACACGCTGACGGTGCAGGACGAACGCATCGCCATCACCGCCAACAACATCACCCGCCGCTTCAACCTTGTCGGCCGCGCCTCCTACACCCTGACGACAATGGACGGCACGACCGTCACCAGGGGCACCGTCGACAGTTTTACCGGCTACTCCGCCACCGGATCGACCGTCGCCACCCGTGCCGCACGCGCGGATGCGGAGGAACGGCTCACCACCATCCTTGCCGACCAGATTGTCACCCGCCTGATCGCGGCGGCCTCCGCGACATGAAGCTGTCCACCAAAGACGCCTCAGCCTATTTCGCGAAACCCGAACCGGGCCGCACCGGCCTGCTGATCTACGGCACCGACGCGATGCGCGTGGCCCTGAAACGGCAGGAGGTCATCGCCGCCCTCATCGGCCCGAAGGGGGAGGAGGAAATGCGCCTCACCCGCCTGCCCGCCGCCGACGTGCGCCGCGATCCGGCCAGCTTGACGGATGCGGTCAAGGCGGTCGGCTTCTTCCCCGGCCCCCGCGCGGTGTTCGTGGAGGACGCCAACGACAGCCACACCGACGCCATCCTGCCCGCGCTGGAGGACTGGCGCGACGGCGACGCGCAGGTGATCGTGACCGGCGGCAACCTCAAGAAGACGTCCAAGCTGCTGAAGTTCTTCGAATCCCACAGGAACGCCTATGCCGCCGCGATCTACGACAACCCGCCGACCCGGGCTGAGATCGAAGCAGAGCTGAAACGCGCCGGCCTGAAGGACCTGGGGCAGGAGGCGCTGCAGGATCTCTCCGCCCTCGCCCTCGCCCTCGACCCCGGCGACTTCCGCCAGACGCTGGAAAAGCTCGCGCTCTACAAGCACGGCGATCCCTCCCCCGCGGCGCCCGCAGATGTGGCCGCCGTCGCCCCCGTCTCGACCGAGGCCGAGATCGACGACATCCTCGACATCGTGGCCGAGGCGAAGACGAGCCAGATCGGCCCGCTCATGCAGCGCCTGCGCGGGCAGGGGGTTACGCCGGTCACGCTCTGCATCGGGCTGATGCGCCATTTCCGCACGCTCTACGCCATCGCCGCCACCCCGGCGGGCGCGCGTCCGCCCGCCTTTGGCCCGCGCCGTGACCGGATCATCCGGCAGGCACAGACCTGGGGCGCGATCAAGCTGCAGCAGGCCCTGACCGTCATCACGGAGACCGACCTCACACTGCGCTCGGCGGGGCAGACCGCGCCGCAGATGGCACTGGTGGAACGCGCGATGATCCGGCTGGCCATGATGGGGCGGCGATGATCCGCCTCGCGGCCCTCCTCCTCTGGCTCCTCGCCCTGCCCGCACTGGCGCAGGATCAGCTGACGATCCCCCGCGCCGACGGGGCCAGCGTGCCGGTGCTGCACTGGACCGCCCCGCCCGGCGCGCCGCTTCTGATCCTGTCCCACGGACTGGGCGGCAGCGAGGATGGCCTGTCCGACCTCGCCCGGGCCGCCAATGCCGACGGATTCGACGTCTGGGCCATGGGCCACCGCGAATCCGGCCGTCCCGCGCTCGCCGCTGTCCTCACAGCCGAGGATCGCCGCGCCATGCTGATCCGCACCGTCACCGACCCCGCGCTGAACGCCGCCCGCCGCGCCGATCTCGACGCGCTTCTGGCCCGGATCGGCCCGGCCTTCGAACAGGCCCCGCTGCGGGTCTACGGCGGCCACTCCATGGGCGCCCAGTCGGTGGAGGCCGAGGCAGGCGCCGCCAACAGCTTCGGCGTCACCGGCGCCGACCGTTTCGACGCCTATGTCGCCCTGTCCTTCCACGGCCCCGGACCGAACTTCCCGGACGGCGACTGGGAGAAGCTGACCAAGCCGATCCTCATGGTCACCGGCACCGCCGACAACGCGATCACCGGCACCTGGGAAACCCGCCTGCCGACCTTCGCCGACCTGCCGCAGGGGGCCGCCACGCTGGCCATCATCGAAGGCGCGACGCATGGCCAGGTCAGTGGCTCCGGCCCTTCGGACCTCGCCAGCCTGTCCCGCACCATCGTGATGGATTTCTTGACCGGCCTCATGTCCAGCCCGCGCACCCGGCCCCAGGCCCGGCAGGGCGCGGTCATCACCAACAAATAATACCGCATCACACAGGGGGAGGAGACCCGATGTACACCGTCATAGGCGCACCCAAGAACCGCACGTTCCGCGTCATCTGGATGCTGGAGGAACTGGGCGAACCCTATGAACGGGTCAAGGTCAAGCAGCACACGCCCGAGGTGCTGGCCCATTCCGTCATCGGCAAGCTGCCGGTGCTGGTCGACGACGGCGAAGGCGTGTCCGACAGCGCCGCAATCCTCACTTATCTCGCCGACAAGCATGGGAAATTCACCGCCCCCGCCGGGACCATGGCGCGGGCCAAGCAGGATGCCGTGACCTTCCAGGTGCTCGACGATCTGGAAAGCGTGATCTGGATCGCCACCCGCCACGGCTTCATCCTGCCCGAGGAACACCGCTGCGCCGACCTGAAGGGTTCGGCCAAATGGGAATGGGGCCGGAACCTCAAGCTGGTGGAAAAGCGTTTCAGGGGGCCCTTCGTGATGGGCGATGACTTCACCCTGACCGACATCCTGCTGACCCACACGCTCGGCTGGGCCTTCGGTGCCAAGTTCCCCTTCGAAAGCGACGTCCTGCTCGACTACATGAAACGCATGGGTGAACGGGACGCTTACAAGCGCGCGGTCGACTCGGAAAAGGCGTAACCCGCCGCCGCCCGCCCGGCCCACAGGCCCGTCGCAAGGCAGGCGGTCAGCAGGTAGCCGCCCGTCGGCGCCTCCCAGTCCAGCATCTCCCCGGCGGCAAACACGCCGGGGCGGTCCCGCAGCATCAGTTGCGCATCCAGCCCGGCGAACCGCAGCCCCCCGGCGGTAGAGATCGCCTGATCCATCGGCAGAACCCCCGCATACCGCACCGGCAGTGCCTTCATCAGCGGAGCGAGGTCCTCGGGCAGCGGCCGCCCGAATTCCATCAGCAGCGACCGCTTGGCCGGGTCCAGCCGCACCGCCCGGCGCAGATGCGACGACAGGCTGTCCCCGCGCCGCCTGCGCCCCAGCTTTTCCCGCAGCCTCTCGACCGTCAGATCGGGCATCAGGTCCACCGTCAGCGGCGCCCCGTCCCGCAGTGCACGCGATATGGCATAGACCCCCGCGCCCTCCAGCCCGCGCGCGGTGATGACGCATTCGCCCCGGGACATGCGCCCGCCCGCCGACAGGGCCACCGCCTTGACCGGCGCGCCGAACTGCTCTGCCATCCGCTCCGACCAGTTGACGGCGATCCCGACATTCGCCGCAAGGAACGGCGCGGTGTCGAACTGCCCGGCCCAGCCCCCGTCAGAGCCGAGGCGCGCCCAGCTTGCCCCGCCCATGGCCAGCACCGTGACATCCGCCGCGACGACCTGCTCCCCCTCCGGCGTGGCAAACACCGCCGCCCCGTCGCGCCACCCGGTCCAGCGCCAGCGGGTGCGTACCGTGACGCCCAGCCCGTCCAGCCGAGCCATCCACGCGCGCAGCAGCGGCGACGCCTTCATGACCTTCGGAAAGACCCGCCCGGTGGAGCCGGTGAAGACCTCCTGCCCCAGCCCCTCCGCCCATGCGCGGGCCTCAGCCGGACCGAAGGCGGCAAGCATTGGGGCCAGAACCGGTGCGGCCTCCTCAAAGGCGGCAAGGAAGTCCCCCGCCGCCTCGTCCTTGGTCAGGTTCAGCCCTGATTTCCCGGCCATCAGCAGCTTGCGCCCGACACTTGGTTTTGCCTCAGCCACGATCACGGAGACCCCGGCCGAAGCCATCGCCTCCGCCGCCATAAGCCCCGCCGGGCCCCCGCCGATCACCAGTCCCGTCGCCATGCCGCCCTGATTGCGATGAGGGGGAAGGAATGGCAAGGCCCCGCCCGCGCCAACCCGCCAGTGCCGCCGTCATCCTCGGGCTTGACCCGAGGATCTCTCCGGCGAAAGATCCTCGGGTCAAGCCCGAGGATGGCGCGCGCCCACAGGTGACGCTCCGCAACAAGACACCGCTCCGATATGCCCGACGACCCGACCTGCCCGCTCTGCCTGCGCCCCATCCCCGAAGGCGCAAAGGCCTCGCGTCACCACCTCGTGCCGAAACTCCGCGGCGGCAAGGGCGGCCCGACCGTCCTGCTGCACCACATCTGCCACCGCGAAATCCACGCCACGCTGAGCGAGACGGAACTCGCCCGCGATTACGACACGCCCGAAAAGCTCCGCCAGCATCCGCGCCTGGCGAAGTTCATCGCCTGGGTCGCGAAACGTCCGCCGGGGTTCCAGTCGAAGATCCCCGGCCCGCGCCGGCGTTAGCGGCACATCCCCTTGATCGCCGCCGCGATCTCCGGTTTCGCCGCCAGCGTGTCGGCACAGATTTCCCGCGCCGCATCCATCAAGGCCTCCGGCGCCACGATCCGGTCGATCAGGCCGAAGGTCAGCGCCTCCTCCGTGGTGATTTTCTGACCGCCCATGAGGACCATCCGTGTCCGCGCCGGGCCGATCAGCGCCGCCATGCGTCCGGGGTCCGAAGGCTGCGGCAGGAACCCCAGCTTCATCACCGGATAGAAAAACTTCGCCCCCGGCACCGCGATCCGTATGTCGCAGGCCAGCGCCATGCCCATGGAGCCGCCCGCCAGCGTCCCGTTCAGCGCCGCTACCGACAGACCCGGCAGCGCCGCGACCGCCGTCGACAGCCGTTCCCACAGCGGCGACACGGCCAGCCCGGCCCGCGCCGCCTCAAGATCCGCTCCGGCAGAGAACACCTTGCCTGTCCCGGTCAGGATCACCGCCCGCGCCTCCTGCGCCGATTCAAAGACCTCCGCCAGGTCCTCCAGCATCACCTCGGTCAGCGAATTCGCCTTGTCCGGCCGGTCGATGGTGACGGTCCAGAGCCCGCCGTCGCGATCGACCCGGATCACGCGATCAGCCCCGCGGCCCGGCGCACGCCCTCTTCGCGCAGGGAAATCTCCTGTCCCAGATGCCCGTCCGCGCCTGCGCCGCACATCCACAGCAGCGTCTTCGCGGGCCATTCCGGGGGAATGTGATCCTCCCACGCCAGTTCGCTGACCGGGTTCATGCCCGACGCCTTGATGTCGCGCTGCATCTGCGTCGCGACCGTGCCCGGGGACAGGCCCATGACGCGCAGCCCCCGCGCCGCGCCTTCCAGATGCGCCGACTTGGTCAGCATCGCCGCACCGGCCTTGGAGGTGCAGTAGGCGCTCCACCCCTCCAGCGCGTTGTGCGCCGCGCCCGAGGACACGGTGATGATCGTCCCGCCACCCTGCGCCATCATCACCGGCATCGCCGCACGCATCCCGTTGAAGACGCCCTTGATGTTGACGTCGATCACCTGGCCCCAGGCCTCCGGATCGGCGTCGGCCAGATGCACGATCGGTTGCAGCACCCCGGCATTCCCGATCAGGATGTCGAGCCGCCCGAAGGTCTGGATCGTCGCATTCACCGCCGCCTCGACCTCCCAGAAGCGCGAGATGTCGCAGGGCACCGCCATGGCGTCCGGCCCGATCTCTCCGGCGATACCCGCAATCGCGTCCTCGCTCCGCGCCAGCAGGACGACCTTCGCCCCGGCCTCGGCAAAGACCCGGGCCGCCGCCGCGCCGATGCCGCGGCTCGCGCCCGTGATCATCGCCACCTTTCCGCTCAGATCCGTCATGTCTCACCCTTTCCTAAGTCTTCGGGACCGTTGGTAATCCGGCTCATAAGCACAGGTAAAGACCGCCCCGCCTTGACGCGCGGAACCTTACGTCAGATTCTGCGGCAAAACGAGACGCCGGAAGGACCCCGACATGACCACCCGACTTCGCACCGGAGGTGCGGCAACCGGCAGCGCCCTTGCCCTGATGCTGTCCCTGACCGGCCCGGCCCGGGCGGATGTGACGCCGCAGGACGTCTGGACCCAGTTCCGCGACTACCTCGAGACCTTCGGCTACACCGTCACCACCACGCCCGACAGCAGCGGCGCGGACCTGAGCATGGACAGCCTGACCATGACCATGGCGCTTCCGCCCGAACCCGGCTCCGACCTGCCCGGCACGGTGACGGTGACCCTTGGCGGCATGTCCCTGCGCGGCCTGGGCGACGGTACGGTGTCGGTCGAAATGCCCGCCTCCGTCCCGCTCGAGGTCTTCATGGACGGGCCCGAGGACAAGGACCTGACCGTCAAGTCGACCCTCGACAGCACCGGCTTCAGCATGATCGCCTCGGGCAACCCGGACGACATCACCTACACCTTCACCGCCGCCCGGATGGCCTGGGACGTCAGCGAATTCGAAGGCCAGCCCGGCAAGGTGGTCTCGCCCGAGGCGCTCAGCCTCGTGATGGAGGGGATGCGCGGCACGACGCAACTGTCGAAGGACGGCGCGCTGACCCGCGTGCAGCAGGAGATGACGCTCGCCTCGATGAGCTACGACATCGACATCTCCAACCCCGAACCCGGCAAAAGCGAACGTGTCACCCTCGCCGGCACGCTCAGCGGTCTGACCTCCACCGCCGACGGGACGCTGCCGCAGGTCGATGACCCTTCTGACCTCTCCGCCGCGATTGCCGATGGCTATGCCATCGACGCCGGGATCCGTTACGCCGCGGGCAACAGCAACTTCGACTTCAAGGACGAGAAGTCGCAGATGCAGGGCACCTCGAAAAGCCAGGGCGGCAGCTTCGACGTCACGCTTTCTGCCGACGGGCTGGCCTATGACGCCACCGCGACGGGGGTGGAGCTGTCCCTGCAGGGCAGCCAGTTCCCCTTCCCCGTGACCTCAACCCTCGCCGGACTGGGTTTCGGCCTGAAGATGCCGGTCGTGGCATCCGAGGACGATCAGCCCTTCGGCGCGTCGTTCAAGGTCACCGAACTGGTCGTTCCCGAACCGCTCTGGTCGATGATCGACCCGACCAACGCCTTCCCGCACGACCCCATCACCGCCGAGGTCGAACTCGACGGCTCCGGCCGTTTCCTGCTCAGCTTCCTGTCGGACTCCGACATGGCAGAGCTCCAGCGGGGTGAACGGGAAATCGGCACGCTCAGCGGGATGGCGATCCGCAGCCTGCTGCTCAAGGGCGCGGGGGCAACGGTGGCCGCCACGGCGGACATGACCTTCCGGGACTTCCCCCTGCCGCCGCGCAAGGACGTCAAGCCCGACATGGTCGGCACCGCGGACGTGCGCATGACCGGCGTGACCGGCCTGCTGAACAAGCTGGCCCAGATGGGACTGATCCCCGCCGCGCAGGCGATGATGGCTGCCGGGATGATCCAGCAGATCGGCAAACCCGAGGGCGGGGCGGACGACTTCTCCGCGAAGATCGAGATGACCCCGAACGGCAACATGCTCATCAACGGGATGCCGATGCCCTTCAACTAGGGCATCGCGGGCACCCGTCCCGTTCGCCCCCTTGTTTCCCGGTCCGTTCGCGGCTACCTCCGTAGGGCGCGACAAGGACCCATGATGACCCAGAGCCTGCCCGACCTGACCGCCCGCCTGCTTGAGGCCGCCAGACGGGCCGGGGCCGACCAGGCCGACGCCATGGCCCGCGACGGCTCTTCCGTCTCCATCGGCGTGCGCGCCGGCAAGCTGGAAGAGGCCGAACGCTCGGAAGGCGCGGAAATCGGTCTGCGCGTGATCCTCGGACAGCGGCAGGCCTGCGTCTCCTCCTCGGACCTGCGCGATGCGGCGATGGACGAAATGGCCGCCCGCGCCGTCGCCATGGCGCGCGAGGCACCCGAGGACCCGACCGTCGGCCTGGCCTCCTCCGACCAGCTTTCCGCCCTGCGCGACGCCACGGCCCTGGAACTGTTCGACCCCTCCGACGCCCCCTCCCCCGACGCGCTGATGCAGACCGCGCTGGCGGCCGAGGCCGCCGCGCTGGCCGTCGACGGCGTCACCCAGGTATCAGGCGCGGGCGCGTCCTACGGCACCTCCCACGTGCATATCGCCGCCACCAACGGCTTTTCCGGCGGTTACAGCCGTTCGCACCGCCAGACCTACTGCACCGCCATCGCCGGCACCGGCACGAAGATGGAACGCGACAGCGACGGCGACATGCGCCTCTTCCAGTCCGACCTGCGACCGGCGGAAGAAATCGGCACCCGTGCCGGCGAACGCGCCGTGTCGCGCCTCGGCGCGGTGCAGCCGAAAACCGGCAAATACCCCGTTCTGTTCGACGAACGCATCAGCGGCAGCCTGATCGGCCACCTGCTTGGCGCGGTGAACGGCGTGGCCATCGCGCGTGGCGGGTCCTTCCTGCGCGGCCACCTCGGCCAGCGGGTCCTGCCCGCGGGCCTGTCCCTGACCGAGGACCCGCATCGCCCCCGCACCTCCGGCTCCCGCCCCTTCGACGCGGAGGGCCTGCCGACCGCCCGCCGTGCCATCGTCGACGACGGCATCCTCACCGGCTGGACGCTCGATCTCGCCACCGCGCGCAAGCTGAACATGGCCCCGACCGGCAACGCCGCGCGCGGGCTCAGCGCGCCGCCCTCCCCGTCCAACTGGAACGTGGAACTGACCCAGGGCACCGCCACGCGCGACGACCTGATCGCCCGGATGGGGACCGGCTTCCTCGTCACCTCCCTGATCGGCTCCACGATTAACGCCAATACTGGCGACTATTCCCGCGGCGCCTCCGGCTTCTGGGTCGAAAACGGCCGGATCTCGCACCCGGTGGCCGAGGGCACGATCGCAGGCAACCTGCTCGACATGCTGGCGCGGATGATCCCGGCCAACGACGCCCGCCCGCACCTCAGTCACGTCGTCCCGTCGATTCTGATCGAGGACATGTCGATTGCCGGACAGTAGCCCCGCCGACGACCTCGCCCTTCTCACCGAAGCGGCACGACGGGCAGGGCGCACCGCGCTGACCTTTTCCGGCACCACCGCGCAGAGATGGGAAAAGCCCGACGACCTCGGCCCCGTGACCGAAGCCGACCTCGCCGTGGACGACATGCTCCGCACCACGCTGACGCAGGCACGCCCGACCTATGGCTGGCTCAGCGAGGAAAGCGAGGATACCGCCGATCGCCTGACCCGAGACCGCGTCTTCATCGTCGACCCGATCGACGGCACCCGCAGCTTCATCGAGGGCAGCGACACCTGGGCCCACTCTCTCGCCATCGCCGAATACGGGGAAATCGTCGCCGCCGCCGTCTACCTGCCGGTGAAGGGCAAGCTCTACGCCGCTGCGAAAGGGCGCGGGGCCTTCCTGAACGACCGCCCGATCCGCGTCTCTCCGCGCGACGCGCTGACCGGGGCCCGCGTGCTGGCCGCCAAGCCGAACTACGACACCCGCCACTGGCCCGGCGGGGTCCCCGACGTGCGCCGCCACTACCGCCCCTCGCTCGCCTACCGCCTGTCGCTGGTGGCCGAGGGGAGGTTCGACGCCATGCTCACGTTCCGCGACAGCTGGGAATGGGACATCGCCGCCGGCGATCTGATCCTGCGCGAGGCCGGGGCCGTCACCTCCTCCCGCACCGGTGCGCCGCTGCGCTTCAACAACCCCCGCCCGCAGGTCGACGGGGTGATCGCCGCCTGCCCCGGACTGCACGCGGAAATCCTGACCGCCCTCGGCCCCGCCAGGTCCTCCCGCCGCGACCCGACGCAACACCCCTCCGGATCTTGACGCGCGCGCCCGGATTCCGCAGGTTGCAGACGACCCCGCCCGACCCGGTCAACCCGTTTCAAGGAGTGTTCCCATGACGCAGCGCCTGCATCTTGTCTTCGGCGGAGAACTGGTCGACCCCACGAAGAACGTGTTCAAGAACGTCGACGACATCGACATCGTCGGCATCTACCCCAACTACGCCGCCGCCTTCGACGCCTGGAAGGGCGCGGCGCAGCGGACGGTGGACAATGCCCACATGCGCTACTACATCGCGCATCTCCACCGCCTGCGGGACGAGGAAACGCAGGCCTCGTCGACCGAAGAACTGGGACACTGACACGTGCCATCCTCTTCGCGCCGCGCCTCCGGGTCCGAGCGCGCCTTTCCTGACCGCCCGGACGGCCCGCTGCTGTGGGCCCATGCCGCCGACCCCGACCGTATCCCGGCCCTCATCCAGATCGCCGAACGCGCCGCCGCGCAGCGCCCCGGCCTGTCGATGCTGCTGACCCAGTCCCCCGGCGCGCCCTGCCCAGACCGGATCGCCAGCTGCGTGCTGCTACAGACCGTGCCCGACGAAAGCACCTCCGACTGCCGGACCTTCCTCGCCCACTGGCGCCCCGACATCTGCATCTGGCACACCGGGCACCTGCGCCCGACGCTGCTGGCGACCGCGCGGCAGGACCGCATCCCGATGATCCTCGTCGACGCGGCGGAAGACGCGCTGCAGGACAGCCGCATGCCCTGGGCCCGCCGCTCCGAACGCGCCGCCCTTCTGGGGTTCGAGAAGATCTTCGCCCAGACCGCCAACACCGGACGCCGCCTTGCCCGCATGGGTGTTCCGCCCGACCAGATCTCCGTCACCGGATCGCTTCAGGAAGGCGGCGCGGCGCTCGGCTATAACGAAAGCGATCACGAGGACCTGTCCGAGGTGCTCGTCTCCCGCCCCGTCTGGCTCGCCGCGATGATCCAGCCCGACGAATTCCCGATCGTGGCCGAAGCGCACCGCCAGGCCATCCGTGCCGCGCACCGGCTGATGATGATCCTCGTTCCCGACCGCCCCGAACATGGCGACGGCATGGTGGCCTCGCTCGACGATCAGGGCCTGCGCTATGTCCGCTGGTCCGAAGGCGGCATTCCCGGGGAAACCACGCAGGTCCTTGTCGCCGACACGCACGGTGAGATGGGGCTCTGGTATCGCCTCGCCCCCGTCACCTTCATGGGATCGTCGCTGACCGCCGGACATGGCGGGCGCGACCCCTACGAACCCGCTGCGCTCGGCTCCGCCATCCTTTACGGGCCGAACGTGTCCCACCACGCCGCGGCCTATGCCCGGTTCTCCCGCGCCGGGGCCGCCCGCCCGGTTCGCGACGCCGCGACCCTGTCCGCCGGGGTGCTGCGCCTGAACGCCCCGGACCAGGCCGCCGCCATGGCGCAGGCCGCGTGGGAGGTCGCGACCGAGGGCGCGGAGGTCACCGACAAGGTTCTTGAAACCGTCGAGGAGATCCTCGACCGCAGGCCCCGTTCCGGCAGGACCCCGTCCGATGCGCGCGCCTGAGTTCTGGTCCAACCCGCCGGACCGCCCCGGCCCTGTCGCGCGCCTGCTCTCCCCGCTCGGCTGGCTCTACGCGCGGGCCACGGCCCGGCGGCTGGCCACCGGCACGCCCGAACGGGTCGGCGTGCCGGTGATCTGCGTCGGAAACCTGAACGCCGGAGGCACCGGAAAGACGCCAACCGTCATCGCCCTGCGCCAGATGCTCGCCGACCGGGGCATCACCGCGCACACCGTCTCCCGCGGACATGGCGGCCGGATCGAAGGCCCGGTACAGGTGGACCCGGCCAACCATACGGCAGCGGATGTTGGCGACGAGCCGCTGCTCCTTGCCGCCTTCGGCCCCGCCTGGGTCGCCCGCGACAGGCTCGCCGGATGCCGAGCGGCCACGCGGGCCGGGGCCGGGGCGATCATCCTCGACGACGGCTTCCAGAACCCCGCCGTGGCCAAGGACCTCTCCCTCGTCGTGGTCGACGCCGCGCGGGGCTTCGGCAACGGCCTCTGCCTCCCCGCCGGTCCCCTGCGCGAACCCGTCGCCACCGGCCTCGCCCGCGCCGACCTCCTGCTTTCCATCGGGGACGCAGCTGCCCAGACCCGCTTTGCGACCACAAATCCCGACCTGCCCCTGCCCCACCTCCGCGGCGTCCTGGAGCCTTTGGAAACCGGTATGGAGTGGAGCGAAATCCCCTTCCTCGCCTTCGCCGGAATCGGCCATCCGGAAAAGTTCTTTGCCACCCTCCGCGGCCTCGGCGCGACGCTTGTGCATGCCGAACCGCTCTCCGACCACCAGCCGCTGACCCCCGCGCTGCTCGCCCGGCTCGAATCCGACGCCGCCCGCCTCGGCGCGCAGCTCGTCACGACAGAGAAGGACGCCGTGCGTCTGCCGCAGAGTTTCCGCCACAAGGTGCTGACGCTCCCCGTACGCCTACGTATGGAAAACCCCGCCGGGCTGGAACAGGCGCTTGCCCGCATCTTCCCCGCTTGACCTCGCCCACCCGATCCACGACCAAGACCCATGACCGGAACACTGCTCTCCCTCGGCCACGGCTATTCGGCCCGCGCCCTCGCCCGCCTGCTGATTCCGCAGGGCTGGTCCATCCACGGCACCACCCGCTCCGCCGACAAGGCCGCGGAGCTGGAGGCCGAGGGCACCGTCCCCCACCTCTTCCCCGGCGACCTCTCCGCGCCGCTGGAACACGCGACCCACCTCCTGATCTCTGCCGGCCCGGACGAGGACGGCGACCCGATGCTGCGCCACCTCCGCGACCGGATCACCGCCATCGCTCCCCGCCTCCGATGGGCGGGTTACCTCTCCACCACCGGCGTCTACGGCGATCACGGCGGGGCTTGGGTGGATGAGGAAACACCCCTCACCCCCTCCACCCGCCGCGGCAAGTGGCGCGTCGCGGCCGAAGCCGAATGGCAGGCGATCCCAGGCCTCCCCCTCCACATCTTCCGCCTCGCGGGCATCTACGGCCCCGGTCGCGGCCCCTTCGCCAAGGTGCGGGCCGGAACCGCCCGGCGGATCGTGAAGCCCGGACAGGTTTTCTCCCGCATCCATGTCGACGACATCGCGCAGACCCTCGCCGCCTCCATCGCGCGCCCCGATCCCGGCGCGGTCTACAACCTCTGCGACGACGACCCCGCCCCGCCGGAGGAGGTGATCGCCCACGCCGCCCACCTCCTGAACCGCCCGCTTCCCCCGGAGGAACCGTTCGAAACCGCCGAAATGACCCCCATGGCCCGGAGCTTTTATGCCGAAAGCAAGCGGGTCCGGAACGACCGCATCAAGCGGGACCTCGACGTCCGGCTGATCTACCCCACATACCGCGAGGGACTGGCCGCGCTGCTTGCGCTGGAGACCGGCAAATAAACCCGAACCGGGACCGAACCGAACGCATCCCCGCGCGTTGCCCCGGTATGAGCATGGCGACGATGACCCCGACAGACATCCCGGACAGGGCGAGACTGCGCAGCCTGACCGACATCCTCGACGCGCTCGACCACAGCGCGACGGGGGAGAGCGTCGCCGTCCGCGACATCCTGTCCGAAATCGGGGTACGCAGCTTCGCTCCGGTGATCCTCGTCCCCGCACTGATCCTCGTCTCGCCGCTCTCGGGCATCTTCGGCCTGCCCACCATCGGCGCGATCTTCATGTTCATCGTGACGCTTCAGAAGCTGATCGGCCGCGACCACGTCTGGCTGCCCGAGATCCTGAAACGCCGCCGCGTCCCCTCGCGCCGCCTGAAGAAGGCCGTCGAATGGCTGCGCCGCCCCTGCGAATGGATCGACGCCCGCACGCACCGCCGGATGAGCATGCTTGTCTCCCGCCCCGCCAATATCGTCACCCTGCTCGGCATTCTCGCCATCTGCATGGTCATGCCCCTGCTCGAGGTGCTGCCGATGGTGACCTCGATCTTCGCGCTGGCGATCTCGCTCTTCTCCATCGGACTGCTGGCGCGGGACGGGCTGTTTACCTTCCTCGGCTACACGCAGGTCGCGCTCAGCACCGGGCTTGTCTGGTGGCTGATGACGGGTGCGGGCGGGTAGGTCGGAAGGGGCACTGCCCTGCCGCCTCATGGCGACAATTGGAAGGGGGAGGGGGCGCTGCCCAGCCGATATTTGAACTGCTCGGTGGCGGTATTCTGCCGTGAGCAATGATATGTGTCTGCATCGCCTCGACCGGTAGCGAAGGCCGCTGAAAAATCTTGCTTTTGCCCGCGGTACTGGTTTCCTGGCGCCATGGTCAAGCTGGTTCTGCTGCACAAGGCGGACTCGATCTACGAGGACGAGCCCGACGTCGTCTACGACTTCCCCAGGTCGTACCTGAAGGCGGTAGAGGAGGCCGTCGGCGACTGGGTCGTCTACTACGAGCCGGTGAAGGCGGGGCCGCGCGGGTACTTCGGCGTCGCCAAGATCTCGCGGGTCATCCCCAAGCCGGGTGTCGAGGGCCGCTTCCTCGCGCTGATCGAGCCGGGGAGCTTCCTGCCCTTCGACAGCGAGGTCCCGCGCCTTGCGGACGGGCGCCCCCTGGAGGCTTCGCTGACCGAGCCGGACGGCACACCCAAGAAGGGCGGGTCCGTGCAGCTTGCCGTGCGCCGACTGCCGGAGGCGGACTTCGCGCGGATCGTGAACCTCGGCTTGCCGCAGGAGCTGGAGCGGATCGAGGCGACCCGCTATGACCCGCAGCTGGCGGAGCTTGCCGAGGGTGCGGAGCTTTTCGAGCGCCCCGTTCTAGAACGCCTGACGCGCCGGCCTTACCGCGAGGTCGCTTTCCGCCGGAAGGTCCGCGAGGCCTACGGTTACCGCTGTGCCATGTCGGGCCTGCACCTGCGCAACGGCGGTGGCCGGCCCGAAGTTCAGGCAGCCCATATCCGGCCGGTCGAGCGGCAGGGGAGCGACTCCGTCCGCAATGGCCTCGCCCTGTCGGGAACGCTGCACTGGATGTTCGACCGTGGCCTGATCTCCGTCGCCGACGACTGCGAGACCATCCTCGTCTCGCGCAACAAGGTCCCGGGCGATGTGGTCGGCCGGCTGCTGGCGCCGGATGGCAAGCTGCTGAAGCCCGAGGACCCGCGCAACGCACCCCACCCGGAGAACCTGCGCTGGCACAGGGAGAACGTCTTCGGGCAGGTTGTAAGCGGCGAGACCCTGGACTGGGGCTGAGGCAGCAAGGGGCCGCCCCCCTGCACCTCGTTTCGTCAAACGAAGAAGGGGCGCGACCTCTCGGTCACGCCCCATGTCAGACGTCCGCAGCGCCATCACACCCGCGCTCAGCCCCCGTCGCGTGCCGCGACTCCCCCGGAGTATTTCCGGCAAGATGAAGGATTCAGGCCTTGCGCTTGACCTGCGCCACCCCGAGCACCTCGAGCACCTTCGCCTCGATATCAGGCGCGTTCATCGCCGCCGTCGCATACATGTCCTCGGGTGTGGACTGGTCAATGAACACGTCCGGCAGCACCATGGAACGGTACTTGAGCCCGTGGTCGAACACGCCCTCCTCCGCCAGCAGCTGCGCAACGTGAGAGCCGAAGCCGCCGACCGCACCCTCCTCGATCGTGATGAGCGCCTCGTGATCGCGGGCAAGCCGCAGGATCAGGTCGCGGTCCAGCGGCTTGGCGAAACGGGCGTCCGCCACCGTCGGCGTGATCCCCCGCGCGTCCAGCGCCTCGCAGGCCGTCATGACCTCTGACAGGCGCGTCCCGAACGAGAGGATGGCGACGCGCGCCCCCTCCCGGATCAGGCGGCCGCGGCCGATTTCAAGAACCTCGCCCTTCGCGGGCAGTTCCACGCCCACACCCTCTCCGCGCGGATAGCGGAAAGCGATCGGGCCGGAGTCATGGGCGGCGGCGGTGGCGACCATGTGCTTGAGCTCCGCCTCGTCGGCGGCGGCCATCACCACGAAGCCCGGCAGGTTGGCAAGGTAGGCGACGTCGAAGCTGCCCGCATGGGTCGCCCCGTCCGCCCCGACCAGCCCGGCGCGGTCCACCGCGAAGCGCACCGGCAGGCGCTGGATGGCCACGTCATGCACCACCTGATCGTAGCCGCGCTGCAGGAAGGTCGAATACATCGCGCAGAACGGTTTCATCCCGCCCGCCGCCAGCCCGGCAGCGAAGGTCACGCCGTGCTGCTCGGCGATGCCGACGTCGAAACAGCGCGACGGATAGCGTTCCGCCATCAGGTTCAGCCCGGTCCCGTCCGGCATTGCGGCGGTCACGGCGACGATCTTCGGATCCTCCGCCGCCAGCCGCACCAGTTCCTTCCCGAAGACGGAGGTGTAGGACGGCGCGTTGGACGGCGCTTTCTTCTGCTCCCCCGACACCACGTCGAACTTGCCCGTCGCATGGCCCCGGTCGATGGCCCGTTCGGCGGGGGCATAGCCCTTGCCCTTCTTGGTCACCACATGGATCAGCACCGGACCCTGCGCGCGGGCCTTCACGGTGCGCAGCACCGGCAGAAGCTGGCTCATGTCGTGTCCGTCCAGCGGACCGATATAGGAAAACCCAAGTTCCTCGAACAGCGTCCCGCCGACGGCGAGGCTCTTGAGCATGTCCTTGGCCCGCTTCGCCCCCTCCTGGAACGGCGGAGGCAGCAGGCTCGCCATGCCCTTGGCCGCCGCCTTCAGCTCCTGGAACGGCGCCCCGGCGTACAGCCGCGAGAGGTAGGACGACAGCGCCCCGACCGGCGGCGCGATGGACATGTCGTTGTCGTTCAGGATGACGATCAGCCGCTTCTTCAGCGCGCCGGCGTTGTTCATCGCCTCGAATGCCATGCCCGCGCTCATCGCGCCATCCCCGATCACCGCGATGGCATCGCCGATCCCGTGTTCGGGTGCACCGCCAAGGTCGCGCGCCACGGCGAACCCGAGCGCCGCCGAGATCGAGGTCGAGGAATGCGCCGCGCCGAACGGGTCATAGGGCGACTCCGACCGCTTGGTAAAGCCCGACAGCCCGCCCTTCTGGCGCAGGGTGCGGATGCGGTCGCGCCGCCCGGTGAGGATCTTGTGCGGATAGGTCTGGTGCGACACATCCCAGACGATCCGGTCCTTCGGCGCGTCCCAGATCGCATGCAGCGCCACGGTCAGTTCCACGACCCCCAGCCCCGCGCCCAGATGCCCGCCGGTTTCCGACACCGCCGAAATCGTCTCCGCCCGCAGTTCATGCGCGACCTGCCGGAGTTCGGCATCCGAGAACCGTTTCAGGTCGGCGGGCTCCGTCACGCGGTCCAGCAGCGGGGTGTCGGGTCTCTGGCTCATCCTGCCCTCCTCGGGGCGACTAGCTTTGGCGCGAGATAACGAAGCGCGCGGCCTGCCGCAAGCAATCCGCCTCCGCACCATGGCCCGAAAGAGCTTCACAGGCGGTTTCCACCAGGCGCGCGGCCTCTTTCCGTGCACCGTCGAGACCAAGCAGCGACACGAAGGTCGCCTTGCCGGCCTCTCCGTCCTTGCGCAGCCGCTTGCCGGTCTGCGCCTCGTCTCCCTCAACGTCCAAGATGTCGTCCGCGATCTGGAAGGCAAGGCCAAGCGCGCGGGCATAGGCCCCCATGGCCCCCGTCTCAGCCCCCGCCATCACCGGCCCGGCCTGCGCCGACCATTCGATCAGCGCGCCGGTCTTCTTGGCCTGCAGTTCGGTGATCTCCGCCAGGGTCAGCGGCACCGCGGCGGTTTCCGCGGCGATGTCGAGAGCCTGCCCCTGCACCATCCCCCGCCCCCCGGCAGCCCGTGCCAGCCCGGCGGTCAGCGTCACCACCCTCTCGGCGGGCAGCGCCATATGCGCGACCAGATCGAACGCCAGCGACTGCAGCGCATCCCCGACCAGAACCGCCGTCGCCTCGTCCCACTTCACATGCACCGTCGGAAGTCCCCGCCGCAGGTCGTCGTCGTCCATCGCGGGAAGGTCGTCATGCACAAGCGAATAGGCATGCATCGCCTCGATCGCCGCCGCCGCGTCCAGCGCCGGGGCCGACTCCACGCCGTGCAACGCCGCCCCCTCGCAGACAAGGAATGCCCTCAGCCGCTTTCCCCCGCCGCAGGCATGGCGCATCGCCGCGCCGATTTCTCCGGGCATCGGGGCCAGAGCGGCGTCCAGCCGGGCAGAGACCGCCGCCGCGACCTCGGCGATCCGCCGGTCGAACATGTCAGAGCCCCGTCGCGGGCCGTGTCCCCGTGGCATTGCCCTCGGCATCGGCGGTGATCGCCTCGACCTTCTCTTCCGCCGCCTTCAGCCGGTCCTCGCAGCGCTTCTTCAACGCCGCCCCGCGCTCGTAAAGCGCGATGGAATCCTCCAGCGGCACGTCGCCCCGCTCAAGCTTGCCGACGACCTGCTCAAGTTCCCGCATGGCTTCCTCGAAGGTCATCTCCTCGACGGGTTTCGCATCACTCATGGCTCGCTCCTCGGGCTTCGGGTCGCGCGGACCATAGGCGGAGTCCGGTCGGGGTTCAACGCGCGGTTCACCGCGCCCCCGCGGCGATCAGCGCATCCACATGCGCGGCCGCAGACGCGGCAAGCGCCGGCAGGTTGTACCCGCCCTCGAGGCAGGAGACGACCCGCCCCCCGCAGACCCGCCCCGCCAGCGCGGCAAGCTCCTGCGTGATCCAACCGAAATCCTCGGTCGACAGGTCGATCGACGCCAGCGGGTCATCCTTGTGCGCGTCGAATCCGGCGGACAGAAACAGCATCTCCGGCTCGAACGCCTCGATCAGCGGGATGATCCGGTTGGTCAGGATCTTGCGGTAAAGCCCGCCATCCGTGCCCGCCGACAAGGGAATGTTGGTGATCTGCCCGTGTGCCCCGCGCTCGTGCTGCGCCCCGGTCCCGGGATACAGCGGCATCTGGTGGGTCGAGATGAACAGCGCGCGCCCCTCGTCCCACAGCAGGTCCTGCGTGCCGTTGCCGTGATGCACGTCGAAATCCACGATGGCGACCCGTTTCAGCCCGTGCACCTCCAGCGCATGCCGGGCCGCGACGGCGACGTTGCCGAACAGGCAGAACCCCATGGGCCGCTCCGTCTCCGCGTGATGGCCCGGCGGACGGCAGGCGACGAAGACATTCGCGGCCTCCCCGCCCATCACCATGTCCACCGCCCGGACAGCCCCGCCCGCCGCGCGATAGGCGGCCGTCAGCGACCCCGGCGTCATGTAGGTATCCGCATCCAGCTGCAACGTCCCGGTGTCCGGCGCGGCGGCGTTCAGCGCATCCAGATGCGCCTGCGGATGACACAGCAGCAGCGACGCGTCATCGGCCAGCGGAGCCTCCTTCCGCAGCAGGTCCTTGCCGTGGAGCGCCTTCAACACCTCGTGCAGGCGGGCGACCTGTTCGGGATGCCCCTCGGGGTTGATATGGCCGTGGCAGTCGGGATGGGTGAGCAGCGCGGTCGTCATGAAACCTCCGGGTCAGTCATGCACCAGCATATAGCCCTCGCCCCGCACCGTCTGCAAATAGCGCGGCTGCTTCGGATCCGCCTCGATCTTCCGCCGCAGCCGGGTGATCTGCACGTCCACCGCCCGCTCCTGCGCCTGCCCGTCCGCGCCGCGCCCCAGTTCCTCGACCAGTCGCGTGCGGCTCATCGGCTCTCCGGGCCGGGCAGAGAAGATGCGCATCAGCTGCACCTCCGTCCCCGTCAGGCGCACCGGATCGGACCCGTGCCACATCTCTCCCCGGTCGATGTCATAGCGCACCTGCCCCATGGTCAGAACCTTGGGCGCAACCTTCACCGCCTCGGGCTCCGGCATTCGCCGCAGGATGGCGTTGATCCGCAGCAGCAGCTCCTTCGGCTCGAACGGCTTGGCGAGGTAGTCGTCCGCCCCCGCCTCCAGCCCCGCGATCCGGTCCTTCGTCTCGTCCCGCGCGGTCAGGAGGAGGATCGGCGTCTGCATCTCTCCCCGCAGCGATTTCGTCAGGCTCACCCCGTCCTCGCCCGGCATCATGATGTCCAGCACGATCAGGTCGAACTCCAGCCCGCTCAGCAGCCGCCGCGCATGGCCCGCGTCCCGCGCGGCCGAGATCAGGAATCCGTTCTTCTTCAGGTACCGCGCCAGCAGGTCGCGGATCCTCTCGTCATCGTCGACGATCAGCAGATGCGGCGTCGGTTCGGCCATGGTTCAGCCCTCCCGCAGACCTGCATACAGACGGCGCAGCTCAGGATCCATCATCGCCTCAAGGACCTGCCGGAACCCCGTGACCGCATCCGGCCCCGCCTTGCGGTAGGCTGCGCGCATCCAGGCCCGCTGCGCTTCCGACAGCCGCCCCTCAAGCGCCGCGCCCTCCTCCGTCAGGTAAAGATGCCGCTCCCGCTTGTCCGCCCGTCCGACCCGGCTTTCCACCAGCCCGTCCTCGATCAGCGTGCGCAGTACCCGGTTCAGCGACTGTTTCGTCACCCCGAGGATCGCCAGCAGGCGGTTCACGTTCATCCCCGGCGCCCGCGCGATGAAATGGATCGCCCGGTGATGCGCCCGGCCATAGGCCATGCCTTCAAGGATCTGGTCGGGGGCCGAGGTAAACCCGCGATAGGCGAAGAAAACCGCCTCGATCCCCTGCCGCAGCTGTTCGTCGGTCAGGAACAGCAGGCTTTCCCCGGTATGGACCTCGCTCATCGGACACCCGTTCACAAAACGCCTTGGATTTCGTCACATTACGTCAGCCTTGTTGACATTCCAAGGACCAACTGTTAGCGAGTCGCGGATTTTGGCGCAATTTTATGTCCGATACGGACCAGACACGCGCAACAAATGGAAAAGGTGAAGACGATGGAAGGCGCTTACGACGATCGCGACGGCAAGATCTGGATGGACGGCAAGCTGGTGGAATGGCGCGATGCCAACGTCCACCTGCTGACCCACGGCCTGCACTACGCCTCCTCGGTGTTCGAGGGTGAGCGGTGCTACAACGGCAAGATCTTCAAGGGCGTGCAGCACTCCGAGCGTCTGAAGAAATCCGCCCAGTGGCTCGACTTCGAAATCCCCTACACGGTGGAAGAGATCGAGAAGGCCAAGTACGACATGCTCGCCGCCAACGGCTGGAAGGACGCCTATGTCCGCGCCGTAGCATGGCGCGGTTCGGGCGAGGACATGGGCGTCTCCGCCCGCCGCAACCCCGTCCGCCTCGCCATCGCGGGCTGGGAGTGGGGCAACTACTACGGCGACGCCAAGATGAAGGGCGCCAAGCTCGACATCGCCAAGTGGAAACGCCCCTCCCCGGAAACCATCCCCGTGCACGCCAAGGCCGCCGGTCTCTACATGATCTGCACCATGTCCAAGCACGAGGCCGAGGCCAAGGGCTGCTCCGACGCGCTGTTCATGGACTACCGCGGCTACGTGGCCGAGGCGACCGGCGCCAACATCTTCTTCGTCAAGGACGGAGAGGTGCACACCCCCAAGCCCGACTGCTTCCTCAACGGCCTGACCCGCCAGACGGTGATCGGCATGCTTGAAGACAAGCAGATCAAGGTGAACGAGCGTCACATCATGCCGGAAGAACTGGAAAGCTTCGAACAGTGCTGGCTCACCGGCACCGCCGCCGAGGTCACCCCGGTCGGCCAGATCGGAACCTACAACTTCGAGGTCGGCGCGCTGGCGAAGGACATGGTGGAAAGCTACGAGAAACTCGTTCGCGCATAACCCTCGTCCGCCAGCAGGAAAACGGCCGCGTCCCCATGGATCGCGGCCGTTACCGTCTTCATCTTGCCGGAAATACTCCGGGGGCCCGGGGGCAGCGCCCCCGCCCGGGCGTCAGCCCGGCGACATCCCCCTCAGCCGCTCCGACCGCCGCCGCAGGATCTCCAGCGTCGCCAGCAGCGCGATGGAAATACACACCAGGATCGTCGCCACGGCGAGGATCGTCGGTGAGATCTGCTCCCTCAGCCCGATGAACATCTGCCACGGCAGCGTCTTCTGAGCGGCCGATCCGACGAACAGCACCACCACCACCTCGTCGAACGACGTGATGAAGGCGAACAGCCCGCCCGAGATCACGCCGGGCAGGATCAGTGGCATCTGCACCCGGAAGAAGGTCGTCACCGGATCCGCCCCCATGTTCGCCGCCGCCCGCGTCAGCGACCGGTCGAACCCGACCAGCGTGGCCGTCACCGTGATGATGACGAAGGGAATGCCCAGAACCGCATGGGCCAGGATCACCTTCACATATCCGACAAAGCTCTTGGACAGCCCGACCGAATCCTCGAGGAAATTCCCGAGCGTGGAGTAGAAGAAGAACATCCCCGTGGCCGAGATGATGAGCGGCACGATCATCGGGGAAATCAGCACCGCCATGATCGGCCGCTTGAACGGCACGTGGCTCTGGCTCAGCCCGATGGCCGCCAGCGTGCCGAGCGAGACCGAGATCACCGTCGCGATCGGCGCGATGATGAGGGAGTTTTTCAGCGCCAGCTGCCAGTCCGAGGTCTGGAAGAAGTCGCGGTAGTGCTTCAGCGAATAGCCCTCCGGATCCAGCCGCAGCATCTCCGGGGTGAAGGTGAAGAAATCCTCCGCGTTGAAGGACAGCGGCAGCACCACGAGGATCGGCGTGATGAGGAAGACGAAGATCGCCCCGCAGATAAACAGGAAGCTGTTCCACCACAGCGTCTGCCCCGGCGTGTAGTACAGCGGTACCCCGTCGCGGTAGCGCCCCCGCCCGACCCAGTAGGCGAACCAGCCGAGCACCGCGCCGATCAGCGCCCCCCCGACCGCGCCGCCGAACCCGCCGAAGACCAGCCCGACCAGTGCGAAGGCTCCGATCACCGCCCATCTCCCGACGGCCTTCTTCGGCACCATGGTGTTGAGCACATAGCCCAGCCCCGCCCCGACCGCCGCGCCCAGCACCAGCCCGATCAGCGGCGCACCGACCACGTTGCCGGTCAGGAACCCGAGGATCAGACCGAAACCCCCGACCATCAGCAGCGTGAAGTTCATCGGCGGACGGCCCGTCTTGATCACAAGTTCGCTCATGTCCCTTACCCCAGCTTCACGTTATCGATGCCGACGATCTTGTCGTAGGCCCAGTAGAGCACCAGCACCACCGCCAGCAGGATCGTGCCAAGCGCGGCCGCGAGACCCCAGTTGAGCGACGACGAGATGTGGTAGGCGATCCGGTTGGAAATGAACGTCCCCGTGTTCCCGCCCACGATTTCCGGTGTGATGTAGTAGCCGATGGCGAGGATGAAGACGAGGATGCTCCCCGCCCCGATCCCCGGCACGGACTGCGGAAAGTAGACCCGCCAGAACGCCGTCCAGTTGGTCGCGCCAAGGGATTTCGCCGCGCGCAGGTAGCTGGGCGGGATCGTCGACATCACCGAATACATCGGCAGGATCATGAACGGCAGCAGGATATGCGTCATCGCCACGATGGTGCCGAACTGGTTGTTGATCATCGTCAGTCGCGCGTCATCCGCGACCAGACCCAGCCAGACAAGAACGTCGTTGATCACCCCCTGCTGTTGCAGCATCACCTTCCACGCGCTCGTCCGCACCAGAAGCGAGGTCCAGAAAGGCAGCAGCACCAGGATCATCAGCAGGTTCGCCGTGCGCATCGGCAGGTTCGACAGCAGCCAGGCCACCGGATAGGCCAGCAGGATGCAGGACCCGGTGATGACCAGCGACATGAACAGCGTGCGCTTGAACAGGATGCCGTAGATCTGCTGGTTCTCCGGCCGCGCCTCGATCCCGTCGGGGGTCAGCTGCATGTCGACGGAGTTGGCGAAATAGCCCGAAGTCACGCGCGGCGAATAAAGCTGCAGCGTCTTCCAGACGTCGATGTTCCCCAAGTCCTCGTCCGCATCGGCGAACTGCGCCGACAGGTCCACCGGTTCGAACTCCGCCGCCGCCGCCTTCGCGGCGCTCAGCCTGTCAGAGACCCCCTCGACCTCCGCCCCGTGGGTCAGGTCGTGGTACAGCGCGGTAAAGAGGAAATCCGGGATGTCCTCCTCCAGCACCTTGTCGCCCTCTTCGGCGTTGAAATCCTTCCACCGCTCCCACGTCCGCGCGGTCAGCGGCAGGGCGTCGGCGGCGGGACCGTCCAGCATGGCGGCCCAGCTCTGCGGCTGGCCCCAGCTCGGGTCCAGCGCGACGAACTGCTCGCCGTAGACATCGGTGTCGAACCGGTCGACCTGCCGCCCGGTCTTGCGGAACATCGACGACATGCCCGTCAGCTCATAGTTCAGCCGGGTGCCGAGCCGCGTGTGCTCCTTGCGTTCCACGGCGAACCACATGTCGATGTAGAACGCCGTCCAGACGTCGTCGCCCGGCAGCGCGGTGCCGTCGTGATCCCAGTCGGACAGGGTCTCGACCGTTTCAGGCAGGGTGTCCGCGACGATCCCGTTCTGGACCGACCGCAGCAGCATGTCCCCGATCGGCACCACAAAGGTGACCAGCACGAAGATCAGCAGCGGCGCGATCAGCGCCAGCGCACGCAGCTTCTGCCGGCGTAGCGCGCGGGCGAGGGATTTCTTCAGCGGCGTGCCGTCGGCCGCCAGCATCGGCCCGGTATGCGCGGCATCGGCGCGGCGGGCTTCGTCGGGGGACAGCCCGGCGGGGGCGGTTCCTGCGGTCTGGTCGGTCATGTCACACGCCCTCCACGAGGATGATGTCGCTTTCGGCGGTGGCGTGACGGATCTTCACCACCTCCTGGTATTCGGGGGAATGGTAGGCGCGTTTCGCGTCCTCGAAGCTCGGGAACTCGATCACCACGTGGCGGTCCTTCATCGGACCTTCCGGCGCTTCCGAGGCTCCGCCTCGGACGACGAACCGCCCGCCGTAGCCTTCCAGGATCGGCGTGTCCCGGACCACGTATTCCTTGTAGGCCTCAGGGTCTTTCACCGTGATATGGCCAATGATGTAGCCTTTCGGCATGTCCGTCCCCGTTGGTTGTCGCCGTGGTGGCGGGTCGAAGCCCGCCCTACGATCTTGGGTTGGTCCGGGACATGTGCCCCGGACCGCAGGATGGGTTTCACCCCACCAATGGCATTACTGCGCCAGCCACGCCTGGAACTTGGCGTCGATGTCGTCGCGGTAGTCAGCCCAGAACTCGTAGTTGTAGAGGAACGTGTTCCCGGCGTTCGCCGGATCGGTCGGCATGTGCATCTTCATGTCCTCCGGCACCTTCGGAGCGGACGACGCCCGCGCCGGACCGTAGGAGATGTACTTGGCCTGATCCGCCAGACGCTGCGTGTCGGTCGCGAACTTCACAAAGTCCATCACCCGCGCCAGACGCTCTTCGGAGAGGCCGGTCGGGATGATCCAGCCATCAAGGTCGAAGACCTGCGCGTCCCACATCATGGCGACGGGCTGGTTCTGCTCTTCGATCACCGAATAGAGACGCCCGTTGTAGGTGGAGCCCATGAAGATCTCGCCATCCGCCAGCAGCTGCGGGGTATCCGCACCGGCCGACCACCAGATCACCTGATCCTTGATGGTGTCGAGCTTGGCGAGCGCCTTGTCCTGCCCCTCGGGGGTGGCGAGGACGTCGTAGACCTCTTCCTTGGCCACGCCGTCACACAGCAGCGCCCACTCCATGTTGTTGATCGGACGCTTTTCCAGCGCGCGCTTGCCCGGATAGGTTTCCAGGTCGAAGACGTCGCAGATCTCGTCCGGCGCGTCGGCACCTTCGGGCACCATGTCGGTGCGGTAGCCGAAGGTCGTGGAATAGACGATCTGCGGGATGTAGCAGTCGCTCACCAGCATGTCGCCGAAATCGTCGGATGCCTTGGAGCCGTCGTCGCCGTCGGCCAGCATCTCGTCAAAGTCGATTTCCATCGCCAGACCCTCGTCGCAGAGACGGATCGCATCCGCCGCCACCACATCGACAAGGTCCCAGGTGATGTTGTCCGCCTCGTTCATGGCGCGCAGCTTTGCCACCGCCTCGGCCGAGGATTCGTCCCAGACGACATTCACGCCCGGGTTGTTCGCCTGATACGGCTCAACATAGGCCTTCTGCTGGCTGTTCTGGTAGGCGCCGCCCCACGAAACAAGCGTCATGTCGCTTGCCATGTGGCTTTCCGCCGAGGCCATGCCGGCCGTCGCGACAAGCGCCGCGCTGGCCAGAAGGGTTGCTCTGTTGGTCATTCTAGTCTCCCTAGTTTGGGGGCGGAGGGGCTTCCTCCGCCCTTGAGCCAGGCTCGCCTTGCCGCGTTACTGCGCCAGCCAGGCCTGGAATTTCGCGTCGATATCGTCGCGGTAGTCGGCCCAGAATTCATACTGGGTCACGAACACGTTCTTCGCATTGGCCGGATCGGTCGGCATATGCGGAGCCATCTCGATCCCGAGATCGGCATGGGTGCTGACCAGCGAGGCCGAGGACGCACGCGCCGGGCCATAGCTGATCCATTTCGCCTGATCGGCCAGACGCTGGCTGTCGGTGGCGAACTTGAGGAAGTCCATCACGCGGGCCAGACGCGGCGCATCGAGCCCCTCGGGCACGATCCAGCCGTCGAAGTCCAGCATCTGGGCGTCCCAGAGCATACCGATCGGCTGGTTTTGTTCCGCGATGGCCGAGAAGAGACGCCCGTTGTAGGTCGACCCCATGACGACTTCACCGTCAGCAAGAAGCTGCGGCGTGTCGGCCCCGGCGGTCCACCAGACCACCTGGTCCTTGATGGTACCCAGCTTGGCCAGCGCCTGATCCTGCCCCTCGGGGGTGGCGAGAACCTCGTAGATGTCCTCTTTCGCCACGCCGTCGCAGAGCAGCGCCCATTCGACATTGGCCAGCGGGCGCTTGTTCAGCGAACGCTTGCCCGGATATTTCTCAAGATCGAAGATCGCGCAGATGTCGGACGGAGGCGTGTCGCCGACCAGGTCGGTGCGGTAGCCCACGGTGGTGGAGAACACGATCTGCGGAATGAAGCAGTCGGACACGATGGACTCGCCGAAATCGTCCGTGGCCGAGGATCCGTCGTCCCCCGCCGCCAGTTCGCCGTCGAAGTCGATTTCCTTCGCCAGCCCTTCGTCGCACAGACGGATGGCATCGGCGGCTTCGACATCGACCAGGTCCCAGGTGATGTTGTTGGCTTCGTTCATGGCCCGGAGCTTTGCCACGGCTTCGGCAGAGCTTTCGTCCCAGACCACTTTCACTTCGGGATGTGCGGCCACGTAGGGTTCCACATAGGCCTTCAACTGCGACTTCTGATATGCGCCACCCCAGCTGACGATCGTCATCTCGTTGGCCATGTCCTGGGCCGAGGCCGCGACGCCCGTGAAGGCGACGGCGGCAAGCGCCAGGACAGAAGCAGTGGTTTTCATCCGATGGTTTTCCTTCTCACCGAAACCCGTGGTTGGGATACCTGACACCTCGCGTCACGGGCAGGACGGTCGGGGCAGCAGGGTCCGCGCCAACCCCCTGCGGGGGGCGCACGAATGGAAACTTGTGGCTCACGCGTCCAGCGCGCGGCAGTCCTCGGCCAGCCAGCCGATCTCGATCTGTTCGCCCTTCTGCAGACGCCGCTGGTCCGGCGCGTTCCGGGTCTTGATGACGAAGTCGTCCACCCCGGCGACCCGCAGGCGGGTGCGGAAGATGTCGCCCATGTAGATGAATTCCAGCACCTCGGCCTTCAGCGTATGTGCATCGGGAGACAGGCGTTCCTTGTTCATCTCGACCCGCTCGGGCCGGATCGACACGAGGGTCTTGTCACCGACCGCGGACACGTTCACCGGCTTGGCGTCGATCACCGACCCGTCGGCAAGCTGCACGGTGCAGGTGTCGCCGCTGATCTCCTTGACCGTGCCCTCGAGCGTGTTGTTCTCACCGATGAACTGCGCGACGAAGCTGTTCTGCGGGCTCTCGTACAGCTCGTCCGGCGGGGCGAGCTGCTGGATCCGCCCGTCGTCGAACACTGCGACGCGGTCGGACATGGTCAGCGCCTCGGTCTGGTCGTGGGTGACGTAGACCGTCGTGATGCCGAGGTTGTGCGCGATCGAGGTAATCTCGAACTGCATGTGTTCGCGCAGCTGCTTGTCGAGCGCGCCGAGCGGTTCGTCCATCAGCACCAGCTCCGGTTCGAACACCAGCGCGCGGGCCAGCGCGATGCGCTGCTGCTGGCCGCCCGAAAGCTGCGCCGGACGGCGCCCTCCGAAGGCCCCCATCTGCACCATGTCGAGCGCGCGCTTCACCTTCGCCTCGCGGTCCGACTTGCCCATCCGCCGCACTTCCAGCGGGAAGGACAGGTTCTCGGCCACCGTCATGTGCGGGAACAGCGCGTAGTTCTGGAACACCATCCCGATACCCCGCTTGTGCGGCGGGATGTTGTTGATCGGCTTGCCCGCCAGCTTGATTTCGCCATGGGTCGCGGTTTCGAACCCGGCCAGCATCATCAGGCAGGTGGTTTTCCCGGACCCCGAGGGACCGAGCATTGTCAGGAATTCGCCCTTCGGCAGGGACAGGTTCAGGTCTTTGACGACGAGAGTCTCGCCATCATAGCTTTTCTGGACGCGTTCGAACTCCACGAACGCATCGCCGTTGGTCATGTCAGCCACGAAGGGCTCCCCGTTGTATTGCCGCGGCTTTTGCCGCTGTTCTGTCTTCAGTAAACCCCACGCAAGCACGGGGTTGCAACCGGAAGGCGGCAGATTCTTGATCAGTTGCGACCATTTTCCGCGCCGATGGCTGTCCAAATAGGCCGCGGAGAACGGATTTCACGTTTTAAGTGTGAAAGGTTAACGAAACGTAAGCGCATCGTGCGGAGCCTTCATGCCGCCTTCGACCCGAGTCGCGACGCCCCGTTGCCGGGCCAGTTGTACACGATCTGGGCATCCGCACGCCCCGTCCCGGCAAAAAATTACATGTTTCCGAAAAACGACTGGTCGGGTTCGCTTTTGGACCGGCAGAGTTGTGCACAACTTGCCATGCAGGACCAGAGACCCCAGGACCGGACGGACCCGCCATGATTCACAAATCCCTGCCCTTCACAGCCGCCGAATACGACCGCCGCCTGGCCAAGACCCGCGCCGCCATGGAGGCGAAGGGGATCGAGGTGCTCTGCGTGACCGACCCGTCCAACATGGCCTGGCTGACCGGCTATGACGGGTGGAGCTTTTACGTCCATCAGGGGGTTGTCGTGTTCCTTGACCGCGACCCGTGGTGGTGGGGCCGCAGCCAGGACCGCAACGGGGCGGTCAGAACGGTCTGGATGGAGGACAGCCGCTGCTATGGCTATGCAGACCATTTCGTCCAGTCCACCGAACGCCACCCGATGCAGGACCTTGCCGCGCAGCTGCGCGCCATGGGGGTTGCGACCGCGCGGATCGGGGTGGAGATGGAGAACTACTATTATTCCGCCAAGGCCCACGCCGTCCTGCGCCACGAACTGCCCGACGCCTATTTCCACGACGCCACCGCGCTGGTGAACTGGTGCCGGACCGTCAAGTCGGGCGAGGAACTGGCCTTCATGCGCAAGGCCGCGCGGATCAGCGAGAAGATCGTCGACGGCTGGCTTGAGAGGGTCGAGCCGGGCGTGCCGAAGAACGTCGTCGTGGCCGAGATCATGCGCGACGCGATCCTCGGCGTGGACGATGCCTGGGGCGACTATGCCGCGATCGTGCCGCTGCTGCCCTCGGGCACCGACGCCGCCGCGCCGCACCTGACCTGGGACGGTCGGGCGTTTCAGGAGAACGAGGCGACGTTCTTTGAAATATCGGGCTGTTATCGCCGCTATCACGTCCCCTTCTGCCGCACCGTCTTCCTTGGCGAACCGCCCGACCTGTTTAAACACGCCGAGGCCGCGCTGGTCGAAGGGCTGGAAGCGGGGCTTGAGATGGCCCGCCCCGGCAACCGCGCCTGCGACGTGGCGAATGCTCTGGCCGCCCCGCTCGAGGCCGCCGGGATCACCCGCGGCGCGCGCTGCGGCTATCCGATCGGGCTGAGCTATCCGCCGGACTGGGGCGAGCGGACGATTTCCCTGCGGGCCGAGGATGAGACGGTGCTGGAACCCGACATGACCTTCCACTTCATGCCCGGCCTCTGGATGTCGAACTGGGGGCTCGAGATCACCGAGTCGATCCGGATCACCGAAAACGGCCCCGCCGAATGCTTCTGCAACCGCCCGCGCGAGATGTTCATCAAGAAATGACCGACCTGACTGCCACCAAAGACCTGCTGGGAGAGCTGATCGCCCTGCCGACCGTCTCCGCCGACAGCAATCTCGAGATGATCGCGCTGCTGGCCAACCGTCTCTCCGACCTGGGGGCGGAGGTGGAGGTGCAGGCGGACGAGACCGGGACCAAGGCCAACCTGCTCGCCCGGATCGGGCCGGAGGAGCCGGGGGGCATCATGCTGTCGGGTCATTCCGACGTGGTGCCGGTTGAAGATCAGGATTGGACCTCGGACCCCTTCGTGATGCGCGAGGACGGGGGCAGGCTGTTCGGGCGTGGCACCTGCGACATGAAGGGTTTCATCGCGGCCTGTGTCGCCATGGCGCCGCGTTTCGCCGCCACCCCGCTGCGCCGCCCCGTCACCTTTGCCTTCACCCATGACGAGGAGGTCGGCTGCCTTGGCGCACGCAACCTGTCCGACATCCTGAAGGACCACGCCACCCGCCCCGCGCTGGCGATCATCGGCGAACCGACGGAGATGCGGATCATCGAAGGCCACAAGGGCTGCTGCGAATACACCACGCGCTTCACCGGGCTAGAGGGACATGGCAGCCGCCCCGAACTGGGGGTCAACGCGGTGGAATATGCGGTGCGCTATGTCTCGCGCCTGCTGGAACTGCGCGACCACCTGCGACACCGCGCCCCGCCGGGGTCGGCCTTTGAACCGCCGTGGAGCACGATCAACATCGGCCGCCTGACCGGCGGGCATGTGCACAACGTCATCCCCGGCGTCGCCGAGGTGGACTGGGAAATGCGGCCCGTTCAGGACAGCGACCGCGACTTCGTGAAGGGCGAGATCGAGGCGTATATCGCACGCGACCTGCTGCCCGCCATGCGGCGCGTCCACCCCGGTGCGGATGTGGTGACGCAGGTGATCGGAGAGGTCGCGGGGCTGGAGCCGATGGACGACAACGCCGCCCGCGACCTCGTCGCCCGGCTGACCGGCGCCAACGGCACAGATCTGGTGAGCTTTGGTACAGAAGCGGGGCTGTTCCAGCAGATCGGCATGTCCGCCGTGATCTGCGGCCCAGGCTCCATCGCGCAGGCGCATCGCCCGGACGAGTTCATAGAGCTGGACCAGCTGTCCCAGTGCCTGAAGATGCTGCACGGTCTTGCCGACCAGATCGCCGCCTGAATGTACGATACGCTGCGCGACCGGATCTGCCTGCTCGACTACCCGCCCGGCACACGGCTGTCAGAGGTGGAGCTGGCCGCCGAATTCGGAACCTCCCGCACCCCGCTTCGCCGCGTGCTGGCGCGGCTGGAGGACGAGGGGCTGCTGACCTCCCGCCACGGCGTCGGCACCATCGTCACCGACCTCGACATGGAGGAGATGGCGCGCACCTACGCCCTGCGCGAGGAACTGGCCGACCTTGTCGGACGGCTCGACCCGGTTCCGCCGGGGGCGAAGGATCTGGCGGATCTCGACACGTTCCTGTCGCGGGGAGAGGCGCTGCGCAGAGCGCCGGAGGCAAGGACCTTTGCCCGGCTGAACATGGACTTCTTCGCGTTCGGCCTTCGGTTCACCGCGAACGCCCCCCTGCGCGACGTGTCCGAGCGGCTGTATTACCGCACCGCCCGCATCTGGCTGCACCGGGTGCCGGAGCTGGACCTGTCCGAGGAAATCGCGATCTTCCTGTCCGAAATGACCGAATCCGCCCGCGCCCTGCGCGCCGGCGACACCCGCGCGGCGGCGCTGATCCGGCGGGCGCATATCTCCATGTGCCGGCAGAGGCTGCTGACCGGGGACGGGGGGCTTTGCCCCCCGGCGCTGCGCGCCTCCCCCCAGGATACTTAGCGCAAGGCGAAAGATCAGGCGGCGCGGTCGGTCAGACGGGCCCAGCCATATTCGGCTGCCAGCCAGGCGCGGCGCAGCGGGCCGAGGGGGAAGCGCGGGGGTTCGCGGCGGAAGGCCTCCGGCAGGGGCGCGCGGAGCGGCTTGCCCTGCGAGAGATCGGCGAGCAGCATGCCCAGGTAGCTGCCCATGGCCACACCGTTGCCATGGTAGCCGAAGGCGGCGAAGGCGCCGGGGATCGTCGGAATGGGCCCGCAGTAGGGGGTGAGAGACGCGGTCAGGCAGACAAACCCCGACCAGTGCGACGGCGTCCCCACATGGGCCCAGTGCGGGAAAGCGCGGGCGAAGTCGTGTTTCATCCGGGTCAGCGCGCGGGTATCGTTCCCCACCGAGGCGATCAGCCCGCCGCGCTGGCCGAAGACCATCACGTTGTCCGGCGTCAGGTGAAAGTAGTGCAGCAGGCGGCGGTCCTCGTAAGCCATCTGGTGCGTGGTCCAGCCCTGCGCCGCCAGTTCTTCCGGGGTCAGGGGCCGGGTGGCGAGCACGGAGCTTTGCGCCGGAAGGGTGCGGCCGCGAATCCATGCGGGGATGTCTTCGGCGGTATAGCCGTTGGTGGCGAGGATCAGGCGGTCGGCCTCGACCACCGCGTCGGGGGTGGTGACGCGGATGCGGGTGCTGTGGTCGATCCGCAGGGCGGGAGAGAGGCCGTGGACCTTTGCGCCCGCCGAAACAGCGGCCCTGAGCAGACCAATCGCGTATTTCCGGGGATGCAGCGAAAAGCCGAGCGGCACCGACAGCGCGCCGTGCCAGTGCCCCGCCATGCCATGCGCGGCCATATCGGCGCCGTTGATGACAGTCGGTTCGGTGTCGTAGTCGCGACCCATCTCCTCGGCCATCGCGGGCAGGTGCCGGGCCATGGCAAGGGAATGGGCGACGATGGATTCGCCGTGGTCCTGCCGGTCGGCGTCGATCTCCAGCCGGCTCAGCAACGCGGAGACATGGTCGATGGCGGCCCGTTCGGCGCGACGGACCTCTTTCGCGCCGCCCCTGCGGTCAAGCTCCGCATCCGTTGCGCGGGTGCCGCCGAGACAGCAGAAGCCGCCATTCCGCCCCGAGGCACCGAAGGCCGGAAACTGGGCGTCCAGCAGGGTGACGTCCACCCCGTCCTCGGCAAGGTGCAGCGCGGCGTTCAGCCCGGTGAAGCCCGCGCCGACGATGACGGTATCGGTGCGGATCGTGCCCTTGGCCGACGGGCATTCCAGAGCTGAGTCCGGCACAGCACCGGCCCAGTGGCACGCGGCGATCGGGTCGCGCGTGTAGGCGTAGTCGGCGTAGATGTGCTTCATGATCGTTCGGCGGTCTGCTCTTCCTTCAGCCGCTGCACGGCCGCCCGTTTTGACATGAGCGAGGCGGTGATGACGCCGACCGTGACGATGCCGATCATGATGGTCGACAGCGCGTTGATCTCGGGCGAGACGCCAAGCCGCACGGCGGAGAAGATCTTCATCGGCAGGGTGGTGGAGGACGGCCCGGCGGTGAAGGATGCGATCACCAGATCGTCGAGCGACAGGGTGAAGGCCAGCAGCCAGCCCGAGATCACGGCAGGCGCGATGATCGGCAGGGTGACAAGGCGGAAGGTCTGGAACGGGGTTGCGCCGAGGTCGAGCGCGGCCTCTTCCAGCGACTGGTCGAAGGCGACGAGGCGGGAGGAAACCACGACCGACACGTAGCACATGGCGAAGGTCGTATGCGCCAGCACGATGGTCAGGATGCCCCGGTCGATGTTCACCCCGATGAACAGCAGCAGCAGCGACAGGCCGAGGATCACGTCGGGCATGACCAGCGGCGCGTAGATCATGCCGGAGAAGAGCGTGCGCCCCGGGAAGCGGTGGATGCGCACCAGCACATAGGCCGCGCAGGTGCCGAGCACCGTGGCGAGAGTGGAGGTCATGACCGCCACCTTCAGCGTCACCAGCGCGGCGTCGAGGAAGGCCTCGTTCCTCATCAGTTCGCCGTACCACTTGGTTGAGAAGCCCGCCCAGACCGTCACCAGCTTGGACGCGTTGAAGGAGTAGATCACCAGAATGATCATCGGCAGGTAGAGGAAGGCGAAGCCAAGCGTGAGCGAGACCACGTTGAAGGCGGAGAAACGTCTCATCCCTCGGCCTCCCGCTGCTTCTGCTCGTTCCGCTGGAACAGCACGATCGGGATCACGAGGATCAGCAGCAGCACCACGGCGACGGCGGAGGCCACCGGCCAGTCGCGGTTGGAGAAGAACTCCTCGTACAGCACCTTGCCGATCATCAGGGTTTGCGATCCGCCGAGAAGCGAGGGGATCACGAATTCGCCCATGGCCGGGATGAAGACGAGGAAGCAGCCCGCGATCACCCCCTGTTTCGACAGTGGCAGCGTCACCAGCCAGAAGGCGGAGGTGCGCGAGCAGCCGAGATCCTCGGCCGCTTCGAGCAGGGATCCGTCAAGTTTTTCCAGCGCGGCGTAGACCGGCAGGATCATGAAGGGCAGGTAGGTGTAGGTGATGCCGATATAGACCGCGATGTCGGTGTTCAGGATGATGAGCGGTTCGCTGATGATCCCGAGGCTCAGCAGCAGGCTGTTCAGCAGCCCGCCCTGCGACAGGATACCCATCCAGGAATAGACCCGGATCAGGAACGAGGTCCAGAACGGCAGGATCACCAGCATCATCAGCGTCGGGCGCCATTCCTCGGGCGCGCGGGCCATGCCGTAGGCGATCGGGAAGCCGACCAGCAGCGTCAATAGGGTGGAGATGACCGCGATCTTGACGGAGGAGAGATAGGCCTTCCAGTAGAGGCTGTCCGTGGTGAGGAAGACGAAGTTCTCGAAATCCAGTTCGCGGAAGAAGTCCTTTATCCCCTGCCAGCCAAGCGACCAGTCCCATTGCGGGAAATAGGGCGGACGGGCCAGCGCCGTGTCCGAGAGCGAGATCTTGATGACGATCACGAAGGGGATCAGGAACAGGACCAGCAGCCAGACATAGGGAATGGCGATGAGGATGGCGCGGCGCATGTCAGGCTTCGCCCCTCATTTGTCCAGCACCACGCCCGCCGTTTCCGACCAGCTGACCCAGACGTCGTCTTCCCAGGTGAATTCCCGTCGCGAGATCCGCCGCGTGTTCGCCTGCTGCGCCTTCACCACATGGCCCGTCGGCAGCTGCACGTGATAGGTGGAGAGGTTGCCGAGATAGGCGATGTCCAGCACCTTGCCCTGCAGCACGTTCGCCCCCTGTGGGCGTTCGGCCGAAATCGCCACCTTCTCGGGCCGGATCGCGATGTAGCAGGTCTGGCCCATATCGAAGTTCTTGTCGGTCTGGGCAAACAGCGCCGGCTGTCCTTCCGCCCAGTCGATCTGCAGCTTGTCGCCGGCCTGATGCGCGCGGCCTTCGATGATGTTCACGTCGCCGATGAAATCCGCGACATAGACGGAATTCGGGGCTTCGTAGATCCGGTCGGGGGTGGCGACCTGCATCAGTTCGCCCTCGTCCATCACGGCGACGCGGGAGGCGACGGTCATCGCCTCTTCCTGATCGTGGGTGACGATGACGAAGGTGGTGCCGGTCTTCTCCTGGATGTCCATCAGTTCGAACTGCGTCTCTTCCCGCAGTTTCTTGTCGAGCGCGCCGAGCGGTTCATCCAGAAGCAGCAGCTTCGGCGCCTTGGCGAGCGACCGCGCCAGCGCCACCCGCTGACGCTGGCCGCCGGAAATCTGGTGCGGCTTGCGGCGGGCGAATTTCTCAAGCCGCGTGAGCTTGAGCATCTCGTGCACCCGGGTCTCGATCGTCGCCTTGTCCTTGCCCTCGCGCTTCAGGCCGAAGGCGATGTTTTCCCAGACCGACAGGTGCGGGAACAGCGCGTAGCTCTGGAACATCATGTTGACTGCGCGCTGGTTCGGCGGCACCGGGCCGATGTCCTGACCCGACAGCAGGATCGTGCCCTCCGTCGGGGTCTCGAACCCCGCGAGCATCCGCATCAGCGTGGTCTTGCCGCAGCCCGAGGGGCCGAGCAGGGCAAAGAATTCCCGCGTGTAGATGTCGAGGTTGATATTGTCGATGGCGGTAAAATCGCCGAACCGCTTGGTGACGTTCCGGAACTGGATCAACGGCTTTTCAGCCGGATCGTCCCAGGGGGCAAAGACTTTCTGAGGCATGCGAACTCGGGCAATGAAGGAGGCCCGCGCGGGGTGTCGCGCGGGCCGGTATCAGATCAGGTGCCGGACTTGATCTTGGTCCAGAGCCGTGTGAGCGAGCGTTGCTCTCCGCCTTCGAACGGCGTCACGGTGTAGAGGTTCTCGAGCGTGGCCTCGTCCGGATAGATCGCGGTGTCGCCGATCACGTCCTCGTTCAGGAACTCCTGCGACGCCTTGTTGCCGTTGGCGTAGTAGACGTAGTTCGACGCCGCCGCCATGTTCTCGGGGTCCATGATGAAGTTCAGGAACTTGTGCGCCGCGTCCGGGTTCGGGGCGTCGACGGGGATCGCCATCTGGTCGAACCACATCAGCGCGCCTTCCTTCGGCACCTCGTAGGTCACCTCGACCCCGTTGGCGGCCTCGGCGGCGCGGTCGCGGGCCTGGAGGATGTCACCCGACCAGCCGAGAGCCAGGCAGATGTCGCCATTCGCCAGCGCGTTGATCAGTTCGGACGAATGGAACTTCTGGATGTAGGGACGGATGGCCATGATGACCTCTTCCGCCTTGGCCAGCGCCGCGTCGGAATGATCGTCCGGGCCGCCTTCCCAGCCGGCGTAGGTCAGCGCGGCGGGGATCACCTCCGTCGGCGCGTCCAGCAGGTGGATGCCGCAGGCGGACAGCTTCTGGGCCTTCTCGGGATCGAAGATCAGGGAGAGCGAGTTCAGCTCCGCATCCTCGCCGAGGATCTCCTTCACCTTGCCGACGTTCGCGCCGATCCCGGTGGTGCCCCACATGTAGTTGATCGAATACTCGCCCGCGGGATCGTAGACGTCGGTCCGCTTCTGGATCACGTCCCAGAGGTTGCCCGCGTTCGGCAGCTTGGACATGTCGAGCTTCTGGAACGACCCGGCGATGATCTGGCGCTGCAGGAAGGTGCCGGTCGGCACCACCACGTCATAGCCGGACCCGCCGGCGAGCATCTTGGTTTCCAGCAGTTCGTTGGAGTCGAAGACGTCGTAGATCAGGTCGATCCCGGTCTCTTCTTCGAACTTGGCGAGCAGTTCCTCGTCGATGTAGTCGGACCAGTTGTAGACATGGACCTCCTCGGCGACGGCGGCCGAACCGAGTGCCATCACGGCGGTCATGGAAATGAGTGTCTTCTTCATGAGTGTCTCCCGATGGACAACTTTCAGTTAGCGTCCTTGGCCTTTGATCCAAGCAACAAATTCGCCGCGTTGCAATATGGCGTTTTCCGCGGCGCGGGCGTAGCGTCGCCACAAATCCGCGAAACGGGAGAATTTCATGCAGCAGATCACCAACCACCTGCCCACGGCCGAGCTTCAGGCGCTGGACGCGGCCCATCACATGCACCCGTTTTCCACTCAGTCGGATCTGGCGAAGGTCGGGGCGCGGGTCATTACCTCGGCCTCCGGCGTGCGTCTGAAGGACAGCGAAGGGCAGGAGATTCTCGACGCGATGGCGGGGCTGTGGTGCGTGAACATCGGCTACGGGCGCGAAGAGCTCGCCCAGGTCGCCGCCCGCCAGATCCGCGAATTGCCCTATTACAACACCTTCTTTCAGACCACCCACGTGCCCGCCATCGCCCTGTCGGCCAAGCTGGCCGAACTGGCGCCGGGCGACCTGAACCACGTCTTCTATGCCGGGTCCGGGTCCGAGGCGAACGACACCAACCTCCGCATGGTGCGCACCTACTGGGAACAGATGGGCAAGCCCGAGAAGTCCATCGTGATCTCGCGCTGGAACGCCTACCACGGGTCTTCGGTCGGGTCCGGATCGCTTGGCGGGATGAAGGGCATCCATTCCCAGGGCGGCCTGCCGATTCCCGGCATCGAACATATCGACCAGCCGCACTGGTGGGCCGAGGGCGGGGATCTCTCGCCCGAGGAATTCGGCCTCGAACGCGCCCGCCAGCTTGAAGCCAAGATCGACGAACTGGGCGAGGACCGCGTCGCCGCCTTCATCGCCGAACCCGTGCAGGGCGCGGGCGGGGTCATCATCGCGCCGGATACCTACTGGCCCGAGGTCATGCGCATCTGCCGCGAACGCGACATCCTGTTCATCGCGGACGAGGTGATCTGCGGCTTCGGACGCACCGGCAACTGGTTCGGATCGCAGACGCTGAACCTGACGCCGGACATCATGACCGTGGCCAAGGGCCTGTCGTCGGGCTACGTGCCGATCGGCGGATCCATAGTGTCGGACAAGGTGGCCGAGGTGATCGGCGCGACCGAATTCAACCACGGCTACACCTATTCCGGCCACCCGGTCGCCTGCGCCGTGGCGCTGGAGAACCTCCGCATCCTCGAAGAGGAGAAGATCGTCGAGAAGGTGCGCGAGGACACCGGCCCCTACCTGCAGGAAAAATTCGCCACGCTCGCCGATCATCCGATGGTCGGCGAAGCGAAGATGATCGGCATGATGGGATCCATCGCCCTGACGCCCGACAAATCCGCCCGCGCCCCCTTCGCGGCAGATGCGGGCACGGTCGGTTACATGACGCGGGAACGCTGCTTCGCGAACAACCTCATCATGCGCCACGTCTACGACCGGATGATCGTGTCGCCGCCGCTGGTGATCTCGAAACCCGACATCGACCTGCTGATCGAACGCGCCTGGCAGTCGCTGGACGAGGGCATGAAGGCGGTGAAGGACGCCGGTCTCTGGGTGGCGGGTTAACCCGCCTGCCAACCCGCAATACTGCACCCGACGTCAGGGTGCCGCCTGCTGCGGTCCGGGGCGGCCCCGCGCCCGCGCAACGCCGCCCCCGCGATTGACCTCACCCGCCCGGACCGCCATCGTCGCCCGGACCAGGACAGGACCCCCCATGCAACCGCTCCGCGGCATCTTCTTCAAGCTGATCGCGGTGATGTGCTTCATCACCATGACCTCGCTCATCAAGGCGGTGTCTGGCGAGGTACCGCCCGGCGAAGCGGTGTTTTTCCGTTCTTTCTGCGCGCTGCCGATCATCCTCGCCTGGCTGGCGGTGCGCGGCGATCTCCGCACCGGGCTCAGGGTCGAGAACCCGATGGATCACGTCTGGCGCGGCTTCATCGGGACCATGGCCATGGGCTCCATGTTCGCCGGGCTCGCCTTCCTGCCGCTGCCCGAGGTCACGGCGCTTGGATACGCGATGCCGCTGCTGGTGGTGGTCTTCGCCGCCATGTTCCTGAACGAACGCGTCGGCGTCTTCCGCATCGGCGCGGTGGCGCTTGGCCTGATCGGGGTGCTGATCGTGCTTGCCCCCCGCGTCACCTCGCTTGGCGGCGATACGGTCAGGACGATGGAGGCCGTCGGCGCGCTCATCGTCATCCTCGGCGCGGTCTGCGGGGCGCTCGCGCAGATCTTCATCCGCAAGATGGTGCAGACGGAGCAGGTCTCGGCCATCGTCTTCTGGTTCTCCTGCACCTCCACCGGCATGGCGCTGCTGACCCTGCCTTTCGGATGGGTCCTGCCCACCCCCGCGCAGGCTGCGATGCTGGTCTGCGCCGGGCTGATCGGCGGGGTCGGGCAGATTTTCCTGACCTCCAGCTACCGCTTTGCCGATGCGAGCCTCGTGGCGCCGTTCGACTATGCCTCCATGCTCTTCGCGATCCTGATCGGCTATTTCATCTTCGAAGAGGTGCCGACCCTGCAGATGCTGCTTGGCGCGACGCTGATCGTCTTTGCCGGGCTCATCATCATCCTGCGCGAACGCCAGCTTGGCATCCAGCGCGACAAGGCCCGGCAGGCGAAACTGCCGCACGGATGAAGGGGGGCGCTGCCCCCCGCCCTTCGGGCACCCCCCGGGATATTTCCGGCAAGATGAAGCCGGGATGGATCAGAACAGCCCGTTGGAGCGGAAACTGAAGCTGTCGCCCTTCCCGATCACGAGGTGGTCGTGCACGGTGACGCCCATGACCTCCGCCGCCTCGACGATCTGGCGGGTCATCGTGATGTCGGACTCCGACGGGGTCGGGTCGCCCGAGGGATGATTATGCACGAGGATGATGGCGGAAGCGTTCAGTTCCAGTGCCCGCTTCACCACTTCGCGCGGGTAGACGGGGACGTGATCGACCGTTCCCTGCGCCTGCGGTTCGTCCGCGACCAGCAGGTTCTTCCGGTCGAGGAACAGGATGCGGAACTGCTCCGTATCCCGGTGCGCCATCGCGGTCTGGCAATAGTCCAGCAGCGCCTGCCAGGAGCTGAGCACCGGCTTGTTGATGACCCGGTTCCGCAGCATTCGCTGCGCCGCGGCCTCTATCAGCTTGAGTTCGGTCACGAGGGAGAGGCCGACGCCATCGACCCTGAGCAGATCGGCCCGTGACGCGGTGATGACGCCATTGAAGGACCCGAAGGTGTCCAGCAGCTTGCGCCCCAGGGGTTTCATGTCGCGCCGGGCATTGGCGCGGAACAGGACCATTTCCAGCAGTTCGTAATCCGGCATCGCATCCGCCCCGCCGGACAGGAACCGCTCCCGCAGGCGGGCACGGTGATCGCCGATGTAGGACGGAACCTTCGTCGCCGCCGCGACAGGCGCCCCGTTGAACAGCGGAAGTGGGGATTCGGAGAGCTGGGACGGACGCGGCATGCGCCGAGTTTGGCCGTGGAGAGGTTAAGGTCGGGTTAAGGCGCGACTGTCGTGCGACGATGCGCGTCAATGGAATGTCTCGGCCGGTGCGATTCTCATCCTCAGATTTGATCCGAGGATCTCGCAGTCGAAGGCTGCGTGGTCGGGGAGATCCTCCGGTCAAGCCGGAGGATGACGGGGGGCGGAGAGGACGGTGACGGTTCACCAATTCCGGGGCTCCGCCCGTGATCCGACCGGACCTTCCACCGGAAGGTCCGCCGGCCCCAGGGGCCGGTTCATCAGATCACCCCTTCATCGAATCCCAGAAGTTGCGGACGGACTTCAGGAAATCCTTGTTCTCGGGGCTGTTGTTCTCGCTCAGCGCCTCGAACTCCCGCAGAAGCTCCTTCTGGCGTGCGGTCAGGTTCACTGGGGTTTCCACCGCAAGCTCGATCATCATGTCGCCCGCCGGACCGCCGCGCAGCGCCGGCATGCCCTTGCCACGCAGGCGCATCTGGCGACCAGATTGCGAACCCTCTGGGATCTTCACGCGCGAACGACCGCCGTCGATCGTTGGCACCTCGATATCCCCGCCCATGGCGGCCGTCGTCATCGACACCGGGACGCGGCAGTAAAGGTTGGAGGCGTCACGCTCGAAGATCTTGTGCGGCTCTACCTCGATAAAGATGTAGAGATCGCCCGCCGGACCCCCGCGCATCCCGGCCTCGCCCTCGCCACCAAGGCGGATACGGGTGCCGGTTTCGACCCCCGCCGGGATGTTGACCGACAGCGACTTGTCCCGTTCGACCCGGCCCTGACCACCGCAGGCCTTGCAGGGATTCTTGATGATCTGACCAGCGCCCGAACAGGTCGGACAGGTGCGTTCGACGGTGAAGAAGCCCTGCTGTGCCCGGACCTTGCCCATGCCGGAACAGGTCGGGCAGGTCACGGGTTCGGACCCGCCCTCGGCGCCGGAGCCGTTGCATTCGCCGCACATCACGGAGGTCGGAACCTGGATGGTCTTCTGCAGCCCCTCGTAGGCCTCTTCCAGGGTCACGCGCAGGTTGTAGCGCAGGTCGGACCCGCGGGTCGCCCGCCGCCGTCCGCCGCCACCACCGCGCTGGCCCATGAAATCGCCGAACAGGTCATCGAACACGTCCGAGAAGGCCGAGGCGAAATCGCCCTGCTGGCCGCCGGGACGTGGCCCGCCACCGCCCATGCCGCCGTCGAAGGCCGCATGGCCGAACCGGTCATAGGCCGCCTTGCGGTCGGCGTCCTTGAGCACGTCGTAGGCTTCGTTCACTTCCTTGAACTGCTCCTCCGCATTCGGATTGTCCGAATTCCGGTCGGGGTGCAGTTCCTTGGCCTTCTGACGATAGGCCTTCTTGATCTCTTCCGGGCTGGCGCCCTTCTTCAGCCCCAGCAGGTCGTAATAGTCACGCTTTGCCATGTTTGGGTGGTCTCCCCTGGGAACGGGTAGGGCCGGCCCTGTCGCGGACCGGCCCCAGAGGTTCCCTTACGCGCGATCAGGCACGCTTGTTGTCATCCAGGTCCTCGAAGTCGGCGTCGACGATGTCGTCATCGTCGGAACCGGGGCCGTCGGAGGCCATCGGTTCATCGGCCTCGTCCTGCTGCGCCTTGTAGATCGCCTCGCCCAGCTTCATGGCCGCTTCGGTCACGTTCTGGATGCCGGACTTGATCTTGTCAGCATTGTCGTTCTCGAGTTCGTCCTTGAGAGCGGCAACGGCCAGTTCGATCGCCTCTACGGTCGAGGGATCGACCTTGTCGCCATGCTCCTCGATCGACTTCTCGGTCGAGTGGATGAGGCTTTCGGCCTGGTTGCGGGCCTCCACCAGTTCGCGACGCGCCTTGTCGGCGTCCGCGTTCTCCTCGGCTTCCTTGACCATCTTCTCGATGTCGTCGTCGGACAGACCGCCGGAAGCCTGGATCGTGATCTTCTGCTCCTTGTTCGTGCCCTTGTCCTTGGCGGACACGGAGACGATGCCGTTGGCGTCGATGTCGAAGGTCACCTCGATCTGAGGCATGCCGCGCGGGGCCGGCGGGATGTCTTCGAGGTTGAACTGGCCGAGCATCTTGTTGTCGGCCGCCATCTCGCGTTCACCCTGGAAGACCCGGATGGTCACGGCATTCTGGTTGTCCTCGGCGGTCGAGAAGACCTGGGATTTCTTGGTCGGGATCGTCGTGTTGCGGTCGATCAACCGGGTGAACACGCCACCAAGCGTTTCGATGCCAAGCGACAGCGGCGTCACGTCCAGCAGCACCACGTCCTTCACGTCGCCCTGCAGAACACCGGCCTGGATCGCCGCGCCAAGCGCCACCACTTCGTCCGGGTTCACGCCCTTGTGCGGCTCTTTCCCGAAGAACTTCGTCACCTCTTCGATGACCTTCGGCATGCGGGTCATACCGCCGACCAGAACCACCTCGTCGATATCGGACGTCGTCAGCCCGGCGTCTTTCAGCGCGGCCTGGCACGGCTTCATCGACGACTTGATCAGGTCGCCGACCAGCGATTCCAGCTTGGCACGGGTCAGCTTCATGACCATGTGCAGCGGCTGACCGTTGGAACCCATGGAGATGAACGGCTGGTTGATCTCCGTCGACTGGCTCGACGACAGTTCGATCTTCGCCTTCTCCGCCGCCTCTTTCAGGCGCTGGAGGGCCATCTTGTCCTTGGTCAGGTCGACCTGGTGCTCTTTCTTGAACTCGTCGGCGAGGTAGTTGACGATCCGCATGTCGAAGTCCTCACCGCCGAGGAACGTGTCCCCGTTGGTCGATTTCACTTCGAACAGGCCGTCGTCGATTTCCAGGATCGTGACGTCGAAGGTACCGCCGCCGAGGTCATAGACCGCGATCGTCTGGCTGTCCTTCTTGTCGAGCCCGTAGGCCAGCGCGGCGGCGGTCGGTTCGTTGATGATCCGCAGCACTTCGAGACCGGCGATCTTGCCGGCGTCCTTGGTGGCCTGACGCTGAGCGTCGTTGAAATACGCCGGGACGGTGATGACCGCCTGCGTGACGTCTTCGCCAAGATAGCTCTCGGCGGTTTCCTTCATCTTGCCGAGAATGAAGGCGGAAATCTGCGAGGGCGAGTATTTCTCGTCCTTGGCTTCCACCCATGCATCGCCGTTGCCGCCGTCGATGACGTTGAACGGCAGGTTCTTCTTGTCCTTGGCGAGGTCGGCGTCGTCGAAGCGGCGGCCGATCAGGCGCTTGACGCCGAAGATGGTATTGGAGGCGTTGGTGACCGCCTGGCGTTTGGCGGACTGGCCGACGAGGCGTTCCTCGTCGGTGAAGGCCACGATCGACGGGGTCGTACGCGCGCCTTCGGAGTTTTCGATGACCTTGGGCTGCGACCCGTCCATGATGGCGACGCAGGAGTTCGTGGTGCCGAGGTCGATCCCGATGACTTTGGACATGTGTTCATCCCTTTCACTTAAGGCGATAGTTCCGGTAACGGACCCGAGTACGGCATCCGCCACCGCCCGATTGGCGGCGCCCGGAAACCGGTCCGCCGCGCTTCGGACGCTATATAAGGAGGGGTCATTGGCCCTGCAAGTCGCGGTTGCCGGGGTGAATGGCAAATTTGACGGATTGGTGCGGGGCTGCCGACGGGAGGGGCAATGATCTTTCGCGCAAACAGTCTTCGCCCGCCCCGATGCGACCGCAAGCCGGTCCGGACAGCGCGTGACGGAGGGCGGCGCATGAACGTGGAGGGGCGCTGTGTCACCCGTGGTCGCCACTTTATCGTGCCACGGAAGCGTTCAGTCCAATCGCCGCGCAAACGATGACGCAGCGCCCGTCCGGGGGGCGGACGTGCGCAGCCCGGACCGCTGCGCTGTCGTTTCGGGCGGGGCGTCCGAAAAACTTGGCGGACCGGCGCGTGCCCTCACCCCGTCATCCTCGGGCTCGCCCCGAGGATCTCCCCGCCAGGCGCGCCCCTGGGCCAAAGATCCTCGGATCAAGTCCGAGGATGACGACGCATCAGGAGTGGACGCCCTACTCCCCGAAGAAGTCCTTCACCCCTGTCGCCTTCAGGCTCGCCTCCCACAGCATTGCCTCCGCCTCCGGGTTCCGTTCCTCCGGCAAGAGTTCAGCCGGACCGGTCCGTTTCACCGCATCCGGACCGTAGAACTGACCCCCGACAACCCCCGGCTCAAACGCAGCCCGCGCCAGCCCGCAGGTCCCGTCCTGCAGGCTCTGCGCCTCGTTGAGAGTGCGTCGCAGGATGTAGCGGTCAAGCACCGTCGTCCCCGCCGTCTTGGCCTGCAACCCGCTGTCGCAGGGACCCGGATGCGCGCAGAGCACCTTGACCCGGTTCCCCTTCCGCGCCTCCGCCCTGTTCTGCAGGGCATAGGTGAACAGCAGGTTGGCCAGCTTGGACTGCTGGTAACGCACCCATTTCCCCATGCCCGGCCAGCGATCGCCGCCCAGATCGCCACCCTTCGGCTCCAGAAACCGACGCTCCAGCGCCCGCTTCGGCGCATTGCGTGCGCCGGAGGAATGGTTGACCACTCGCGCCTCTCCGCGCAGGGACGCCGCGCGATCCAGCAGGGGCCAGACCTCGCTCACCAGCAGGAAATGGCCCAGGTGGTTCGCCTGCATCTGCACGTCGAACCCGTCCTCCGTGGCGCGGTCCGGCAGGCCCATGAGCCCTGCGTTGTTCACCAGCACGTCGAGCCCGGTCTCGCCCAGCATCCCGCGCAGCGCCTGCCCCGCCGCCCGGACCGAAGCGAAGGAGGTCAGGTCGCAGGCCACGAACTGCGCCTCCCCCAGCATCCGGACCCTGGCGAGCGCGGCCTCCGCCCGGTCGGACGGACGGTTCAGCATGATCACGGACGCACCCCTCCCCGCCGCCGTTTCCGCCAGCACCAGACCCATGCCGGACGTGCAGCCGGTGATCGCCACAACCTTACCCGACAGGTCGGGGAGCGAGGCGGCAAGTGTATCGTAGTACAGAACATGGGGGGCGGTGCGTTTGACCATCGGGTCTCTCCTCGGGCAAATGTTTACGGTGGAAATATTGCGCGGCGGGCAAGTCGTCAAGAAGATATTTACACCGGAAACATAAAGCGGGATAAGACACTCATGACCGCGACCCGCAGCTATCACCATGGCAACCTGAAACCGGCCCTGATCGCCGCGGGGCTGGAGATCCTCGAATCCGAAGGGCTGGACCGGCTGTCCCTGCGCGCCTGCGCCGAACGGGTCGGGGTCAGCCATACCGCGCCGAAGAACCACTTCGGCAACGTCACCGGCCTGCTGACCGCCATCGCCGCCGAGGGCCAGACCTGCCTGCACGCCGCCATGACCGACGGGCTGAACCCGGACGCGCCCCGCGCCGAGCGCCGGCGCGCCGCGGCGGAGGGCTATGTCGCCTTTGCCCGCGCCCATCCCGCGTTGTTCGAACTGATGTGGGCGCGCGGGCGCGTCGATTTCTCCGACCCCGTGCTCGCCGCCGCGATGAGCGCCAGTTTCGCCGTCCTGCGCGACGTTGCCGGGGCCTCCGGGGATCCCGCCGCTGCCAGCGTCCGCGACTGGTGCACGGTGCACGGATTCGCACTGCTGTCGCTACAAGGGGTTTTCGACAAGGACGGAATGCGGCATCTCGGGGTGCAGGACATCCTGCCGGACCCCCCCTCCGGTGCATGAACGGGCCGCGCGATGCCAGCATCCCCCACGCTCCGGATCCGGGGCTTTGACATTCACAAGGGCTATCTGGACGAGCCCGCCCAGTATGATCTGATCGACGCCCTGCGCGGGGTGCTGAAGGCCGCGCCGCTGTTCTCGCCCACCACCCGGTTCGGCAAGCAGATGTCGGTGCGCATGACCAGTGCGGGAAAATACGGCTGGTATTCCGATCCCAGGGGCTACCGCTATGAACCCCGGCACCCGAATGGCACGCCCTGGCCGCCGATCCCGGAACAGGTGCTGCGGATCTGGCGGGACACGACCGGACTTTCCCGCGACCCGGATTGCTGCCTGATCAATTACTACGGCGATTCAGCCAAGATGGGCATGCATCAGGACCGGGACGAGGCAGATTTCACCTTTCCGGTGCTTTCCGTCTCGCTTGGCGACGACGGGTTGTTCCGCATCGGCAACGAGGAGCGGGGCGGCAAGACGGAGTCGATCTGGCTGGAATCGGGGGACGTGGTCCTCATGGGCGGTCCGGCGCGGCTGACACATCATGGTATCGACCGCATCCGCTTCGGGTCCTCGCGACTCATGCCGAAGGGCGGACGCATAAACCTCACCTGCCGGGTGGTCGACTAGCGGGTCAGCGTGCAGCAGCCCGACAGCATTGCCGGACCCGTCGCGCCGTCGAGCAGCAGATCCACCGTGATCCCGTAGGCCCGGTCCGACATGCCGTCCGAACAGGCCGCCAGACCGAAGACCGCCGTACCGGGCACACCGCCGGCGCCGAACCGCATCGCCCATCTGTCGATCCGCCCGGATGCGGTCAGAAGGAGCGAGGGCGACAGGCTTTCGCCCGGCCCGTCCGGGCTTTCATAGACCCAGTGATCCGCCCCCGCGTCGCGGGTCATCGACCAGAACGGCTCCGTCCCCGAACAGGCGGTGACGGGCGGAAACTGCCCATAGTCCTGGCCTGCCTGCCGCTGCAGAAACCGCAGGGCGACCCAGCCCGCACCCTCCGCCGCATTCACCAGCCCCCACTTGAGGTCATCGCTCCGCTCCACGACCTCGACCCCGGTGGCGTCCGGTGCAAGCGCGCCGATCACGCCGGACCCCGCATCTGGCCCGCTGCGAATGTTGAGAACGTCATCCGCCGCCACCCCCTGCACGTCATGCAGTGCGGGCAGCGGCAGCATCTGCGCGAAAGCCAGCGTCGGCAGCAGCGCCAGCACCGCCGCCAGACCCCTCACCGTTTCGCGTCCCAGCTGACGGAGGCGTGGCGGCGCGTGTAGAATTCGCCCATGAGCCCGACCATGATCAGCGCAATGCCCACATAGAGCGGATATTCGATGCTGGTGTTGTGCGGCGTGTAGTTCAGGAACACGAAGCCCCGGCACTGGTCGATCGCGTGGAACAGCGGGTTCCAGTCGAACATCGCCACCATGTAGGCCGGAAGCGAATTCGCCACGAACATCTTGCCCGAGGCGATCATGTTGGCCCGCTGGTAGACCTGGCTGAACACGCTCACGAACTGGGGTGCCCAGGGTTTCAGCGCCAGGAAGACCAGCCCGATGCCGATCCCGGTGAACCAGGCCATCAGCAGCATGCCGAAGGCATAGACCGGCTGGTCGATGGTGATCGGCTGGAACACCACGTCATAGATGAACAGGATCAGGGTCAGCGACAGCACCTGGATATACAGCGTCGACAGCGCCGCCGCCCCGATGGTGACGGCCGTGTTCATCGGCGCATGCTTCATCATGGCCGAGGTTGCGCCTTCGGCCCCCGAAATGGCGCCGATGGTCTTCACGTGGGTCATGAAGAGGAAAATCCCCGACATGATATAAAGCAGGAAGTCGCCGCGGATGGTGTTCCGCCGCAGCCCGAGGATTTCGAACATCGCATAGAAAGACAGCACGAAGATGATCGCCTGAAGCATGTTCAACCCGATCGACATCAGCGCGTTGCGATGCGATTTCCGGATCGAATGCACGGAGGCATGGTAGACCAGCTCCGCGATCGCGATGGCCGATCCGAGACGCGACCTGTTCAACCGCTGTTCAAACATTCCGGTGCCTTCGTGAAGTTTGCCCGACAATGGCAGGGAATTCTTGCCGATCCCTTCATGTGTCATCATAACGGGCACCGCCGATCATGGCAATTCGCCCCATGGCCCCCGCGCCGGATCAGGAGAAGATATTTGGACTACGTAAAACTTGAAACAGTCATGCGCCGCCTTGCCCTCGAAGCGGGCGACAAGATCATGGAGATCTACAATTCCGACGATTTCGAGGTGAAGTCCAAGTCCGACTCCAGCCCCGTCACCGAAGCCGACGAAGCCGCCGACGCCCTGATCTCTGCCGGTCTGCGCGCCGCCTTCCCCGATGTCGCCCTTGTGACAGAGGAACAGGCCGCGACCCATGGCGAGAGCGCGATGGACTTCCTGATCGTGGACCCGCTGGACGGCACCAAGGAATTCGTGAACCGTCGCGGCGATTTCACCGTCAACATCGCCTGGGTCGAAAACGGCGTACCCGTGCGCGGCGTGGTCTACGCCCCGGCCAAGGACCGCATGTTCTACACCCTGGCCGACGGATCCTCGGTCGAGGAGACTGCGCCCTTCGACAAGGACAAGCCCGGCGCGCTGACGCCGATCCGCGTGGCTGAGGCCGACAATGCCGCGCTGATGGTCGTCGCGTCCAAGTCGCACCGTGACCAGGCCACTGACGACTATATCGGGAAATACGCCACCAAGGACATGAAGAGCGCCGGGTCCTCCCTGAAGTTCTGCCTCGTCGCGACCGGGGAGGCCGACCTCTACCCCCGGCTCGGGCGCACGATGGAATGGGACACCGCCGCCGGTCATGCCGTCGTCACCGGCGCGGGCGGCAAGGTCCTGAACTTCGACACGATGGAGCCGCTGGCCTACGGCAAGGACGGCTTCGCCAACCCGTTCTTCATCGTCTGCTCGCCCTCGGTCGAGCTGAAATCGGCCTGACCGCCACCGTGGCCTCCCTGCCGGTCAGCGTCATCGTCGTCAGCCGGGGGCGCGGCGACAGCCTGCTGCGCACCCTGACCGGCCTGACCCGGCTGTTCCACGACAGCTACGAGATCGTCGTCGTCACCGACGGCGAGGGGCAGGAGGCCGTGCGTCGCCTGCGCCTGACCGAGGAGATCAAGGTCGTGCCCTTTGCCGACCCCAACATCTCGGCCGCGCGCAATGCCGGGATCGGGGTCGCCGCCGGAGAGATCGTCGCCTTCATCGACGACGACGCCGTGCCAGAACCGACATGGCTGACCCATCTCACCGCGCCCTTCGCCGATCCGCAGGTCGCGGCGACGGGCGGCTTCGTGATCGGGCGCAACGGCATCAGTTTCCAGTGGAAGGCACACAGCGTCGACCGCGCCGGCGTCTCCACGCCCCTGCGGGTTGACGAGACCCGCGCAACCGCCCTGACCCCGCCGCCGGGCCGCGCGATCAAGACCGAGGGCACCAACATGGCCTTTCGCCGGTCGGTCCTTGCCGGTCTGGGCGGGTTCGACCCGGCCTATCGCTTCTACCTCGACGACACCGATCTGAACATGCGGCTGGCGCGGGCCGCACATACCACTGCCATTGCCCCGCTGGCGCAGGTGCATCACGCCTTCGCGCCCTCGGCCCGCCGGTCCGCCTCCCGCGCGCCGCGCGACCTGTTCGAGATCGGCGCCAGCCTCTCCGTCTACATGCGCCGCCACTGCCCGGAGGAGGACCACGCCGCGGTCATCGCGCGTTTTCGCGCCGAACGGGACGCCGCGCTGATCGACCACCTGACCGCCGGCCGGCTGGAGCCGCGCGACGTCCTCCGCCTGCGCCGCCGCCTGGACGAGGGGCTGGAGGCCGGGCGCACGCGCGACCTTGCCCCGCTGCCCGCCCTGCCCCATTCGTCGCGCCCCTTCGAACCCTTCGCCAGCCGCGCCGCCGCCCCCGGCGTCGTCCTTGCCGGACGCTTCCGCCAGCGCCGCGCCCTGCGTGCCCGCGCCGCCGCGCGCACGGCCGAAGGTGCCTCTGTCTCGCTTTTCCTTTTCTCGCCCACGATGCTGTTCCACCGGGTCCGCATGACTCGCGAGGGATTCTGGGAACAGAGCGGCGGGCTCTGGGGCCGCAGCGACAGAAGCGGTTTCCTGCTACAATTGACCACGTTCCGGAAACGCCTAGATCGTGAGATGCGTCGCATTGCGGTGCCGCGCGGCCTCACCGGTCGTTAAATGGTAAAAAAATGGTAAAAATTGGGAATTTGCCGCCGCCGGCGGGGCATTTCCGCCTATGCAGGGTGAAACCGTCGCAAAGCTCTGACATAGTCCGGGCAAAGCGGTTAGGACTGCCGACAACCAGATCTGAGCGAGTTTGAGCATGAAGAACAAGATTACCAAAGCCATTTTCCCGGTTGCAGGCATGGGGACCCGTTTTCTCCCGGCAACCAAATCCATTCCCAAGGAAATCATGTCGCTGGTCGACCGCCCGCTGATCCAGTACGCGATCGACGAGGCCCGCGCAGCCGGCATCAAGGAGTTCATCTTCGTCACCTCGCGCGGAAAAGCCGCGCTGGAGGATTACTTCGACCATGCGCCGCAGCTTGAGGCCGAACTCAAGCGCAAGGGCAAGAAGGACCTGCTCGAGCAGGTCAAGAACACCAACATGGACAGCGGCGCGATCGCCTACATCCGCCAGCACAAGGCGCTTGGCCTCGGCCACGCCGTCTGGTGCGCCCGCCGTCTGGTCGGCAACGAACCCTTCGCGGTGATCCTGCCCGACGACATCATCGCCGCCGAAAAGCCCTGCCTGCAGCAGATGGTCGAGGCGTTCGAAAAGAACCCCGGCAACATGGTCGCGGCAATGGAGGTCGCGCCCGACCGCGCCTCCGCCTACGGGATTCTCGACGTGCAGGAAGACCACGGCTCGCTCGTCTCGGTCAAAGGCATGGTGGAAAAGCCCGCGCCCGGCACCCAGCCCTCCAACCTCGCCGTGATCGGGCGCTACCTCCTCACCCCTCAGATTTTCAAGAACCTGAACGCCAAGCAGGAAGGTGCCGGCGGAGAGATCCAGCTGACCGACGCCATCGCGCAGGAAATCACCGAAGGCCGGCCGGTCTACGGCTACCGCTTTAACGGCCAGCGCTTCGACTGCGGCTCCAAGTCCGGCTACCTGCAGGCCACCGTGTCCTTCGCCCTGTCCCGCCCGGATCTGCGCGACGACCTGATGGGTTTCCTGCGGGAAGTCGTGAACATCGACCAGGCGGCGCAGTAAGAGCATCCGGGAATGGACAAGGTACTTGTGACCGGCGGCGCGGGCTACATCGGCTCGCACGCCTGCAAGGCCCTGCGCGCGGCAGGGTTTGAACCCGTCACCTACGACAGTCTCGTCACGGGCTGGGAAGAGGCGGTGAAGTTCGGCCCCTTCGAGAAGGGCGATCTGCTGGACCGCGCCCGGCTGGACGAGGTGTTCAACACGCACCAGCCCGTCGCGGTGATGCATTTCGCCGCCCTCTCCCAGGTCGGGGAGAGCATGGCCAAGCCGGGTCTCTACTGGAAGAACAACGTCGACGGTTCGCTCAACCTGATCGAGGCCGCGACGGACGCGGGCTGCATGAACTTCGTCTTCTCCTCGACCTGCGCGACCTATGGCGATCAGGACAACGTGGTGCTGGACGAGAACTCCGCGCAGATGCCGATCAACGCCTACGGCGCCTCCAAGCGCGCGATCGAGGACATGCTGCGCGACTTCGGCGCCGCCACCAACCTGCGCCATGTGATCTTCCGATATTTCAACGTCGCCGGCGCCGACCCGGAGTCGGAGGTCGGGGAATTCCACACCCCGGAAACCCACCTCATTCCGCTGATGCTGGACGCGATCGACGGTCGGCGGGACGCCCTGACGATCCACGGCACGGACTACGACACGCCAGATGGCACCTGCATCCGCGACTACGTGCACGTCTGCGATCTGGTGGATGCGCATGTGCTTGGCCTGAAATGGCTGATGGACGGCAAGCCGAGCCGTGTGTTTAATCTCGGCACCGGATCGGGGTTCTCGGTCCGGGAGGTTATCGATCATTCCCGCGCGGTCACCAACAGGGCCGTGCCGTTCAAGGAGGGGCCGCGCAGACCCGGCGATTGCACCAAACTGGTCTCGGGTTCGACCCGCGCCGTGACCGAACTGGGCTGGAGCCCGGACCGGTCGACGCTGGACCAGATGATCGCCGATGCCTGGCGGTGGCATCAGACTGGCCACTACGACAAATAAACCCGAACCCGTCCGCCTGCTGGACCTGACCCGGCTGATCAGCCGCCCCGGCCGTCAGCCGACCGGCATAGACCGCGTCGAATACGCCTACCTGCGCGAACTGCTGGACCGCGATGTCCCGCTCATGGGGCTGCTGCGCGTCGCGGTCGGCTACGTCCTGCTGGATCGCGGCGGCCTGACCTCGCTGCTGCACCGGGTACAGGGGCGCACCCCCTGGGGTCCGACCCGCCTGCTGTTCCGCTGTGCCCTGCGCCTGACCCCGATGCAGCGCCAGGTTCAGAGCGATGTCTGGCGGCTCGCCTCCGCGAAGGTCTACGGAAAGAAGCTCGACCGGCTCCTGGCTGACCTGCCGCCCAACACGATCTACCTGAACGTCGGCCATTCCGACATGACGGACACGACGCTGAGTGCGGTGTCTGATCTGCCGAACGCCCGGATCACCGTGATGATCCACGACACGATCCCGCTGGATTTTCCCGACTACAACCGGCCCGAAGCGGTGGAGCGGTTTGCCGGGATGTTGCGGCGCACGCTGAATTTTGCAGACACGATCCTCTGCCCCAGCATGAAGACCCGCGACGATATCCTCCGCCATATCGACCGGATGAAGGAGGAAGAAGCGCTGCCCGGGGACCTGACCCCGCCCCGTATCGTCGTCGCCCACCTCGGCACCGACGTGGCGCGGCCGGACGCAATCGCCCTGCCCGCCGACCTGCCCGCCAACCGCCCGCTGTTCCTGATGGTGGGCACGATCGAGCCGCGCAAGAACCACGCCCTGATGCTCGACGTCTGGGAAGAATGGGACGAGGAGACTGACGGCCCCCGCCCGGTGCTTGGCATCGTTGGCAGCCGCGGCTGGCGCAACGAGGACCTGTTCCGCAGGCTTGACGCCAGCCCGATGCGCAACCGCGACATATTCGAATGGTCCGACCTGTCGGACAAGGCGGTCACCGCCCTGATGGTACGCGCCGACGCCCTGCTGTTCCCCAGCTTTGCCGAAGGCTACGGCCTGCCCCCGATCGAGGCCGCGTCGCTGCAGACGCCGGTGATCTCCTCCGACCTGCCCTCGGTCCGGGAAATGCTAGGAGAATTGCCAGTTTACCTGCCGCCCGACGACAGGTATCCTTGGACAACGGCCATAAAGAGCCGGATAGAGGAAAAACGGTCAGGCACCACGGGCACAGGGGGCTACACGGCCCCGACCTGGGACGAGCATTTCAAGGTGGTCTTAAGGATCACCTGATACAGCAACGCCCTTTGGGAACCCGGCGCCAAGGATCAAGAAGGGCGGGCGTTGAGCATCGTTTCGTCATATCGCCTTCGGCTCCAGCGCCGCCGCTGGCTGATCCGCGCCGTCCGCAAGCGGCGCGAACTGACCCCCGTTGCCAACCGCACCCGCCAGATCCGCCGGTCCGACGTTCTGCTGTTCTGCACCCTGCGCAACGAACGCATCCGCCTGCCCTATTTCCTGGACTACTACCGCCGGCTCGGCATCGGGCACTTCTTCTTTGTCGACAATGACAGCACCGACGGCAGCGCCGCCTGGCTCGCCGACCAGCCCGACTGTTCCGTCTGGACCGCGCGCCGCAGCTACAAGCGCGCCCGCTTCGGGATGGACTGGATCAACTGGCTGCTGCTGCGCTACGCGCATGGCCACTGGGCGCTGACCGTCGATCCCGACGAATTCTTCATCTACCCCTTCTGCGACACCCGGCCCATTCAGGCTCTGACCGACTGGCTCGACGCGTCCTCGATCAAGTCCTTCTCGGCCATGCTGCTGGACATGTACCCCAAGGGCCGTGTCGACGCGCAGCCCTACCGCGAAGGGCAGGACCCGCTGGAAATCGCGTCATGGTTCGACAGCGGCAACTACGTCATCCAGCGCAACGCCCGCTATGGCAACCTCTGGATACAGGGCGGGCCGCGTCAGCGCGTGTTCTTCCCCGACGCGCCCGAACTGGCCCCCGCGCTGAACAAGATCCCGCTGGTGAAGTGGGAGAGGAAGAACACCTACGTCTCCTCCACCCACATGCTGCTGCCGCGCGGCCTGAACCTCGTGTATGACGAATGGGGCGGGGAAAAGGCCTCCGGGCTGCTGCTGCACACGAAGTTCCTCGACACCTTCACCCACAAGGCGAAAGAGGAACTGGACCGCCGCCAGCATTACAACGCCTCTGTCGAATACCGCGCCTATGCCGACCTGATGCGCGACGACCCGGAGCTCTGGTGCAAATGGTCCGAGAAATACATCAACTGGCGCCAGCTTGAGATCCTCGGCCTCATGTCCAAGGGCAACTGGGCATGAGCGGGGTCGGCATCGTCATGCTGGTGCACACCGCGCTGGACCGGGCCGAACAGGTGGCGCGGCACTGGGCGGCCTCGGGCTGCCCGGTTGTGATCCACGCCGACACCAACGTTCCGCGCCGGAAATACGACCGGTTCCGCAAGGCGCTGAAGGACGTGGACATCATCCGGTTTTCCGATCGCCACCGCTGCGAATGGGGCACCTGGGGGATCGTCGCCGCCACCCAGTCCGCTTCGGAAAAGATGCTGCGGGAGTTTCCCGAGGTGCGCCATGTCTACCTCGCTTCCGGCTCCTGCCTGCCCCTGCGCCCGGTGCAGGAGCTGATCGACTACCTCGCCGACCGGCCCCGCACCGACTTCATCGAAAGCGCGACGACCGCCGATGTTCCCTGGACCGTCGGCGGGCTGGACAGCGAACGGTTCACCCTGCGCTTCCCCTTCGCCTGGAAACGCCACCGCCTGCTGTTTGACGGCTATGTCCGCCTGCAGCGACGTCTGCGCATGAAACGCCGGATGCCGAACGGGATCATCCCGCACATGGGGTCGCAATGGTGGTGCCTGACCCGGCAGACCCTGTCCGCGATCCTTCAGGACCCGGAGCGCGCCACCTACGACCGGTTCTTCCGCCGGGTCTGGATCCCGGACGAGAGCTATTTCCAGACCCTGACCCGGCTTTATTCCCAGCATGTCGAAAGCCGGTCGCTGACCCTGTCGAAGTTCGATTTTCAGGGCAAGCCGCACATCTTCTACGACGACCACCTGCAGCTGCTCCGCCGGTCGGACTGCTTTGTCGCGCGCAAGATCTGGCACCGGGCCGACCGGCTTTACGAAGCCTTCCTGACCGACGAGGCCCACGCCATGAAGCGGACGGAGCCCAACCCCGGCAAGATCGACCGGATCTTTTCCCGCGCCGTGGAACGCCGCACGCGGGGGCGGCCGGGCCTGTACATGCAAAGCCGCTACCCCCGCAAAAGCTGGGAAAACGGGCTGACCGGGGCGAAGTATTCCGTCTTTCAGGGCTTTTCCGAAATTTTCGAAGATTTCGAAACCTGGTTGGCACGCACAACCGGTTGCAAGGTCCACGGCCATGTCTACGCGCCGGATCGCGTGCACTATTCAGGCGACCAGTCCGTCATCAACGGCGCGCTGTCCGACAGCGCCGCGATCCGCGACTACCGGCCGCGCGACTTCCTCACCAACCTGATCTGGAACACCCGTGGGGAACGCCAGTGCCTGCAGTTCGGCCCGCATGACGAACAGGGCGCGGCGCTGTCCATGTCGCGCGACCCGAACGCCCAGATCTCTGTCATCTCCGGGGCCTGGGCAGTCCCGTTGTTCCAGTCCAACCGCAACTTCGCCGACCTCAGGGCCGAGGCCGCCGCGCTCCAGAAGATCGAGAACGACTTCCTCGACATGCTCCGTGCCCCACAGGCCAAGGCCCGCGTGCGCATCTGGTCCATGGCGGAATTCGTGGAAAATCCGATGGAGCCGCTGCAGACCGTCATCGACGAGCTTGGCGCACGCAACGCGCGCCGCCTGACCGAAGCGCCCAAGATGGTGAACCTGACCGGCTTTGGCCAGTTTCTCCAGAACCTCAAGAACCAGGGGATGCACCCCTATCTCATGGGCGATTTCCCCGTCGACCCGCCCGCCAGCCGTCCGCAGCCCGGACGCCCGCGCAAACCCTATCTGGTGAAGAAATAGATGTCCGGTTTCGATTACTTCGTTGTCTTTGCCGAAATGCGCACCGGCTCCAATTTTCTCGAGGCGAACCTGAACGCCTTTCCCGGCCTGTCCTGCGTGGGTGAGGCATTCAACCCGACCTTTCCCGGCTACCCGAACAGGACCGACTGCCTCGGCATCACGATGGAACAGCGCGACGCCGACCCGCAGAGCCTCATCGAAACGGTGAAGGCGCAGCCGCAGCTGACCGGGTTCCGCTTCTTCCACGACCACGACCCGCGCGTTCTGGACACGATCCTGCCTGACCCGCGCTGCGCCAAGATCGTGCTGACCCGCAATCCCGTGGACAGCTATGTCAGCTGGAAGATCGCCCGCGCCACTGGCCAGTGGAAGCTGACCGACGTCCGCCGCCGCAAGGAGGTCGAGGCGGTGGAATTCGACGCCGACGAATTCGCCCGCCATGTGGAGGCGCTTCAGACCTTCCAGGTGTTCCTGCTGAACGCGCTGCAGACGACCGGGCAGACCGCCTTCTACCTGGCGTATGAGGACCTGCAGGACGTCGCCGTAATGAACGGCCTCGCCCGCTGGCTCGGGCAGGCGGACCGGCTGGACAGGCTTGACGACAAGCTCAAGCGGCAGAATCCCGCGCCGGTGTCGGAGAAGGTCGCGAATTTCGACGAGATGCAGCAGGCGCTGTCGCAATTCGACCGTTTCGACCTGACCCGGACGCCGAACTTCGAACCCCGCCGCGGCGCCAATGTCCCGGCCTATCAGGCGGCGGCGAAGACCCCCCTGCTCTACATGCCGGTGAGGGGAGAGCTGGACGCCCAGGTGTCTGCCTGGCTGGCGGCTCTGGACGGGGCGGATCCGGCCGGTCTGCCGGGCAAATTCACCCAGAAAACCCTTCGCCAGTGGATGCGCCGCAACCCCGGCCACCGCAGCTTTGCCGTGATCCGCCACCCCGTCGCGCGGGCCCATGCGGTGTTCTGCCGGCGCATCGTGCAGACCGGCAAGGGAAGTTTCGGAGAGATCCGGCAGATCCTGCGCCAGAAGTACAAGCTGCCCCTCTCGGGCCGCAACGACGACAGCCCGGTGCCGGTCGATCAGCACCGCGAGGCGTTTTCGATGTTCCTAGATTTCCTGAAGGCCAACCTCGCCGGCCAGACCTCCGTCCGCATCGACCAGACATGGGCCACGCAGAGCGCGGTGATCGAGGGCATGGCGAGCTTTGCCCTGCCCGACATGATCGTCCGGGAAGAAGAGATTCAGGCCTGGCTCCCCGCCCTGGCGGAACAGGTAGGACATCCCGACCCGGCCCTGCCCGCCCCGGTGCCGGAGGACACGCCGCACCCGCTCTCCGCAATCTACGATGCGGAGATCGAGGCGAAGGTGGCAGAGGTCTACCAGCGGGATTACCTGATGTTCGGATACGGGGCGTGGCGAAGGTAGTGGCGCGTGGCGGGCTGAAGCCCGCCACACCTGCACGACTGGCTACGCTGCCTGCGTGTTCTGATCCGACGTCAGCAGCGCATAGAGGGTTGCCGGGTCATGGTTCGCCCGCAGCTTCTTGCACAGGTCGGCGTTGCGCAGCGTCCGCGACACAAGCGCCAGCGCCTTGAGGTGTTCGACCCCGGCCTCTTCGGGTGCGAAGAGCGCCATCACGATGTCGACCGGCTGGCGATCGACGGAGTCGAAGTTTACCGGCTTTTCCAGCAGGATGAAGGCGGCGGACATGTCCTTGACCGCCGCCAGCCGGGCATGCGGCAGGGCCACGCCGTGCCCCACGCCCGTCGGGCCGAGCGACTCGCGCTCCATCAGCGCCTCGATCACCGCACCGGAATCGTAGCCGTAGACGCTTTCCGCAAGGTCTCCGATGTCATGCAACAGCCGCTTCTTCGACGACGCGGAGGCAATCACCTTGATTGCCCCCGGTTTGAGGATCTCGGTCAGGTTCATGACGTCCTTGTGCCCGGCACGGGGTGACCCGGCGCCTCAGTTTCTGGGATCGATCCAGCCGATGTTCCCGTCCTCGCGGCGGTACACGACATTCAGACCATCCTTGCCCTCGTTCCGGAAGATCAGGACCGGTGCGCCCGCCAGCTCCATCTGCATCACCGCTTCCCCGACCGAGAGCGACGGAATCTTGGTTTCCATCTCGGCCACGATGATCGGCTGAAGCGTTTCGCTTTCCGATTCCACGTCTTCCTGTTCAGCGGCGAGGATATACGAGGAGGCTCCGAAAAGTTCAACCGGCTCGGGCCGTTGTTTGTGATGATCCTTCAGCCGCCGCTTGTAGCGCCGCAGCTGCTTGTCCATCTTCTCGCCCGCAGCGTCGAAAGCGGCATAGATTTCATTGGCATGCGCCTTCGCGGACGCATTCAGGCCGGAGCTGAGGTGCACCGTGGCCTCGCAGACATATTCATGGCCGGAACGGGAAAAGATCACGGTCGCATCCGTTGGCCGTTGCGAATACTTCTCCATGACCACACCCAGCTCCTGCTTGACGTGGGATTGAAGAGCCTCGCCGACATCGATCTGCTTGCCGCTGACTTCGTAACGCATTCCGTATCCTTTCATGACAATCCGAGCGTGAACCGGCGGCGCGGATGCGCCGGCGGGTCAGGGTCGGATGCTGCGGAAAGACAGTCGAAGCTCCTTGCTCTTGCGCAGGGTCCGCAAGGGATTTGCCGGGCAGAACAGGAGTCTGTGGACTGTCATACCAATATATGAAAGGACGGCGGGCCCGCCTGTCAATGGTCACGCGGGGACGTGATTAAGCAGATCGCCGCCCCCGGCGCCGCTTTGCTCAGGAAATGCGGAAACTGTCGCCTAGGTAAACACGGCGCACGTTTTCGTTCTCGACCACCTCTTCGGGGGTACCCGACATCAGCACCTTGCCGTCGTGCAGGATGTAGGCGCGGTCCACGATTTCCAGCGTCTCGCGCACGTTGTGGTCGGTGATGAGCACGCCGATCCCGCGCATCTTGAGATCGCCGACAAGGTGCCGGATGTCCGAGACGGAGATCGGATCGACCCCGGCAAAGGGTTCGTCCAGCAGCAGGTATTTCGGATCGGCGGCAAGGCAGCGCGCGATCTCCACCCGCCGCCGTTCCCCGCCCGACAGCGCCATGGCGGGGGCCCGGCGCAGGTGTTCGATTGAGAATTCCGACAGCAGTTCCTCCAGCCGTTCCCGCCGCTTGTGCCGGTCCGAATGGGTGATGTCGAGAATGGCGGAGATGTTGTCTTCGACCGACAGTCCGCGGAAGATCGACATTTCCTGCGGCAGGTAGCCGATGCCAAGCCGCGCGCGCCGGTACATGGGCATCGCGGTGACGTTGCGCCCGTCGATCTTCACCGTGCCGCCTTCGGGCACCACGAGCCCGGCAACCGCATAGAAGGTTGTCGTCTTTCCCGACCCGTTCGGCCCGAGAAGCGCGGCCACCTCGCCCTGGTCGACCTTCATGGTCACGTCGCGGATCACCACGCGCTTCTTGTAGGACTTGCGCAGGTTGTCGATACGCAGCCCGCGCTGGTCCGGGTCCCCGTCGTGGATCTGGAGCGTCGGCTTCGCCAAGGGTCAGTCCTTCTTCTGGTTGAGGATCGTGCGCACGCGGCCTTCCATCTGGGCCGTGCCGCCGTTCAGATCAACCACCATGCGCTGCGACTCCAGCGTCGACTTGCCCTGAACCAGCAGGACGTCGCCGGTCATCACCACCTGACCGCCGTCGATGTCGTAATCCGCGCGCTGCGCCTCTGCCGCGTCCTCTCCGCTGACAAGCGTCACGCCGCCGGTGGCCTCCAGCCGCTTGATACGCTCGCCTTCCTCGTCATAGACGACCAGCACGCGCGGGGCCGCCAGCCGCATCTCGCCCTGCACGATCACCACATTGCCGAGGAATTCCGCCGTTCCGTCAGTCTCGCTGACCTTGAGTTCGTCGCTTTCGACCTCGACCGGCTGATCGGGATCGACCTGGCCGCTGCCAAAGGCGGTCTGCTGCGCGAACGCCAGCGACGGCAGGATAAGAAGAAGCCCGAGACCGATCAGGCGGGAAATGGACATCAAGAATTCCTCACTGAGATTGCGGGAGATATACCAGCTTCACGCCATCCGTGAACAGCATTTGAACGGTCTCCCCGTCCTCTTCCGCCGTCAGCCGCATCCGCCCGGCAACGAACCGCCCGAGCGGACCCTCCGCGTGGATCTGCCCGTCGGTTTCCGCGAACAGGTCGCGCAGCCCGGCCCGCAGCGTCTCTGTCTCTGCCGTGTAGCCCGAGGAGGACACGATCACCACCCCGCCCTGCAGTTCCGCCAGCCCCTCGGGCTGGTCCATCACCGCAGTGTCGGAGCGGAAGGTGATCGTTCCGCCGGTCCGCAGATCAATACGCGCCCGTACGTCATCGGCGCTCAGCTTGCCCAGCCCCTCTCCCACGGGCCGCGCGGTTTCCGCGACAAAGGCAATCAGATCGCCGTCCTTCGTCGCCCCGGCAAAGCTGGGCCGCAGCACCCGTTCGACCAGTCCGTCCTTGCCGACGTCGATCTCCGCATAAGGAAGGTCGGTCGACGCATCCTGACCGCGCGACAGCAGGAACACCGTCGACAGGAGCGCAAGCGCAGTCAGCGGCAGCGCGACCTTCAGCCAGCCGATCAGGCGGGAATATCTGTCCTCCGCCCAGGCCATTTCAGGCCGCCCCGGCCCGCGGATATGCGCGCGCGCGGGTCATGTATGCGCGAAGATGTCCGTTTCGGGCCAGCCCATCAGATCAAGCCGCGCCCGCATCGGCAGGAAATCGAAACAGGCCTTCGCCACCTCTGTCCGCCCTTCGCGCGCAAGACGCAAATCCAGTTCCTCGCGCAGCCGGTGCAGGTAAAGCACGTCGGACGCCGCATATTCCAGCTGCGCCTCGGTCAGGTCCTCCGCCCCCCAGTCTGAGGACTGCTGCACCTTCGACAGGTCCACACCGATCAGTTCCTGCGTTAGGTTCTTGAGCCCGTGGCGGTCGGTATAGGTGCGCACCAGCCTGGACGCGATCTTGGTGCAGTACACCGGCGCGGCCAGCGCCCCGAAGGCATTGAACAGCGCGGCGATGTCAAACCGGCCGAAGTGAAACAGCTTCAGCACCTTAGGATCGGTCAGCATCCGGCACAGGTTCGGCGCCTCGCTCTGTCCGATCGCGACCTGAACGATATGGCTGTCCCCGTCGCCGCCCGACATCTGCACGACGCAAAGCCTGTCGCGATGCGGGTTCAGCCCCATGGTCTCGCAGTCGATGGCGACCACCGGGCCAAGGTCCAGCCCGTCGGGCAGATCGCCCCGGTAAAGATGATTGGTCACGGGGTGCTCCCTTCCGGCCTACCGGGGCGGATCTAGCCCCATCCCTGCCCAAGCGCAATTGACATGCCGCGAAGTTGCGGGGCGCCGCACGCTTATGGCATAACTCCGCCTTATCGAAAGCATCAGACAACTGCGGGTTATGCTGATGGATGACCCCTGCTACCTTCCCCGCGACGGCCGAGTCGTTCGGCCCCATTCTCAGCCAGACGGGAGAGAGAACCATGGACGGAAACGATCTCGCAGCCGGAAAATGCCCGGTGCTTCACACTTCGCGGCAGCGGTCGAACAGGGACTGGTGGCCGAACCAGCTGAACCTGAAGATCCTGCACCAGAACGGCGTCGCGTCGAACCCGATGGACCCGGATTTCAACTACGCGGAGGCGTTCAAGGCGCTCGACCTCGATGCGGTGAAGGCCGACATCGCCAAGGTCATGACCGACAGCCAGGACTGGTGGCCCGCGGACTGGGGCCACTACGGGCCGTTCATGATCCGCATGGCCTGGCACTCCGCCGGGACCTACCGGACGGGTGACGGGCGCGGTGGCTCCTCCTCCGGTGCGCAGCGGTTCGCGCCGCTGAACTCCTGGCCGGACAACGCCAACCTCGACAAGGCCCGCCGCCTGCTCTGGCCGGTCAAGGCAAAATACGGCAACGCCCTGTCCTGGGCCGACCTGATGATCCTGACCGGCAACGTCGCGCTGGAAACCATGGGCTTCAAGACCTTCGGTTTCGGCGGCGGTCGCGAAGACGTCTGGGAACCCGGTGAGGACATCTACTGGGGCACCGAGGAGGAATGGCTGCAGACCTCCGAAAAGCCGAACGGCCGCTACTCCGAAGGCCGCGCGCTGGAAAACCCGCTGGCTGCCGTCCAGATGGGCCTGATCTACGTGAACCCCGAAGGTCCCGACGGCACGCCCGATCCGCTGGCCGCCGCCAAGGACATTCGCGAAACCTTCGGTCGCATGGCCATGAACGACGAGGAAACCGTTGCGCTGATCGCGGGCGGCCACACCTTCGGCAAGACTCACGGCATGGGTGACGCCGCCGCCATCGGCAAGGAGCCGGAGGGCGCGGACATCGCCGAACAGGGCTTCGGCTGGACCTCCGGCGACGGGCGGGGCGGGGCGAACGCCTTTACCTCCGGGCTTGAGGTTATCTGGACCACCACCCCGACCCAGTGGGGTCACGGCTTCTTTCACAACCTCTTCGAGTACGAGTGGGAGCTGACAAAATCCCCCGCCGGCGCGCATCAGTGGAAGCCCAAGAACGCCGAGGCCGAAGGCACGGTCGCAGACCCGCATGATCCGTCCAAGAAGCGGACCCCGAACATGCTGACCACCGACCTCGCCCTGCGCCTGGACCCGGTCTACGAACCGATCTCCCGCCGCTTCTACGAGAACCCGGACCAGTTCGCCGACGCTTTCGCCCGCGCCTGGTTCAAGCTGACGCACCGCGACATGGGGCCCAAGGTCCGCTACCTTGGCAAGGAAGTACCCGAAGAGGACCTGATCTGGCAGGACCCGGTCCCCGCCGCCACGGGCGCGCCGCTTGACCCGGCCAACGTCGCCGCGCTGAAGGACAAGATCGCGGCGTCGGGCCTGTCGGTGCGCGATCTCGTCTACACCGCATGGTCTTCGGCCGGGACATTCCGTAATTCCGACAAGCGCGGCGGGGCCAACGGTGCACGCATCCGGCTTGCGCCGCAATCGGACTGGGAAGTCAACGAACCCGACAACCTGTCCAGGGTCCTGAAGGTCTACGAAGACATCAAGGCGGGCTTCGACACCGGCTCCAAGACCGTCTCCCTCGCCGATCTGATCGTGCTGGGCGGCGTCGTCGGGGTCGAGAAGGCCGCGAAGGACGGCGGTTTCCCGATCGAAGTGCCGTTCACCCCGGGCCGTACCGACGCGACGGCGGAACAGACCGATGCAGAAAGCTTTGAGCCGCTGGAGCCGTTTGCCGACGCCTTCCGCAACTACCTGAAAGCCGACTACACGGTGCCTTCCGAACAGCTGATGATCGACCGGGCGCATCTGCTCGCGCTCACCGCGCCCGAGATGACGGCGCTGGTCGGCGGCCTGCGGGTCATGGGTGCGACCCATGGCAACACCAATCACGGCGTGTTCACCGAAAAGCCGGGCACGCTGAGCAACGACTTCTTCGTCAACCTTCTCGACATGGGAACGGCGTGGAAGGCGACCTCGGACAAGCAGGACCTGTTCGAAGGCACCGATCGCGCCAGCGGAGAGCAGAAGTGGACCGCCACCCGCGCGGACCTTGTCTTCGGCTCCAATTCCCAGCTGAGGGCGCTGGCCGAGGTCTATGCCCAGTCCGACAACGGCGAAAAGTTCGTGAAGGACTTCGTCGCCGCCTGGACCAAGGTGATGAACGCCGACCGCTTCGACGTCTGAGCCGCGCCAGAGATGAGAGGGACGCCGCGCATGTCGCGGCGTCCTTTCCTATTGGACACATCAAAGTTGTGGCGTTGGCCGTGGCCGGGACTAGGATCGCACGATACGACCAGGGTCCCCCGCATCGAATCATGTATCCTAAAATCATGTTACGCCCGTCCGCCTGTGCGATGCTTGCAGCGTTCTGGACCGCAACTCCGGCCCTTGCTCAGCCCGCCGAAACCACGACCCGGACCGGGGCGGGCACCATTGGCCTGCTCCTCCTCATTGCCGCCATCGCGATTGCTGCCGCCTTCGACGCCCGGCGCCGGAACGCCGACTCACGCCGCGCGCAGGACACCGCCGAGGCCCGGCTCACCGCGCTTCTCGAAGCCCAGGACGCCGGTCTTGTCGGTCTTGACCGCGACGCCCGCATCCTCTTCGCCAACACAGAGGCGCGGGACCTGCTGTCCCTGACCGCGCTGCCCGCCCCCTGGCCCGAGGATCGCATCCTGTCCGACCGCGCCCCGGACAGCCGGGCCACCCTGTCGCTGTCGACCCTCACCGGCGGAGAGCTCTCCGAAACCCGCGCCTGGCTGGACCCCGGCACCGGCACGCCGCGTGTGCAGATCCTTGTGTCCGCAACGCCGGTCACCGGCTCCTCGGGCCTGGCCGCGCTGGTGCGCCTGCGCCGGATGACCGAAAGCGACCGCCACCATCAGCAGAACGAACGCGCCGCGCGGCTCGAGGCGCTCGGCCAGCTGACCGGCGGCGTGGCGCACGACTTCAACAACATCCTCGCCACCATCGAGAAGTCCGTCGAACTCGCCCTGCCCGACACGGCCGAGGAGGCGGAACCCTATCTCGACACCGCGCTGGTATCGGTCCGCCGGGGGGCCGAACTGACCTCCCGCCTGCTGGGTTTCGCGCGCCAGCTTCCCGACACCGACACGACGGTCGAGGTCGGCCAGCTGTTCACCGACTTCGCAACCCTCGCCGCCCCCGCTGTCGGCAGGAAGATCAGCCTCATCTTCACCCCGCCCGAGGACCCGCTCACCATCCGCTGCGATGTCGCCCAGCTTGAAAACGTCCTGCTGAACCTCGTGCTGAACAGCCGCGATGCCATCCGCGACTCCGGCGTCGGCACAGCGATCACGATCGCCGCACGGCCCCGCCCCGATACCGCACTGATCGACATCACCGTCACCGACGACGGCCCCGGCATGCCCGCCGCGACCCTGAGCCGGGCCACCGACCCCTTCTTCACGACCAAGCAGGACACCACCGGCACCGGCCTTGGCCTGTCCATGGCCCATGGTTTCGCGGAACAGAGCGGCGGGTACCTCGACATCACCTCCGAAACCGGCTTCGGCACGACGGTCACCCTGTCCCTGCCCCGTGGCAGTGCGGCGGCGCGTGAAACCGACATTCCCCGCGGCAAGGGCGAGACGCTGTTGCTGGTCGATGACGAACCGCCGCTGCTGGCGATCACGGCCAGGGCGGTCGAACAGCTTGGCTACGTGGTACTGACCGCCGGATCTGCGGAGGAGGCGCTGCGCCTGCACGGCGAAGGCGCGGCCTTTGACCTGTTGCTCACCGATGTGGTGATGCCCGGCAGCCTGCGGGGCCAGGACCTTGTCCGGCAGCTCCGTGCGGCGGGTTTTGGCGGACCGGTCATCTACATGTCGGGCTACGGCGCTCCTCCGGGCGAAGACACCGGCCCCGACGGTGATCCGGTGCTGAAGAAACCCTACGCGCTGCCCGACCTGGCCCGACTGTTGCAAGACGCGCTGAACCGCCGCGATTCACCGGCGCAGAACAGCTGAGGGGCGCCCCGAGGGACGCCCCCGCCACTGTCCGAAACCGTCAGATCATTCGGACTTCAGGCCCGCCCGGAAGGCGTTCAGGATATCGGTGCCCGGTTTCCCACGCCCGTCCAGATCCGCCGCCCATTCATCCCCGACGGAGGACATGACACCCTGCAGCGTGTCCAGATCCGCTGCCGGCAGGTCGACGAACGTGACGCCCTGTTCAGCAACGAACTTGAAGTCCTCCTCGGTTGAGGCATCCGTCGCCTCGCAGCCATTCAGCGTCGCCGCCTCTCCGGCCTCGGTCAGCGCCTTCTGCACATCTTCGGGAAGGCTGTCGTACTTCGCCTGGCTGATCATCCAGGTCGCGACGAAAGACCCGAAGTTCAGCCCCTTGGTCGCCGTCTTGATATGCGGCGCAAGGTCATAGGGCTTGATCGACGCGATCGGGAAGGCGATGGCATCCACCGTGCCGCGCGACAGCGCCTCGCGCGCCTCGGGGCCCGGCACGTTCACCGGCACGCCGCCCAGTTTCTGGATCGCCGCGATCTTGGGTGCCCCGGTGACCCGGACCTTCATCCCGTTCACGTCACCGATCCCCGCCAGGTCGCCATGCACGAACAGCTGATACGGGGACAGCACCAGAACCGCCAGCGCGCGCACACCCTCCGGCTGGTATTCGGCCACGTCAAGCGCACCGCCCGGCTTTGCGACCGACCAGAACGCCTTCGTCCCCTCGCAGGAGTTCGAGAACGCCTCGGGCAGTTCCCCGACCGAGGACAGGGGCAGCTTGTCCGCCGAATAGGACGCGCCGACATAGGCGATGTCCGCCACGCCGGACTGCACCAGCGACAGCATGTCCTTGGCCTTGCCAAGCTGTTCGGCCGGGAAATGTTCGAAGGCAACCTTGTCCCCCGTCATCTCCTTCGTTTTGGCCATCAGCGGGTCGGCCACACCGGTGGTCATGTAGTGGCCGACCGGCAGGCTGTCGGCCAGTCGCAGCGTCACCTCCTGTGCCGCGACCGGTGCGGCAACCGCCGTCATCATGAGGGCCGCTAACAGGCCCGTGGTCTTTCTGGTCATTGTTCGTACCTCCTCTGTCGAACAAGAAACGCGGCTACCGCATCGTTGACGGCAGCCACAGGGTGATCGCCGGAAATGCGGCGAGCAGGGCAATGACGATGAGATGCGCCCAGACATGGGGCGCGACGCCGCGGAACAGCTCTCCGAGCGGGCGGCGCGTGTAGCGGGCGACTACGAAGACGTTCATGCCAAGCGGCGGCGTGACCATCCCGACCTCGGCCGTCACGACGACCAGAACGCCGAACCATACGGGATCGTATCCCATGTCGAGGATCAGCGGCAGGACCACCGGCACCGTCAGGATCAGGATCGCGATCTGGTCCATGAAGAACCCGAGGATCAGGTAGCCAAGCAGGATGACGGCGAGGATCATCCCGTGCGACGCATCCAGCCCGCCGACCCATGTGGTGATGTCGTTTGTGACACGCGTAAGGGTGAAGAAATACCCGAAGATATGCGCGCCCAGGATGATGAACAGCACCATGCACGTGGTCTGCGCCGCGGAGCGCAGTGCGCGCAGCAGGTTCGTCAGGCTCAGCTTGCGTTCCCAGGCGGCGATCAGCATCGCGCAGAACGCCCCGATGCCCGAGGCCTCCGTCGGCGTGGCGATACCGGAATAGATCGTGCCGGTCACCGCGAAGAACAGGATCAGCACCAGCCCGACGCGGTTGAGCGAGGCGAACTTCTCCCGGATCGTGTAGGACTTCCCGACCGGCGCCACGGACGGGTCGCGCCAGACCAGGAAGGCAATGGTCAGGATGATCGTGAAGGTCACGATGATGCCCGGAATGATCCCGCCGATCAGCAGCGCCCCGATCGGGATGTCGGCGATGATGCCGTAGAGGATCAGCGCGATGGACGGCGGGATCAGCATCGCCAGCGTGCCGGAAATCGCCACGACCCCGCAGGCAAGCTTGGGCTCGTAGCCCTCCTTCAGCATCGCCGGGATGGAGGTGGAGGCCAGCGTCGCGGCAGCGGCTGTGGAGGACCCGGAGATCGCCCCGAACCCCGCGCCCGCCAGCGCCGTCGCCATGGCCACCCCGCCGCGCAGCCGCCCGACCCAGACGGTCGCCGCCCGGAACAGGTCGTTGGCCACGCCCGAGATGATGACGAACTCCGCCATCAGCAGGAACATCGGGATCGTGATGATCTCGTAGTCATTGGCGGTCGAAAGCGGCGAGGTCTTGAGGATCCCCTGCAGGATCGGCCAGCCGCCGAACATGTAAAGCCCGGTCGCCCCCGACACCGCCATGGCCAGCGCCACCGGCAGGCCGAAGACCAGCATGGCCACAAGGACGATCAGCGCGACGGTAACGGTCATTCTGCGGACTCCAGCCCTGCGGTTGATGTGACGGGCGGCGGCGGCAGTTCGACCATGTCGCGCCCGGTAACGGCAGACAGGGCGTGGAACAGCGTCCGGTAGGCGCAGCGCAGCACCAGAACGCCCATCCCGAGCGCCAGAACCGCATGCGCGACCCAGGTCTGGAACGGCACGATGCCCGCGATCCGGTTATCCGCGACAAGGGCCTGCACCGCCTGCCCGTATTCCAGCCAGGTGATCGCGGCCAGCAGCAGGGTCGAGGCCGCAAAGCCCGCGCTCTGCGCTGCGTGCCGCAGCCGGAACGGGATCAGCGGCACGAAGACATCCAGCGCGATATGCCCGTGCTGCTGCATCGTGTCCGACAGCGCAAAGAAGAAGACCGCCCCGACCAGGTACAGCCCGATCAGGTCATAGGACCAGACCAGCGGTGCGTGGAACACGTAGCGCAGCACCACGTCCAGCATGACGGTGCACATGATCCCCGCCAGCGCGATGGCCGACAGCGCGACGAGAACGGTTTCCACCCGCGCCAGCCAGGCCGAGGGCGCGTTGAGCGGCAGTTGAGGTTCCCCCGGTGCGGCCATGTCAGACCTCCTGCCCGGCGGCAGCCATGATCTTGCGCGCGGCCCGTTCATGCGGCTTGTCGATCATCTGCCCGTCGATGCGCACCACCCCGGCGTCAGGATTTTCGGCAAAGGCGGCCAGAACCTTGCGCGCCCAGTCCAGTTCCTCTTCCGTCGGGGTAAAGGCGGCATTGACCGGCGCAACATGCTTGGGATGGATCACCGCCTTGGCGCCGAACCCGTCGCGCCGGGCCTCCCGCGCCTCGCGTTCGACCACGGACAGGTCGTCGAGCACCGCGCAGATCGTATCGATCGCGACCACCCCCGCAGCCGCCGCCCCGGCAAGACAGAGGTTCCGCGCCAGCCGGAACGGTTCATGGAACCCCTCTCGCGCGCCGTTTTCCCGTGCGCCGAGCGAGGCGGCCAGATCCTCCGCGCCCCACATCATGCCCCAGAGCCGCTTGTCACATCCCGCGTAGCCGCCGAGGGTGAACAGCGACGCCGCCGTTTCCGTGGCGATGGCGATGATCTTGACCGGGGAGAGCCCGTGCGCCGCCTCGAACGCGGCGAGGTAGTTGGCGACGCGATTCAGATCCTCCGGCCCTTCGCATTTCGGCAGGCAAATCCCGTCCGGAGCGTGGGGCAGGACGGCGGCCAGATCCGCCAGGGTCAGCCCCGTATCCAGCGCGTTGACCCGGACGAACAGCGCTTTGCCGCCCCTGTCGCCGCGCAGCATGTCGCCGACCGTCCCGCGCGCCGCGTCCTTGGCAGAGGCCGCGACGGAATCCTCGAGGTCCAGGATCAGCGCGTCGGCATCCCCGCCGACGGCCTTCTCGAATTTCCGCGCGGAGTCGCCGGGCACAAACAGGAAGGACCGCATCAGGCCGCCTCCGGCCGCTTGCGCATCAGCGCCATGCGCTTGCACTGCGCGACCACCGTGCCGTCCTGCTTCAGACAGCGATGCTCGAACTCGACCAGCCCCTGCGTCGGCCGCGATTTGGATTCGCGCACCGAAAGCACCGTCGTCTCCGCCCGCAGCGTGTCGCCGTGGAATACCGGTGCGGGGAAGGTCACCTCGGAAAACCCGAGATTGCCGATGGTCGTGCCAAGCGTCGTGTCCTGCACCGTCAGCCCCACCATGATCGCAAAGGTGAACATCGAATTGAACAGCGGCTTGCCCCACTCCGTCCCTTTCGCGAAATCGAAGTCGATATGCAGGGGCTGCGGGTTCATCGACATGAGCGAAAACATCATGTTGTCGCTTTCCGTGACAGAGCGCGACAGCTCGTGACGAAACTGCTGTCCCTCGTGGAATTCCTCGAACCAGAGCCCGGCCATACGCGTCTCCTCAGTAAGATTTCGGCAGACCCAGCACCCGCTCCGCGATATAGCAGAGCGCAAGCTGGGGAGAGATCGGGGCGATGCGCGGGATCAGGCTTTCGCGCAGATACCGCTCCACGTGATATTCCTTGGCGTAGCCAAAACCGCCGTGTGTCATGACCGCCTGCTGGCAGGCATTGAACCCCGCCTCGCCCGCCAGGTACTTGGCCATGTTGGCGCTGGCACCGGCGTTCATGCCCTGATCGTATTCCCAGGCAGCTTTCATCGTGACCAGCCAGGCGGCCTCAAGCTCCGACTGGCAGACCGCAAGGGGGTGCTGGATCGCCTGGTTCTGCCCGATCGGCCTGTTGAAGACGACCCGCTCCCTGGCGTAGGCAGTCGCCCGGCGCAGCGCGGCAAAGCCCAGACCGACGGCTTCGGCGGCGATCAGGATACGCTCGGGGTTCATGCCCTGCAGGATCATGCGGAAGCCCTCGCCCTCCGCCCCTATGCGGTCCTCTTCGGGGATTTCGAAATTCTCGAAGAACAGTTCGTTCGAGTCGACCGCCTTGCGGCCCATCTTCTCGATCTCAGACACCTTGATCCGGCTCCGGTCGAACGGCGTGTAGAACAGCGACAGCCCCTGCGTGGGCGACGTCACCTCCTCGAGCGGCGTGGTCCGGGCCAGCAGCAGAATGTTGTCGGCGACCTGCGCGGTCGAGATCCACACTTTCTGCCCGTTCACCACGTAGCGGTCGCCGCGCTTCTCGGCCCGCAGCTTCAGCTGAGTGGTGTTCAGCCCGGTGTTCGGCTCCGTCACGCCGAAGCATGCCTTTTCCCGCCCCTCGGCCATCGGGCGGATCATCCGGTCCTTCTGCGCCTGCGTGCCGAACACATCCACCGGCTTCAGCCCGAAGATGTTGATATGCACCGCCGAGGCCCCCGACAGTCCCGCGCCCGACTCCGCAATCGTGCGCATCATGATCGTCGCCTCGGTGACGCCGAGCCCCGCGCCGCCCTGCGCCTCTGCCGTGCAGATGCCAAGCCAACCCTCGCGTGCCAGCGCATCGTAGAAATCGGTCGGGAACCCGCCCTCCCGGTCCTTCTTCAGCCAGTAGTCATCACCGAACCCGGCGCAGATGCGTTCGATCGCGTCCTGTATCGCCCGCTGGTCTTCGGTCAGTGAAAAATCCATGTCTCAGCCCTTCTCCGGCAGGGTGACGGCGCCGGTCTGCACCAGTGCAGCGACCTCCTCGCCCGTGAAACCCATACGATCCAGTATGGACGCGCCGTTGGCCCCCATGGCCGGAGCCGGCCTTTCGGGGCGCGCAGGGGTGCGCGAAAAGCTGGCCGGGACCGCCATCTGCCGGATCCGCCCCTCGGTCGGATGATCGACCTCTTCGAAGAAGCCGACGGCGGCAAGATGCGGGTCCTCGAGCGCGCTGGCGAAACTGTGCATTGGCAGGGCGGGCACGTCGGCGCGATCGAACAGGTCCATCCATTCCGCAGTGGTGCGGGTCTTCATAAGCTCGCCCAGTTCCGCATAAACCTCGTCGATATGGGCCATACGGGCGGCGAAGGTGGCATAGCGCGGATCGGCTTTCGGCATCTCGGGCCGGCCGAGTTCGCGGAAGAACCGCTCCCAGTGGCCATCGTTGTAGATCAACGCGCAGACATAGCCGTCCTGCGTTTCGTAGGGCTTCCGGTCCGGAGACAGGTGCCGCCGGTATCCGCCCTGGTCCAGAGGCGGCACGAAGGTCAGCCCGCCGAGGTGATCGGCGAGGATCATCGCCAGCATCGTTTCGTACATCGGCACCTCGACCTTCTGCCCCTGACCGGAGCGGTCGCGCTCGATCACCGCCGCGAGGATCGCGTTCACCGCCGACATCCCCACGATCCGGTCGCAGATCGCCGCCGGAACATAGGCCGGTTTCTGGCCTGCCTTCTGGAACAGGTAGGGGATGCAGGCACCGCCCTGGATCAGGTCGTCATAGGCCGGACGCCCCGCATAGGGCCCCTGCTGGTCGAACCCGACAAGCGCCGCATAGATTACCTTGGGATTGGTCTGCTGCAGCACGTCCCAGCTTAGCCCGAGCCGGTCCATTTTGCGCGGACGCACATTGGTCACCACCACGTCGCTCTGCGCCACCATGCGCAGGACGGCCGCGCGGCCCTCCTCCTTCTTCAGGTTCAGGACGATGCTTTCCTTGGACCGGTTGGTGTTGAGATACATCGCCCCCATGCCGGGGGTCCGGGCCGGAGTGATCTCCCGCACCAGATCGCCCGCGGGCGCTTCGACCTTGATGACCTCGGCGCCGTAGTCGCCAAGGATCTGTGTCGCATATGGCCCCATAAGAACGGAGCTGAGGTCAAGGACGCGAAGTCCTGCCAGCGGTCCCATCTTGCCGTCTCCTCCCATTTGTCCATATATGTGGACAAATACAGCAATATATGGAACAAGTTAGGCAGAGCCCGTGGCACTTGTCAACGGACTCTGGATCAGATCGTCAAAATCGGGGCAGATAGGGACATGGCCGTTAAACAGATCGAAAACCTCCTTGCCCTGCTAGAGTTTTTTGCTGACCGCAAGGAACCGGCGACGCTCGCCGACGTGGTGCGCCACTTCGGTTGGCCACGGTCGAGCGCGCATCACATCCTCTCGACGCTGGTGGATTCGGGCTACCTCTACGAACCCCGTCCCCGCGCGGGTTTCTATCCGTCCTCCCGCTGGCAGCGCCTGTCCCAGGCCTTCACCGAAGCGGAACCCGTACCCGAGGCCCTGCACCGCATCATCACCGAACTGGGCCGCGAGACCGGAGAGACGATCTGGATCTCCGCGCCAAGCGGGCTTTACGCCGTGTTCCTCGAGGTCGTGGAATCCTCTGCCGCCGTGCGCTATGCCGCGCAGCTTGGAAACCGGGTGCCGATCCATGTCACCGCCTCTGGCCAGACCCTGCTGTCACAGATGAGCGAGCGCGACCGCGATGTCATCCTGCGCAAGACCGAATACGGATGCTGGGGTGTGAATGCCGCGAAATCGGTGGCAGAGGTGCACGAACAGATGGACGCGGCCCGCCGGCGCGGCTGGTTCTACTCTGCCTCGAACTACTCTCCCGACCTCGGCGGGGTTGCCGTTCCGGTCGTCCTCGGCGACCGCATCTATTCGATCACCGTCGCCGGTCCGCTCTACCGCGTCGCCGACAAGTTCGAGGAGAACGCGCGCCGTATATACGCCGCCATCGCCCGCGAACTCGGGCCCGACCACTGCGCCCGCACGCTCAAGGACATCACCGTCCCGGACTGGAGCTAACGCGGCAGCGAGGTCAGGCAGCGCACCAGTTCCAGCGAATTGCGCACCCCGAACCGGGTCATCAGCCGGTCCTTGTGCGCATGCACTGTGCGCGGGGAAATTTCCAGCCGCCGCGCGATCTCCTTCGCGGTCAGCCCTTCGACCAGCAGCATGCCGACCTGCCTCTCGCGGCGGGTCAGCGGCACCACCTGCCGTTCCCCTGACAGGTCGGAAAAGCTCCAGACCGCGCGCGCCAGCGGGTCGCCGGCATCCAGCGACTGCCCCCGCACCCGGCACCAGAACAGCGTTCCGTCCTGACGCCGCATCACCCGTTCGTCGGCATAGGCCCCGTGCGCGCGCAGTTCCCGGACCCAGTGCTGCCCCGTGTTGTCGAATTCGTCGCGTGAGGGATAGAACATCTCCAGCGACTTGCCCTCCAGCGCCCCGGCCTCGTAACCGAACATGGCGGCGAACCGCAGGTTGCAGCGGCGGATCACCCGGTTTTCGGAATAGATCAGCCCGACCGGGGCATGTTCAAAGATCTCGGTATCGGGCGTCATCGGGTCAGGCGGCAAGAAAACGGGGCGCACCACGGGAAGGATGCGCCCCATGCAATCACGGATCGCCGCCCGGCTCCAGACGGAAACCGGACGGCCCCGTTGCGGACTACTTCTTCGGCAGTTCCACGATGCAGGATCCGACGGCCGAAAGCTCTCCGTCCTGCTGTTCGGCGCGCTGGCTGATTTCGACGAAGTACTTGCCGTCCTTGTCGAACTTTCGCGTCACCTCGCCATGGATCAGGATGATGTCGCCTTCGGGGTTGTGACGGCGCACCTGGCACTTGGCCTGGCTGAGGAAGCCATCGTCCCCGGCCCAGTTGGTGACGTGATGCGTCAGCCAGGACGCCCGCTCCGGCCCGTAATCGTAGGCACCGGGCGCGCCGACCTCCAGCGCGAACTCCTCTTCCCAATGCACCCGCTCCGGGCAGTCGGGGATGCCGAAGCGGTTCTTGATCCCCGCGCCGGGATGCTTCTGCTGCAGCTTCCACGCCATCTTGTTGGCCCGGATGTACAGCCCGCCCCAGCCCTGCGCATAGGCGATGAAGCCGGTGACGGTCATCGGACCCTTCACCATGGTCGGCAGCGCCTCTCCCACGGTGACATCGTCCCAGTACCGCGTCCTGGCGCCGCGGACCTCTTCCTGTTCGTAATACTTGGTGTAGGAATCCAGCTCCTCCTGCGTGTAGACCCGCGGCTGGCGGCTCTTCACGTCGGTGTACTTGGTCCCCTTCTCCGCTGCATGGTTCCGCTCGGTCCGGAAGCACCACGAATCCGCCGCCGCCAGCTGGTCACCGGTCTTCGCATCGTAGAAATCGACATGGTAGATCTGCTGCACCGCGCGCCCCGCAAAGCGGGTGTCATGTTCGATCAGGTCCTTCAGATAGGCCTCCGTCCGCAGTTCCGTGTTCCGCGCGATCGGCCGCATCCAGGTCCAGTCCGACCCCGACCACATCGCATGAACCCCCGGCAGACCGCCGACGTAACCCGAGATGATGCGCGAGGTGGAAAACAGGAAGGACGGCAAAGCGATCACATCGCCGAACTTCGTCCCCTTCGCATAGTCGGGGTCGCACCACAGCGGGTTGTCGTCGCCGATGCCATGCGCGTAATGGCGGATGTTGTCGCGGGTCGCCTCATAGCACCACGGCTCCACCGTGTTCTCGATCTTCACGCCGATCCGCTTGGAAAGATCGTCGAGCCCCTCCTGCGTGATCTTCGGAAACTGTCTCTGGGTCATGTCGTTCATGGGATACTCCTCCGGTATGTGATGGGCTCAGGCGGCGGCCTGCGCCTCGTTGTCTCTCAGGATCTTGCGGTTGACCTTTCCCGCGGGCGTCTTCGGCAGGTCGGGCACAAAGGCGACGTGGCGGGGATATTCGTGGCGCGACAGGTTCTGCCGGACGAGGTCCTGAATCTCCTCCGTCAGCCCGTCGGTCGCATCGCCCTTGAGCACGACAAAGGCCTTCACCACCTGCCCGCGCACAGGGTCCGGCACGCCGATCGCGGCGGCCTCGGCCACTTTGGGATGGCGCAGGATCGCGTCCTCGATCTCCACCGCGCTCATCGTCCACCCGGCCGAGATGATGACATCGTCCGCCCGGCCCGCGTGATAGAAATACCCGTCCTCGTCGATCCGGCCGAGGTCCTTGGTCGGGAACCATTCGCCCTTGCGCATGACCATCAGCTCACCGATCTCGCCGGGCTTCGCGCGCTTGCCGGTCGCGTCATGCACCTCGACCACGTTGCCCGGAACGGCCTTGCCGAGCGACCCGTCCTTGACCGCGAAATCCCCAGCACCCGGGTAGTTCGCAAGGATGACACCGATCTCCGTCGTGCCGTACATCGACCGGACGGTGGTGCCGAACAGACCTTCCACATAGGCGGCGGTCTCGCTGTCGATCGGCTCTCCGGTGAAGGTCAGCTTGTCGAAGTGATAGGTGAAATCCTCGGCCCTGCCGCAGTTGCGCATCATCCGGTAATGCGTTGCCGCCGCCGAAAGGTTGGTGATCCTGAAATCGGACAACGCCTTGCACAGCCGGACCGGATCGAACCGGCCCGAAAAAGTGCCAGTCGACACGCCAAGCGCCAGCGGGGCCAAGGTCCCGTGCCACAGCCCGTGACCCCATGCGGGCGAGGAGGGGCAGAAGAACCGGTCGCCCGGGCGGATGCCCGTCGCATAAAGGGCAGCCACCATCAACGTCACGATGGACCGGTGGTTGTGCTTTACCGCCGCTGGAAGCGCCCGCGTGGTGCCTGAGGTGTATTGCAGGACGGCGAGGTCGCTCCCCGCAGTATTCACCGCAAAACCCGCCGGTAACCCGTCGAGCGCGGCGAGGAAGGCGTCGTCCACGACGACAACCTCCGTCCCGCCGGCGGCGCGCGCTTCCTCCGCCTTGTCGGCGCTTGTGAACAGGAGCTTTGGGGTGCAATCGTCCGTACGCAACCGTATGCCTTCCGGCCCGAACAGTGTGAACATGGGCACCGCGACCGCCCCCAGCTTGATCGCGCCGAACATCGCGCCGTAGAAGGCGGCGGTCGGTTCCAGCATGACGGCCACGCGGTCGCCCCGGGCCACCCCCTGACTGGCGAGCCAGTGCGCAATACGTGACGACAGCGCGGAGAGTTCGTCGAAAGTCACGATCTCGTCCCGTCCGTCCGCGTGCGCGATGCGCAGGGCGACCGCATCCGTCCCTGCATGCCGGTCGACACATTCATGCGCGATGTTCAGCTGGTCGCGATCCCCGTCGAACAGGTCCCAGAGCGCCTGCGGGCTGAACTGCGCCTGTGCATTGGCGTAGGACGTGTAGTCCGTGAGCTTGGCCATATCCTCTCCTCCTCCGGTCCGGGCCGGCAGCACCCGGACCCGTTTCCACAAGGGTGAGAGTCGCCCGAATTATTGTCAATTCGCGCAATCTATTGTATATGTACAACAAGCAGTTTTCAGATATGCGAAAACCCCTGCATTCGGTACAGTTGCGCAATCCCCTCCACTCCGGCGGCCTGCGCGCCACCGTGTCATTGTCCATAGGCAATGAAATTTACCGACTCGCCGGGATCAGCCCTGACCGCCAACCGCAAGCGTGTCGAGTTCGTCCCGCGCCGCGATCATCGCCCCGGCCAGCCGGTCGATGCCTTGCGCCGCCATACGCTCCGTGATGCCGATGGCAACGAGGCTGCGGGTCATGCGCCCGGCGGAATTCAGGAACGGCACCGCAACCACTGTCACCCCGGACATGTAGGCCCCGCTGTCCACCGCGTAACCCTGCCGCCGCACCTCCGCGACCTCTTCGAGCCAGGCGTCGAACCTCGGCGGGTTGTCCCACTGAAGGCGGGCGAAACCGTTGCGAAGCTCCGCCTCTCCGAGAGTTCCGAACGCCGCGTAGCAGCGGCCCGTGGCCGAGATCAGCGCGGGAAACCGGCTGCCGAGATCGACCTGCAACCGGAACCGCTGTTCGACCTGACTGATCGCAACGACGACCATCTGCCCGGCCTCGGTGACCTGCGTCGCCAGCACGGTCGCCCCGAAATCCTGCGACAGGCTGTCGAGATGCGGTTGCACCATCGGAATGAAGGCATTGCGCTGGATCGCGGTGCGGGCGATCGGCAGGATGCCGACGCCGATGGAATAGCGCCGGGTCTCCGGGTCCATCTGCACCAGTCCCTCGTCGGCCAGTACGCGCAGGATGTGCAGGCAGGTGCTGGGTACCAGCCCGAGGTCGCGGGCCATGGCATTGACCCCGACCGGCGCATCCGCCCGGCCGAGGTGACGCAGGATCGCCACCGCGCGCGTGACGGCGGGCACTGCACGCTTGACTGGCTCTCCCCCGCGTTCCACCATCTGGCCATTTCCTCCGGACAACACCGTCCGGCATCGGACAATGGCCAGCCGCGCCTGTCAACGGGGGACTACCCCCGTCCCGGTCCGCTGGTTTCGAGGATCTCCTCCTCCGCCCGCTGCCAGATCTCGAACGCCATTGGGTCGCGCGTTTCCTCGAGGATATGCCCGACCAGACCGATGGCGCGGGACATCACGCCGAAACCGCGGATGATTTCCTCCGGGAATCCGAATTCGCAGCAGATCGCCCCGATCGCCCCGGTCGCGTTGATCGGCAGGGCCTTGCCCGATGCAGCCTCCGCTTCCTGCTGGATCAGCTGGATCAGGGCCACATAGTCGCCGGACATGCCGTTCTCCGCCGCGATCTCGAACAGCCGGGGCGCGCGCGGATCGACCGGCTTGTGCACCGGGTGACCCAAACCCGACACGATCTTTCCAGCCGCCCTGTGATCGGCCACCACCTGTTTCGCGATAGCCGGCAGGTCCGCCCCATCCGTCCCTTTCGGAAGCGCGGCGTAAAGCATCTTCGCCGCCCCCTCCATCGACCCGACGAACACCGTGCCCAGACCGCATAGCCCCGCCGCCACCGCCGCCTGAAGCGACTCCGGCGCGCCCATGTAGGTCAGCCGCGCCACCAGCGCCGATGGCGTGATCCCGTGTTCCACAAGCGTCACTGCGATGGCGTTGAACACGACCGATTCCCGCGCGTCCGGCTTTCGGCCCGTCACCTGCATGAACGCCATGTCGCCCAGGTTCACATGCCCCAGCACCTCTGACGGGAGGTCGAGCCCGTGGACATTGATCCGGTCCGGCGTGCTCCACCCGATGGCAGAGGTGAGTTTGTCCTTCCGCTTCGGCATCAGATCGGGTCCCAGCTGAACACGTCGCCCGACACCTCAAGCGGCACGAACCCGGCCCGCAGGGCGGGCATGGCGTGATCGGCCACCGTCTCCGGCGTCCAGCCCTCTCCGCGATGCACCGACCGTACGGGGCGCGGCTGGCTCATCACGAAGATCTCGTTGTTGCGCGAAGCAAAAATCTGACCGCTCACATCCTTCGCCCGGTCCGAGGCGAGGTAGACCGCCAGAGGCGCGATCTTGGCCGGCTTCATCTCCTGCAGTTTCTTGACCCGCGCCTCCTGCTCCGGGCTGTCGACCTTGATCGACGATGTCATCCGGCTCCACGCAAACGGCGCGATGCAGTTGGAGGTCACGTTCCACCGCTTCAGGTCCAGCGCAATCGACTTGGAAAGCGCCGCGATCCCCAGTTTCGCGGCGGAGTAGTTCGCCTGCGCCAGGTTCCCGATCAGCCCGGAGGTGGAGGTCATGTGGATCAGCGCCCCGCTCTCCTGTTCCCGGAACTGGTCGGCGGCGGCGCGGGAGGTGTTGAAGGACCCGTAAAGATGCACCTTCACCACCGCGTCAAAATCCTCGTAGGTCATCTTGTGGAAGAAACCGTCGCGCAGGATCCCGGCGTTATTGACCACCGCGTCCAGCCGCCCGAAGGCGTCGACCGCGTCGCGGACCATCTGCCGCGCCGCGTCGGGGTCGCTGACCGATCCGCCGTTGGCGATGGCACGCCCGCCCGCCGCCTCGATCTCGGCCACCACCTTGTCCGCGGCTCCGGCGTTTTCGCGGTCGCCCTTCAGGCTCGCGCCCAGGTCGTTGACCACCACCGAAGCCCCCGCCTGTGCCGCCGCCAGCGCGATGTCACGGCCAATGCCGCCCCCCGCGCCCGTCACCAGCATCACCTTGCCGTCAAGCAGTTCTGCCATGTTCTGTGTCCTCACCTAGGTTGCAGTGTCCGGGCCAGTGCCCCGCATGTCCAAAGTCGCCGTGCCCGTCAGCACGGCAGTCTCACCGTCCGCGTAAACCTCGACCGCATACTCCGCCCCCTCCCGCCGCCGGGCAGAGGCAGTCAGCGCCTGGCCCACGAAGGTCGGAGCGGTAAAACGGATGTCCAGTTCCGCGATCCTGAACCCCGCGCGCGCGACTGCCTCGACCAGCAGGTTCAGCGCCATGGTGCCATGGGCGATCGGCTTGCCGAACGGCGTGGCGGCGGCGAAATCGGCGTCCAGATGGATCGGGTTCCAGTCCTGCGTCAGCGCCGCATAGGCCTCTGCCGTCTCGGGGCCGGGGCGGATACTGAGCGGCGGGATCGTATCGGGAAAGCTCATTTGATCTCCTCAGGCGGCCCAGATCGACAGGATTTCGCCGCGCAGCAGGTCGCGCCCGCCGGCCTCCGCACGGATGCCGAAACCGACCCAGTTGCGCCCCCGCTTCTCCTCTGCCGACAGGACAGAGACGTGGTAGACCACCTCCTCCCCGATCCGGCACGCGGCACCGGAGAACGCCAGTTTCTGCGCAGCATGGACATTGCCCTTGGGGCGCGGCTGGATGGCACGGATGTAGGCCTCCATCATCCCCGCCACGATCAGCCCGTCCGGTGCGGCATCGCCCTGCGGCGCGCCATAGATCGCCGCCCAGCCCGCCACCCGTTCCGCATCAAGCGGGATCGTCACGGTGCCGAAGGACTGTCCCGGTTCGAACCGTGCAAAGGTCCACATCTCATCGTTCATCACGCGCCCTCCGCCGGCAGGATCAGCGCGTCCAGCGCCACGGCGCCGTCCTCTCGCGCCAGCAGGGGATTGATCTCGATGCTCTCCACATTCCCGGCATTGGCCGCCGCCAGCACAGACAGGCGGGAAATCACCGCGGCCACCGCGGCCCGGTCCACGCCCAGCCGACCGCGCACCCCGTCGAGGATCCGTGTCCCCCGCAGCCGGTCCAGCATCCCGAGCGCCTGCGCCTCGCTGACCGGAGCATGGGCAAGCACCACATCCTCCAGCACTTCCGTCAGCACGCCACCGAAACCGACCATCACCATCGGGCCCATGGCCGGGTCGCGCTGCGTCCCCACGATCAGTTCCACCCCTTCGCCCGCCATGGGCGAGACGAGAACGCCGCTGATCCGTGCGCCGGGCACCTTCGCCGGGATCTCCGTCAGCATCCGCGCGGCCTCGGCCCGCACGGCCTCTGCCGTGGCCAGGCCAAGGGCCACGCCGCCGACCTCCGTCTTGTGCGCGATGTCGGGCGACACGATCTTCAGGACGACCGGCAGTCCCATCTCTTCCGCCGCCTCCGCCGCCGCCTCTGCCGACTTGACGACCCGCTCCGGCAGCACGGGAATGCCCGCCGCCGCGAGCCGGGCCTTCGCGGTCGCCTCGTCCATCTGCGCCGCCGCGATGACCGGATCGCCGATCACAGGCAAGGCCGCGTCGCCGCCGTGCCCGAACCCGTCTGCCAACCGCGCCATGATCGCCAGCGCAGAGACCGCGCGCGACGGATCCGCAAAGCACAGCACGCCGCGTTCCTCGTATTCCGAGGCCTGTTCGTCGTTGAACAGCCCGATCAGCGCAAATGGCCTGCCCGACCCCTCCAGAGTTTCAAGCAGCACCTTGCGCAGGCGCGGCCCCAGAACCGGAGACGCGGTCCATGAGGTGAAGAACCCGGTATAGGCATCATAGTCCCCGGCGCGCATCATCTCCGCCAGATACTCCGGGATCAGGTCGAAATCGTTCAGCGCATGCGCCGTGATGTCGACCGGATTGCGCGGAGAGGCAAAGGGATTGCGCTCCAGCAGCTTTGTGACTGAAGCTTCCGGCATGGGCGGTACCGTCATGCCGTGCAGCTCTGCCGCGTCGGCCATCAGCACCCCGGCCCCGCCGGACACCGTCAGGATACCGAGCCGCTTTCCCGTCGGCAGCGGTGCGACAGAGGCGGCGTAGAGCGTGTCGAACATCTCTTCCGTCGTCCGCGAGCGTACGGCACCATATTGTTCGATCACCGCCTGGAAGCTCGCGTCAGAACCGGCCAGCGACGCTGTGTGCGACTGGACCGCGACCGCCCCGACCTCCGACGATCCGACCTTGATGATCGCCACCGGCTTGCCCAGCTCCCGCGCCCGCTTTAACGCCCGGATCAGACGGGGCGCATCGTTCACGCCCTCCATGTAGACACCGATGGCCGTGACGTCGGGCTGGTCGACCATGTGTTCGAGACATTCCGCAACCGTCACGTCGGCTTCGTTCCCGGTGGACACCCAGCCCGACACGCCGAGCCGCCGGGTCTTGGCCATGGACAGCAGATGCGTGCCATAGGCCCCGGACTGGGTGATAAGCCCGATCCCGCCCCGCTTGGGCATCCCGCCCTCAAGGCCCGAGGTAAAGGTCGCGCAGGCCCCGCTCGCCCCGGAATAACAGCCAAGGCAGTTCGGACCGAGAATGCGCATCCCGTGCCGCCGCGCGATCTCCAAAAGCCGCGCCTGCGCCGCCGCGCCCTCCGCCCCCACTTCGGAGAATCCGGCGGAAAAGATCACCGCCGCCTTCACGCCCTTCTGCCCGCAGGCCTCCAGCGTCTCCTCCGCCCGGGCCGCCGGAACCGCCAGCACGGCCAGGTCGACCTCTCCCGGTATCGCGTCGATCGACGGCCAGGCCTTCAGCCCCTGGACCGTCTCCCGCGTCGGATTGACCGGGTAGAGCGGCCCCGAGAACCCCGCCGCCTTGCAGAAATCGACCGGCCGTCCGCCGATCCGTACCGGATCGTCCGATGCACCGATCACCGCGATGGAGCGCGGCGCGAAGAAGGCCGCGAGCGGGCCCGAGCTGTCCTGTACCATCTCCTCCCGACTCCCCCTCAGCCGTCCCGTCGTCCAAAGACGTTCAGTTCGATGAACGCCCCCGCCTCCTTCAGTGCCACCGCCGCCTCCCGCAGCGCGGCCTCCTCGATCTGTTCCGCGATGCTGATGGCCGACAGGCCAAGCCGCGGCGCGCCCTCGATGTCGCGGATCACCACGGCGGCAATGCTGAGACCCCGGAACAGGTGCCCGAAATCAAAGGCATAGCCGTCCACGCGCGCCTGCTGCACATCGTCCCAATAGGCGTCGAAACCCGGATCGCATTGCCAGCGCAGCCCTGCATAGGCGTCGCGCAACGTTTCCCGGTCCAGCCCGCGCACCGCCGCCACGCAGCGCCCCACGGCCCCGACAAGATCCGGCAGGCGCGACCCCGGCCGCATGTCCGCCCGCACCACGTCCACCGGCACCACCCGGTCCGACAGCACGATTCGCCCGTTCGGAGTCACCGTCCACAGCGCCACCAGCACAGCGTGCTCCCGCGCGATCCGGTCCATCACCGGTCGGATCATGTCGCCCGGATTGCGCCCCAGCATCGGCGCGGACAGCTCCAGCACACCCATTCCGATGGCATAACCCTTGGTCTGCTCATCGAAGGTGACCAAACCCTCTTTCGCCAGCGTTTTCAGAATATTGTAGGTCGTGGAAACGTTCAGCCCCGTCTCCCGCGCGATGATCGCCACGCCCTCGGGCGCATCGATCTGGGCCAGCCGCCGCAGGATCTTCACCGCGCTCTCCACCGCGCCGACGTATTTCTGGGGGTCCGGGGCCTTCATGTCATTTTTCTCTTGTCCGAATGGCTTTCGTTATAAAGAATGGAACAAACGACGCAAGCCCCCTCGTGACCGGCCCCGGCCGGAGAGAGCGGGGTAAGGCGCTGTTATTGGGAGGAAAATCTGCATGAGACGCGCGCGGCACTGCGCAGAATCGCCTGTCCGGAGATCCGGAGCATGAGCGCCGGCTGCCTGTCGACACAGCGCGAGGGCGTGACCCTTGTCATGCGGATGACGCAGCCCGACCGCCGCAACGCGCTCTCCGACGAGATGCGCGGAATGATGGTAGAGGCCCTGCGCACCGCCCATACCGACACCAGCCTGCGGTCGGTGGTCATAACCGGTTCGGGCGGGTGCTTCTGCGCCGGCGGCGACATCAAGGGCATGGGCCAGCCGGTCGACATCGCGCTCAGACGGCTGGACGTGGTGCATGACCTGATCCGTCTGATCGCGCTTGGCCCCAAGCCGGTGGTCGCGGCGGTCGACGGCGTGGCCTACGGCGGCGGGATGTCGCTTGCCACGGCCTGTGACAGCGTGGTGGCCACCCCCGGCGCGCGGTTCTGTGCCAGTTTCGGACGTGTCGGGCTGGTCCCGGACATGGGCGCCATGTGGTCCGTCCCCCGCCGCATCGGCGCGGCACGGGCGCAGCGGTTCCTTCAGTCGGGCCGCGAAATCCGCGGGGCGGAGGCGGTTTCGGCCGGGCTCGCCGACATCCTGGCCGAGGGCGACGAGGTAGAGGCGGCGCTGGAGGAGGCCGCCGCCCTCGTTCCAGCTGCCCCGCTGCCCGCCGCGCACCTGCGCCCGATCATCGCCCGTTATCACGGCGACCTCGAGGCGGTGCTTGCAGACGAACGCCGCGCCCAGGGCGCGCTGTTCGAAACCGCGGACCATGACGAGGCGCGCCGCGCCTTTCTCGAAAAGAGACCGCCGGACTTTACCGGCCGCTAGGGGAAGAGGACCCCGCCAGACGCGGCCAGCACCAAAGGGAGGAAAGACAATGACGAAACTGAACAGACGCCAGACCATGGCCCTGCTTGGCGCGGCTGCCGCCACGCCCATGGCCCCTGCGATCCTGCGCGCGCAGGACAAGCCCGCGGGCCTGCCCGACACGATGATCTGGAGCACCTATGACGTCGGCTCCACCGGTTACGTTGAGGCCACCGCCATCGCCGACGCCATGATCAAGAACTACGGCACCCGCGTACGCCTGCTGCCGTCGGGCTCGGGCGTCGGCCGGATCATCCCGCTCAAACAGGGACAGGCCAACACCGCCTGGCTGGCGAACGAACTGTTCTTCGCCACCCGCGGCATCTTTGACTTCGCCAATGCCGACTGGGGCCCCCAGAACATGCGCACGATCTGCGGCCGCCCCGCCAGCTTCGGCATCGCCGTCACCGCGGAAAGCGGGATCGAGTCGATCGAACAGCTCAAGGGCAAGCGCTTCGCCTACGCCGCCGCCAACCCGTCGGTCGCGATCAAGGTCGACACCATGCTCGCCTCCAAGGGCCTGTCCCGCGCGGATGTGGAGGTGATCGAATTCCCCTCCTACGGTGACACGCTGAAGTCGCTGAACCAGGGGCAGGCAGATGCCGTCGGTTCCGCCCTCACCTCTGCAGCCCTGACGGAACTTGAGGCAAGTCCGCGCGGCATCAGGTGGCTGCCCTTCGACCCCGACGACGCCCAGGCATGGGAGAATATGAACAAGATCGCGCCGATCTTCTCTCCTTACAAGGAAACCATCGGCGTCGGCGTGACCGGCAAGGATCCGGTCGACGTGGTCGCCTACAAATACCCGATGGTCACGGTGATGCACGACGCGGACCCGGAAATGACCTACGCCTTCCTCAAGGCGCTGGACGAAAGCTATCCGGGCTACAAGGACGCCGCGCCGATCATGGAAAGATGGGGTATCAAGGACTCCGGCTCCACGCCAATGGACGCCCCCCTGCATGAAGGCGCGATCCGCTACCTGCAGGAAATCGGCCAGTGGACGGACAAGCAGCAGGCCTGGAACGACCGCTCCGTGGCCGAGATCGAGGCGCTGGTTGCCGCATGGCCCGACTTCCTCGCCGCGAACAAGGGGCTTGGCGAGGCAGAGTTCGCCGCCGCCTGGGACGAGGCCCGCGCCAAGGCGACGGCCTCTCTCTGACACCACCGCAACGGTCCCGCGCAGCCGTGCGGGACCGTTTTCCTTCCGAAGGACACCGCCCGTGACCACCGCAGACATCACTCCGCCGCAAAGCCCCATGATGCGCCTGTCCCGCATCGTGGTGATTGTCCTGTCCGTGGCGGGCATCGCGATGACCATGCTGCAAACTCTGCCGATCATCGCACCGGGCATGCGGCCGATCACGTCGGCCTTTTATTACGCGCTGCTCGGCATCTTCCTCGCCGTGGTCTTCCTGCGCTTCCCGGCAGATCGCAACGACCGGCCGCTCTGGCTCTGGCTGGCGGACTGGGCGATGGCGATCCTCGCGCTGGTGGTCTGTCTCTACTTCGCCACCGTCGCGCGCAAGATCATGACGGCAGGCTGGTCCTTCAGCGCGCCGTTCTGGCCGACTGTCGGCGCCTCCATCCTATTCGTCCTGTCGATCGAGGCCGTGCGCCGCTGCGCCGGCCTGCTTCTGGCGCTGGTCTGCGCGACCTTCGGGCTCTACCCGCTGATCGCGGATTCCATGCCCGGTGTCCTCTGGGGCAACCAGTTCAACTGGTCCGGCCTCGTCGCCGCGCACGCCATGGGGACGGAATCGATCATCGGCATCCCCTTCCGCGTCGTCGCAGACCTGCTGATCGGCTACATCATCTTCGGCGTCGTGCTTGCCCTGCTCGGCGGCGGCGAATTCTTCATGGCACTCGCGCTGAAACTGCTTGGCCGAACCCGCGGCGGCCCGGCCAAGGTGGCCATCGTGGCGTCGTCGCTCTTCGGCTCGCTCTCCGGCTCCGTCGTGTCCAACATCATCACCACCGGCACCTTCACCATTCCCTCGATGAAGAAGGCCGGCTATTCCCCGCACTACGCCTCTGCCGTCGAGGCCTGCGCGTCGACCGGAGGCACCCTGATGCCCCCGATCATGGGCGCCGCCGCCTTCCTTATGGCGACCTTCCTCGCTGTCCCCTACGGAGACGTCATCGCCGCGGCCATCATTCCCTCCCTCCTGTTCTACGCCGCGCTCCTGCTTCAGGCCGACTGCTATGCCGCAAGCAAAGACCTGCAGGGCGCGGATGAATCCGAAATCCCCTCGGGCCGGTCGGTGCTGAGGCAAAGCTGGATCTTCGTCCTCGCCCTCGCCGTGCTGATCTACGTCCTGCTGGTCCTGCGGCTGGAAAGCTACGCGCCCTGGTACGCCACCGGGATCATGATCGTCGGCGCGCTGATCGATCCGCTCTACCGCCCGCGCGTCCTCGCCGTCGCGAAGATCGTCGAGGACTCCGGCATCGCGCTCGCCCAGCTTATCGGCATCCTCGCCGGCGTCGGGCTGGTGGTCGGCGCGCTGTCCATCACCGGGGTCGGATCGGCCTTTGCCCGCGAACTGGTGCAATACGCCAACGGCAACGTCTACCTCCTGCTGTTCTACGGCGCGCTGACCTCCTTTGTGCTCGGCATGGGAATGACCGTCTCGGCCTGCTACGTCTTCCTCGCGATCATCCTCGCCCCCGCGCTCGTGCAGGCGGGGCTGAACCCGATGGCGAGCCATCTCTACATCCTCTACTGGGGCATGCTGTCCTACATCACCCCGCCCGTCGCGCTGGCCGCGATCACCGCCGCCTCCGTCGGCAAGGCGGATGCGATGAAGACCGGCTTCACCGCGATGCGCCTTGGCCTGATCCTGTTCATCCTGCCGGTGTTCTTCGTGCTGGAGCCCGCGCTGATCGGACAGGGCGACGCACTGCATGTGGCGCAGGCGGTTCTGACGGCGGGCTTCTCCGTCCTGCTGCTGTCGGCGGGACTGTCGGGCTGGCTCTACTTCTCCGGCCGGATCAACATGGCGGAACGCGGCGTGGTGATCGTCGCCGCGCTGCTCTCGCTCTACCCCGAACCCGTGACCGACCTGATCGGCGTGACCGTGGCCGTGGCGCTGTTCGCCCTGCACCGCTTCCGCCGCCCGGCCACAGCCTGAGAGGACCCGTGATGGTTGACGACGACACCTTCCGCCAGCTTCTCGACACCGTGGAGCGTTTCGCGCGCGAACGCCTGATCCCCGCCGAACAGAGGGTCGAGGACGAAGACGACATCCCTGAAGAGATCGTGCAGGAGATGCGCGACCTCGGCCTCTTCGGCATGTCGATCCCGGAGGAGTTCGACGGCCTCGGCCTCACCACCCTTCAGGAATCCCGTCTGGTCGAGGCGCTGTGCTACGCTTCGGTCGCCTTCCGTTCCCTTGTCGGCACCAACGTCGGCATCGGGTCGCAGGGGATCGTCATGGACGGCACGGCCGAGCAGAAGGCGCATTACCTCCCCAAACTGGCCAGCGGAGAGATGATCGCCAGCTTCGCCCTGACCGAACCCGACATCGGATCGGACGCGGCACATCTGAAGACCACAGCCCGCCGCGACGGCAGCGACTTTGTCCTGAACGGCACCAAGCGCTACATCACCAACGCCGTGCGCGCGGGGGTCTTCACCGTTTTTGCCCGCACCGACCCGGACCGCGACGGCGGCGACGGGGTCTCCGCCTTCCTGTTGCCCGCCGACACGCCGGGCATCACCATCGCCAAACCCGACCGAAAGCTTGGCCAGCGCGGAACCAAGACATCCGACGTGATCTTCGACGACGTCCGCCTGCCCGAGTCCGCGATCATCGGCGGCCCCGGCAACCTGAACCGCGGCTTCCGCACCGCGATGAAGGTGCTGGACCGGGGGCGGGTGCATGTGGCCTCCATCGCCGTCGGTACAGCGCAGCGGATGCTCGACGTCGCCACCGCCTACGCCATCGACCGCAAGCAGTTCGGCGTGCCGATTGCAGACCACCAGTTCGTGCAGGGCATGCTGGCCGAGAGCCAGGCCGAACTGCTGGCCGCCCGCCATCTGGTCCGCGCCACCGCCGACACCTACGACCGCGAGGGGCAGGCCGTCATCATGGCGTCCTCGTCGAAATTCTTCGCCTCCGAAATGGCCTTCCGCGTCGCCGACCGCGCGCTGCAGATCCACGGAGGCGCCGGCTACATGGCCGAATACCCGATCGAACGCCTGTTCCGCGATGCCCGCCTGCTGCGCATCTACGAAGGCACCAGCCAGATCCAGCAGGTCATCATCGCCCGCAGGATGGTCAAGGAATTCACCGGCCGCGCCTGACGCGACCGGCCGCGGGAAGAGGAGCCCGCAAACGCCCGCCCCCGGCATTCAAGGGGCATGAGGAGGAGGAACCATGTTGAAGTCATTGAAGATCACCACCGCCGTCGCGCTCACCGCACTGACCCTGCCCGCCTGGGCCGAGGATCACACCATCGGCGCCCTGTTCCCGCTGTCCGGTCCGAACGCCGTCTATGGCGACGTGTTCATGGCCGGATCGGACCTGGCCGTCGAACACATCAACGCCGACGGGATGCTGTCGGGCACCATGTCCATCGCCTACGAGGACAGCCAGGGCCTGCCGCAGCCCGCCGTGGTCGGCATGACCAAGCTCGTCAACGTGACCGGCGTGCCCTATACCCTGTCGGCCTTCACCGGCGTCTCCAAGGCAATCTCCACCATCGGGCAGCGCTCGTCGGTCGTGGCGGTCAACGGCGGCGGCGTCGGCCCCGACCTCGCCGCGCTTGGCGAATACTTCTGGAACGTCATCCCGCTCGTGAACCTCGAGGTTCGCGCGGTGGTCCCCTACCTGACCGGTGAAATGGGCCTGAAGAAGATGGTGCTCGTCTACATCGACGACCCCTTCGGTCAGGCCATCGAATCCGAACTGGAAACCGCCTTCGAAGGCTCCGACGCCGAACTGGCCGAGGTGCTTTCGGTCCCCGTCACCGCGCAGCAGTTCTCGGGCGTGGCCGCCAAGGTCCGCTCGGCCAAGCCCGACGTGGTCTATGTCGCCAGCTACGGCGCGCAGCAGATCCAGATCGTCAAGCAACTGCGTGACAACGGCGTCGACGCGCAGATCGTCAGCTATTCCGGCTACATCACCCCCGACGCTTTGGCCCTGCCGGAATCCGACGGGATGATCGTGACCGGACAGGCCGTCGACTACGCCAGCGAAGACCCGGTGACCAAACGCTTCGTCACCGACTTCAAGGCCAGGTTCGACAAGGACCCGACCGCCTACAACGTGAACTACTACAACGCCACCCTGCTCTACGGCCTGCTTGCGGCAGCGCTGGAGAAGGACGGCACAGAGGTCACGGGTGAAAACCTTCTCGCCAAGCGGCTGGAAATGAAGACCTTCGATCTTGTCGGCGGCACCGTTTCCTTCCAGGACAACGGCACGCTGCTGTCCCCGATCGAGGTCAAGCAGATCAAGGGCGGCGCGACCGAAACGCTCGATACCGTCGAGATCGGCGGGTAACCCCATGCTGGCGATCCAACTGGCCATAACGGGGCTTCAGACGGGGGCGCTCTACGCGCTGACGGCCGTGGGATTTTCGCTGATCTTCGGATCGACGCGGATCTTCCACTTCGCCCATGGCGCGGCCTTCGTCATCGCGGCCTACTTCTTCTACGCCGCCTTCGGGGCGGGCTGGGGCGTGATCCCGGCCATCGGCGTCTCGGCCTTCGGGGCGGTGGCCTTCGGGCTGCTGCTGGACCGTCTGGTCTACGTCCCGATCCAGCGGCATGAAGGGTCGTTCTTCACGGTCTTCGTCGCCTCCTTCGGGGTCGGCATTGCGGTGCAGAACGTCATCGGCATGATTTTCGGACGCGGCTACGTGACGGTGAACACCACCCTGTCGCGCAGCGTCGAGGTCATCCCGGAGGTCTATGTCTCCCCCCTCGCCTGGATCGCCATCGCCTGCGCCGCCGTCTTCCTGGGCGGCCTTGGCTTCTTCCTCAAGCGCACGCACACGGGCATGGCCCTGCGGGCGCTTGCGGACAACCCGGAGCTGGTGCGCACCTTCGGCCTGAACCCGCGCGCCATCCAGGCAGCCGCCTTCGCCATCGGCTCGGTGATCGTCGTTCCGGCGGCGATCATCACCTCGGCCACGACGGGGCTTTCCCCCGCCATCGGGCACCATGTCATGCTGATCTCGCTGGCCGCGACCATCGTGGGCGGCATCGGGTCGATCCCCGGCACCATGCTCGCGGGCGTGATGCTGGGCCTCGCGGAAAGCCTCGCCCTGCTGGTCGTCGACACGCAATGGACCGAGGCCGTGACCTTCGCGATCCTGTTCGCCTTCATCATCATCCGCCCCTCCGGCCTGCTGGGCCGGGCCACGGCGCACTGAGGGAGGGTCGGATGGAAGCCTATATCTACAACCTCGTGAACCTCATCGCGATCTATTCGATCCTCGCGGTCACGCTGAACTTCATCATGGGCTACGCGGGGATCTACTCTCTCGCCCATGCCGTCTTCTTCGGGCTCGGCGCCTATACGTCCGCCTTCGTGGCGCAGAACGTCAGCGCGTCGATCCTCGTCAGCTTCCCCGCGGCGATGCTGGCGGCCGGGGTCGTCTCCCTCGCCCTTGCCCTCCCGGCCCTGCGGGTACGCGGCGAATACTTCGTCGCCGCGTCGCTTGGCCTTCAGGTCCTGTCGGTCACGATCTACTCCGAATGGAAGGGCTTTACCGGCGGCATCGGCGGCGTGCTGGCCATCCCGCCGGTCAACATCCTCGGCATCGACGTGTTCAGACCGGCCGCCTTCGCGATCCTGTCGGTCACGGTGCTGGTGCTCGTCCTGCTCATCGTCAATGCACTGGTACACTCCAGCTTCGGCCGCAACCTGCGCGCCATCCGCGACAGCGAAAGCGCGGCGGCTTCCTTCGGCAAGAACGTCCCCGTCATCAAGACCATCTCCGTGGTGATCTCCGCCGCGCTGGCGGCACTCGCGGGCGCGCTCTATGCCAGCTATCTCAGCTTCATCAACGTGGAAAGCTTTACGCTCGACACCTCCGTCCTTGTCATGGCCATGGTCATCATCGGCGGCACCGGAACCGTGGCCGGCCCGATCGTGGGGGCGGCGATCCTGCTGATCCTGCCCTCCGTCATCTCCTACTTCGACTTCCTGCCGCAGACTGAAATCGGCTCGCTGCAACAGATCATCTACGGGCTCGGCATGACGCTGCTGATGATCTTCCGCCCCGGCGGCATCGTCGGTCGGAGGTCGGGGACATGAGCATGACCCAGCCTCAGCAGGGCGAAACCCTGATGCAGATCCGCAACCTCGACAAGAGCTTCGGGGGGGTGAAGGCCGTGGACGACGTGACCATGGACCTGCGCGCCGGGATCGTGACGACGCTGGTCGGCCCGAACGGGGCCGGCAAGACCACCTTCTTCAACCTCATCACCGGCAACCTGCCCCGCGACGGCGGAGAGGTCACATGGCTTGGCCGCGACATCGCCGGGGTCAAGCCGCACCGCATCGCCCGCGCCGGGATCATGCGGACGTATCAGGACCTGCGCCTGTTCGACGGCATGACGGTCTGGGAAAACGTGCTGAACGCCACCGAATACGGCGCCTTGCCGATCCCGCTCGGCAGCGCCGCCCGCGCAGCCCGCCGCGAGCGCATCGAACGGGTCCTCGAACGCACCGGCCTGGCCGACAAGCGCAACACCCGCGCGCTCGACCTCGCTTATGCCGAACGCAAGTTCCTGTCGATGGCGCGGATCATGGCGACGGAGGCACGGCTCTGGCTGCTGGACGAACCGGCGTCGGGCCTCGACCCCGCCTCCTACGACCGCTTCCTGACGATCCTGCGGGAGGACGTGGCCGGAGGCGTGACCGTCTGCATCATCGAACACAACCTCGACATCGTCATTGGCATCTCCGACCGCATCGCCTTTCTCGACCGGGGCAAGCTGCTGGCCGACGGCGATCCGCAGACGGTGCTGAACGACCCGGAGCTTGCGAAGATCTACTTCGGAGAACGCACATGACCCCCGTTCCTGGAAAACCCGTCCTCCAGACCTCCACCCTCGCCGCGGGCTACGGTGGCCGCCCGGTGATCTCTGGAATCGACCTTTCCCTGATGAAGGGAGAGGTGCTCTGCATGATTGGTCACAACGGCGCAGGTAAGTCGACCCTGCTCAAGACCATGTTCGGTCTGCTCGCCCCGGGCGAAGGCAGCGTCAGCGTCGACGGAACCGACATGACCGGCCGCACGCCGCGCGACATTGCCGACATGGGCGTCGCCATGGTGCCCGAAGGGCGCGGCATCTTCCCCTCTCTCACCGTGACGGAGATCTTCGCGCTCGGGATGCACGCCGCCCGCGTTCCCAAGGAGGAGCGCGCCGAACGCGTCGACTGGGTGCTGAACATCCTGCCGGTGATCCGCGAATTCATGCATCGCCCTGCCTCCACCCTGTCGGGCGGGCAGCAGCAGATGGTCTCCATCGGCCGCGCCCTGCTGTCGCGCCCGCGCATCCTGCTGATGGACGAACCCTCCATCGGCCTCGCGCCCAAGCTGTTCCAGGATCTGCTGGCCCCGATCCGCACCCTGCAACAGCGCGAGGGCCTGTCGATCCTGCTTGTCGAACAGAACGTGAAGGAGGCGCTCAAGATCTCCGACCGCGCCGTGGTCATGAAATCCGGCCAGTTGATCTGGGAGGGCGATCCGGGCGAACTGTCCGACAACGACCGCCTGATGGAGCTTTACTGATGCCCCTCACCTTCGATGCCCTGATCGCCGAGCGCCGCGCCGGACCCGGTGCGGCGCGCCCCGTTATGACCCCCGAAGGCGGCACGCCCCTGTCGCTGGACGCCTTTGACGCGCTTGTCGGCCGCGCCGCCGCATGGCTGCGCGCGCAGGGCATCGAACGGCATGACCGGGTCGCCGTCTGGCTGCCCAACCACCCGCACTGGCTCGCCCTTCTCTTCGGGGCCGCGCGGATCGGCGCGACGGTGGCGGCGGTCAACACACGCTACCGTACGGCGGAGCTGCATCACATCCTCTCCAGCTCCGGCGCAAAGCTGCTGATCTTCGAAAGCGGCGACCGTCACGCGGATTTCCACGCCATGACCGCCGCGCTCGACCTCGCAACCCTGCCCGATCTCAAGGCACTGGCCGCCATCGACTCCGCCGATCTGCCGCCGATCCAGGGCATCCCCGTCACGCATTGCGATTTCGACGGGTTCGACCCCCTGCCGCCGCAGGACGCACAGCCCTCCGACCCGGTGATCCTCTTCACCACCTCCGGCACCACCAGCAAGCCCAAGCTGGTGATGCACACGCAGGAAACCCTGTCACTGCACGCCCGCTACTGCGCGCCCGCCTACGGCTTCGACGCGCCCGACGCCGCCTATCTCGCCGCCATGCCGCTTTGCGGGGTGTTCGGCCTGAACCCCACGCTCGGCGCCTTTGCCGGCGGTGCGCCGATCCACCTGCTGACCGCCTACGCGCTCGCCCCCGCCATCGGTATCGCCAAGGCGCAGGCGATCACCCATTTCTTCGGCTCGGACGAGATGTTCCGCCAGATGTGGGACGCCGACCGCACCGTCTTCTCCCACGCCCGCATCTGCGGCTTCGGCGCCTTCACCCCCGGCATGGGCGCGACGCTGCGCGGCATGGCGGAAGAGGGCCTGCCCCTTTGCGGGGTCTACGGCGCGTCCGAACTGCACGCGATCTTCGCCATCCAGCCGCCGACACACCCGATCGACCAGCGTCTTCAGGGCGGGGGCCGCACCGCCGGGGGCGACACCGTCTCCGTCCGCGTGCGCGATCCGGAGACCGGAGAGCTCTGCGCCCCGGACCAGCCCGGCGTGCTTGAAGTCAAAGGGCCGACCAACTTCACCGGCTATTTCCGGAACCCCGAGGCCACAGCCAAGGCCGTCGACCCAGAAGGCTACTTCCGCAGCGGCGACGCCGGTTACCTGCGCCCCGACGGCACCTTCGTCTACCTCGCCCGCAACGGCGACTTCCTGCGCCTGTCGGGCTTCCTCACCGACCCGGCGGAGATCGAGGAGGTGCTGGAGTCGGCCGACGGAGTCGCCCGCGCGCAGGTCGTCGGCGTGACCCACGAAGGCCGCGCCCGCGCCTTCGCCTTCATCCTGCCCAAACCCGGCGCCTCCCCCGATCCGGAGACCGTGCGCACCCATACCGCCGACCGTCTCGCCCATTACAAGGTGCCACTCCGCGTCGTCCCGATCGAGTCGTTCCCGGCCACCGAAAGCGCCAACGGCCTCAAGATCCAGAAGGCGAAACTCCGCGACATGGCCGAAGCCCATCTGAAGGACCACCCATGAGCCACAGCCTCTATTACAACGATTTCGAACCGGGCCAGACCTTCACCAGCCAGGGCCGTACGATCACCGAAACCGACCTCACCATGTTCTCCATGCTGACAGGTGACTGGAACCCGATCCACAACGATGCGGAATTCGCCGCAAAGGCAAAGTTCGGCCAGCGCCTGATGCACGGGGCGTTCGGGATCGGCCTCGCCCTTGGCCTGATGCACACGCTCGGCATCTTCGAAGACAGCGCCGTCGCCCTGCTCGACGTGCAGGAGTGGAAGTTCGTCGAACCCGTCTTCCTCGGCGACACCCTGCACCTGAACCTGACGATCCTCGACAAGTCCCTCGGCAGGTCCGGCAACACCGGCCGCATCGGCCGCCGGTTCGAGCTGATCAACCAGCACGGCCGCCCCGCCCATCAGGGCCGCGCGGACGTGCTGGTCCGGGTGAACCCGCAGGCCTAGCCCATCACCTCCGGTGCGATTCCCGACTCCGCCAGCGCCGCGATCTCCGCATCCGAAAACCCCGCCTCCCGCAGCACCGCCTCCCGATGCTCCGCGAAGCCGGGCGGGGGCAGGCGGTAGCTCGCCGGTGTGGCAGCGGGTTTCGCAGGTGCCCCCAGCCCCCGGTAATCGCCGACCTCGACCACCATGCCGCGATGCACGGTATGCGGATGCTCCAGCGCCTCCCCGACGCTCTGGATCGGCCCGGCGGGCACCCCGGCGCGGATCAGCCGCTCCCCGATCTCGGCCCCGTCCTTGTCGGCCAGGGCCGCCTCCAGCACCTCGCGCAATGCATCGCGGTTGATGACCCGGTCCGCATTGGTCGCGAAACGCGCGTCCTGCGCGACCTCCGGGATACCAATTTCGGCACAAAGCCGGGAGAACTGCCCGTTGTTGCCGACCGCCAGATAGACCGGCCGCGTCGCGGTGCGATAGGCGGAATAGGGCGAGATATTGGGATGGTCGTTCCCCGTCAGCTTCGGCATCTTGCCCGACCGGAAGAAGTTCGGCGCATGCGGATGCATCAGCGACACCGCGGAGTCATAGAGCGCCGCCTCCACGAACTGCCCCCGCCCCGTCGCACCGCGATGCACCAGCGCCATCATGATCCCGATCACCGCGTTCAGCCCCGTCGCCATATCCACGACCGGAAGGCCGACCCGCGTTGCCCCCGTCTCCTCCGACCCGTTGACGGACATGATCCCGCCCATGGCCTGAAGGATCGCATCGTACCCCGGCAGCGCGCCAAGGGGGCCGTCCGCCCCGAACCCGCTCACCCGGCAATGGATCAGCCGGGGAAACCGCTCCGCCAGCTCCTCTTCATAGCCGAGCCCCCATTTCTCCAGCGTCCCGACCTTGAAGTTTTCCAGCAGCACGTCCGCCCCGTCGAGAAGGCGCAGCAGAACCTCCCGTCCCTCCGCCCGGCCAAGGTCCAGCGCGATCGCCCGCTTGTTGCGGTTCAGGCCTTCGAAATAGGCCGCCGTGCCGTCGTGGAAGGGCGGACCCCAACCCCGCGTCTCATCCCCCGCGGGCGGTTCGACCTTGATGACCTCTGCCCCGTGGTCGCCAAGGATCTGCCCGGCAAACGGACCGCCCAGAACCCGGCTCAGGTCGATCACCTTCAGCCCGGCGAGGGCACCGGTCACGCTCATTCCGCGGCCTCCAGCATCGGCTCCGCCTCCGCCAGCGCCTGCTCAAGCAACGCACCGTCCCCCTCCGCCGCGCCGTCGGCGAGCGGGTCGCGCGGCAGCAGCTTGTGGCGCAGCACCAGCCCCGCCAGCCGCGCCCGTCCGCCCGAGGCGCCCGAGATCCGCGCCTCCTCCCACGCCATGATGACCGCCGAGGCGACGTTGTAGACAGCGCTCGCCGCCGTCCGCACCTCATCCTCCCGCGCCTTGTCCGACGCCACCGCTTCCATCAGGTCGCAGGCCCGCGTCATCGCTCCGGCCAGTCCGTCCGGGACGGAACCACACTCCGCCAGAAGCCCCTCAAGATGCGCCCGCAAAGCCGCCAGGGCCCCCTCGCGCCGCGTCGCCCGGGCCACGTCCAGCGCGACGATGTTGCTCGTCCCTTCCCAGATCGAGCCGAGGTGGGAATCCCGCAGCACCCGCGCGTCCGAGAACTCCTCGATATAGCCGCAGCCGCCGCGCACCTCCATCGCGTCGCCGGCCACCTTGCGCGCATCGCGGCAGGTCCGGAACTTGAGCAGCGGGGTCAGGATCCGCAGCACCTTCGCAGCCTCCGCATCCCCCGCATCGGCCCGCTGCAGCACCCGCGCGGTGTGGAAGACCATCGACCGCCCCTGCTCCGCCGTGACCAGCATCTTGACCAGCTGCCGCCGCATCAGCGGCAGATCCGCCAGCCGCTTGCCAAAGGCCGTCCGGTTGCGCGCGATGAACAGCGCCTCTGCCACCGACCTCCGCATCATGCCCGCGCTGCGCACGCCGTTCGCCAGACGCGACATGTTGATCATGTCGGTCATCTGCTTGAACCCCTGCCCGGGATCGCCGACCAGATGCGCCACCGCACCCTCCAGCATGATCTCGCCCGAGGCCATGGAGCGTGTCCCCATCTTGTCCTTCAGCCGCAGGATCCGGTAGGCGTTGCGGCTGCCATCGGGCAGGCGGCGCGGCAGCAGGAACAGCGACAGAGCCCCCGTGCCCTGTCCCGCCCCCTCGGGCCGCGCAAGCACCATGGCAAGGTCCGCATCCGGGTTGGAACAGAACCACTTGTCGCCATACAGCCGCCAGCTCCCGTCCGCTTCCTGCCGCGCCGTCGTCTCGATCGCACCGACGTCCGACCCGGCGGGCTGTTCGGTCATGAACATTGCGCCCTGAAAGGCGACATCCATGTCCTGACTGGTAAGCTCATCGAAATACTCCGCCACAAGCTCCGGGTCGCCGAACTTCACCAGCGTCCGCGTGAGGCTGTCGGTCATCGACAGCGGACAGCACAGACCGAATTCCTGCTGCACGAACAGATAGACCAGCGCGTATTTCGCCAGCGGGGGCAGCTTGTCGGGACGCCCGAACACCCCGCCCCTGTGCGACATGGCGGCGAGACCGAATTCCCCGAAGGCGATCTCCTCCATCCGCACGTAAGACGGATGCTTCTCCACCCGCTCTTCCGCCGCACCTGTACGGTTGCGTATGTTCAGCACGGGCGGATTCCGGTCCGCTTCCAGCGCCAGCCGCTCCAGTTCACCGCCAGCCAACTCGCCCATGCGATCCAGCTGCGGCAGCAGCGCCGCCAGCGTCTCCGCATCCAGATAGACCTTCAGCAGCTGCCGCATCGCCGGATCGGCACGAAAGGTGTTCAGCCCGGCACTGTCCGGAATGTTTCTGTGTATCGTCGGCATGGTGTCTCCTCCCTCGGGTCAGGCAGCCGTCAGCGCCTGCGCCCCGCATTCCTCTTCGATGCCGCGACGCAGCATCGCGGCAATCTCCTCCATCCTCGGCAGCACCCGTGCCTCCGGCCCTGCGGCGGTCACGGCGAAATGCCGCTCGCCCCGCTTCACCGGCAGGGCCACCCCGCCCAGGTCTGACGAATAGGCCGACGACGACATGAACCATCCCCGCGCCTGCGACTGCGCGATCTGTCCGCGCACCGTCTCTGCATCCATCGGCGTGTTCCGGTTGTAGCGTACGTAGCGAATACGCTTCAGCAGCGCCTCCCGCTCTGCCCCGCTCATGCGCGACATCAGCGCCTGCCCGGACCCGGTCACATGGATCGGCAGCCGCATTCCGGGGCGCGCGGCATAACGGATCAGCTGAGGGCTCTCCCGCACCTCCAGCATCACCACGTCCAGCCCCCCGGCCCCGGCGATCCAGACGGTTTCCCCGATCTCCTCCGCCAGCCGGTCGAGCAGGCGGATCAGCTCCACCGGCACGGGCTCTGCCGCGGCGACGGCCTGCGCCATCACCTGCCAGCGGGCGGTCGGATAATAGGCCCCCCGCGCCCGGGGTTCATACAGATAGCCCCGCTCCACCAGCGTCGCGACCATGTTGAAGGTCGACGACCGCGGCCAGCCGAAATGCGCGGTCATATCCGCAACCGTCGCCGGCCCCTGCCGTTCGGCAAAGAATTCAAGGATAGACAGCACGTTGTCGGCCTGACGGACCAGCATGTATCACCAAAGTCCATAATGATGGACTTAGGAACCACGATTCTGGACTTTGCGCAACCCTCACCCGCCGCACATGACAAAGGGGCGCCCCGCCAGACCGGCAGGACGCCCCCTTTCAAACCGAGGAAGACCTCAGCCCAGCATGCCCTCGATCCGGATCGGGAAGCGCCGCACCCGCCGCCCCGTCGCATGCCGGATCGCGTTGCCGATCGCCCCCACGGTCCCGACGATCCCGATCTCGCCCACGCCCTTCACGCCAAGCGGGTTCACGTGAGGATCGTCCTCATGCACCATGATGACCTCCAGCCCCGGCACGTCGGCATTGACCGGCACGTGATACCCCGCGAAGTCGGCGTTCATGATCCGCCCAGTCCGACGGTCGAACTTCGCCTCCTCGTGCAACGCGAAGGAGACACCCCAGATCATGCCCCCGAACAGTTGGCTCTCGGCCAGTTTGGGATTGATGATCCGCCCCGCGGCAAAGGCCCCGACCAGACGGCTCACCCGGATCTGGCCAAGGTCCGGGTCCACCTTCACCTCCGCGAAGACCGCACCATGGGAATACATTGCATGGGCCGCCGCCGCCTCGGGCGCCCGCGCCCCGCGTCCCGTCCCGGTGAGCGGAGCACCCCCCGCACGGACGAGGATATCCGCCAGCGCATCGCTCCGGCCCTCGTCGCCCTCGACGAACAGCCGCCCGTCCCGCGCGACGAATTGCGCATTGCCCGCGCCATGCAGGGGTGACTCCGGATCCGCGGCCGCGATCTCTCCCAACTGGCGCACCACGTCCAGACCGGCCGCATGCAGCGCCCCGCCCGCCGTGGCCGTATGGCCCGACCCGCCCGCGACGCCGCCATCGGGCAGCGAAGAATGCCCGGCCCGGAACTCAACCGCATCCAGCGGCAGCCCCAGACTGTCCGCCGCGATCTGCGCCAGCGCCGTCCAGGCCCCCTGCCCCATGTCCGCGGCAGAGGTTTCGACCAGCGCGGTCCCGTCCGCCTTCAGCGTCGCCCGCGCCTGCGCGGCGAACATCGGGGCCGGGAACAGCGCCGTCCCCATGCCCCAGCCCGTCAGCAGTCCCGAAGCGTCGCGCATCGTACCGGGCGCAGAGGGACGCCCGGACCAGCCGAACCGCTCCGCCCCCTGCAAATAGCAGTCGCGCAGGGCCTTTGACGAATAGGGCCTGCCCGTCCCCGGCTCCGTCTCCGCGTAATTGCGCAACCGGAACTCCAGCGGATCGATGCCGGAGGCCTCCGCCAGTTCGTCCATCGCGCATTCCAGCGCGGCGGATCCGGACGCCTCTCCCGGTGCCCGCATCGGCCCCGGCGTCCCGACATCCAGCCGCACCGCCCGGTGCCGCGACCGAAGCGCCCCCGCCGCATAAAGCCCCTGCGACGCATTCGCCGCCGGTTCGACAAAATCGTCGAAGGTCGAGGTCTCCGCCACGTTATCGTGGTCGATCACGCTCAGCCGTCCCTCGCCATCCGCGCCGATCCGCAGCCGCTGCTCCGTCGCGCCGCGATGCCCGACCGGGCCGAACATCTGTTTCCGGGTCAGCGCAAGCTTCACCGGCCGCCCCACGTCCCGCGCCGCCAGCACCGCCAGCACCAGCGGACCCGCCGGGATCGCCTTGGACCCGAAGCCGCCGCCAAGATAGGGGCACCGGATCGTCACGTTCTCCGCCGGGATCCCGAAGTAGCGCGCATACCCCGCGCAGGACAGGGCGAAGGCCTGGGTCGGCACGTCCAGCGACAGGTGATCCCCCTCCCACTGCGCGACGATTGCATGCGGTTCCATCGCGTTGTGATACTGCGCCGCCGTCGTATAGGTCACGTCCACGGACCGCGCCGCCGCCGCATGTCCCGCGTCCACGTCGCCATGCGTGGTATCCGCCGGCTGGCCAAAGCCCTGCCCGGCAACCGGTTCGGACTCCGCATCCGCCAGCGTGACGCGCGGCACCTCGACCGCATACTGCGGGTCCAGCAGCCGCGCGCCTTCCGTCGCCGCCTCCAGCGTCTCCGCCAGAACCAGCGCCACCGGCTGACCGGCATAACGCACCGTATCGTCCTGCAGCACCTCGATCCGGAAGGTGAACATCACCGACTTGTCCGCCGGATCGCCCTGCAACGCGGGACGGTTTGCCGGGGTGATGACCCGGACGACACCGGGATGCGCCTCTGCCGCGACGGTGTTCATTGCGGTGACCCGCCCCCGCGCGATCGCGGCAGGGGCATAGACCGCATGCAGCATCCCCGAGGGACTGTGATCGGCGGCATAGTCCGCGTCCCCGGTCACCTTGGCGATCCCGTCCCGCCGCGTCACCGGCTGGCCGGAGCTCGATCCGAAACGCATGGGTTGAGCAAGTGTATCAGGCATGGACTTTTTCTCCGGCAGGCTCTGCAAAGACAGAGGCGGGAAGCGCGGGCATCCGCGCAGGTGTTCCGGCAGCGGCAAGGCACAGCGCCCGCACCGCCGTCTTCCGGGCAAGGTCGATCTTCCAGGCCAGGTCATCCCCCGGCTCCGCCCCCGCCATGGCAATCGTGGCGGCCCGGTCGAACAGGTCGGCATCCGGCGTCTGGCCGATCAGCACCGCCTCCGCCTCTGCCACCCGCCAGGGTTTTGCGGCGACCGCGCCAAGCGCCAGCCGCGCCTCCGCGATCCGCCCGTGCTCCATCCGCAGCCCCGCCGCGGCCGAGGCCGTGGCAAAGGCAAAGGACGTCCGATCGCGCACCTTCAGGTATCGGGAATGCCCCGCGAACCCGTCCGCCCCGGCGGGCAGGCGCAGGGCGACGATCAGTTCTCCCGGCGCCAGCGCGGTCACCCTGTCCGGCGTATCGCCCGGCAACAAATGGAAATCGGCCATGGCGATCTCCCGGCCACCCTCCGGCCCCTGCACCTCGACCACCGCGTCCAGCGCGGCGAGCGGCACGCAGAAATCCGACGGGTTCACCGCGATGCAGGCCGGGCTTGCGCCCAGCACCGCCACGCCGCCACCGACCCCGCCCTGCGCATCGCAGCCCGCCCCCGGATCGCGCCGGTTGCAGGCTGCACCCGCATCCTGAAAGTACGCGCAGCGGGTATGCTGCATCAGGTTGCCCGCAACCGTCGCCGCGTTCCGCAGCTGGCCCGACGCACCGGAGAGCAGCGCCTCCGCAACCATCGGGAAGCGCGCCGCAAACGCTGCATCGCGGGTCAGATCGGCATTGCTCACCAGCGCGCCGATGCGCACCGCGCCGTCTCCCTGAACGTCAACCGACCGCATCCCCGCGACCCGACCAAGATCAATCACCACGTCCGGCTGCGCGACACCAAGCTTCATCAGGTCGATCAGGCTTGTTCCGCCGCCCAGCCAGACCGCACCGGGACCCCAGGCCGCCAGCGCCTCCGCCACCGTCCGGGGCTGCACGAAGTCAAAACTCTTCATGCCGCGTCCTCCTGGCCGTCCGCCGCCATGCGACGCGCCGCTTCCTGCACCGCCAGCGTGATCCCGTGATAGGCCCCGCAACGGCAGATGTTGCCACTCATCCCCTCGCGGATCCGCTCCGGGTCCTCGGCATCCAGCCCTTCGGAGATCAGCCCGGCCGCGCTCATGATCTGACCCGGCGTGCAATATCCGCACTGGAATCCGTCATGTTCGATGAAGGCTGCCTGCACCGGATGCAGCGCAGCCGCCGTGCCCAGCCCTTCGATCGTCGTCACCTCTGCCCCGTCCAACGTTGCCGCCAGCGTCAGGCAGGAATTCACCCGCCGCCCGTTCACCAGCACCGTACAGGCGCCGCACTGGCCACGGTCGCAGCCCTTCTTCGTTCCGGTCAGGTCGAGCCGCTCGCGCAGCAGGTCCAGAAGCGTCACGCGCGGATCGTCAAGCACGACGTCGCGCGCTGCCCCGTTCAGGGTCAGTGTCATCGAGAGTGGCATGTGCCCCCCTTCCATATCTTTTCGGATGTTCCCCCGCCGCCGCGGCGGGAGACGGTTTGCAAAGGTCCGCCCGGCAGGCGCGCCGGGTCTCATTCCAAGATTGGCGCCCGGCTCTCGCGCCGGGAGAGTTTTTCGGATTGACGCCCGGCCCTCGCGCCGGGACGATGAAATTCGTATGATTGCATCCGGGCACCGATCCGGTGACCGTGACTCAGTTATACGGAGGATGCCTCCGTTTATCAAGGGGGACATGCCGCCTTGGCGGAAACACGCGCCAGAAAACCACGCGCCGACGCCCTGAAGAACCGCGCCCTGCTAATAGACGCAGCGAAGGAAGTGCTGGGAAAAGGTGGCCCGAACGCCAGTCTCGAAGCGGTTGCGCAACGGGCGGGCGTCGGTATCGGCACGCTCTACCGCCACTTTCCGACGCGCGAGGATCTCTTCCACACCGTCTTCCGGCAGGAGATGGAGGAGCTCGCCGACATCGCCGATTCCCTGCGCGGGTCACCCGATCCGTTAGAGGCGATCCGCCACTGGCTGCACAGCAACGTCGCCTTTGTCGAAACCAAGCGCGGGATGCTCGGCGCGCTGTCCATCGTGATGACGGACGAATCCAAGCGGACCTATGCCGACCTGTCCGGCCGCGTCACCTCTGCCGTCAACGACATCCTCGCCAGGGGCCGCGCCTCCGGGCAGATCCGCGACGGCATCACCGCCGAGGACCTGCTCCAGACCATGTACGCGCTCTGCTACGCCCGCCAGCCGGGGCCGGACTGGAAATCACAGGTGCTGCGCCTGCTCGACATCTTCGTCGACGGGCTCGCTCCGACCGCTCAGCCCACGAACGGGTCGAACCCGGCGCGCGCATAGGCCGGGCGCGCGGTCAGCGCCGCCCACCATCCCGCGCATTTCGGCCGGCTCAGCAGGGCATCCGGCGCGATCTCCTCCTCGATCCGCCGCACGAAGGGGGCCGTGGCGATATCGGCCAGCCCATAGCGTCCGCCGATCAGCCCGTCGCCCGCGATCATCCCCTCCATCCGGTCGAGCATCGCCAGCAGGTTGCCCCGCGCCTCGTCCAGCTCCGTCTCCGTGTAGGGATTGCGGGCGGCGCGCCGCCAGGCTTCCTTGCGCTCCTCGCTCGGCACGTTCTTCAGCATCGCCTCGAACTCCGCCTCCGACATCTTCGCCGCCTTCGCCGCCATGCCGTGCCGCCAGTTGAACCGGATCAGGTTGGTGATCAGCCCGTCGACATAGCGGATCCAGTTGCGCATCACCGCCAGATCATAGGGATCCTCCGGGCAGAGCGGAGGCTCGGGAAAGACAGCGTCGATATATTCGCACATCACGCTGCTTTCATGCAGCGGCCGTCCGTCGTGCAGCATGCAGGGCACCACGCCAAGCGGGTTGATCTTCAGGTAAGCCTCCGAATGCTGCTCCTGCGCGGACAGGTCGATCACATGCCCCTCATAGGCGATCCCCTTCTCCTCCAGACACAGCCGCACCCGGCGCGAGGCGCTGGACTTCGGCGAATGATACAGGACGATCCCCATCATCTGCCCTCGAACACGGGCGCGCGTTTCTCGCGGAAGGCATCCCGGCCCTCCCGGAAATCGCGGCTGTTGCGGCATTCCAGACCGATCGCGGCGATCCGCTCCGGGTCCCGCGCGCTCTCGTCCCGCAGCAGGTCCGCCACCGTCTCCTTCGTCGCCCGGACCGACAGGGGCGCGTTCCCGGCGATCACCCGGGCCATCTCCATCGCCGCGGGCCAAAGCGCGTCTTCCGCATAGACATGTTCCACCAGCCCCCAGACCAGCGCCGTCTGCGCATCCACCCGGTCACCCACGTAGAGGATCCGCTTGGTCCGTGCCGGCCCGACAGTCTCTACAAGGCCCCTTAGACCCTGATCTCCGTAGGACAGCCCCAGCTTCGCCGCCGGCACGCCAAAGGTCGAATCCTCCGACGCCAGCCGGAAGTCGCAGTTCAGCGCGGTCATCAGACCACCACCGATGCAGAAACCTTTGATCACTGCGATCGTCGGGATCGGGCAGGCCGCCAGCACCCTCTGCCGGTCGACGAAATCCGTCCCCGTCGGCCGCGGCCCCTCGAACCCGCCAAGGTCCGCGCCCGAAATGAAGGCGCGGCCCCCGGTCCCGGTGAACAGCAGCACCCGCGCGCCCTCCGCCACCGCCGCCTCAAGCGCGGCGACCATCCCGGCGGTGGCCTTTTCGTCCAGCGCGTTGCGCTTCTCGGGGATCTGGATCGCCAGAACGGCGATGCGATCGGCCAGGGAATAGCCGACACGGCCATCGCCAAAGCTCCGGTCCGGGGTCCAGCCGGGGGGGAATGCGGTTTCGCTCATCAGGCTCTCCATCAGGGTTTGAGGACGATCGGCGCGGTGGTCTCGCGCCCTTCCAGACGCCGGTGCGCCTCTGCCGCCTCGGCCAGCGGCAGCACCGCTCCGATCGGCGTGTCGATGTCGTCGGAGGTGAGCGCGGCAAAGGTCGCCACCGCCGCCGCCCGCGCCTCCTCCGGATCGGCGATCCAGCTGCGCAGGGTCGGGCGGGTCACGATGATCGATTTGGAATGCAGCAGCTGCAGGTCGAACTCCCCCACGTTGCCCGACGCCGTGCCATAGCTGATGACCATCCCGCGCGGCCGGATGCAGTCCAGCGACTTGCGGAAGGCCGCCTTGCCGATCCCGTCATAAATCACTTCCGCCCCGACACCGCCGGTCAGCTCCATGACCTGCGGGGCGAAATCCCCGGCGCTGTAGTCGATCGTGGACTCATATCCGAAGGTCTTCGCCAGCGCGGCCTTCTCCGGCGACCCGACCGTCCCGATCATCCGTGCGCCAAGCGCCTTTCCCCATTGTCCCAGCAACAGCCCCATGCCGCCCGCCGCCGCATGCACCACCGCCACTTTGCCCGGCCCAAGCGGATAAAGCCGCCGGACCAGATACTCCGCCGTCAGCCCGCGCAGCAGGTAGCCCCCCGCGACCTCGTCGCTCAGCGCATCCGGTAAAGGAAACAGCCGCGCCGCCGGCACCAGCGTATGCCCGGCGTAGGAATTCCCCCCGATGTATCCGACCCGCGTCCCGGCCCCCGGACCGTCCGCGCCGGGCGTTTCGACCACGCCGACCGCCATATGGCCCATGGTGACCGGAAACGGCTTGGCCGAATGCGGCCCGCCGTGGTCGCCCTCGCGCTCGTAGATGTCGGCGTAGTTCACCCCGATGGCCGTGTTGCGCACCAGTGCTTCGCCCGGTCCGGGGGCGGGAATCTCCACCTCGTCGAGACTCAGAACCTCGGGCCCGCCATGGGCGTGGATACGAATTGCTTGTGTTTTCAAAGTCTTCCTCCCGGGCGTCTCCGTCCGCGCCCGACAAAACCATAGAATCCATTAATGTTCATTTACAAGGTCTTTACGTATACGCAGAATCGCGTAATGAATACATAAAGTGAGGAGGCGAAAGTGGCCAAGGCAAGCGATACCGTCCGGGTGCGTCTGGAACGCGAGATCAGTTCCGGAGAGCTGCGCCCCGGCGATTCCATCGACGAAAAGTCACTTGCCGAACGCTTCGCCATCTCCCGCACCCCCGCGCGGGAGGCGATCATGCAGCTTGCCGCCTCCGGCCTCGTCGAAATCCGCCCGCGACACGGCGCCGTGGTGCTTGGCCTTTCGGCGGACGAGGCCGTCGCGATGATGGAGACCCTCGCCCTGCTGGAAGCCGAGGCCGCCGCACTTGCCGCGCAACGCATGCCCGAGGACGAGGTCGCGAAAATGATCGCGATCTACGAGGAGAGCCGCGACAGCGCCACCCTGCTCGATACCGCGACCTACATCCGGCTCAACACCCGCTTTCACCGCACGATCTATGACGGGGCGCGAAACGAATACCTGAACCGGCTGATCCGACAGACCCGCAAGCGGATGGAGTTCTATCACTCCTCGAGCCTCAACCAGAAATCGCGGCTGGAACGGTCCTGGCACGAACACGGCCGCGTGGTCGAAGCGATCCGCAATGCCGATGTCGACGCCGCGCGCGAAACCATGCGCGACCACATCCTGTCCGGCGGGCGGGTCTATGCCGACCTCGTCGCCGCGCTCAGGACAACCGGGCGGACGAAGGAGGAGACCTGACACCCGCACCACAGCACTCCCCGCCACACGGGCAGGGGCAATAAGCATCATCTAGGGAGGAGACCCAGACCATGAAACGCAGAACGTTTCTGATGACCACAGCAGCCGCGGCCGCGCTGCTGCCGCTCGCGGCCAATGCCGCCAGCCACATGGACGAAAAGATCGCCCCGCTTTACGAGGCCGCGAAGCCCGAAGGCGAAATCACCTGGTACGTTGTCCCGATGGACAGCGAGACCGCCGAACGTGTCGGCCAGAAGTTCACGGAGCTCTATCCGGGCATCAAGGTGAACGTCGTCCGCTCCACCGCGACGGTGGCCTTCCAGAAGCTGAACCAGGACATCGACTCCGGCGTGGCGAACTGCGACGTGCTGACCACCTCGAACGTGGCCCATGCCGAAGACCTGAAGTCCCGCGACCTGCTGCTGAAATATGCCCCGATGCGCAAGGGCGAGGCCCTGGCAGCCTTCCAGGGTGCCGATCCGGACGATTTCTACCACATCACCACCGCCGGCCCCATGGGCATCGTCTACAACACCGACCTCGTCTCCGAAGCCGAGGCGCCGAAGAACTGGCCCGACCTGCTCGACCCGAAGTGGAAGGGCAAGCTGGCGATCGGCCACCCCGGCTTCTCCGGCTACGTCGGCATCTGGGCGGTGAAGATGGAGGAACTCTACGGCTGGGACTACTTCGACAAGCTGCTTGAGCAGGACCCCTACATCGGCCGCTCCTCCATCGACGTGGTGACCACCACCGCCGCCGGGGAAACCGCCGTCGGCGCGGGCCCGATGACCTCCGCCCTGATCTCTGCCGAAAAGGGCAACCCGATGGCCACCATCGTGCCGACCGACGGCATGGTCATCATCACCTCGCCCTCCTGCATCCTGAAGAACGCCCCGCACCCCGAGGCGGCCAAGCTCTTCATGGAATTCCTGCTCGGCAAGGAGATCGCGGAACTGACGGTCGACCAGTTCTCCACCCCGATCCGCGGCGACGTGACCCCGCGCGAAGGCGTGGCGCCGCTGACCGAAGACAACGTCATCACCGCCACCAAGGAACAGATCATCGACGGTGTGTCAGTCACCGCCGAGAAGTTCCGCGACACCTTCGGCATCTGATGACCGAACAGGCGACAACCATTCCGGGGGAGCGCACCAGGCGGCGCGCCCCCCGTTTCGACTGGACCTTCGTGGTCTTTGCCCTGCTGGCCCTGCTGCTGGTGGTCCTTGTGGTCAGCCCCCTGTCGCGGCTGGTCATCGAAAGCTTTACCCATCCGAAGGAAGGCGGCTTCACGCTGCAGAACTTCGTCGATGTCTTCACCCGCCAGCGTTACCTGACCGCCTACTGGCACACGCTCCAGCTGGCCGGGGTCACCGTGGCGATGTCGGTCTTCATGGCCCTGCCCATGGCCTTTGCCGTGTCGCGCACAGACACGCCGGGCCGCGGCATGATGTTCTTCGCCGTGCTCGGCGCCTTCATCATTCCCCCCTTCCTCGGCGCGATCGGATGGATCCTGCTGGCCGGTCCGAACGCGGGCTGGATCAACCGCCTGTGGGAAGGCCTGACGGGATACGAGGAACCGCTGGTCAACATCTTCTCCATGTGGGGCCTGGCCTTCGTCATCGCCCTGAACGTGTTTCCGCTGATCTTCATCTTCGCCACCTCCGCCTTCGACCTCATCTCGTCCGAGATGGAGGAAGCCGCGGCGATCCACGGCGCAGGTCCCCTGCGCACCACATGGCTCATCACCCTGCCACTGGCCCTGCCCGCGGTTCTGGGCGCCTGCATGCTGGTCTTCCTCGAAACCATCGCGCTCTACGGTACCCCGGCGCTCATCGCCATTCCCGCCCGCTTCAACGTGGCGACGACGCAGCTCACAACCTTCTTCGAATACCCGGCGCGCATCGAACTCGCGATGGCCTTCTCCGTCCCGCTGGTGCTTGTCACCATCGTCCTGCTCGCCGCACAGCGCCTGATGCTGCGCGGGGGCACGGTGGCCGTTTCGGGCAAGGGCGGCGCACGCGAACCGATGAAGATCGGCCGCTGGCGCTATGTCCTGCTGGCCCACGGCATCCTGGTGATGCTGCTGGCGGTGGTCCTGCCCGCCGTGATCCTGGTCACGACCTCCTTCTCCGTCGCCTGGGCGAAACCCTTCACCTTCGACAACATGACGCTGCAGAACTTCCACGAGATCCTGTTCGAACAGCAGACGGTGCGCGACGCGATCTGGAACACCTACAAGGTGGCCTTCTCGGGCGCGACGATCTGCACGGTTCTGGGCTTCATGATTGCCTACATGGTGATCCGCAAGATGGTGCCTATGGCGTCGATCCTCGCCTTCCTCACCGTGTCGCCGGTCGCCGTGCCCGGCATCGTGCTGGCGATTTGCTTCTACGCCGCCTACGCGGGCCCGCCGCTGTCGATGTACGGCTCGTCGTTGCTGCTGATCGTCGCCTTCGTCACCCGTTTCCTGCCGATCGCCTTCGTCTCGCTCTCCTCCGGGGTCCGCTCCATGAACCCCGAACTCGAGGAAGCCGTCCGCATCCACGGAGGAGGCCGCTTCCGCGCCCTCACCGAAGTGGTCGCGCCGGTGCTGAAGAAGAACCTGCTCGGCGTCTGGATCCTCGTTTTCGTGATCTGTTCGCGCGAACTCTCGACGGCGATCTTCCTGTCCTCCCACAACAACCGCGTGATCTCGATCCTCACGCTCGATCTGAGCGAACAGGGCGAATACGAGAATCTGGCCGCCATGGGCGTGCTGCTGCTGGTCATCACCACTGCGGTGGTCGCCATCGGCATGCGCTTCCTCGGCCGTGACTTCATGCTGCGAAGGAACTGACACATGACGACCCTGCAACTCCGCGGGCTGACCAAAGCCTATGGCGCGTTCAAGGCGGTCGACGACCTGTCCCTGACCCTGCGCGACGGCGAATTCCTGTCCCTGCTCGGCCCCTCGGGCTGCGGCAAGACGACGACGCTGCGCATGATCGCGGGCTTCATCACCCCGACCGAAGGAACCATCCTGCTGGACGGAGAGGAGATCTCCTCCCCCTCCGGCGTGGTCCCGCCCGAACGCCGCCAGATGTCGATGATCTTCCAGAGCTATGCGATCTGGCCCAACATGACCGTCGCCCAGAACGTCGGCTTCGGGCTCAGGATGAAGAAGCTCCCCAAGGACGAAATCGCCCGCCAGACGGCCGAGGTGCTGCGCGTCGTGCAACTGGATCACCTCGCCGGGCGCTATCCGGCGGAACTCTCGGGCGGCCAGCAGCAGCGCGTCGCGCTCGCCCGTGCCGTGGCGCTCCAGCCCAAGGTGATGCTGCTGGACGAACCGCTCTCAAACCTCGACGCCAACCTGCGAGAGGACATGCGGAGCGAGATCAAGCGCATGCACACCGAATTCGGCATCACCACCGTCTACGTCACCCACGATCAGGCCGAGGCGATGGCGATCTCCGACCGCATCGCCGTCATCAATGCCGGACGTATCGAACAGCTGGACACGCCGCACCGGCTCTATTCCCGGCCGACGACCCGCTTTGCCGCCGAATTCATCGGCCGCACCAACCTGCTCGAAGGCCGCCGCCAGTCCGGCCGCATGGTGTTCGACGGGTTCGACGTTCCCAGTTCGGGCGGGGCGGACGGGGCGCTTCTGGCCTCAGTCAGGCCCCAGAACCTGCGGCTCCTCCCGCGCCGCGACGGGGCTGTTCCGTCCGAACCCGGCATGCTGTTCCTGCCCGGCCGCGTCACCGAACGCATCTTCCTGGGCGAAAGGTGGGACTACGGCCTGACCCTGGCCTCCGGCACCGGCCTGCGCGCCGCCGGCCCGCCCGAGGAGGACTTTGCGACCGGGTCCGAGGTCTGGATCGCCGTCCCCGAAGCGGCCATCATCCCGGTGGAGGATGAACCGATGCGCGAGGCCGCCGAATGACCCAACTTCCCCTCGACCGTTTCAAGGTGCTGGACCTGACCCGGATCCGCTCCGGCCCGACCTGCGTCAAGCAGTTCGCCGACTGGGGCGCCGACGTCATAAAGATCGAACCGCCCGAGGACGCGGCGGGATACGGCAACCGCGACAGCTCCGACTTCCAGAACCTGCACCGCAACAAGCGCTCCCTCACGCTCGACCTCAAGACGCCCGAGGGGCAGGAGGTGCTGGGCAGGCTGATCGACACCGCCGACGTGCTGGTCGAAAACTTCCGCCCCGGCGTGAAGGAACGGCTCGGGCTCGACTGGGACACCCTGCATGCCCGCAATCCCCGGCTCGTGCTCGGCTCCATCTCCGGCTTCGGCCAGACCGGCCCCTATGCGCATCGCCCCGGTTTCGACCAGGTGGCGCAGGGCATGGGCGGGCTGATGTCCATCACCGGCATGCCCGGTCAGGGCCCGGTGCGCGTCGGCATTCCGGTCGCCGACCTCTCCGCCGGTCTCTTCGTCGCCATGGGTATCCTGATGGCCCTGCTCGACCGCGAACGCACCGGCGAGGGACGATGGATCCACTCCTCCCTCCTCCAGGCCCAGATCGCCATGCTCGACTTTCAGGCCGTGCGCTGGCTGATCGACGGGGTCGTCCCGCCGCAGGCCGGCAACGACCACCCGACCGCCGTGCCCATGGGCGTCTACCCGACCTCGGACGGGATGATGAACATCGCAGTGAACGGCGCGCGCATGTGGAAGGACTTCTGCGACGTGATCGACCGCCCCGATCTGGTCGACCACCCCGACTACTGCGGCCCGCGCGAACGCCAGGCCAACCGCGCCCAGCTGAACGCGATCCTCTACGAGATCACCAAGCAATGGACCGCCCACGACCTGACCGAGGCGCTGCTGGCCACCGGCATCCCCTGCGGTCCGATCAACGCCATGGATCAGGTTTTTGCCGACCCGCAGGTCAACCACCTGCCAATCGTGGCCGAGGTCGACCACCCGTCCCGCGGACGGCAGCGCCTGCTTGGCCAGGCCTTCCAGGTCGAAGGCCTCTCGCCGGTCATGCGCTCGGCCACGCCGGACTGCGGCCAGCACACGGATGAAGTCCTGTCGGAACTCGGCTATTCTGCCGACGACATCGCAACTCTGAAGTCCCGAGGCATCGCATGAGCAAACTGGAAACCATCCCGCCCGAACCCGAAGCCGACGGCTACACCCCGCATATCCGGACCGAAATCAGGAACGGCATCGGCTGGATGGTCTTCGCCAACCCCAAGCGTCGCAACGCCATGACCTACACCATGTGGCGCCAGGTGCCCGCCGCGCTCGACGACCTCGCCGCCGACGACAGCGTGCGCGTCGTCGCCCTGCGGGGGGAGGGCACGGAGTCCTTCATCTCCGGCGCCGACATCTCCGAATTCGCAACCCGCCGCTCCACCCCCGAACAGGTCGCCGAATACGACCGCGTCGGGACGGAGGCGAATGCCGCCATCGTCGCCTTCCCCAAGCCGACCGTCGCCGTCGCGCGCACCTGGTGCGTCGGCGGGGGCGTCGCGACCGCGCTTGGCTGCGACCTGCGCATCTGCTCCGCCGACACCCGCTTTGCCGTGCCCGCCGCGCGGCTTGGCCTTGGCTACCGCTACTCCGGCATCAAGGCGCTGGTGGATGTCGTCGGCCCCGCCAACGCGCGTGAGATCTTCTTCACCGCCCGCAAGTATTCGGCGGAGGAGGCGCTCTCCATGGGCCTCATCAACCGCATCCTCCCGGTCGAGGACTTTGACGCCGCCGCCGAAGCCTACCTCTCCGACATTGCCGGCAACGCCCCCCTGACGATGAACGCCGCCAAGCTGGCGATCCGCGCCGTCACCCAGGACCCCGGCCAGCGCGACATCGACGCGATCAATGCCGCCGTGCAGGCCTGTTTCGACAGCGAGGACTACATCGAAGGCCGCGCCGCCTTCGCCGAAAAGCGCGCGCCGGTGTTCAGGGGGCGGTGAACCGGTCACCGACATCTGTCTGACTGGCTGCTGCAAAACGATCCTCTCCCGGCTGCCCCTGCGCGTTTCCGGGAGACTGTTCCTGTCGTTTCCGTTCGAACCCAGACGGTAAGGCCGCGCCCTCCCGGGGGGAGAGTCGGGCGCGGCCCGGGCTTGCAGCCCGCGCCATGGCCGGTGGTTTGCGTTGCGAGGAACAATCATCCGGTCTCAACGCTGCTAACCGAGGACGACTCGGTACTGCCGCTCGCCGGCGTTTGAGGGGCGGTGAAAATCTAACGTCCCACGCAAAGATCAAAGCACCCGCCCGGCGGCACGCCGGGCAGCGCCCGACCGCCCCCCTGGGCGGGCGCTTCGCTTCCGCCCGCGGTCGGCCGCTGCCCTTCGACTTGACCACTGACCTGTTGCCGGTGGACCCCGCCGCAGACCCACCCTTTACCCCCGCCCCCGCCGCCACTATCACCGCCCTGCACCAGCAGCAGGACCGCCCCATGACCAGACGCAGACTCAAGGTGATCGGCATCGGGGCCGGCAATCCCGAATACATCACCATCCAGGCGGTGAAGGCCCTGCAACAGGTCACCACCTTCTTCATCCCGCTCAAGGGCGACGACAAGGCCGACCTCCACCTGCTGAGGCGCGAGATCTGCGAACGCTACATCGACCACGACCGCTACCGCATGGTCGACTTCGACATTCCCGACCGCGCCCGCGACGGCGCCTACCGCAGCGATGTCTCGGACTGGCGCGCCGCCGTCCGCGCGATCTACCTCCGCCTGCTGACCGAGGAACTGGGCGAAACCGACCTCGGCGCCTTCCTCGTCTGGGGCGACCCGTCCCTCTACGACGGCACCATCGGCATTATCGAGGACCTGCGCGCCGCCGGGATGGAGATCGAGTACGAGGTCATTCCCGGCATCAGCTCCGTCTCCGCCCTCGCCGCCCGCCACCGTGTCGCGCTGAACCGGATCGGTCAGCCCTTCACGGTCATGTCCGCCCGCCAGCTTGAAAAGGGCCTGCCGGAGGAGGGCAACGTCGTCGTCATGCTCGACACCCGCGACGCCTACCGCGATCTCGACGCCGATCTCGACATCCACTGGGGCGCCTATGTCGGGACGGAGGATGAGATCCTGCGCGCCGGACGGCTCTCCGACCTGCAGGACGAAATCACCGATCTCCGCAAGAAGGCGCGCGCCGAAAAGGGCTGGATCATGGACAGCTACCTGCTGTCCCGCCGGTCAGACCCCAAGGACTGACCCTCAAGACTGGCCCTCAGAAATCCAGATCGGCGTAATGCGCGGGGGGCGGGAACCCCGCGACCACATCCGCAAGGATCGACCGGAAGGCCGGGCGCGACTTGATCTTCGCGTACCAGTCCTTCACGTTCTCCGACCGGTTCCAGTCCACGTCCGAGATATAGTCGAGCGAAGACAGATGCGCCGCCGCCGCGAAATCCGCCAGCGTCATCACGTTCCCCGCCAGCCAGCGCCGGTGATCCAGCAGCCAGGCCATGTAGTCGAGGTGGAACTTGATCTTCTGCGCCCCGGCCTTGATGTTCTTGCTCTCGGGATAGCCCTGCTTCATCAGCTTCTTGTTGACGCGCTCGAACAGAAGGTTCGAGGTGACCTCCTTGTGAAACTTGTCGTCGAACCAGCTGACCAGCCGCCGCACCTCCGCCCGCTCTGCCGGGGTGGTCGGCATCAGCGGCGGATCGGGATAGACCTCCTCGATCCATTCGCAGATCGCGGCGCTCTCCGCCATGAAGACCCCGTCCACCTTCAGCACCGGCACCTTCCCCGCCGGGTTGCGGCGCAGGAAATCCGGGTCGCGTTCCCAGTAGCGTTCCTCGACCAGCTGGCATTCGATCCGCTTCTCGGCCAGCGACAGGCGGACCTTGCGGCTATAGGGGGACAGCGGGAAATGGTAGAGGGTCAGCATGTTGGCTCAATATATATGGCTTCACCAGTCTCTGCCCGCTCGGGGCGGGAAATTCAATCCTCGAAGCAGGCGGCACGCCCGTCGGCGCGGATGGTTGCCGCACCGTCCCGGATCGACGCCGCCCTGCGGTTGACGAACTCTGTCGGCCTGCTGGCCGAACGCTGCTTGGGCGAAGGCAGCACCGCCGCCAGCAGCGCCGCCTGCCGGTCGCTCAGCTTGCCGGGCGTGGTGCCGAAATAGTGATGCGCCGCCGCCTCCACGCCGAAGACGCCCTCGTCGAACTCCGCCATGTTCAGATAGACCTCCAGGATGCGCCGCTTGGTCCAGACGGTTTCCAGCACCGGGGTGATCAGCGCCTCCAGCGCCTTCCGGACCCAGCTCCGCCCGTGCCAGAGATAGACGTTCTTCACCACCTGCTGCGACAGGGTCGATGCGCCGCGGTTGCTGCCCGCGTCGATCGCCTTGCGGATCGCGTCCATGTCGAACCCCCAGTGCGCGCAGAAATTGGCATCCTCCGCCGCGACGACAGACCGCGCCATCACCGGGGCGATCCGGTCGAAATCCACCCACTGCCGGTCGATGGAGCCAAGCCGCAGCTGTTCCTGCTTCATGTAGATGCCGGTCTGCGGATTGACGATGGCATAGAACCCCACGCCGAACAGGATCACGCCCACGGACAGCAGCACGACGCGCAGCATCCAGCGGCGCAGCCAGCGCATCGGCTGGAAGCGTGGCTCCTGCTTCTTTTTCCTGCTCCGGGAGCCGGGCTTGTACCGCGGCGCTGCCTGTTTCGCCATGCGCGCAGTCTACGCGACCGCAGGGTCCAAGTGAATCGCTAATCGCGGCGCGGCAGTCCCGCCCGGTCGAGCGCCCGGAACATCGCCCGCACCCGCCCCTTGCCCGCCAGTTCCACCGCATCCCCGTTGCGCAGCCTCAGGCGTGGCGCCCCGCCCTCTCCGGTCTCGACGTGATGGATCATCCGCACCGGGATCCGCCGGTACGGCCCCTGCGGGTCGATGATGATCTCCGCCTCGGTGATCCAGAGATGCACCCGCGGCCGCATCAGCAGCAACAGCGCCCCGCCGATCTGAAGCGTCGCCGCCACGATCCACAGCACCCAGAGCTGCCACCCCGGCAATCCCGGCTCCTGCGCAAGCCACGCCGTCAGCCCCGCCCCGCCCGCGATCAGGGCGAGCTTCGGCGGCGTCCGCAGGGCCGAGCGGTGTTCGTAAAGGAGTCGCATCGCGGCGGACAGTAACGGGCACGGGGGGAGGACGTCGAGACGGAGCCGGGCACCCCCCGCCGGACGGACGCCAACCTCACGACTTCACCGGGGTCAGCGTGATGACCTCGCTGTTGCTGCGGCAGGAATTCGGCGCCCCGTCGACGCAGCCCGTGGTGGTCTGTTCAAGCCGGTAGACCTTTCCCTCCTGCTCCGTCAGCGTATAACTCCCGGTTCCTGTCCCGCTGAACCCGCCGCCCGAAAACGTATAGCTCACCGTGCCAGCCAGCGGCCCGCTTGGCGCATAACTGAACACGACATTGGCCCCCGGAAACACCCCGTCCAGCAGGAACGGAGAGTCGATCCTCGCCACATGCCCGCTCACCGTCATGTAGGCCCCGCCGCCGCTTGCCTCCCATCCGGGCGGGCAGGCGGCATCCATCATCTCCCGCGCGATGATCCCGGAGGCATCCCAGAAATCCTTGATCGGCACGCTGCCCTCACTGACCGCCAGCACGTTGCCCGAGGCCCGGTCGCGCATCGTCATCCTCCAAGAAAACGCATCCGGCGTGTCGCTGACCGTGCCCTCGATCAGCGCGGTTGGTTCCGGCGGCATCCTGTGCATGGTGACCGTGGCCGGGTCGATATAGCGGCTCTGTTGCAGCTGGAATTCCTTCAGGATGTCGGCCCGCCGCCGCCATTCCAGGATCCCCATGTCGCAGTCCGCATACGTCGGATCCTCGTAGAGCATCTGCACCATGTCCGTGATGATCAGGTCGCCGATCCCGCGCCCGAAATGGAACATGTCCGGGCTGCCGGTGCCGCTCGTCTCACCGACGGACACGCGGAAGGTCTTCGGCGTCAGGGGACGCAACCCCTGCGCCAGCGACGCCCCCGCCAGAACCGCGACGATCAGGCCAGGGCCGATCCGCCGCGCGCATGTCTTCCACCCCATGGCCGACTCCCCCAAGGCTGACCGCGTGGGCTCAGGTTACCGCGTCGCTCTGCATCGGCGCGTCCCGCCGCGACATCGGTGTCGTAATCCGCGTGACCGGAACGGCACGAAAAAGCCCCGCACGATGGCGGGGCTGTTCCGTGGTTCGGCCGCAGGATCACTCCGCCGGCATGGCCTTTTCCTCGACCGTAAGCGGATGCGGAATATGGATCAGCATCTCCTTCGGGCAGATCTGGAGGAAGTGGTCCTTCTCCAGATCCCAGTTCTGGATCAGGTCGGCGGCCTTGCGGCTGCCCGTTTCCGCCGCATGGCGTTCGATCAGCCCTTTCAGCTGCGTCTCCCAATGCGGCACCGTGACCGGGCAGGTCACAAGCGTCTCGGGGTTGAGCATGTCATGGGCCTTGCCCTCCGGATCGTAGAGATAGGCCATCCCGCCCGTCATCCCCGCCCCGAAGTTCGGCCCGATGGAACCGAGGATCACCGCAACCCCGCCGGTCATGTATTCACACCCGTTCGACCCGCAGCCCTCGATCACCACCTTCGCGCCGGAGTTGCGGACGGCGAACCGCTCGCCCGCCCGACCCGCGGCAAACAGGTGGCCGTCGGTCGCACCATACAGCACCGTATTGCCGATGATGGTGTTTTCCGACGCGACCAGCGGGCTTTCCATCGGCGGACGTACTACGATGGTGCCGCCCGAGAGACCCTTGCCGACATAGTCGTTGGCCTCTCCCATCACCTCGATCTTCAGGCCGGGCGCGGCGAAGGCGCCAAGCGATTGCCCGGCAGAACCCGACAGCTTCACCGTCAGGTGATCCGGTTGCAGCGCGTTCTTCATGCCGAAGTTCCGCACGATATGCGACGAGGTCCGCGTGCCGACCGACCGGTGCGTGTTCTGCACCGCGTAGGACAGCTGCATCTTCTCCCCGTCCTTGAGGAAGCGGGCGGCGTCGCGCACGATCTCCTCGTCCAGCGTGTCAGGCACCGGGTTGCGCGGCTTTTCGCGGTTGTAGACGATGTTCTTCGATCCATCGACCGTGATCAGCAGCGGGTTGAGGTCGAGGTCGTCAAGGTGGTCGGCCCCGCGGGAGACCTGGCTCAGCAGGTCGGCGCGGCCGATCACCTGATCCAGCGACTTCGCCCCGATGGAGGCGAGGATTTCCCGCACCTCGGTGGCGTAGAAGGTGATGAGGTTCACCACCTTGTCCGCCGTCCCGGTGAACTTCGCCCGCAGCGATTCATCCTGCGTGCAGACACCGACGGGGCAGGTGTTGGACTGGCACTGGCGCACCATGATGCAGCCCATGGCGATCAAGGCGGCAGTGCCGATGCCGTATTCCTCGGCCCCCATCATCGCGGCCATGACGATGTCGCGGCCCGTGCGCAGCCCGCCGTCCGTGCGCAGCGTCACGCGGGAGCGGAGGTTGTTCATCGCAAGGACCTGATGCGCCTCGGTCAGGCCCATCTCCCACGGCAGACCGGCGAATTTGATCGAGGTGCCGGGGGACGCCCCGGTGCCGCCGTTGTGGCCCGAGATCAGGATGATGTCGGCCTTCGCCTTCGCCACGCCCGCCGCAATCGTTCCGACGCCCGAAGACGCGACGAGCTTCACCGTCACCTTCACCGTCGGGTTGATCTGCTTGAGGTCGTAGATCAGCTGCGCAAGGTCTTCGATCGAATAGATGTCGTGATGCGGTGGCGGAGAGATCAGCGTGACCCCTTCGGTCGAATGCCGCAGCCGCGCGATCAGTTTCGTGACCTTCATGCCCGGAAGCTGGCCGCCCTCGCCGGGCTTGGCGCCCTGGGCGACCTTGATCTCAAGCTCCTCGCACTGGTTGAGGTATTCCGCCGTCACGCCAAAGCGCCCGGAGGCCACCTGCTTGATCTTGGCCGAAGGGTTGTCGCCGTTCGGTTCGGGCGTGAAATGCGCCGGGTCCTCGCCGCCCTCGCCGGAGTCCGACTTGGCGCCGATCCGGTTCATCGCGACGTTCAGCAGCTTGTGCGCTTCGGGCGACAGCGCGCCGAGCGACATGCCGGGGGTGACAAAACGCTTCCGTATGGAGGTGATCGATTCCACCTCTTCCAGCGGGATGGCGGGGCCGAGCGGCTTGATCGCCAGCAGGTCGCGCAGGTGGATCGGCGGGTTGGCGGCCATGCGGGCGGAGTACTGCTTCCAGATCTCGTAGGACGCGCGGTTGCAGGCGGATTGCAGCATGTGCATCGTCTGCGCTTCCCATGCGTGCGTCTCGCCGGACTTGCGCGCCTTGTAGAACCCGCCGATCGGCAGCACGTCGAGGCCGGAGAGCCAGCCCTTCTGGTGAATGCCCGCCGCCTTCTTCTGGATGCCCGACACCCCGATGCCGGAGATGCGGGAGGTCATGCCGGGGAAGAATTCCGCGCACATGGCGCGCGACAGGCCGACGGCTTCGAAGTTCAGGCCGCCGCGGTAGGACGACACGACCGAAATCCCCATCTTCGACATGATCTTGAGCATGCCCTGATCGATCGCCTCGCGATACTGCGCGACGGCCTCGGTCAGGGTCATGTCGAGCAGGCCGCGCTTGATGCGGTCGGCCAGCGTGTCTTCGGCCAGGTAGGGGTTCACGATGGTCGCGCCGCAGCCGATCAGGACAGCGAAGTAATGCGGGTCGATGCATTCCGCCGTGCGCACGCCAAGGGAACAGAAGGTGCGCAGGCCCTTCTGGGTCAGCCAACTGTGCACCGCCGAGGTGGCGAGGATCATCGGCATGGCGACGCGGTCCTCACCCTGCGTGTGGTCGGTCAGGATGATGTGACCGCCGCCGGAGCGCACGGCCTCCTCCGCTTCGGCGCGGATGCGGTTCAGGCCGCGGCGCAGCGCGTCCGGCCCTTCCTCCACCCCGAAGGTGCAGTCGATTTCCGACAGGCCCGCGTTGAAGTGGGTCTTCATCTCCTCGAACTGGGCGTTGGCGACGAAGGGGCTGTCCAGCACGAAGATCTCCGTCTGGGATGAGCTTTCGTCGAGCACGTTCTTCAGGTTGCCGAACCGGGTCTTGAGCGACATGACGCGGAATTCGCGAAGCGAGTCGATCGGCGGGTTCGTCACCTGAGAAAAGTTCTGCCGGAAGAAATGCGACAGCGGGCGGTACTTGTTGGACAGCACGGCAGAGGGCGTGTCGTCGCCCATGGAGGCCAGCGCCTCTTTCCCGTCCTCGGCCATCGGGATCAGGACCTGCTCCACCTCTTCGATGGTATAGCCTGCCGCGATCTGCCGCTTGCGAAGGTCCGCGCCCTCGTACATCGGCTTTTCGACGACGTTGGCGAGCTCCTCGTCCAGATCGGTGATCTTGCCGACCCATTCCCCGAAGGGCTGGGAGGCGGCGAGTTTGTCCTTGATCTCCTCGTCGTGGTAGAGCTTGCCGGACTTCATGTCGACGGCGATCATCTGCCCCGGTCCAAGTGCGCCCTTCTCGCGCACCGTGCCTTCGTTCGACGGCACCATCCCGGCCTCGGACCCGGCGATCAGCAGGCCGTCACCCGTCACGACATAGCGCATCGGACGCAGCCCATTGCGGTCGAGCCCGCCGCAGACCCAGCGACCGTCGGTCATGGCGAGCGCGGCGGGGCCGTCCCACGGCTCCATCACGCCGTTGCAGTAGGAATACATGTCGCGCCACGCCTGCGGCAGTTCGATGGCCTGCTTGGACCACGATTCCGGCACCAGCATGGTCTTGGCCATGGGGGCGGAACGACCTGCGCGCACCAGAACCTCGAACACCGCATCCAGCGCGGCGGAGTCCGACGACCCCGAGGGGATGATCGGCTTGATGTCTTCCGCCAGCTCACCGAACGTGCCGGAGGCCATGCGGATTTCGTGGCTTTTCATCCAATTGACGTTGCCCTTGATGGTGTTGATCTCACCGTTGTGGGCAAGCATGCGGAAGGGCTGGGCGAGCCACCACTGCGGGAAAGTGTTGGTGGAATAGCGCTGGTGATAGACCGCGAAGGCGGATTCGAAGCGCGCGTCCATCAGGTCGGGGTAGAAGACGGCGACCTGTTCGGCCAGCATCATGCCCTTGTATATGATCGACCGGCAGGACAGCGACGCGATGTAGAGCCCTTCGATATGGGCCGCGGCCGCCGCCTTTTCGATCCGGCGCCGGATCACGTAAAGCTCGCGTTCGAACTGTTCCTCGTCCACGCCCTTGGAGTTGGAGATGAGGATCTGCTCGATCTCGGGCCGGGTCGCGTTGGCCTTTTCGCCAAGGCATTCGATATCGACCGGGACGTGCCGCCAGCCGTAGATGTAATAGCCCATCCGAAGCACCTCGGCCTCGACGATGGTCCGGCAGGATTCCTGCGCGCCAAAGTCGGTGCGGGGCAGGAAGACCTGCCCGACGGCGATCATCTCGTCCGCGCGCGGTTCGTGGCCGGTGCGCTTGATCTGGTCGTGGAAGAAGGGCACCGGGATCTGGACGTGGATGCCCGCGCCATCCCCGGTCTTGCCATCCGCATCGACCGCGCCGCGATGCCAGATCGCCTTGAGCGCCTTGATCCCGGCCTCGACCACCTTGCGGCTTTTCTTCCCGTCGATGGAAACGACAAGCCCGACGCCGCAGGAGGAATGCTCCTCTGCCTCGGAATACAGGCCGTTCTCGGCCATCCACTTGCGCTTGGCTTCTTCGGCGCGGGCCCAGTCTGCGTCGTAGGTGGTCATCTGGGAAATCCTCCATGAGGGTGAAACGGGGATGTCGGGCGGGAGACGCGGGTCATGTCACGGCTCCGGCGAATTGGGGGTCTGCGGGCGGGCGGCGGTAGGCCTCGAGACCCGCCAGCGCCAGCCGGAAGCGGCGCGGACGGTTGAGGAAGGCCTGTTCGACGACCTCCTCGAGAATGCCGGCCCCGCGCAGTTTCTGCGGCACGTTATGCACGGTGCGCGGCAGGATCAGATGAACGAGGTTGTCGGCCCGCGGAAACCGGTCGCGCTGCGGTGCCTCGCGCGAATGGCGGCCGTGAACGGCGTAATAGGCGGTGCCGGGGACCAGCGTTTCCGACAGGTCGCGGATGACGAATTCCTCGATCCGGCTGCGGTAGTCCATCCAGCGCGGATCGTCGCCGACCACCTCCGGATGCACGGAGACCTGCGGGGCAAGGCCCACGGCACAGCTGACGGGGACGTATTTCGGCATGGCCAGCGCGGCGAACCCGCCCATGGAATGGCCAAGCGTCATCACCTCGCGCGCGCCGGTTTCCAGCCGGGAGGCTTCGATCCACTGGGCGATTTCGTCGATCAGGCCGGGCGCGTTCAGCCAGCTGCGGGACTTGTCCGCGATGAACAGCGCGTGGTCCCGGCCCGACTGCGTGGCGGTTCGGGCGAATTCATAGCCAAGGTCCTGCCCTTCGACCCCGATGCCGGTGAAGGACACGGTCAGACGGTCGCCGGTCCCCTGATGGAACCAGACACGCAGCGTGTCGCCGTCATGCAGCAGTCGTATGTCGAGCCGGTCGGTCACAGATCGACCCCGTATTTCGCCATGACCTCGGCTCGGGTCAGCCGCTCTCTCTCACCGGCATAGGAAAAGCTGTCGGGCTTGCAGTCGATGAAGATCTCGTTGGAAAAGGTGAAGCCGTCCGGATCGTCGAAAATGCCGAGCGGCATCGTCATGGTTCCGGCGCCCGGCCCGCTGTCGCCGGTGAGCCGATAGTAGAGCCCGGTGCCACAGCGCTGGCACCAGGCGCGTTCCGCCCAGTCCGAGCTTTGCAGCGTGCGGATATGCGCCTCCCCCGCAAAGGTGACGTCTGCGGCTTTCACGGTCAGCGCCAGCAGCGCGGACCCGGACCAGCGGCGGCACATCTCGCAATGGCAGGCCCCGAATTCGGACGGCACGTCGGCCGCGGTGAAGCTCACCGCGCCGCACATGCACTGTCCTGTCATCTCTCGTGCCATTGTCTCGGGCCTTCTGGTTAAGCCGGTGTTTACCACGGCCTGACCGGGTGTTGCGCGACTCCGCGCCTGAGCGTTCGGTGCCGATTTCAGGGTTGCCACTGAAATCGTTGAATTATTACTCTGCCGCGACGGCCTTGGCCGCCATCAGGTCGTCGAGAATCGCCGCCGCGCAGTCTCGTCCGTCACGAATCGCCCAGACCACAAGCGAGGCGCCGCGCACGATGTCGCCAACCGCATAGACCCCGTCGAGGCTGGTCTTGCCGGTGCCGAATTCCGCGCGGATCGTGCCCCATCTGGTCACGGCGAGTTCGGGCTGGTCCCAGAGCGTCGGCAGGTCCTCGGGTTCGAAACCAAGGGCCTTGATGACCAGATCGCAGTCCTCCGCGTAGTCCGACCCTTCGATCAGCTCCGGCGACTGGCGGCCCGAGGCGTCCGGCGCGCCGAGGCGCATCCGCTGGATCGTCATCGAGGACACCGCGTCCCCGGTGAAGTCGAGCGGGTTGGAGAGCCAGACGAATTCGACACCCTCCTCCTCCGCGTTCTGCACCTCGCGCTGGCTGCCGGGCATGTTGGCGCGGTCGCGGCGGTAAAGACATTTGACCGAGGTCGCGCCCTGCCGGATGGCGGTGCGCACGCAGTCCATCGCCGTATCGCCACCGCCGACGACCACGACCTTCTTGCCCTTGGCGTTCAGCGCACCCGACTCGAACTCCGGCACCGTGTCGCCGAAGTTGGAGGCGCGGTTGGAGGCGGTCAGGTAGTCGATGGCGCGCACGATGCCGCCGGCCTCACAGCCGGGCTGGGTCAGTTCGCGCGTCTTGTAGACGCCGGTGGCGATGATGACGCGGTCATGCTTGGCGCGGATGTCGGCAAAGGAGATGTCTTCCCCGACAGCCGTGTTCATGACGAAGGTGACGCCGGATTTCTCAAGCTGGTCGATGCGGCGCATGACGACATCCTTCTCCAGCTTGAAGCCGGGAATGCCGTAGGTCAGCAGCCCGCCGCCCCGGTCATAGCGGTCGTAGACCGTGACCTGCACGCCCGCGCGCCGCAGCATGTCCGCCGCAGCCAGCCCGCCGGGGCCCGCACCGATGACACCGACAGACTCCTTGCGTTCGACCGCCGGGGTCACCGGCTTCACCCAGCCTTTTTCCCAGGCGGTGTCGGTAATGTACTTTTCGACCGCGCCGATGGTCACGGTGCCGTGGCCGGAGGATTCGATGACGCAGTTGCCCTCGCACAGGCGGTCCTGCGGACAGATCCTCCCGCAGATCTCCGGGAAGGTATTGGTCGCCTGGGAGACCTGGTACGCCTCCTCCAGCCGGTGCGTCGCGGTCAGGCGCAGCCAGTCGGGGATGTTGTTGTGCAGCGGGCAGTGGCTCTGGCAATAGGGAACGCCGCACTGGGAACAGCGCGAGGCCTGCTCTTCGGCCTTGGCGGCGGCATATTCGGCATAGATCTCGTCGAAATCCTTGTTCCGAACCTCCGCGTCACGCTTTTCGGGCATGTCGCGCGGAGTGGTCACGAATTTCAGCATCGGTTGCTTGGCCACGCGGGATCCTCTCGCTCACGTCTTTTGCTGGAAATTCTCATAAGGGAAAGCGGCGGCAATGAAAAGTCACTAATGCTGACCTTTATTCAGGTCAAAAAGAGGCAGGAGGCGGATCGGCACGGCGGCGCGCCCTATAATAGGTCCGAAGTTATACCTATCAACGCCCTTCCCTTATTTCATCAAAGGCTTAAACCAGTGCAAAAGCCCGAGGTGAGCGATGCCCCTGTTCCAACTGATTTTGCTGGCGGTCATTCAGGGCGTCACGGAATTCCTTCCGATCTCCTCCTCCGGGCACCTGATTCTGCTGCCTCAGCTTACTTCATTGGCAGATCAGGGTCAGGCGTTGGATGTCTCCGTTCATCTCGGCACGCTTGGCGCGGTGATTCTTTACTTCTGGCGCGACGTGTCCGAAGCCGTGGCGGGCCTGCCCCGTCTGGTCACCGGCAGACTGGACACGCCCGGCGCGCGGCTGGCCTTCCTGCTGATCGTCGCGACCATCCCGGCGATCGTGATCGGCTTCATCCTCAAGGTGACGGGGCTGGAGGAGATGATGCGGTCGGCCTTCCTGATCGGCTGGACGATGCTGGTCTTCGGCGTCGTGCTGTGGTGGGCCGATCAGAAGGGGCCTGAGGTGAAGGAGGCGCGCGACTGGACCCTTCGCGAGGCCTGGCTTCTGGGGCTGTGGCAGGCGGTGGCGCTGATCCCGGGGACATCGCGGTCGGGCATCACCATCACTGGCGCTCGGTTCATGGGGTATCAGCGCAAGGACGCGGCCAAGATCTCCATGCTGATGTCGATCCCGGTGATCCTGGCCAGCGCGGTTCTTCTGGGCGCGGAGGTCGTCGTCGACGGGGATATCGGCGCATTGCGCGACGTCGGGATTGCCACGGCGCTGGCCTTCGTGTCGGCCCTGCTGGCGCTGGTGCTGATGATGCGGCTGCTGCGGACGGTGAGCTTCACGCCCTACGTCATCTATCGCGTCGTGCTTGGGATCGGTCTGATCTGGTGGGCCTGGCCGGGCGCAGGCGTCTGACGGCCGGCGGAATACCCGTCCAGCCGCGGGCCGTCCCGCCCCTCAGACCTTCAGGTTCTTCGCCGAGTCCTTGATCGCCGCGTACTGCCCCGACGGCCGGAACCGCCAGAGATAGCCCGGCAGGACCACTTCGGTTGCGGTCGGCACAATCCCGAGGTCGTCGAACCCCTTGTGATCCCCCGACACCACGTTGTCCTTCTGCAGGTTCACGATCTGGTCGGCGGTCAGCACCTCGTTCCGGAACAGCCCGGCGGTGAGGAACTGCGCCGCCGTCAGCCCAGCCGCCATCAGTTTCGCCACGAAGATCGGCAGGTCGATCAGCGCGCGGCGGCGCTGGATCACCGACAGCATTTCCTGCATCAGCTCGCGGAAGCTGCGCACATCCGGCCCGCCGAGTTCATAGATCCCGCCCGGCGCCGCGCCCAGGGCGCCCATCTCTGCCGCGGCGGCCACGTCGTCGACATAGACCGGCTGGAACCGGGTCGACCCGCCCACCATCGGCAGGACCGGACCGAATTTCGTCATGTTGGCGAAGCGGTTGAAGAATTCGTCCTCTGCCCCGAACATGATCGAGGGGCGCAGGATTATCGCGCCGGGCATATGTGCCAGAACGGCGGCCTCGCCCTCCGCCTTGGTGCGGGCATAGTCGCTCTCCGCCTCCGCATCGGCGCCGATGGCCGAGATATGCACCATCCGGGCGACACCCGTTTCGGCGGCGATCCGCGCGATCCGCCCCGGCCCTTCGGCCTGCACCGCGTCAAAGCTGTTGCGCCCCTTCTCCGTCAGGATACCGGCGCAGTTCACCACGGCCTCCGCCCCAGCCATCGCGGCGGCAACCGAGGCATCGTCGCGGATGTTGCAGAACACGGGTTCGACCTGGCCGACGTTGCCGTAGGTGCGCACGAACATCGCATCGTTCGGCCGCCGCGTCGCCACCCGGACCCGCCAGCCCTGTTTCGCCATGCGCCGGGCGACATACCGCCCCAGGAAACCCGATCCGCCGTAGATGGTGACAAGCTTGGACATGCGCAAACCTCTGCAATCCTTCGTCTGAAGTTGTTCCTACCGCCCGCGGGGTCACCGGGCAAGGCGATATGGCGCCGCAGAGGAAAATGCCGCAAATCGCCGTTGACACCACCCCGCATGACGTCTAAATCGCGGCCTCACGCAATCTGTGCCCAGATGGCGGAATGGTAGACGCGCTGGCTTCAGGTGCCAGTGGCCGCAAGGCCGTGGAGGTTCGAGTCCTCTTCTGGGCACCACTTCCCTTTCCGTAGGAAAGTGGGCGACTTCCAAACAGCAGACTTGAGCAGCAGCGGTTTCGCCGAAACCGAGGGAACCCGTCCGCGTCGCATCCTGTCCGTCATGGCGCGCCGATCTGGCGGGATCGTTGCGATAAACGGCGGGAAACCGGCTCGACGGGATCTGTCACTCCGACGATGGTTTGGCATGTTTCAAACCAGACCCGAGGTCACAGCTATGTCCGAACCCTCCGCCCCTGCCGCCACGCCTGCCGCCGCCTCTGCCGAGGCGCTGCGCCATTTCGAGGCGCGCCTGACCTTCGAGACCGACTGCTGGGACACCCATGACGGCCTGTCCCGGGGCGCGACGGATTTTGTCCTGCTCGACGTGCGCAGCCCGCAACTTTATGCCGAAGGCCACGTGCCGGGCGCGATCAACCTGCCGCATGGCAAGATCACCGAACGCAGGATGGCGGAATGGGCGGGCGACACGCTGTTCGTCGTCTACTGCGCCGGTCCGCATTGCAACGGGGCGAACAAGGCCGCCGTGCGTCTGGCGAGGCTGGGCCGTCCGGTGAAGGAGATGATCGGCGGCGTGACCGGGTGGATCGACGAAGGCTTCGGACTGGCGACCGGGCCGGAGCCTGACACGGTCGCGAATGTCGAACGGGCCTGAGCGGTTTTATCGCAGGAAACGGAAAGGCGCCTTTCGGGGCGCCTTTCGTCTACCGGTAATTCGCCCGGTAGTCGCGCGGAGAGACACCGACCTCCGCCCGGAACTGCTGCCGGAACCCCGAAGCCGTGCCGAAGCCGAGATCGGCGGCGATGGCTTCGACCGGGGTATCCGTCGTCTCCAGCGCCTGCCGCGCGAGATCGAGCCGGATCAGGCGCAGCCACTCCTGCGGGGAGGTGCCGGTCGCATCGCGGAACCGGCGCAGGAACGTCCGTTCACTCATCGACGCGGCATCGGCCATGTCCGCCAGTGTCCAGCGCCGGGAGGGGTCGGCCCGGATCGTGTCGAACAGGGCCGAGAATCGCGTCTCGCGGGCCAGGGGAACGGGGCGTTCGACATACTGGGCCTGCCCGCCGTTCCGATGCGCCGGGACGACCAGCCGCCGCGCGACCGAATTGGCGGCGTCGGCGCCGAAATCCGAGCGTACGATATGCAGCATCAGGTCGATGCCCGCCGCACTGCCGGCAGAGGTGAAGATGCGGTCATCCTCCGTATAGAGCACGTCGGCATCGACGGTGGTCTCCGGGCAAAGCTCTGCCAGATGCGCGGCGTAGCGCCAGTGCGTTGCCGCGCGACGACCCGCCAGCAACCCGGACCCGGCAAGGGCGAAGGCGCCGGAACAGATCGACGCGATCCGTGCGCCGCGCATCCATGCATCGCGGAGGGACTGGGCGAGGGCCTCCGGAACCGGCACGTCCCGGCCTTTCCAGCCGGGGATCACGATCAGGTCGGCCCCGGCCAGAAGCTCCAGCCCGCCGTCGGTGTGGAACCGCAGACCGCCATGCGCCCGCATCTCCCCGGTATCGACGGCAGCCACCGCGAAACGATACCAGTCCGGGCCCATCTCGGGGCGGTCGAGGCCGAAGATCTCGGCGGTGATGCCGAACTCGAAGGTGCAGAGACCGTCGTAGACCAGCGCGACGACCTGGGGCGCGCGGGCGGATTGCAAGGTCTGAATCTGGTTCATGTCGGGTTCGCGGCAGGGGGAGGGTCAGCCGGGCCATGATGACCGCAAGGACGACAGATTGCCATCGGTTCGGTGCCCCGCGATCGCGCGACGGTCGGAGCCAGAGAAAACGCCGGGCAAGGAGCCCGCTTCGGCTCACCTCTGGTCGAAATCGGGATAGTCGAACCCTTCCCGGCTCAGCACGACAGAGGTGCGCACCAGCCCGAACCGCGCGACCGCATCCACGACCTGCTCAAGCTCCCGCGTGTTGCGCAGGGTGACGCGGATGTGCAGGCAGTCTTCGCCGGTCGTGCGCAGGATTTCGGTCACACCCCGCAGGCTGCGCAGTTTCTCCATGCACGGATTGATCCGGCTGTGATCCGTCGCAAGCCGGATGATTGCCGTCAGACCCAGCCCGATGCGGTCGAGGTCGACGATCACGCGATAGCCCGCAATGATCCCGCGATCCTCCAGCCGCTTGACCCGTTCGGACATGGCGGGCTGCGACAGGCCGACCCGACGGCCGATTTCGGCAAAGGGCATCCGGGCGTTGACGGCAAGCTCCGACAGGATGGCAAGGTCGGTGGCGTCGAGATCGGGTTTCGGCAGGGCAAGGGTCATGTCGGGTCGCCTACATCGGGTCGGATCCGGTCGGGTTGCCCGACATGCTGCCGGATGTCCGCGAGGCTGGCAACGGTCAGGGTCGGCGAGATGCCCCAGGCGTCGAAGGGACGGGCCGGATCGCGCTGCACCCAGAGCGTGTTCCACCCTGCGCGGGCGGCACCAAGAATGTCGAAGGGATTGCCGGAGACGAGCCAGGTGCGGTCGGGCGGCGACCCGATCCGTGCAAGGCAATGGGCATAGACCTGCGGGTCCGGCTTGAACGACCTTACGGGCGCGGCACTGACCACGGTGTTAAGCAGGTTGCCAAGGCCGCTGGCGCGCAGCAGGACGTCGAGGTCGTCCGGGTCGCCGTTGGAAAAGGCATGACAGGACAGACCCGCCGACCGGAGCGCGCGCAACGCGTCCACCGCATCGTCGAAGGCCGGGAGGGACAGATAGGCCGTGAGGATCGCATCCTCTGCCCCGCGCGGTAACGGCGCGGGTTCCGTATAGGCCCAGGCGGTGCGCAGGGCCTGCCGCGTGATCTCCGCAAACGGCACCCAGTCCCGCATCAGGGCGCGGCGGAAGCTGAAGTCGAGCTGCAGCTGCCGCCAGAGGGCAGAGACCCCCGCGCCGTCCGTGCTGCCGAGAGACCCGAGATGCCCGACCAGCCCGTGAGGGTCGACAAGCGTTCCGTAGACGTCGAAGGCCAGCTTATGATCCGGCCGGATCATCCCGCAACCGCGCCTTCGCTCAGGATCACCAGCGGACGGCCCGCCGCCCCGTCGGTGAGACACGCCGCAAGGCCCGCCGCCCCCGAAGGCGTCGTCGGCAGACCGGTGGCGGTGAATCGGGTGGCGGCTTCCTCTGCCTGCGCATCGGTGACCGTGACAAAGCGGTCCGCGGCGGTGCGCAGGATGTCGAAGGCCAGCATCGACGGCTCCTTGCAGTCGAGCCGCCCCATGGAGGAAACCGGACCCCGCGCGGTCACAAGGCGTCCGGCGGCGTGGCTCCGGGCAAGGCAGGCGGCGGCGTCGGGTTCCACCACCGTGATGCGGGGCTGAACGCTCCAGCGGGTACGGATCTGCCGTGCCACCGCAGCGGCCAGTCCCCCGACCCCGGCCTGCAGATAGACGTGATCGGGCCAGTCGCCGGAAGCGTCGAACCGGACCTGCATTTCGTCGGCGAGCACGGCGTAACCTTCCATCACCAGCCGGGGCGGTTCGGTGTAGCCGGGCCACGAACTGTCGGCGAGGTGGATTGCGCCCGACTGCTCCGCGAAGGCGATCGCGCTGGCGACACTGTCCTCGTAGGTCGCGCCCCGGCGCAGCACTTCGGCCCCCCGCGCGCGCAGGCGGTCCGCGAAGGCTTCGGGCACAGCATCCGAAAGCACGACGGTGGCAGCGGCACCGAACAGCCGCGCACCGGTCGCGACGGCCAGCCCGTGATTTCCGGCGGAGGCACAGACAAAGGCTTGGTCCGCAGCCGACCCCCGCATCCGGTCGAGTGCTGCGGCGGAGTCCAGCATGACCCCGGTGGCCTGTTCCAGCAACCGCGCGACAGCGTAGATGCCGCCGAGCGCCTTGAAGGACCCCAGCCCCATGCGGGCGCTTTCGTCCTTCACCAGCACCCGGCGTCCGTCGAACACGACCTCGCGCAGCGGCGTCTCCGCGTACCGGGGGCAGAGCGCCAGCAGATCGGCCGCACCCGTCATGCGGGCAGCGCCTTTTCGACCAGCGACACCCAGTAGGCGACACCGTCCGGGATGATCGCGTCGTTGAAGTCATAACCCGCGTTGTGCAGCATGATCCCTCCCCTCCCGTCAGCGCCGCGGTTGCCTATGAAGGCGTAACAGCCCGGACGCGCCCGCAGCATGGCACCGAAATCCTCGGACGCCATCATCGGCGGAGTGTCGGCGGCGACGTTGCCGGCACCGAGGGCAGAGGCGGCAGCGGTCGCGGCAAGCGCCGCCTCTGCCGGAGAGTTGACGGTAGAGGGGAAGACCCGGTCATAGGTGAACTCCAGCTCAGCCCCGTGCGCATCGCAGAGGCCCTTCGCGATCCGGTGCATCCGCTCCTCGATCAGCTGCGACACCTCGGGCAGGAAACTGCGGGTATCGCCCTTGATCGTCACCTCGGTCGGGATCACGTTCACCGCCCCGTCGGTCAGGAATTCGGTGCAGGACACGACCGCCCCCTGAAGCGGGTCGACGTTGCGCGCGACGATGGTCTGAAGTTCGCATACGACGGAGGCTGCGATAGTCATTGGGTCCCTGGTCCGGTGCGGCATGGCGGCGTGACCGCCCTGTCCCCGGATGCGGATGACGAAGTTGTCCTCCGCCCCCATGATCGGGCCGGGGTTCAGCGCAATCTTTCCGGCGTCGAGCCAGGGCATGTTGTGCAGGCCATAGACCGCATCCATCGGGAAGCGGTCGAACAGTCCGTCCTGCATCATGGCGATGGCACCTTTGCCGTGCTCCTCGGCCGGCTGGAAGATGAACTGCACGGTGCCGTCGAAATCGGTGCCCAGAAGCGCGCGGATCGCGCCAAGCAGCATGGTGGTGTGGCCGTCGTGACCGCAGGCATGCATCCGGCCTTCATGGGTGGAGCGATAGGGCAGGTTCGTCGCCTCCCGTATCGGCAGGGCGTCGATGTCGGCCCGCAACCCGATAGAGCGTGTCGACGTGCCCTTACGCAGCGTGGCGACGATGCCGGTGCCACCGATGCCGCGAACGTACGGAACACCCATGTCGTCCAGCGTCCGGCAAATCAGGTCCGAGGTCTTCACCTCCTCGAACCCCATTTCGGGAATGGCGTGGAACTGCCGGCGCAGGGCGGTGAGGGCGGTGAGGGCGTCGTGTGACAGGGATGGCATGGGCGTGTCCGTGTGGGTCTGGCTACCCGCAGCCTAGCCCCGTTCCCGGTCGGGCCGACATGGCAAATCATCGGCCCGGACCCCGTTCTTCCTTCAATTCATCGCAATAGCCCGCGCACGGACGCCGCGACCCTACCCAAGGGCGCCAAGCCCCAGTTGCGCGAACAGCGCGTGGTATCGCCGGACATAATCGTCGTTTCCGGCACCCTGCGTCGCCGCGTCCGGTCCGATCATCGTGACGGCATCGACCGGGCCGTGCTGGCCCGGACCGGTGACCGTGACGGGCCGTTCGGTGTAGTCCGGCAGATCGGCGTAAAGCGCCGCGAGGTCGCTGCGCGGCAGGAAGGCCAGCACTCCCGGCGACCTCGCGCCGGGCTCCGGCGCCAGAACGGCCTTCGCGCCCAGGACGACCCGATGGTCCGCGGCCAACGCCGGTCCCGCTGAGACGCAGCGCAGCCCGCGGGCGGACAGGGCGGGGATGTCCATGTGCAGGCGGTAGAAGAAGACCGGGAGCCAGCCGTCCTCCCCTCCGCCGGTTTTGAGCGGCGGGGACAGTGGCGCGGTTTCGCCCGAGACGCGTACGGCAGAGCCGCGTTCCGGTCCGAAGCTGGCGGCGATGCGGGACGGCCGGCCGAAATCCGCGCCCTGTATCGTTTCGAACGCCCCGTCGCAGGGCCACGAAATATCCCGCAGGTATCCCCCGAGGGCGGCGGCGGCCGCTCCGGTCGCCGGGTCTTCGTAGACACCGCCGACGGCGAAGGGATCGCGCGCGTGGAACAGGACGGGGGTTTCGCTATGGACGACATGGATGGTCGCGAAGCCGTCGCGCTGCTGGATCGCCCGCCCCCGGTCAAAAGCGTAGCCGAGTTGCGACAGCCGGTCCCGCCTGCGCAGCGCAATCAGGGGATGGGTGGCCCCGGCATGGATCAGGGCCGGAGGCAGCCGGGGGTCGAGGTCATCGTCGTCCAGACCGAACAGGGCCAAAAGCTCTGCCAGCAGGCCGGGCGGCATGGCACGGGACCAGGTCGGAGGGGAGCGGAAGGCGGCGGACCATCCGTCCGTCGTCGCGGCGGTCTCCACCTCCACCGTGTCGCCACCGGCGAGGATCAGCCGGTAGACCCCGGCGCCGAAGGTTGCGCCCAGATGCGCGCCGGTGGCGATGGTCGCGTGGCCGCAGAAGGGGATCTCCGTCTCGGGCGCGAAGTAGCGGATGCGCCAGGAATCGCCCTCCGGACAGAGGAAGGCGGTCTCCGAATAGCCGACCTCGGCAGCGGTGCGCAGCATGTCAGCGGCCGCCGCGGGTCCGTCGAGCAGCGCGACACCGGCGGGATTTCCCCCGGCGCCCCCCTGTGTGAAGGCAGAGATGCGGTGAACGATCATCGGGACCTCAAGGAATGGCGTTGCGGCAATGCGACCGGAAACCGGGGCGATCCGCCATGCGCGACATCCAGGCAGAGACGGCGGGCAGGTCGGGACGTTCCATCGGAGTCATCTCCCATCGGTTGACCGAGACGGCGAGCACGATGTCGGCAAGGGTGAACTGCGGTCCGGTCACGTAGGCACCCGTGGCCACGAGGCGGGTGTCGAGAAGGGTCATCAGCCGGTTCCACTCCGCAACGCTCGCCGCCTGCGCCTCGGCGTCGGAAAAGGCGGGATGTTTGCGGACGCGGCCCATGAAGACGTACCGCCACGCGCTGTTCAACTCTGTCGCCTGCCAGTCCATCCAGCTTTCCACGCCGGCCCGTCCGGCGGGATCGGCGGGCAGCAGATCCGCCCGCCCTTCGCGCGCCACGAGGTAACGGCAGATGCTGTTGGATTCGGTAAGGACGAGATCCCCGTCGACGAGGACGGGCACGAGTCCCTTGGGGTTGATCGCCAGGAACGCCGGGTCCAGTGTCGACGCCGTTCCGCCCCCCCGGTCTTCGGTTTCCGGCGTAAGGCCGAGTTCGGCACAGGTCCACAGGACCTTGCGGGTGTTGATCGTGGACGGATGTCCGAGGAGTTTCATTCCGACGCACGCTCCCCGCCCGCGTCGCCCGCGTGCCGCCGGATCAGCATGGCGGCATAGCGGGGGATCACGTCGGGCATGATCGTCCGGCCCGCGCCGGGGCGATCCACGCCGAAAACGAAACCGGGGAAATCCAAACCCTTCTGGATCGCCCAGATCTCCTCGTGCCGGTCCGGCGGCAGGATCTGCGCGGGGTCGCCGACGGCAATCCAGCCAAGCGGGACCATCGCGCCCTCGGCCAGCCGGGTCCGCAGGTGCACGATGGCGTTGATCCGCACCTCTGCCCGGGCCCCGATCACCGCGCCGTTGAAGATCGTCGCACCGGTGGCGATGAAGGCCTCTGCCCCGACCTCGCAGCCGTTGAGTACCGCGCGCGGTCCGACCAGCACGTTTTCCCCCAGGGTCAGCGGGCAGCCACGGAGGCCGCGCAGGATCGCGCCGTCCATGATGACCGCCTTGCCGGCGATGCGCACGGGTCCGGATTCCGCGGTGATGACCACGCCGAACCCGACCGATACGTCCGGCCCGATCTCGACGTCACCGCTGATGACGGCGGTTGGCGCGATGCGGGCAGAGGGGTGGATCTTGGGCCGCAGGGGGCCGTCAGGCAGGATCATCTGCGTCTCCTTCAGAGGTCTGGCACGAAAGCGACCGGGCCTTTTCGCCGACCGGGCAGGCGGGTCCGTTGCACAGGGCATGATCGCAGAACCGGCACATGTGCCGCGCGTCCTCCGCCGAGGTGGTGAGGGCGGCCAGCATCCGTTCCAGCAGCGGGGCCAACGTCGCCTGTTCGTCAGCGGACAGGGCCGTCGTCGCCTGCCGCAGGACCCGGTCCCGCAGGGCGACCAGCGCCTCCGCCCGGTCGCGCCCCTCTCCGGTCAGCGACACCGGACGCGACCGGCCCTGCGCGTCCCATGTCACAAGCCCCTGCCGCCGCAGCTTGTCGAGCGCGCGCTGCGCCGACGGCTGTGCAAGCCCGGCGATGGCGGCGAGGCTGGTGGCGGGCATCGGCCCCCGGAAGTACAGCGATTCAAGCAGGGCGCGCGAACTGTCCGACAGCGGAGCGGTCACGGAAAGGCGGTCCGTCAGGCAGACGGCGAGGGCACCGAGGTGATTGGCGATCAGCGACTCATTCATGCACTATGTATGCATGTAACATACGCCGAATTCAAATGATTCCCTTGGCATCCCCGCGCCCTGCCGGGGAAACCGGATCTCCCCTTGCCCCGCCCGGGCCCATGCCACACCCTGCGCCCGGACAACCGCATGGCACAAATGAACCAGTTGAAACCCCGTCTCGTCGCGCAGGCCGCAGCCGAAGGCTTCGACGCCTGCCGCATCTGCCGCCCCGGCGACATCCCGCAGGTCCCCGACCGGCTGGCGGCCTTCGTGCAGCAGGGTCATCACGGCCAGATGCGCTGGATGGAGGAACGCATGGCCTGGCGCGGCAATCCGGCCGCGCTCTGGCCCGAGGCACGGTCTGTCATCATGCTGGCCGAGAACTACGGCCCCGCCACCGACCCCCTCGCCGCGCTGGAAAACCGCGACCGCGCCGCCATCTCGGTCTACGCGCATAACCGGGATTACCATGACGTCGTAAAGAAACGGCTGAAGCGGCTGGCGCGCTGGCTGGTGACAGAATCGGGGGCGGAGGTGAAGGTCTTTGTCGACACCGCGCCGGTGGCCGAAAAGCCGCTGGCGCAGGCGGCCGGGCTGGGCTGGCAGGGCAAGCACACCAATCTGGTGTGCCGTGATCTGGGCAGCTGGGCCTTCCTCGGCTCCGTCTTCACCACGGCAGAGCTGGAACCCGATGCGCCCGAAGCCGACCACTGCGGCAGCTGCCGCGCCTGTCTCGACATCTGTCCGACCGACGCCTTTCCCGCGCCATACCAACTGGATGCGCGGCGCTGTATTTCCTACCTCACCATCGAACACCACGGGCCGGTCGACCCGGCGCTGCGCCCCCTGCTCGGCAACCGGATCTATGGCTGCGACGACTGCCTCGCCGTCTGCCCCTGGAACAAGTTTGCGCAGGTCGCCTCGGAAACAAAGTATCACGCCCGCGACGACCTGACCGGGCCGCGCCTCGCCGACCTTGCCGCACTGGACGACGCGGGGTTCCGCGCGCTGTTCTCCGGCTCTCCGGTCAAGCGGATCGGGCGCGACCGTTTCGTGCGAAACGTGCTCTACGCGATCGGAAATTCCGCCGACCCCGCGTTGCGGCCCGTTGCGCAGGCCCTGACCGGCGACCCCGACCCGACCGTTGCAGAGGCCGCGCAATGGGCGGCCGCACGGCTGTGATCCGGCCCGGATCTGCGCCTGCGATCAAACAACCGTCAACGCGCTGTAGCATCCGTTGGACCGCGCCGCCGCACCGCCATATGATGCGCACAACCATCCGGAGGACCGCATGACCGCCTACACCAAGGATCCCGACGCCATCGCCCGCCTGACGCCGGAACAGTACTGGGTCACCCAGGAAAGCGGCACCGAACGCCCGGGCACCGGCGAACTGCTGAACGAAAAGCGCCCCGGCATTTTCGTCGACATCGTTTCCGGCGAACCGCTCTTCGCGTCGTCCGACAAGTACGAAAGCGGCTGCGGCTGGCCCAGTTTCACCAAGCCGATCGAACCCGCCCACGTCACGGAACTGCGTGACACGTCGCACGGGATGATCCGGGTCGAAGTCCGGTCCTCCCACGGCGACAGCCATCTCGGCCACGTCTTCCCGGACGGACCTGTCGACCGGGGCGGCCTGCGCTACTGCATCAACTCGGCCTCGCTCCGCTTCGTCCCGAAGGCTGAGATGGAGGCCGAAGGCTACGCCGACTACATCAACCAGGTGGAGGATATCCGATGACCGAACACCGCGCCGTCCTGGCCGGAGGCTGCTTCTGGGGCATGCAGGACCTGATCCGCAAGCTGCCGGGGGTCACGAGAACCCGCGTCGGTTATACCGGCGGGGACGTGGAGCACGCGACCTACCGCAACCACGGCACCCATGCCGAGGGGATCGAGATCATGTTCGACCCTGCGCGCATCACCTACCGGCAGCTGCTGGAGTTCTTCTTCCAGATCCACGACCCGACCACGCTGAACCGGCAGGGCAACGACATCGGCCTGTCCTATCGTTCCGCCATCTACTACGTGGACGAGGACCAGAAGGCCGTGGCCGAGGACACGATCGCCGACGTCAACGCCTCTGGCATATGGCCGGGCCGCGTGGTGACGGAGCTTGAGCCGGTCGGCGCCTTCTGGGAGGCAGAGCCGGAGCATCAGGATTATCTTGAGCGGATCCCGAACGGCTACACCTGCCACTTCCCGCGCCCCGACTGGGTCCTGCCGAAACGCGCGGCGGAATAGGTCCGATCCAGGCACACGAGAGGTCGCAACCGGGAAGAGACCGGCTGCGGCCCCCTACCCGGGCGACACGCCGCACAGCGCCGCCAGAGCATCCGCATCGACCACCGCCCAGGCCCCGGCTGCGCGGAGACGGGTGGCGAAGCCCGGGCCCTCGCCGGTGGCGAACCGGCCGAACGGGCCTGACCCGACCCCGATGGCCCGACCGCCCGCCCGTTCCACGATGGGCAGCGAGTCGCGCCAAGGCGGCGTCAGCACCAGCAAGACCCCGTCGCCCGCCACCGGAAGGTTGACCAGCGACAGCAGCGGCGAGCCGAGCGCCAGCCCGCCGACCAGACCCATTGCGACAACCAGACGGACCTCTGCCATGGCACCATCCTGTCAGCAGGGTCCTGACGAACCGTGAACGACCGGGATTTTCCGGATGGCCGCCCGCGCCAGACGTGCTACCCCGTCCCCGACCAGACCGGAGACGACGCCATGCCCTTCACCCTCGCCACCTGGAACATCAACTCCGTCCGCCTGCGCGAACCGCTTGTCGTGCGGATGCTGGAGGAGGAGAGCCCGGACGTGCTCTGCCTGCAGGAGTGCAAATCGCCCGTCGACAGGATCCCGGTCGAGAAGTTCCGCGACCTCGGCTACACTCACATGATCGCGCGCGGCCAGAAAGGCTACAACGGCGTCGCGATCCTGTCCAAGCTGCCGATCGAGGACGTGGGCGACCGGGATTTCGCCTCGCTCGGCCATGCCCGCCACATTGCCGGGCGGCTGGAGAACGGCGTCACGATCCATAACTTCTACGTCCCCGCCGGCGGCGACGTGCCCGACCGGGAGGTCAACGTGAAGTTCGGCCAGAAGCTCGACTACCTGACGGAGATGCGGGACTGGTTCCACGCCGAACGCCCCGAAAAGGCGATCCTCGTCGGTGACCTGAACATCGCTCCGCGCGAGGATGACGTCTGGAACCACAAGCAGCTGCTGAAGATCGTCAGCCACACGCCGGTGGAGGTCGACCACCTGGGCGCCGCGCAGGACGCGGGCAAATGGGTCGACATCACCCGGCAGGACATCCCCGACGGCAATCTTTATTCCTGGTGGTCCTACCGCTCGTCGGACTGGGACGCGGCGGACAAGGGGCGGCGGCTGGATCACGTCTGGGCCACGCCCGACATCTCGAACGCCGGGCACGGGTCGCGGGTGCTTCGGCACATCCGGGGCTACGAGAAACCCTCGGACCACGCACCGGTTCTGGCGACCTTCGACCTCTGATCGCCGCGCAGGCGGGGGCCGCGGAGGCCTCCGGCGGGGATATTTTTGGCGAGATGAAGCCGGGGGAGCGCTTGGATTGTCCCGGCGGGAGGTCCATATTGGGGCTGACCACGGCGGGCGCGGCCTGCCGGACAAGGATATGAGGACGCAATGATCGAACTGGGCGCACAGCCGCAAGCCCCCGCCGCCGGAGACCTCGTCAAGGACGTCACCGAACAGACCTTCATGGCCGACGTCATCGACGCCTCCATGGACGTGCCGGTGATCGTCGACTTCTGGGCCACCTGGTGCGGACCGTGCAAGACGCTTGGCCCGATGCTGGAAACCGCCGTCGCCAAGGCGAAGGGCGCGGTCCGGATGGCCAAGATCGACGTCGACCAGAACCAGCGGCTGGCCCAGGCGCTGGCGCAGCAGGGACTGCCGCTCCAGTCGATTCCGACCGTCGTCGCCTTCGTGAAGGGGCGGCCCGTGGACATGTTCCAAGGCGCGGTGCCTGCGTCTGAAATCGACGCCTTCATCAAGCGCGCGGTCGAAGCCGGGGGCGGCGATGCCTCGGGCGGGCTGGACGATGCGGTTCTGGCCGCAGAGGAGATGCTGGAACAGGGCGAGGTGCAGGACGCCGCCGACACCTTCGCCGCGATCCTGCAGGAGGACCCGCTGCATGCCAAGGCCTATGCCGGGCTGGTGCGCTGCTACCTCGCGCTCGACCGGATCGACGAGGCGGAGGCGACGCTGAACGGCGCCCCCGCCGAGATCAGCAAGACGCCGGAGCTTGAGGCCTGCCACGCGCAGATCGCGCTTGCCCGGCAGGCGGCGGAGGCCGGTCCGGTGGCAGAACTTCAGGCCAAGGTCGATGCCGATCCCGACGATCTTCAGGCGCGCTTCGACCTGGCCAAGGCCATGCACGCGCATCGCGATGTCGAAGGCGCGGTGACCCAGCTTCTCGACCTGTTCCGCAGGGACCGGGAGTGGAACGAGGGCGCGGCCAAGGCACAGCTGCTGACGATCTTCGAGGCGCTGGATCCCAAGGATCCGGTCGCGCTGGCGGGTCGGCGGAAACTCTCCTCGATGATATTTGCCTGAGCCGCGCGCCGCGCTAGCTCAGCCCCATGATGCGCGCCGCCGATCTGCCCGAGGTGATCCCCGTCTTCCCCCTGCCCGGGGCGCTGCTTCTGCCGCGCACCCGGCTGCCGCTGCATATCTTCGAACCGCGCTATCTGGCGATGCTGGATGACGTGCTCAAGACATCGCACCGGCTGATCGGCATGGTGCAACCTGACCCCAATCCCAAGGCGCAGGCCCCCGATGGCGGCCCGCCGCTGCACGTGATTGGCTGTGCCGGGCGGCTGACCCAGTTCTCCGAGACCTCCGACGGGCGGTACATGGTGACGCTGGCCGGAATCTCCCGCTTCCGGGTGGCGGAGGAGGTGACGGGCTTTACCCCCTATCGCCGGGCGCGGGTGACCTGGACCGGGTTCGACCGCGATCTGGGCGACTGCGACAAGGATCCCGCCTTCGACCGGCCGAAGTTCCTGTCCCTGCTCAAACGCTACATGTCCGCACGCGCGCTGGACACCGACTGGGACACGATGAAGGAGGCGGAGGACGAACTTCTCATCAACTCCCTCTCCATGCTGCTGTCCTTCGATCCGGAGGACAAGCAGGCCCTGCTCGAGGCACCGTCGCTGTCGACGCGGCGCGAGACTCTGGTGACCCTGATCGAATACGCGCTAAGAGGGGGCGGAGACACCGGAGTGATGCAATGACCGAAGACACCGGACACCTGTTCGACCGCCGTATGCTTGAGACGCTGATCTGCCCGCAGACCCACACCACGCTGAGCTATGACGCGGAGGCGCAGGAACTGGTGTCCAAGGCCGCCGGTCTGGCCTTTCCGATCCGCAACGGGATCCCGATCATGCTGGTGGACGAGGCACGGGTTCTCGACGCCTGATGTCGGTTCGGATGTGGCGGAGGCCCGCCCTACGGGTCCGCGCGACGATGGATCCATGCGCAGGCCGGGCTCAAGCCCGGCACCTGCCTAACGCATCAATTCCGGCAGCTCTCCGGTCAGCCCCGCCGCTTCCCGGATAAACCCGCGCCGTGCCTGCGGCAGCGCATTCACCAGACCCAGACCGACATCCCGCACCGCCCTGAGCAGCGGATTGTCGGTCGAGAACAGCCGGTTCGTCATATCCGTCGCCAGCGCGAGCGCCGCCGTGTCGAACCGCCGCCACTCCTGATACCGGCGCAGCACGTCGATGGCGGCGAAGTCCTCACCCCGCGCCCTCGCCTCGCCCAGCACCTGCGCAAGCGCGCCGATGTCGCGCAGACCGGCGTTCAGCCCCTGCCCCGCGATCGGATGCATCCCGTGCGCGGCATCCCCGACCAGCGCGACACGATCCGCCACGAAGCTGTTGGCCAGCGACAGGCTGAGCGGATAGGTAAATCGTTTCCCCGCCAAAGAAATCTCCCCGAGGAAATCGCCGAAACGCGGGCGGAGCACCTCGAGATACCCGGCGTCGTCCAAGGCCTGGATCGCGGCAGCGCGCTGCGCCGTCTCGCTCCACACGATGGAGCTCCGATTGCCCGGCAGCGGCAGGATGGCGAGCGGTCCGGGCGGCAGGAACAGCTGATGCGCAACGCCGCCGTGCGGCTTCTCGTGCGCGATGGCGCAGACCAGCGCCGTCTGGCCGTAGCCCCACCCCGTCCGCCGGATCCCGGCGCGGGCCGCGGTGCCGCTGGCGCGCCCGTCGCAGCCAATCAGCAACCCCCCCGTGAGCGTCCGCCCCGAACCGAGCGTCACCGTCACGCCACCCGGCTGGACCGATTGGTCGACCACCGTCTCGTTGTTGTGCAGGGTGATGCGGCTTTCAGCGGCCAGCGCATCGGACAGCGTATGGCGGAGGTAGCGATCCTCGACCATGTGGCCCATGGGGCCTTCTTCGATCTCGGCATGATCAAAGTGCAGGAAGAAGGGCGAGGGTGCTTCTCCGGCGCGGCCATCGGTGACCTTGATCTCAAGCATCGGCTGACTGTTGTCCGCCACACGGTCCCACACCCCGATCCGACGCAGCAGCCGGACGGAGGCGAGCGCCAGAGCATAGCCCCGCCCGTCAAAGCCCGCGTCGCCCCGGACGTCGCCCGGCAGCGCGTCGATCACCGTCACCGAGAACCCGGCGCGGGCCAGGGCAAGCGCGGTGGCCGGGCCGTTCAGCCCGCCGCCGGTGATCAGGATATCGCTGTCATGGTCCATGCCGGGAATATGACCCCTTCGCCGGGATTGTCCATGCGCCGCGCTGCCGCTACCGTCGCGGCAAATCGCGGAGGGCGGAAGATGGATGAATGGCGGTGGATGAGCGCGGCTGACCTTGGCCGGGGCATCGGCGCGGGGGGCATCGACCCGGTGGACCTGACAGAGGTCTTTCTTGACGCCATCGACGCCCACAAGCACCGCGACCGCATCTATGCCCGCGTCACCCCCGACCGCGCGCGGTCTGAGGCGAAGGCGGCCTCCATCCGCGCCACCGCCGGCACGCGCAAGTCGCTGCTGGACGGCGTGCCGATCTCTTGGAAGGATCTGTTCGACACGGCGGGCACAGCGACGGAGGCTGGCTCCGCCCTGCTGCGCGGCCGCACGCCCGACACCGACGCCCGCGTTCTGGCCAATGCCAGCGCCGCCGGGCTGGTCTGCCTGGGCAAGACGCATATGTCCGAACTCGCCTTTTCCGGCATCGGCATCAACCCGGTGACCGCCACGCCGCCGAACCGGCACGACGCGGACCTGGTGCCGGGTGGGTCGTCTTCCGGTGCCGCGGCCTCGGTCGCCTTCGGGCTGGCGGCGGCCGGAATCGGCTCTGACACGGGCGGATCGGTGCGCATCCCCTCGGCCTGGAACGACCTTGTCGGGCTTAAGACCACTTCCGGCAAACTGACGCTGGAAGGGACCGTACCGCTCTGCCTGAAGTTCGACACCATCGGCCCGCTCTGCCGTACCGTCGAGGACGCCGCCCTTCTGACCGCGCTGATGGAAAACGCAGCCGCCCCGGACCTGCGCGGCGCCTCGGTCGAGGGGATGCGCTTTGCGACGCTTCAGACCTCTGTCCTTGACCAGATCCGCGACGAACCGCGCGATGCCTACCTTGCCGCCGTCGAAAAGCTGAAGGCGGCGGGCGCGGAAATCGAACCGCTCGACGCGCCAGAGGTGGCGGAATCGCTCGCCACCTCGGGCGTGGTCTTCGCCGGTGAGGCCTATGGCCTGTGGCGCGACGTGATCGAGGCGCATCCGGAGAAGATGTTCCCGGAGATCCTCGAACGCTTCCGTTCCGGCGCGAAACACTCCGCCCCCGACTACACCGCCGCATGGGCCGTCATCGACAAGGCGCGCAGGACCTGGAACGCCCGCGTCGCGCGATACGATGCCGTGCTCGCCCCGACCTCGCCCATCCTGCCGCCGCAGACCGCGCGGATGATGTCGGACCACGATTACTACGTGACCGAGAACCTGCTGGCCCTGCGCAACACGCGTGTCGGCAACATGCTCGGCCTTGCCGCGCTGACCCTGCCGACCGGCGTGCATCACTGCGGGATCATGTTCCTCGGCAAACCCATGGGTGAGGACGCGCTGCTCAGGATCGGAGCGGCGGCGGAAATCGCCCTGTCCTAAATGCCACAAAGCCCCCTTTGGATGGTCGCGGCGCTGGACGCGGCCACAAGATTTGGGTAACTTCATGGCAAACGGGGCGAAAACGATCCCGATCCTGAGGCAGTATTGATGTTCCCCGAGCGGTTTTCGAACCTTCCGGCTTATGCGTTCCCGCGCCTTCGTGCGCTGCTGGATGCGCATGCCCCCGGCGGACCGGTCGTGAACATGACGATCGGAGAGCCGAAGCACGCCTTCCCCGACTGGGTGCCGCAGGTGCTGGCCGAAAACGTCGGCGGCTTCTCCGTCTACCCCCCGAACGAAGGCACGCCGGAGCTGCTGCAGAACATTTCGGACTGGATCGCGCGGCGCTATGACGTGAGCGTCGGGCCGGACCGGATCATGACGCTGAACGGTTCGCGCGAAGGGCTCTACAATGCCGCCATGGCGCTGCTGCCCGAGACGAAATCAGGCAAGACGCCCACGATCCTGATCCCCAACCCCTTCTATCAGGTCTACATGATCGGCGCGCTTTCCGTCGCGGCCGAACCGGTGTTCGTCCCCGCCACCCGGCAGAACGGGTTCCTGCCCGACTACGGATCGCTGCCGGCCGAGATGCTGGACCGCGCCACCGCCGCCTATATCTGTTCCCCCGCCAACCCGCAGGGGTCCGTGGCGGATCGCGGCTACTGGAAAGACCTGCTGGCGCTCGCTGAAAAGCACGATTTCACCGTGTTCAGTGATGAATGCTATTCGGAGATCTACCGCAAGGATCCGCCCGTCGGCATCCTTGAGGTGGCCGACGAGATGGGCGTCGATCCCGAGCGCGTGGTGATCTTCCAGTCCCTGTCCAAACGGTCGAACCTGCCCGGCCTGCGCTCGGGCTTCCTGGCCGCCGGGCCGGAGAGCATCAAGCGCCTGCGCCAGCACCGCGCCTATTCCGGTGCGCCGCTGCCCCTGCCGCTGCAGAAGGTCGCGGAACGCGCCTGGGCCGACGAAACCCACGTGGTCGCGAACCGCGCCCTCTATCAGGAGAAATTCGCCGAGGCCGATCGTATTTTCGACGGCGTGCCCGGCTATCAGGGCCCCGAGGGGGGCTTCTTCCTCTGGCTTCCGGTCGAAGACGGCGAAAAGGCCGCGCTGGAGCTGTGGAAAAAAACCGGCGTCCGGGTCCTGCCCGGCGCCTATCTGAGCCGGGATGTCGACGGCGAAATCCCCGGAAAACCCTATATCAGGGTCGCAATGGTGACCCCAAAAGACGAGATGGCGCAGGCGCTGATCACCCTGCGGAACCATCTCTACCAATAAGGACGAGGCGAGTATGGCATTTCAGACACGTGGCGGAGATCCCCTTTTCGACAGCGACATGCAGGCGTCCATTGAACGACGCGGCAAGGAACTGGCCGGGCTGCTTCTGATCCTGGCGGGCGTGCTGATGGTGATGCTGACCGCCTCCTACACGCCCGACGACCCGTCCTGGCTGTCCGCGCATGACGCACCTGCGAAGAACTGGCTGGGCCGCTACGGCGCCGCCATCGCCGCGCCCATGTACATGGTCATCGGCGGCGGAAGCTGGGGCGTCGCCATCGTGATCCTGGCCTGGGGTCTGCGCCTGGCCCTGCACCAGGGGGCGGACCGCGCCGTCGGACGCCTGATCTTTGCCCCGATCTGGATTGCACTGCTGGCGATCTATGCCTCCACCATGGTGCCCGATCAGGACTGGTCGCACCGCTTCGGCATGGGCGGTCTGTTCGGCGATACCGTGCTTGGCACCGTTCTGGGCATCGCCCCGGTCGGTCCCAGCTTTGCGCTGAAACTGGTCGCCCTGCTGCTTGGCGCGCCGGTCATCGCGCTTGGCCTGTTCGTCACCGGGTTCTCCGCTCTGGAACTGCGCTGGATCGGGCGATACCTGCTGGTCGGGATCGTGATGATCTATGCCCTGCTGGTCCGGCTGGCCGGAAAGGGCGCGCTTGGCACCCTGCAGACCGCGCAGACGCTGCGTACCATTCAGCGCAACCGCCGCGACCGGAAACAGGCGCGCGCGGAATCCGCCTCTTACGGCAGCTATGACGAGCCGCGCGAATGGACCGACGCGGACGAGGAGCATTGGAGCGTGGCCGAACCTACAATCTCTGCCCCCGCGCGGGGTGGCCTGATGGCGCGGATTCCGTCTCTGAAACGCCGTGCAGAGCCTGAAACGATGCCGGAACCGGAGCTCGTCGAACCCGAGCCCCACGCCTATGTGTTGGACGCCCCCGGCGACGACCGCATCCGTGCGCGGATTGCGGAAATCGTCCGGTCCCGCTCCGGTCCCGAGCCTGTCGCCCCCGCCGCGCCTCCGGCGGACAAGCCGCTCACCCGTGGCCGCGGCCACGGCCCGCAGCCCCTGCTGGTCCAGCCCAAGGCCCGGCCGGAGCCGCCGCTGACCGCCCCCCCTGCCCCGCGCATTCCGGCCGAACCGCCGCTGACCGCCGCGCCCGCCTTCCGGTCCACCGTGCCGGCCGCGCCCAAGCCGACGCTTTCCAGCGCCCCGCAACAGCCGGCCCAACCCGCACCGCAGCCGGTGCAGCAGCGCCTGCCCGAACCGGCGATGCCGGAACCTGCCGTGCAGGACGAGGACGATTACGACGACGAAGCCAACATCTTCTTCGACGACTACGCCCAGCCCGACCCGATGCCGCAGCGCCCCGCGCCCCTGCCGCAGGCCCCGCGCAAGCAGGTCGTGCAGCACGCCCCGCGCAAGGCGATCACCCCGTCGACCCGCGCGCAGCTTGAAGCGCAGCCCGCGCTGCAGTTCGAAGACAACCAGGTCGATTACGAACTGCCCCCGCTGAACCTGCTGTCGGACCCCAAGCATGTGGAACGCCACCACCTCTCTGACGAGGCGCTGGAGGAAAACGCGCGGATGCTGGAAAACGTGCTCGACGACTACGGCGTGAAGGGGGAAATCGTCTCGGTCCGCCCCGGCCCTGTCGTCACCATGTACGAACTGGAACCGGCACCGGGGCTCAAGGCATCGCGTGTGATCGGCCTGGCCGACGACATCGCGCGGTCGATGGCCGCGCTGTCGGCCCGTGTCTCCACCGTGCCGGGCCGGTCGGTCATCGGTATCGAACTGCCGAACGAGAACCGCGAGATGGTGAGCTTCCGCGAGATCCTGTCCGCCCGTGCCTATGGCGACGGCAACCAGAAACTGCCCCTCGCCCTTGGCAAGGACATCGGCGGCGACCCGGTTGTCGCCAACCTTGCCAAGATGCCGCACCTGCTGATCGCGGGCACCACCGGTTCGGGCAAGTCCGTGGCGATCAACACCATGATCCTGTCGCTGCTCTACAAGCTGACTCCGGATGACCTGCGGCTGGTCATGATCGACCCGAAGATGCTGGAACTGAGCGTCTATGACGGCATTCCGCACCTCCTCTCCCCCGTCGTGACGGACCCCAAGAAGGCCGTCGTGGCCCTGAAATGGGTCGTCGGAGAGATGGAGGAGCGTTACCGCAAGATGTCCAAGATGGGCGTGCGCAACATCGACGGCTACAACTCCCGCGTGGCGGACGCCCAGTCGCGGGGCGAGATGTTCTCGCGCACCGTTCAGACGGGCTTTGACGACGACACCGGCGATCCCGTCTTCGAGACCGAGGAATTCGCGCCCCAGAAGATGCCCTACATCGTCGTCATCGTCGACGAGATGGCCGACCTGATGATGGTCGCGGGCAAGGAAATCGAAGCCTGCATCCAGCGTCTTGCGCAGATGGCGCGGGCCTCCGGCATTCACCTCATCATGGCAACGCAGCGTCCCTCGGTCGACGTCATCACCGGCACGATCAAGGCCAACTTCCCGACCCGGATTTCCTTCCAGGTGACCTCCAAGATCGACAGCCGCACCATCCTTGGCGAAATGGGGGCGGAGCAGCTGCTTGGCATGGGCGACATGCTCTACATGGCCGGGGGCGCCAAGATCTCCCGCTGCCACGGTCCCTTCGTGTCGGATGAAGAGGTCGAGGAGGTCGTCAACCATCTCAAGGCCTACGGTCCCCCCTCCTACGTCGGCGGTGTCATCGAGGGCCCGGACGACGAAAAGGCCGACGACATCGACCTGGTGCTTGGCCTCAACACCGGCGGCAATACCGACGGCGACGATGCGCTTTACGATCAGGCGGTCGCGATCGTGGCGAAGGACCGCAAGTGCTCCACCTCCTACATCCAGCGCAAGCTTGGCATCGGCTACAACAAGGCCGCCCGCCTTGTGGAGCAGATGGAGGAAAACGGCCTCGTCACCCCCGCCAACCATGTCGGCAAGCGCGAGATCCTCGTCCCCGAACAGTAACCGGCGCTGTGTTACGGAACGTTGGCGCGAACGTGAGAGTTAGGCTCTGGAACGGAAACGATCCAGAGCCTAACTATTTTCCATGACCCTGTTGCGCACCCTCGCCGTCTCGGCGCTCGCCCTTGCCCTCGCCACCCCGGCCTGGGCGCAGAAACTGCCGCTGGCGGACCTGTCCGCCTATCTGAACGGCATCAAGACGGCGCAGGCCAAGTTCACCCAGATCGCCGATGACGGCACCGTGTCGACCGGGACGCTCTACCTGAACCGGCCCGGAAAGATGCGCTTCGAATACGACCCGCCGAACAAGTCCTTCGTGATCGCCGCCAGCAACGCGGTTGGGATATTCGACGAGAAGGGCGACCAGACCGTCGAAACCTATCCGCTGAACCGCACGCCGCTGAACATCATCCTCGCGCCGAACGTGAACCTCGGTCAGGCGCGCATGGTGACCGGCCACCGCGAGGACGGCCCCTCCACCATCGTGCAGGCGCAGGACCCGGAGCATCCGGAGTACGGTCATATCGAAATGGTGTTCACCGCCAATCCGGTGCAGCTGCGCCAGTGGGTCGTGCATGACGACGCCGGCGGCCAGACCACGGTGGTGCTGGGCGACCTGCAGACCGGCGTGAACCTGTCCAGCAAGCTGTTCCGCTTTGACAACGGCCGCCTGAACGACCGCTGACCCTTTGCTAGGCGCCCCTTAGCGGTGACGGCAGTTCGACAGCTGGATGTTGTAGATCTCTGCCCGCCGCGCGACCTTCTGGGCCACGTCGACCAGCCAGGCCTTGCTCTTGTAGCTGCCACGGGCATAGCCCGCGCGGCCGTCATGATAAGCGAGGTACTGGTTGTAGGTGTCCGACAGCGGGATCCCCAGCCTGTCGCGGGTTTCGGTCATGTACCAGCCCATGAAATCGGTGGCGTCGTCGATATCCGTGCGCCGCGCCCCGCGCTTACCGGTCTTCTGAAGATATTCCTCCCAGGTGCCATCCAGCGCCTGGCTGTAACCGTATGCCGAGGACTGCCGCCCCATGGGGATCACCCCGAGCGCATAGCGATGCGGCGTGCGCGCGGCCCCGTCGAACTTGGACTCCTGATGGATCATCGCCATCATCACGGCCGTCGGCACGCCGTATTTGCGCTCCACGTTGCGGAAGGCGCGGGCATAGGGCTTGCGTTCGGCCAGCAGCAGGCAGGCGTTGTCAAGGTTTTGCGGGGACCCCTTCGGTCCGCCACAGGAAGCCACGATCATAAGGATCAGGACGGCGCCGAGCGCTCGTTTCATCTGCCAATTGCCTCGTTCTGGTGTGTCTGACGCACTTTTGCCGGACATTACCAAATTCGCCCTGCCGGGTGAACTCACAATTTGGCCAGATCAGATCAGAACCGCGAGGATCACGGGGATCGCAACCACCGACATGAGCGTCGAAACGACGACAAGTCCCGCCACCGCCTGCCCGTCCGCGCCGTATTTTTCAGCAAGCAGGTAAGAGGTCACCGCAACCGGGGTCGCCACCTGCAGCACCAGAACCGCAAAGGCCGTGTCATCCAGCTGAAAGAACCGCCCGACGGCCCAGGCGACCGCGATGCAGATCACCAGCTTTGCCGCCGACATGACCACCGCCACCGCCATCCGCCCCGGCGTCAGCCGGGCCACGGCCACCCCAAGCGTGATGAGCATCAGCGGAATCGCCATCTGCCCGATCAACTCTAGCGTGTTCGTCAGGAAGACCGGCGTCTGCCAGCCCTGCCACAGGAACAACCCGCCCAGCACCGTGCCCCAGACCAGCGGTTCCTTCACCGCCTTCATCATCGACCCGCCGCCGGAAACGATCCAGATACCGTAGGTGAAGGACCAGATCGCCATGACAGCAAAGACCACGACGGCGTAGCTGAGCCCCGTTTCCCCATAGGCGAACAGCGCCAGCGGTAGCCCGAGGTTCCCGGTGTTGCCGAAGACCAGCGGCCCCTGGTACGTCCTCTGACTGTACTTCCCGAGCCAGAGCACCAGCGCCACCACCACCGTCAGTATCGCGTAGGACACAACCGAAGCGAGAGAGAGAGCGGTCAGCGCCGACGGCTCGATTTTCGCTTTCATCAGTGCTACAAAGATCAGGCAGGGAACGGAGAGCGTCATCGCGAGCCGCGTCACGAACTCGACCCGATATTCGAATCCCGCCTTCACCCAGGCAAAGCCGATCGCCGCCAGAAGGAAGACGGGAGCTACTATTTCAAGCACTGTAAAGGCAAGGTTCACAGATTGTTTCCTTAATTTTCCGCGACATAGTTGGACATGCCGCGGGTCTTATTGCTAGGTGTGGCGTAAGGGGGCCGCAAGCCGATGTTGAAGACACGCGCCAAATATTATCTGGGCCAGGTTGTCCGCCACAAGAAGCACCCCTTCCGGGGCGTGGTGTTTGACGTCGACCCGGAATTCTCCAACACCGAGGAATGGTACGACGCCATTCCCGAGGAAAGCCGCCCCTCGCGCGAACAGCCGTTCTACCACCTGCTCGCCGAAAACGACCAGAGCTACTACGTCGCCTACGTCTCCGAACAGAACCTGGTGGCCGACTATTCCGGCGAACCCGTCGATCACCCCGACATCCCGGACCTGTTTGGCCCCTTTCAGGACGGCGCCTATCCGCTGCATTTCCAGCTGAACTGACGACCGCCCCTTTCATCTTGCCGAAAATATCCCCGCCGGAGGCTCCCGCCCCCGGCCAGTGACGCCGTCAGTAGCCGATCGCGCAGCCATCCTTGCGCGGGTCAGACCCGGCTTCGAGGAAGCCGTTTTCGTGGATGCGTATCGCCTGGCTGCCGCCGATGGCCGTGGCCGGCACCTCGACCCTGTGGCCCATGTCGGACAGCGCCTGATGCACCTCCGGCCCATAGCCACGTTCGACCGTCAGCACTTCGCCCTCAGGGAACAGGCGCGGGCAGTCCATCGCCTCCTGCGGGTCCATGCCGAAATCGACGAGGTTTGACAGGAACCGCACATGCCCGCAGGCCTGATAGGCCCCGCCCATGACACCGAAGGGCATGACGACCTTCCCGTCCTGCTTCAGCATGCCGGGAATGATCGTGTGCATCGGCCGCTTGCCCGGCGCCATCTCGTTCACATGCCCCGGCTCCAGGCAGAACCCGGCTCCGCGGTTCTGCAGCATCACGCCGAACTTCTCCGAACAGATGCCCGAGCCAAAACCATGGAACAGCGAATAGATCAGCGACACAGCCATCCGGTCACGGTCCACCACGGTGATATAGACAGTGTCCTTGTGCACCGCCCCCGCCGTGTCGCCGATCCGCGCGGTGGCGCGTTTCGGGTCGATCAGCGCGGCCAGCTTCCGCCCTGTGTCGCGATCCAGCATATGCTCCAGCCGCGCCATGTGATCCGGGTCCGCCACGAACCGGTTGCGCGCGTCGTAGGCCAGACGCGTCGCCTCTGCCTCGATATGCGCCCGCTCCACGCCGCGCGGGTCCATGCCGGCGATGTCGAAGCAGCTGAGGATATTGGCCAGCAGGATCGCGGTCGCACCCTGCCCGTTCGGCGGATGCTCCCACAGCTCCATGCCGTGATAGTCGCCATGGATCGGATCGGTCTGCATCCCCTCATGTCCGGCCAGGTCCCCGGCCTCATGCGGTCCGCCCGCGGCCTTCAGCGCGGCGACGATGTCCTCTGCAACCTCGCCCTCGTAGAACGCCTTCGCACCGTCGTTTGCCAGCCGCCGCAGCACCTCGGCCTGTCCCGGCAGGGTCAGACGGTCACCGGGTTTCGGCGCGCGCCCCCATGGCAGGAAATGCGTCGCCGCCGCGCCCTTCAGCTTGCCCGCGAGCCCCGCATAGTCGTTCGTCACACGCGGCGCCATCGCCACCCCGGTCTCGAAATAGGAGATCGCGGGCGCGAGGATCGCGTCCATCCCCTTCCGCCCCCAGAGCGCGTTCATCCGGAAGAACCCGTCCACGGCGCCTGGCACCGTCACGGCCAGCGGATCGGTCAGCGGCACCGCGTCCAGACCCCGGTCGCGCAGCGCCTGCGGGTCCGCCCCGGCCACCGCCCGGCCCGATCCGTTGAAGGCCAGGACCTCCTCCGATCCCGCGGGGGACACCAATGCAAAGCAGTCCCCGCCGATCCCGCACATCGGCGGTTCGGTGATCCCCAGCACAAGGGCCCCGGCCATCGCCGCGTCGAGCGCATTGCCGCCGTCCTTGAGCATCTGAACCGCCGCCTCGGCCGCGATCGGGGACGAGGTCGCGCAGATCCCGCTCTCCGCCCAGACAGGCGACCGCCCTGGTAGATGAAAATCGCGCATGATCCCTCCCGTTGCCTGTATCGTTCGACCGGCATCATAGGCATTTGGGGATCGGGGGGAAGCTGTAGACCTCGGCGCCGCGCACTGGGTGGGGGCTGTAAACACGCGACGCCGAGGGAAGCCATGCAGCTACCCTTACTGTATCGCCTTCGTTTCGGGCGGCGATTGGGAACCATCGGGGCCTTTTCAGGACCTTTCCGCGGTCGCCCTGCCCAGTCTGCCACATTTTAGGGGATTGAATCCATTGGCGAAACATTTGTCGCCGGATCGCAGACAATCTTTGGGAAGCGCCCCTATTGTCCCCACGTTCGGCGTCACAACGCCCAACGGCCTCAGCGAATCCCCACGGCCAGCCGGAAGGTCAGTACATTCTGCCCCCGGTCGCGGCGATATACGATGTTGCGCGCCAGTCCAGAAATCAGGAACCAGCCGAACCCCCCCTCCGGCACCAGCGACAGGTGATCCCAGGTGCCGGGGGTGCCGCCGACCGGAAGCCGCCCGTCCGGCATCGGGCTGCCATCGTCGGTGATCCGCAGGTGCAGCCCCGTCGCACCCGCAGTCCAGTAGAGGCGGACATCCCCGGCCCGCTGACCACCGTAGGCATGTTCCACGATGTTGTTGAGCGCCTCAGCCACCACCAGTTCGACGGTGCCGAGTTCTTCCGGGTCCAGCGGCAGAGTCTCCAGCTGGCAGACAAGTTCCTGCAGCGCACCGCGAACGGCCATAGGCTCTGCCCGCAGCAGGACATTCGCGGCACCCTCACCGCCCCGCGCCATCCGGGCCTGGGGTCCCGCGACGCCGCCCATCCGGCTTAGTCGCCCCGGCCGGCGTCCGCGCCGGTTGCTTCATGAATACGGAACACCGAATCCATCCGCGTCAGCCGGAACACCCGGTCCACATTCGGCGTCAGCGCCGCCAGTTCCAGCGCGCGGCCCTCCGGCATCAGCTTCAGCGCCGCGACAATCGCGCCGAGCCCGCTCGAATCAATGAAATCCACCTGTCCGAGGTCGAGGATCACCGGCCCGGCCGCCCCGTCGGTCAGCGCCCGCATCTCGTCCTTGAACCGGATTGCCACCGCCGCGTCGATCCTGGGCTCGTCCACCGTGATGACGGTCACGCCGTCCCGTGTCCCCGATGTCAGCTTCATGTGCCCCTCCGGCATCCTGTGCAAATCCATGCCTAGACGCCAAAGGTTACCATCCGGTATTCAGACCCCCGACCAACCTCTTCGGTCTGAGAAATATCCTCGGGGGTCCGGGGGTGGAAAACCCCCGGACCCGCCGCATCCACGGGCGGACAATGATCAGCTACGACTCCCTCTCCAAGACCGCCGCCGCCCTGACAGAGGGCGAAACCGATCCGGTTGCGCTCATGGCCACGCTGGCCTGCGAAATCCACCACGCCGATGACCGGTTCGACTGGACCGGCTTCTATCGCGTGACTGAACCGGGCCTGTTGAGGATCGGGCCCTATCAGGGCGGGCACGGCTGTCTCGTCATTCCCTTCGACCGGGGCGTGTGTGGCGCCGCCGCCCGCACCGGCGAAACCCAGCTTGTCCCGGACGTAGACGCCTTTCCCGGCCATATCGCCTGCGCCTCCTCCACAAGGTCCGAACTGGTGATCCCCGTGCGCAACGCCGGCGGAGAGATCATCGCCGTGCTCGACATCGACTCTGACCAGCCGGACGCCTTTGACGAGAACGACGCGCGGGAACTGGCCGCGATCCTCGCCGCGACCTTCGGGCGGATCTAGGATGCTGACCGGATCCTGCCTCTGCGGTGCCTGCACCTTCACTGTCACCGCGCCCGCGCAGGGCGCCTCGGTCTGCCACTGCACCCAGTGCCGCAAGATGTCGGGCTATGCCTGGTCCTCTGCATGGGTAGAGGAATCCGCCATCGCGATCGCCGGTCCGGTGCGGTGGTACGACGCCTCCGTCAGGGCGAAACGCGGCTTCTGTCCGGATTGCGGCGCCTTCTTGTTCTGGAAGGCCCATGACGAAACGACGATGTCCTTCGCGCTCGGCGCGCTGGACGGTCCGACGGGGCTGCGGATCGAAAAGCACATCTTCACAGCCGACAAGGGCGACTACTACGACATCCCCGCGGACCTCCCCCAGAGGCCATGACCGAATACGCCCCGCCCGATACCCCGCTGTCCGTCATCCACGCGGATCACGAGATCCTGCTGGTGGACAAGCCCTCCGGCCTGCTGTCCGTACCGGGGAAGGGAGAACACCTTGCCGACTGCCTGCTGACCCGCGTGCAGGCCGCCTTTCCGACCGCGCTGCTGGTGCACCGGCTGGACCGCGACACCTCGGGCATCATGGTCTTTGCCCTGACACCGCATGCGCAGCGCCATCTCGGGCTGCAGTTCGAACACCGCCGTACGAAAAAGACCTACGTGGCCCGTGTCGCCGGCCGGCTTGAACCGAAGACCGGCACTGTCGACCTGCCGTTGGCGGTCGACTGGCCCAACCGGCCGCGTCAGAGGGTAGATCATGAGAACGGCCGCCCCGCGCAGACCGACTGGCGCGTCCAGCGGCATGGCGACGGAGAGACCCGCGTGCGCCTGATGCCGAAGACCGGACGCTCACATCAGTTGCGCGTGCATATGCTGGCGCTTGGCCACCCGATCCTTGGCGATCCCTTCTACGCGGAGGGTCCGGCGCGCGACCATCCCCGCCTGATGCTGCATTCGGAGGAACTGCGCCTGCTTCACCCGGACGGCGGCATGGGCCTCAGCTTCAAGGCCCCGGCCCCCTTTTAGGCGCACCGTGATCAAACTTTCAGGGGAGCTAAGGGGAAGGTCACACCGCGAAGGTGCCCCCTCAGCAGCCCTTGCGGATTTCCCGGTCCAGCAGCCCGGTCTCCACCAGCATGCAGCGGTCCCGCGCGTCGTAGTAATAGCCGCGCGCGTAGTACCCGACCGCCGCCCCTTCGTCCCCGTCCGACAGAAGCCAGGCACCGCGCAGGTACTTCACCGCCCAGGTCAGGTTGGTTTCCGCATCCAGCAACTGATGCGCGTCGCCCTGGAACCCCATGCCCCGCGCAGTCGCCGGAAGGATCTGCATCAGCCCGAAGTACGGCCCGTTGCGTGCCTCTGCCCGGTAGTCGCTTTCCCGCTGGATCACACGATGCACGAGGGACCGCGGCACCTCGTAATGGTCGGCGTACTTGTTCACCAGAACCCGCATCTCGGCGGTTTCTCCGGGGTTGAGCGGCGCGGCGCGCGACACCTCCGGTTCCGGCTTGTCGGTCATGGCGCAGGCGGACAGCAGTCCCCCGAGGCAAAAGGAAAGCAACACCCTCAGCATTCAGCTTGGCTCACATCTGTTTCACGCCAGTGTTAGGCGACAGGACAGGGTGTCCGGGCAAGTGTCACGAAAGGATATGCGCGGATATCCGCGCGACGGAAGACCCGAAGAAGAACGGGCGCAGCCGACGCCACGCCCGTTCCAGTCTTTTGCTCGGGTCTCGATCAGGCCCGGATCAGGCCGTCTTTGCGTCCCAGCCGGAGACCGCCTTGACCTCCATGAAGTCCTCCAGACCCCAGACGCCGCCTTCGCGCCCCTTGCCCGACGCCTTCATGCCGCCGAACGGAGCTCCGGCACCACGTGCCTGACCGTTCATCTCGACCATGCCGGACCGCAGGGCCAGCGCCATGCGGTTGGCCTTTTCCCCGTCCGTGGTCTGGACATAGTTCGTCAGGCCATAGGGCGTGTCGTTGGCGATCTCGATCGCCTCTTCCTCGGTGTCGAAGGGCATGATCGTCAGCACCGGGCCGAAAATTTCCTCGCGCGCGATGGTCATCTGGTTGTTGGCGTCGGCAAAGACCGTCGGCTTGACGAAGAACCCGCGGTTCAGTCCGTCCGGCCGGCCCGTGCCACCGGCGACGAGCCGCGCGCCTTCGTCGATCCCCTTCTGGATCAGCGCCTGGATTTTGTTGAACTGCACCTCGTTCACCACCGGACCGATATGCCGCCCTTCCTCATGTGCCGAACCCACGGTCACGGAATTGGCAACCGCGGCCGCCTCTTCTACCGCCGCGTCGTAGCGTTCGCGCTGCACCAGCATCCGCGAGGGCGCGTTGCAGGATTGGCCCGAGTTGTTCATCATGTGCAGCACACCGCGCTTCACCGCCTTGTCGTCGGCATCGGCGAAGATCACGTTGGCACCCTTGCCACCCAGTTCAAGATGCACCTTCTTCAGGGTCTGCGCCGCGTTCTGCGAAATCGCGATGCCTGCGCGGGTGGATCCGGTGAAGCTCACCATGTCGACGTCCTTGTGGCCGGTCAGAGCCGTTCCGACACCGGCGCCGTCGCCGTTGATCAGGTTGAAGACCCCGGCGGGGATTCCGGCCTCGTGGATCATTTCGGCAAAGAGCAGCGCGTTCAGCGGGCTCTCCTCGGACGGCTTGAGCACCATGGTGCAACCGGCGATCAGGCCGGCGATAACCTTCAGCGTTACCTGGTTCATCGGCCAGTTCCACGGCGTGATCATCGCGCAGACACCGAAGCCTTCATAGACGATGCGGGTGTTGGGCGCGTGGTCGCCGAGCGGGCGGATGAACTTGAACTCCTTCGCCGCCTTGATGAAATCCTTGGTGTGCCCGAAGCCGGCACCCCACTGCTGCGCCTTGGACATGTCGATCGGCGCGCCCATCTCCATGGAGATGGCCTTGCCCATCTCTTCCTGCTTGGTCTTGTAGATCTCCAGAAACTTCTCGACATAGGCGATCCGCTCTTCCGGAGACCGCTTCATCCAGGCCGGGAAGGCGGCCTTGGCGGCGGCCACGGCCTTGTCCACGTCGGCGGCAGAGCCGAGCGAGATCACCGCGCAGGGTTCCTCCGTCGAGGGGTCGATGACGTTGTGGTCGTTTGCGGTGACGGGATCCACCCACTCACCGTTGATGTAGAACTGGCGCTTCTCGATCATGTGTCTCTCCCAAAACTGGCTCGAAATAGGGGGCTGCTTTCCGCATTGCGGAGACCGGTCCCGCAGAATCCGCGCCACTCTGTCACCCTGCCTGCGGGCTTGCAAGGCAGGGGGGTGCAAATGGCGCTGCCGGTATCTAGATAAGGTCGGACAGAGCCCGAGCCAAACGGAGGACCCAATGGCATTGCGCATCAACGAAACCATCCCGAACCTGACGGTCGAAACCGATCAGGGCTCCTTCGCCCTGCATGACTTCGTCGGCGACAGCTGGGCGATCCTGTTCTCTCATCCCAAGGACTTCACCCCCGTCTGCACCACCGAATTCGGTGCCGTCGCGCAGCTGGCCGACGAATGGGAAAAGCGCGGCACCAAGGTCATCGGCATCTCCGTCGACGGGGTCGAGGAACACAAGCGCTGGAAGGGGGACATCGAATCCTTCGCCGGGGCCAAGGCCGGCTTCCCGATCATTGCCGACAAGGGGCTGGAGGTGGCGAAAGCCTTCGACATGCTCCCGGCCGAGGCCTACCTGCCCGACAACCCGACGCCTGCGGACTCCGCCACAGTGCGGTCGGTCTTCATCATCGGTCCGGACAAGAAGCTGAAGCTGATGATGACCTACCCCATGACGATCGGCCGCAACTTCGCCGAGGTCGTGCGCGCGCTCGACGCGCTGCAGGCGACCTACAATGTGCCGCTGGCCGCGCCTGCGAACTGGGTGCCGGGCGATGACGTCATCGTCGCGCTGTCCCTGAACGACGAGCAGGCAGAGGAAAAATACGGCACGCTCGACAAGAAACTGCCCTACCTGCGGTTCGCCAAAGCCCCGAAATAGGGCCTGACAACGGGGCGGGTGCCATGCGCCCGCCCCTGGTCCGGGGCCGGGCCATCGACAGCGCCGCGTCATCCTCGGACTTGATCCGGGGTCTCTCCCCCTACCCGAAGCAAGACCCTCGCCACCCGGCGCACCACATGCCCTCCCCCCGCAAGGGAAGGGCATGGGAGGGGGTCGTTGCCAGCGTATTCCGCGCCTCTACCCCCAGAGCCGCTCCACCCGGAACGCCTCCGGCACCCCGTCCCGCCCGTCCAGAACCAGATCGGCCATGACCTCGGCCACCTTAGGCGCCATGCCGAAACCGATCTTGAACCCGCCGTTCGCCACGAAATGCCCCGCCCGTCCCGGCCACGCGCCAAGCACCGGCGCGCGGCTGCGGGCGCGGGGGCGCACACCGGCCCAGGTTTCGACCACCTCGGCATCTCGCAGGACGGGCACAGCCGTACGCGCCGCCGAAATCACCTCAGACAGAGCCTCATCCACGCTGTCCGGCACGTCATAGTCACGCTCGCTCGTCGACCCGATGGCCACCGTTCCGTCGGCATGGGGCACGACATGCACCCCCCCGGCAAAGACCTGCGGCAGGTTCGGCGCGTCGAACTTCAGCACGGCCGCCTGTCCCTTGACCCCCGTTCCGGCCGCTCGCCCGTCTTTGGTCAGCGCGGCCAGGCCGGCGACTCCGGTGGCGTGGATCACGGCACCCTCTTCCGGACCCTCCGCGACGATCTCTCCGCCCCGCGCCCGGATCGCCCCGGCAAGCGCAAAACAGGCCTTGCGCGGATGAATGCGGGCGCTCAGCGTGTCGCGCACGAACAGGCCCGTGGGGCTGACGGGGGGGAGCGCACCGCCCTGCTCCGTAACGAACCAGACCGCCGCGCCCTGCCACAGTCCTGCTGCGGAAACCGACCGGTCCCGCGCCAGCGCGACAGCCCTGTCATCGGCCAGCGGCTGGATCCTGCCAAGTCGCGCGTAACCCGGCGAAAGCCCTGAAACAGTCTCGATTTCCTGCCACCAATCCGGCGCCATCAGCAGGCTGTCGAGCTGAAACGCCTTCTTCTCGTTCCACTGTTCGGGCACATGCGGTGCCAGCGCCCCGACCACCCCGCCCGAGGCCCCGGCGGCCACGCCGAACGGATCGATCACCCGCACCTGCGCGCCGCGCCGCTGGCACGCCCAGGCGCAGGAAAGCCCGAAGACCCCGGCTCCCCGGACCGTCACCTCTGTCCTTGTCATCCCCACGCCTCCGCTGCATGGTGCCGCCGCACCGCCTGTCCGGCGGGTTCTAGAGGATCCCTGCATGTCCGGCCAGAGTCGGGGCCAGAGCGACGGCCATCCCCTCGGCACCGCAGCCGACCTGACCTGGCGCGATGATCGCACGCCGGTATCGACACGCTTTGACGATCCCTATTTCAGTCTCGAAAACGGACTGGCCGAAACGGAATACGTCTTCCTCACCGGCAATGACCTGCCTTCCCGTTTCCGCCCCGGCTTCCATATCGCCGAGCTCGGCTTCGGCACCGGTCTCAACCTTCTCGCCGCGCTGAAACTGTGGCGCGCGGCGGGTATCGACGGTCCCCTGCGTTTCACCACGTTCGAGGCCTGGCCCATGGCCCCGGCAGACATGGTCCGCGCCCACGCCGCCTTTCCCGAGGTCGCCGCCATCGCCGCCGATCTGGCGCCCCACTGGGGCACCGCCGAAATCGCCCTGCCCGACCTGCACCTGACCATCGTCACCGGCGACGCCCGCGCCACCTTGCCGGACTGGGACGGATTGGCGGACGCATGGTTCCTCGACGGGTTCGCGCCGGCCAGGAACCCCGAACTCTGGGACCCGGCGCTGATGCAGGCGGTCTTCGACCACACTGCCCCCCAAGGCACCGCCGCCACCTATACCGCCGCCGGGCACGTCCGGCGCACGCTGGCCGGGGCCGGGTTCGACGTGACCCGTGAAACCGGCTACGGCCGCAAGAGACACATGACGAAAGCCGCAAGTCCGTGACCGAACAGAACACCCGCCTCGGCATCCTGTTGATGATCGCCACCACACTGGTCTTTGCGGCGCAGGATGGAATCTCCCGCCTGCTGGCCGCCGATTATCCGGTGCTGATGATCGTGATGATCCGCTACTGGTTCTTCTCCGCCTTCGTCATGGTTCTGGCCGCACGCAAGGCCGGGGGCATTGCCAATGCCGCGCGCACCGCACAGCCATTGGTGCAGATCGGGCGCGGGGTCCTGCTGGCCGCAGAGATTTGCGTGATGGTGGTCGCCTTCCACCGCCTTGGCCTGGTCGAAACCCACGCGGTCTTTGTGTCCTACCCGCTGCTCGTCGCCGCGCTTTCAGGCCCTATCCTTGGCGAATCCGTCGGCTGGCGGCGGTGGAGCGCCATCGGCATCGGCTTCGTCGGCGTGCTGATCGTGCTGCGCCCCGGCTTCGGCGTCTTCTCCGTCGACGCGCTGATCCCGCTCACCGCCGCGCTGATGTTTGCGGTCTACGGTCTGCTCACCCGCTACGCGTCCCGCCGCGACAGCGCCGCCACCTCCTTCTTCTGGATCGGCATCACGGGGGGCGTGCTGATGACCGCCGTCGGGATCTGGAGCTGGACGCCGATGACGCCCGAAGCCTCCGTCTGGATGGGGTGCCTCTGCCTGACGGGGGCGCTTGGCCACTACCTGCTGATCCGGGCCTACGAGGTGGCAGAGGCTTCCGCCGTGCAGCCCTTCGCCTATTTCCAGCTGATGTTCGTCGCGGTCATCGGCATGATCTTCTTCAACGAGACCGTCCGCCTGAACGTCGCGATCGGCGCAGCCATCGTGGTGGCGGCCGGCCTATTCACCCTTTGGCGGGAACGTCGCAAGCGTTGACCCGGAGAGTTCGGTGCTGAACGGCACAGGAAGCGGCGGCCGGCCCAGGCGCGCCCGGTAGATCGGCAGGCTTTCGGCCACCCGCTGCACGTAGTTCCGCGTCTCGCGGAAGGGGATATGTTCCACCCAGTCCACCGGATCGACGGTTTCGAACCGCGGATCGCCGAACAGGCCGGACCACGACACCGCCCGCGACGGTCCCGCATTATAGCCGACCGAGACGAGCATGACGTTGCCCCCGAAGTCCTCTGCAAGCTTGGCCAGATAGGCTGAGCCGAGTTTCACGTTGTAGGCCCAGTAGCCAAGCCGCCCGGTCACGTCATCCGTATCCCCGACCTGCCGCGCCATGGCCATCGCCGTTGGCGGCATCAGCTGCATCAGCCCGCGCGCCCCGACCTGGCTGGTGACGGAAGGGTCGAATTCGCTTTCCCGACGGGCAATCGCCAGCGCCATCTCCATCGACACCGGCAGGTCCATCTTCGCCATCGGATGCAGCGCGTAATAGTGCCGGGGAATGACGATGCCGCGTCCCGCCGCCTCCTTGCCCAGCATGATCTCAAGATGCGGGTCGCCCGCCTCTTCCACCATGCGCCCCAGGGACTTCAGCTCCGCATCGCTCGCGGTTTCGGCCATGTGCTTGAGAAAGCGTTCCGCGTCGAAGTCCTGCCCCGCCGCATGCAGCAGCATGACCGCCTCGCGGAGGTCGCTTCTCGCCAGCGTGGTTTCCTGCCAGGGCCGCCCCTGTTCTGTCCCGGCAAGCGATGCGTCGAAGGGCATGCCCGCCTTCTCGGCCGCGAGCAGCCCGTAGAAAGTCGTCTGCTGTTCGCCCCCCTTGCGATAGGCCTCGAGCGCGCGCGCCTGTTCGCCCATGGCCTCGAGCGCGCGACCCCGCCAGTATCCGGCCCGGCCAAGGGAAATCGGAGTCTGCACCCCTTCTTCCAGCCGGTTGAAATGGCGAAGCGCCACCTCGGGCTGTCTGAGATAGCGCAGCGCCACATAACCGGCGAGCCATTCCAGATCCGCGAAATTCCCGCCCTCGGTCAGCTGATGCGTCGAGGCCAGCTTGTAGGCCAGTTCCGCATTGCCGTTGCGCATCTCGTCGCGGGCGTAGGACCGACGGTTGTTCGCCCACTTGTCCGGAAAGCCGAGGCCCCCCGGAATCAGGCTCTGTTCCAGCAGAAGCTGCTTGGCATCGTCGTTCAGACCCTTGCGCACGCGCCAGCGGAACCGGTCATAGGCCAGCCCCGGATCCCGTCGCAGCTTTTCCGGCACCGCGTCGATCAGCGCGTTCACGTTCGCCGCATTGCCCTGCAGGCCAAGCCGTGCCTTCGCCAGCGTCACCTGTTCGGCACTGACCAGATCAAGCATCCTTTGCGTATCGCCGTCGCGGTCTTCCCAGATCGCCTGCGACAGACGCGCGGCGTGATGCGGAGTCAGCAGGTCGACGTAGCGGGCGCGGAACCGGTCATGTGCGGCGGCGTCGAGATCGAGCGTGCGCCAGGCCAGAACGACGGTCGCCTCCGCCTCTCCGGTCTGGCCGTTGTTTTCAAGCGCCTCGGCATAGCGCAGCGCGCCCGGTCCGGTGCGCGGAGTGTGGTCCCGGAAGAAGGCAATGACCTCTGCATGCGTGGCGGCGGCAAGGTTGTCCTCGTTCCGCTGGCGCAGGTAGTCGAGTCCGGGCCAGTGCCCGTGTGTCTCGAGGAACGCCAGCACCTCCGCACCCGTGCCCCGGCCCGACCGCAGGCGCAGCCATTCGACGTAGGACTCTGCCACCGGCCCGTCGCGCTCCGCCAGCGCTCGCGCCTTGGCCCAGTTGCCGTCCCGCACCGCATCCAGCGCAGAGGCCAGCGGGCGCGGCTCCATCTGTGAAATCGGGCTTTCCGTCGCGCGCACGACGGATCCCGGCGCACCAAGCGCCAAGGCCAGCCCCAGACCAAGGACCAGCCCACACCGCCGCAGGACTACTTGCATTTCTTCTGCCGAACCCGGATAGACACGGAACGACATTAGTCGAGCCCCGCACGCGCTCAAGACACAAGGGCGTCAGCGGCGGGGATCCGCAACCGGGATGGCCTCAGCCTGCCCGCCAAAAGAAAGGAGCGTGTCATGTTTCACGGGTCTCTGCCCGCCCTCGTCACGCCGTTCCAGAACGGCGAGTTGGATCTTGAGTGCCTCAAGAAACTTGTCGACTGGCATGTCGAACAGGGCTCGAACGGCCTTGTCCCCGTCGGCACCACAGGTGAATCGCCGACCCTGTCCCTGCGCGAACACGAGATCGTCGTCGAAAAGGTCGTCGAATTCGCCGCTGGCCGCATTCCGGTGATCGCAGGCGCGGGCGCCAACAACACCGCCGAGGGCATCCGCCTCATCAAGCACGCCGCTGACGTTGGCGCGGACGGGGCGCTGGTCGTCACGCCCTATTACAACAAGCCGACGCAGCGCGGTCTGATCGCGCATTTCACCGCAATGCACGACGCCTGCGACCTGCCGATCATCATCTACAACATCCCCCCGCGCTCGGTCATCGACATGACGCCCGAGACCATGGGCGAACTGGCGAAGCTGCCGCGCATCATCGGCGTCAAGGACGCGACCGCCAAGCTGGACCGCGTCGCTCTGCAGCGCATGACCTGCGGGGCGAAATTCGTGCAGCTGTCCGGCGAGGACGCCACCGCCGTCGGCTTCAATGCCATGGGCGGGGTCGGCTGCATTTCCGTGACAGCCAATGTTGCGCCGAAACTCTGCGCCGAGATGCAGGCGGCCTGCCTTGCCGGCGACTACGCGAAGGCGCTGACCTACCAGGACCGGCTGATGCCGCTGCACGAGGCGGTGTTCACGGAGCCGGGGCTGTGCGGGGTGAAGTTCGCCATGTCCGAACTGGGGCTGTGTTCGGACGAGGTCCGCCTCCCGCTGATGACGGTGACGGACGACACCAAGGACAAGCTGCGCGCCGGTCTGCGCCACGCCGGTCTGCTGAACTGATCTTTACTGACGGACAGGCGTCATCCTCCGGCCTGACCGGAGGATCTCCTGTCGTCTGTCGCGCCTTTGACCTGAGATCCTCGGGTCGAGCCCGAGGATGACTCGCGGAGGGGTGGCTGCAGAAGTGTTCGAGGGCAGCGCCCGACTTGGGGACATCCTGAGCCTGCGCATCTGCTACGGGCGGGTGCGAAACCAGACCGGATACACCGTACCCCGCCCGATACGGCCGCAAGGCGGCCCGGCCAGCGGCCGACCGCCCCACGGGCGGCCGCTTCGTCACCGAAAGCGCGACGATTGACCTGACGGCTATCACGGGACCATCAAGCGACAACCACCGCCGGTAGAGCGGCACCCCCGCGGTCGGCCCCTGCCCTCTGTCGTGCCTCACACCCCCGACGGGTTGCTCAGACCCCTGAGCAGGTCGTCCTTGGAGAGCTGTCCGATCACCGCGCCGTTCTCCGTCACGCCGATTGGCCCGTCGGACCCGATCATCCGTTCCATCTCGTCCCGGATCAGCTGGTCCGCGTCGATCGTCACGGATGGCGTCCCGGCCAGCGGCCGCATCAGATCCCGCGCCCGCAGAACGCCGAGCGGGTTCATGTGCTGCACGAATTCCTTGACGTAGTCGTTCTTCGGATCGCGGAAGATGTCCTGCGGGGTGCCCATCTGTACGATCCGCCCGCCCTCCATGATCGCGATCTTGTTGCCAAGCTTGAACGCCTCGTCCAGATCGTGGGACACGAAGATCAGCGTGCGCTTCAGCTTCTGCTGCAACTCCAGCAGTTCGTCCTGCAGCTTCGTCCGGATCAGCGGGTCCAGGGCGGAGAAGGGTTCGTCCATCAGCAGAATCGGTGCCTGCGTGACAAACGCCCGTGCCAGCCCGACGCGCTGCTGCATGCCGCCCGACAGCTCTCCGACCTTGCGCTCGGCCCAGTCCGACAGGCTGACGAGCGCCAGCTGTTCGTCGATCTTGGCGTTGGCCTCCTTCGATCCCATGCCCGCCAGTTCCAGCGGCAGGCCGACGTTTTCGCGCACTGTGCGCCAGGGCAGCAGTCCGAACTGCTGGAAGACCATGGCGATCTGGTGCATCCGCATCCGCCGCAGCGTTGCCGGATCCGCATGGGTCACATCGACCATGCCGTTTCCGTCATGCACCTTCACCGCCCCGCGCACCACCGGGTTCAGCCCGTTCACGGCGCGCAGCAGGGTCGACTTGCCCGAACCCGACAGGCCCATGAGGACGAGGATCTCCCCCTCCTCCACCTGCAGTGTGCAGTTGTGCACCCCCAGCACCTGACCCGTGGCAGACTGGATTTCCCCGCGCTCCTGCCCCTTGTCCATCAGCGGCAGCGCCCGGTCCGGGTCCTGCCCGAACACGATGGAGACGTTGTCTATGTCGACGGCGACGGTCATTTGCGGCCTCCCACGTTCAGGATGCGGTCCAGCATGATGGCGACCACGACGATAACGAAACCGGATTCGAACCCGAGCGCCGTGTTCACCTGGTTGAGTGCGCGCACCACCGGCACGCCCAGCCCGTTCGCCCCGACCAGCGCGGCGACCACCACCATGGACAGGGACAGCATGATCGTCTGGTTCAGTCCGGCCATGATCTGCGGCAGCGCATAGGGCAGTTCCACCTTGTAGAGCGTCTGGCGCGGGGTCGCGCCAAAGGCCCGCGCGGCCTCGAGCAGCGCCTGCGGGGTCGAGGACACCCCAAGATGCGTCATCCGGATCGGCGCCGGAATCACGAAGATCACCGTGGCGATCAGGCCCGGCACCATGCCGATGCCGAAGAACACGATGGCCGGGATCAGGTAGACGAAGGTCGGCAGCGTCTGCATCAGGTCCAGGATCGGACGGATATAGGCATAGGCCTTGGGCCGGTGCGCGGTGAAGATGCCGATCGGCACCCCGATCGCCATGCAGACAACGCAGGCCGACAGCACCAGCGTCAGGCTCTGCGTGGTTTCCTTCCAGTACCCCTGGTTGAGGATGAACAGAAAGCCGAGCGCGACGAAGGCGCAGACCTTCCAGTTCCGCTGGATCAGCCAGGTCAGACCGACGAAAACGGCGACCACGATCAGCGGGTGCGGGGTCTGGAGCACCCAGAGAATCCCCTCGATCAACGTCTCCATCACCACGGAGAGGAAGTTCAGGAACCACTCCCCGTTGTCGCGCACCCACTCGAAGATGGCCGATGCCACCTTGCCGACAGGTATCTTGTTATCCGTGAGCCATTCCACTGGCCATTCCCCCGTAGCCTGGACCCTCTTCAAGGGGTCTCGATACGCATTTGCCCCCGTGTCAGGGACGGAAACGGAAACCCCGCCGGCCTTTCGGCGGCGGGGTTCCTGTCAGGCTCAGAGCCCGAGCTTTTCTTTCACCGCGGCCGCGCCGTCACCGCCATCCGCGGTGGTCACACCGTCGACCCAGGCCATGACGGCATCCGGGTTGGCCTTGATCCATTCCATCGTGGCCTTGTCCGGATCCGCGCCGTCGTCGAGGATCTGCCCCATGATCCCGTTCTCCATCTCGAGCGTGAAGGACATCTGGCCGAACAGCTTGCCGAGGTTCGGGCATTCTTCCGCGAACCCCTTGCGGGTCACGGTATGAACGGTGCCTTCGCCGCCGAAGAAATCCTCGCCCCCGGTCAGGTACTTGAGCGAGAAGTTGGCGTTCATCGGATGCGGTTCCCAGCCGAGGAAGACGACGGGTTCCTCTTTCTTGTAGATCCGCGCGACCTGCGCCAGCATCCCCTGTTCAGAAGATTCAACAACCTCGAACCCGGCGAGATCGAACTTGTTCTCCTCGGTCAGCGAAACGAGGTAGGCGTTGCCTTCGTTGCCCGGCTCGATCCCGTAGATCTTCGAATCCAGCTCATCCTTGAATTTGTGGATGTCGGCATAGGTCTTGAGCCCTGCCTCGTAGGCGTAGGTCGGAACCGCCAGCGTGTACTTGGTGCCTTCGAGGTTGGTCGCCAGCGTCTCGATCTCGCCGGACTCCAAGTACGGCCCGATCGCGCCGGACTGCGCCGGCATCCAGTTGCCGAGGAACACGTCCACGTCGTCCGATTCCAGCGAAGCGAAGGTCACCGGCACGGACAGGATCTTCACGTCCACTTCGTAGCCGAGCGCCTCGAGCACATGCTTCGCGGCAGAGGTCGTCGTGGTGATGTCGGTCCAGCCCACATCGGACATCGCGACCGACCCGCAATCCGCCTGCGCGGCGGTGGCAAGGCCAAGGGCCAGTGCGGAAACAGTTGTCAGAAATCGCATGATTACTCCCCTTCAGTTTTGTTGGCAGGTTTTTTGATTGACCAGTCAATCAGTCCACGGCTACCAGATTATTGCAACCTTTTTCTACGCCAGGGGGCGCGGCATGGCCACAATGTCCGATAGAAGGCAGCAGCTTGTCGAAGCTGCCATTCACGAGATCGGCACAACCGGGTCCCTGAACGTGACCGTGGGCCAGATCGCCAAGCGGGCCGGGGTTTCCGCCGCCCTGGCCTTCCATTACTTCGGCGACAAGGACCGGCTGTTCCTGTCCGCCATGCGCTATGTCCTCACGATCTATGGCGCGGAAGTGAGGGGCGCGCTGGCCGCCGCCACGGACCCCCGCGCCCGGATCGACGGCGTGATTCGCGCCAACTTCAGCGCGACCAACTTCCGGGGCGAGATCATTTCCGCCTGGCTCAACTTCTATGTGCTTGCGCAGCGCTCGGACGAAGCGCGGCGGCTGCTCTCGGTCTATCACCGGCGGTTGCAATCGAACCTGACCCACGACCTGCGCCAGATCGCCGGCGACCGGGCGCCCGCCATCGCCGAACGCATCGGCGGCATGATCGACGGCTTCTACCTGCGCTACGCTCTCTATCCCGGCCAGACCAACGGCAAGCGCGCCGCCGCCCAGGTGCTGACCGCACTCGACACCGAACTGAAAGCCCTGTCATGACCCAGCCCAATATCCTCATCCTGATGGTCGACCAGCTGAACGGGACGCTCTTCCCCGACGGCCCGGCAGACTGGCTTCACGCCCCGAACCTCAAGAAGCTGGCCGCGCGGTCGGCCCGGTTCAGTCACTGTTACACGGCGTCGCCGCTCTGCGCGCCCGGTCGGGCGTCCTTCATGTCGGGCCAGCTCCCCTCCGTCACCGGGGTCTACGACAACGCGGCCGAATTCCCTTCCGACCTGCCCACCTACGCGCACCACCTGCGCCGCGCGGGATACCAGACCTGCCTGTCGGGCAAGATGCATTTCGTCGGCCCCGACCAGATGCACGGGTTTGAAGAACGACTGACCACCGACATCTACCCCGCCGACTTCGGCTGGACCCCGGACTACCGCAAGCCGGGTGAGCGCATCGACTGGTGGTATCACAACATGGGGTCCGTCACCGGCGCGGGCGTGGCCGAGATCACCAACCAGATGGAATACGATGACGAGGTCGCCTATCACGCCACCCGCAAGCTCTACGATCTGGCGCGCGGTCACGACAAACGCCCCTGGTGCCTGACCGTCAGCTTCACCCACCCCCACGACCCCTACGTCGCCCGTAAGGAATTCTGGGACCTCTACGAGGACTGTGACCACCTGCTGCCGACGATGCCGGCGATCCCCTACGAGGATCAGGATCCCCATTCGAAACGCATCTTCGATGCCAACGACTGGCGCAATTTCGACATCACCGAAGAAGACATCCGCAAGTCCCGCCGCGCCTACTTCGCCAACATCACCTATCTCGACAGCAAGGTCGGAGAGATCCTCGACGTGCTCGAGCGCACCCGGCAGGACGCCGCGATCCTCTTTGTCTCCGATCACGGAGACATGCTGGGTGAGCGGGGTCTGTGGTTCAAGATGAACTTCTACGAAGGCTCGGCCCGCGTGCCGATGATGCTGTCGGCCCCAGGCATTGCCCCCGGTCTGGTCGCTGACCCCGTCTCCAACATCGACGTCTGCCCGACGCTCTGTGGGCTCGCCGGGATCTCCATGGACGAGGTCGCGCCCTGGACAGCCGGAGAGTCCGTCATCCCCTTCGCAAACGGCACCCCGCGCGAAACGCCTGTGCGGATGGAATACGCGGCGGAGGCCTCTTACGCCCCGATGGTTTCCCTTGTTCAGGGCCGCATGAAGTTCAACCGCTGTACGCTCGACCCCGACCAGTTGTTCGACCTCGACGCCGATCCGCATGAGCTGACGAATCTCGCCGCCGATCCGGCCCATGCCGACACGCTGGCCCAATTCGCGGCCATGGCAGACCACCACTGGGACCTCGCGCGCTTCGACGCGGATGTACGCAAATCCCAGGCCCGCCGCTGGATCGTCTACGAAGCCCTGCGCAACGGATCCTACTATCCGTGGGAGTTCCAGCCGCTCCAGAAAGCCTCCGAACGCTACATGCGCAACCACATGGACCTGAACGTGGTCGAGGAAAACCAGCGGTTCCCGCGCGGAGAATGACATGACCTATCCCACTCAGCCAACCGCCAGCCACTACATCAACGGCCAGTATGTCGAGGACACGGCCGGCGCGGAGATCCCGGTGATCTACCCCGCAACCGGAGAGGTCATCGCCACGGTTCACGCCGGAACAGAGACTGTCGTCGACAAGGCCCTTGCCGCCGCGAAGGCCGCGCAACCCGCCTGGGCCGCCATGACCGGGCGCGAACGGGGCCGCATCCTGACCCGCGCCGCCCAGATCATCCGCGAACGCAATTACGACCTTTCCGTGCTGGAAACCTGGGACACCGGAAAGCCCCTGCAGGAAACCCTTGTCGCTGACGCCACATCCGCCGCCGATGCGCTGGAATATTTCGGCGGTCTGGCGGGCAGCCTGACCGGGGAACACATCCCCCTGGGCGAAAACTGGGCCTATACGGTGCGCGAGGCGCTTGGCGTCTGCGTCGGTATCGGCGCCTGGAACTACCCGACCCAGATCGCCTGCTGGAAGGCCTCCCCCGCGCTCGCCTGCGGCAATACGATGGTCTTCAAGCCGTCCGAGACGACCCCCCTCTGCGCCCTGAAGATCGCGGAAATCCTCACGGAGGCCGGAGCCCCCCCGGGCGTCTTCAACGTGGTGCAGGGCATGGGCGAGACCGGCGCGCAACTGGTCACCGATCCGCGCGTCGCCAAGGTGTCGCTCACCGGCTCCGTCCCGACCGGAAAGCGGGTCTATTCCGCCGCGGCGAGCCACATGAAGCACGTCACGATGGAGCTGGGCGGCAAGTCCCCCCTGATCGTTTTCGAGGACGCCGACATCGACAACGCGGTCGGCGGCGCGATCCTCGGCAACTTCTATTCCTCGGGTCAGGTCTGTTCGAACGGGACGCGGGTCTTCGTGCATTCGGCGATCAAGGAGCAGTTCCTCACCCGCCTCGCCGAACGACTGAAAGGCGCGGTAATCGGCGACCCGATGGACGAGGCGACCTCTTTCGGGCCCATGGTGTCCGAGCGGCAGTTGGAGATCGTGCTCGGCTACATCGCCAAGGGCAAGGCGGAGGGTGCGCGGCTCATCACCGGCGGAAACAGGCTCGAAACCGGGGGATTCTTCATCGAACCGACCGTTTTCGCCGATGTGACCGACGAGATGACAATTGCGCGGGAAGAGATCTTCGGCCCCGTCATGGCGGTGCTCGACTTCACCGACGAGGACGAGGTGATCGAGCGCGCCAACGCCACCGACTTCGGCCTCTCCGCCGGCGTCTTCACCCGCGACCTGTCCCGCGCGCACCGCGTGATCGGAAAACTTCAGGCCGGCGCCTGCTTCATCAACTCTTACAACGACGCACCCGTAGAGGCACCGTTCGGCGGCGTGAAGGCCTCTGGCGTGGGCCGCGAAAATGCGAAGGCGGCGATCGAACACTACAGCCAGTTGAAAACGGTTTTCGTCCGGATGGGCGATGTGGAGGCACCCTACTGATGCTGACGATCTACGGTCGCGCGAATTCCTCCAACGTTTCGGTCGCCATGTGGGCCATCGGAGAGCTTGGCCTGCCGCACCGGCGCCTGGACTACGGGCGGGGCTATGCCACGACGCATACGCCGGACTATCTGGCGATGAACCCGACCGGACTGGTGCCGACGCTGGATGACGGCGGGGTCGTGCTGTTCGAAAGCGGTGCGATTCTCCGTTATTTAGGGTCGAAATACGGCGACGCCACCTTCTGGCCCACTGACCCCGCGATCCGTGGCCCTCTCGACAGCTGGGCCGAATGGGGCAAGAACGCTTTCGTCGCCGGCGCGGCCGAGATCTTTTACGAGGTTGTCCGCCGAAAGCCCGAAAACAAGTCGCCCGAAGGGATGCGCCGCGCCGTCGCCGCCGTGACCCCGCTGGCCACCATGTTGAACGCACGCCTGACCAGCCGCACCTGGATCGGGGGAGAGGACTTCACCTTCGCGGATGTTGCGGTCGGCCATCAGCTCTACCGCTATTTCACCATATCCTGGGACCGCCCCGACCTGCCCGCGCTGGCCGCCTATTACGACCGTCTGACCGGACGCCCGGCGTTTCGCGAGCATGTCATGGTGTCCTACGACGCCCATTGGAACACCATGTGATGCAGGCAGACTACGTCATCGTCGGCGCCGGGTCGGCCGGCTGCGCCATGGCCTACCGGCTGGCGGAGGCCGGGCGCTCCGTTCTGGTGATCGAGCATGGCGGGACCGACGCGGGCCCCTTCATCCAGATGCCGGGGGCGCTGTCCTACCCGATGAACATGCGCCGCTATGACTGGGGCTATCAGACCGAGCCCGAGCCGCACCTGGGCGGACGGGTCCTTGCCACCCCGCGCGGGAAGGTGATCGGCGGATCCTCCTCCATCAACGGCATGATCTACGTGCGCGGCCACGCCCGCGATTTCGACACCTGGGCCGAGATGGGCGCGGATGGCTGGGGCTACGCCGACGTCCTGCCCTATTACAAGCGGCTGGAGGACTGGCACGACGGGGGGCACGGCGGCGTTGCGTCGTGGCGGGGCCGGGGCGGTCCCCTTCACGTGACACGCGGCAGCCGGGTCAACCCCCTCACCCGCGCTTTCGTCGAGGCCGGGCGCCAGGCGGGCTATCCGGTGACCGGCGATTACAACGGTGAGCAGCAGGAAGGCTTCGGCCCCTTCGACATGACCGTGTGGAAAGGGCAGCGCTGGTCGGCGGCGAATGCCTACCTGAAACCGGCTCTGAAACGGGAAAATTGTGACCTGATCCGCGCCTTCGCCCGCCGCGTCGTGATCGAGGAGGGGCGCGCGGTCGGCGTGGAAATCTCGCGCGGGGGTCGTATCGAAACCATCCGGGCGGAGCGCGAGGTGATCCTCGCCGCCTCCTCGCTCAACTCGCCCAAGCTGCTGATGCTGTCGGGTGTCGGACCCGCCGCGCATCTGGCGGAACACGGCATCCCGGTCGTCGCCGACCGCGCAGGTGTCGGCCAGAACCTCCAGGACCATCTGGAGCTGTACATCCAGGCCGCCGCTTCCCGGCCCGTCAGTCTCTATTCCTACTGGAACCTGTTCGGAAAGGCCTATGTCGGCGCGCGCTGGCTGCTGACCCGAACCGGCCCGGGCGCATCGAACCAGTTCGAAAGCGCGGCCTTCATCCGGTCTGCCGCCGGGGTCGATTATCCTGACATCCAGTATCATTTCCTGCCGATCGCGATCCGCTACGACGGCAAGGCCAGTGCGGAGGGCCACGGTTTCCAGGCCCACACCGGCCCGATGCGCAGCCCCTCGCGCGGGTCGGTCACGCTGCGCTCCGCCAATCCGGAGGACGCGCCGGTGATCCGGTTCAACTACATGGCGCACGAAAAGGACTGGGCCGATTTCCGTACCGCCATCCGCCTGACGCGCGAGATCTTCGCGCAGAAGGCCTTCGCGCCGTTCTACAAGCATGAAATCCAGCCGGGGAAGGACGTGCGGACGGATGATGAGCTGAACGGCTTCATCCGCGAACACGTCGAATCCGCCTATCACCCCTGCGGTACAGCGAAGATGGGCCGCCGCACCGATCCGCACGCCGTGGTCGATCCGGAGGCGCGGGTGATCGGCGTCGACAACCTCCGCCTCGCCGACAGTTCGGTGTTTCCGCAGATCACCAACGGCAACCTCAACGCGCCCTCGATCATGGTCGGAGAGAAAGCCGCCGATCACATCCTTGGCCGCGCGCCGCTGCCGCCGGAAAACTCGGAACCCTGGATCCATCCGGACTGGCGCGGATCCCAGAGATAGGACGGGGGGCTGTCTGCCCCCCGGCTGTCTTTCAGACAGCGCCCCCCGAGGATATTTCGGGCAAGGCGAAACTCAGGGGTAGACGGTTATCACCGTGCCATCGCGGACCATCGCATAGATGTCTTCCATCTCGCGGTTCTTCACCGCGATGCAGCCGGCGGTCCAGTCCCGCTTGCTGACCTTCTTGAACCGGTTGGGTTCGCCGTGGATGAAGATGTCACCGCCCGCCCGTTTTCCCTGTGACGCCGCAAAGGCCACGTCGTTCACATTCGGATAGTTCATTCCGACGGAGAGGTGGAATTCGCTGTTCGGATTGCGCCGGTCGATCCGGTAGGTGCCTTCCGGAGTCTTGCCGTCCCCTTCGAACTGCTTGTGCCCGACCGGGGTGAAACCGAGGTCGATGTTGTAGCTTTCCAGCACCTTGTTGTGGTGCATGAGATACATCTTGCGGTCGGCCTTGTAGACGACGATCTGCGTCACCTCTGGCCCGCGGTAGGTCTTGAATTTTGTCGGAGCACAGGCCGAAAGGCCAAGCCCCAGTGCGATCACCAGGATCAGGGAAAGAAAACGCATCACTGCCGCCCACTTGTTTTTTCGGGAGATATACCCGATTTCGCCTTACCCGAGAAGGGGCGCGACGGCATTCACGATGATGTGAGACGAAACCCCGCCACCAGTTCGACATGCGCCGACCAGCGGAACTGATCGACCACCGTGACCGGCCCCATCGCATAGCCCTCCGCTATCAGCTGCGCCGCGTCCCGGGCAAAGGTGACGGGGTTGCACGACACGTGCGCCACCACGGGCACCCGTGCGCGGGCGATTTCGGCCACCTGTGCCTCTGCCCCGGCGCGGGGCGGGTCGATGACCACGGCGTCGACCTTTCTGAACTCGTCCGGCAGCAGCGGGTTGCGGAACAGGTCGCGGGTCAGCGTGCGGACCTGCTTGAGCCCCTGCGCCTCCCGCCAGCCCCGGTCGAGCGCGGCGGTCATCGCCGCGTCGCCCTCGACCGCCAGCACCTCCGCCCGCCGGGCGAGTGGCAGGGCAAAGGTGCCGACCCCGGCGAAAAGGTCCGCGATCCGCGCCGCGCCCCCGGTGATGCGTTCCACCTCGGCCAGCAGCGCCGCCTCCCCCTCCCGGGTCGCCTGCAGGAAGGCCCCGGGCGGCGGCGTCACGCGCGCCGGGCCGAAGACCTGCAGGGGCGGTCGGCGCATGGCGTGGGTCTCGCCGTCCCATGTCAGCCGCGCCAGGTCGTGCCGTTCGGCCAGGTCCGCCAGCGTGACCTCAAGCTCCCGGTCCATCGGTTTGCCGCCGGTGACCGCAATGTCCAGACCCGAATCCGACAGCGTCGCGGTGACCGAAAGCTCTCCCTTGCGCGATCCTCCGGTGACGGCCAGATCCTCTGCCACCCCGAGCGCCGGCATCAGGTTGGGGTGCAGCAACTGGCAGGCCGGGATTTCGACGATGGTGCCCGAGGCGCGGCCGTGGAACCCCGCCAGCGCGCCCTTCTTGGTGCGCCGCGCCGACAGCGTCGCCCGGCGGCGGGACCGGGGCGGAGAGGTTTCGATCCCCGCGACCTCCGACTCTATCCCCTGCGCCAGAAGCGCCTGACGCACAACATCCGCCTTCCATCCCGCAACGAACCCGTCCGAGGCATGCTGCAACTGGCATCCCCCGCAGCTGCGGAAATGCCGGCAGGGGGCGGAAACGCGGTCGGCAGAGGGCCGGACGATGCGGATATCCTCTAGCCGGTCGCCGTCGACGGTTCCGGTGACGACCTCTCCGGGCAGGGTCATGGGGGCATAGACGGGGCCCGGCGCGATGCCGTCGCCGTGGTGGCCAAGCCGCTGAATGGTGAATTCGCTCATCCCCTGCCGATAGCCTGTCCGGGCGCGGCGGGCAAAGCCTATTCGGCGGCGTCGCGCGCCCCGAGGAACCCGCCGGACTGCCGCGACCAGTAGCGCGCGTAGAGCCCGTCCAGCGCCAGCAGTTCCTCGTGAGAGCCGAGTTCGACCACCCGCCCCTCGTCCAGGACCGCGATCCGGTCCATGTGGGAAATGGTCGACAGCCGGTGCGCGACGGCCAGCACCGTCTTGCCTTCCATCACCCGCTCCAGCGCGGTCTGGATAGAGGCCTCGACCTCTGAGTCGAGCGCGGAGGTCGCCTCGTCGAGCACCAGGATCGGTGCGTCCTTCAGGATGGCCCGCGCCAGCGCGATACGCTGACGCTGCCCGCCCGACAACTTCACGCCCCGTTCACCGAGCCGCGCGTCGTATCCTTCGTTGCCCAAATGATCGGCCAGCGTGCGGATGAACAGGTCGGCCTCGGCGCGGGAGGCGGCGTTGAACACCTCCTCCTCCGTCGCCTCGGGGTGGCCGTAGCGGATGTTGTCCATGGCCGACCGGTTGAACATCGCGGTTTCCTGCGTGACCATCCCTATCCGCCGGCGCAGGGAGTCCTGCGTGACCCCGGCGATGTCCTGCCCGTCGATCAGGATTCGACCCGATTCCGGCGCGTAGAGCCGCATGAGCAGCGCCACCAGCGTGGACTTCCCGGCACCGGAAGCCCCGACGATTCCCAGTTTCTCGCCCGGCCGGATGTCCAGCGTGATCCCCCGGATCCCGCCGACGTCGCGCCCGTAGGCGAAGGTCAGGTTGTCGAACTGAACCCGGCCTTCGGGCACGGCAAGCTCCGTCGCATCGGGCCGGTCGTCCAGCCGGACCGGACGGGCGAGCGTGCGCATTCCGTCCTCGATTTCCCCGACGTTGGCCGAGATTCCCATGAGCGAGAAGCTGACCCATCCCGTCATCTGCGCCAGCCGGATCGACACGGTCCCGGCGGCAACCACCCCGCCGATGGTGGCGGTGCCCGAGGACCAGAGCCAGAGGGCCCCGCCGACCAGCAGCACCGGCAGCACTCCTGCCAGCGTGAACAGGATGACCCGGAAACTGACCGCGACCCTGGCAAAGTCATAGGCCCGCTGGCGGAACTGCTCGATCGCCTTCAGGGCCACGCGGTCCTCGTGATCGGCATGGGCGAAAAGCTTCACCGTCTTGATGTTGGTAATCGTGTCTACCACCTGCCCCGACACCATAGCCCGCGCGGCCGCCCGCGCCTTGGACCGGGCGCGGACACGGGGCAGGTAGTAGCGGATCAGCAGGACATAGGCGGTCATCCAGACCAGGAAGACCGCGACCAGCACCGGGTGAATGGTAAAGATCAGCGCCGCTGCGCCGAGGATGGAGGCGAAAGCGAAGACGATGGAGTTGATCGATTCCATCGCAACTTCGGTCATGGCCGAAGCGCTCTGCATCTGCTTTTGCGCAATCCGCCCGGCGAAGTCGTTGTCGAAATAGGTGACGGACTGACCAAGCGTCCAGCGATGCAGCCGGCTCAGCGTGAGGGAAAAGACGTTCGGCATGATGAACAGCGTGTTGGTCGCCGAGCTCAGCCCCATCATCACGGGCCGCGCGATCACGAAGAAGGCAAAGGCCAGCAGGATCATGCTCAGGCTTTCGCCGGTAAAGGCGTTCTCGGGTCCCGCGGCGGTGGCCTTGTCGACCACGGCACCGAGGACCCAGGCCGATCCGATCTCGGCCACCCCGGCGATGACCGACAGGATGCAGGCGGCGGAAATCACCGGCCAACCGCCGCGCAGAAGCCATCCGATATACGGCACGAGCGTCACCGGCGGCGGTCCGTCGGCGGGCTTGAAGGGGTCGATGAAGCGTCTTGTGTCGAAAGGCATGGGGGACTCGCGGTCGGGCTCCGCAGAACCTAGCGCGGAACCGGGGCCTTCAACCATCCCCCTCGCCGCACAGCTGATCCCGCGTCAGTGCAAAGCCCGATGCAATCCAGCGGGTTTCCAGATGTCGGAGGCGTTCGCCAAGGTGCGCGCCCTTGTAGCGCGGCATCAGGTCCTTCGGTCTGACGGGAAAGCGGGCGCGGGCCCCCTTGGTAGCCAAGTCGAAATCCCGCACGGTCGGCGGCGTTTTCAGAAGCGCACCCCGCAGGAGGAGAATGTCACCCGCCACCTCCGCTCCGACCCGGTAGCCAAGCTCACCCGGACTCATGCCGTTGCCGACACCGTCGATGAGCGTGTCGAGCGCCTTCGCCTCCGCCCTGGACAGCCGCAGCGCATCGGCAACCCCCGGGCCGCCCAGTACGGCGAGCCGGCGGATCCAGCTGACGGGCCGGTCGCCTTCCAGATGCACCAGCGGGGCGAGGGCACGGTCGTCAGCGCCCGGAAGAAGCTGCATCAACGCCCCGGTGGACCGCATCGCCGCCACGGCAGGCGCGGGATCGGGGGCGGAGAGCAGTTTGCGCATCTCTGCCCCGATGCGTTCGCGCGACAGGCGGGACAAACCGTCGGACCCGGCGGCGATGGCGGCCAGCGCCTCCGCATCCATGCCCGCCGCGGGATCGCCGTACCAGGCATGAAACCGGAAGAAACGCAGGATCCGCAGGTGGTCCTCCGCGATCCGGGCCGCCGGGTCGCCGACAAACCGGACCCGCCGGGCGCGCAGGTCAGACAGCCCGCCAAGCGGATCGACCACCTCCCCTTCCGGTGTGGCGTACAGCGCATTCATGGTGAAATCCCGCCGCGCCGCATCCGTCGCCACGTCGTCCGAAAACCGCACGACCGCATGCCGCCCGTCGGTTTCCACATCGGCGCGGAATGTCGTCACCTCATGGGCAAGGTCATGGGCGATGAGAGTCACTGTCCCGTGGTCGATGCCCGTCGGAACGGCGCGGATCCCCGCCTTCCGCGACAGGGCCACCACACGTTCGGGCCGTGCATCGGTGGCGATGTCGATATCCCCGACCGGACGGTCCAGAAGGGAATCCCGCACGCAACCCCCCACGAAAAGCGCCCGGTGGCCTGCACCGGTCAGCATCCCGCAGACAGCGCGCGTCCCCGGATGATCCAGCCAGCCGCCCGTGATCTGCATCAGCCGAGCCGTCCGGCCAGCACCCGGCAGATACGCGCAGTGGCGCCCCATATGTAGTAGGGGCCCCAGGGCACCGTGAAATAGTGCCTGATCCGTCCCTGCCAGCGCCGCCCCTGGACCGAATAGTTCGCAGGGTCGAGAAGGTGGGACAGCGGCACTTCGAACACCTCTTCCACCTCGCCCGGTTCCGGCACCTTCACGAAGTCGCCTGTGATCCGCGCCACCACGGGCACCACCCGGAACACACTGACCGTCTCATGCGCGGGCAGAGTGCCCAGCACCTCGACCAGACCGCGTGGCAGGCCGATCTCCTCTTCCGCTTCGCGGATCGCGGCGGCGGTTTCGTCCGCGTCGCCGGGATCGACCTTGCCTCCGGGAAAGGCGATCTGGCCCGGATGGTGGGTCAGGTGAGACGTCCGCTTTGTCAGCACGACATGGATCTCTCCGCCCCGCTCCACCAGCGGAACCAGCACCCCGGCGGGTCGAAGCTGATCGGGCGGCAGGATCCCCTGCCGCCCGTTCAGGTCGAAATCCGACGACCCCTCGCCCGGACCGGCAAGGGCCGCACGGATCCGGTCATAGCTCTCGGGCTCAGCTTTCACCCGGGTCCTCCGCCTCGAACCCGACGGTTTTCGGATCCATGACGTAATGCGCGCCGCAGTACTGACAGTCCGCCGTCACGGTGCCTTCGTCCGTCGTCATCTTCTCGATGTCCTTGGCCGAGTAGATCGACAGCGACTGCCGCACCTTGTCCTCGGAACAGGAACAGCCGAAACGCACGGGCTGCGCATCGAACACCCGCGGCTGTTCCTCGTGGAACAGGCGCACCAGAAGGTCGGTCGGCGCAACGCTCGGCCCGATCAGTTCAAGCGCCTCCACCGTATCGAGGTGGAAGTTCACGCGGTTCCAGTTCTCTTCCTCGTCCCCCTGCACGAGGTCCGAGGCGGCGAGCAGTCCGCCTTCGCCCGACCCGCCCTCACCGGTGACATGCGGGCTGGCCTTGGGCATGACCTGAAGCATGACGCCCCCTGCGCGCCAGTGCTCCACGCCCCCGGCCTCCGTCGACTTGCCGAAGGACAGGGAAAACCGGGTCGGCAGCTGTTCGGACTGCGCGAAATAGGCCTCTGCACAGGACATCAGCGACCCGCCGGTCAGCGGCGTGATCCCCTGGTAGGGCTGCGTCCCCTGCCCCTGGTCGAGCATGATGGCAAAATACCCCTCGCCGACCTGATCCATCGGTGCCCCGTCGGTCAGCCGGTCGCGGTCAAAGCTGGCATAGGCGCGGATGCGTGCCGGTTCGCCGTCTTTCTCGGGTCCGTAGTAATCCGTCGCGATCATCCGCACCGGCCCCTTGGACTGCACCTGAAGCTGCAGCTTCCAGCGCAGCTTGATCGTCTGTCCGATGAGAGCGGTCAGCAGCGCCATCTCCGCGACCAACGCCTCGACCTGTGCCGGATAGTCGTGCTGCGACAGGATCCCTTGGAGCACGCCGTCCAGCCGGGCCACCCGCCCGCGCACGTCCGACATGTCGAGCTGGAACGGCAGGACGGTATCGTCCCAGGCCAGTTTCGATCCTAGAGTCATGGGGTTTCCTTCCGCGCCTGTACTTGGCATATCTTGGCCGTCACCTATGGGCAAGAACGCCGGGATACAAGGCAGGGGTCAGGATGAGACGCTACGGAGACAGCCCCGACCCCGCCCGCCGCTACGAAACCCGGCACGGAGTCTACGCGATCCTGCCGCGCGACGGCGCGCTTCTCCTGACCCATCAGAGCGAGCCGGAGCCGGAATTCCAGCTGCCCGGCGGCGGTATCGATCCCGGTGAATCCCCCCTGCGCGCCCTGCATCGCGAGGTGTTCGAGGAAACCGGATGGGCCATCGCCGCCCCGCGCCGCATCGCCGTCTTCCGCCGCTTCACCTACATGCCGGAATACGACAAGTGGGCCGACAAGATCTGCGCGATGTACCTCGCCCGCCCCGTCCGCCCGCACGGCCCGCCGCGCGAACCGGGACATGCCGCGATCTGGACCCCGGCCGACCTCGCCGCAGACCTGATCGCCGATCCCGGCAGCGTCGGAGTCCTCCGCCAGCTGACCGGCTGAGCGCTATCCGGGATACTCCAGCAGGATCGCGGAAATGTCGTCGTCGAACCGCGCCTCCCCCCGGCGCTGCGACAGGCTCCAGACCAGCGACTCGAGAAACCCGGTCCCCTCAGATCCCCGCAGGTCGGCGATCAGGCGGATCACCTCTTCCTCCGTCATCATGGTGCCGCTTTCGTCCAGGCATTCGGTCACCCCGTCCGACATCAGCAGCAGCCGGTCCCCGGGGTTGAGCCGGTCTTCCACAAGGTCGAACTGCGCCTGTTCGACCAGACCGACAGGAAACCCGCCCCCGCCGATGACGTCGATCCCCCCCGTCGACCGCTGGATCATCGGATGCGGATGCCCCGCCTGGACCAGCCGGACATGTCCCGACCGGAAATCGACCTCTGCGAGGGCGAGGGTGAAGTAATGCGTGCTGCCCAGATCCCGCAGCACGATGTCGTTCAGCTGCGCGGCGATCCGGTCCGGCGGCACGGCGGCGTGAAAGGCCCCGCCCCGGCTGATCAGCCCGATGTTCTGGTTGGGAACGGAGGAGGACAGGAACCCCGCCAGCCGCGCCGTCATCAACGCGGAGCTGATGCCATGCCCCGACACGTCGAGAGAAAAGATCGCGATCCGGTCCGGACCCACCCGGTAATGCCCCACGAGGTCCCCGCCGACACGGTTGGCGGACTTGAGGATCTGGGACACCTGCGCCGGTCCGAAGTCCACCCGCCTTTCGCGGATCAGGGATTGCTGCAGCTTCTTCGCCTCGACCAGATCCGCGTCGATGGAATCGTACAGCCCCTGCAATTCACCAAGGGTTTCCTCGATCACGCGGTTTTTGAGCGTCAGCTCACGGTGCATGTCGTGGATGCGTTCGCCCGCAGTCAGCCGCGCGCGCAGTTCACCGCTGTTCACCGGCTTGGTCAGGAAATCGTCCGCCCCGCTGCCGAGGCCAAGCGCCACGTCCACCTTGTCCGCCTTCGACGTCAGCAGGATGAAATAGCCGTACTGCGCCTTTGGCATGTCCCGAAAGACGCGGCAGAATTCCGGCCCGCTCATCCCCGGCATCATCCAGTCGGAAATGACAATGTCGGGCGGTGCGGTCTGGCAGATCGTCAGCGCAGCCTCGGCCGATTCGGCTTCGGTCACGTCGTAGTCCCAGCGGGACAGCGTGGCGGCCAGGACCCGGCGCTGCATCGCGCTGTCATCGACGACCAGCACGCGCGGACGGACATGGCTGTCCCTGCCGGGGTCGGGCCCCTGCCTGTCTGTCTGCATCGCGCGGGTCATCTGCCTGCCTGTTCCGGATACCCCTCGCTACCCGACACCGGTCTAACAGCGCGTTAACCGCACCCCGGAGTCCGATTCAGATTTCCGAAATTCGTTCACGTTATGGTCCCGTCACGGCGGAGGCGCGAAACGCATGATCGACTGGACCAAGGTGACGGAACTGGCTGACGACATCGGCCACGACAGCCTGGAGGAGGTGCTGGACCTGTTCCTTCAGGATGTCGAAACCGCGATGCAGACCATCGCTCTGGCCGAAGATCTCGAAGCCGCGCTGCACTTCGTGAAGGGCTGCGCGCTGAATCTGGGCTTCGCCGCCTTCGCCGACCTCTGTTCGGAGGGTGAGGCGCGCGCCGCCCGTGGCGATCCCGACAGCGTGGACATCGCCGGGCTCGCTCGGGCCTATCGCGAAAGCCGCGACCTGTTCCTGTCCGAATACCGCGCTCGGCTGGCCGCGTGAAACGGCCTAGATAAGGAATTCCGCAAGAATGGTGTCCTGGGTAATGTCGCGATACACGAACCCGTTCTCGTCCAGCCGCTGCCTGAGCCCGTCGAAATCGCTGGCCTTCCCCGCCTCGATCCCGATCAGAACCGACCCGAAGTTGCGCGCGGATTTCTTGAGGTATTCGAACCGCGCGATGTCATCCTCCGGCCCTAGCAGGTTGAGGAACTCCTTCAGCGCGCCAGGCCGCTGCGGCAGCCTCAGGATGAAATATTTCTTCACCCCGGAATAACGCTGCGCCCGCTCCTTCACCTCCGGCAGGCGTTCGAAATCGAAATTGCCGCCGGACGTGATGCAGATCACCCGCTTGCCCCGGATCTCGTCGCGCAGCGCGCCGAGCGCGTCGACCGCCAGCGCCCCCGCCGGTTCCAGAACGATGCCCTCGATGTTCAGCATCTCCAGCATGGTGATGCAGATCCGGTCCTCCGGCGCCGAAAGCACGTCGTCCCGCGCGATCCCCTCCAGCCGCGCCCAGGGCCGCGCGCCGATCCGCGCCACCGCCGCCCCGTCGACAAAGCTGTCCACCTTGTTCAGCGTCACCGGCGATCCGTTGTCCACCGCCGCCGCCAGCGACATGCCCCCCGCCGGCTCCACGAATTTCAGACCCTGTTGCGGGCCGAAATAGCTCCGGATCCCTGCCGACAGCCCGCCGCCGCCGACCGGCAGCACGATCAGGTCCGCGCCCTCCGGCATCTCCGCCTCGATCTCCGCGCCGATGCTGGCCTGGCCAAGTATGACGTCCTCGTCGTCGAACGGGGCAAGGAAATGCCCGCCCGCTTCGGCACAGAAGGTCTGCGCCTCGGCCAGCGTGTCGTCGAAATAGTCGCCGATCAGCCGGATCTCCACGAAATCCGCACCGAAGATCCGCGTCTTCTCGATCTTCTGCTGCGGCGTCGTAACCGGCATGAAGATCACGCCCTTCACGCCGAAATGCCGGCACATGTAGGCCACGCCCTGCGCATGGTTGCCCGCGCTCGCACAGACGAACAGCTCCGCCCCCTGCGCCCGCCGCATCGCATTGAACGCGCCGCGCAGCTTGTAGGACCGGACCGGGGACAGATCCTCCCGCTTCAGCCAGATGTCCGCACCGTACATCTTGCTCAGATGATCGTTGCGCATCAGAGGTGTGGCCGGAAACACCGCCCGCATCGCCACCATCGCCGCACGGGCCCGGTCCCGGAAGTCTTCGAGTTCGCTCATCCCCCGTCTCTGCCCCGCGCCGCGCCTGCGGGCAAGGGGGCGCGACCTTGTATGGACGCGAAAAACCCGCTATCGCCTCGCCCGACTGCTAAGAGGGATCACCACATGAGCGCGCCGAAGAAAGTCGTCCTGGCCTATTCCGGGGGTCTCGACACCTCGATCATCCTGAAGTGGCTGCAGACCGAATACGGCTGCGAGGTGGTGACCTTCACCGCCGATCTCGGCCAGGGAGAGGAGCTGGAGCCGGCGCGCAAGAAAGCGGAACTTCTCGGGATCAAGCCCGAGAACATCCACATCGAGGACGTCCGCGAGGAGTTCGTGCGCGATTTCGTCTTCCCGATGTTCCGCGCCAATGCGCTCTACGAAGGGCTCTACCTGCTCGGTACCTCCATCGCCCGCCCGCTGATCTCCAAGCGGCTGGTGGAGATCGCGGCGGAATGCGGTGCCGATGCCGTCGCCCATGGCGCGACCGGCAAGGGCAACGATCAGGTGCGGTTCGAACTTTCCGCCTATGCCCTGAACCCCGACATCAAGGTGATCGCGCCCTGGCGGGAATGGTCCCTGTCTTCGCGAACCAAGCTGCTTGCCTTTGCCGAGGAGAACCAGATCCCGATCGCCAAGGACAAGCGCGGCGAAGCGCCCTTCTCCGTCGACGCGAACCTGCTGCACACCTCCTCCGAAGGCAAGGTGCTGGAAAATCCCGGTGAGGAGGCGCCCGATTACGTGCTTCAGCGCATCACCCGCCCCGAGGACGCGCCGGATCAGCCCGAGATGGTGGAGATCACCTTCGAAAAGGGCGACGCCGTGGCGATCAATGGCGAGGCGATGTCGCCTGCCTCGATCCTCACGAAGCTCAACGAACTGGGCGGAAAGCACGGTGTCGGCATCCTCGACCTCGTGGAGAACCGCTTCGTCGGCATGAAATCCCGCGGCGTCTACGAGACCCCCGGCGGCACCATCCTTCTCGAGGCGCATCGCGGCATCGAACAGATCACGCTCGACAGCGGCGCGGGCCACCTCAAGGATTCGATCATGCCCCGCTATGCGGAGCTGATCTACAACGGCTTCTGGTTCTCCCCCGAACGCGAGATGCTGCAGGCCCTGATCGACAAGAGCCAGGAACACGTCTCCGGCACTGTCCGGGTCAAACTCTACAAGGGCTCCGCCCGCACTGTCGCCCGCTGGTCCGACCACTCGCTCTATTCCGAAGCGCACGTGACCTTCGAGGAGGACGCCGGCGCCTACGATCAGAAGGACGCAGCCGGCTTCATCCGGCTGAACGCCCTGCGCCTGAAACTGCTCGCCACCCGCAAGCGCCGCCTCGGCCGCTGATTTCAACTTGCCGAAAGTATCCCGGGGGTCTGGGGGCAAGGCCCCCGGTCCGCGCTGTCAGACCAGGGAGCGCAGGAAGGAATAGAACCGGCTGTCCTGCACCCGGCTCCAGTTGACCCGCATCGACGGGCGGTGCCTGCCCGGATCGACCCGGAACAGGCTGCCGGGCGCCAGCAGGATCCCCTGCTGCGCCGCTTCGGACGACACCGCCATGTCGTCCAGCCCCTCTGGTAGCATGACCATCCCGTACAGCCCGTTGTCCGGCGGCGCGAACAGGTCGAACCCCAGGCGGTGCAGGCGGTCGATCCCCTCAGCCCGCGCCTGGTCGAGACGGCGGCGCAGTCCCGTGCGCACCTTCTCGAACCGGCGCGACAGGATCGCATCGGCAATCAGCCGTTCGGTATAGTTCGAGGAGTTCACCGACAGGATCATCTTGAGTTCAGCCAGGCTGGCCGCGATCCCCGGCTCCGCGATCAGGAAGCCTGAGCGGAGCGAAGGCGAGAGGATCTTGGAATAGCTCCCGATCTGGATCACCCGGCGGAACTGGTCCAGCGCCGCCAGCCGCATCCCCGTCACGCCCGGCAGGTCGATGAAGGGGTCGTCGTCGATCACCAGCATGTCCCGCCGGTCCGCGACCTTCAGGATCGCGTGCGCTGTCGGCAGGTCGATCGAACAGCCCGTCGGGTTCTGCACCAGCGACTGCGTGAAGAAAAGCCGCGCGCGATGCCTTTCGGCCAGCACCTCCAGCGCCTCCGGGTCGGGGCCGCGCGGGGTGCGGGGCACGCCGACGAAATTGACCTCCGACAGTTTCAGTTTGGAAAACAGTGGGTAGTAGCCCGGATCGTCCACCAGAACCGTATCGCCGGGCCGGGTGAAGCGGCGGATCACGAGGTCCAGCGCGTTGTTGGCGCCGAAGGTGGTCACGATCTGCGCCGGAGTCGCCACCAGCCCGGCGGCGATCTGCGCGGCGGCGATGCATTCGCGCAGGGTGAGCAACCCGTGCGGAGAGCCGTAGCCGCCTTCGCCCGCGGGCAGGGACACGGCGGGCAGGCTGGTCATCAGCCAGGCCTCCGGCGGGCGGCCGTCCCCTGCCAGCACCTTGTAGGGCCGGTCAAGCTGGACGTGCAGCAGGGATACGGTATCCGACGCCTCCCGCAGGTTGGTGGGTGCGGCGATGGCCGGGGCGACGCGGGCGACGTAAAAACCGGACCCCTGCCGCGACACCGCGAGGCCGTGCGCCACCAGCCGGTCATAGGCCGTCACGATCACGTTCTTGGAGGCGCCGAACTGCTCTGCCGCTTGCCTGAGGGACATCAGCTTGGTCCCTTCCGGCAGGTCGCCGCTGTCGATACGCTGCCGCAGGGTTTCGAAAATCCGGTCGGTCTTGCTCTGACTCATGGAATATCTGTATCCAGTCTCACATAGGTACAGTAGGGAAAAATTTCCTTAACTGTACCAATACATCAATCGACATTTCGCCGATGGTCCCCGCCAAGACGGAGGAGATTTCATGTCACAGGCAGCACAGGGCGGCACCCCCGCCGTCAATTCCCGCATCGAGGGTCTTCGCGACATGGAGCCGGTGGACCGCCGCCGCGCCATCGCCGCCGCCGCCGGCATGGACCAGGCCGGAGAGGCCGCCCTGTCCGGTGAAGGGGCGCTCGCCCTTTCAGTCGCGAACGGCATGATCGAGAACGTGATCGGAAAGTTCGAGATGCCGCTCGGCGTTGCCGCGAACTTCCTCGTCAACGGGCGCGACTACCTCGTTCCCATGGCGGTGGAGGAGCCCTCCGTTGTCGCCGCGGCCTCGTACATGGCCAAGCTGGCGCGCCAGGGCGGCGGGTTCACCGTCAGCTGCACCGCGCCGATCATGCGCGCGCAGATCCAGGTCATCGGCATCTCCGACCCCTATGGCACCCGTGCCGCGATCCTCGCCCACGAAGAGGAGCTGATCGAACAGGCCAATTCCCGCGACGTCGTGCTGGTGAGCCTTGGCGGCGGCTGCAAGGGGATCGAGGTCGAGGTCTTCCCGGAAAGCGCCATCGGTCCGATGGTCGTGCTTCATCTGCTGGTCGACGTGCGTGATGCCATGGGCGCGAACGCCGTCAACTCCATGGCCGAAATGCTTGCCCCCCGGGTCGAGGAGATCACTGGCGGAAAAGTCCGCCTGCGCATCCTGTCGAACCTCGCTGACCGCCGCATCGTGACCGCCAGCGTGCGGATCCCGCCCTCTGCGCTTGATACCAAAACGCTCAAGGGGGCCGAGGTCGCACAGGGCATGGTCGAGGCCTGTACCCTCGCCATGATCGACCCGTACCGCGCTGCCACCCACAACAAGGGCATCATGAACGGCATCGACCCCGTCGTCGTCGCCACCGGCAACGACTGGCGCGCGATCGAGGCCGGGGCCCATGCCTATGCCGCCCGCTCGGGTCGCTACTCTTCGCTCACCACATGGGAAATCGCGAAGGACGGCACGCTGGTCGGCACGCTGGAAATGCCGATGGCGCTTGGCATCGTCGGCGGCGCGACCCGGACCCATCCGACCGCGCAGGCGTCGCTCAGACTGATGCGGATCACCACCGCGCGCGAACTGGCGGGAATCACCGCCGCCGTCGGGCTGGCCCAGAACATGGCCGCCCTGCGCGCCCTGTCGACCGAAGGCATCCAGCGCGGCCACATGGCGCTGCATGCCCGCAACATCGCGATCACGGCAGGTGCGGTCGGCGCAGACATCGACAGGGTGGCCAAGGCCATCGTGGCGGCGGGCGACGTCAGCGTCGGCCGCGCAAAGCAGGAGCTGGAAAGCACCTGAAAGCAATCCAAGGGAGGAGACTGACATGACCATCACCAACCGGCGCGGGATGCTGCGCCACACCGCGGCCGGCCTGCTGGCCGCCCCGGCCATCGTCGCCGCAAGCTCAGTGCGCGCACAGGGCGTGACGAAATGGCGGATGCAGGCGCTCTGGGGCGGCGGCACCACCCCGCAGCTGTACGAAGAGAAGTTCTGCGAGCGGGTAAAACAGCTTACCGGCGGCAGCCTGGAAATCACGCCCTTCGCAGGCGGACAGATCGTGCCCGCCGCACAGGCCTTCGACGCCGTCCGTGGCGGCGCTTTCGAGATGATGAAAACCTTCGACGGCTACACTGCAGGCAAGATCCCCGCGCACGGCTTTTCCTCCACCGTTCCCTTCGGTTTCCCCGAAGCGGACCAGTACGAGGCCTGGTTCTATGAGCGCGACGGCCTTGCCATGGCGAAGGAAAGCTATGAAGCCGCGGGCCTGACCTATGTCGCGCCGACCGTCTACGGAGAGGAGCCAATCCACTCCAAGGTCGAAATTCGCAAGATTGCCGACATGAACGGTCTCAAGGGCCGCTTCGTTGGCCTGGCCTCCGCGGTGATGGCCGACTTCGGCGTCTCCGTCTCTCCGCTGCCGACGTCCGAGGTCTACTCCGCGCTCGACAAGGGGCTTGTCGACTTCGCCGACCGCGGCGACATCAAGGCGAACTACGAGGAAGGTCTGCAGGAAGTCGCGAAGTTCCTCATCCTGCCCGGCGTGCATCAGCCGTCGACCGCCACCGCCTATGTTGCCAATACGGCAGCGTACGGCCGGCTGGACGATCAGCAGAAGGCAGCGCTCGAGGTCGCGGCCCGCGAGGTGTCCGGCGCCCTGCGGCAGAACATCATCGTGGACAACGGCGAATACCTCAGGAAATACGAGGAAGCCGGGGTCGAGATCATCGACCTTGACGCCGACGACGTGGCCGAGGCCCGTGCCAGGGCGGTCGAGTCCTGGAAGAAAGCCGCGGGCGAAGATGATCTTGCCAAGCGGATGATGGAAAGCCAGATGTCGCTGATGCAGGAACTGCGCCTGCTCTGACGGAATACGCGCCGTGCCCGTCCGGGGCGCGGCGCGACCACGACCCGGAGACCCAGAATGACCGCCATCGCCCGGAGCGTGACCGCGCTGAACCGGCTGCTGTTTGCACTGGCCAAATGGCTGGTCTACGCCATTGTTCTGCTTATGCTCTGGGAGGTGCTGTCGCGCTATATGCTTGCGTCGCCGACCTCCTGGGCCCCCGAACTCGCCATGCTGATCTTCGGGCCCTTCTTCCTGCTTGGCGGTCCCTACCTTCTGCACCTCGGCGGTCACGTCGCCGTGGACATCCTGTCGGAAAAGGCGACCGGTCGCTTCGCCACGGTGCTGGCCCTCATCGGCTACGTGCTGGCCGCCGTCTTCGGCGCGATCCTGCTGTGGTTCAGCGTGCCGCTCGCCATGCAGTCCTACAGTTACGGTGAGACGAGCTATTCCGCCTGGAACCCGGTGATCTGGCCCGCCAAGGCTTTCCTGCCGCTGGCCTCCTTTCTGCTCATGCTTCAGGCGCTGGCCGAAATCGTGCTGGCCCTGCGCGGGGAGAAAGTCTGATGGAAAGCTCTCTGATCCTTCTCTTCATGTTCACCTCGCTGGTGGTGTTCATGCTCTCCGGGGCCGGGCTGGCCTTCGTGCTGGGTGCCATCGCGTTCATCTCGACGATCCTGCTCTGGGGCCCCTCCGCCCTGATCGTCGCCGTCCTGAACACGTTTGAAACGATGACCTCGGAATCGCTCATGGCGATCCCGCTCTACGTGCTCATGGCCTCGATCCTGCAGAAATCCGCGATCATCGACGCGCTCTACGACGCGATGGAGACGTGGTTCTCCAACGTGAACGGTGGCCTCGCCGTCGGCACCATCGCCATCTGCACCATTCTCGCCGCCATGACGGGTGTCGTCGGCGCGGCGGTCGCGGCTATGGGGATCCTCGCACTGCCGTCGATGCTGTCGCGGGGCTATCACCCGCCTCTGGCGCTTGGCGCGATCTGCGCGGGGGGCACGCTTGGCATCCTGATTCCGCCTTCGGTCGTGACCATCGTCTACGCGATCACCGCGCAAATCTCGATCGGCAAGATGTTTGCCGCCGGGATCGTGCCGGGGCTGATCCTCGCCGCCAGCTATTCGGCCTATATCCTCGTCCGCACCTGGCTGAACCCGTCGCTCGCGCCCAAGCCGGAACAGGCCGTGACCGTTCCCCTGTCGGTCAAACTGTCCAAGCTGAAGGCGCTGATCCTGCCCGGCCTCGTGGTGATCGGCGTGCTCGGATCCATCTACGCCGGCATCGCCACCCCGACGGAGGCCGCCGCCGTCGGGGTTCTGGGCGCCGCCGCCTCGGCGATCGTCACCCGCCGCCTGTCCGTCCCCATGCTGTCCGAAGCGGCCACCGACACCCTGCGCGTCACCGCCATGATCCTCTGGATCACCATTGGTGCGCGCGCCTTCATCTCGGTCTTCGTCGCCACCGGAGGCGCGGATTCCCTGCTGAACTTCGTGGAGACGCTGGAGGCGTCGCGCTGGATCGTTCTGGGCGCGATGGTGCTGATCCTGATCTTCCTCGGCCTGTTCCTGGACGAGATCGGCATCATCCTGCTCTGTGTGCCGGTCTTTTTGCCGATCGTGTCGGCGCTGGAATTCGACCCGCTCTGGTTCGGCGTGCTCTTCATGATCACCGCGCAGATGGCCTATATCACCCCGCCCTTCGGCTACACACTGTTCTACCTCAAGGGCGTGCTGCCCCCCGGCATCGGCATCGGCCAGGTCTATCGCGGGGTCATCCCCTTCTTCCTGATCCAGGTCGCGGTGCTGATCCTGTTTGCGCTCTTCCCCGGTCTCGTCACCTGGCTTCCCGAGATGATGATGTCCAACGCGAAACCCTAGCGCCAGCCGAAGAACACTTCGGGATTATCCAGCACCGCCATGCGCCGCGTCGCGAGGTCGAGCCAGCCGAGCACGGTGTCCAGCAGCACACCGTCATCCGGGTATTCTGCGGTCGTCCTGGCAAGGTTGTGCGGCCAGTTGGTCCCCCAGAGCAGCCGGTCCGGTGCATGCCCGGCAATCGCGCGGGTGTTGGCGGCGATGTCGTCGAAACCGGGCGCGCCGGTCTTTGAACTCTCATAGCACCCGGCAAGCTTGAACCAGCAGTTCCCGCCGTCGATCAGACGCTTCACGGCAGCGATCTCCGGCCCGTCGGGTGCGGCACCACGGAAGAACTTCCCGTGGTGATCCAGGACCCAGTTGCTTTTCAGCGCGGCCAGCCGGGCTTCGTGATCCAGAATGTCGGAGCCGTCGAACTGTACCGCGAGCACCCAGCCCCGGTCCGCCGCCTTCGCATCCACCGCCTCGAGCGCGTCGAGCCCCACGGCCCCGCCCGGCAGGTCCATGATCCGCGCCCCCACGATCCCCGCATCGGCCAGCCGGTCCAGCTCCGCCTCCGGCGTTTCGGCGTCGATCACCGCCATGCCCTTCGCGATGTCCCCAAGCTCTGCGAGACATGCCAGCAGGCAGGAATTGTCCCGCTGCTGCGCATTGCCCTGCGTCACCACCACCCGACCGATGCCAAGCCACCGCGCCATCTCAAGATACATCGACGGAGTCGGCAGCGGGTCCGGCGGATTGCCCGGACCACCGGGCAGCGCGGGATAGCCGGGCAGGTAGATGTGGCACTGCGCGTCGATCGCCCCCTCGGGCAGGGAAATCGCCGGCGCGGCGCCGGTCAGCTTGCGGTCGATCATGCTCATGCCTCCTCGGGGGCGAAGTCCTTCAGCGCCTGCCGGTTGATCTCAACCCCCAGGCCAGGGCCGTCGGGGATCGCCACGACCCCGTCGACATGGTCGATCGGCGCCGTCAGCACCGCTTGCCGGAACGGGTTCTCCGTCCGGTCGAATTCCAGGATCGGCTCGACCGGGTTCACCCGCACGGGGTTCGGCACCATCGCCGCCATGAACTGGAGCGAGGCCGCGATCTGCACCGCCGTGCCCCAGACATGCGGAACGACCCGGATGTTGTGCAAAGCCGCCAGATCGGCGATGCGCTTCATTTCCGTGAATCCGCCGCAGCCGCAGAGGTCGGGCTGAAGGATGTCGACCGCCCGCGTTTCGACCGGTTCGCGCATGCCCCATCTGGTGTGCCAGGTCTCGCCCCCCGCAACCGGGATCGGCTGCTGCGCCCGGATTTCGCGATAGGCGGACAGGTGCTCCGGCGTCACCGGCTCCTCGAACCAGTCGACACCGTATTCGGCGGCGGCCCTGCCGACGCGGATCGCTTCTACCGTATCATAGCCGTGATTGCCGTCGATCATCAGCCTCATGTCCGGACCCATGGCATCGCGGACGGCGCGGATCACGGCCATATCCTCGTCGAAACCGAAACCGATCTTGATCTTCATCGCGTGGAAGCCCGCCGCGCGATGCCGCGCCGCCTCTTCCGCGTTGTCCGTCACCCGGTCGACCCCGTCGCGCTTGAAGGCACCGGTCGCATAGGCGCGCACCGACTCGCGGAACCGCCCGCCGAGAAGAACGGAGACCGGCACACCGAAATGCCTGCCCTTGATGTCCCACAGCGCCACGTCGATCCCGGACAGCGCCGTCACCGTCAGGCCGCGCTGCCCCTGATCGCGCAGCGCGTTGTACAGCACGGCCCAGATCTTCTCTGTCTCCAACGGGTTCATGCCGATGAGCCAGCCTGCATAGGTTTCCACCACTGCGCGGTTGGCTCCTGCGGGGCCAAGACATTCGCCCCAGCCCACGGTGCCATCGTCGCAGATCACCTCCACCAGCAGGTGCTGGCGACGGTCGAACCGCATCGACGCGCTTTCGAAGGCGGTGTCGAGCCGGTGTTCAAGAAGATGGGTGCGGACGGCTTCGATCTTCATTTCTTGTAGGGCGCGATGAGCTCAGCCATCATGCCCGTCTCCTCCTCTGTCAGATCGGTCAGTGGGGACCGCACCGGCCCGACATCGAACCCTTGCAGCCGCACTCCGGCCTTGATCGCCGACACCGCGTACCCCTTGGAGCGGTTGCGGATCGCCATGAACGGATAGAAGAAGTCATTCAGGATCGCTTCGCAACGGGCACGATTGCCTCCGCGCAACGCGTCGTAGAATTCGACCGCCAGTCCGGGCACGAAGTTGAACACGGCCGAGGAATAGGTCGTGAAGCCCGCGCCAAGATAGGCCTCCGCGAACAGCTCTGCCGTCGGCATACCGCCGAGGTACATCAGCCGGTCGCCCATCTTCGCCGTCACCTGCCGCACCAGCCCGATATCGCCCGACCCGTCCTTGAAGCCGATCAGGTTCGGGCACACGTCGCAAAGCCGCGCCAGCGTGTCAGGCTGCAGGATCGAATTGTCCCGGTTGTAGACCATCACCCCGATTCCGACAGACTCGCAGACCCGCTTCACATGCGCGTAAAGCCCCTCCTGCGGTGCGTCGATCAGGTAGTGCGGTATCAGCAGGATGCCGTCCGCCCCCGCCTTTTCCGCCGCCTGCGCGATCTCGACCGCGATCTCCGTCCCGTAGCCGCAGCCCGACACGATCGGAACCTCGCCGGACGCCGCCTTGGCCGCGGACACGATTTCGGGAATCTCCGACGGCTTCAGCGAAAAGAACTCGCCGGTGCCGCCCGCGGCAAACAGGGTCGCGGCCGGGTAGCCGGACAGCCAGCCGACATGGTCCTCGTAGACGCCGCGGCTGAAGGCACCGTCCGCATCGAAAGGCGTGACGGGAAAGGACAAAAGGCCCGAGCCGAGGGCGGTCTTGAGATCTTGGGGGTCCATGGCGAGCTCCGGTTCACAAAGTTGGCCCAGAGCTATCCGACCTGACTGACAGGTGTCAATAACTTGTATGATCTATTTGGACGAGTCGCGCAGAAGGCTGCGATAGCGCTGCTGGCTGCCTTTCAGATGTTTGCGCATCGCATCGCGCGCCGCCCCCGCATCCCCGGCGGCTATCGCGTCGGCAATCGCGCGGTGTTCACCAGAAATCAGCGCGATGTAGGATTCGGGGCTGCGCTGGCTGGCCGAGACCTGGAGATTCGACCGCGGAATCACCGTCGGGCCCATCACGTCCAGGAACTCTGCGAACCGCGGATTGTTTGCGGCCAATGCCACGGCGCGATGAAAACGGAAATCGGCTTCGGTGGTCGCCTGACCTTCCCGCGCCAGGGCGCGCACCTCTGCCTCGGCGTCGTAAATCTCTTCCTCCTGCGCTGGCGACCGGCGGGCCGCGGCGAGCGCCGCCGCCTCCATCTCAACCGCCGTACGCAGCTCAAGCATCTCGATTATAGACGAAATCTTGTCCAGATCGACGATCTGAAAGGGCCGCTGCGCCGCCTCGACGGGTTCCAGTACGAACACCCCGGCCCCCTGCCGCGGCTCCACCAGACCGTCGGCGCGCAGGGTCGCGATCGCCTCGCGGATCACCGTGCGCGAAACCGAGAAGCTTTCGGTCAACTGCGCTTCGGACGGCAGACGGTCCCCGACCGCAAAAGCCCCCCCGCCGATCTGGTCGCGCAGTTCCTGCACCACTTCGGCCACTAGGTTCCTGCGGGCGCGGGGGGCGGGCTTCTGCATCCGGGTCTGTTTCATGTCACCTGTCCTCTGGAAGAACAGATAAGCGGACTCGGGGGGGAATTGTCAAATGGCATCGCAAATGCATCAGACGTATTGACAAGTTATATGATGATTTCGCATACCCTGCGCATCAGCGGTTCAAAGCCGCCGGAGTATCAGGGAGGACTCACCATGACTTTCACTCGCTTTGCGCTGTCCTGTGCCCTTGCGGCGCTGGTCACCGCACCCGCAATGGCCGACCAGTGGCGCGGCTGGAACATTCACCCCGAAGACTATCCGAATTCCATCGCGCTGGAAGGATTCGCCAAGGAGGTCGCCGAAAAGACCGCCGGCCGGATCGAACCGCAGGTCTACCACAACGCGGTGCTGGGCGATCAGCCGGACGCGATCGAACAGACCCGCAACGGCGGCCTGGACTTCGCGAACTTCAACATGGGTCCCATGGGCCAGATCGTGCCCGCGACCAACGTCCTTTCGCTGCCGTTCATCTTCAAGAACGTCGACCAGATGCACACCGTCATGGACGGCGAGATCGGTCAGCGCTTCTCCGACGCCCTGGCCGAGGAAGGCCTCGTCGCGCTCAGCTGGTTCGACAGCGGGTCGCGCAGCTTCTACAACACCAAGAAACCGATCGAGACGCCTGCCGACGTGGCCGGCATGAAGTTCCGCGTCATGAACAACGACCTCTATGTCCAGATGGTCGACAAGCTTGGCGGCAACGCCACGCCCATGGCCTATGGTGAAGTCTACCAGTCGCTCAAGACCGGTGTGATCGACGGGGCGGAGAACAACTATCCTTCCTACGACAGTTCGAACCACTTCGAAGTCGCGCCCTATTACTCGATCACCAACCACCTCATCATTCCGGAATGCCTCTGCGTATCGACCGCGTCATGGGAGAAGCTCTCGGACGAGGACAAGGCGATCGTGAAGGAAGCCGCCGTCAATGCGGCCGAGGAACAGCGCTCCCTCTGGGCGGAGCGCGAGATGAAGAGCCGCGAGAAGGTTGAGGCGGCGGGTTCCAAGATCAACGAGGTCAAGGATCCGCAGGCCTTCCAGGACGCCATGGGGCCGGTCTACGAGACCTTCATCAAGGCGAACCCCGATCTCGAAAGCCTGATCAAGGATATTCAGGCCACCATGTGATCGGCTACTCTCCGACTGCCCCGGCCCGACCCGGCCGGGGCATTTCCATGTCCCGGAGGCGCGGATGACCCTTCCCGATACCGACAGGCCCCTGCAAAACGGGCTACACGACGGGCCCTTTGCGGAAAAGCCGCGTGACCCGGTCTACCGGCTGCTCGACCTCATGGCGCGGATCTGCATGACCGTGGCGGGTGTTCAGATGGTCTCTCTCATCGCCATCTTCGGCTGGCTGGTCTTCGGCCGCTACGTGCTGAACGACACGCCGACATGGGTGGAACAGGCCGCGCTGGTTCTGGTGGTCTGGATCACCTTCCTCGGCGGCGCGGCGGGCGTCTGGAACAAGGCGCATCTCTCCATCGATTTCGTCCGCGAGATGATGCCGCCCCGTGTCCGCATCCCCCTGCGATGGATCGCCGTGATCGGCGTGCTGATCTTCGGCGCCTACCTCGCATGGTATGGCTGGGACCTTGCCGAAAAGACCTGGCGGCGACGCATTCCGATGCTGGCCATCGCCGAAGGCTGGCGTGCCGTGCCGATGGCAATCTGTGGTGCGCTGACCGTGCTCTTCTCTCTTTATCACATGGCCGCTCTGATCCGCGGCGAAGACCCGACGGAGCGATAATGGGCCTTTCAATCCTATTCGGCCTCTTCGCGCTTGGCCTGATTTCGGGCATGCCGGTGGCCTTTGCGCTTGGCCTCGCCACGGTTGGCGGGTTCCTCTACGAAGGCCTGCCGATGTTCATCGGCTTCCAGCGGATCCTCTCGGGCATCTCCGTCTTCTCCCTGCTCGCCATCCCCTTCTTCATCTTCGCCGGAGAGCTGATGATGCAGGGCGGTATCGCTGGCCGTCTCGTCCGCCTCGCCGCCTCCGCCGTCGGCAAGTCGCGCGGAGGGCTGGGGGTCGTCAACGTCGCCTCCTCCATGCTTTTCGGCGGCATCTCCGGTTCCGCTGTCGCAGATACCTCCGCGCTTGGCGCGATCCTGATGCCGGTGATGAAGGAAAAGGGTTACGATGCCGACTACGCGGTGAACGTGACCGTCACCTCCTCGGTCGCCGGTGTGGTGATCCCGCCCTCGCACAACATGATTCTCTACGCGGTCGCAGCCGGAGGCGTCTCCGTCTCCCAGCTGTTCATGGCGGGCGTGGTGCCGGGCGTTCTGATGTGCCTTTGCCTCGGCGTGGTGGCGTGGTGGATCGCCGTCCGCCGCGGCTACCCGTCCGAGGAGTTTCCGGGCTGGCGCGCGCTCTTCATCTCTTTCGCCGCCGCGATCCCCGGCCTGCTGACCGCCGTCATCATCGTGGGCGGGGTGCTCTCCGGCGTCATGACCGTCACGGAGTCGGGGGCATTCGGGGCGATCTGGGCGCTGCTCGTCACCGTCTTCGTCTATCGCGAACTGACCTGGCCGGGGTTCAAGCTGGCGGTGGTCGCCGCCGTCCGTACCACCGCGCTGGTAATGATCCTCGTCGCGACCGCATCCTCCTTCGCCTATCTGCTGGCGCTCTACCGCGTGCCGGACAATCTGGCGACCTTCGTGACCTCCATCTCCTCCAACCCGATCGTGATCCTTCTGCTGCTGAACCTGACGCTGCTGGTGCTTGGCATGATCATGGACATGGCCGCGCTCATTCTGATTTGTACCCCGATCTTCCTGCCCGTCGTCGTCGGGCTGGGCATGGACCCGGTGCAGTTCGGCGTCATCATGATGATGAATCTCGGGCTCGGCCTCTGCACCCCGCCGGTCGGCGCCTGCCTCTTCGTCGGCTGCGTCGTCGGCGGAATCCGGATCGACCAGGCGGTGCGCACGATCTGGCCGTTTTACCTCGCGATCCTCGTTGCGCTGATGCTGGTGACCTATGTTCCGGCCATCTCGCTCACCCTGCCCAATCTGCTGAAGTAAGGAGCCGCGCCTTGAAACGACTGCTCATCACCGGTGCTGCCGGCAACCTCGGGAAACTGGCCCGCGCCCGGCTCGGCCACCTCGCCGACACCCTGCGCCTGTCCGACATCGCCGACATGGACCCGGCCGGCCCCGGAGAGGAGGTCGTCACCTGCGACCTTGGCGACGAGGCGGCCGTCTTCGAACTGGTGAAGGACTGCGACGGCATCCTGCATCTTGGCGGGGTGTCCGTCGAACGCCCCTGGGACATGATTCAGCGCGGCAATATCACCGGCCTTTACAACCTGTACGAGGCCGCCCGCGCCCATGGTCAGCCACGCATCTTCTTCGCCTCCTCCAACCACACCATCGGCTACTACCGGCAGGACGAGGTGATCGACACCACCATGCCGATGAAGCCCGACGGGCTCTACGGCGTGTCCAAGTGTTTCGGCGAATCCCTCGCCGCGCTCTACCACGCCAAGTTCGGGCAGGAGACCGCGCTGATCCGCATCGGATCCTGTTTCGAGAAACCGCGCGACCGGCGGATGCTGGCCACCTGGATGTCGCCGGACGACTTCGTGTCTCTGGTGGAATGCGTCTTCCGTGTGCCGATGCTGGGCTGCCCGGTGATCTGGGGCGTCTCCGACAACGACGAAGGCTGGTGGAACACCGAAACCGCCCGCCTGATCGGCTGGCGCCCGAAGGACAACTCCGAAACCTACCGGGCCGAGGTCGAGGCCGCCGCCCCCCGCCCCGCGCCGGACGCACCGGAAAGCCTGTACCAGGGCGGCAAGTTCATCGCCGAACCGATCCACAAGAGCTGACAGAGAGAGGCCGTTCCGATGTACATACCGCATGGCAGACACCTGATCGCAGGAGACTGGGTCGCGGGAAGCGACCACTTCCGTTCCGCCCCGCTGAAGGGTGAGGGGATCGAGGTCGCACGCGGCACCCCCGCAGAGGTGGACCGGGCCGTGACCGCGGCGGAAGACGCGTTCGAAAGCTTCGGCTGGTCCACCCGCGCCGACCGTGCCGCCTTCCTCAACGCCATCGCGGACGAGATCGAACAGCGTGCCGATGCGATTACCGCCTACGGCACCGTGGAAACCGGCCTGCCCGAGGCACGGCTTCAGGGCGAACGCGGTCGCACCACGGGGCAACTGCGCCTGTTCGCGGACCACATCCTGAAGGGCGATTACCTCGACATCCGCCACGACGCCGCCCTGCCCGACCGCCAGCCCCTGCCGCGTCCGGACCTGAAGATGGTGCAACGCCCAATCGGTCCCGTGGCGGTCTTCGGCGCGTCGAACTTCCCGCTCGCCTTCTCCACCGCCGGGGGCGACACGGCCGCCGCCCTCGCCGCCGGCTGCCCGGTTGTGGTTAAGGGCCACCCCGCCCATCCCGCAACCGGAGAGATCGTCGCAGACGCCATCGCAGCAGCCATCGCGAAGACCGGCGTGCATCCCGGCACCTTCAGCCTGATCCAGGGCGATCAGGTCGCCTATGCCCAGGCACTCGTTCAGCATCCCCTGATCCGCGCGGTCGGCTTCACCGGATCGCTTGGCGCAGGTCGCGCTCTGTTCGACCTCTGCGCGCAACGCCCCGAACCGATCCCGTTCTTCGGAGAGCTCGGCTCAGTGAACCCCATGTTCATCCTGCCCGTCGCCGCGCGCGAAAGGTGGGCCGCCCTCGCATCCGGCTGGGCCGCGTCGCTCACCATGGGTGCGGGGCAGTTCTGCACCAACCCCGGCCTCGTCATCATCGACAGGGGCCCGGACGGCGACGCCTTTGTCGCCGCCGCGGCAGAGGCACTGTCCAATGTCGCCCCCCAACCCATGCTCACCGACGGCATCGCCAACGCCTACCGCTCCGGGCGGGACCGGATGCAGGCCCGCAACGCCATCCGCCCCGTTCTCGTGACCGATGCCGACGGTCGCCACGCCACGCCCAACCTGTTCGAAACCGACGCGGACGCCTACCTCGGCGATCACGCCATGGGAGAGGAGGTCTTCGGGCCCCTCGGGCTCATCGTCCGCACCTCAGGGACGGAGGAGATGACGCGCCTGGCCCGCGGGCTTGAGGGCCAGCTGACCGCCACCCTGCACATGGACGACGCCGATACGGAGACCGCCGCACGGCTTTTGCCGGTGCTGGAACGCAAGGCGGGCCGTATCCTGGTCAACGGTTTCCCGACAGGGGTGGAGGTTGCGGACGCCATGGTGCACGGCGGGCCTTACCCGGCCTCCACCAACTTCGGCGCCACCTCGGTCGGCACACTGTCGATCCGCCGTTTCCTGCGCCCGGTCTGCTACCAGAATCTGCCCGACGCGCTGATCCCTGCCGACTTGCCGCCGGCTAGACCTTAGACAGGCTTGCGCTTGAGCTTCTTCCAGACGCCATGCGCCCGGCCGATCATGTCGCCATCGGCGAATATCTCGCCCTGCATGAACACCAGCCCGCCGGTCTCTTTCGTGACCGTCGGGCGCAGGTCGATGAACCGCCCGATCCGCGCCGCGCCGAGGAAGTCGTAGGAAAAGCTCACCGTCGCCACAGGGTTCCCGCCGTGCCGCATCCGCGCCACCCGACCCATTCCACGGTCCGCGAGCGTCATCAGCATCCCGCCCTGCACGACGCCGTTCAGGTTCTTGTGATGATCCGCCGCCCGGAACCCGATCCACGGCGGTCCGTCGCCGGTCTCGCGCACATAGATCGGCCCGACGTGATGGATAAACCCCTGATCCTCGACCGGACTCCAGCTGTCATCGGGGGGTGTTGGGGTCGTCATGTCCATCCTGTCGCCTTCCGCTGTCGTTCCATGGCGCATAGCACGACCCCGCCGGGGGTGCGAGATAGCCCTTGCGATTCGCCGAACCCCGGCCTATATGCCCCTTCAACAGCGGCGTGTTGAGGCCCCGGCCGAAACGCTCCACCGGAGAGTTCAACGGGCCGCGTGCCCGTTTTTTTGTTCCCGGAGTCCGCATGGACCTCATCGCCAAAACCGCCATCGACCGCCGCCTGGCCGAGATCGTGAGCCCCGTCGTCGAAGACATGGGTTTCGAACTTGTCCGGCTTCGGCTCATGGGCGGACAGACCAAGACGCTGCAGATCATGGCCGAACGCCCCGAGGGCGGGATCGAGGTCGACGACTGCGCCGCGATCTCCAACGCCATCAGCGCCATTCTCGACGTGGAAGACCCGGTCAGCGACGCCTACACGCTGGAGGTCTCCTCTCCCGGCATCGACCGGCCGCTGACCCGGCTGAAGGATTTCGACACCTACGAGGGTTACGAGGCGCGGGTCGAGACGGCGGAGCTGATCGAAGGACGCAAGCGCTTCAAGGGCGTGCTTGCGGGGATCGAGGGCGACGAGGTCCTCATCAATATCGAGGAAGGCACCGTCGGACTGAAATTCGACTGGCTGGCGGATGCCAAGCTGATCCTGACTGACGATCTCATCAAGGAAATGCTACGCGCCCGCAAGGCCGCCGGAAACGCGCCGGACGGCGATCTGGACGAAACCCAATTCGACGACATCGAGACCGACACAGGGACGGAAGAGGACTGAGACATGGCAATTACCTCTGCAAACCAGCTGGAACTGCTGCAGACCGCCGAGGCGGTGGCCCGCGAGAAGATGATCGACCCGGCCCTCGTGGTCGAGGCGATGGAAGAGTCGCTCGCCCGTGCCGCCAAGAGCCGCTACGGCGCGGAGATGGACATCCGCGTTAAGATCGACCGCAAGACCGGTCGCGCGACCTTCACCCGCGTCCGCACCGTGGTCGAGGATGATCTGCTTGAAAATTACCAGGCAGAGATGACGGTCGAGCAGGCCAAGCAGTACATGGCCGATCCTGCCGTCGGTGACACCTTTGTCGAGGAAGTGCCGCCGGTAGACATGGGCCGGATCGCCGCCCAGTCCGCCAAGCAGGTCATCCTTCAGAAGGTGCGCGAAGCCGAGCGTGACCGCCAGTTCGAGGAATTCCAGGACCGCGCCGGCACGATCATCAACGGCGTCGTCAAGCGCGAGGAATACGGCAACATCATCGTCGACGTGGGCCGGGGCGAAGCCATCCTGCGCCGGAACGAGAAGATCGGCCGCGAAAGCTATCGCCCGAACGACCGCATCCGCTGCTACGTCAAGGACGTGCGTCGCGAACAGCGTGGGCCGCAGATCTTCCTGTCCCGTACCGATCCGCAGTTCATGGCCGAGCTGTTCAAGATGGAAGTGCCCGAGATCTACGACGGCATCATCGAGATCAAGGCTGTTGCCCGCGACCCCGGCTCGCGCGCGAAAATCGCCGTGATCTCCTACGACAACTCCATCGACCCGGTCGGGGCTTGCGTCGGTATGCGCGGGTCGCGCGTGCAGGCGGTCGTGAACGAGCTTCAGGGCGAAAAGATTGACATCATTCCGTGGAACGAAGATCAGCCGACCTTCCTGGTGAACGCGCTTCAGCCCGCCGAAGTGTCCAAGGTGGTTCTGGACGAGGAAGCCGGCAAGATCGAGGTCGTCGTGCCGGAAGAGCAGCTGTCGCTTGCCATCGGGCGTCGCGGTCAGAACGTTCGCCTTGCGTCGCAGCTGACGGGTCTGGACATCGACATCATGACGGAAGAGCAGGAATCCGCCCGCCGTCAGAAGGAATTCGAAGAGCGCACCAAGCTGTTCATGGACAACCTGGACCTGGACGAATTCTTCGCGCAGCTTCTGGTGTCCGAAGGGTTCACCAACCTCGAGGAAGTCGCCTATGTCGAGGTCGACGAACTGCTGGTGATCGACGGCGTGGACGAAGACACCGCCAACGAACTGCAGGCACGTGCCCGCGACGTTCTGGAAGCGCAGGCCAAGGCCGCACTGGAACGCGCGCGTGAACTGGGTGCGGAGGACAGCCTCATTGAATTCGAAGGCCTCACCCCCCAGATGGTACAGGCACTGGCCGAAGACGGCATCAAGACGCTGGAAGACTTCGCCACCTGCGCCGACTGGGAACTGGCCGGCGGCTGGACCACGGTCGAGGGCGAGCGCGTGAAGGACGACGGCCTGCTGGAGCCCTTCGAGATCTCGCTCGAGGAAGCACAGCACATGGTGATGACCGCGCGTGTCCTGCTTGGCTGGGTCGATCCGGCAGAGCTTGAGGCCGAGGAAGCCTCCGAAGAGGTCGAGACTCAGGCCGACGCCTGAGTCCCGGAGCTGCCGCGATGAGCCGAGGCGGACAGGATACCGATCGCCCGGACGGGCCGGAGCGCAAGTGCATCGCGACCGGAGAGGTTCAGCCCAAACACGGGCTGATCCGCTTCGTCGTCGGTCCGGACGGGACGATCGTGCCGGACATCATGGAAAAGCTGCCCGGCCGGGGTATATGGGTCAGTGCGGACCGCGCCGCTCTTGATCTGGCCATGAAGAAAAAGTTGTTCGCCCGCGCGGCGAAGCAGCCGGTTCAGGTGCCCGAGGACCTTGTGGCGCAGGTCGAAACGCAGCTGGCGTCGCGTGTGGTCAGCCTGCTGGCAATGGCCCGCAAGTCCGGCGATGCGGTCGGCGGGTTCGAGAAGGTGAAGGACTGGCTGGGCAAGGACGAGGCCGAGGTGCTGATCCAGGCCAGCGACGGGTCCGGCCGGGGAAAGAGCAAATTGTCCACGCCCTACGGCGGCTCCTTCATCGGCTGGCTTACCGCTGACGAGCTGGGGTTGGCCTTCGGGCGCGAAACTGTCATACACGCCGCCTTAGGAACTGGCGGTCTGAGCAAAAGAGTTGTAGAGGAGGCCGCAAGACTGAAGGGTCTGCGCCCCTGAAGGCGGCGGGAGGGTCCCGCCCGGAAGGAAATATGAACCATATGAGCGACAACGACGGAAAGAAAACTCTGGGTGTACGTGGCGGCGGTCCCTCTTCCGGGAACGTGAAGCAGAGCTTCAGCCATGGCCGCACCAAGAACGTCGTGGTGGAAACGAAGCGCAAGCGGGTCGTGGTGCCCAAGCCCGGCGCCGGCAAGCCCGGCGGCACCGGCTCTCTTGGCGGTGATCCGTCCAAGCGCCCCGCCGGCATCACCGATGCGGAGATGGAACGCCGTCTCAAGGCCGTGCAGGCCGCGAACGCCCGTGCAGCAGAGGAAGAGGCGCAGCGCGAGGCCGACGAAAAGGCCCGCGAGGAGGAGCGTGAGCGCCGCCGCGAGGAAGCCGAACAGAAGGCCCGCGAGGAGAAAGAGCGCGAAGAGGCCCTTAAAGCCAAGGCCGAAGAAGAGGAACGCGTCCGCCGCGAGGCAGAGACCGCCGCGAAGCGCGCGGCCGCCGCCCCGGTTGCCGATCCCGCCGATGACGGCGGAGCCTCGCGCGCCGCCAAGTCCGGCGCCGCCCGCCCCGCCCCCTCGGATCGTCCCGCGCGCGCGAACACCAAGACGGACCGCGACGACGGTGCCGGGCGTGGCAAGGGCCGCGATGACGGCCGTCGTGCCGGCAAGCTGACCCTGAACCAGGCCCTGACCGGCGGCGAAGGCGGCCGGCAGAAATCCATGGCGGCGATGAAGCGCAAGCAGGAGCGTGCGCGCCAGAAGGCCATGGGCGGCCCCGTCACCCGCGAGAAGGTCGTGCGCGACGTTCAGGTGCCCGAAGCGATCATGGTCGGCGAACTCGCCAACCGGATGGCCGAACGTGTCGGCGACGTCGTGAAGGCGCTGATGCAGAACGGCATGATGGTCACCCAGAACCAGACCATCGACGCCGATACCGCCGAACTCATCATCGAGGAATTCGGCCACAACATCGTGCGTGTCTCTGACTCCGACGTCGAGGACGTGATCAAGGTCGAGGACGACAAGCCCGAAGACCTGAAGCCGCGTGCCCCGGTGGTGACCATCATGGGCCACGTCGACCACGGCAAGACCTCTCTTCTCGACGCGATCCGCAACGCCAAGGTGGTTGCGGGCGAAGCCGGGGGGATCACCCAGCATATCGGTGCCTATCAGGTCGTGACGGACAGCGGTCAGACGCTGACCTTCCTCGATACGCCGGGCCACGCGGCCTTCACCTCCATGCGTGCCCGTGGTGCGCAGGTGACGGACATCGTGGTTCTGGTTGTGGCGGCCGACGACGCCGTGATGCCGCAGACGGTCGAGGCGATCAATCACGCCAAGGCCGCCGGGGTCCCGATGATCGTGGCGATCAACAAGATCGACAAGCCCGAGGCGAACCCCCAGAAGGTCCGCACCGACCTGCTCCAGCACGAAGTCATCGTTGAAAAGATGTCCGGCGACGTGCAGGACGTGGAGGTTTCGGCCCACACCGGCGACGGTCTCGACGACCTGCTCGAAGCCATCGCGCTGCAGGCCGAGGTGCTCGAGCTCAAGGCCAACCCCGACCGCGCCGCCCTCGGCGCCGTGATCGAGGCGCAGCTTGACGTGGGCCGCGGCCCGGTTGCCACCGTTCTGGTGCAGAACGGCACGCTGCGGCAGGGCGACATCTTTGTCGTCGGCGAACAGTACGGCAAGGTCCGCGCGCTGGTGAACGACAAGGGCGAACGTGTCAAAGAGGCCGGTCCGTCGGTTCCGGTGGAAGTTCTCGGCCTGAACGGCACACCCGAAGCGGGCGACGTCCTGAACGTGACCTCGACCGAGGCGCAGGCGCGCGAGATCGCGGAATACCGCGAGAAGGCTGCCAAGGACAAACGCGCCGCCGCAGGTGCTGCCACGACGCTGGAACAGCTGATGCAGCGCGCCAAGGACGACGAGAATGTGACGGAGATGCCGATCCTCGTGAAGGCAGACGTCCAGGGTTCGGCCGAAGCGATTGTCCAGGCGATGGAAAAGATCGGCAACGACGAGGTCCGCGTGCGCGTTCTGCATTCGGGCGTCGGCGCGATCACCGAATCCGACATCGGCCTGGCCGAAGCGTCGGGTGCTCCGGTCTTCGGCTTCAACGTCCGTGCCAACGCGTCCGCCCGGAACGTGGCGAACCAGAAGGGCGTGGAGATCCGGTACTACTCGGTGATCTACGATCTCGTGGACGACGTGAAGGCGGCGGCCTCCGGCCTGCTGTCCAACGAAATCCGCGAGAACTTCATCGGCTACGCACAGATCAAGGAGGTCTTCAAGGTCTCCAACGTTGGCAAGGTCGCGGGCTGCCTCGTCACCGAAGGCGTTGCGCGCCGCTCTGCCGGTGTGCGCCTGCTGCGCGACGATGTGGTCATCCACGAAGGCACGCTCAAGACGCTCAAGCGCTTCAAGGACGAAGTGGCCGAAGTCATCTCGGGCCAGGAATGCGGGATGGCGTTTGAAAACTACGACGACATCCGCGCAGGCGACGTCATCGAAATCTTCGAACGCGAGGAAGTCGAGCGCACGCTCTGACTTTTCCCTGCCGGAAAGAAAAACGCGCCGCCCTGTGACCGGGGCGGCGCGTTTCGTATTCCGTGAGCGATCAATGCGTTCCGGGTGAAGAGCTCAGCCCCGGAGAGTCAAAAAGGGGCGAGCATCCCCTCAAACGCTCGCCCCATCCTGCGGTATCGTTGTTCAGGCAGCTGCTGCGCCCGAAACCGGAAAACCGCGGAAAATCTGGTTGCCGACCCGCACCTCGACGCGACCGTCGCTGGTGGTTCCGACATACGTCCCCTGCACCGAAACACAGGACCCAACTGTGATAGTTCTGAGCATAGTCATCTTCTCCCCACAAAGATTGTTTCCATAGATACCGGAATTCCGGGCGTACGCCTACTACTTCTTGTGCATAGTTTAGCCCATTTATGAAGATTTTCTGAATTTATTTTAGGCAAACACCTTTTTATCGATTTTTTTATTGCAACGCAGCAATAATTGTTGCAGCGCAGCGAAGCTTTTTTGACGCGATTCAGTCCCTTACAGCCAGTCTCGGAGAATCGGTATCAAGGGGATATCCGCCGGAGGCATCGGAAAATCGCGCAATTGCTGCGCCCGCGCCCATGCCAGACGCTGTCCTTCGCGCGGCTGAGGCGTGCCCTGCCACTTGCGGCAAGCAAACAGCGGCATGAGCAGATGGAAATCGTCATAGGCATGGGATGCAAAGGTCAGCGGGGCGAGGCAGGAATTCCAGGTTTCGATCCCCAGCTCCTCGTGCAGTTCGCGGATCAGCGCGTCTTCGGGGCTTTCACCCGCTTCGACCTTGCCGCCCGGAAACTCCCACAGCCCTGCCATGGATTTGCCTTCTGGACGTTGCGCCAGCAGCACCCGTCCGTCCGGATCGATCAGTGCGACGGCGGAAACAAGGACGACCTTCGTCACGACCTGTAATCGGCATTGATCGAGATATAGCCATGCGTCAGGTCGCAGGTCCAGACCGTCGCCGTTCCGCCGCCAAGGCCGAGGTCGACGCGAATGTCGATCTCCTCACCCTTCATATGCGCGGCGCAGGCCTCCTCTGAATAGGACGGCGCACGCCAGCCCTTGTCGGCCACCTGTTCGTCGCCGAACCAGATCGACAGCAGATCCCGATCCGCCGCCGCGCCCGACTTGCCGACCGCCATGACGATCCGGCCCCAGTTGGCGTCTTCCCCCGCGATGGCCGTCTTGACCAGCGGAGAATTGGCGATGGACATGGCATGCACCCGTGCATCGGCATCCGAGGCCGCCCCCGTCACGGCGATCTGCACGAATTTCGTCGCGCCCTCGCCGTCCTTCACCACCTGATGCGCCAGATCCAGCATGACGCCCCGCAGCGCGTCGATGAAGGCGGTGTCCTTTTCGGTCACCCTGACACCCGACGCTCCGGTCGCGGCGCAAAGCAGCGTGTCGGAGGTGGAGGTGTCGGAATCCACGGTGATGCAGTTGAAGGTCAGGTCGGCATTGGCCGACACCATGGACTGCAGCACGGGACGGTCGATGGCGGCATCCGTAAAGATGTAGACCAGCATCGTCGCCATGTCCGGCGCGATCATGCCCGACCCCTTGGCGATCCCGGCGATCTTCACCACTTGCCCGCCGACCGATACCTCAGCCGCCGCGCCCTTAGGATAGGTGTCGGTCGTCATGATCGCCCTGGCGGCGGCCGCGATCCCGCCTGCATCCAGCGCGCCGGACAGTTCCGCCATCTTCGCGGTGATCCGGTCATGCGGCAGCGGTTCCCCGATCACACCGGTGGAAGAGGAGAAGACGCGCGACTCCTCGATCCCGAGCGCCTTTGCCGCTGCCGTTGTCACCGCGCGGGTCGATTCGACCCCGTTGCGGCCCGTGAAGGCGTTGGAGTTGCCCGAATTCACGATGATCGCCGCCGCACCTGTGCCGTCGCCGCCGATCTTGGCCTGACAGTCCAGCACCGGCGCCGACCGGGTCGCCGACCGGGTGAACACCCCCGCTACCGAAGTCCCCGGCGCCAGACGCGCCAGCATGACATCGGTACGCCCCTTGTATTTCACCCCCGCCTGCGCGGTTGCGAATTCCACCCCGCCGATCACCGGCAGGTCGGGAAAGGCCGCGGGGGCCAGGGGCGAAAGCGGGGGCGTACCACCCATGTCACTTCTCCAGCAGGTCGAGATTGCTCAGGTTCGCGGGGTCGATGCCTTCGGCACCGCTCTTGTCGACATTCGCTTTTTCGACCAGCGCGTCAATATGCGCCTTCACGGCCTCCTGTTCGACCTGTGCCTTCAGCTCGCCCCGGACCTCGTCCAGAGCGGGGGCTTCCTTGACCCGCGTTTCCTCCAGCTTGATGACGTGCCAGCCGAACTGGGTCTTCACCGGATCGGACACGGCGCCCGGCTCCATCGCCATGACGGCGGTTTCGAATTCCGGCACCATCATGCCCTTGCCGAACCAGCCAAGCGCACCGCCGTTCGGACCCGACGGCCCGGTCGATTTCGCCTTGGCGACCTCGGCAAAGTCGGCACCGCCCTTGACTTCCTCGGCCACGGCCTTGGCTTCTTCCTCGGTCTCCACGAGGATATGCGCAGCCTTGAACTCCGTCTCACCCTCCGCATTGGCATAGGTCGCGTCATAGGCCTTCTGAATCGCCTCGTCGGTCACCGCGGTCTCAAGCAGCTCCCCGACCTCTTCCGCGGCGAGCAGCGCGCGCTCCTCGTTCTCCATCGCGAGCCGCACCCGGACCGGTATGTCGCCGGAGTAGTTGCCCTGAAGCGCGCTCTGCTGGATCAGCTGGTCGAGGATCCCCTGAAACAGCACGTTGTCGGGAAGCTGGGCGTATTGCTGCGGCAGCGACTGCCGGATCAGGATCATGTGGCCAAGGGTGATATCCTTGCCGTTCACGGTGGCGACCACGGTCTCGGCGGTCACGTCCTTGGCCGGGGTCGAAGAGGCGGTCTCCTCCGTCGTGGCGGCGGGGGCTTCGGTTGCCGGCGCGGTGGTGTCCTGTGCCCATGCCGGGGCAGAGAGGGCGAGGGCAAACGCCATTGCGGCGGAGCGCTGGAATCGTTGCGTCATGTACTGAACCTTCGATGTGCTGCGACAGGGCGCGGCGTTGACAGTGCAGGGGGGTCCCCTTACATCGCACTATGGCTTTGCGGGCCCCCCGTCTCGGGCCTGTCTTATTGGCTGCGGCGCAGGGGTACAAGCGACGCGCCAACACATCGGTGTCAACAAGCGGAACGGATCTGACATGCTGGGAATGGGTACTCTTGCCAAGAAGGTGTTCGGCACCCCGAACGACCGCAAAGTCAAGGCGACCCGGCCGATCGTGCAGAAGATCAACGACCTCGAGCCCGAGTTCGAGAAGCTGACCGACGAACAGCTGAAGGAAAAGACCGAAGAACTGGCGACCCGCGCGATGAAGGGCGAAAGCCTTGACGCGCTGCTGCCCGAAGCCTTTGCCAACTGCCGGGAGGCCGCCAAGCGCGCGCTTGGCCTGCGGGCCTTCGACGTGCAGTTGATGGGCGGCATCTTCCTGCATCAGGGCAATATCTCGGAGATGAAAACCGGTGAGGGCAAGACGCTTGTCGCCACCTTCCCCGCCTACCTGAACGCGCTGACCGGCAAGGGCGTCCATGTCGTCACGGTGAACGACTACCTCGCCAAGCGGGACGCGGAGTGGATGGCGAATGTCTTCGGCGCGCTTGGCCTGACCACAGGCGTCGTCTACCCGCAGCAGCCCGCGGCGGAAAAGAAAGAGGCTTACGCCTGCGACGTCACCTACGCCACGAACAACGAACTGGGCTTCGACTACCTGCGCGACAACATGAAGTCGGAACTGTCCGAGATGTTCCAGCGCAAGCACAACTTCGCGATCGTCGACGAGGTGGACTCCATCCTGATCGACGAGGCGCGCACGCCTCTCATCATCTCCGGCCCGTCGCAGGACCGGTCCGACCTTTACACCGCGATTGACCGGATCATCCCGGACATGACCGACGACATGTTCACCAAGGACGAAAAGCAGCGGCAGGTGACCTTCACCGACGCGGGCAACGAATTCCTTGAATCCCAGCTTCACGCCCGCGGTCTTCTGCCCGAGGACCAGACGCTTTACGAACCCGAAAGCACGACGGTGGTTCACCACGTGAACCAGGCGCTGCGGGCACACAAGCTGTTCCAGAAGGACAAGGACTATATCGTCCGCAACGGTGAGGTCGTGCTGATCGACGAATTCACCGGACGGATGATGGCGGGTCGGCGACTCTCCGAAGGGCTGCACCAGGCGATCGAAGCCAAGGAAGGCGTTCAGATCCAGCCTGAGAACGTGACGCTCGCCCAGGTCACGTTCCAGAATTACTTCCGCCTCTACGACAAGCTGTCCGGCATGACCGGCACCGCTGCGACCGAGGCGGAGGAGTTTCAGGAAATCTATGGCCTCGGCGTGGTCGAGGTCCCGACCAACCGCCCGATAGCCCGTGTTGATGACGACGACGCCGTCTACCGCACCACGGCCGAAAAATACGCCGCCATCGTCGAGACGATCAAGGAAGCCCATGCCAAGGGTCAGCCGATCCTTGTCGGCACCACCTCCATCGAAAAGTCCGAGTCGCTGTCGGATCTCCTTAAGCAGGCCGGTCTGCCGCACAACGTCCTGAACGCCCGCCAGCATGAACAGGAAGCCCAGATCGTCGCCGACGCGGGCAAGCTTGGCGCGATCACCATCGCCACGAACATGGCGGGCCGCGGCACCGACATCAAACTGGGCGGCAACGTCGAGTTCAAGATCATGGAGGCCATCGCCGCCGATCCCGATGCCGACCCGGAAGCGATTCGCGAAAAGATCGAGGCCGCGCATGAGGCGGATGAGAAGAAGGTGAAGGAGGCAGGCGGTCTCTTTGTCCTTGCCACCGAACGCCACGAGTCCCGTCGTATCGACAACCAGCTGCGCGGCCGCTCGGGCCGCCAGGGTGACCCGGGGCGGTCGTCGTTCTTCCTGTCTCTGGAAGACGACCTGATGCGGATCTTCGGGTCCGAGCGGCTCGACAAGGTGCTGTCCTCCCTCGGCATGAAGGAAGGCGAGGCGATCATTCACCCCTGGGTGAACAAGTCGCTGGAGCGCGCCCAGGCCAAGGTCGAAGGCCGCAACTTCGACATGCGCAAGCAAGTTCTGAAGTTCGACGACGTGATGAACGACCAGCGGAAACTGGTGTTCAGCCAGCGGATGGAAATCATGGAGGCGAAGGATCTGTCGGAGATTACCGCCGACATGCGCTCTCAGGTCATCGACGATATCGTGACGCAGTACATCCCGCCCAAGACCTACGCCGACCAGTGGGACGGTGAGGGGCTTTACGCCGCCGTTCTGGAAAACCTGAACATCGACGTTCCGGTGATCGAATGGGTGGCCGAGGAAGGCGTTGACGACGAAGTCATCGCCGAGCGTCTGGAAGAGAAAGCCGACGAATTCATGGCCGCCAAGGCCGAGGCCTTTGGCCCGGAAACCATGCGGTCGATTGAGAAGCAGGTCCTCCTGCAGACTATCGACGCCAAGTGGCGCGAACACCTGCTGACGCTGGAACACCTGCGATCGGTCGTCGGCTTCCGCGGCTATGCGCAGCGCGATCCGCTGAACGAATACAAGACCGAGGCGTTCCAGCTGTTCCAGTCCATGCTCGACAGCCTGCGCGTCGGCGTGACCCAGACGCTGTCGCGGATCCGGCCGCTGACCGAACAGGAACAGAGCGAACAGTTCGCCGAAATCCGCCGCCAGATGGCCGAACAGGCCGGTGCCGCCGCGCCGGCTGACGACGCGGCCCCCGCCCCGGCTGCTGCGCCCGCGCCGGCACCGGTCGCACCGTCGCCCGACGCGCTGCCCGCAGGGGCCAACCCGGACGATCCGTCGACCTGGGGCGACGTGGGCCGCAATAGCCCCTGCCCCTGCGGATCCGGCAAGAAGTTCAAGCACTGCCACGGCGCCCTGGTCTGACCATCGGACCCAGCCGACAAGCATGACGGGAGTGCGACGTTAATCTTTCGCGCCCCTGCCACAACATTGCCCTTTTTTCCGGTCATCTTCGTGGCACGAACGATCGGAGAAGACGATGTTTGACGTCAAAACTGTCGCAATCGCCGGGGGAACCCTGGTGCTTGCCGCCGGTGCCGGGCTCTACATGCAGGCCGCGCCCGCCGCGCCTGTGCACGCGACCGCACCTGCCCCAGTCGATGACATGCCCATGCCTGCCGAGGCCATGGCCGAACACACCCTGGCCGCCCTTCCGGACGAGGCAGAGGCGCCCGCCGATCTGGACGAAACCCCGGTTGAACTGGCCGCGATCACCCTGACCTCCTCCGACGTCACGGACCTGCCGGTCACGATGACCGCCGATGCCTTCCCTGCCACGCCGACGCTCGCCGCGGCGTCTTCGGACGACCTGATGCAGCCGGACCCGGAACCGCAGCCCGAACCGGCCGCGGAACCCGACTGCACCGTCGACCTGACCGGAGAATCCCGCGCCGCCGCCATGGTGGCGCTGACCCTCTCTGCCGCCTGCCAGCCGAACGCGCGCGTTCTGTTCAAGCATGCCGGCATGAACTTCACCGCCGCCACGGATGAGACCGGCTCCGTCACGGTCGAGGTCCCGGCCCTGGCGGAGGACGCCACCTTCATCGCCATGCTCGACGACGGCAACGGCGCGGCCGTGGAAATGACCGTCGACAGCCTGTTCTTCTACGACCGCGCCATCGTGCAATGGCGTGGCGATGCCGGGATCGGCATTCACGCCCTGGAATTCGGCGCCACCTATGACGACGCCGGCCATGTCTGGTCCGGCGCCCCCCGCGACGCGACCGTCGCCGCGCGTGGCGAAGGCGGCTTCGTTGTCCGCCTGGGTGATACCGAGATCGACGGCGCCAGCATGGTCGACGTCTACACCTTCCCGACCGCCACCACCAAGCTGTCCGGCGACGTCGACCTGAGCGTAGAGGTCGAGGTCACCGACCTGAACTGCGGCCGCGACGTGTCGGCCGAGGTACTCAAGGTCTCGCAGGGCATGGCCTCTCCGGTGACGAAGCTTGCCATGACGATGCCGGACTGCGATGCGGTCGGCGACTATCTCCTGTTGAATAATCTCGTCGATGACCTGAAGATCGCCTCCAGGTAACTGGCGGTTTTCGGGGTCTCCATGACAGGACTGCGTGCGGCGCTCTGCGCCGCATTTTTCATGTGTCACGCGGGGATTGCCCCGGCTCAGGATGTCACCCTGTCCTCGCGCGACGGTTCGGTCACGATCCGCGGGATGCTGCTTGGGTTCGACGGGGCCTACTACCGGGTGGAAACCGAATTCGGTGAGCTGACGCTCGACAGTTCCGGCGTGACCTGCGACGGGCCGGGCTGTCCCGGCCTTGGCCCGTTTGTCGCCGAATTCGCCATCTCGGGTGCTGCCGTCGGGGCCGAGGTGCTGATTCCCGCCCTGCTGCGCGCCTTCGCCGATCAGGCGGGCTACGGGTTCGCCACCGCGATGGACGGCGAGGGGCGGACGGTGATCTCTCTCTCCGACCCGGTCACCGCAACGGACCTTGGCCGCTTCACCATCCGCGCCTCCAACAGCGACGAAGGCTTTGCCGACCTTCTGGCGAACGAAGCCGACCTTGTCGTCGCCCTGCGCGAAATCCACCCCGGAGAGCTGCACCGCGCGATAGAGGCGGGCATGGGCAACCTGCGCGCCACCGGCCGCTTCCGCGTCGTCGCGCTGGATGCCCTTGTTCCCGTTGTCGCGCCCGGCAATCCCGTGCAATCCATCACTCTGCCTGACCTGGCCCGCGTCTTTTCCGGAGAAATCGACAACTGGGCCGCGCTTGGCGGTCCCGACGCCCCGATCGTGCCGCATCTGCGCGACGCCCGGTCCGGACTGGGACAATTGGTTGAGGAACGCCTGCTGGCCCCCGTCGGTGCCGTGCTCTCCCCCGCCGCGCTCCGTCACGACAGCGATCAGGACCTGACCGAAACCGTGTTATCGGACCCCTTCGCCATCGGCATGACCGCCGTATCCGCCGCCGACGGGACCGTGCAGCTTGGCCTCTCCGGGGCCTGCGGCTTTACGATTGCCGCGACCCGGCGCAACGCCAAGACCGAGGACTACCCGCTCACCGCGCCCGTATTCCTTTACCTGCCCGCCCGCCGGATGCCGCAGCTTGCCCGCGATTTCCTCGCCTTCACCCGCCAGCCCGCCGCGCAACTCGCCATCCGGGATGCCGGATTCATCGACCAGCTGCCCGAACAGATCACGCCCGAGGATCAGGGCGCCCGTTTCGCCAACGCCATCCTGCAGGCCGGGCCGGAGGTGACGCTGGACGACCTGCAGCGCATGACCCGCACGTTGACGCCCATGAATCGCCTGTCCCTGACCTTCCGCTTCGATGCCGGGTCGGCGCTGCTGGATGCGCAGTCCCGGTCCAACGTGGAACAGCTTGCCGCGGGGATCGAGGCCGGAGCCTATGACGGTCACAGGCTGGTCTTCGTCGGCTTTTCCGACGGGCAGGGCGACGCCGGAGGCAACCGCCGCATCGCGATGGAGCGCGCCGAATCCGTCCGCCGGGCCGTCATGACGCAGGCGCGTTCTGCTGATCTGACCCGCATCGACATGGCGACAGAGGCCTTCGGAGAAGCGATGCCCATGGCCTGCGACGATTCTGCCTGGGGCCGCCACGCCAACCGCCGGGTCGAGGTCTGGCTGCGCTAGAAGTCGCCCCGCCCCGACAGGTCCGCCGCGATGCCCGTGACCAGCCCGACGCAGCGCGCCACCTTCTCCGGCGTCATACGCGCGGCGAGACCGGAGACGGAGACTGCAGCCACCGCGTCCCCCTCCGGTCCGCGAACAACGGCGGCGACACAGCGCAGGCCGATCACGAATTCCTCGTCATCCAGCGCATAGCCCTGCGCCCGGATCTGCGCGATTTCGGCATGAACAGTGTCTAATCTCGTCAGGCTCTTCGCCGTGGCCGGGGTCAGCCCGTAAAGATCCACCAGCCTGTCGATCTGCTCGTCTTCCCAGGTCGCCACGATCGCCTTGCCCATGCCGGAACAGAAGATCGGCGCGTGCCCTCCGGGCGGAGAGATCGCGCGCATGATCTCCCGGCTTTCGGCCTGCGCGACGGTGATGACGTGCCCGTCTTCGATCACGCCAAGGTTCGCCGTTTCGCGCGTGGCATCCCTGAGCCGTCGGAGGTACGGCATCGCCGGGGCCAGCAGGTTCCGCGCCGTGCCCCAGGCTGCACCGACCGAATGCGCGCGGCTGCCGATATGCCATCGCCCCGTCGCCGCGTCCGTCTGCACGAAGCCGCGCTGTTCCAGTGTGGTCAGAAGCCGGTGCGTGGTCGACACGGCCAGCGCGGCGGCGCGGGCAAGGTCCGACAGCCGGTGCCCCTCGGGCTCGGCGGCGATCAGTTCCAGCAGGGTCAGGGCCCGGTCAAGCGACTGCACGGCGGTTGTCATGGCCGCACCCTAGCCGCTTTCCACGATGTGGAAAAGTCGTCCGACCCCCGCGCCATGCCGCGGCACGCGATATATGCTGCACGGGAATCAAGGAGACATGACATGACCGACTATGTCGAACGCGCCGGATTGCAGGTCGCAACCGTCCTCGCCGATCTGGTGGAGCACCGCATCCTGCCCGGCCTGGATCTGACCGCCGATGCCTTCTGGGGCGGCTACGCGACCATGCTGGGCGACCTCGTGCCCGAAAACCTGCGCCTGCTGGAAAAGCGGGACAAGCTGCAGGCGGAGATCGACGACTGGGTTGCCGCCCGCCGCGGCCAGCCTCTCGACAGGAAGGCCTACCGCGCCTTTCTGGAAAAGATCGGCTACCTCGTCCCCGAAGGCCCGGACTTCACCATCGGTACGGAGAATGTCGACCCCGAGATCGCCAGCGTCGCCGGGCCCCAGCTTGTGGTGCCGGTGATGAACGCGCGCTTTGCCCTGAACGCCGCCAACGCGAGATGGGGGTCGCTCTATGACGCGCTCTACGGCACCGATGCCCTGCCCGGCGCACCCGAAGGCAAGGGATATGACCCGAAGCGCGGGGCGCAGGCCGTCGCCTGGGCGGCGGAGTTCCTCGACGGTGCCGTTCCGCTGTCCGGAGCCTCCCATGCCGATGTCACGGCCTATCGCCGCGACGGCGCCGAACTGGTGGCCGAAGCCGGCGGATCGACCGTGCCCTTCGCCGACCCCGCTGCCTTCGTGGGCTATGCGGAAGACGGCGACACCGCTTCCTACATGCTGCGCCACAACGGGCTGCACATCGAACTGGTGATCGACCCGAACCACCCTGTCGGGGCCGCATCCGCCTCCGGCCTGCGCGACGTGGTGCTGGAATCCGCCCTGACCGCGATCCAGGACTGCGAGGATTCCGTCGCCGCCGTGGATGCCGCCGACAAGGCGGAGGTCTACGCCAACTGGCTTGGCCTGATGACCGGCGACCTGACGGAGACCTTCGAGAAGGGCGGCAAGCAGGTGACCCGCGCGCTCAACCCCGACAAGGTCCTGACCGCGCCCGACGGTTCCAACCTGACCCTGCCCGGCCGCGCCCTTCTGCTGGTCCGCAACGTCGGCCACCTGATGACGACCGACGCCGTGCTGTTCGAAGGCGAGGAGACGCCGGAGGGCATGCTCGACGCGCTCATCACCGTCGCCGCCGCCATGCACGACCTGAAGAAGACCTCAGGGCCGCGCAACTCCCGCGCCGGGTCCGTCTACGTGGTGAAACCCAAGATGCACGGGCCGGAGGAGGTCGCCTTTGCCGACACGATGTACGCGCGGGTTGAGGCGATCCTTGGCCTGCCGCTGAACACCGTGAAGCTGGGCGTGATGGACGAGGAGCGCCGGACCTCCGCCAACCTGCGCGAATGCATGCGCGCGGTGAAGAACCGGCTGGTCTTCATCAACACCGGCTTCCTCGACCGCACAGGCGATGAAATCCACACCTCCATGCTGCTCGGGCCCTTTGTCCCGAAAGGAGAGATGGCGGGGTCCGTCTGGCTTGGCGCGTATGAAAACGGCAACGTCGATGCGGGTCTTGCCCTTGGCCTGCGCGGCAAGGGGCAGATCGGCAAGGGCATGTGGGCCAAGCCCGACATGATGGCCGAGATGCTGAAAACAAAGACCAATCACCCGATGGCCGGGGCGAACACGGCCTGGGTACCCTCTCCGACCGCCGCGACCCTGCACGCGACGCATTACCATCAGGTCGACGTCGCGGCGCGCCAGGACGAACTGGCGGACCGCGCCCGCGCTTCGCTGGATGACCTGCTGACCCCCCCGGTGCTCGCCGGCCGCAACCTGACCGAAGAGGAGGTGCAGCGCGATCTCGACAACAACTGCCAGGGGATCCTCGGCTATGTGGTGAGATGGGTTGATCAGGGCGTCGGCTGTTCCAAGGTGCCCGACATCCACGACGTCGGGTTGATGGAGGACCGCGCGACGCTGCGCATTTCCTCCCAGTACCTCGCCAACTGGCTGGAACACGGGCTGGTGACGGAGGCCGAGGTCGAAGCGGCGCTGAAACGCATGGCCGCAAAGGTCGACGCGCAGAACGCCGGAGACCCGCTTTACAAGTCGCTGGTCGACAACCCCGACGCCCCCGCCTTCCAGGCGGCGCGCGATCTCATCTTCACCGGAAAACAGCAGCCTTCGGGTTATACAGAGCCTGTCCTGCACGCAGCCCGCCGACAGGCAAAGGAGTACTGGGCATGATCACCGTTCAACGACTGGACCTCACCGACGCCCGCGTGATGATCGACGCAGCCAAGGCGAAGGCGGCCGAAATCGGCGTTCCCATGTGCATTGCCATAACCGATGACGCGGGTAACCTTGTCGCCTTCGAACGCATGGACGGCGGCAAGGTGACCTCCACCACCATCGCGATCGACAAAAGCTATACCGCCTCGGGCGCGAAGAAGGCGACGCATGAATACGGTGACGCCAGTCAGCCCGGCAAACCCGCCTACGGCATCGCCTCCGCAATCGGCGGGCGGCTGATGGTGGTGGGTGGCGGACTGCCGGTCATGGTCGGCGGGGCCTGCGTCGGCGGCATCGGCGTCTCCTCCGGCACTCCCGCGCAGGACATGGAGGTCGCGCAGGCGGGGCTCGACGCCATTCTGGCGACGCTCTGAATGCTGGAACTCGACCATATCGTCGTCGCTGCGCCCTCTCTGTCCGAGGGCGTGGCGCATGTGCGGGACCGCACCGGGCTGGACATGCCCAAGGGCGGGGAACACCCGCTCATGGGCACGCACAACCACCTGCTCAGGCTCGGAGAGGCGGAGTTTCTCGAGGTCATCTCGGTGAACCCCGACGCCCCCGCGCCCGACCGCCCGCGCTGGTTCGGTCTGGACCGCCCGGTCCGGACCCCGCGCCTGTCGCACTGGGTTGTCCGCTGCGCCGACATGAATGTCGCCCGCCCGCGTCTGCCCGATTTCCTCGGTCCCGCGATCCCCGTGACGCGCGGCGCGCTCAGCTGGCTGCTGACCGTGCCCGACGACGGCAGCCTGCCGCTGGACGGCACCTTTCCCAGCCTGATCGAATGGAAGGCCGATCCGCTGCCCCCGACGAAGATGCAGGGCGCGGGGGCTGACCTGATCGAACTGACCGTAAGCCATCCGGAAGGCGTCAGAACAGGCTCTGTTCTGCGCGATCTGCTGCCCGATCCCCGTATCCGTTACATCAACGGTCCAGTCGGCCTTTCGGCGGTCATCTCCGTGAACGGCACCGCGCGACGGCTGTCCTAGACAGCGACGCCAAAGCGCTTCATCCTCCGCCCCGAGGATGGAGGACAGGATGCAGGACAGCAAGGAATACGGCGGCCACCTGAAATTTTCGACCGAGGTGCTCTCGCCGGAAGAAGCGCGCGGCACCATGCCGGTGCAGCCCGGCGTGCTGAACCCCTTCGGCACGGTCCACGCTGGCGCGCTGGTGTGGTTCGCCGATGTCACCGCGACGCGGCTGGCGCTTCAGGGCGCGGATGTGTCCGGGGGCATGTCGGGCTTTCCGCTGGCGATCAACCTTCAGGCGCAGCTGATGTCGAACGTCACCGAAGGCACGCTGACCGCCCGGTCGCGCTTCGTGAAGAAGGGGCGGACGCTCAAGATCGTGCGGACCGAGGTGAGGAGCGCCGAGGGCGTGCTGCTGATCGAACTGACGAGCAGCCATATTTCCTCGCGTTAGAGACACAAAAGGGGCGCGGCCATCGCCGCGCCCCAGTGTGAAATCGAGGGTAAGTCCCGGAGTTGTTCCGGCGGTACTCCGCCCTTTGCGTCAGACGGTTTCCTGTGCCGAGAGCGCCTTCGCCTCGACCGTCTCACCCTTTTGCGAGGTGATCTCGATCCGGCGGGGTTTCAGCGCCTCGGGTACTTCGCGCACCAGGTCGATGTGCAGCATGCCATCGGCATGGGTCGCACCCGTCACCTTGACATGATCGGCAAGGTGGAAGCGGCGTTCGAAGGCACGGTTGGCGATGCCACGGTGCAGGTAGGTGCGCTTGTCCTCATCCGCCTTCTTGGCGGTGACGATCAGGGCATGTTCCTTGACCTCGATCCCAAGCTCGTCGGCGGCGAAACCCGCGACGGCGATCGTGATCCGGTAGCTGTCCTGATCCAGCTTTTCGATGTTGTAGGGCGGGTAGGTCGGCTGTGCGACCTCGGTGCTCAGCACCCGGTCCATCATGTCGGCGATCTGGTCGAATCCGACGGTGGCGCGGTAAAGCGGGGCAAGATCAAAGTTACGCATGGTCATCCTCATCAAAGCGATAACGGTTGGGCCTTCCCGTCAGGGACAGGCCGTGTTGGCACGGGACCCGTTGTGGCGTCCCGACACCGGGGATCTGGGGTCCCCGCGTCATCGTTTCAAGAGGGTCGGCGATCAGTTGCCGGGTCGCACGAACTTCGCCCCGATGCCGGACCGCGCCGCCGCGCCGCCCACGGTGATCCGGTTGGTCCGCGGCGCCGGGGCAAGGTTGGACCCGCCGCCCGCGTCGAGATCCGCCATAAGATGCGAAATCTGCCCGAGGTCTGTGCCAAGCGACACGTTCTCGCCCTCCACTTCCGCCTTGGCGGACACGACCGACACGATACGCGGTTCGCCGCCCGACAGGGAAAACACCGGCGCGCCCGAGGAACCGAAATCGACGTCGCAGGACATGATCAGGACGCCTTCCTGCCGGGTGATGACGGAACAGATTTCCTGCAGGCTCGGCGCCTCTGCCCGGTCATGGGCATAGGAGACGACGGCGATCTGGTCGTTCCGCCGGGGCTGGACGGACAGGTTGAACGGCACGACAGAGGTATTGCGGATCGGCTGATACAGCTCCAGCAGGGCCACGTCGTCGCGCACCCGGTCGGGCGTCACGTCGGCGTCATAGCGATAGGTCTCGGGCACCACCGCGCGGCGCACCTGCCGATAGGCAGAGGCACGGCCGTTCCGCCACCCGGCAAGGAATTCGATCCGCTCGGGGTCGAACCGCTGGCCGGTGTGCTTGTCGAACAGGCAATGCGCGGCGGTCAGCACCAGATCCTCGCGGATCAGCGCCCCGGTGCAGAACCCCCGCCCGTCGATGTCGAGCCGCCCGACCGCTTCCCATCCCCGGCTGTCGTCCCCGGTGTTGAGGGTCACGAGCGCACTGCCCTCTGCCACGACGGCACGGGCCAGAGAAAGCACAAGCGTAAGGGTCAGGGCCAGGCCCGGTATGAGGCGATACATCATCTTCTACCCGCAGATGGTTTCCCTGACCCTAGGGGAGCCGTGGGGCGAAAATGCGGCGCGGGCGCGCTTCAGCGGGGTTTCAATGCGGCGGGTTTCGGACCGCCCGTCGCCCAGTCCAGCAGTTCGACCGTATGCAGCACCGGCACCCCGGTTCCGGACCCGATCTGCATCATGCAGCCGATGTTTCCGGCGGCTATGACGTCGGGCTTCACCGCCTCCAGCGTGCTGACCTTTCGCGCCTTGAGCTGCGCAGAGATCTCGGGTTGCAGCAGGTTGTACGTCCCCGCCGACCCGCAGCACAGGTGGCTGTCCGCCGGCACCGCCACGGTGAACCCCGCGCCGGTCAGCAGCGCTCTGGGCGTATCCTTGATCTTTTGCCCGTGCTGCAGCGAACAGGCGGCGTGATAGCCGATGCGAAGCGGCTCCGGCGCAGTCGCCGGAAGGTCCAGATCGGCCAGCACCTCCGTGATGTCCTTCGCGATGGCCGACACCCGCGCCGCATCCGTCGCCAGCGCATCGTTGCGGAACATGTGCCCGTAGTCCTTCACCGTCGTGCCGCAACCGCTCGTATTGATGACGATGGCGTCCAGCCCCTCGCCATCCATCTCTGCCACCCAGGCCCGGATATTGCGCGCGGCCGAGGCATGGGACAGGTCCTCCTTCCCCATGTGGTGGGTGAGCGCGCCGCAGCAGCCTTCGCCCTTGGGGATCACGACCTCGACCCCGTGGCGGGTCAGCAGGCGGATGGTGGCGTCGTTGATGTCGGTGTTCAGCGCCTTTTGCGCACAGCCGGTCATCAGCGCCACCCGCCGGACCTTTGCCCCCTGGGCCGAATGCGTCTGCGGATCGTCGTTGCGCGACGGAGAGGGCAGGCGGCGCGGCGCCATCCCGACCATCGCCCTCAGCCGCGCATCCGGTATCAGCCGCCGGAACGGCCGCGCCAGCCCGGCTGCAAACAGTGCCAGCCGGAACCGCGTCGGATGCGGGATCACCCGCGAGAGGATCCAGCGCAGCGCCCGGTCATCCCATCTGCGCTTGTATGTCCTGTCGATATAGGCGCGCGCATGATCGACGAGATGCATGTAGTGTACGCCGCTCGGGCAGGTCGTCATGCAGGCAAGGCAGGACAGGCAGCGGTCGATATGCTTGACCGTTTTCGCATCCGGCACACGCTCGTTCTCAAGCATGTCCTTGATGAGGTAGATGCGCCCGCGTGGGCTGTCGAGTTCGTCGCCAAGCACCTGGTAAGTCGGGCATGTCGCCGTGCAGAAGCCGCAGTGCACGCAGGCCCTCAGGATCTGGTTGGCCCGCGCGGTGCCGGGATCGGACAGCTGTTCCGGTGTGAATTCCGTCCGCATCAGGCCAGCGCCTTCGCCACGAGGAAACCGAATACCGGCGCGAGCGTGGCGAACGTGCCCGCCACGACCGGCCAGGGATAGCTGCCCGACGCCCGGCGCAGGATCCACTGAACCGCAAGCGCCACGATGCCGATCCACCCGACCCAGAGCAGGGTAAGCGCCACGTAGACCCGCGTCCCGTGTTCGGCGGCATCGATCGGCAGCAGCCGGATCATGGCAACGCCCGTACCGCCAAGCAGGATCACCCCGGCGATCAGCATCGGAAAGAACCGCCGGTTCGGACCGCGCCGGATCAGCGCAGTGAACAGGCCAACCCCGAGGATGGCCACAAGGATCAGGAACAGGGTCTGCATCACGCCGCGCCCTCCTTCAGACCGGACCCGGTCGGGCCGGGCCCCATCAGACCGGGCCCCATCAGACCGGGGTTGAAAATGCCTTTCGGATCGAACCGGACACGCAGTCCGGCGGCAATCCTCTCAAGCGGCGCGGGCTGCGGCTGAAACACCGGAACAGCGGCCCGCAGCGCCGTATTTCCCCGGATCAGGGTCGCATGTCCGCCAAGCGCCGCGCATTGCCCCCGGATCAGGTCCGCCCCCGCATCGCCCGTTTCCTCCGTCAGCAGCCAGAGCAGCCCGCCGCTCCAGTCCGCCACGACCGCGTGGGTCAGCCCCTGGGCCCGAAGCGCGTCGCAGAACCCGGCAGCCGCGGTCGGTCGCGTCGACACCCGCCAGACCGCGCCGGCCTTCCCGGCAAAGGGCGTCACATCGCGCACCCGTCGCCAGAGTGTCGCGCTCTCTTCGCCCTCGACGACCGTGTCCGCGCCAAGCAGGTCCCGCAGCCGCCCCGCGCGATAGCTGACGGACCCCGCCATGCCCTCGATCCGGATCAGCCGTTCGCCTGTGCCGCCTGTCGCATCCGGCGACAGCCAGGCCGCGCCCGACACGTCGAAGGGCGTGCCCATGGCGCGGGTCAGGTCGGCGACCGCCTCCGCCATGTCCTGCCCGCGCAGCACCAGCGTCGCCTCGGCCTGCGGCACCGCCTGCACCTTGAGGCTGACCTCGCTCAGCACGCCGAGCGTTCCGTGACTGCCCGCCATCAGCTTGACGAGGTCATAGCCCGTCACGTTCTTCATCACCCGCCCGCCGTTCTTCACCAGATCGCCCGCGCCGGTCACAAAGCGCACGCCCAGCATGTGATCCCGCGCCGCGCCCGCCTGCACCCGCCGCGGACCCGAGACATTGGCCGCCGCCACGCCCCCGATGGTCGGCACGCCGGTCGTCCCCAGAAGCGGCCGGTGATCCATCGGCTCGAACGCAAGTCTCTGCCCCTTTTCCCCAAGGATAGTGTCTATTTCCGACAGCGGAGTCCCCGCCCCGGCAACCAGCGTCAGCGCCCCCGGTTCATACAGCCGGATGCCATGCAGGCCCGTGGTGTCCAGCGCCTGTCCCGCACCGGCCATGCCGCGCGTGTTGCCGCCCTGCACCGACAGCGGCGCATTGGCCGCGCGGATCAGATCGGCCAGTTCGGCCTCGCTCTCGGGTCGCGCCATGGCTCAGCCCCGCCGCGTAACGGAGGTATCGAGCGGGAAGACCTTCGCCGGGTTCAGCAGCCACTTCGGGTCGAATACATCCTTCACCGCCATCTGCGCCTCAAGATCGGCGGGCGCGTACTGGTGCCCCATGAGATCGCGCTTCTCCACGCCGACTCCGTGCTCTCCGGTCAGGCAGCCGCCGACCTCGACACAAAGCCTCAGGATCTCCGCCCCCATCTCCTCGCAGGTTTCAAGGTCACCATCCTTGTTGGCGTCGAACAGGATCAGCGGGTGCAGGTTGCCGTCGCCGGCATGAAACACGTTCGCGACCTTCAGCCCGTACTGATCCGACAGCGCGCTCATGCGTTTCAGCACCACCGGCAGTTCACTGACCGGGATCGTGCCGTCGAGACACATGTAGTCGTTGATCTGCCCCATGGCCCCGAAGGCGGACTTGCGCCCCAGCCAGATCCGCGCGCTTTCGTCCGCCGAACGGCTTTCGCGCAGCTCGACCGGGTTGTGGCGTCGGGCGATGGCGGTGATGACCTCAAGCTGTTCGGCGATCTCGGCGTCGGACCCTTCGACCTCCACGATGAGCAGTGCCTCGCAGTCTGGATACCCGGCTCCGGCAAAGGCTTCCGTCGCCTCGATGCAGGGGCGGTCCATGAACTCAATCGCCACGGGCAGGACACCGGCCTCGATAATGTCGCGGACACAGGCCCCGGCCACCTCGTTGTTATCGAACCCCATGAGGACGGGCCGCGCGCCTTCGGGCTTGGGCAGGATGCGCAGCACGGCCTCCGTCACGACCCCAAGCTGCCCTTCTGACCCGCAGATGACCCCAAGCAGGTCCAGTCCCCCGGCGTCCAGATACGGCCCGCCGATCGAGAGAACCTCGCCCTCCATCGTCACCATGGTCACACCAAGCAGGTTGTTCGTCGTCACCCCGTATTTCAGACAATGCGCCCCGCCCGAATTCATCGCGATGTTTCCGGCAATGGCACAGGCCAGCTGCGACGACGGGTCGGGGGCGTAGAAGAAGCCGTCGGCCTCCACCTCTCCGGTCACCGACAGGTTGGTGCGTCCGGTCTGGACGCGGATGAAGCGGTCCTCGTAGCTCCGCTCCAGCACCGCTGTCATGCGCGCCACGCCGAGGATCACGCAATCCGCCGTTGGCAAAGCCCCCCCGGCGAGTGAGGTGCCAGATCCGCGCGGCACGACCGGCACGCCGAAGCGGTGGCAGACCCTGAGCACCGCCGCGACCTCCTCCGTCGTCGACGGCAATACGGCCAGCATCGGCGGGCAGCGATAGGCCGTCAGTGCGTCGCATTCGTAGGCCCGCGTCTCTGCCGGGTCCGAAATCACGGCATCGCCGGGCAGAACCGCCGCCAGCGCGGAAACCAGCGCGTCCTTCTGCGACAGGATCCGGGGGTCGGGAACGGGCATCTGCATGGCGGGCCTCGCAAATTGCGGGAGTGGTCGGGTTCTAGCCCCTCACGGCACGCATTGGCAAGGCGCACGGGACCGGGCTAACTGGGCACATGACCTGGATGGACCGCCTTTCGCTCTTCACCCCGCTGGACTTCGCCGCGCTGGCCCTGATCCTGCTCGCCTGGCAGATCACCGGTTGGCGGATCGAACATCCCCCGGCCTCGCGCCCCTCCGTCTCGCTGCTCATGGCGGAATACCGGCGCGAATGGATGCGGCAGATGGTGACCCGTTCCCCCCGCATCTTCGACGCGCAGACCCTGTCCACCCTGCGGCAGAGCACCTCCTTCTTCGCCTCGGCCAGCCTCATCGCCCTGGGAGGAGTCCTCGCCGCGGTGGCCAATACCGAACAGCTCATGGGCCTCGCCAACCAGATCACGCTGGAATCCCACCCGGCCATCGTGTGGGAGATCAAGCTGATCGCCTCACTCGTCTTCCTGCTGAACGCCTTCCTGAAATTCGTATGGTCCAACCGGCTTTTCGGCTATTGCGCAGTGCTCATGGGCGCGGTGCCGAACGATCCGGACGATCCGAACGCCCTGCCCCGCGCAGCCAAGGCGGCGGCCATCAATGTCGCGGCGGCGCGCAGTTTCAACCGGGGGCTGCGGTCGGTCTACTTCGCGCTTGGCTCTGCCGCGTGGTTGCTTGGACCCGAGGCGCTGATCCTTGGCACAGCCGTGGTATGCGCCGTCCTGCTGCGGCGCGAATTCTATTCCCAGTCGCGCAACGCCCTTGCCGATGCCACCGACCGCACGCCAGTGTGACCGCTCCGCGCTTTCCAATCCGGCCGGCGCGCGTGTAAGCAGGGGCATGACCCGCCTCCTCCTCCTCCTGGGGCTCGCCCCGACCCTCGCCCTGGCGGACCCGCCGACGATTCTCGATGCCAAGGCGCATCCCTCTGGCATGGGATGGAAGATCAGCGTGACGCTGGTGCACGGCGACGAAGGCTGGGACCATTTCGCCGATGGCTGGGAGGTGCTCGACATGGCCGGCAATTCGCTTGGCTTCCGGGAGCTCATGCATCCCCATGGCCATAACCAGCCTTTCACGCGGTCGCTGTCATCGGTGATGATCCCGGACGGCACCCGGAAGGTGCGGATCCGTGCCCGCTGCTCTGACGGAAGCTGGAGCGAAAAGGACTATATCCTCAAACTCGACTAAGTTTTGTCTCTGGTATGGGCCTTGGGGGGCATCGTCCCCCGACAGATCGCGTCAGGTGCCCGGAGTGAAACCGCCACCGCCGCCCATGATCATGGTCCACCAGATCTTGCCGCTGTTCTCCTGGAACCAGGCAAAGCCCATGTCCTGCGCCCGCCGGTCAAGGATCACGCGGCGCGTGTCGTCCTGATCCATCCAGGCCGCCAGCGTCTCAAGTTCGCTCTCGTAGGTTTCCGAGATATTCTCGCCGAGCATCGCGCCGCCGTAGCCGACCCGGCGCACCCGGTCGATCGGAGAGGACCCGTCCGACCCGAAATGCCAGGGCCGGTTCTGCCGCGCCATGTCCTGCGCATGCGTCGCCGCGGCGGCCGTCAGGCGCGCGTCGATCTGCACCGCCGGCGCGCCGGAGGCCGCGCGCAGGGCGTTGACCGCATCCAGCACCTCATAGGGGATCTTGGATTTCCCGTTGGCCGGGATGCGATAGAGCTTCGGCAGCGGTTTCCCGTCGGAACCAAGCTGCGGAGCCGTGGTCGTGGGCACCGGGGTGCAGGCCGAAAGGGCGACCAGCGCCGCAACGATGAAAAGGGAGAACCGCATCCGTGTCTGTCCTGCTAAAGCCGTGTTGGATCACACTTACCGAAAGCAACCGCCCACTTCAAACCCAGTTCCCTCAACATCGCGCGGAGGGCTGGCAACTCTGCACCACCTACGATCCTTTGATTTGTCTCTGCGCGATTCATTCCATATCATGAGAGGTAACCCGAACCGATCCAGCAGGTCCGTCATGAAACGCCATGAAAACTCCCGCCGCGCCTTCCTGGCAGGCACCGCCGCCGTCCTGGCCACCCCCGCACTGTCCCAGACCAGCAACTATTCGACCCCCTTCGAAAATTCGACCGAGGTCGAACGCGACCCGAACGAGGTGGTGCGTCACAATATCTCGAGCTTCCGCTCGCTCGACTGGCAGCCCTACTTCTCCAACACCCGCAACGGCGCGATTCTCGTCGATGTCGACAGCCGCGCCCTGCACTACTGGTCCGAGGATCAGTCGATCTACAAGCTCTATCCCACCTCCGTCCCGCTGACCGAGGAACTGACGCGCAAGGGCCGCACCACCGTCATCCAGAAGGTTGTCGCCCCGACCTGGCGTCCGACTCCGAACATGCGCGAGCGCAACCCGGAGTGGCCCGCAGTCGTCGAAGGCGGAGCGCCGGACAATCCGCTTGGACCGCTCGCATTGTATCTCGGCTGGACCTACTACCGCATCCACGGCACCCACGACACACGCAAGATCGGACGCCGGTCCTCCAACGGCTGCATCGGCCTTTACAATGAACATATTACAGAGCTTTTCGAGCTCGCGCGCGTAGGGACGCAGGTGTTGCTAATTTGACGACATTGCGGCACCGCAGCATCACGCTGGCCTAACAAGGATTTGCAATCGCCGGAATTTGCTGCTTAGAACGAGTTACGAGGTAAGTCTTGGGTGCCGGATTGGTGTGTGTGCCGTCCGGCGAATATCTGGAGGATACTATGAAGAAACTCGTTCTCGCCGCCGCTCTGGCAGCTGCAGCTTCGACCGCAACCGCAGGCTCCCTGGCCGAGCCGGTTATCGAAGCTCCCGTTGTTGTCGAAGAAACCACTTCCTCTTCGTCCGGCATCCTGATCCCGCTCCTGCTGCTCGCAATCGTCGCAGCTGCCGTTGCGAACTGAGATCAGCTGAAGCAATTCAGGGAAACGGCGGTGCCTCGGCGCCGCCGTTTTCGTTTGTGCATCCGGTCGCCGCTTGGTCGTGTTCCTGCCAGATGCGCCCGCGCAGCGGACCGGGCAGCGCTCAGTCCACCCAGCCCCGCAGTTCCGCCCCGATACGGCCCGCAAGCGCCGCGATATGGGGCGGATCGTCGTTCAGGCAGGGAATGTAGGTAAAGCTCTCGCCCCCCGCATGTTCGAAACTCTCGCGGATTTCCTCGTTGATCTCTTCCAGCGTCTCGATGCAGTCCGCTGAAAACGCCGGCGCGATGACCGCGATCCGCGTCTTGCCGGCTTCCGCCAGACGCGCGACCTCCTCCACCGTGTAGGGCTTCAGCCACTCCTCCGGGCCGAACTTGGACTGGAAGGTCGTGATCACGCGCTCCTTCTCCCATCCCAGACGTTCCCGCAGCAGCCGCGTCGTCTTCTGACACTGGCAGTGATAGGGATCACCTTCCGTCAGGTACCGGAACGGCAAGCCATGGTAGGAACACACCAGCACATCCGGCAACGTATCCCCGACCGCCCGCTCCACCGACTGGGCGAGCGCATCGACATAGGCCGGATCCTCGAAATAGGGCGGGAGGGTGCGCGACGCGGGCTGCCACTTCTCTGCCATCAGCGCGCGGAAGAACTGATCGTTCGCCGTCGCCGTCGTCGCCCCGGCGTATTGCGGATAAAGCGGGCAGAACAGAATCTTCGTACATCCCGCCGCCACCATCGCCCGCACCTTTGACGGGGTCGACGGGTTGCCGTAGCGCATGCAGAAATCGACCATGACCCGGTCGCCATACCTCTCTGCCAGCACCGTCTTCAGCGCAGAAACCTGCTGCTTCGTGATCGTCATCAGGGGCGATTCGTCGGCTTCCGTGTTCCAGATCGACCGGTAGGCCGCGCCGGATTTCGACGGGCGCACCGACAGCACGATGCCCTGCAGGATCGGCTGCCACTTCCACGCCGGATAGTCGATGACCCGCTTGTCGGACAGGAACTCCGACAGGTAGCGCCGCATCGACCAGTAGTCCGTGCCGTCCGGGGTCCCGAGATTGGCGATCAGGACACCGACCTTCTCTTTCGGCAGGACGGGGTGGTCGGCGGGGGCATGGCTGGGGCGCGCGTCGGTCATGGTCATTCCCTGGCAATCGTTTCCGGGGGAGGTAAAGACTTCGCGCCCCCGGTCAATCCTTGAGAGGCGTTTCCCGCACATTCAGCGCATCGGCGAGACGCTGAGTCGCAGATCCCGGGCGCAGCGGTTTCGGCTGGCTGTCGTCCGGAGCCCATCCCGTCAGGGTGATGAGTTCGAACGTCGCCCGTACCCGTTCGCCCGCACCATACGCTTCGGCATAGACCTCTGCCGCCCGCGCCATCACCGCCCGGCGCGTCGGATGTCGAAGCCGGCCTTGCAGCGCATTCCCTTCGCCCATGGTGCGCAGCTCCCGCATCAGCGCGAAGGCAGAGGCATAGCTGACCTCCAGAACCTGCCCGTCCGCCACCGGCAGCGCCAGTCCTGCCCGCTGCAACAGGGCGCCTAGGTCCCGGATCTCTGCCATCGGGGCGACGCGGGGGGACAGGCCACCGGTCACCTCGGACTCCGCCTGCGCCAGTGCAGCGCGCAATTCGGTCAGGGTCTGACCGCCGGGAAAGATCCCGAGGAACAGCCCGTCGGGCCGCAACGCCCGCGCGCATTGGATCAGCTGGCCGACAGGATCGTCGGCCCAGTGCAGCGCCATGGCGTGAACGACAAGGTCATGCGCCCCCGGCTCGAGGTCCAGAACCTCCGTATCCGGAACGATGCGCGCCTCCGGTCCCAGCAGTTTCTGCCACTTTTCCGGAAATCCCGTCACGATCGCGGGCGCCGTAAAGGCCCTGTTAACCATGGTCAGGCGATCCTGAAGATCCTCGATGGCGATGTCGTGCAGGAACAGCGCCTCCTCCCGCACCCTGCGGCGGTTGCGGGTCAGGGCGGCACGGTCGGTCAGGCGGGGCGGCGAAGCGGTCATGGAGCGATAGATATGCGGGCGGCGGCGGTACTGCAAACGGGGTTGCGGCTGATCTACCCGACGACCTGCCTGACATGCGACGCGCTCGTCGACGCCGACCATGGCCTCTGCGGCCCCTGCTGGCGGGATACACCCTTCGTCTCCGCCCCGCTCTGCGAAGGCTGCGGCGCCCCTCTCAAAGGGGATCACACCGCCGCCGGAGAGCTCTGCGACGACTGCCTGCGTACCGAACGGCCCTGGACCGCCGGGCGCACCGCGATGCTCTATGCAGGAAACGCGCGGAAACTGGTGCTCGCACTGAAACATGGCGACCGCGTGGACATCGCCCGACCCGCTGCAACCTGGATGGCCGCCGCGGCGCACGACATCGTACAGCCTCATACCCTAGTCACCGCCGTCCCGCTGCACTGGCAGCGCCGTATCCGCAGGCGCTACAACCAGTCGGTGTTACTGGCGCGCGGGGTCGCGAAGGCGCTCGACCTCGGCCTCTGCCCCGACCTTCTGATCCGCCCTGCCGCCACACCGGTTCTGGACGGGATGAGTCCCGATGACCGCTTCTCAGCCATGTCCCGCGCGCTGACGATCAACGACCGGAAGGCCGAACTGGCGCGCCACCGCCCGGTCCTTGTGGTCGATGACGTGATGACCTCCGGCGCGACCCTTGCCGCCGCAACCGGGGCGCTGCTGAGGGCCGGTGCGGCAGAGGTTTCCGTGCTGACACTGGCGCGCGCGGTCAAAGACGCCTAGATTCCGGGGGAACAACCCCCGGAGACACCCATGAAACCCGTTGTGATCTACACGACCCCGATCTGCGGCTACTGCGCCGCCGCGAAGCGCCTGCTCGACAGCAAGGACGTTGAATATACCGAAATAGACGTCATGACCGACGCCACGAAGAAGCAGGAGATGATGCAGCGCGCCGGTCGTCACACCGTCCCGCAGATCTTCATCGGCGACAACCACGTGGGCGGCTGCGACGATCTCTACGCGCTGGAACGTTCCGGCAAGCTCGACCCGATGCTGGCCGCCTGAACGGGGACGACCATGAAGGCCGCGCTGCTCCAGATCACCTCCTCGGACATGCCCGAGGAAAACCTTGCCACCCTGCGCGCCATGGTGCGCGACGCGGCCGCACAGGGCGCGGGGTTCGTCCTGACGCCCGAGGTGTCGAACTGCGTGTCCACCAGCCGCAGCCACCAGAACGAGGTTCTGGAGCCGGAGGAGGGCAACAGCTTCCTCGCCGGGATGCGGGAGGAGGCGAAGGCGCAGGGCGTCTGGCTCCTCCTCGGCTCCATCGGGGTGAAGACGACGGATGCGGACGGACGTTTCGCCAACCGTTCCTTCCTGATCTCGCCCGAGGGGGAGGTCGTCGCGTGGTACGACAAGATCCACATGTTCGACGTGGACGTATCGGAAACCGAAACCTACCGCGAAAGCGCCGGTTACCGCCCCGGTACCCGTGCCGTGCTGGCCGATGCCGGTTTCGCGAAGATCGGCATGACCGTCTGCTATGACCTGCGTTTTGCCAAGCTCTACCGCACGCTTGCCCATGCCGGGGCGCAGATCCTGACCGTTCCCGCCGCCTTCTCGCCGGTCACCGGCGCCGCGCACTGGGAACCGATCCTCCGGACCCGCGCCATCGAAACCGGTTGCTTCGTGCTGGCCCCGGCGCAATGCGGCACCCATGCCGCGACCGCTGGCAAGCAGCGCAGCACCCATGGTCATTCCCTTGCCATCGCGCCCTGGGGTGAGGTATTGCTGGACGCGGGGACCGATCCCGGCATCTACATGGTCGACCTCGACCTGTCCCGCGTGGACGACGCGCGCCGCCGCGTCCCCTCCCTCACCCACGACCGGGAGTTCACGCTGGACGCATGACGGACCCGACCAATGCCCTCGCCATCGCCCTGTTCAGCGAAATCCTGACCGCCGACCAGCTGGTCCGCAACCGCCTGTCGAAGGTCCTGCCCAAGGGAATGGAGATCTCCCATTTCTCCGTCCTCAACCATCTCGCCCATGTGGAGGAGGAGCGCACCCCCGCGCAGCTGGCCCAGACCTTCCACGTCACGCGCGGGGCGATGACCAACACGCTGAGCAAGCTGGAATGGGCCGGTTATGTCCATATACGCCCGGACTGGGACGACGCCCGGCGCAAGCTTGTCGGCATTTCCCGCGCCGGGCGGCTGGCGCGCGACACCGCGCTCGAAGCCATCGCGCCCATGGTGGAAGAGGTGATCGGCGACCTCGGCACCGAAAAGGTCCGCGCGGTTCTGCCGATCCTTCGCGAATTGCGCAGCAGGCTTGACTGATCTGGACCGACCTAACGGCGGACCGCGGCGGTCACGTAGTTCACCGACATATCGCGGTCCGAAATCCGCCACTGCCAGGACACCGGGTTGAACACGAAACCCTTGCGGTCCACCGGGTCCAGCCCGGCACGGCGCATCAGGTCGAAAAGTTCGTCCGGGGTGATGAATTTCTTCCAGTCGTGCGTACCGCGCGGCAGCCAGCGCATGATGACCTCGGCCCCGACAATCGCCATGGCAAAGCTCTTGGGATTGCGGTTGATCGTGGAACAGATGTGCAGCCCGCCGGGTTTCAGCAGATCGTGACACGCTGTCAGATAGGCCAGCGGATCCGCAACATGCTCCACAACTTCCATGTTGAGAACGACGTCAAACGACTCGCCCGCAGCGGCCAGCGCTTCTGCCGTCGTATGGCGATAATCGATCACCAGATCGGACTGCACCGCATGGACCTGTGCCACGGGGATGTTCCGCTCTGCCGCGTCGGCACCCACAACCGTCGCCCCAAGCCGCGCCATCGGTTCACACAGCAGCCCGCCACCGCAGCCGATGTCGAGAAGCCGCAGCCCCTCGAAGGGACGTTCACCGCCCAGCTCCCGCCCGAACTCGGCGGCGATCTGGCGCGTGATATAGTCCAGCCGGACCGGGTTCATCATGTGCAGCGGCTTGAACTTCCCGTCCGGATTCCACCAGTCCGCCGCCATCGCTTCGAACTTGGCGACCTCGGCCGGGTCGATGGTGGCGGAGGGCTGGGCGGTTGATTGCATTTCCCGATCCTTGGGGTCATTCTGGTTGCCAACCTATATAGGGCAGAACATGGACAAGTCCTCGGGCCAAAAGAGCGCAGCGTCTTATCTCTTCCCGCCGATCGACCCCTTCGATCAGCGCATGCTGGACGTCGGCGATGGTCACACGGTCTACATGGAACAGTCCGGCAACCCCGAAGGTGCGCCCGTGGTTGTCCTGCACGGCGGTCCGGGTGGCGGATGCAGCCCGGCGATGCGCCGCTACTTCGACCCCGCCCACTACCGCGTGATCCTGTTCGACCAGCGGGGGTGCGGACGCTCCCGTCCGCACGCCTCCGTTACCGACAACACCACCTGGCACCTAGTGGCGGATATCGAGAAGATCCGCGAAACGCTTGGCATCGACACCTGGGTCGTCTTCGGCGGGAGCTGGGGCGCGACACTCGCCCTGATCTACGCCCAGGCCCATCCCGATCGCGTCACCCACCTCGTCCTGCGCGGCGTCTTCCTGATGACGCGGGCGGAGCTTGACTGGTTCTACCAGGGCGGCGCGGGCAGCTTCTGGCCCGAAGCCTGGGCGCGCTTCTGCGACCCTATTCCGCCCGAAGAACGCCATGACATGATCGCCGCCTACCACCGTCGCCTGTTCAGCGGCGACCTGAAGGAGGAGACGGCGTTCGGTCGCGTCTGGTCCGCCTGGGAAAACTCCCTCGCCTCCATGCGCACCGCCGGTCACGGAGGCGAGGCACCCGGCGACTACGCCCGCGCCTTCGCCCGGCTGGAGAACCATTATTTCACGAACTTCGGCTGGCTCGAGACGGATGGCCAGATCCTTTCCAACATGGACCGGATTGCCCATATCCCCGGCGTGATCGTGCAGGGCCGCTACGACATGATCTGCCCGCCCGCGACCGCCTACCGGCTGGCGGCGGACTGGCCGCACGGAGAACTTCAGATCGTCGGCGACGCCGGCCATGCCCTGTCCGAACCCGGCATTTCCGCCGAACTGGTGCGCGCAACCAACCGTATCGCCTCCGGCTCTCTCGGCAGCTGATGAGCGCGCCTGTCCCCTACATGCAACGCACCCGCGACTGGTATCTCGCGCTTGGCTTCGACAATCCCTACGTCTGGGCCCACAACACCCAAGTTCCGTTCACGCCCCTGAAAAAGCCGGTGTCAGAGACGAAACTGGCGCTCATCACCACCGCCTCCCCCTTTCAGCCTGACAAGGGCGATCAGGGTCCCGGCGCGCCCTACAACGCCAGCGCAAAGTTTTACGAGGTCTATTCCGGCAACGTTCGTCAGGACCACGACCTGCGGATTTCCCATGTTGCCATCGACCGCGATCACACCAGCATGGAGGATTCCGGCACCTGGTTCCCTCTGCCCGCCCTGCGTGCGGTCGAGGGGCGGTTGTTCCGATCGCTGACCCCCCGGTTCCACGGCCTGCCCACCAACCGGTCGCAGCGTCATACGCTGGACGTCGACGCACCCGAGATCCTGAAACGCTGCCGCGAGGACGGGGCGGAGGCCGCGCTCTTCGTCCCCAACTGCCCCGTCTGCCATCAGTCTGTCACGCTGGTCGCGCGTCACCTGGAGGCCGCCGGGATCCCGACCGTCATCATGGGATGTGCGCGCGATGTCGTGGAACATGCCGGGGCGCCGCGGTTCCTTTTCTCCGATTTCCCGCTCGGCAATTCCGCAGGGAAACCGCACGATCCGCAATCGCAGGCAAAGACGCTGGCACTGGCTCTCGCAACGCTCGACACCGTTACCGGCCCCGGCGAAACAGTCTCTAATCCGCAGATTTGGGCCGAGAACGACGATTGGAAACACGACTATTCCAACCCGGCCACACGGTCGGCCGGGGAGATGGCCGCGCACCGCGCCAAGGCCCATGCGGACCGGGAAATCGCCCGGCAGGTGCGTGAACCCGCGGTCAGGTCCTGAGCTTTACCGCCGCCAGTTTCTCGTAATACGGCATCGCCTTGTCGGCCATCGCAGCCATGTCGCCCGACAGGTCTGGCAGCGCGCCTTCGGCCCCCGCGAACCCGGTCGACCGATGCACCGCGTCGTACCAGACCGGCGCCCATACCCCGTCGCAGGGCTTCGGCCCGGCCTCCCACGACAGCATCGCCGGATCCCAGTCGATCCCGATCCGGGAACACAACGCCCGCAGCACGCCTTCCGGGTCTGCCCGCACGTCCGATCCTTCGACCACCACCGGCGCAATTCCCTGCGCCACCAGATCGTCGTAAATCCCGGCCAGCTGAACCGCCCCGATATCCTCCAGCCCCGCCTCCGCGAACCCCTTGGTGAAAGATGCCACCACCCGTGCCGGGTGCCGGATCAGCAGCACATGGGCCATCCCGCCCCACCAGTCCCGCCGGATACCGGGCAGCATGTGCTGCGCCATGTGCTTGTGATAGACATGGGGGGTCGAATCCGCCTGCAACAGGGTCGAAATCACCGCCTCCGGGTCCTGCGACTGGGAGGTGAGAACCTCCTCCCGCATCGGGTGCATCTTGCCGGTTGCGGCCAGGTAAGCGGCATAAAAGGGTTCGTCGACCGCGCCACAGTCTGCGCGGTTGGCAAAGGCATACATCAGCGCGGTGGAAATGTTGCGCGGTCCGGACCAGCAGGCGATTTTCATTGCGCGACCAGTTCCTTGTAAAGCGTCCGGATGCGCCGCGTCACCGGCCCCGCCTCTCCGGACCCGATCACCCGCCCGTCGATCATGCCGACCGGGGTCTGCGCGCCGAAGGTGCCGGTCAGGAAGGCTTCTTCGGCCGAATAGCATTCGACGAGTGAGAAATTCTTCTCGAACACGGGGATATTCGCGCTCCGGCAGACCTCGATCACCTTCGCACGCGTGATCCCGTTCATGCAGTAGTCGCCGGTCGAGGTCCACACCTCCCCCCGCCGCACGATGAAGAAGTTGCAGGCATTGGTCGTGTTCACGAAGCCATGCACGTCCAGCATCAGCGCCTCGTCCGCGCCGGCCTTTTCGGCGGCGATGCAGGCCAGCACACAGTTCAGCTTGGAATGCGAATTCAGCTTCGGATCCTGGCTCATCGGAAGGCCCCGGATGTGCGGCACGGTGGCCAGACGCAGGGCCCGCCCGATCTTCGGCACCGAATGCTCCATGATGATGGCCACCGTCGGACCCGACCGCGACAGCGAGGGGTGCTGGAAGGGACGCACCTTTCGCCCGCGCGTCACCATCAGCCGGGCATGGGCGTCGGTCTCCATCCCGTTGGCGGTGCGCAGCGACTCCAGCGCGGTGACGACCCCTGCGCGATCCAGCCCGATGTCGAGGTCGATCGCCTTCGCCGCTTCGAACAGCCGGTCGAGGTGATCGTCAAGGAAGGCCCACCTGCCGTCGTACAGCCGCAGCCCCTCCCATACCCCGTCGCCAAGCAGGAAGCCGCTGTCATAGACACTGACCACGGCCTCCTCGGCCCCGACGATCCGGCCGTTGAGATAGAATTTCAGCGTCGCGTTGCGCGGATCCTCCGCTGCGTCGTGGGTCGTCTGGTCCTGCATCCCGGTCTCCTGTCGGTCCGCCCGGCAGGCTAGAGCCGCGCGCGGCAGATGCAAGACAGCGAAAGACCGCGGAACTGGCCGCGGTCTTTCAGGGTGGTCCGGTGAACAACAATCAGAGGACAGGAGCCGCACCACCCGCTTCCGGGCATGAGGGTGCCCGGAATGGCGTCACTCCGCGGTGATGGTGGTCATCACGAGGTTGCCGTCCGGCTTGATCGGACCGTCTTCCTTCGCGCCGAGCGTGTATTCGAACACGCCCGTCTTCATGCCGCCCGCTTCGGAATGCACCATCAGCATGAGCATGTCACCGGACTTCACCTCTTCGGTGAGGATCGCCGCGACGTCCATGTTCTCGCCCATCTTCAGCGGCGCATAACCGACAACCGGGCCCGGCTTCATCTCTGCATCGGTGCGATGCACGACCAGCCAGCCGTTTTCGCCGGCCACGACCTTGGACGCGGTCACGGTGCCGCCGGACACATCCTGGTCCATGCCTTCGACCATGGGCGCCATGCCGTGGCTCGCGGCGAAGGCGGTTCCTGCGGACAGGATCAGGGTGGCGGCTGCAATGCGGAATTTCATAAGGTGTCTCCCTTTCTCTAAACTTCGCCCGTTGCGGGGCTTGGTCAGAGTCACGAAACACCGCGTGTCAGAGTTTCACGGACTGAGGAAAAATTTTTCGACCTCGTCGCGCGTCGGGATCACATCTGCCGTGCCGAGCCGCGTGACCATCACCGCCCCGGCCTTCAGCGCCAGCGCCAGCGCATCCCCCATCCCCGCCCCCTGGTCGAGCGCGCCGACAAGATAGCCGGTAAAGGTGTCCCCCGCGCCGGTGGTATCCGTGACCGTCACGCGAGGCGCGGGAAAATCACGCGAAACCCCTGAAACAGTGTCGAACCAGCGGCATCCGCGCGCGCCAAGGGTCACCACTACATGCGCAACCGGCAACGCCTCGGGCGAAAGTCCGGTGGCGGTCTCAAGCTGCGCTGCCTCCACCTCGTTCAGGACCAGCAGGTCGGCATGGGGCAGCATCGCCTGCGCGGCCTCCACATCGAAGGGCGCGGCGGCATAGGCCACCCGCAGACCGCGCGCTTTCGCCTTGTGCGCGAAATCGGCCTGCAGATTTGTCTCGTTCTGGCAGAGCACCCAGTCGCCCGGTGCGGCTGTCCCAAGCGCAGCCGCCAGATCGCCTGTCTCGATAAGATGATTGGCGGCGGGCCAGATGACGATCCGGTTCTCGCCCTCCGTATCCAGCAGGATGATCGCGTGACCCGAGGTTTCCCCCCGCTCCACCAGGTGCGCCACCCCGACGCCGTAACCGGCCAGCCGGTCGCGCATCCACGTCCCGTCCGCGCCAACCGCGCCGATGTGATGAACGACAGAACCCGCCCGCGCCAGCGCCACGGACATGTTCGCGCCCTTGCCGCCCAGTCCGCGCTGGAACGCATCTGCGGTCATCGTCTCCCCTGGCTCCAGAGGTCGCGGCAGTCGATAGACCTGGTCCGCATTGACCGAGCCAAGGTTCCACACCGCCATCTCTCAACCCCCTGCAAGCGACCTCGCGGTCGGTTGTAGGAGCAGAGTCCCGCGCGCGCAATCGACCCCGCGTCCGGAGTCTAATAGAGCAGACGGCCCTCTGACTGATCCCTTACCACATCCTCGTCCAGTTCCAGCAGATCGGTAGCGATCTCTGCCGTATGCTCCCCCAGCTTCGGCGCGGGGCCGCGCAGGGTCGAGGGGCTGCGGGAAAACCGGTAGGGCGGCGCGTTGTACAGCATCTCACCCACGCCTTCGGTGACCATGCGCTGCCAGTGATTGCGGTGGCGCAGCTGTTCGTCGCGGTCGGTGACGTCTGCGGCGGTCTGCACGACGCCGCAGGCCACGCCACGTCCCTGAAGCGCCGCCATCAGATCGTACCCGTCCCTGTCCCGCGTGTGCGCCGCAATGGCGTCATCCAGCGCATCGCGATGTGTCATCCGCTGATCGGCCGTGCGGAACCTGCCTTCCTCCGGCACGCCCAGCACCTCGCAGAGCGCGGCCCATTCCCGGTCGTCCCGCACCACGATCGCCAGCCAGCGGTCCTCGCCCGCCACCGGATAGACTCCGTGCGGCGCGACATCCCTCTGCCGGTTCCCCTGCGGAGGCCGGTTGCCGCGCAGGTTGGCCGCTGTCACTTCCGGACCGAGCATGGCGATCATCGGTTCGGTCTGGGCGACGTCGATCTTCTGGCCCTGCCCTGTGCGCCGGACATGGCGGAGAGCCGCCAGCGCGGCAAAGGCGGCATGGCAGGGGTTCGGGATATGGTCGGGATAGTTCGTCCCCGTCCCCGCCGGTTCCTTGCCCGGCAGTCCCGACACCCAGTGCAGCCCGGTCAGCGCGCCGATGGTCAGCCCGTAGCCGAGGTAGGACTTCTCCGGCCCCTCCTGCCCCTGCATCGACATGCCCATCCAGATGATTTTCGGATTGACCGCCTTCAGCTCCTCATACCCCAGCCCGAAGCGTTCCATCACGCCGGGGGTGAAGTTGTTGGTGACCAGATCGCTCTTCCGGATGAGCCTCAGGATCGCCTCCCGCGCGTCCGGGTGCTTCATGTTGATCGTCAGGCTCTTCTTGCTGGAGTTCCGGTCGGCGAAATAGCCCGAGCGGTCCACCCCCTTGATCCCATCCTTGAACGGAGGCGCAACCCGCAGGCTGTCCAGCTGTGCGTTGGATTCGATCTTGATGACCTCCGCACCCATGTCCGAGAGGATCTTGGTCGTGTAGGACCCGGCGCCGATCCAGCAGAAATCGGCGACACGGATGCCTTCGAGTGGTCGTCCCGTCATGCCTTGGCCCTTCTTGTCGGTTGGTCTGCGGCCCCGGCCAGCGTGGCCAGCACCTCCTCCGTATGCTCGCCAAGGGCGGGCGCGGGGTCTCCGGCGACCCATGGTGTTGCCTCAAGCCGATAGGGTGCGCCGGGCATCAGCAGGTCGGTTCCGGGCAGCGCATTGGCGACCGACACGAAGAACTCCCGGAACTGAAGCTGTTTGTTGTCCTTGAGGTCCGCCGGCCCGTTCACGGGGGCTAGCGGGACCCGCCGGCGCTGCGCTTCGGCATACAGTTCCGCACGGGTCTGACTGCGGGCGTAGCTCTCGAACGTCCTGCGGAACTGGTCCTTCGCGCCCCGCGTCCGAAGGAATGGAATGCCGAACCATTCGTCGCCGAACAGCACCTCCGCCCCGTCGGCCCCGACATCCGCCATCCACTGACGCGTGTTGATCCAGAACTTGGTGGCCGCGACGCCCCCGGCAAGCAGATAGACCTGCCCGTCGGCACAGTCGAAGGTCCCCGCCCCGGCCTGCCGCTGATCCCCGGCATAGCGCTGACGCACCGTTCCTTCGAGGTCATAGAACTGCACCGCGTTCTCAAGCGCCATCACCACGGATTCCTGGATGGAGGTGTCGATGTCCTGCCCCTCCCCCGTCATCTCTGCCCCGGTGAGCGCGACCATGCAGGCCACGGCCGCAAAGAGGTTCCCGCAAAGAACTGCCTGACCACCGCCCGCCGCGACGGGCGCCTCGCCCGGATAGCCGCCAAGGAACAGCAGACCTCCCATGGCCAGCAGCGTCAGATCCTCGGCCTTGTACTGCGCGAACGGTCCGGTCTGTCCGAAGGCCGACAGCCGCGACAGCACCAGCGCCGGGTTGCGCTGGCGCAGCACGTCGCCGGTCAGTCCAAGCCGCTCCAACTCTCCGGGACCGAAGCTTTCCAGAACCAGGTCGCTGGCCGCGGCGAGGTCAAGGAATGCGTCCCGCCCCTCCGCCGTCTCCAGGTCGAGAACGATACCGCGTTTGCCGAGGTTTTCATAAGCGAAGCGAATGCTCCGGTCAGGACCGGGTCTGTCGTCCAGAAACGGCCCGATGCCGCGTGACGGTGCGCCCTGCGGCGGCTCCACCAGGATCACATCCGCACCGAGCCCTGCAAACATCTTGCCTGCATAGTTCCCGAAAGGACCTGCGAGGTCGAGGACGCGCAGGCCCTCCAGAGCTTTTGGAGCCGTCATGCCAGGGCTTCCTTCCTGCTGGATCTGAGATAGGCGCGGCCCTCCGCCAGCCGCCGCGCGGTGCGCTTGATCTCGGCCCGCTGCACGGTCCCGTCCGCCGCGACGGCGGCATGCACGTCGATCACACCGCCGGGATGCCGGATGCGCAGGGCAGCTCCTTCGGCCACAGGCTGCGGTATGGTCAGCGCGGTGATGGTCCCCGGAATGCGCGCAGCGACGCCGGTACAGGCGGTGACTGTCCCGGCGAAGGCCCGCGAAGTCGCACCGTTCGCATAAAGCCGGGCGGCAAGATCCGCCTCCTCCTCCGGCCTGGCCTGATCCAGCATCACGCAGATCGGACTGGCGGGGGCGGGGCGTTCGTCAAAGTAATCCCCGATGCCAAGCCGATGCGCGACGGCGCGCCGGATCGCCTTGATCCGGGGCTGGGCGACAGGATGCACGTCCAGTTCCTGCGGGGTTTCACGCGCTGTGAGGCCGACATCCCTGGCCCGAACGAACACGACGAGGTTGGCGCAGTCCACCACCGACACCTGCACCACCTCTCCGTCCAGATCCGGCACGAAGAGGTCGGTCAGCGCCTCACCGAACGGCAGAAGCTTGCCCGTGATCGCCCCCGCCGCCCCGGCAAAATCAAGCGGGATCGGCGCGCCGGTGCCCGGCACCCCGGCGATGGCATAATCGCCCTCTTCCACCACCGCGCCATTCGCGCAGGGCACATGCGCCACGATGATCTTACCGGTATTCTCGTTCAGGATCCGCACCGCGACGGTCCCGGTCGTCGCGGGCACCAGCCCGTTGTAGACCGCCCATGTCCCGGCGGACGCGCTGAGGTTCCCACAGTTCAGCAGGTAATCCACCCGCGGATTGTCGATCCCGACCTGGCCGAACAGATAGGTCACGTCATGATCCGGCCCGCGCGGAGGCCCCATGACCGCCGCCTTGCTGGTCAGCTTGTCCGCCCCGCCAAGCCCGTCGATCTGGCGCATGTCGGGGCTGCCGAACAGTTCGGATAGCAGCGCCGACAGGTCCTCCCGGTCCTCCGGCACATCGTCGCGATGCAGAAACACGCCTTTCGACGTGCCGCCGCGCATCAGGGTGAAGGGAATGGTGCGGGTCATGCGCTACGCCTCCGGCCGGCCGTTGCGGAGAAGGTCGCGCGCGATGGTCCAGCGGTGGATCTCGCTCGCCCCCTCCACGATGCGGAAGACGCGGAGGATCCGGCTCATGTATTCCAGCGGCAGTTCCTTCGACAGGCCCATGCCGCCGTGCAGCTGGATCGCCCGGTCGACAACGCGCGTCGCCATTTCCGTCGCCTGGATCTTGACCATGGCGGCCTCCCGCCGGACATCCTTTTCGCCCTGATCGATCCGCCAGGCGAGCCGGTAGGTCGCCAGCCGCGCCATCTCGAGCTCCTGCCAGCTGTCGGAAATCCAGAACTGCGTGTTCTGCCGGTCCGCCAGCGGCGCGCCGAAGGTCTTCCGCCGGTTGGCATGTTCGATCATCATGTCGATCGCCCGGCTGGCAAGGCCAAGGGACCTCGCCGCAATCTCCATCCGCCGGATGCCAAGCCGGTTGGACAGGGGCACGAAGGCCTGCCCGACCTCGCCAAGCACCTGTTCGTCGCCCAGCTCCACGTCCTGAAAATGAACGGCATAGGGATGATATTCACCGATCATCGGAAAGGAGGTCGGAATCGTCACGCCCGGCGTGTCCCGGTCCACGAGGAAGGCCGTCATCCCGCCGCGCTTGCGCTTCTCGGGGTCTGTCACGGCGATGACGATCATGAAGTCCGACCGCCGCGCGTTGGAAATCCAGATCTTCTCTCCGTTCAGTACCCACTTGTCCCCGCGCCGGTCGGCCCGCGTCTTGATCGCGGCAGCATCGGACCCGGCTTCCGGTTCGGACAGGGCGAGGCAGGATTTCTTCTCTCCGTTCACATACGGATCGAGATACCGCATCGCCTGATCCGGCGTGCACTGCTGCTTGAGGTAATAGAGGTTCGGGCTGTCCGGCGGCAGCACCAGCGGCACGATGGAATGCTTCATCTGTTCGATGACCACGCATTTCATCAGTGCGCCGAGATCCTGCCCGCCGAATTCCTCGGGCGCGTCGATGCCCCAGAGGCCAAGCGCCTGCGTCTGGCGCTGAAGATCGTCCTCCACCTCCTTCGGCAGGATCGGATCGTCGGTCATGCCGCGTTCCACCTCCCGCCGGATCACCAGCGGTTCCAGCGGGATCAGCTTGTCGCGGACAAAGCGTTTCACCACGTCCTGCGTCATCAGCACGTCTTCGGGCAGGTTGAAATCCATCGCTCAGCCCTCCGCCGGGGTGAAGCGCGGGATGGAGATCTCGTCCGTCACCCTGTCGAAGGTCACCTGCACCCGGTCTCCGACCTTCACCGCGTCATTGGCCACGCCGGTCACGTTGGAGATCATGCGCGGCCCCTCGTCCAGCTGGATCAGCGCGACGTTGTAGGGCAGGTCGCCTTCGAAGGCGGCGTTATATTTCTGGTGGAAGACGATGTAGGAATAGACCTCGCCCTTGCCCGAAACCTCTGTCCATTCAGAGTCGTAGGACAGGCAGTTCGGACAGACATGCGAGACCGGATAGCGGACATGGTCGCAGTCGCTGCACTTCTGAAGACACAGCCGTCCCTGATGCGCGGCCTCCCAGAACGGGCGGTTGACGTCGTCGAGTTCGGGAAGCGGTTTGTTGTAGCTCATCTCTCTTACCCCTCAGGCCGCACGCAGGATCATGGCGTTGGAACAGTTCAGCGTCATGCCGCGCCCGGTGACGAGGCAGACCTCCGCCCCCTTCACCTGCCGCGCGTCGCATTCGCCGCGCATCTGGCGCACGCCTTCGACGATGTGCAGCCAGCCCTCCATGTAGCTTTCCGACAGGTTACCCCCGGCGGTGTTCACCGGAAGTTCTCCACCAAGCTGGATGCGCCCGCCCTCGACAAAGCTGCCCGCCTCTCCGACGCCGCAGAACCCGGCGTGTTCCAGCCAGAGCAGGACGCTCATGGTGAAGTTGTCGTAAAGCTGGGCCACGTCGATGTCCTTCGGGGCCATGCCCGCCATCTTGAAGGCACGACCAAGCGCTTCCTTCTGATGCGGCACGTACCACCAGTCCTCCCGCTCCATGTTGCGGGTCGTGTAGGCCTGTCCCATGCCGGAAATCGTCACGACCGGCTTGGCCATGTCCTTCGCGCGTTCCTTGGAGGTCACGATGATGCAGACCCCGCCGTCGGAAATCAGGCAGCAGTCGAGCAGGTGGAAGGGTTCCACGATCCAGCGCGAATTCTGGTGATCCTCGATGGTGATCGGGTCGCGCATCACCGCATCGGGATTCATGGAGGCATGGCGTCGGCAGGCCACCGCGACCTCGCCCAATTGCCGGGAGGTTGTGCCGTAAAGCGCCATGTGCCGGCTGGCCGCAATCGCGGAGTTCGCCGCCGCGCCGTACATCCCCCAGATGCCCCAGCTGTCGCCCCAGCCGGAGGCGCGGTTGAACCGCGAACCGCCCGTCTTGGCCGCATCGCCGAAGACGCAGGCGACGGTTGTCGCATGCCCCGCCTCGATCGCCATGACCGCCATCTGCACGAGCGCGCCCGCCGTGCCGCCGCCCATGGTCATGGAGCCGGTGAACTTGGGGTCGATGCCAAGCGCCTCACCCACCCGCAGGTAATTCAGTGATGCTTCCGGAGAGCTCGTGCCCGGCATCGTCAGCAGCCCGTCGATATCGCCCTTCTTCAGACCCGCATCGTCAATGGCCCGCTTGAACGCCTCAACGCTCAGCATCAGCGAACTGACGCCCGGCATCTTGCCCTGCTTGGTCTTTCCGACGCCCACGATGGCGCACTTGTCTCGTAGATCGGACATGTCTTGTCTCTCTTTCCGTTGTAATCTCAGCGTCCGCGGTAAACCGGCGGGCGTTTTTCCTGGAATGCCTTCCGGCCCTCCAGCCGGTCCTCGCTGTCGCGGAGCGCCCCCCAGGCCAGACGTTCGTAATTGACGGCGGCGATCAGCGGCATTTCCGACCCGTCCCGCACCAGCCGCTTGATTGCCTTGACCGAAAGCGGCGCGTTGGCCGCGATCCGTCCCGCGATCCGGTGTGCTTCCTCCAGCAGCTTGTCAGGCGCGACGACGCGGCTCACCAGACCCATGCGCAGGGCCTCCGCGGCATCGACCGGGTCGCCGGTCAGCATCATCAGCATCGCATCCGATTGCCCTATGGCCCGTGGCAGCCGCTGCGACCCGCCTGCACCGGGCAGGGACCCGACCCGCACCTCGGACAGGCCGAAGCGGGCGTTTTCCGACGCGATGCGGATGTCGCAGGCCAGCGCCAGTTCCAGACCGCCGCCCATGGCATAGCCGTTCACAGCCGCAATGATCGGCGTGTCGAACTCCATCCCGGCCAGCAGGTGATCCCGGCTGGCCATGCCGAAGAACAGCTGCGCAAAGCTTTCCTCGGGCGGGGGCGTCTTCTTCAGGTCGGACCCGGTGCAGAACGCCTTCTCTCCGGTCCCGGTCAGGATCGCGACGCGGATCTCGTCATCCGTCGCCAGCCTCTGCCAGATCTCCCGCAACTCGTCCTTGGAGGCGGGGTCGAGCGAATTCATCGCCTCCGGCCGGTTCAGGGTGACGGTCGCGATGCCGTCTGTGATGTCGAATTGTACTGACACGTCGTGATCCTTTCCCTTAATCCGCTTCCAGCGTGCCGCGCCGGGCCGACATCCGTTGCCAGACCTTCGCCAGCGGCACGGTCAGCATCAGCACGAGGACCACGATCCACAGGATCACGGAGATCGCGCTTTCCACGAAGATCGTCAGGTCCCCGTTGCTGAGGTACAGCGCCTCGCGGAAGTGTTTCTCGATGATCGGGCCCAGCATCAGCGCCACCACCAGCGGAGCGAGGTGAAAGCCCATCTTCCGCAGGAAATATCCGACCAGCCCCATCCCGCAGAGCACCCAGACATCGAAGATCGCGTTGTGCACGCTGAACGCCCCGATCGATGCGATCACGATGATGAGCGAGATCAGGATATGCGTCGGAATGGTGAGCATCTTCACCCAGATGCCGACCATCGGGATGTTCAGCACCAGCAGCATGATGTTCCCGATATAGCAGGACACGATCACCCCCCAGAAGATGTCGGGGTGCTGGATCAGCAGCAGCGGACCCGGCTGGATGCCCTGCACCATCATCGCGGCGATCATCAGCGCCCCGACGGTGGAGAACGGCAGGCCAAGCGCCAGCAGCGGAACCAGCGAGGACGTCGCCGCCGCGTTGTTGGCGGCCTCCGGTCCGCAGATGCCCTCGACAGCGCCGGTGCCCAGCTTGTCGCGGTTCTTCGACACGGCCTTCTCAAGCCGGTAGGCGGCAAAGCTCGACATCGTGGCCGACGGTCCCGGCAGCAGCCCGAACAGGAAGCCGATGATCGTGCCACGCCCCCAGGGCAGCCAGGACCGGTTGACCTCTTCGCGGGTCGGAACAAGGTCGCGCCACCCGACCGCAGGCGGCCGGATGCGGTTGGCATAGCGGTCCACCATCATCAGGATTTCGGCCACGCCGAAGGCTCCGACGACAACCGGAACAAGGCTGAACCCATGCAGCAGGTCCTGCGTGCCGAAGGTGAACCGGTCGTAACCCGACACGGCCTCCACCCCCACGGTGGACATGGCCAGCCCCAGCACCATCGGCAGGAAACCCGAGGCAAAGGAGCCCCCGGTAATCCGCGACAGCACCAGCAGCCCGCCGGCGGTCAGCGCAAAGAATTCGGACGGACCGAAGACGATGGCGATCTCCGACAGCACCGGAGAGAACAGAAGCACCCCGATCACGGCGATGGTCCCGCCGACGAAGCTCGCCACCGCCGTCAGCGTCAGCGCGGCCCCGCCCCGGCCCTTCAGCGTCATCTGGTGCCCGTCGATGGCCGTAACGATGGACGGCGCCTCGCCGGGGATGTTGATCAGGATGCCGGTGGTGGACCCGCCGTAGAGCGAACCGTAGTAGATCCCTGCCATCATGATCAGACCCACGGTCGGATCGAAGGTGAAGGTCAGGGGAAGGATAAGCGCGACCCCGGCCACCGGACCAAGCCCCGGCAGAACGCCGATGGCGGTGCCAAGCAGCGCACCCATGAGCGCGGCCAGCAGGTTGGCGGGCACGGTGGCGACACCGAGGCCGTAGATCAGACCTTGAAGAGCTTCGGACATGGTGTGCTCAGACTCCGAGGATTCCGCGCGGCAGCGGCACGCCGAGCAGCTTGACGAAGGCAAGCCACGCAAACAGCGTCAGCCCCGCCGACCAGAGAAACTGCTTCCACCACGGCATGCCCGACAGGCTGGCGAGCACGATGAAGATGGTCACGAAAGGGGAAATGATCCGGCCCAGGAAGGGCAGGGTGACGGCGAGGAACAGCAGTGCGCCGAACACGGCGATGCACTGGCGCAGCGGCTTGCCCGCCGGCAGATAGAACGTCTCGTCCTGGCTCAGCATGGCATATCCGTCCGCCAGGGTGATGACCGCGGCAATGAAGATCAGCGCCGCGATAAAGAGCGGGAACAGCGCCGGACCCGGCGCGCCCATCTCTCCCACTGGCAGGTCAAGCGCCTGCCAGAGGTAGATACCGCCCACGACAAAGGCGATCACACCGGTCACGATGCGGGCCTTCGCCGTGGAGAAATCGCGCGAGTCCGACATCTGGATCAGCCGCCGATGAACGCGAGGATCTGGGCGAAGATCTCGCTGTACTCACGCAGCTCCTGCTCAGCTTCTTCCGGCGTCTTCGGGTCGAGCTGGTAGGAGTTGGTTTCCGCGAACTTCACGAAATCCCCGGCCTGTACGGCCTGCGCGGATGCCTCGATCAGCTTCCGCTTCACGTCGTCCGGCATCCCGTTCGGCGCGATCACGTAGTAGGAGGCGGGCAGGTATTGCTTGTAGCCCAGCTCGCTGACCGGCGTCGCTTCGGGGAAGGCCTCGTAGACCTTGTCGTTGAACACGCCAAGCGCCCGGATCTTGCCCGCATCCACATAGCTGCGGATCGACGGCCCGTACCCGACGGAGGCTTCGACCCGGCCCGACAGCACCGCCGTCAGCGCCTCACCGCCGCCGCCCGAGAAGGGCACGGTCCGGATGTCGATGTCCTCGTTGTTGGCGTTGATGTATTGCACCACCAGATCCGGCGCCGTCCGCAGGCCCGACACGGAAACCCGCACTTCGCCCGGTTTCGCCTTCACCTCGTTCATGAACTCTTCCAGCGTCTGCCACGGCGCATCGGCCGACACGTAGAGAACCGCGGGAAGATCGACGAGCTTCACCAGGATCTCGTAGTCATCCGGAGAGGCATAGGCGAGGTTGTCCTTGTCCAGCGGCTGATACGCCAGAGAGGAGTTGGAACCGAGCCCGATCATGTAGCCATCCGGGTCCGACTTCACGACGTCGCCGGTGCCGATTGTGGCCGACCCGCCGGGGCGGTTTTCCACGACGACGTTGCGGTCGAGGATCTTCGACAGCTCTGCCGAGAACGCCCGTCCGATCGGATCGGTGGACCCGCCCGGGTTGTAGGGTACAACGAATGTCAGGTCGCGGTCCGGGTAGGACTGCGCGACAGCGCCCGTCGCGAGTGTGGTAAGAGAGACCGCGCCCGCGGCCAGTATCGTATTCAAGATTTTCATAGTTTCCTCCCTATTATCTTGATGTTTGTCAGTTAAATTCGCACCCGCTCGGGCGGCAGCTGCTCTACCACCTCGCCCAGCCCGGCCCAGTCACGGTAGCCAAGCCGGCAGACCGGCTGCATCAGGCGCAGGTCGATGCGCCCGTCGGTGAGCACGTCGTCCCGGATGTGGATCCCGATGACTTCGCCCACGACGATCATGTTGCTCCGCCCCGCCTTGCGCGCGGGCAGCGGCACGTTGGTGTAGTGACGGCACTCCAGGCTGACCGGCGCCTCCGCCACCCTGTCGGGCCCGACCAGCCGCGACGCGGCAGAGGCGACCGAGACCTGTTCGAACTCGTCTTCCTCCGGCGCGAACTGGGCAGAGGACAGGTTCACCGCCTCGCGTTGCGCCCAGCTTGCGAGGTTCACGACGAATTCACCGGTGTCCTCGATGTTGCAGAAGGTGTCCTTGGCCCGCCCTTCGGCGTTCCGCCCCGGCATCCCGAGCGCCACCATAGGAGGCGCCCAGGAAAACGCGTTGAAGAAGCTGAACGGCGCGAGGTTGCGCACGCCTGCCGGGCTCCTGGTCGAAACCCAGGCGATCGGACGCGGCACGATGCACGCCTTGAAGGGATCGTGCGGTAGCCCGTGCGGATCGATTTCCGGCCTGTAGAACATTGCTCCTCCCGAGAACATGCAGGCATTCTCACGGGAACGGACCGGACGGTACAACCGATTACTTTGGCGACGGCTGTTGAGAAAAATTCAAATGTGTGCGCTGCGGCGCAGCGATGCCAAAGCCTTATCCTTCCAGGATCTCGGCCTCCGCGACAATCCAGTCGCGGAACTCCGACAGCTCTTTCGGGTTGTCGTGATCTTCCGGATAAATGAGGAAAAACCCGCCGTTGGCCCGCATGGAGAAGTCGATCGGTGCCGCCAGACGACCCGCACTCAGATCGTCCCGGACCAGCGCCCGCTGACCAAGAGCAAAGCCAAGTTTCTGCTCTGCAGCGCTGTAGGCGAGAATGGAACTCTCGAACCGCATCCCGGAATAAGGATCGACCGACGTGACATTCGCGGCCTCCAGATACCGCCGCCAGTCCTCGATTCGGACCAGCGAATGAAGCAGCGTCGACTGCGCCAGATCGGCCGGGCTCCGAAAGTTTCCCGAAGCCGCAAGCGCCGGGCTGCACACCGGAACGAGGTCGGTCTTGACCAGTGGGATCGCGATGCACCCGGGCCATTCCGTGCCGGTCCCGTAGCGGATCGCGATGTCGATGTCGCCCGACCGGAAATCCACGGGCTTCAGTGAGGTGGTGAGGATCACATCCGGTCCGGACCGCTCTGCATGATACGATGACAGTCGCGGCACCAGCCAGCGCATCGAAAAGGTCATGGAGGACCATATCCGCAGCGGCCGGCGCTCCCCCCGGCTTAGTAACCGTTCCGTCGCGCCATGCAGTTGACTGAACAGAAGGGTCGATATTTCAAGGTACTGTCGACCGCTGGTTGTCAGCTTCGCTTCGCGCGCCGTGCGTTCAAACAGGTCGAGCCCCAGGAAGGTTTCCAGGTTCTTGATCTGACGGCTGATCGCACCGGGCGTCACGCAGAGTTCGTCCGCCGCCGCGGTAAAGCTCTTCAGCCGCGCGGCAGCTTCAAAGCTGCGAAGGGCATTCAGGGGGGGCAGTTTCCAGACCATGACCGTCCTTGGCACAGGGTTGAGATTTTCTCAAATATGGGTACACAAAACTCGTTTGACCGCCAACCCGCATTTCCGCTTCACTCGCCCCGCAAGAGGAGGAGAAGCCGATGGTGTCCGTGTCCCGGACGGCGCTGGCGTCGTTCATGACAGAGATACTCCGCTCCGGCGGCATGGACCCGGAGTCCGCCGCCGTGGCCGCCGACTGTTTCGCTGAGGCCGACGCTTCGGGTGTCAGCACGCATGGTGCGGCACGGCTCGCGGCCTATCACGATGCGCTCATGCGCGGGCAGATCAACGCACGCCCGGACATTCGGACCGAACGCGACGCGGTTTTCCTGCGCATCGACGGCGACAACGGGCTTGGCCCCGCCGTCGCCGCCCGGATGGCCCGCGCCGCCTGCGACGTGGCGAAGGAAACCGGCATGTGCCTTGCCACCGTGCGCCACTCCAATCATTTCGGCATCGCCTCCTACTACGCGGACATGGCGACCCGGCAGGGCATGATCGCCATGGTCTTTTCCAACGCCTCCCCAACCGTCGCCCCCTTTGGCGGCCGCGAGGCGCGGCTTGGCACCAACCCGGTTGCACTGGCCGCACCCGGTGGCACCAGGGAAGACGGTTTCACGCTGGACATGGCGACTTCTGTCGTGTCGCGCGGCCGCATCCGCCAGATGGGCGGCGACGACGCCACCGTGCCCGACGACTGGGCCGTAACCGCAACCGGCGATCCCGCCCGCACCGTGGCCGAGGTCATGAGCGGTGCCCTCCGGCCCTTCGGCGGTGCGCGCGGATCCGGCATCGCGCTGTTCGTCGACCTGATGGCCGGGGTCCTGTCGAACGGCAGTTTCGGCACCGATCTCGGCACCATGTACAGCGATGGAAACCGCCCCTCCGGAACCGGTCACGCGATGATCGTGATCGACGCGGAACGCGCGCTTGGTTCCGGGGATTGGGGGGAGCGGTTCGACGCCTTCGCCCGCGGCATCCGCACCAGCCGGCCGGACCTTGACCACGACGCCGTATCCCTGCCCGGGGACCGCCGCGCCCGCACACGCAACGAAACCGCCCGCACCGGCATCCCGCTACGCGGGGCTGTCTGGGATTCCCTGCGCGATCTGTCGGATCGAACCGGCATCCCGTTGCCCGAACACAGGCCGGATCAGATGCAAGGAATGACCGCATGAAGGATACGGAGACCGCCGCCGCCACCCGGAAAATCGCCCGGTTCATCGCGGAAAACCCCGATTTCGGGTCTGATGACACCTGCCGCCTGCTGGCCCGGCGCGCCCTTCTCGACACGATGGCCTGCGCCATCGGCGGGTCCGGCGAACCGGCCTCGCGCGCCGCGCTTACTCTCGCGACAGAGGGTCCGCAGGGCCGGGCGCGGGTCTGGGCCACCGGCCATCGTGCCACGACCGAACTCGCGGCTTTCGCCAATGGCGTATCGGGGCATGTTCTGGATTTCGACGACGTCACCGCCCCGATGCGCGGCCATCCCAGCATCGCGCTGCTTCCCGCCCTGATCGCCGTGGCGGAAGAGCGTGTGCTGACCATGGATCGCGTTGACCGCGCCTATGCCGTCGGTTTTGAACTGATCTGCCGCTTCAGCCACGCCGCCGCCGACGGGCACTATGCGCGGGGCTGGCACACGACACCGACCATCGGCGGACTTGGCGCGGTGGCGGCACTGGCCCATCTGCTTGGCCTGTCTGAAACGCAGACCCGCCACGCCTTCGGTCTCGCCCTGACGCAGCTGGCGGGCACGCGCGGCAACTTCGGTTCCATGGCCAAGAGCGTTCAGGCCGGGCAGGCCTCCCGCGCTGCACTGTTTGCGGTGCGCCTTGCCGAACTCGGCTTCGACGCGGCGGACGACTCCCTGGACGGCGACCAGGGGTTCCTGACCCTCTACACGAACGAATCCGGGTTTGGTGACCATCTGGAGGGGTTGGGCACAGGGGAACCGGAGCTGCTCCGCTCGGGTATCGAGGTGAAGAAATATCCGCTGTGCTACGCGACACACCGCGCGGTCGACGGGCTGCTGGACCTGATGAAGGAGACCCCCGGTCTCACCCTCGCCTCTGTCGTCAGCGCTCGGATCCACGGCTCCCCCCGCGCCTTCGTGCCGCTGATCCATTCCCGCCCCCGCACCGGGCTGGAGGGCAAGTTCAGCATGGAATACGCGGTTGCCGCCGCCCTGTCTGATGGGGAGATCACGCTCGCCTCCTTCACCGATGACCGGGTACAAAGGCCGGAGGTCCAGGCGGCGTTCGACCGCATCACGGTCTCCGCCGATACCGAAGGGTCGCTCCTCCCTCGCTGGACCGACATCTCCCTCACGCTCGCGGATGGCCGCATCCTCACGAAACGGGTGGAGGTTCTGCGCGGCAGCGCCGATCACCCCCTGACGGAAGCAGAGCTGATGGCGAAGGTCGCGGACTGCTGCCGCCATGCGGGCGGCCGGATCGATCCGGAGAAGCTGGGACGCACCATCCTCGACAGCACGGACCTGCGGGTGTCGGATCTTCTGGACAGCGTTCTGCCGCGTGGGTGACCTGCTTCGAATAGCCCTGACGCTTGCCATCGGCACCGTTGGCGGCGCCATCTTCTTCTGGCTCAACCTGCCGCTGCCGTGGCTTCTCGGCGCGATGCTGTCGGTCACAATAGTCTCTATTGGCGGTTTCGAGATGAAATCCCGGATCGAACTGCGCAACATGGGCCTCGCCGTTCTGGGCGTTTTCATCGGCTCCGGCTACGGACCGCACGCCTTCGACGGGATCGCGACCTGGGTCCCGACCATCCTCGGCACCATGCTTGTCACGACCATCGCGGGCAGTGCCGGGATCTGGTACCTGAAGTCGCGCGCGCATCAGGATTCCGCCACCGCCTATTTCTCTGCCATGCCCGGGGGTATGAACGAGATGGTCGTGGTCGGCGAACGCTTTGGCGCCGACATCCGCTATGTCGCACTGTCCCATGCCGTGCGCGTTCTGGTCACGATCTCTTTCGTCGCCTTTGCTTTCCGGATCATGGACGGTTACGTCCCCGATCCCAGTGTTCGCGGTCAGGATCATCCCTTCATCCTGTCACAACAACTGATGCTGCTTGCCGTGGCCGTGACCGGTGCGCTGGTCGGGCGCCTGCTGCGCCTGCCCGCGCCGTTCTTCTTCGGGCCGATCCTGTTCAGCATCGCCGCCCATGGCTTCGGGCTCGAAGGACAGCCGCCCGCGCTGTTGCAGGCCGCCGCGCAGGTTGTGGTCGGCTCCACCCTCGGCAGCCGGTTTGTCGGGGTGACGGCGCGCGACATTTCCTCGACGATGTGGCGGAGTTGCATCGTCACCGGCATCCAGCTGTCCGCCGCGCTTGGTGTGGCGGCGGTTCTGGGTCAGCTACTGCCCTGGGGCACCAAGACCATCTTCCTCGCCTTCGCGCCCGCGGGGATTGCCGAGATGACGATCACCGCCATCGCGCTCGGCTATGACGCACCGTTCGTGGCGGCGCATCAGCTGGCGCGGGTCATCCTCGTCTTTGCCCTGTCGCCGCTCGTCTTCGGCTATCTTAGGCGACGCGCGCTATTCAAAGGAAAACAGACACCATGACCGAAAGCCTGACCCTCACCGCACCGACCGAAGCCACCCGGAAACTGGATGCACAGGCAGAGCGGCGCGAGACCCCGCTGCCCGGTGGCGGCCGAATGGTCTGGCGCACCTGGGGCACCGGCCCGTCCCTTGTCCTGCTGCACGGCGGTCACGGCAGCTGGATGCACTGGGCTGCCGTCATTCCGTACCTGTCGCAACGCTGGACGCTGGTTGTGCCCGACCTGCCCGGTTTCGGTCAAAGCGACGACATCTCCGGCGATCCCCCGATCGAAACCATCGGTCAGGCGGTCGCCGAAGGGGCCATGCAGATCATCCCCGACGGACCGATCCGGATCGCAGGCTTCTCTTTCGGCGGCGTTCTTGGCGGCCATGTCGGCAAGGGCTGCGGTGACCGGCTGGCGCATCTGGTAATCATCGGATCAAGCGGGATGAAGCTGACACGCCCGGACATGGAGAAGCTGCACAACTGGAAGGCTGTACCTGAAGACGAACGGGACGCGATCCACCGCCGCAATCTTGGCATCCTGATGATTTCACCCTCAAGCGAGATCACGGACGAGATGGTCGCGATCCAGCGCGCCAACACCATGATGGCGCGGGGGCGAAGCCGGTCCTTCTCCGTCACGACGACGCTTCTGGACGTGCTGCGCGACTACCGCCCGCCGCTGGACGGTATCTGGGGTGCGGAGGATGCGACCGCCAAAGGCCACCTGCACGAACGGCGCGACGCGCTCAGGGTGCTCGACCCGACCAGCGACTTCGTGGAAATCCCCGATGCCGGTCACTGGGTTGCCATGGACCGGCCCGAGGCGCTGACCCGCGCGCTCGAGAAACTGCTTCTTAAACGCATGGGCCGGGCGGGGACCTGACCCCCGGAAGGCTCAGTTCACCTTGCTCGCCGCCAGCAGCGCCATGTTCATGATGTCGTTGACGGTCGCGTTGGTCGAACAGATCTGGATCGGCTTGTCGACGCCCGACAGGATCGGCCCGATCACCGTCGCCCCCGCCATCTCCTGCATCAGTTTTACACTGATACTGGCGGAATGGCGCGCCGGCACAACGAGGATGTTCGCGTTGTCCGTCAGCCGGGCGAAGGGAAACTGCGACCGGGCGCGGGCGTTCAGGGCCACATCGACGGTCATCTCGCCCTCATATTCGAAATCGACGCCCCGCTCTTCCAGCACACGCGGGGCGATATGCATCTTCTCCGCCCGCTCCGACACCGGATAGCCGAAGGTGGAGAAGCTGACGAAGGCAACCCGCGGCTCCAGCCCCAGATCACGCGCTACCTCGGCACAGCGTTCGGCGATATCCGCAAGGTCTTCCTCATCCGGCCATTCATGCACGAGCGTGTCCGAGATCAGCACGATCCGCCCCTTGTGGATCACCGCCGTCACACCCGCCACACCATGCGCCGCATCCGCATCGAACACGTGGTTGATCAGTTCCAGCACATGCGCCGACTTGCGCGTCGCCCCGGTGACAAGCCCGTCACCATGCCCGTGCGCCAGCATCAGGGCCGAGAAGACGTGCCGGTCGCGCGCCGCCAGCCTGTGCACGTCGTGCTGGTCCATACCCTTGCGGTTCAGCCGGTTGTAAAGAAACGCCTTGTACGTCTCCAGATGTTCGGTCTTCGCCGCATTGGTGATTGTCAGTTCCTCGAACGCATCGCCAAGCCCGGCCGCTTCCAGCTTCTTCTGCACATCGGCGTCGCGCCCGACGACAATTGCCTCGCCCAGACCGGCCCGCTGATACTGCACCGCCGCCCGCAGCACACGCGGATCGTCGCCCTCCGCAAAGATCATCCGCGCCTGCGCGTTCCGCGCCCGCGTGTTGATCGACCGCAGGATCGAGGCCGTGGGATCCATCCGGCTTTTCAGGTTCAGCTCATAGGCTTCCATATCGATGATCGGCCGCCGCGCCGCGCCCGTGTCCATCCCGGCCCGCGCAACGGCGGGGGGGATGCGATGGATCAGCCGGGGATCGAAGGGGGTCGGAATGATGTAGTCGCGCCCGAAGGTCAGCGCCCGTCCATAGGCCATCGCCACCTCGTCCGGCACGTCCTCGCGCGCCAGTTCGGCCAGCGCCTCCGCACAGGCAATCTTCATCTCGTCGTTGATCGCGCGGGCATGGATGTCGAGCGCACCGCGGAACAGATAGGGAAACCCGAGCACGTTGTTCACCTGGTTTGGATAGTCGCTGCGCCCGGTGGCGACGATCACATCCTCGCGCACCTCGTGCACCTCTTCCGGGGTCACCTCCGGATCCGGGTTCGCCATGGCGAAGATCACGGCATCCTTGGCCATGCTCATCACCATCTCCTGCGTCACCGCGCCCTTGACCGACACGCCAAGGAAGACGTCGGCCCCCTTCATCGCCTCTTCCAGCGTGCGCAGTTCCGTCTTCACGGCATGGGCCGACTTCCACTGGTTCATCCCGTCGGTCCGGCCCTGCCAGATCACGCCCTTGGTGTCGCAGACAATGCAGTTGTCGTGCCGCGCGCCCATCCGCTTGAGCAGTTCGATGCAGGCGATCCCCGCAGCGCCGGCCCCGTTGAGCACGATCTTCACATCCTCGATCGCCTTGCCCGAGATCTTCAGCGCATTGATAAGCCCCGCCGCACAGATCACCGCCGTCCCGTGCTGGTCGTCGTGGAAGACGGGGATGTCCATCTCCTCCTTCAACCGTTGCTCGATGATGAAGCACTCCGGCGCCTTGATGTCCTCAAGGTTGATGCCGCCAAAGCTGGGCCCCATCAGCTTGACCGCGTTGATGAAGGCCTCCGTATCCTCGGTATCCAGCTCCAGGTCGATGGAGTTCACATCGGCGAACCGCTTGAACAGAACCGACTTCCCTTCCATCACCGGCTTGGAGGCCAGGGCCCCGAGGTTCCCCAGCCCCAGCACCGCCGTCCCGTTGGAAATGACCGCCACAAGGTTCCCCTTGTTCGTATAGTCATAAACGGTTTCCGGGTTCTCGAAGATCGCCTCGCAGGGAACGGCGACGCCGGGCGAATAGGCCAGCGACAGGTCGCGCTGCGTCGTCATCGGCACCGTCGCCTGCACCTCCCACTTGCCGGGGGTCGGCTCCAGATGGAATGCAAGCGCATCCTCGCGCGTGATGCGGGACTTCGGTTTCGACATGGGGCCTCTCCTCCTGCGGCTCAGGCGTCTTACACGGGGCGCACGCCCCGCTCAACCATTTCGCCTTTCACGCCCGACTCCCGCTGGTTAAGGTCGGGTCCGACAGACCGGAGGGCCGCCTTGAACACGCAAGTCACGCCGATGATGGCGCAGTATCTGGAGATCAAGTCCGGCACCCCCGACGCGCTGCTTTTCTACCGCATGGGCGACTTCTACGAGATGTTCTTCGATGACGCCGTCGCCGCGTCCGAGGCGCTCGACATCGCGCTTACCAAACGCGGCAAGCACCTGGACGAGGACATCCCCATGTGTGGAGTCCCCGTGCATTCCGCCGAGAACTACCTGCTGACCCTGATCCGCAAGGGCTTTCGCGTCGCCGTGTGCGAACAGATGGAAGACCCGGCAGAGGCCAAGAAACGCGGTTCCAAATCCGTCGTCCGGCGAGAGGTCGTCCGCCTCGTCACCCCCGGCACACTGACGGAGGAGTCGCTGCTTGACGCCCGCCGCCACAACTTCCTCGCCGCTTTCACGGTTGTCCGGGACGAGGCCGCCCTGTCCTGGGTCGATATCTCCACCGGCGCGTTTCACGTGATGCCCCTGCCGCCGGTCCGGCTTGGCCCCGAACTGGCCCGGCTCGCCCCGTCCGAACTGCTGATCCCGGACGAGATTGAGGCTGATTACCGTGAAACAGTCTCTGATTTCGGGATTTCCCTGACGCCCCTGTCCCGCGGCTCTTTCGACTCCACCGGCGCCACCGACCGGCTGATCCGGCTGTTCAAGGTGTCCTCCCTCGACGCCTTCGGCACCTTCAGCCGAGCCGAGGTTTCAGCCATGGGCGCGATCACCGACTACCTCGACATCACCCAGAAGGGGCAGCTTCCCCTCCTGCGCAAACCGCAGCGCGAAACGACCGAACGGGTGATGCAGATCGACGCCGCGACGCGCCGGAACCTGGAACTCACCCGCGCGCTTTCCGGCGGACGGGCCGGCTCCCTGCTGCACGCCATCGACCGGACGGTCACGCCGGGGGGTGCGCGACTGCTGGAACGCCGCCTCTCCAGCCCCTCACGCGACCTTGCCACGATCCACGCCCGCCTCGCTGCCGTCGATTTCATGGTGGAACAGAGACGCATGGCCACAGATCTGCGCGACGCCCTCCGCCGTGTGCCCGACCTGGACCGCGCGCTCTCCCGCCTTGCCATCGACCGGGCCGGGCCGCGCGACCTCGCCGCCGTGCGCAACGCGCTGACGCAGGCCGAACAGATTGCCGGCACCCTCGCCAGAACCGACCTGCCCCCGCTCCTTGCCGAGGCGTCGGCAAACCTCACCGGCCACAACGGCCTTCTTGCCCTGCTTAACTCCGCCCTCGTCGCCGAACCGCCGCTGCTGACCCGCGATGGCGGTTTCATCGCCCCCGGCTTCGACACCGATCTCGATGATGCCCGCCAGCTGCGCGACGAGGGGCGCGGCGTCATAGCACGGATGCAGACCGAATACGCCGATCAGACCGGGATTGCCGCGCTCAAGATCAAGCACAACAACGTTCTCGGCTACTTCATCGAGGTCACCTCGACCCACGCCGACAAGATGCTCGCCGAGCCACTGGACGAGGTCTTCAAACACCGACAAACCACCGCCAACCAGCTCCGCTTCACCACGCCCGACCTGTCCGAGATGGAGACCAGGATCCTGAACGCCGGTGGCCGCGCGCTTGATATCGAAAAGCGGCTCTATGAGACCCTGAAACAGGCAATCATCGACAAATCCTCTGACCTTGCGGACACCGCCCGCGCCCTGTCGGACCTCGACCTCGCTACCGCCCTGGCCGATCTTTCGACCGCAGAGAACTGGGCCCGCCCCCGCGTCACCGCCGACCGTACGTTGAAGATCATCGGCGGCCGCCACCCGGTTGTCGAACAGTCCCTCCGCCGCGACGGTGCGCCGTTCATCGCCAACGAGACCGACCTCTCCGGCGATCCCTCTTCCATCTGGCTGCTCACCGGCCCGAACATGGCCGGTAAATCCACCTTCCTGCGCCAGACCGCCCTGATCGTGCTGCTCGCACAGATCGGCAGCCATGTCCCCGCGACCGAAGCCGAGATCGGCCTCGTCTCTCAACTCTTCTCCCGCGTCGGCGCCTCCGACGACCTCGCGCGTGGACGCTCCACTTTCATGGTCGAGATGGTCGAAACCGCCGCGATCCTGAACCAGGCCGACGACCGCGCACTTGTCATCCTGGACGAGATCGGCCGGGGCACCGCCACCTACGACGGCCTCTCCATCGCCTGGGCCACGCTCGAACACCTGCACGAGGTCAACCAGAGCCGCGCCCTCTTCGCGACCCATTACCACGAGATGACCGCCCTCGCCGGCAAGCTGTCGGGCGTCGAAAACGCCACCGTCGCCGTTCGCGAACATGACGGAGACGTGATCTTCCTGCACGAGGTCGTTCGCGGTGCCGCCGATCGCAGCTACGGCGTTCAGGTCGCCCGCCTCGCCGGTCTGCCCGACTCCGTCGTCGCCCGCGCGCGTGAGGTTCTGAACGCGCTGGAGAAAGGCGAACGTGAGGGCGGAGCAAAGCCCAAGGCGATCATCGACGACCTGCCGCTTTTCGCCGCCGCCGCTCCACGTGAAACCCCGAAATCAGAGCCGATTCCGCCTCAATACGCCGAAGTCGCCAAACTGCTCGACTCGACGCATCCCGACGAACTCTCCCCAAAAGAAGCGCTCGACCTGCTCTACAAACTGAAAGAGGCGTCGCGCCAGTAGCGCCACGCCCCCCTTCATCTTGCCGAAAATACTCTCGCCGAAGGCAGTCCGACGAAGTCGGATCAGCTCGCCGGCATCGACGACACGCCGACCTGCGCCGGGCGCAGCAGGCGGTCCGAGAGCCAGAACCCCTCGGCGGACACCTGGATGATCTCTCCGGCCTTGGTCCCCGGCACCGGCGCTTCGAACATCGCCTCGTGAATATTCGGATCGAACCGGTCACCCACTTCGGGCGCGATAGGCTCTATTCCGTGCTTCTTAAAGGTGTTCACCAGCTCCCGCATGGTCAGCTCGACGCCTTCGACCAAAGCGGCATTCGCCTCTGTCTTTTCGCCCGCCGCATCCAGCGCGCGCATCAGGTTGTCGTAGATCGGCAGCAGGTCGCGGGCCAGTTTTGCCCCGCCATAAGCCTCTGCCTCCCGGCGCTGCTTGTCCGCCCGCTTGCGCGAATTCTCCGCATCCGCCAGCGCCCGCATCCACTTGTCCTTGAGCGAATCCCGCTCCGCCCGCAGCGCGTCGATCTCCATCGCCTCGTCGGAAAACTCTTCCAGTTCATCCGCGTAGGTCTCGGCCTCGGCCGATTCGATGTCGTCGAGGAAATCGTCGTTCTCAGGGTCTGCCATGTCTCACCTCTAACTCCGGTCCGCGATCATCCGGCCGACAAGCTGCGCCGTGTAATCGACGATCGGAACAATCCGTCCATAGTTCAGTCGCGTGGGTCCGATGACCCCGACCGCACCGATAATCTTCCGGTCCGCGTTCATATATGGAGAGACCACCAGAGAGGAACCCGAAAGTGAAAAAAGTTTGTTCTCCGACCCGATGAAGATGCGCACGCCCTCGCCTTCCTCGGTCAGTTCCAGAAATTCGGCAATGTCCCGCTTGCGTTCGAGGTCGTCGAAGAGCACGCGGATCCGCTCAAGGTCCTCTTCCGCCGCGTCGTCGCCCAGAAGGTTCGCCCTGCCCCGCACGATCAGCCGCTCGTAGCGCGACCCCTGGTCGTTCCACTCTGCCCAGCCCGAATCGATCAGGTCCCGCGCCAGCGCATCGATCTCCTGCCGCCGCGCCACGATCTCCTGCTTGATAACGCGGGAGAGTTCGCTGATCGTCCGTCCCTCTGCCAGAGCGTTGAGGAAATTCGCAGCTTCGCGCATCGAACTTGGCGTCTGGCCGGGCGGCGGGGTAAACAGACGGTTCTCCACATGCCCGTCGGCGAAAACCAGCACGACAAGCGCACGGTCATGCCCCAGCCCGACGAATTCGATGTGCTTGATCGGCGCCTCGTGTTTCGGTGCCAGCACCAGCGAGGCACCATGCGTCGCGCCCGACAGGGCAGACCCGATCCGGTCCAGCATCCCGCCGACGTCCCCCGCGCCGTTGCCGACCGTGGCGTCGATCATCTCCCGGTCCGCCTCGCCCAGGTCCCCGACCTCCAGGAGCCCGTCCACGAACATCCGCAGACCCTGTTGCGTGGGAATCCGCCCCGCCGAGACATGCGGAGAGCCGAGCAGCCCGAGATATTCAAGGTCCTGCATCACGTTGCGGATCGTCGCCGCACTGACCTTTTCGCTCATCACGCGGGTCAGGGTACGCGACCCGACGGGTTCGCCATTGCTGAGATACCCTTCGACCACGCGACGAAAGACTTCGCGCGAGCGGTCGTTCAGGTCTCCGAGGATCTTTGTCGTATCGTTCATGCCACGCCAAACTCTGCCATCATGAGCCTAGTCCGGGGTTGCCTTCCCGGTCACGCCGGGACTATGCCACACCCAGCCAGGAGAGGACCCCATGCGACCATCAGGACGAGAATTAAGCGAAATGCGCGCGGTTTCAATCGAAACCGGGTTCACGAAACACGCCGAAGGCTCCTGCCTGATCAAGGTTGGTGACACCCACGTGATCTGCACCGCCACGGTAGAGGATCGCGTGCCCCCCTTCATCAAGGGATCGGGCCTTGGCTGGGTCACCGCTGAATACGGCATGCTGCCCCGGTCCACCACGTCCCGCATGCGGCGGGAGGCATCGTTGGGCAAGCAGGGCGGCCGCACCGTGGAAATCCAGCGCCTGATCGGCCGCGCCCTCCGGGCCGGGGTCGACCGGGTTGCCCTTGGCGAACGCCAGATCTCTATCGACTGCGATGTGATCCAGGCCGACGGCGGCACCCGCTGCGCGTCGATCACCGGGGGCTGGGTCGCCCTGCGCCTTGCCGTGAACAAGCTGATGAAGGCGGGCGACATCATCACCGATCCGCTGGTCGATCCCGTCGCCGCCGTGTCCTGCGGGATCTACGCGGGCCAGCCCGTGCTCGACCTCGATTACCCCGAGGATTCCGAAGCCGGCGTGGATGGCAACTTCATCATGACGGGCTCCAAGCGCCTGATCGAGGTGCAGATGTCCGCCGAGGGCGCGACCTATTCCCGCGACCAGATGAACCAGCTGCTCGACCTCGCCGAAAAAGGCGTGTCGGAACTGGTCGCGATCCAGCAGGCCGCGACGAGCTGACGGATGCGCAGGTTCGACGGGGATCAGCTGGTCATCGCAAGCCACAACAAGGGCAAGCTGCGCGAAATCGCGGAGCTTCTGACGCCATTTGGCATCACCGTCACCTCCGCCGCCGATCACGGGCTCGAGGAACCCGAGGAGACGGAAAGCACCTTTGTCGGCAACGCCCGGATCAAGGCGCATTATGCGGCAAAGGCCACCGGCCTGCCCGCCCTGTCCGATGACAGCGGAATCACTGTCGATGCGCTGGACGGTGCACCCGGAGTGTACACCGCCGATTGGGCAGAAACGCCCGCAGGCCGCGATTTCCCCATGGCCATGACCAAGGTCTGGTCATTGCTTGAAGAAAGGAACGCCCCCTTTCCCCGCACCGCCGCTTTCCGCGCCACGCTGGTTCTCGCCTGGCCCGATGGTCATGACGAGGTGTTCGAAGGCATCGCGAAGGGTCAGGTCGTCTGGCCCATGCGCGGCCACCTTGGGTTTGGTTTCGACCCGGTCTTCCTCCCGGACGGAGAGACGGAAACCTTCGGAGAGATGGACCCCGCAAAGAAGCGCGACATGACGCACCGCGCCGACGCTTTCCGCAAGCTTGTGGCGGGCTGCTTTGCCTGACGACTGGGAGTCCGGCGGCTTTGGCATCTACATTCACTGGCCCTTCTGCCAGGCCAAGTGTCCCTACTGCGACTTCAACTCACATGTCGCACGCGAAATCGACCAATCCCGCTGGTTCAGAGCCTATATCGCCGAAATCGACCGTCACGCGGAGGAGGTCCCCAGTCGCACGGTTTCGTCCGTTTTCTTCGGGGGCGGCACACCCAGCCTGATGGATCCCGATCTCGTCGACGGCATCCTCTCCCGCATCCGCCACCACTGGCCCCACGCCAATGATCCCGAAATCACGCTGGAGGCAAACCCCGGTTCGGTCGAGGCCGGGCGCTTCCGTGCCTACCGAGATGCCGGCATCACACGCGTCTCCATGGGCCTGCAGGCGCTGAACGACCGAGACCTGCAACGCTTGGGCCGCGTTCACACGGTGAGCGAGGCGCTGGAGGCTTTCGACATTGCCCGCGATTGCTTTGACCGGGTCAGCTTTGACATGATCTACGCCCGTCAGGACCAGACCCCGGACGCCTGGAGAATTGAGCTGAAACAGGCTCTAAACAAGGCGATTGATCACGTTTCCCTGTATCAGTTGACGATCGAGGACGGCACTGCCTTTGGCGACCGTTATCGCATCGGCAAGCTGAGAGGTCTTCCCGACGAAGACTCCGCGGCCGAGATGTATGACATCACGCAGGAGGAAACGGACGCCGCCGGCTTCCATTGTTACGAAGTCAGCAACCACGCCCGGCCAGGGGCTGAATCCCGTCACAACAGTCTCTATTGGCGCTACGGCGATTACCTCGGCATCGGCCCCGGCGCCCATGGCCGCGTAACGCTCGCAGGTCAACGCACGGCAACCGAAGCGATCCGCATGCCCGACGCCTGGCTCCGGGCTGCGGCGACCGGAGGCGCCGACCGGAACAGAACCCCGCTCACCCAAGCAGATCAGGCGACGGAGTTCCTTCTGATGGGGTTACGCCTGACCACTGGTGTCGACCTTGACCGCTACGAACGCCTCTCAGGCTCGCCCCTCTCGCAAACCGTTCTGAAAGACCTATCTGATATGGGCATGATCGAAACGGAGCGACGCTGGCTGCGCGTGACATCTTCCGGTCGCATCGTGCTGAACGCGGTGATTGCAAAACTGCTGGAGTAGGCGATGCGCATCCTCTGGGCGACCCTCGGCTTCCTGAGCCTCGCCTGCGGGCTGATCGGGGTGGTGCTGCCGCTTGTCCCGACAGTTCCCTTCATGCTGCTCGCCGCATTCTTCTTTGCTCGATCTTCCGAACGCATGTCACACTGGCTGACGTCGCACCCGACCTTCGGCCCCGCGATCACCGACTGGCAGACAAGCGGCGCTGTTTCCCTTCACGGAAAACGAATGGCAACCATCGCCTGCGCCGTTGTGCTTGTGACCTCTGTGATCCTGGGGCTGCGCCCCGGTCTGATCGCAATTCAGACCGTGACCCTGTCCTGCGTTATGATCTTTCTCTGGACCCGGCCTACCGCCCGCCGCTGAGAATACGGCAAAGCTCATCAAGCTCTTCCAGATTCTCGTACCGGATACTGACGGACCCACTCTCCCCTCCCGCCTGGTGAGTGATTGCGACCTTCATGCCAAGCGCGGCGGACAGGTCCCCTTCAAGCGCCCGCGTGTCCGAATCCTTCGACGTCGTTTCGCGTGGTTTTGCCGGTTTAGTCTCTGTTTTGACCTGCGAAGCCAGCCGCTCTGTCTCTCGCACCGATAGCCCGCCCGCAACAACGCGCGCAGCCAGCGCCGAAGGCGACTCCGCCGTGATCAGCGCGCGCGCGTGCCCGGCCGAAAGCTTTCCGTCCTTGAGCATGGCCAGCACATCTTCCGGCAGGTTCAGCAGGCGCAGCAGGTTGGCGATGTAGCTCCGGCTCTTCCCAAGGGCTTCCGCCAGCTTTTCTTGCGTATGACCGAACCGGTCCATCAATTGGCGATAGCCCGCGGCTTCCTCCACCGGGTTCAGATCCGCCCGTTGGATGTTTTCTATGATCGCGACTTCAAGAACTTCGGTATCGTCATAGTCGCGCAACAGCACAGGAACCTCGTGCAGCTTCGCCATCTGCGCCGCCCGCCAGCGCCGCTCACCCGCGACGATCTCGTATCCGTCGTCCTTCTGACGGACGATCAGGGGCTGAATGATCCCTTTTTCTTCGATCGACTTGGCCAGCTCTTCAAGCTGCTCCGCGGTAAAGGTCCGCCGCGGCTGGTTGGGGTTTGGCACCACCTGTTCGATCGGGACCAGCAAATCCGGGCGACGCGGACCGGACTCAGCAACCTCCGACTGCGCGGTTTGATCTGCCGAGACATCCGCCATGAGGGCGGAAAGTCCGCGACCAAGACCCCTGTTCTTCTGACGATTGCTCATATGTCCCCCTCAGGCCTCGGCCGGTTCATTGTTCTTCAGAAATTCCTGCGCAAGCTCACGATAGGCCTGCGCGCCCTTCGACGCACTGTCAAACTCCAGCACCGGCATGGCATAGGACGGCGCCTCGCTGACGCGGACGTTGCGCGGGATCTTGGTCTGAAACACCATCTCGCCCAGGTTATCGCGCGCGTCTGCCTCGACCTGCTGCGACAGGTTGTTACGTGAATCAAACATGGTCAGAACGACACCCTCCATCCGCAGCCCGGGATTGGCCGACTGACGGACCTCACGGATCGTCAGCATAAGCTGGGACAGGCCTTCCAGCGCGAAAAATTCGCTTTGCAACGGTACCAGCACCGAATGCGCGGCTACCATCGCATTGACCGTGAGCAGGTTCAACGAAGGCGGGCAGTCGATCAGGATGAAGTCGAACTCATGCGCCTCCATCGCCGGCTGTCGCAGGGCGTCATGCAGGAGAAAGCTGCGCTTTTCATTTGCGATCAACTCCATATCGGCCGAGCTCAGGTCGACGGTGGACGGAACAATCGACACGCCTTCAACCGCAGTCTTCAGAATGACCTCATCGAGATCCGCGTCGTCCAGCAAAAGTTCATAGGTCGTGTTGGCCCGATCCTCCAGCTCGATCCCCAACCCGGTCGATGCGTTGCCCTGCGGGTCGAGGTCGATAATCAGGACGTTACTGCCAAACTCCGCCAGAGCGGCCGCCAGGTTGATCGTCGTCGTGGTCTTTCCCACCCCGCCCTTCTGGTTTGCGATGGCGACAATCTTGGGTCCGTTCACGACCAGAAGATCAGACATGCTCGATTTCCTTGATTCTCAGAATAACGGCCTCAGGATCGGTTTTACTCGGCAGAACTTCGTGTTGGAAGCGCCAACGCACCTGTGCATCCGCTATCTCATTCCTCCACTGCCGGCCTTTCGGGAACAGGGCTGTACCATCCGGTGACATATGAATTTGTGCCATGTCCAGTAGTTGATCGAGAGGCGCGAGCGCTCTAGCAGACAGAATATCAGCACCCAGTGGTTCGGCCTGCTCTATCCTCTGGCTGATGACAGTGGCCTTCAAACCGATCTCCCGCAACACGGTATTCAGGAAAACACATTTGCGCTGATCGGATTCAATCAGATGAAACCGGGCACTTGGATGTTTTTCGGCTCCAATGATCACGGCGACGAGCCCGGGAAAGCCTCCGCCGCTGCCGATGTCGAGCCAGTCCCGTTTACCACTTGGAGCCGCGTTATAGACTTGTACGGAATCCACGATATGCCGATCCCAGAGATCGGGAATGGTTCCACGCGACACCAAGTTAATGGACGGATTCCATTTGCGTAGAAGATCCGCGAAGATGGTCAGTCTCTCGAGTGTTTCACGTGAAACACCGTCGATCACGCCGACTTCTCCCGAACCTCCCGCCGCAAACGGGCGAGGATAACGGTCAGCGCCGCCGGGGTCATTCCCTCAACCAACGCTGCCTGGGCGAGGTTCTCAGGCCGACGCAATTTCAACTTCGCCTTAAGCTCGGTAGACAGGCCTTCAAGCCGATCGTAATCAAAGTCTTTCGCGATTTCCCGCGATTCATCGCGGCGCACAGCCTCGGCGTCCTGAGCCTGCCTCGCGATGTAGTTCACGTAAAGCGCATCGCGGCACAGCTGCTCCTTGGTGTCCTGGGGTATGTCGCTAACGTCAGGACAAAGCTTTTCGATTTGATCGAAGCCAACATCCGGAAACGCTAACAGCTGATACGCCGAGCGCCTTTGCCCATCTTCGCTGATTTTGATACCAGCAGAAGCAATCTCGCGCGGTGTATAGGATGCACCTTCCAAGATAGCCCGCCCGGATTCAAGCTGTTCCATTTTGTCCAGGAATTGCGCCCTGCGTGTATCAGATACACAACCGATATCCAATCCTCGACCAGTCAGCCGCTGATCCGCGTTGTCGGCCCGTAGGGACAGCCGGAATTCCGCTCGCGATGTAAACATCCGGTATGGTTCTGTCACACCTCTGGACGTAAGATCATCGATCATCACACCGATATAGCTCTCTGCCCTGCTGAAATGCACCGGGTCCCGACCCAAGGCTGAACTGGCCGCATTCAGACCTGCCACCAGACCCTGGGCAGCTGCTTCCTCATATCCCGTTGTGCCGTTGATCTGTCCGGCAAGGAACAGCCCCGGGACACTTTTGACCTGCAGGCTCAGATCTAGCGCACGGGGATCAACGTAGTCATACTCGATCGCATAGCCAGGCTGCAGGATAACAGCATTTTCAAGACCCTGGATGGATCGGACATAATCTTCCTGCACATCCTCGGGAAGAGAAGTCGAAATTCCGTTCGGATAGACAGTAGGGTCGTCAACGCCCTCAGGCTCAAGGAAAATCTGATGGGACGTCTTCTCGGCGAACCGAACCACCTTGTCCTCGATCGACGGGCAATACCGGGGGCCGACACCTTCTATGTGACCTCCATACATTGCCGAGCGATTGAGATTGCCCCGAATGATGTCGTGTGTGCGCGCATTGGTATGCGTGATACCGCAAGAGACTTGGCGAGCAGAAACACCCTTCGACAGGAAAGAGAACAGGACGGGTTCATCATCGCCCGGCTGGGATTCCAGCACGGACCAGTCGATAGTTCGCCCATCCAGACGGGGCGGCGTACCAGTCTTCAAGCGCCCCAGAGGGAGATCAAAGCCGTCCAGACGCTCCGCAAGAGCGACCGAAGGACGATCTCCCATCCTGCCACCCGAGCGACGCACATCTCCAATATGGATAACGCCCCGCAGGAACGTTCCCGTCGTCAATACAACGGCGGCGGACGAAATTTCGGACCCATCCCCAAGCACGACGCCGGACACCGTGGAACCGCTCATTATTAAATCGACAACTTCTCCTTCGACAATGGTTAGGTTCTCGGTTTGCTCCATCTCAGCCAGCATTTCCGTCCGATAGATCTTCCGATCGGCCTGCGCACGCGGCCCCTGTACGGCGGGACCCTTGCGCCGGTTCAATAGTCGGAACTGGATCCCGGCCAGGTCTGCGACACGACCCATCACCCCGTCCAGCGCGTCGATCTCACGAACCAGGTGTCCTTTACCCAATCCTCCAATGGCCGGGTTACAGGACATCACCCCAATGCCGTCCCTCCGCAGGGTGATCAAAGCCGTAACTGAACCCAGGCGGGCTGCGGCCGCTGCCGCTTCGCAGCCGGCATGACCTCCACCGATAACGATAACGTCGAAGTCAGAATGTTTCACGTGAAACACCTCCTACTTTCCGATGCAGAAGCTGGAAAAAATATCGTCAAGAAGCATCTCGACATCCACGCGACCTATCAGAGAATCGAGTGCACGGACAGCACTTCTCAACTCCTCCGCAGCGAGTTCAGGCATGATGCCTTCAATTTTCATTCCATCTGAAGCCGTTTCAATGTGCCCGGACGCGCGGACCATCGCAACACGATGCCGTTCCCGGATCGCCAACCCCGACCGAGCCGCGAGGACGCTCAAGCGGTTCTTTACCGAGTCCACGAGTTCAGCCAAACCGTGACCCGTAACGCCGGAAACGGACCCGGCAACCTCACCCGTCACATCAGCCTTGCCGACGACAACGATGTCCTCCGGAATAGGTGGAAACGCCGGTTCGTCCCCCGGCATCACCAGAAAGATCCGCAGGTCAGCGGCCTCGGCACGGTCGCGCGCACGCTCGACCCCGATCGCCTCGACCCTGTCTGAGGTCTCCCTGAGCCCCGCGGTATCGAGGATCGTCACCGGCAACCCGCCGAGGTCCATTCGAACTTCAATCACGTCGCGCGTCGTCCCCGCCACCTCAGATGTGATTGCGGCGTCACGCCCCGCCAGCGCGTTCAACAAAGTCGACTTCCCGACGTTCGGAGCACCCACGATCGCCACTTCGAACCCGCTCCGCACCCGCTCCGCAAAACTCGCGCCGTCGATTTCCTTCCTCAACCCTGACTGAACCCGGCTCAGCAACTCGAGAACCTCCGGAGACACATCCACCGGAACCTCTTCATCCGCGAAATCAATCGTCGCTTCGATCAAGGCGGCCGCACGGATCAGATCGCGACGCCAATCCCCCGCGTGCCGACCCAGTTCACCGGACAGAACACGCTGAGCCTGCCGCCGTTGCGCCTCCGTCTCAGCGTCGATCAGATCCGCCAGGCCCTCTACTTGGGAAAGATCGAGACACCCGTTCTCCAGCGCACGCCTGGTGAATTCGCCCGGGTCTGCCTGCCGCAGGCCCGCCTGATTACCAAGTTCTGACAGGACCGATGCGATCACGGCCGTGGATCCGTGCAGATGCAACTCCGCGACGGCTTCCCCGGTAAAGCTTGCCCCTGCCTCAAACAAAAGGACCAGCGCTTCATCCAGATGCCCGACCAAGCCCGTCAACCTGCGCAACCCGGCGACGCGCGGCGCGGGAAGCGTCCCGGCAAGCCGCCGGACCGCCTCCCACGCCTCGGGGCCGGAGAGACGGACAATGGCGACGCCGGACTTGCCGGGCGCCGTTGCCAAGGCAAAGATCGTGTCCATGACAGCCCCTCCCGAGGCCCGGTCTTAGCCGTTCATTGACTCGAAAAATTCGCTGTTGGTCTTGGTCTGCTTCAGCTTGGATATCAGGAACTCGATCGCGTCCGTCGTCCCCATGGGGTTGAGGATGCGACGCAGGACGAAGGTCTTCTGCAGATCGATCTTGTCGGTCAGAAGGTCTTCCTTCCGCGTGCCGGACTTCAGGATATCCATTGCCGGGAACACGCGCTTGTCCGCAACCTTGCGATCCAGCACGATTTCCGAGTTGCCGGTGCCCTTGAATTCTTCAAAGATCACCTCGTCCATCCGCGAACCCGTATCGATCAGTGCCGTCGCGATGATCGTCAGCGATCCGCCCTCCTCGATATTCCGCGCGGCACCAAAGAACCGCTTCGGCCGCTGCAGCGCGTTCGCATCGACACCACCGGTCAGGACCTTGCCCGAAGACGGCACCACGGTGTTGAACGCTCTACCAAGTCTTGTGATAGAGTCGAGTAGGATAACAACATCTCGTTTATGTTCGACCAGACGCTTCGCCTTTTCGATCACCATCTCCGAAACCGCCACGTGCCGCGTCGCCGGTTCGTCGAAGGTGGAGGAGATGACTTCTCCCTTCACCGACCGCTGCATATCCGTGACCTCTTCCGGGCGCTCGTCGATCAGCAGGACGATCAGGTAGCACTCCGGATGGTTCGTCTCGATGGAATGCGCGATGTTCTGCAGCAGGACCGTCTTGCCGGTCCGTGGAGGCGCAACGATCAGCGACCGCTGCCCCTTCCCGATCGGCGCCACCAGGTCGATGATCCTGGCGGAGCGGTCCTTGATCGTCGGATCCTCGATCTCCATCTTCAGGCGCTGATCCGGATACAGCGGCGTGAGGTTGTCGAAGGACACCTTGTGGCGCGCCTTCTCCGGATCCTCGAAGTTGATCTTCTGGACGGAGGTCAGGGCAAAGTAACGTTCATTCTCGTCCGGTTCCTTCATCAGCCCTTCCACCGTGTCACCGGTTCGGAGGGAATACTGGCGGATCATGTCGGGCGAGACGTAGATGTCATCCGGACCGGGCAGGTAGTTCGCCTCGGGAGACCGCAGGAACCCGAAACCGTCCTGCAGCACCTCGAGCACGCCGTCGCCGCCGATTTCCCAGTCATCGTCCGCATGCTCGCGGAGGATCTGGAACATCATCTCGCCCTTGCGCATGGTCGAGGCGTTCTCGATCTCAAGCTCCTCTGCCATGGACAGAAGGTCCTTGGGGCTCTTCGCCTTCAGGTCGGCAAGGTTCAGTCGTTGGACGGTCATGCAATACTCCGGACGCGGCCGATGCCGGCGCGCAGGTCTTTCAGAATGGGGAATCGTTTCGCCCGGACGGGCAACTTGGTCTGGGGAGATAGGGATCCCGGGCTCTCAAGTCAATCTTTCAGGACCGCCCGTCAGAACTTCACTACGACCGAGAGCACGATCACGATCATCAGCACCGTCGGCAATTCGTTCATCATCCGGTACTGACGCCCGCTCACCTTATTGGTTCCCTTCTCCAGGTCCTTCCTGCGCAGCGCCAGCCAGTGATGAAACCACGTCATCGCCAGCACCGCCGCAGCCTTGGTCCAGGGCCACACCATGGACCAGTCGACGATCCCCGGGGTGAACACGAGGCAGAGCCCGAACACCCAGGTCGCGATGCTTGCCGGGTTCATGATGAGCCTGAGAAGTTTTTTCTCCATCATGCGGAACGTTTCTTCAATCCGCGCGTTATCGGACTGTTCCACGTGATGCACGAAGAGCCGGGGAAGGTAGAACAACCCCGCCATCCAGGCGATCACGGACATGATGTGAAACGCCTTGATCCATGGGTAGAGGGTCGAGAGCACGTCAGTCATTCCGTCCCAGTATTCCTAAAATAAAAAGAAGAAAAGATTGATGTAATATGTAGGGAAGGCGGATCCCGTGGATTACTGACTTTGCCACAGTCTTGCCAACATTTCGCCGCATCCTGTGGATGACCTTGTGCGAAAAATGCGGAACAGAAGTATACCTGTCAGAAAATTGTTTTATTATCAGTAACTTGTAAAATTTACGCTACGTCGCTTAGCTCGGGATAGAATCCGTGGCAACTTCGGGACGCATACAATCTTCCACGCCTCCAGGGTTATCCCGGCCAACAACGGGAGAGCTGTGTGAACCCGGCGGGACAACGGGGATGGATGCGCCCGCCTTGCCTTACCCCTGTTAATTCTTCAGAAACCATCCTTACCCGCACACAGAGATTTTCCCGGATCTTATCCACATGCCCGACCTCATCCTCGCCTCCGGTTCTGCCATCCGGGCCGCGTTGCTGGGCCGCGCTCAGGTCCCGTTCCGCGTCCGCACGGCGCCAGTCGACGAGGACGCCATCAAGGCCTCACTCCTGGCGGAAGGCACCCGCCCCCGTGACATCGCGGACGCCCTGGCCGAGGCCAAGGCGCAGCGGGTCGGTGTCAAGGAACCCGCTGCGCTGACGCTTGGGTGCGACCAGATCCTCGATCTCGATGGCACTGTATTTTCCAAGCCGGAGAGTCGGGAACAGGCCGCGGACCAGCTGTCCCGCCTGTCCGGCAAGACGCACAGGCTGCATTCCGCCGCGGTGATCTTTTACGACGCGCAGCCGGTCTGGCGGTTTGTCGGAGAGGCGCGGATGACCATGCGACCGCTGTCGCCCGCCTATATCTCTGATTACCTTGATCGTGGCTGGCCCGAGCTCGGCACATCCGTCGGCGTCTACCGGATCGAGGAGGAGGGCAGCCGCCTGTTCTCCCGCATCGACGGTGACTATTTCTCGATCCTCGGGCTCCCGCTTCTGCCCCTGCTCACCTTCCTCCAGGACCGCGAGGTCATCCGCACATGACAGACCCGGCCCCCCTGCCCCGCGTGCCGCTCGCCGGAGTCATCGGACATCCGGTCGCGCATTCCAAGTCGCCTGCGCTTTTCCGCCACTGGCTCGACACCTACCAGTTGCCCGGCCACTACGTGCCACTGCACGTCCGCCCGGATGATCTGGAAACCGCGTTGGCCACCCTGCCCAAGCTCGGCTTCGTCGGCGCGAATGTGACGATCCCGCACAAGCAGCGCGCGCTGGAACTGGCCAACGTCGTTTCAGACCGTGCGGCGCTGATCGGTGCCGCCAACACGTTGATTTTCCGGCAGGATGGCGCTGTTCATGCCGACAATACGGACGGATACGGATTCGTCGAAAACCTGCGCCGCAATGCCCCGGACTGGGATCCCGAAGTAGGCCCGGCGCTTGTGCTCGGCGCTGGCGGCGCTGCCCGCGCGATCCTTGCCAGCCTGATCGACGCCGGTGTGCCCCGCATCGTCCTGTCGAACCGCACCCGCAGCCGCGCAGACGGGCTGGCCGAAGAGTTCGGCCGCCACATTGATGTGGTCGAATGGGTACAGGCCGCCGGAGAGATCGGGGACGCCGCGCTGATCGTCAACACCACGTCTCTCGGCATGACGGGCAAGGAACCGCTGCGCATGAAGCTCGACGCGCTGCACCCCGGCCAGCTGGTCACCGACATCGTATATGCCCCCCTGCGCACCCGGTTGCTGGAGGAAGCCGCCGCCGCCGGATGCCGGACCGTCGACGGGCTTGGCATGCTGCTCTACCAGGCGGTTCCCGGGTTCGAACGCTGGTTCGGCGTCAAGCCGGAGGTCACAGACGCCACCCGCGCAGCGGTGCTCGCATGACTTTCCTGATCGGCCTCACAGGATCCATCGGCATGGGCAAATCCACAACCGCAAAGCTGTTTGCCGACGAAGGCTGTGCCGTCTGGGATGCCGACGCGGCGGTCCACCGGCTGTACGCCCCCGGCGGCGCGGCGGTGGAACCGATGCGCGCCGCCTTTCCGCAGGCCGTGATCGACGGTGCGGTGTCGCGGGACGCGCTGAAGGCCGCGATCTCCGCCGACCGGACTGCTCTGCGTCGGATCGAAACGATCGTGCATCCGCTGGTGGCAGATGACCGTCAGGCCTTCATCGCCGCCGCCACGGCCGACATTATTGTGCTCGACATTCCCCTTCTGTTCGAGGGCGGCGGGCAGCGGATGGTGGACCTGACCGTCTGTGTCTCGGTCCCCGCCGAGATCCAGCGCGACAGGGTGCTGGCGCGCGGCACCATGACAGAAGACCAGTTCGAGATGATCCGAGCCAAGCAGATGCCCGATGCGGAAAAGCGTGCTCTGGCGGATCGGGTTGTCATCACCGATACTCTGGACCACGCCCGCCAGCAGGTCCGGGCCATTGTCGCAGAAGCCAGGGAAAAGCTGAAAGATGCGTGAGATTGTCCTCGATACCGAAACAACCGGCTTCGATCCCGAGCAGGGCGACCGGATTGTGGAGATCGGCGGCGTCGAGCTCTGGAACCACGTCCCGACCGGAGAGACCTATCACGTTTACATCAACCCCGAACGCGGCATGCCGCAGGAGGCGTTCGAGGTTCACGGCCTTGGCGACGACTTCCTGCGCGACAAGCCGAAGTTCCGCGATGTCGCGCAGGGTTTTCTCGACTTCGTGAAGGACGCCAAGCTGGTGATCCACAATGCCAGCTTCGACATGAAATTCCTCAACGCCGAGCTGGGCTGGCTGAACCTGCCGAAGCTGCCGTGGGATCAGGCGATCGACACGCTGGCCATCGCGCGGCAGAAATTCCCCGGCTCCCCGGCCTCGCTCGACGCGTTGTGCCGCCGGTTCGGGATCGACAACTCCTCGCGCACGCTGCACGGCGCGCTGCTCGACTCCGAAATCCTGGCCGAGGTATACTTGGAATTGATTGGCGGAAGGCAACCGGACTTCGCGCTCGCCACCTCTGCCGGGTCGTCGGAAACCGGAACCGCAGATGACTGGCGGCCGCGGCCCCGCCCGACGCCGCTGCCGTCGCGGATCACGGAAAACGAAGCCGCCGCCCATGCTGCGTTTGTCGAAAAGCTGGGCGACGGCGCTGTCTGGAAACGCTACTAGGCCTCAGGCCTGCGCGGTCTGCTCTGCCGCGCGGCGCTGGAGTTCGCTGCGATAGAGGTTCACGAAGTCGATATTGTCGAGGTTCAGCGGCGGGAAGCCCCCGTCGCGGGTCACGTCGCTGACGATCCGGCGCACGAAGGGGAACAGCATCCGCGGGCATTCGATCAGCAGGAAGGGATGCATCTGGTCATCCGGCACGCCCTCGATGTTGAAGACCCCGGCGTATTCCAGTTCCAGCAGGAACAGCGCGTCGTCGGTGCCCTGGGCGACGGATTTGACCGTCAGCTTCATCATCACTTCGTACTGGTTCGCCGTGTCGCGCTTTTTCGCGTCCAGCGCCACCTGCACCTTCACATCCGGCTGCACCTGGCCGGAGCCGGCCTTGCGGGCGAGGATGTTTTCAAAGGACATGTCGCGCACGAACTGCGTCAGCACGTTCAGCTTGATCTGAGGTGCCGCCTGCGCTGCTGCGCCATTTCCGGTTTCGGCCATCTGTTCTCTCCGAATGTTGGGTCGATACGGCGTCTAACAGGAAGCGGCCCTTGCCTCAATGGCAGGTTCAGTGCCGGGTCCAGCCGGAAGGGTGATGTGTCGGACGCTTGGGCGGTTCGACTTCGTGATAGGTTCCGTCGATCACGTCGTCGCGGAAGGGCGGGCGTGGCCGCTGCCCCGGTCCCGAGGAAAAACTGGTCACCTTCACGTTGCGCCGCAGCCAGCGGAACGCGGCGTGCCGCGCCGGCGGTGTCAGCAGTGCAAGACCAAGCGCATCGGTGAAGAAGCCCGGTGTCAGTAGCAGCACGCCCGCCACAAGGATCATTGCCGCATCCGCCAGCGGTTCTGACGGATCGCGCATCTCCGAAAAGCTGCGCTTCAGATTGTTCAGCGCCATCGCCCCCTGCGCCCGCATCAGGTAGGTTCCGAGGATCGCGGTCCCCAGAACGATGAGAAGCGTCCAGCCAAGCCCGATCAGCCCGCCGACCTGAATGAACAGCGCGATCTCGATCATGGGAACGGCGATGAAGGCCAGCAACAGCCACATGGGTATCTCCTGTCGTCGGTGGTGCGGTAGACTTACTGCAACCCGTCACCTACATAGGAAGGGAACCGGGCCGTTTCCATGGCCTGCGCGGAAGTGAGCCCAAGGGATAACGATGAACTCTCCCATTCTTCAACTGCTGGTGCTGGCGGGTATCGCCATCTTCCTGATCCTGCGCCTGCGCTCCGTCCTCGGCACGCGGGAAGGATACGAAAAGCCCCCGGTCACCCAGCCCGGCCCCACGACGGAGCGTCGCGGCAGCTTTGAGGTGATCGACGGCGGCCCGGACCCCGACATCGTCGACCACGTCCCGGCCGACAGCCCCGCGGCCGGCGCGCTGGCCCGGATGAAGGCGCTGGAACCTTCATTCTCCGTCGGTGAATTCCTCGGCGGTGCACGCGGCGCTTACGAAATGATCCTGATGGGGTTCGAACGCGGCGAACTGGCCGAGATCAAGCCGTTCCTGTCCGATGACGTCTATGAATCCTTTGCCTTCGTGGTCGAGGATCGCGAAGTCAAGGGCCTGACGGTCGAGGCCGATTTCCTGGGAGTCAAGGAACTCCAGCTGGTCGACGCCGAGCTCGACGACGCCACGCAGGAGGCGGAACTGACCGTGCGCTTCGTCGGGCAGCTGACCTTTGCCGTGCGTGACCGCGCCGGCGAGGTGGTGGAAGGCGATCCCAAGACCGCCAAGACGCAGCGCGACATCTGGACCTTTGCCCGCCGGATGGGGACCGACGATCCCAACTGGCAGCTGGTCGCCACCGGCGAATGACTCTGGCGCGGCTGGCTGCCCTGCTGGCCGCTCTGACCCTGCCCGGCACAGGGCAGGCCGAACCGCCGTCCCTCACCGTTCTGGACTATTCGTCGCTGCGGGGCTGGGACGCAGACGACCACGCCGCCGCGCTGCGTGTGTTCCTCAACACCTGCCCCGACCTTTCTGCGCCCGACTGGCAGGCGCTGTGCACGGTCGCGGAGCAACAAACCAACGCCCGCACCTTCTTTGAACTGTTCTTCACCCCGGTTCTGGTCGAAGACGGCAATCCCGCGCTCTTCACCGGCTATTTCGAACCGGAGCTCAACGGCTCTCTCACCCCGACCCCGCGCTACCGCCATCCGCTCTACCGCATGCCGCCCGAGGCTCGCCAGCAGCCCTGGCTGTCGCGCCGCGACATCGAAACTTCCGGAGTCCTGCAGGGAAGGGGGCTCGAGATCGCGTGGGTCGACGATCCCGTCGAACTGTTCTTCCTGCAGATTCAGGGCTCCGGCCGCATCCGCCTGCCGGACGGAAAGGTGCTGCGCGTCGGCTATGGCGGCAAGAACGGTCAGGAATACAGCTCCATCGGGCAGGAACTGGTGCGGCGCGGCACCTATTCGGCGCATCAGGTTTCCGCGCAGGTCATCAAGAACTGGGTTCGCCGCAACCCGGAGGAGGGGGCGGAGCTGCTCCGCCACAACGCCTCCTACGTCTTTTTCCGGGTGGTCGACACGGTCGCGCCCGAGGACGGCCCCGTCGGTGCGATGAACCGTTCCGTCACCGCCGGTCGCTCGGTCGCCGTCGATCCGTCCTACACGCCGCTCGGCGCGCCGGTCTGGGTGGAAAAGGACGGCACCCTGCCGATGAACCGGCTGATGGTCGCGCAGGACACCGGATCGGCCATCAAGGGGGCGCAGCGCGCGGATATCTTTGTCGGCACCGGCGACAAGGCGGGGCGTTTGGCCGGGCGGCTGAAGGATCCGGGGCGGATGGTCGTCCTCCTCCCCATCCAGCGCGCCTATGCCATGCTGCCGGGTGACAGCCTGTGAGTCGCCGCCTGAAACCCGAGGAGCTTGAACTCTGGAACCGGGTCGCCGGCACCGCCGACCGGATCAACCGCCCCCTGTCGCGGACAGAGGAACAGCGGCCGAAGCCCAAGAAGCCCCGCGCCGCCGATCCCGACCCCTTGCCGACCTTCCGCATCGGCCAGACGGCGCAGGGCAGGGGGCCCGGCCATGACCTCATGGGATCGGTCAGCGACCGCCTGACCGACGCGCCGCTTCGGATGGACCGCAAGATGCATACGAAGATGAAGCGCGGGAAACTCTCTCCGGATGCGCGCATCGATCTGCACGGCATGACGCTGGACCGTGCGCACCCTGCGCTTACCGGCTTCATCATGCGCGCCGCGAGCGATGGCAAACGGCTGGTTCTGGTCATCACCGGAAAGGGCAAGGATCGTGACTCCGACGGTCCGATCCCTGTCCGCCGCGGCATCCTGCGCCACCATGTCCCGCACTGGCTGAGCGTTCCGCCCTTGTCGCAGCTGATCCTGCAGGTCACGCCCGCCCACATCAGCCATGGCGGCGGCGGGGCCTACTACGTGTACCTGCGCAGGCTGCGCTAGTTTCTCAGAAGCCCCGGCGACAGGATCAGCTGCGTCGCCTTGCTGACCGTGACCGCCACCCCCGGCAGTCCGCCGCGTGAATCCTGCCCCGCACGTGCGAAGCTCGTGCTCAGTTCCCGGCTGCGCGACAGCAGCGCGATCAGCGCCGGAGAGCTCACAGCCGTCATGTGCGACTGCGCCGCGGGGCCTGAAAACGCCGTAACGTCGACGATGGTGACGTCAAGGTCCGACAGGCTGTTCGCACTGTCCAGCGTCCCCAGCCTGTTCGAACGCCCGTTGATCCTGGACGACAGCATCAGCGCCCGGTCCTTCTGCGACACGAAGATGGCAAAGGGCTGCGGAAGGAAACGGATCCGCCCGGCCTGCGCATGGAACAGATCCGTGTCGATGTCGGGCGCGATCAGCACCACCCCGTCGAGAATGCGGTCCGGCAGGCCGGGGTTGGCGATCGCCATCTGCCGCAGGCTCTCCATCACCAGCATCGCCCCCAGGGAATGGCCGACGATCACCACGTTGCGCGCGCCCGCGCGGGAGACGTCGCGCAACATCTCCTCCAGCCCGTCGCGCGCCAGAAGAACGCTGTCCCTGTCGTGGCTGTAGCCCAGGGGATGCGCCGCACTCGGCCAGGAAAACCCGACGGCGACACCCTTGAGCCCGAAATCGTGCGCCAGCTGCGCCGTACGGAAAACGCCGTCGCTGAATGAGGTGTTGTAGCCATGCACGAAGATCGTGATGTCCCGCTCCGCCGGCGCCAGCTCTGCCAGCGACCTGCGCAGGGTGCTCAGGAACGCTGCCTTGCTGCCGATCTCGTCGCTTCTGGTCAGCACGAAGTGACGACCAGGCACCGGATTGGAATAGGACACCGGGACCGTTCCCGGCCGCCGGTCCCGCGGGATAGACACGCCGACGTCGAGATAGGTGAAAGCAGCGGCGCGCCCGCCACCGTAATTCCCCGCGGCGTCCCTTGCGCGGTTGGTGACAACCACGACCTTCTGATGATCGCCGACTGTCCCGGCCTCCGGAACAAGCAGCATGCGCGTTGGATCCGCACATCCGCAAAGCACGGCGACGACGATCAGATACAGGAACAGACGCATCAGGCAACCCGGGGTTCAGCCCCTCCGGGATACCCGCCCAGGCCCGGGAGCGCCAGAATTTCGGCGCGATCAGAGCACGTAGCGGCTCAGATCGGCAGACGCCGCCAGCTTGCCGATATTAGCCTCGACAAAGGCCGCATCGACCGAAATTTCTTCGCCGGTACGGTCGGGGGCGTGGAAGGACAGTTCCTCGAACACCCGTTCCATGATGGTATAGAGCCTGCGGGCGCCGATATTCTCGACCGACTGGTTCACGTCCGCCGCCATCCGGGCAAGCGCCGCGATCCCGTCTTCGGTAAAGGTCACCTTCACGCCTTCGGTTTCCATCAGCGCCGTGTACTGGCGGGTCAGGGCGTTGTCCGTCTCCGTCAGGATCGCCACAAAGTCGGCCTCTGTCAGCGATTTCAGCTCAACCCGGATCGGCAGCCGCCCCTGCAGTTCGGGCAGCAGGTCCGACGGTTTCGCCACGTGAAACGCGCCCGACGCGATGAACAGGATATGGTCGGTCTTGACCGGCCCGTACTTGGTGGACACCGTCGTGCCTTCGATCAGCGGCAGCAGGTCGCGCTGCACGCCTTCGCGGCTGACGTCGGCCCCGCGCGCATCCGATCGGGCGCACACCTTGTCGATCTCGTCGAGGAAGACGATGCCGTTCTCCTCGACCGCCGTCAGCGCGGTGCGGTTCACCGTCTCGTCGTCCAGCAGCTTGTCGGCTTCCTCTCCGATCAGGACCTCATAGCTTTCGGCCACCGACAGCTTGCGTCGCACGGTCCGCCCGCCGAACGCCTTCCCGAAGATGTCGCCCAGGTTCATCATCCCCATCTGTCCGCCCGGTTGCCCCGGTATATCCAGCATCGGCATGGGGTTGGAGGTATCCGCCAGGTCCAGTTCGATCTCTGTATCGTCCAGCTCACCGTTGCGAAGCTTCTTGCGGAACATCTCCCGCGTGCCTTCGCGCGCATCCGTTCCGGCCAGCGCCTCGATCACCCGGTCCTCTGCCAGCTTGTGGGCCGAGGCGCGCACGTCCTCGCGCATCTGTTCCCGCACCATGGCGATGGCAGAGTCCATCAAATCGCGCACGATTTGTTCCACATCCCGCCCGACATAGCCGACCTCGGTAAACTTCGTCGCCTCCACCTTGATGAAGGGCGCGCGGGCCAGCTTGGCCAGGCGTCGCGAGATCTCCGTCTTGCCGACACCGGTCGGTCCGATCATCAGGATGTTCTTCGGAAACACCTCGTCCCGCAGGTCGTCCGCCAGCTTCGCCCGCCGCCAGCGCGACCGCAGGGCCACGGCAACGGCGCGTTTGGCGTCCTTCTGGCCGATGATGAACCGGTCAAGCTCCGATACGATTTCGCGCGGTGTCAGGTCGGTCATGTCAGTCCTTTCCGATATCCGGGGCAGATGTACGCATTTCGCGGGCTGGATTGAAGGGGCGGCTTGGTCTACCTCGTGGTCCCCCAACCCAGGCAGCGGGTCTCCCTTCGCGTCGACCAGGGCGTGCTCGATTTCTTCAAAACCGAAGGCAAGGGCTACCAGACCCGGATGAACGCCGTCCTTCGCGCCTATATGCAGGCGAAGAAGGCCGGTTAGCCGATCGTCTCCACCGTCAGGTTGCCGTTGGTATAGACACAGATGTCCGCAGCGATGCCCATGGCTTTCCGGGCGATCTCCTCCGCCCCCAGATCGGTGTCGATCAAGGCCCGCGCCGCCGCCAGGGCATAGTTGCCGCCCGATCCGATGGCCGCAACGTCATGCTCCGGTTCCAGCACGTCGCCCGCGCCGGTGATGACCAGCAACTCCGACCCGTCGGTCACGATCAGCATCGCCTCGAGCTTCTGCAGGTACTTGTCCGTCCGCCAGTCCTTCGCAAGTTCCACGCTGGCCCGCTGCAGCTGGCCCGGCATCGCCTCGAGCTTTGCCTCCAGCCGTTCCAGAAGCGTGAAGGCATCCGCGGTCGACCCGGCAAATCCGCAGACCACGTCATGCCCGCCGGGCGACAGCCGGCGTACCTTGCGCGCCGTGCCCTTCATGACCGTCTGGCCCATGCTCACCTGCCCGTCCCCGGCGACAACCACTTGGCCGCTCTTGCGGACTCCGATGATGGTGGTGCCGTGCCAGCCGGGAAAGTCGCCTGATCCGTGATGATCCGCCATGCCGGTCCTCCTTTGCGTGACTGCCTATATGCGGTCGACGGAACAGGACCACAACCCCACCGTCTGGCCCGCCATCTGGCCCGCCACCTTGCCGGTGGCCGATGGCGGCAGTAGCGTCGCGGCATGCCGCGCGCCGTCACCATTTACCTTGAAGAGCCTCTACTGCAGAGCGCCCGCGACGGCCGTCACAACTTCATCGGCCTTGTCACCGACGTGCTGCGGGACGCCGGGTACGGTGTCGCCTTCGCGCCCCTCGGCACGCCCTTTCGCGCCGATGCGCCCGCACTGACCCACATGGCCCCGCCGCCACCCGGCGGGCTGACGTTCCGCCGTGCCTACCACTACCCGTTCTGGGCCATCGAGACGACGGCAGAGCGGTGGAACTGGCATGTCGCGAGCCAACCCTTCCAGCCGCAAAGCGTGGCCGATCAGCCCGCCCGCCGGACCTATGACCGCTGGCGCGAGCGCTTGTTTCCCGGCCTGACTGAAGCGCCGCAACGCGAGGGTCTGATATATGTGCCCCTTCAGGGCAGGCTGCTTGATCACCGGTCGTTTCAAAGCTGCACGCCGGTCGAGATGCTCTCCCTCACCCTCGCCGCCGATCCCGCCCGCGATGTCGTCGCCACCCTGCACCCGAAGGAAACCTACGGTGCCGACGAGCTGGACGCGCTGCACAGCCTCGCCGCCCGGAACCCGCGCCTGACGATCCTGACCGGCGCGATGAAGGACATGCTGGCCCGCTGCGACTACGTGGTCACGATGAACTCCGCAGCCGCCTTCAACGCGTTCTTTTTCGGCAAGCCGTCGATCCTTTTTGCGAAGATCGACTTTCACCACATCTGCCTGACCGCCTCGCCTCAGGACTTGGGCGCATTCGATGGCATCGCGACGCATGCACCCGACTATGCCCATTACCTTTGGTGGTTCTGGCAGGAAAACTGCATCAACGCCGGCCGTCCGGACGTCAAGGAGAGGATCCGCGAGGCCCTGATCCGTGGCGGTTGGAGCATCTGACGACAGGAGCAGAGCATGAAATCCCCCCTCCGCATCCCGCAGTCCGAATGGTCCCGCACCCCGCCTGCATGGCTTGGCCATGTCGACGGCGAAAGGTTCGGCACCGGCGCGACCGTGCTGATGTACACCAGCGAAGAGATCGGCAAGGGCCCGAAACTGCACGTCCACGACTATGACGAAATCTTCGTGGTGCTCGAGGGCCGCGCCCTGTTCACCGTCGGCGGAACGGAGATCGAGGCGCAGGCCGGCGATATCGTCTTCGGTCCGGCGGGGCAGCCGCACAAGTTCCACAACCTCGGCCCCGGTATCCTGCGCACGGTGGATATCCACGTCGCCCCGAAATGGGTGCAGGAGAACCTGCCGGACCCGGACGCCCGGTCGTGATGTCCGGACATGAAAAAGGGCGCTCCGACGAGCGCCCTCGAAAATCTTTCAAAACGGTATCCGGCCTCAGATCGACTCTTCGATCCAGGACTTCAGCGACGCCTTCGGTGCAGCGCCCGCGCGGTTGGACACCACTTCGCCGTTCTTGAAGATGAACAGCGCCGGGATCCCGCGCACGCCAAGCTGCATCGGGGAGTTCGGATTCGAATCGACGTCGACCTTGGCAATTTTCACTTTGTCGCCAAACTCTTCCGCCAGTTCTTCAAGGGCCGGGCCGATCTGCTTGCAGGGGCCGCACCATTCCGCCCAGAAGTCCACGACAACGGGAACGTCTGAGTTTTTCACTTCGGTTTCAAAGGTATCGTCGGTTACGGCCACGGTGGACATCGGTTTCTCCTGAGGATCTGGGCTGCGCTTGGGGATCAAAGGTAAGGAGCACATCGCGGAAGTTCAAGAAGCGGTTGTGGCCCGCAACGCCGCCATCACAAGATCCTGCGGCAGCACCATGAGCGTCCCGGTGCGCGTCCACAGCAACGCGACATCCACCCGCCGCCCCGGATAGACCTGCGACAGCGCGGCGGCATAGGCCCCCATCTGGCGCAGCAGGCCGTCGGGCACTTCGGCGGGCATGTCAGGCACCACGGCATTGGTCTTGAAGTCCACCGCCAGAACGCGGTCGTCCTCCACCACCAGCCGGTCGATCGTGCCATGCACCCGCGCGCCGCCAAGCGCGTCGAGTGGGGCTGAAATCGCCACCTCCTCCAGCGCCTCCGGCCCGAACAGGGGTGCCAGATGCGGGGCGGTGAGGACGCGCCGCGCCTCGCCGCTCAGCAGGTCCAGTTCAGCCCCCTCCGCACCGTCCGGCCCCTCGCCCAGGATCCGCGCCGCGCGATCCCCGAATTCGCTCTCCGCCACGCCCGGCAGATGCTCCAGCAGCAGGTGCACCTGCCGCCCGCGCCGCTTGGCCGCCGCCTCGTCCAGCCCCGCCTCGCCCGGCAGCGCCTTGGCCCCGCCGAGTTCGGACGGGCTGAGCGTGGTCACCGGCCCCTCCGCCACGGGCGCGCGCCGCCGCGCCCAGTCGGGCAGGACGGGCAGGGGCTCCGGCGCAGTGCGATCCTCCGTCAGCGCAAGTCCGGCCCAGTCGCCGGTCTCCAGCCGCAGCCCCGTGCCGCCTTCGAGAACCCGCTCCTCCGCCCCGAGATCGCGCATCGCCCCGCCGATCCGGTCGTACCAGGTGTCGCCGGTCTTCCCCAGATCGCCCGCCGCCGCGACGATGAGCCATTTCTCCGCCCGCGTCATGGCCACATACAGAAGCCGGTCCGCTTCCTCCCGCTGCTTGTCCAGCTTCGCCTCTCGCAGGTCGCGCAGGCGGGCAGGGGCTTCTGCCGCCGATACCTTCCACCAGGCAAACCCGTCGTCGGAGACGATCTCTCCACGCAGGTCTTCCCGCCGGGCCTGGGTTTCGGGCAGGAAGACCACCGGCGCCTCCAGCCCCTTGGATCCATGCACCGTCATCACCCGGATCCGCGACCCCGCGCTCTCCATCTGTCGCTTGACCTCCGGGTCGTCGCCCTGAAGCCAGACGAGGAACCCGGTCAGGCTGGGCACCTCGTTGCGTTCGTACTGAAGCGCCTGATCCAGCAGCGCGTCGATGCCGTCCTGCGCTTCCACCCCGAGCCGTGCCATCAGCTTGCGCCGCCCGTCGTGTCGCGTCAGGACCCGCTCCAGCAACTCGTAGGGCCGCAGAAAATCCGCCCGGTCGCGGAGGTCGCGCAGCACCCGCCGGGTGTCCTCGTGATCCGTCCGCCGGTCCAGCGTGCGCCACAGTGATCCGGTCCGGCCGTGGGCCAGATCGAACAGCATCCCCTCAGTCCAGCCGAACAGGGGGGATTTCAGCGCGGCGGCAAGGCTCAGCTCGTCGTCGGGCGTGGCGAGGAAGGCGAGCAGGGCGGTCAGGTCCTTGACGGCCAGTTCGCCGCCGATCCGCAACCGGTCGGCCCCGGCGATTTCGAGCCCCTGCACCTTGCAGGCGCGGATGATCTCGTGAAACAGCCTGCGCCGCCGCCGGACGAGGATCAGGATATCGCCCTCATGGATCGCCCGCGCCCGGCCACCACCAAGCGGCAGGGGTGTCCTGGCGTCGATCATATCGCGGATGGACCGGGCGATGCGGTCGGCCAGCACCACGTCGTGATCCCGCTCTCCGGGCAGGTCCACCGGGTCGTCCCATGCACCGCTGTCCGGGGCCTCCACCTTCTCAACCAGCGGCCAGAGATCGACGCGGCCGGGCAGGGCGTCATGGAAGGCGATGTGGGTCTCCTCCGGCGAAAACCCGGCCTCCGCCCGACCTTCGAAAACGCGGTCCACCAGCGACAGAATCGCCGGAGAGGACCGGAAGGAATGTGCCAGCGCCAGCCGCTGCAGCGGCCGGCCAAGCGCGTCGAGCCGTTCGGCGAAATCATCCCGCATCCGGTCGAACCCCGACGGATCCGCGCCCTGGAAGGAATAGATCGACTGCTTCTTGTCCCCGACGACGAAGATCGTGCGCACCCGGTCCTCTCGTGCGCCCGAGCCGCTGGTGAATTCCCGCGCCAGCGCCTGGATCACCTGCCACTGTTGAGGGGAGGTATCCTGCGCCTCGTCCACGAGGATATGGTCGATCCCGCCGTCCAGCCGGAACAGCACCCAGGCCGACACCTCGGGGTTGGTCAGCAGGTCGCGGGCGCGCAGGATCAGGTCGTCGAAATCCATCGCCCCGCGCAGCAGCTTCGCCCGTGCATAGGCGGGCAGGAACAGCCCGGCAAAGTCGTAAAGCGTGTCTGTCTTGTCCAGCAACGCCAGCGCCAGCCGATGGTCCCGCGCCTGTTCCACCCGGCCCATGAGCGCGTCGATCCGGTCCATCAGATCGGGCGCCTTGCCCCGCGTCCCCTTGGTCGGAACAGAGCCGATCTTGGCCGAAAACGGCACTTTCGCTGTCGCGCCGGTCAGGAAGCAGTCCTCCAGCACCAACAGCGCGTCCATGTCCGGGGCGGCGATCCCCGCCAGTTTCCCCGCCAGCTTCTGATCGGTGACCGAGCCGTCCCGCGCCAGCGTGGCGAGCGCGGCCAGATCCTCCGTTTCCGACCCGAGGAAGACCTCCGCCAGAACCCGATCCGCGTCATAACCCTCCGGCAGGTCAAGCTCTGCCGCCAGTGCCGCCCGACCCGGCTGGCGTGACAGCACCTCCGCATGGCCGACAATCGCGCCGGTCAATGCCTCGAGCGTCTGGCCGGAATACTGCAGCGCGACGCGTGCCAGAACGTCGCGCGCCTTTCCCCTGTCCGGCCCTTCGGCAAGGTCCTCGATCACCCGGGCGCGCAGAAGGGCGGCGTCTCGGTCCTCCATCTCCGTGAACTGCGGGCTCACCCCGGCCTCCAGCGGGAACCGCCGCAGCAGGGAGGCGCAGAACGAATGGATCGTCTGTATCTTCAGCCCGCCCGGCGTCTCGATCGCCCGCGCGAACAGGGTCCGCGCATGCCGCAGCCGCCCGGCATCGACGGCGTCGTCCACGCCAAGCCCGGCAAGCTCCGCCCGGAGCGCATCGTCCGGCAGCATCGCCCAGGCCCCGAGCCGGCGAAACAGCCGGTTCTGCATCTCGGTCGCGGCGGCCTTGGTGTAGGTGAGACAGAGGATATGCTGCGGCGAGACCCCGTCCAGCAACAGCCGCGCCACCCGGTCGGTCAGCACCCGCGTCTTGCCCGACCCGGCATTGGCCGCAAGCCAGGTCGACCTGTCGGGCCGTGCCGCATCCACCTGCCGCTGCGTGGCGTCGTCTCGCATCATCCGACATCCTCCGGCGTGGGGTCGGTGGCCACGTCCCATTCCCCGAACCGCGCGAGGTGATCGTAATCCCCCTCCGTCGCCACGCTGAACATCGCCCGGCGCGAGGTGAAGGGCTGTGCCGGGTCCAGATACTGCCGGATCAGGGTCGAAAACCGCGCCCAGACCTCATCGGAAGAGAGCTGGTCGAGCGGGGCCTCGATCTCCCGCGTGTCCGATCCCAGCCCGATGAACGCCGCCCGGATCACATGTCGCGGATCCAGCCCGTGAAACCCTGCCCGTTCCGCCATCGCCGCTTCGAGCAGCAGCTGCAGATCAAAGCTCATCTGCATCGCGGCAGAGGACATCTGCCCGGTCTTGTAGTCGTAGATCAGCGCGTTGCCGTTGCCGTCCAGGTCGATCCGGTCGGCCTTTGCGGTCAGTGCGAAATCCAGTCCCTCCAGCACCACGCGCCCCGGCAGTTCATATCCCGCGGGCCGCCCCATCTCCTGCCGCACGGCCTCTCCGCCGACCACATCCACCGCCGCCCGCGCCATCCGCGCCAGCCAGAGCAGCCGCGCCTCCGCCCAGGGCACCTCCCGCTCCAGTACCTCGCGGGTCAGCGCCACGAGATGACCGGCGTGCAGCGCGGCCGGGTCCGCCGTCACCTCTTTCACGAACCGCTCCAGAACCTCGTGGCTGACGATCCCCCGCATCAGCGCGTCCGGCGCTTTCATCAGCGGGTCGAGAGGGCGCAGCCGCAGCACCTCCCGCGCATAGATCGCATAGGGGTCGCGGATCAGCGTCTTGACCTGAGTGACCGACAGCTTGCGCGGACGGGCGGCGGCGGGCGGGCGCGGGGCAGGGCGGGGGGCCGGAGGGACCGGGTCCACAGCATCCAGCGCCGCCACCAGACCCAGCCAGTGCCGGCCACGGACCCGCGCACCCTCAAGTGCATCCTGCCCCACGGGACCAAGACCGGAGAGCAGGTTGGTGATCCGGTTCAGCCAGCGCGAGGCGACCGTCTCCGCCTCGGACCCGCGCAGGGCACGGGTGATCCAGACCTCGGGCGCGGCAATGGCCTGCTGGAAGTCGTGGGCGGACAGGCCGATCTTCCGTTCCGGCAGCAGCAGCCCGACCTCCGCCCGCATCGCGCGGTTCAGCCAGGGATCGGGCGCGGCGGCCTCCGGCCAGCTGCCTTCGTTCAACCCGCCGAGTATGACCAGATCGGCCCCCTGAACCCGCGCTTCCAGCGTGCCCCAGATCAGGATATGCGGATGGGGAATTGTGCTGTCGCGCTGCTCCGCCCCGGATAGGATCGCGGTGACGAGGTTGGTGAAATCCTCCGCCCCGATATCCCCCGCGACCTCCGCCGCCGCGGCCAGTTCCGCCAGCTTCGCGTGCACATCCGCGCCGTCGTTCCCCTCCCACAGCCGCCCGGACCCCTCCGCACCGCATCCGGCCGCCAGCCGTTCCGCCCGCGCGATCAGGTCGCCGACCCGCTGCGTCAGGGCGCGCGGCTCCGCGTCCTCTCCGGCGATGGCGCAGGTACCGGCCCATTCGGCCCAGTCGCGCGCCATTGCATCCGGCTGTTCCGCCGCGAAACCGCGCAGGCTGCCCGCATCGGGAAACGGCGGCCCCTCGCGCCGCAGCTCCGACTCGAGCGCCCGCGTCAGCAGAAGGTGCGTCCCCCTCTCCGCCCCGGTATGGCAGAGCGGGTGTTTCAGAAGTGCCAGCAGCCCCGCCGCGCCGCCCCTGTCGTGCGATAGCGCCGCGACCTGCCGCAGGAACCGGCCCGGCGGCGTCAGGTGCAGCGGCTCCCCCGCGCTGTCGTCGGGCAGGATGTCCCACCGGGTCAGCGCCGCCGTCACCTGACGCGCCAGCAGCCGGTCGGGGGTGATGAGCGCCGCGCGCACCCCCTCCTCCGCCGCCTGACGCAACCGCAGCGCAATCGCCTGCGCCTCTTCCCGGGCCGAAGGCGCCTCGACCAGGGTCACACCCGCCATGGCCGCCGCCGGGTCCTGCCGCGGCCCTTCCGCCAGCCATTGGTCGGTGACGGGTGCGGGTCGTAGCGCAAGCGACACCAGGCTGTTGCGGGCGTCGTTCTGAACCGATCCGATCCAGGGTTCTACATCCTTCGGTTCAAGGCCAAGCGCGGCGGTCAGCGCGCGGAACCGGTACTGCGGATGATCCTCTGCCAGAAGCGGGTCGGACAGCTGTTCCATCCAGACCGCGTCCGGCAGGTCGAAATCGTAGCCCGGCAACACCACCGCCCCCTGAGGCAGCCGCGCGACAGCCTGCATCAGAAGGTTCGTCGCCCCCCGCGATCCTGTGGACCCGGCCACGATCACCGGCCCCGGTGGCGGTGAATCCGGCCAGGTCGCAGAGAGATGCTCGGCAACCATACGCAACCGTGCGGTCGGATCGGGGGCCGTGCCGCCGCCCTCGATCTGTTCCACGATGGTCAGGAACCGCAGCGCCCGCGCCCAGTGGTCCGAATGCCCCGACACATCGATGCGCCGGATCGCGTCAAAGGAAACTCCCTCTCCGCGCATCTCCTCGAACACCCGGGCGAGGCTGTCGGCCAGGTCGTAGAGAGCGGCGCGCGGAGCGAGGTCCGGCTCCCGTTCGATCAGCGCCTGCACCAGCTGTACCAGCATCAGCCGCCGTCGCAGCAACGGCACCGGTGCAGGAATGGTGCCAAGCGCGAATGTCTCCCCCAGATCCGTCACCAGCCGGATGCGCGGCAACAGGCGGGGCGGCCCGGCGTCGAACAGCGACCGGATCCGCCGTGCCATCCGCCGCGTGTTCACGATCAGCGTGGTCCGGCCCAGCACCTCGGGCGGCAGCCCCTCTGTCTTTTCAATCAGCCCGTCGACAAGATGACGGGGAAAATCCGCGCCGGGCGGCAGTCCGAAGACGCGGGGTCTGTCGGAAGGCTTAAACATGACGGGCCAGCATCGCTTCGGCCAGCGCGATCCCCTCGGGCCGCCCGACATCGCACCATTCGCCGTCGTATGGTATGACGTGCAGCGTGCCCCGCGCGAGCATCCGGTCCCAGAGCAGGTTCAGTGAAAACGCGGCTTCCTGCACATCGGTCAGCCCCTCCGTCCGGATGATCTGCGCGCCGGAATAGATCAGTCCCGGTCCGCGCGCGGCCGGCGGACCGGGAAGGAAGTCACCCGCGCCCGTATGCCCCACGGCGCGGTCTGGCGGGATGCCAAGCAGCAGCGCCTCCATCCCCTCCTCCCACTGGTCACGCAGCAGGGCCAGCGGGTTCGGCCCGGCCCAGACCGCGTCGGAGTTCATCGTCCAGACCGGCCCGGACCCGAGCAGAGGCAGCGCATTCCGCAACCCGCCACCGGTCTCGAGGATCTCCGGCTTCTCCCGCAGGGTTACGACGCGGGTCCCGGCCAGATGCGACTCGAGCTGCGCCGCCCGGTAATGCAGGTTCGCGACGACCGGGCCGGGAACGACCGGGTCGATCAGGTCGAGCGCATGGTCGATCAGCGGCCGCCCCGCGACCCTGACCAGCGGCTTCGGCCGGTCGGCGGTCAGCGCGCCCATGCGGGTCCCGAAACCGGCGGCGAACAGCATCAGCGCCTGCGGGGTCATCGCCGCAGCCTGTCGAGGATCGCCGCCTCCGGCACCGGCAGGTCGGCCTTCACCAGCCCCGCGATCCCGGACAGCGCCGGGTGCGACAGGTTGCGCATCAGATGCCCCCAGACCCGCGGGATCAGGTCGACATAGTGCCGCTTGCCGTCCCGCCGCGACAGCCGGGCAAAGACCCCGAGGATCCGCAGGTTCCGCTGCGCGCCGACGACGTGATAGCGCCGCTCGAACCCGGCGCGGCCCTGGCCGGTCGCCGCGCAGAACCGGGCAATCATCGCGTCTTCGACCTCTGCGCCGACGTCCCGCCGGGCATCCATCAGCATCGACACGAGGTCATAGGCCGCATCCCCGATCATCGCGTCCTGGAAATCCAGCAGGCCGACCCGCGCCGCCCCGTCTCGGCCCGGCAGCCACAGCAGGTTTTCGGCGTGATAGTCGCGCAGGGTGGTGACGGTACAGCTGGTCTCGGCCTGAAGCAGCGGCGCGAAGGCCTCGCAGAAAGCGGCTTTGGCGGCGTCGTTCCGGCCAAGGCTTTCCGCGAGATACCAGTCATAGGCCAGCGCGGCGAGCGGGGTCATCGTTGCGGCATCGTACCGCGCCAGTCCCGGCATGGGCGGCGCGTCGTGCAGCGTGGCCAGCACGTCCGTCGCAGCGGCATAGAGCGTCATCTCCGCCCCCGGATCGCGCGCCGTCACGCGGGCGAAAAGGTCATCGCCCAGGTCCTCGATCAGCAGGAACCCGGCATCCGGATCCTGCGCCAGCACCCGTGGCGCCGACAGGCCGAGACCCGACAGATAGGCGGCCACCGACAGGAAAGGGCGCACGTCCTCTCCCTTCTCCGGCGGAGCATCCATGAGCACCGCGCTCTCCCCGCCCCGCCGCAGCCGGTCGTACCGGCGGTTGGAGGCGTCGCCCGCCAGAACGGTCCGATCCGCCCCGGCCCAGTCGGTTGTGCCGATGAAATCCGCCAGCAGGGCGGCGCGGGCGGTGTCAGGCATGGAAGGCTCCGGTCATGTCTTCGGGGAGAAGGGGATCCCAGGCAGCCGGCCCCGTCGCGTCGATCCGGCGCGTGTCGGTCCCGGTCACGGTGAACGTCAGCGTCAGCGCATCCTCAGGCACAAGATCGCCAAGCCGGTCGGGCCATTCGACCAGGCAGATTGCGGTGTCGAAGGCCTCTTCCAGCCCCAGTTCGACCACCTCGTCCGGCGCGGTCAGGCGGTAGAGGTCCGCGTGCCAGATCTCCGCCCGCCGCCCCTCATAAGTCTGCACCAGCGTGAAGGTGGGGGAGGGCACGTCCTCGGCAACGGCCAGCAGCGACTGGATCAGCACGCGGGCGAAATGGGTTTTTCCGGCACCGACCGGTCCCACGAGCAGCAGCACGTGCCCCGGTTCCAGCCCGGCCCCGATGCGGCGCGCAAGATCGCCGGTTTCGTCGGCGGAACGGGACAGGTAACGGCGGTGGCAATGATCCATGCGCCGACTTTACCGACGCCGGAGTCGCCTGCAAGGCCCCGCATCGGGCGGGCGCCACGCGACCCGCCGTCACCGCCGCCCCTGGATCCCGACAAGCCGGCTGACCTGTGCCACGCGGAAAGTGGCGAGCGTCGCGCCGCCCTGCAACGGCTTGAACCGGCAGTCGAGCATCCGCCCGTCGCGCATCCGGACAGAGGCGTCCCATTCCGTGCGCTCGTCGAACCCCACGACGAAATCGCGGAAATCCCCCCAGATCGGACTGGGTTCGCAGCGGTCCTGCCACATGCCCGTCGCGCTGCGGACCGACTGGTCGAGAGAGGAGTTCTCCTCCGGCAGCTGCCAGAGATCGCGGTAGGATTCGTTGGTGTAGCTCAGCACGCCCTGCGGCGAGAACACCGCCAGCGCATCGTCCAGCGACTCCATCACCGCCTGCGACAGGTCCAGCTGTTCGCGGTAACGCCGGGTCAGGGTGATCTCTGCGCTGATGTCTTCGAACAGGAAGGCCACGGCGCCGTTCGGATGCGGCCGCCCGGTGACGCGATAGGTGCAGCCGTTGGCCAGCGTCCATGTCTCCTGGTACCGCCCATCCTCCGCCGCCGCGATAAGGTCGAGGATCTGGTCCCGCCATGTTGAATAGCTGCGCGGTTCCGGCATGATCTTTTCGTCCCGCAGCTTGTCGAAGAAGGACAGGTATCCGGGTCGCCCGGACAGGTATTCCGGCGTCAGGGCGGTCATGTCGATCAACGCCGGATTGAACAGGGCCAGCTGACGGTTGCGGTCGAATATCGCCAGCCCGGTCGACAGCTGCGCGAAGGTCTTGGTGAGCGTCTGGACGAAGGTCCGCTGCGCGACCTCGGCCCGGACCACGGCGGTCACGTCGATGGCGTGGAACAGATGCGTGCCCTCGAACGCCCGCTCCGTCAGGTCGAACCAGCGTTCCTGCACCGCCGGGGTCGGCCGGAAGCGGATCCGGCGCTGTTCGCGGTCGGGCAGCCCGCGCACCTCTCCCTCCGGCGGCAGGGCGGGGCGGCCGTCGGGACGCGCGCCGCCGCTCTCCGCCTCGATCTGGGCGTAGGCGGTGTTGGACCACAACAGGCAGCCGTCCACATCCGTCAGCCACACCGGATAGGGCGCTGTCATCGCGGACCAGCGGGTCAGCGCGCGGATGCGGTCCCGGTAGAGCCTGAGATGCGCGGACATGGGATCGGCCACCGAACTGTCGACCAGGTCCACACTCACGCTCTGGCCGCGCCGCGCGATGCGGAGAAGAGACGGATCCTCGGGGTCGCGGGCCGGATAGGTGACGGTGCCGTCCGTATCGCCGACGAATTCGGCCGGAACGTCGCTGTACCGGAACGAGAAATACTTGCGAAGGGACGGAAGCGTATTATCCCAGTCATCCCGCTGCAGCTGCCGGGTCAGGTCCGCGTCGCAATCGACGATCCGCCCCCGGATCATCCGCATCCCGCCGCTTGTCTTCCGTGCAATGCCGCGCCTGCGGCGGTAGCCCGGCAGCAACTGGATGATCAGCACCGCGGCCGTTGCCGTCGCAAGACTGACGATCAGCACCAGGGTGATATGTGACAAACCGATCTGCAACCCGATCCCCGTTCCTTCCCCGTCGGGATAGAAACAGCAAAATGGTAAACAGGTGGTTAAGATCTATCATTTTTGACGCCAATTGACGTCATGGCAGAAAAGGGCGGTTCCGCCCGACCGGCGCCGGAGTATCCCCATCACGCGCGTCGATCTTGCGCCGGGGCCAGACCACTTCGACGATTGCGCCGCTCCGTTCCTGCCCGCTGCCGGAGGCGGAGTCGCGGTCGGGACCGTTGGCAAAGCTCAGTTCGGCTCCGGTGCGTTCCAGCAGCGTCTTGGCGATGAACAGCCCCAGCCCCATGCCTTCGTACCCCGGCCGAGCGTGCCCGGATCCCGACGCCCGACGCCGCCGCACGAAGGGGTCGCCGATCCGGCCGATCACCTGCGGTGCATACCCCCGCCCGTCGTCCATGATCCGGACAGAGATCTCCGTCCCGCTCCACCGCGCCTCGACCCAGACATTGGCCGTGGCAAAGTCGACCGCGTTCTGGATCAGGTTGCGCAGCCCGTGGATCAGTTCGGGCCGTCGCAGGATCTGCGGTACCGCGCCCGTGTCCTCCGGGTTGTCGAATTCATAGTGGATCGCCCGCCCGCGTCCCTGATGCGGTTCCGCCGCCTCCTCGATCACCGCGGTCAGCGGGGCCTGCCGCAGGTGCAGATCGTCCTTTCCCGCCCGGCCCATGGAGCGCAGGATGTCCCGGCAGCGGTCCGCCTGTTCGCGGATCAGCCGCGCGTCGTCGGCCAGGTCGGGTCGGTCCGACAGCTCTTCCGCCAGTTCGGCAGAGGCCAGCTTGATCGTCGCCAGGGGCGTCCCCAGCTCATGCGCCGCCGCCGCAACCACACCGCCAAGGTCGGTCAGCTTCTGTTCCCGCGCCAGCGCCAGCTGCGTCGCCTGAAGCGCGTCGGACATCGAATGCAGTTCGGTCGCGATCCAGCGGGAATAGATGCCAAGGAAGATCACCGCGATCACGATCGCCAGCCACTGCCCGAAGACAAAGACATCGGCGATCTGCAGGATGAACCCCTGCGCCGTCCTGAGCGGGAGGTGAAGTTCCGTGAGCAGCGTCACCCCGACGATCGCCACCGTCCCGATGAACAGCGTGGATCGCCCCGACAGCGCCATGGCCGAAACCGTCACCGGCCCCACGATCAGGATCGAGAACGGATTGTGCAGCCCCCCGGTCAGATACAGCAGCAGGCACAGCTGCAGCAGGTCGAACAGCACCATCAGCAGGTTCTCGACCTCGGACAGGCGCTTGCTTTCGGGAAAGATGAAGGTCGCGACGAGGTTGCCGATCACCGACATGCCCACGACCAGCAGGCACCAGCCGTATTCCAGGTTCAGCCCGTAGATTTCCCGCGCGACGGTCAGCGCGGCGAACTGCCCCGCCACGGCACCCCACCGCAGCAGGATGATGGTGCGCAGACGGATCCAGTTGCCCCGCTCACGCCCCTTGAGAACCTCGAAATCCCTGTCGGTCATGGCGGCTGCGCTGACGTGTCCCGATTGAAACTCTGGACTCCGTTGATAAGACTGCACCGACCCGCACGCAATCGCCGGAAGGATCCCGCCATGACCCGCATCTACGCCATCGCTGCCGGAGCGGTGATCCTCCTGCTCTCTGCCGTGATGTGGCTGGTCACCATGGGCGGCGGCGACGACCGCTACGCCCAGTGCCGCGCCAGCGCCATCGCCGGCGGCAGCGACCAGATCGGCGGCCCCTTCACCCTGGTCGACGAAACCGGCGCCACCGTGACCGAGAAAGAGGTCATCGACGAACCTGCGCTGATCTACTTCGGCTACACCTACTGCCCCGACATCTGCCCCCTGGACGCCGCCCGCAACGCGGAGGTCGCGACGCTGCTGGAAGACCGCGGCTACAGCGTGAAGCCTGTCTTCATCACTATCGACCCCGAACGCGACACCCCCGAACAGCTGGCCGATTTCACCGATTACCTGCACCCCCGTATGGTCGGCCTGACCGGCACCGCGGAACAGATCAAGGCCGCAAGCCAGGCCTACCGGACCTACTACAAGAAGCAGCCGTCAGAGGACGGGGACGACTATTATCTCGTCGATCATTCCACTTTCAGCTACCTGACCCTTCCCGAAGCGGGGTTCGTGGACTACTTCCGCCGGGATGAACCCGCCGAAGACATGGCGGAGCGCATCGCCTGCTTTCTCGACGCCGGATAGCGATTCGCGAATGTTTGACGGGGCAGGGGGAGCGGGCTAGAACCGTTCAACCGACGACCAACAGCCTCTGGGGGCGGATCCGATGACCGACGGCCTTGATCTGGGCGAAGACCGAAGCCTGCTGCTGCTGGACGACGACGAACCCTTTCTGAAACGTCTTGCCAAGGCGATGGAAAAGCGCGGCTTCGATGTGGAGCTTGCCGAAACCGTTGCCGCCGGCAAGGCCATCGCCACCGCCCGTCCGCCCGCCTATGCGGTCTGCGACCTGCGGCTGGAGGACGGCAACGGGCTCGACGTGGTCGAGGTGCTGCGGGAAAAGCGCCCGGATTGCCGCATCGTCGTGCTGACGGGCTACGGCGCCATCGCCACCGCCGTGGCGGCGGTCAAGATCGGCGCGACCGACTATCTCGCGAAACCCGCCGACGCCACCGATATCACCAACGCCCTGCTCGCCCGCGACGACACCCTGCCGCCGCCACCGGAAAATCCGATGAGCGCGGATCGGGTGAGATGGGAACACATCCAGCGGGTCTACGAACTCTGCGACCGCAACGTCAGCGAAACCGCGCGGCGGCTGAACATGCACCGCCGGACACTGCAGCGGATACTGGCCAAGCGCAGCCCGCGCTAATCGCGCGCCGGACCGCCGATTTCTGCCCGCAGCCAGTCGGCAAAGGCGGTAACGGCGGCGCGCTGCGGACCGGGCGGCGTCACCATCCAGTAGGTTGTCTCCGGCAGCGGCGGATAGGGCACCCGCTCCAGCCGCCCCGCCGCGAGCGATTCCGCCACCACCACGTCCGTCGCGAAGATCAGGCCCAGCCCCGCCTCCGCCGCCGTGACGGACAGGATCGGGTTCTCCATCGAATGAATGCGGATCGTCTCGGGGTCGAGCCCGCCAAGCCGCAGCCAGTCGTCCTCCGGCGTGTAGTGCACGTCGACGATCCAGGGCAGGGTCGACAGGTCATCGCTCTGACTGACGACCGACGGAGCACCGGCGACGATCATCTCGGTCCGGAACAGGAACTCCGCACTCACCCCGGGCCAGTTGCCGAGGCCGGTCCGGATTGCCAGGTCATATCCGTCGCGCAGCAGGTCCACCGGAGTCTGCGTCGGCGTCAGCGAAACCGGAATGCCGGGGTGATCCGCCCAGAAACGGGGCAGGCGCGGCATCAGCACGGTCTGCGAAAAGGCCACCGTCGCCGTGACCCGCAGCCCGCGGTTGCGGTCGCTGCGCCGCAGATCCTGAACCCCCTTGGCAATCGTCCCGAACCCGTCGCCAAGCGCCGTCGCCAGTTGCCGCCCCGCCTGTGTCAGCGCCAGCCCCCGACCTTCGCGCAGGACGAGCGCGACGCCCAGCTCCGCCTCCAGCCCCCTCACCTGTTGCGCCACGGCGGCTGGCGTCACATTCAGCGCCCGCGCAGCGGCACTGAACCCGTTAAGCCGCGCCGTCGCCTCGAACGCACGCAGGGAGGAAAGGGCGGGAAGATGCAGCCAGTCGATTTCGGGCACAATCGTAAACCTGATAGTTGAACTAAAAGGTATCACAGAATTCCTGACTGCACCATCGTGGCGAGAGCGCCTATATCAGCATGTGAAACACAGCCACAGGAAAGGCCGGGATATGGTCAGGCTACCAGATGAAATGCTGAGAACGGTCCAAAGGGATCCCATGCCAAGCCACCAGAGACCGCCGCGTCCGTCCGCGGCAGGCTGGTGGATGACCCTGTTCGGAATGGTCCCCCCGAAACCGGAAAAACCCCGCGCGCGCCCGCCAATTGCCCGCCGCGCGCGGATCGTCACAGATCAAACCGCTTGAGCACCTTGTCTACCACCTGCCCGTTGCCCATCCGGTAGCCCGCGATCCGGCCGTAGTCCTCGAACCCGCGGCTCTGGTAATAGGCCAGACCGCCGTAGTTGTCGGCCCGGATGTTGGCGCGGATCCAGTCGTACCCCTCTGCAACGCAGGCTGCGCGCGTTGCCTCGAACAAAGCCGACCCGATGCCCAGACCGGTCCGCCCGACCCGGGCGAAGGTCGCGATTTCGGCGACCAGACCGGGTTCGGTCGTCAGCGGTTCAACCCACTGGAACCCCAGCAGTTCGCCACCGTCGTCCTCCGCAAGGTGCCAGATCGCCCGCGGGGCGCCGATGCGCCCGGCAATGTCGTCCCGCGTGACCTCTTCGGTGATCGCGGTGGTGCCACCCTGAACGATCACCTCGTTCAGAAGCTCTGCCATGGCCCCGGCATCAAGCGGCCCGGCGCGCCGGACATGAATCATGACATCTCTCCCAGCAAGGCGGCGTGGCGGCGGGTGAAGTCGTTCCGCACCTCGACCGGGGGACGCAGGCTGATCGCCAGCCCCTCCATCAGCGCCGCATCGGGACGGCCGAAGAACCGGTCCGCCTCGGTTTCCGAGAATCCGGCGATCTGAACCGCCTCCATCCAGGCCGACACCTTGTCCGCCTTCTTGATCTTCTTCTTCAGCGCCGCAGGCGTCTGCGCGGGCAGGCCGAACCGGATATGCACCGCCGCTGTGAGCCGGTCGTCCAGCGCCCCGTACCCCGGACCGACCGCCGCCTTGACCGGAGAGATCATGTCCCCGATCACATACTCCGGCGCGTCATGCAGCAGCGCGGTCAGCCGCTGCGCCGGACCGGCCGAGGGCTCCATCCGGGCGAACAGGGCCTCCACCAGCAGCGAATGCTCGGCCACCGAATAGGCATAGTCGCCCCGCGTCTGCCCGTTCCACCGGGCGACAAAGGCAAGCCCGTGGGCGATATCCTCGATTTCGATGTCGACCGGGGTCGGATCCAGCAGGTCCAGCCTGCGCCCCGACAGCATCCGTTGCCAGGCCCGTGCCTGTTTTGCCATGACATGCTCCTCGCTTTTTCGCAGGAATAGACCCTGAACCGGGCGATGTCACCGCAGCTTAGCGGGCGACAAAGATGGCGTTGTTCTCGATCGTCCCCATGATCGCGTAATCCACCCCCGGTGCCGCTTCGGACAGCGTCTTGAGGATCGCGCGGGCCTTCCAGGGTTTCGGCACCTCGCAGAGGATCATCGGCCGGCACTCCGCGATCACCCGCGCCGCGCCTTCCAGCGCCGGCTGTTCGAACCCTTCGACATCCAGATGGATCAGCGACACCTTCCGTGCAGCCGGCACCAGCGAGTCGATGGTGACGATGTCGATCTCGATCACACGGTCGCCGTCGACTTCCATCTCGTCTACCACCCGTTCCCCCGCCGAAATCGCCGCCCCGCCGGGCCGCTTGACCAGAAGCGGCTGCTTCGAGGCGGTGGCCCCGACACCGACCTGGTGGATCTCCACTCCCTCAAGTCCGTTGATCCGGATCGTTTCCCGCGCAGCGGCGAAGGACACCGGCACGGGTTCGAAGGTGTGCAGTATCGTCTTCTTCCCCATGGCCCCGCGCAGCGCCGGTATGAAATCGCCGATGAACGCCCCGCCGGTCACCACGTCCCCGTCGCCGAGGTGCCGCCGCAGGAATCGCAGCGTCGCCGGTTCATAGACACCGCCGCCGGTCAGAAGGTCCGCGATCTCGCGCCCGCGATAGTGGTCCGGCACGCAGTAGAAGCCGTATTCGTTGGCCGCGTAGGAGAAACCGAAATCCGGCCCCGCCGGGCCTGCACCGTCCGTCATGCATCACACCTTGCCGTTACGATGCGCACCCTATCGCGCCCCGCGACGCAGCGAAACGGGGGATCGCGCGATGCCGGACCCCTCTGAACTTGCCGCCCCCGGTGGTCGATGCTACTGGCACAGGCGACTTCGATCCAAACGGGAGCCGACCCTATGGCCAACGACTACTTCGTCAAAGACATTTCCCTTGCCGCATTCGGCCGCAAGGAGCTCGACATCGCAGAGACGGAGATGCCCGGCCTCATGGCCTGCCGCGCGGAATACGGCGACAGCAAGCCGCTCAAGGGCGCGCGCATCGTCGGCTCCCTGCACATGACGATCCAGACCGGGGTCCTGATCGAAACCCTCGTGGCGCTTGGTGCGGACGTCCGCTGGGCGTCGTGCAACATCTTCTCCACCCAGGACCACGCTGCCGCCGCGATTGCCGAAGCCGGCGTGCCCGTCTTCGCCGTCAAGGGCCAGACGCTTGAGGAGCACTGGGACTATCTCGACAAGTCCTTCATGTTCCCCGAAGGCCCGAACATGATCCTCGACGACGGCGGCGACGCGACCCTCTACGTCCTGCTCGGCGCCCGTGCCGAGGCCGGTGAGGACATCATCCCGGTGCCCCAGTCCGAAGAGGAAGAGGTCATCAAGAAGCAGATCGCCAAGCGCATGGCGGCCTCCCCCGGCTGGTTCACCAAGACCCGCGATGCCATCAAGGGCGTTTCCGAGGAAACCACCACCGGCGTGCACCGCCTCTATGAACTGGTAAAAAAGGGCCAGCTGCCCTTCCCGGCGATCAACGTGAATGACTCCGTCACCAAGTCGAAGTTCGACAACAAATATGGCTGCAAGGAATCGCTGGTCGACGGCATCCGCCGCGCCACCGACACCATGATGGCCGGCAAGGTCGCCGTGGTCTGCGGCTATGGCGACGTTGGCAAGGGCTCTGCCGCATCCCTGCGCGGCGCAGGGGCCCGCGTGAAGGTGACCGAAATCGACCCGATCTGTGCGCTTCAGGCCGCCATGGACGGCTATGAGGTCGTCACGCTGGAAGACGCGGTGAAGACCGCCGACATCTTCGTCACCACCACCGGCAACAAGGACGTCATCCGCATCGAGCATATGCGCGAGATGAAGGACATGGCGATCGTCGGCAACATCGGCCACTTCGACAACGAAATCCAGGTCGCCGCGCTCAAGAACCACAAGTGGACCAACATCAAGGACCAGGTGGACATGATCGAGATGCCGAGCGGCGCGCGGATCATCCTGCTTTCCGAAGGCCGCCTGCTGAACCTCGGCAACGCGACCGGCCACCCGTCCTTCGTGATGTCCGCCTCCTTCACCAACCAGGTTCTGGCGCAGATCGAACTCTGGACCAAGGGCGACCAGTACGAGAACAAGGTCTACATCCTGCCCAAGCACCTCGACGAAAAGGTCGCGCGCCTGCACCTCGAACGGATCGGGGTCAAGCTTTCGACGCTCGCCAAGGAACAGGCCGATTACATCGGCGTGCCGCAGGAAGGCCCCTTCAAGCCGGAACATTACCGCTACTGATCCCGGCCGCAGGATCGCCACGTCACAACCCGATGCGTCCGCGCATCGGGTTTTTTTGCTTTACCCGATAAGAATCCGCGCATTAGGGTCTGGACCATACGGCCCCGAAAACCGGGGCGCCTGGACAATCGGGGGACTGACATGGGCAAACGTGACGATCTGATCGCGAAATATGCGGAAGACCTGAAGGACAAGTGTGGCATGACGCCGGACATGGACCTTCTGACCAAGGTGACCATCGGCTGCGGGCCGTCGATCTACAACGAAGACGCCTCGACCGTCGCCGGCAGCCAGGCGAGCGAGCTTGAGACCATCAAGGAAAACTTCCTGATGAAGAAGCTCGGCCTCAAGGACAGCCCGGATCTGATGGCCGGCATCAACTCGGCGATCGAGACCTACGGCAAGTCCAACCGCAACAAGTACCGCGCGGTCGTCTACTACCTGCTCGTGAAGCACTTCAAGAAAGAAGGCGTCTACGCCTGATCTTCCCGACATCGGAGGGGAGCGCCGGTCCGCGGACGGGCGCTCCCCTTCACCGTTTCATGCCTCGTTCCGGCAGGAGAGCAGCGGCGTAGGGTGGCGCTTCCAGCCCACCACGCAATGACTCGCAGGATTTATGCCCTGCCCCCTGCCTAGAACAGGCCCAGCACCAGCCCGATCACCCCGCAGCCCAGCACCGCGTACCCGCCATCAAGCAGAGTTAGCATCGCCGGCCGGTTCGCATAGGCATAGTTCATCGCCACCCACGGAACGATGAAGAACAGCCCCACGCCAAGCCCGGCGACCAGCCCGCCGCCCGCGCTTTCGATCCCGGACATCGCGAAGATGTGCCGCATCATGCCCGCCACAAGGATCATCGCCACGCCGGACACCACGAAGGGCATCGGCGATCCGTTTCCCTGCGGCTTCCCGGTTTCGTCCACCGGTATGCCTGCCGCCCTGATCCAGGGTTTCGACAGGCTCATGTACCAGACCGCCCCCATGGCAAATCCGGCAATCGCCGCCACCAGTACCGATATAACGCCCATGGTCCCCTCCGTTCCGCGTCCCGGAGCGGAGTTTACCCGAAACAGAGCCGGATCTCCTAGAGCTTCAAAGCCCGCCCATCCGGCAGACCAGCGCCCATTCCTCCGCCGTGACCGGCTGCACCGACAGGCGGGAATTCTTCACCAGCACCATGGCCGCCAGTTCCGGCGTGCCCTTGATCTGTTCCAGCGTCACGGGGGCGGGCAGGGCCTGAACGGCGCGGATGTCCACGCAGTCCCATCGTTCGTCGTCCGTGGTCGAATCCGGATGCGAGGGGGCCGAGACCTCGACGATGCCCACGATCTCCCGCGTGCTCTGGGAATGGTAGAAGAACCCGCGGTCCCCCACCTCCATCTCGCGCATGAAGTTGCGGGCCTGGTAGTTGCGCACGCCGGTCCATTCTTCTCCGGCGCCGCCCTTGGCGACCTGCTGGTCCCAGGACCAGGTTTCGGGCTCCGACTTGAACAGCCAGTACCTCATCCGCCGATGACCCGGTTCCAGGGCCGCAGCGTGTGCGACGCGAACAGCCCCGCCTTGGCATAGGGGTCGCCCGCCACCCAGGCCTCTGCCGCCGCGCGGTCTTCGAGGTCGAGGATTACCAGCGACCCGCACATCGCGCCCTCTCCGTCCAGCAGGGGTCCGGCCTGCGCCACGCAGCCGGTCTCCCTGATATAGGCGAGGTGCGCATCGCGGTTGGCCTTGCGGACCTCGAGCGCGCCGGGTTTGTCATGGGCCATCAGGGCAAACAACATCTCATTCCTCCTTCAGTGGACGGGACAGCAGCAGGGCCAGCGCCTCTGCCACCTTCAGCGTTCCGTCGATCAGGCCAACGACAGCATCGGTGATGGGCATGTCAAGGTTCATGGACCGTGCCAGCACCTGAACCGCCCGTGCCGTGGCCGCGCCTTCAACGGTGATATCAGGGTCGAACAAGGCGTTTTCGCCGATCGAGACACCATAGCGATAGTTCCGCGACAGGGTCGACGTGCAGGTCAGCGCAAGGTCGCCGAAGCCGGACAGCCCCGCCAGCGTTTCTGCCCGCGCGCCCCGTGCGAGCGCCAGCCGTACCATCTCTGCGTAGCCGCGGGTCATCAGCGCCGCCCGCGCGCTTTCGCCCAGCCCTGCGCCGATGGCGGCACCGCAGGCGATGGCCATGACGTTCTTGAGCGCGCCCCCGACCTCGGCCCCGATGACGTCGGTGCTGCGGTAAAGCCGGATGTTCGGCGTGCTCAGCCCCTGTTGCAGCGCCGCGCCGCGGGTATCGTCGGCACAGGCCAGCGTCAGCGCCGTCGGCAGGCCGCGCGCGATGTCGTGCGCAAAGGACGGCCCCGTCAGCAGCGCCACCGGTGCGGCGGGACGCCGGGCGGCGATCACCTCCGCCGGCCCAAGACCCGTTGTCAGCTCGATGCCCTTGCAGCAGGCCACCAGGGGCCGGTCGCCGAAGTCCGGCAGACCTTCAAGCGCGCCCCGCAGCTTCTGCATCGGCACGGCCAGCAGGACCGGACCCTCCGGCAGATTGGTCGGGTCGGAGGTCACGTGCAGCCCATCCGGAAAAACCATTCCGGGCAGGCGCGCGGCGTTCTCGCCCTCTGCCCGCATTCGAAACACCAGCCCTGCATCGCGCGCGTAAAGCGTGACAGGCACCCCGCCCCGCGCGACAGAGATCGCCAGGGCCGTGCCGAAGGCCCCCGCGCCGATCACGCCGACTCCGGCGAAATCCGTCATGCCTTTGGTCCCTTCTTTCCGCCGCCGAGCATTCCCGCATTGGTCTGGTCCAGCGGCCATCTGGGCCGCGCCGAAAGGTCCATTCCGTCCCGCGCGCCGCCCGCGAACCGTTCAAGCCCCGCATAGGCGATCATCGCCCCGTTGTCGGTGCACAGCGACAGCGGAGGCGCGACGAAGCGCACGCCGTTTTCCGCCGCAACCGTCTCTAACCCGGCGCGAATGGCCCTGTTGGCAGCCACGCCGCCCGCCACGGCGATCACCGGATCCGCCGGAGCGTCGGCAAGGTACACCGCCAGCGCGCGCCGCGTCTTCTCCGCCAGGACCTCGACCACCGCCCGCTGGAATCCGGCGCAGAGATCGGCGCGGTCCTGCAAGGTCAGCCGGTTGCCCTCCATCACCTCGTCCCGCGTGCGCAGCAGCGCGGTCTTCAGGCCGGAAAAGCTCATGTCGCACCCGTCCCGGTCGAGCAGTGGCCGCGGGAAACGGAATCGCGCCGGATCGCCCTTCAGCGCCTCCGCCTCGACAGAGGGCCCGCCGGGCTGCGGCAGGGCAAGCAGCCGCGCGGTCTTGTCGAAGGCCTCGCCCGGCGCATCGTCGATGGTCCCGCCGAGCCGGGTGAAATCGTCCGGCCCGCGCACCAGCAGGAACTGGCAATGCCCGCCGGACACCAGCAGCATGAGGAAGGGAAACCCGATCCCGTCGGTCAGACGGGGCGTCAGCGCATGGCCCGCAAGGTGGTTCACCCCGACCAGCGGAAGCCCCGACCCGGCGGCGATCCCCTTGGCACACATCACGCCGGACATGACCCCGCCGATCAGGCCCGGCCCGGCGGTCACCGCCACCGCATCCAGTCCGGACAGCCCGACACCGGCGTCGGCCAGCGCCTGCCGTACCACGACATCCAGCCGTTCGGCATGGGCGCGCGCAGCGATTTCCGGCACGACGCCGCCGAAATCGGCATGAAGCGACGACTGCCCCATCACCACCGAGGACAGCACCTGCGCATCCCCCGGCACGCCGCGCACGACCGCCGCGGCGGTATCGTCGCAGGAGCTCTCCAGCCCGAGCAGAATGAAGGCGCGCATGTTGGGTCCGCCGATTGCATGATGCCTGTGCCGCAGGTAACACCGCACAGACTCTGAAACAATGGCGAGCCCCGGATGCGCCCGACGATCCTTGTGACCCGGCCAGACCCGGACGGACCTGCCACCGCAAGGGCGCTGGCCCGCGCCACCGGCCTGCCCGTGGTGGAAAGCCCCCTGCTGCGCATCACCGCCGCCGGTGCCCTTCCCGGCCTGACCGGGATCGCGACCCTGATCCTGACCTCGCGCAATGCCGCCCATGTCTATGCCGCGCTCGGCGGTCCCGCGCTGCCCGCGCTCTGCATAGGGGAGGCCACGGCCGAAGCCGCACGCGCCGCCGGACTGACCGCAACAGCCCTTGGCGGCGATGCCGAGGCACTCGTCGCCGACCTGCTGCGCACCCGGCCTGATGGCGCGCTGATGCATCTCCGCGGCGCGGCGTCACGCGGGAACATCGCCGCGCGCCTTTCCGCCGCCGGTCTCAGCGCGCGCGAGGCGGTGATCTACGAGCAGGAACTCTGCCCGCTGAACGAGGAGGCGCAGGCCCGTCTCGCCGCCCGCAAACCGCTGATCGTGCCGCTCTATTCCCCGCGCACCGCGGCCCATTTCGCGGATCTCGCCCGGCCCCGCGCCCCGTTGCATATCGTCGCGATGAGCCCCGCGGTGGCCCGCGCCGCCGCGCCGCTGGACAGCGATTCCCTGACCATTGCCGAGGCACCGGATGCCCCGGCGATGATCCGGGCGGTGGTTGCGACCGTACGGCGGGTTGAGGGGATGGGTCGCCCGGACTAAGTTACCCTTGCTGCATTTGCAAAGCAGGGATTCGAAAGGACTATTCCGTGGCCACCAAGAAGACCTCCAAGCCGCCTTCGGACACCGTCGCCGCCTCTGACGCGGAAGATACCCTGCCCGCCGCAGTCTCCGAAGATACGCCTCCGGCTGGCGAAGGCACGGACGCCATCGCTCTGCCCGAACCCGGTCGTGAGACGGATGCGGAGCCTGTTGCGACAGAGGATCCGGCCGCCCAAACATCCGATCCCGATGCCCCGGTGGCCGACCCCGCCGCGCCCGAACCCGCTTCGGATGTCCCGGAATCGCCTGATTCAGAGACTGTTTCTAATGACGACGATACACGCGCCGCCGCGCCGCAGCCTGACGATCTCGAGGCCGAGGCTGCGTTGGACACACCCGCTGATCCGGCACCCGAGCATCCCGCGCCCGTCGTCGTCGAGAAACGCGGCGGTTTCGTGCCGCTGGCGCTCGGCGGCATGGTGGCGGCCGCCATCGGGTTTTTCGCCGCGCTTGGCCTAGGCGGGTCGATCCCCGGCGTCGGACCGGGCGCAGGCCTGTCTGACCGGGTCGCCGCGCAGGAACAGGCCATCGCCGACCTGAAGGCCGCCCTTCCCGCCGCCCCCGACCTCGCCCCGCTGGAAACCGCCGCCGCCGACAACGCGACCGCCATCGCGTCGCTGTCAGACCGGATCGCGGCGGTCGAGACCGGGCTGACAGACCTTGGCACACGGATGGAGGACTCGCAGAAGGCAATGCTGGAAAACGGCGTCTCCGACACTGCCATCCAGGCCTACGAGGACGAACTCGCCCGTCTCCAGGACGCCATGCGCCAGCAGCGCGAAGAGGTCGAGACCATGGTCGCGAACGCGCAGACCATGCAGGCCGACGCCGAAACACGCACCGCCGAGACGGAGGCACGCGCTGCCCTGACGCAGATTCTGTCCGCCCTCGACAGCGGGGACGGCTATGCCGAACCGCTCGAACTTCTCCAGTCCACCGGGCAGCAGGTGCCTGAACCGCTGGTCGCCAATGTCGAAGGGGTGCCGACCCTGTCCGAACTGCGCGACAGTTTCCCGCCCGCCGCGCGCAACGCGTTGGCGGTGACGCGCGGGGCCGGGAACTCCTCCGTCGGGGATTTCTTCAGGACCCAGCTCGGTATCCGCTCGCTCGCCCCGAAGGAAGGCGACGATCCCGACGCCGTCCTGTCCCGGGCCGAGGCCGCGCTGGCGCGGGGCGACATCGCCGCCGCACAGCAGGAAATCGCGACCCTTCCCGAACCGGCCCAGGCCGAACTGGCAGACTGGACCGCCGCCGCCGAAACCCGCAGGACCACCGTCGCCGCCGCCACCGGCCTGATGGCCGAACTGAACAACTGAGGAACGCCGCCGATGCTCTGGTCTCTCGTCAAGATAGTCGTTTTTGTCGTCCTCGTGGCCGCCGCAACCTTCGGCGCCTCCTACCTGCTCGACATGCAGGGAGGCGTGCTGATCGCCATGGGCGGGATCGAAATCAACCTCACCCCCATCAAGGCCGTCATCGCCGCACTGCTGCTGATCCTTGCCGTCTGGCTGTTCCTCAAGCTGTTCGGCCTGCTGATCGCCCTGCTGCACTTCATCAACGGGGATGAAACCGCGCTCAGCCGCTATTTCGACCGCAACCGCGAACGCAAGGGCTTCGATGCGCTGAGCGAGGGCATGATGGCGCTGGCCTCCGGCGAAGGGCGCAAGGCCATGGCCAAGGCCGCCCGCGCCGAACGCTACCTCGACCGCCCTGAACTGACGACGCTGCTGACGGCGCAGGCCGCCGAACAGCTTGGCGACCGTTCCAAGGCGGAGGAGGCCTACAAGAAGCTGCTCAAGACCGACAAGACCCGGTTCGTCGGCGTGCGCGGCCTGATGATGCAGAAGCTGAACGACGGCGACACTGACACCGCGCTGGCGCTTGCCGAAAAGGCCTTTGCCCTGAAACCGGGCCACATCGAGGTGCAGGACACGCTGCTGCGTCTGCAGGCCCAGAAATCCGACTGGAAGGGCGCCCGGTCCACCCTCAAGGCCAAGCTGCGCCACGGCTCGCTCCCCCGCGACATCCACCGCCGCCGCGACGCGGTGCTGGCCCTGTCCGAGGCCAAGGGCGTTTTCAATGAGGATGCCAGCATCGAATCCCGCGAGGCCGCGATCGAGGCAAACAAGCTGTCCCCCGACCTGATCCCGGCCGCCGTCATGGCCGCGCGTGGCTATATCGACAAGGACCAGAAGCGCAATGCCACCCGCGTCCTGAAGAAGGCGTGGGAGGCTTCGCCGCATCCCGACCTCGCAGCCGCTTTCGCGGAGATCGAACCGGAAGAGACCCCCAAGCAGCGGCTCAAGCGGTTCGCCGCGCTGGTCAAGCCCGCCCCGAACCACCGTGAATCCCGCCTGCTGATGGCCGAGCTCAACATCGCGGCCGAGGATTTCCCGGAAGCCCGCCGCGCGCTTGGTGACCTCGCCGCCGAACAACCCGACGCCCGGACGCTGACCATAATGGCCGCCATCGAACGCGGCGAGGGCGCACCCGATGCCATCGTCAAGGGCTGGCTGGCCCGCGCCGTGACCGCTCCGCGCGGCCCCCAGTGGACCTGCGAGAACTGCAACCACATCCACCCGGCCTGGACCCCTATCTGCGACAACTGCGGGGCGTTCGACACGCTCGCCTGGAAATCCGCGCCCGCCGGCGACTATCAGAGCCCGGTCGGCACCGCGATGCTCCCCCTCATCGTGGGCGAGATCGAGGACAAGCGCGCCGAGCCCGTCCCGGAACCCGCAGCCGCGCCCGACCCGTCGCCGGAACCCGAGGACGCGGAGATCATCCCCGCCGCCCCGGTTCCCGACCCGACCGGCGAGCATGCGGAAAAGGCGGACAAATAGGCTTTCCCTGCCGTGGGAGGGGTGCTATAGCCCCGCCTCACCGGGGCCGCTGTAGCTCAGCTGGTAGAGCACGTCATTCGTAATGATGGGGTCGGGGGTTCGAGTCCCTTCAGCGGCACCACGGTCAATCCGAACAGCGCCTCTTTCGCAAAGTTCCACGGGTGTTCCGCTGTGGAACTGTCCAGTAATTAAATTCTTTCCGCCGGACACGCGCGTGCGTGTGAAGGTTGGTCTTAAGGGAAAACTCAGGTCTTCATTTTGCAGGACCGGTCGCTGTTTCGACTGTGGGCCATGCCGTCCGCCAAGTGGCGAGCCCGCGGTGAAATATCTGACCTGAGAGCGGCCCGCAGACGGTGCTGCGCCTGACGCACCGGGCGGCGTAGCCGGGCGCGTCAGGCGTCACGAACCGTCGTCCGGTCACGCGATGTAGAGCGACTTCGCGTTCACGAACTCCTTCATGCCGAACCCGCCGTGCTCCCGGCCATAGCCGCTGTTCTTCACCCCGCCAAACGGCATGTTGGGAATCGCGAGGTTGTACTTGTTGATGCAGACCATCCCGGTATCGAAATGTCTGGCAGCAAGCTCGCGCGCCCTGGCCGTGTCCTTCGAAAAGATGCCGCCGCCAAGACCGTAACGGCTGTCGTTGGCGATCCGCATCGCGTCTTCGTCGTCCTTCGCCCGGATGACCGAAGCGACGGGCCCGAACAGTTCGTCGTCATAGGCCGGCTGGCCGGGCGCGACGTCGACGAGGACCGTCGCGGGATAGTAGGCCCCCTTGCGGTCCGGAACCTCCCCGCCGCAGAGGACGCGCGCTCCCTTGGCCACGCTGTCGCGAACCTGCTCTGCCAGGTCGTCGCGCAGGTCGGTCCGGGCCATCGGCCCCAGGCCGCTTTCCGCCTCGGAGGGGTTGACCATCTCCATCGCCGCCATCTTCTTCGTGAAACGGTCGACGAAGGTGTCGTAGTTCGCCTCTGTCACGACAAAGCGCTTGGCAGCCACGCAGGTCTGACCGTTATTGTAGAGCCGGCCGGCAACGCAGGTTTCGACGGCGAGGTCGATATCCGCATCGTCGAGAACGACATAGGCGTCGTTCGATCCCAGTTCGAGCACCGTTTTCTTCAGGTGCTTCGCCGCCTGCTGCGCGACCACACGGCCCGCGCTGTCGCTGCCGGTGATTGTGACGCCGCGGACAAGGTCATCGGCGATGACGCGGTCGGACTGGTCGTGATCGATCACCAGCACGGTGAACAGATCGTCGGGCAGTCCGGCGCGCGCCATGAGGTCCTGAAGAAACAGTCCGCTGCCGGTGCAGTTTGAGGCGTGTTTCAAGAGTACGCCGTTGCCAGCCATCAGGTTTGCGACGGCATAGCGGATCACCTGGTAGCAGGGAAAGTTCCAGGGCTGCATGCCATAGATCACGCCGAGCGGGGCATAGGTGATGACCCCCTTGCCATCGGGAATATCCCGCTCTTCGTCTGCCAGATCCTTCGGTCCCTGAGCGGCGGTGAAATCGCAGATGGCGGCGCAGAGCTCGATCTCCTGCCGGCTGTCGCCGATCAGCTTGCCGACCTCCCGTGTCATCAGCTGTGCGAAGTCTTCCTTGCTGTCGCGCAGCGCCTGACCGATGGCCCTGATCCGGTCCGCACGGTCGTCCAGCGACACCAGACGCCATGACTCGAATGCGTCGTGACAAGCGCGGATGGCGGTTTTCACCTCCTCGTCGGTCATGAGGTCATAGGTGTCGATGACATCCCCGGTTGCGGGATTGATCGTCTTGATGGCGCTGCTCATCGCGGGCTCCTGTTCATTGGCATTCCCGGGGCAACGTTTCGCCGGTCAATTGTTTCCCCGGCTTTCGCGAAAGTGAGCGGGGCCGCGTCAGGCGATCCGGGACAGGACACCTTCGGCCCATCTGCGTGAGGCGGCGCCAAAGCAGTCGTGCAGGCTGTCGGCGGCGATCACGCTGCCAAGAGCCAGCCGCCCCAGAAGACTGAGGCCGGGGGCGATCCGGCCCTCTCGCCCGATCAGGCGGCCGTCGGGTCCGGTGCGCGCGGCCAGACCCTCGGTTACGGTCATCCAGCCATCATCCAGAAGGCCGGAGATCAGCGGATCGGTCACCTGCATAGGATCGGGGGAGGGCAGGACGGCGTCTACCATCACCCCGGCGGTCATGTCGGTGCCATCCGCGCCAAGACGCCATCCCTCCGGAACGGTTGCGATGTCGGGATCGCGGGACAGGGCGGTCGACACCAGACCGAGGTCGATCAAGGCCAGCAGTTCCCGGCACGCGTCGACCGGGGGGCCGTAGGAATAGCGTTTCAGACCCTCGTCGAACCCCACGATCAGCGCTGCGGTGTCAGGAGGCGTCCGGGCGGGATTGTAGCCCTGACGCAGCGGGTTCTGCCACTTTCGCCAGACCTGTCCGACCACGTATCCGATGGTGGGAGGTCGGCTGCCCTCGGCCATGGCGATACCGTTTCGAAGACACGCCACGGCGCTGTCGCGGGTCTGGGTGCCCGGATCAGACCACTCCGTCGCCAGCCAGTCCGCTATGGCTTGCCGCGGGAACGACTCTCCCTGACCGGCGAGGATGCGTTCCACCGGCGCAATCAGCGCGTCCGTGATGAGGGACTTCGCCGTGCCGGGCGTATCGAGGGATGCCGCCGCGATCGCATCGCGAAAGGCTGCGGTCTCCTCGTCCGCCGGGTCGAAACCGGCGTCGACCCCGGCGGTTTCGGGTTTGGGATAAGGCGGCTGGCCGTCGAGCGAAAACGGCAGGATGCAGCGTGGTTCGCGGCCCGACGGCTGATACCCGCCGTCGGTAAACCGTCCGCCCAGCCCCTGTGTCAGAACGCGGATCACGTCGAAGGAGGACAGGGCAAAGCCGCGCACGGCGACCGTCTTCCCGCCCCAGCTCTTCGCGCGGTCAAGAAGGTCCCGCGCCGGATAGGCCTGTGCCAAAGCGCCGTCGCTCTCCGCCGCGTGATCCTGCCAGCCGCTCAGCTGTTCATCCGGCCTGGTCGAAGGCTGGCCGGGCACAAGAAGAACCTCCGCATAGGGCCCGTGCCGCTTTGTCCCCGCCTGAAGGTGCCAGCCATCGGGCCCGGGGATCAGCTGTTCGACCCTTTCGGCAAATCGGGTCACGGTCACTGCGGAACCGGAGGTCAGCGCGTCGAGCCGGTATTGCAGGTATGCGCCAAGACGCGGACGCGGGGGGAAGGTGTTCCGGCCGATCGGCGGCGACAGCCAGTCGGACAGCGGCACGGTCCCCAGCATCTCCGGCGCGCGCAGGTCGATGTCGCGCATGGGAATGTTCAGACGGCAGAGATCGCTTTCATCGGGGTCGAAGTTGGGACCTGCGCCGGGCGACGGGTGCGGATCGAAGACGTCGGCAGACAGCGGGAAACCGCGGCCCATGGCAAGGGCCGCAAGCGCCTCCAGCGCGCCGAGCCCTCGCGGGCCAAGCCCGACGACCGCAATCCGGGGACTGTCCTGCACGATCTTGAAAGCCGTTTCGTTGTCGATACCGCGCTATCACTTAGCGCGCCGTGCCGCCTGCGCCAACGCTTTGACCGGGATGGGCCCATGGCAGCGGTGCCGAACACCGGTGCAGCGCGGAACCATGCGGGTGCTGCAACGGTTTACCAATAACCCGCGCGCGTCCGCGCGATACCGACCATCGACGGATTTGCGTTAGACATGGACGACTACCTGACCCTTCTGTCCAACGAATTCTCCGGCCACAGCACGCTTCCGTGGCCAATCGTATCGGTCCGCATTCTGGGGGCGCTGGTGCTTTCGGCCGTGATCGGGCTGGAAAGGGAGCGCAACGATCATGCGGCCGGCCTGCGGACCCATATGCTCGTCGGCCTTGCAGCGTCCTGCTACTGTCTCCTGGCGCTCGACCTCGTGGGGCGCGACTTCGGCGATGACGTCCGGCTTGATCCGATCCGCATGATCGAGGCGGTCACCGGCGGCGTCGCCTTCCTGGCCGCCGGCCTGATCGTATTCACGCGCGGGGAGGTAAAGGGCCTTACCACCGGGGCAAGCCTCTGGCTCGCGGCGGCGATCGGTACGGCCGCGGGGCTGGGCGTCTGGTCGATTGCGGCGCTGGCGACCTTGTTGTCCCTTTTCGTGGTCAAAGTCCTGAAATCGTTCGAAAGCCGGGTGAAATAGCCACGCCGGGAAACGGCAGGCGGGGTAAGGGCTTCATCGCGCGGACCCCACGGCGCCTCGCTCGACGATTTTGCGGTTTTTGCCGTTCGAATGGAACTCCCGCAGCGTGCTCACGTTACCGTGTCATGGCCGTGAAGAATTTCGGGCAGGGCACGCGTTGCCGTCCGTCGCGACGACACATTGGCACTTTGGTCTCGCTTCTCTCGGTCGCGGGTTGCGGCCTGCATCAGTCCGCCCTCAACCCTGCCGGCCGCGACGCCACTTCCATTTCTACGCTGTTCTGGGTGATGCTCGCAGGGGCGGTTGTGCTGTGGCTGCTGGTCAACGGTGCCTTCTTCTACATGTCCCGTGTCAGGCCCGGCCAGTTCGATCAGCGGTACGCGCGACACATCCTGATCGGCGGCGGCATCGTGTTGCCGGTGGTCGTGCTGACCACGCTGCTGGTCTGGGGCCTGTCGATCCTGCCCGACCCGCGCCGCCCGGGTGACGGGCTGGTCGTGCGGATCACCGGCGAACAGTGGTGGTGGCGGGTGGAATACTGGCCAGAAGGGGCGGAAGACCCGATCCTTTCGGCAAACGAACTCCGTCTTCCCGCCGGGGAGAGGACGGAGATCCGTCTGACCTCTGCCAGGGTGATCCACTCCTTCTGGGTGCCCGCGCTCGGCGGCAAGATGGACATGTTCCCGGGCCGCGAGACGATGATCAGCCTCGCGCCGGAAAAGCCGGGCAGCTACCGGGGGCAATGCGCGGAATTCTGCGGGGCAAGCCACGCGTGGATGGCCTTTTCCGCCGTGGTGATGGATCCGGGTGCCTTTGACACATGGCTGGCGGCAGAGGCCGCCGACGCCACGCCGCCGCAGGACGAGGCTGCGGTGCGCGGAGCAGACCTGTTCCTGTCGGAAGGCTGCGGTGCCTGCCACACCATAAGGGGAACTGACGCCGCCGGCCTGGTCGGTCCGGACCTGACCCATGTCGGCAGTCGCCAAACGATCGGAGCCGGTCGGTTGCCGGCCACGCTCGATGACATCCGCCTCTGGCTGGACCATACCGAGGCCCTCAAACCCGAGGTGAAGATGCCGACCTACGATCTGTCGCCAACTGAACTTGATGACCTCGCGCAGTATCTGGAGGGGCTGAAATGACGCATCCGTCCGGCTTGCCCGAACCCGAGGGCCCCTATCCGCCGACCGATGAGATGCTGGCCGAACCGGTCCCCCGGGACGTGCAGGAGGCGCAGGCGCGGCGGTTGCGGGCGGCGTGGGAGACCCCGAAAGGCTGGCGCTACATCACGGCGGTCAACAACACCGAGGTCGGCAAGTGGTACTGCCTGACCGCGCTGGTCTTCATGCTGCTGGCCGGGGTCATGGCGCTTATCATCCGGCTGCAACTGGCGGTGCCGGAAAACGACTTCGTCTCCGCCGACCGGTTCAACCAGCTTTTCACCATGCACGGATCGGCGATGATGTTCCTCTTCGCCGTGCCCATGTTCGAGGCGGTGTCGATCCTTCTGCTGCCCGGAATGCTGGGCGCGCGGGACATGCCGTTTCCGCGGCTGTCCGCCTTTGGATACTGGTGCTTCCTGATCGGCGGGATTTTTGTCATCGGGTCGATCTTCTTCGATGCCGCCCCCCGCGCCGGTTGGTTCATGTATCCGCCGCTCGCGACCGAGGACGAGGGACCGGGATCGGACATCTGGCTATTGGGGCTGTCGTTCATCGAGGTCGCGTCGATCGCGGCGGCGGTCGAACTGATCGTCGGCACGCTGAAATGCCGGCCGCCGGGGATGCGGGTGAACCTCATGCCGCTCTACGCCTGGTACGTGCTGGTTGTGGGCGGAATGATCCTGTTCGCCTTTCCGCCGCTGATCGCCGGGGATTTCCTCTTCGAACTGGAGCGCAGTTTCGACTGGCCCTTCTTCGACCCGACCCGGGGCGGGGATCCGATGCTGTGGCAGCATCTGTTCTGGATTTTCGGCCATCCGGAGGTCTACATCATTTTCCTGCCCTCCATTGCCATCGCCGCCATGGTGATCCCGACCGTCGCGCGCCGTCCGATCTACGGCTATTCGTGGATCGTCCTGTCGGCGGTCGGCACCGGGTTCCTCAGCTTCGGGCTCTGGGTCCACCACATGTTCACGACCGGTTTGCCGTCGATTTCTCTCGGCTTCTTCTCGGCGGCGTCCGAGGCGGTGGTGATCCCGACCGGCATCCAGATCTTTGCCTTCCTGGCCACGTTGATGGCCGGCCGGGTGAAGATGACCCTGCCGATGCTGTGGATTTCCGGCGCACTTGCGATCTTCACCATGGGCGGGCTGACCGGCGTGATGCTGGCGCTCGCGCCCTTCGATTTTCAGGCACACGACACCTATTTCATCGTGGCGCACCTGCATTACACGCTGTTCGGCGGCATGGTCTTTCCGGTGATCGCCGGGGTCTATTACTTCTTTCCCTTCATCCAGAAGCGGATGATGTCCGAACGTCTGGGCAAATGGGCCTTCTGGCTGACCTTCAGCGGGTTCAACCTGTGTTTCCTGCCGATGCACCTCACCGGGCTCTGGGGAATGCCGCGCCGGGTCTACACCTATCCGACGGGGCTGGGCTGGGACTGGCTGAACCTGATCTCGACAGTCGGGGCCTTTATCATCGCCGCCGGGTTCGCCGCCTTCGTCTGGGACCTGATCCGGCCCAAACATCGCCAGTCGCAAATCCCGCGTAACCCGTGGGAGGCCGGGACGCTGGAATGGACCCATGACGTGCCAGAGGAATCCTGGGGCGTCCGGTCCATTCCGCATGTCACGACGCGCTATCCGCTATGGGACCAGCCGGACATGCAGGCGCGCATCGACGCCGGGCGCTACTACCTGCCCGACGCCAAGGAAGGCAAACGCGAGACGTTGGTAACCTCGGTCATCGACGCCGAACCCGTACAGGTCCAGCGCGTGACAGGGCCGACATGGATCACGCTCTGGGCGGCGTTCTTCACCGGGGGCGCCTTCATCTTTCCGACCTTCCACTGGTATCCGCCCGCGATCGTCAGCGGGGCGCTGGCGATCTGCTGCATCATCTGGTGGCTCTGGACCGCGACCGCGCAGGTGCCCGAGGCGGACAGCAAGGACGCGGGCCTGGGGCTGCGCCTGCCGACCTATGCGGCGGGGCCGGCGTCGGTCGGATGGTGGGCGATGTGGATCACGATGCTCGGGGATGCGACGGCCTTCGCGTCGCTGGTCTTCGGCTTTTTCTTCTACTGGACCGCCTCGCCTGATTTCCCGCCAGAGGGGGCCCTGCATCCCGATGCCGGCCTCGTCGCGCTGGCGGCGCTCGGGTTCGCCGTCACCTGGTCGTCGACCGTGGGCGCGCGCTGGCTGAACCGCCGCGGTCAGGTCGGCGCGGCCCGGGCCGGCTTGATACTGGCACCGCTGGCGGCGGCGGGCGCGGCGGCGGCGCTGGTCGGATCGGTGATGCACCTCGACCCCGAAAGCCACGTCTACCCGGCAATCCTCTGGGCGCTGGCAATCTGGGTCGCGGTGCATTCCGGCGCCGGGATCATCATGCAACTCTACTGTCTGGCAGGATCGCTCTTCGGCAAGCTGACCCCGCGCTATGACGCGGATATCTGGAACGTCTCGCTGTTCTGGCACTTCGTGACGATCTCCGCGCTCGTCACCTGTGCCGTGGTGGGCCTGATGCCGGGGGCGCTGTGATGGCAGAGCGTCAGCCGACACGGGACGAGGACAAGCGCGAATTCGCGGAGGAACAGGCGAGCCTGTTCCGCATCACGCTTGCGCCCCTGGTCTGGGCGATACATTTCGTTGTCTGCTACGGGCTGGTGGCCGTGACCTGCGCGAAAGAGTGGGACATCGTCGCGGTCCGGACCGGGCTGCTGATCTTCAGCGCATGCGCATTGGCCGGGATCGGCTGGGTCGGGTTCGCCGCCTGGAAACAGTGGAACGTCGCGGAGACGGGGGATTTCGTGAACCGCGGCGGGCGGGCGGAGGACCGGCACCATTTCCTCGGTCACGCGGCCTTCCTGCTTTCGGTGATTTCCGTTGTCGGGGTGGTCTTCGTATCCCTGCCGCTGATCATGATCGGAGGGTGCCAGTGAAGCCCGTACGCCTCCTTCCGGGTCTTGGCCTGCTGGCGCTTGTCTGGCTGACGCCGCTGGACCGGATGTTGCCGGAATTCGCCGCGCACATGCTGCGGCACATGACCCTGGTGGCCCTGGCCGCGCCGCTGATCGTGCTGGGCCTGCCCGTATTGTCAGAGCGTCTGGCCATTGCCCCGCTCGCCGCCGCGCTGGTCGAATTCATCGTGGTCTGGGGATGGCACCTGCCAGCGGCCCATGCACTCGGTCGGCTCGACAATGTAGGGCTGGTGGCGGAACAGGCCAGTTTTCTGATTGTCGGGCTGATGGTCTGGGCCGGGTGCCTGCGCCGCGACCAGCCGCTTGCGGGGGCAGGGGGGCTGCTGCTGACCTCGATGCACATGACGCTTCTCGGCGCATTGCTGGTTCTGGCCCCGCGCGACATCTATGCCGATCTCTGCGGCACCGCGCCGGACCTCTCGGGGCAACAGGTCGGCGGCATGCTGATGCTGGCCATCGGCACGCCGGTCTACCTCATCGCCGGGTTGTGGCTGACCGGCCAGGCGCTGAAGGAAAGGGGGCTGGCATGAGACGACTCCTTCTCACCATGGCAGTGCTCGGCGGGCTTGGCCTGGCCGGGGCGGGGGCCGTGGTGGGACTTGGCCTGTACAACGTGTCGGCACAGGTCGGGCACCTGCCGGGGGTCTCCTGGGTCCTGCACACGACCTTCCGCAATTCCGTCCGGCTGCGCGCGCCGTCGATGGAGGACGCGCCCGACCTGTCCGATTCTGACCTGATCGCACTTGGTGCGGGTCACTACGCCACCGCCTGCGCGATGTGTCATGGCACGCCTGCCACGCCCCGCAGCGCGACGGCGCAGGCGATGGTTCCGGAACCTCCGGCAATCGCCGAGGCCGTGGAACACTGGCAGCCGAACGAACTGCACTGGATTGTCGAAAACGGCGTGAAGATGACAGGCATGCCCGCCTGGCCCGCCACGGGGCGGGGAGACGAGGTCTGGGCCGTGGTGGCCTGGCTTTTGGCGGTCCAGCAGAACAGGGCGCCGGTGCCGCCCGTTGATACAAGTGGCGCGGATTATTGCCGGACGTGCCATGAAAGCCCCGGTGGCCCGGTTCCACGCCTCGACATCCTGGCCCCGGCCTACATCGCTGCGCAGTTGGAGCTGTACCGGACCGGCAGCCGCCCGAGCGGGATCATGGCGCAGGCGGCCAGCGTCGTCCCGCGCGAAAGCTTCGCCGATCTGGCGGCGGAGCTGGGCGCGAAAGCCGCGGACGTCGCGCCCGACCTGCCACTGACGGGCGAGGGCGCCGAACTGGCCAGCCGCGGCACACGAAAGGTTCCGGCATGCCTGTCATGCCATGGCGACGACCGCAGCAAGGGGCCACGGCTGGCTGGCCAGCCTTCTCCCTATCTGGCGACACAACTGAGGCTGTGGCGGGATGGCACCTACACGCACGATCGCCTGATGGTCGCTGCGGCCCGCGACCTGAGCGATGCCGATATCGAGGCCCTCAGCCGGTATTTCGGAGCGCAGGGGGAGTGACCGGCGGTGCGGAAGTGCACGCTTCGTCACAAACTTGAAATGGATCAGATACCGATCGGTATATCGACGACGGCGAACCTGTCAGGGCTGATCGTGCCCGCGCCGCTACGGCAGGAATGCCGCCACGCCAGTGCCGATCGCGATCAGGACGCCAACCGCCACCGCAACCACCCAGACTCCTCGGCTCGCCCTCACCCTCTCCGCGGGAGTCTGTTTGTCCGCGGCTGGCGTGTCACGCGGCAGTTCCGCCGTCGCAGCCCGCCTCACCTCATCCGGGCCTGGCGGGTGCCCGGCGGCCTCGTCATCCGTGCCGAGCGGCGCCGCAGAGGGATCCGAGAAGGCGACCTTGTCGCCCGCCCCGCCGCGGTCGATCTGTTCCCGTAACTGATCCGCGTTGTCGACGGAGCCGGCCTCGCCGCTCGTTCTGGTTGGTGTCGCCATGGCAGGAGCTCCTTTTTACCCATTGGCGGGCGACCGGAGAGGCGGTCGCCCGATGCAGCAATCCCTGTTCAGTCTTCCGGCAGGGCCCATGCGATGACCTCGTCCCCGACGGGCGTTTCCATGAAATGGTGCCCCATGGCCGAGACCATCACATATTGCCGCCCGTCGACCTCGTAGGTGATCGGGTTCGCCTGACCACCCGCCGGCAGGACGGTCGACCAGAGCGTCTCTCCCGTCTCGATGTCGATGGCGCGGAACAGGTTGTCGGTGGCGGCTGCTATGAACACCAGTCCCCCCGCCGTCACCACCGAACCGCCGTTATTGGGCGTACCGATGTCGAAGGGCAGGAAGGAGGGAATGCCGAACGGTCCGTTGCGCCGCGCGGTCCCGATCGGACGGTCCCAGAGGGTTTCGCCCGTGGCGAGGTCGATGGCCCGGATGCCACCATAGGGCGGGCGGGTGCAGGGCACGCCGGTCACGTCATTGCGCCAGCCCGCGTTGACGCTGATCCCGTAGGGCGCGCCTTCCTGCGGGTCCGCGGCACCTTCCGCGTTGCTGCCGGAGTCCTCGCCCGCGCCCTTCTTGTGGATCGGCTGCGACGTCACCTCGTCGCGCGGCACCAGCCGGTTGTAGTTGGGAACGTCGTTGTAGTTGGCGATCAGGATGCCCCTCTCGGTATCCACCGCGACAGAGCCCCAGTCGGAACCACCGTTGTAGCCCGGGTACTGAATCCACGGCTTGTCGGACGACGGGGGCGTGTAGAAGCCGTCGTAATTGGCGCGATGGAACTGGATCCGACACCACAACTGGTCGATCGGGGTAAAGCCCCACATGTCCTTTTCGGTCAGGTCGTCCTTGCGCAGCGTATGCCATTCGCTGACAGGCTGCGTGTCAGAGACAAAGTCCGGCTCGATCTCGCCCTTCGGCAGATCGCTCAGCTCGCCGACAGGCGTCAGCGGTTCGCCGGTTGCCCGGTCGAGGATATAGATGTCCCCCTGTTTCGAGGGCAGCAGGATCGCCGGCGTGCCCTGATAGTCGAGAAGCGTGGCCTGCGACCCGAGATCATAGTCCCATACGTCGCGACGGACCGTCTGGAAATGCCAGACCTCCTCACCCGTTGTCGCATCGAGCGCGACGAGAGAGGTGGCGTATTCGTTTTCGGCCTCGCTCCGGTTGGATCCGTAGTAGTCGACGGATGAATTGCCCATGGGCAGGTAGACGTAGCCGAGCTCCTCATCCGCCGTGGCGGTCGTCCACATGTTGGGTGTGCCGCGGGTATAGACCTCGCCCTCGGGCGGACCATTGCGGTTCTGCTCCGGTGCGGCGAGATCCCAGGCCCAAGCGAGTTCGCCGGTCAGCGCGTCGTAGCCGCGCACCACGCCCGATGGGGCATCCTCGGCCTGCCCGTCCTTAACCTGCGCGCCGGTCACCACGATACCGCGCACGATGGCCGGCGGTGCAGTCACGGCGTACCAGCCCGGCACCCGTTCGCCGACATCCTGCCAGAGATCGACCGTTCCGTTCTCACCGAAGTCCTCGCAGGGCGCGCCGGTCTCCAGATCCACGGCCACCAGCTTCGCGTCCAGCGTTCCCTGGATCACGCGGGTCGCACAGGCGTCGCCCTCGGCTGCCTGCGGGTTGGTGTAGACCGACACACCGCGACAGGTGGCGCCATATGGGATTGCCTCGTTCGGCACGCCGGGGTTGAACCGCCAGTTCTCTTCTCCGGTCGCGGCGTCGACAGAGATCAGGATGTTCATGGCCGAACACATCAGCAGGTCGTCCCCGATCTTGAGCGGCGTGACCTCGGGCGAATACTTGCCCTCGGCCGTGCCTTCGGGAAGGTCGCCGGTGTGGAAAGTGAAAACCTGTTCAAGCCGGGCGACGTTGTCACGGGTGATCTGGTCCAGCGGCGAATAGCGTGTGGCATCGGCATCGCCGCCCCAGTAGGGCCAGTCGCTGCCGACCTCGCGCACGATCTGGGCCACGTCTTCGGACGGCGGCGCGGAGTCAGTTTCAGCCTGGGCCGCGCTCTCGGAAACTGCGTCGGACTGCGGGGCCTCTGCGGGCGGATTCTGCGGCGTGTCGGTTCCGGTTTGCTGGGCGTGCAGGGGGAAGGTTCCGGCCATAAGCAAGGCAGCGGCGAAGGGGGAAATACGTGTCATGGCAGCCTCTCGGGATCAGATCTTGGACGGATGGCGGCGCAGGGCGGGAATGCAGAGCAGCACGAGAACGAGGATCAGCGTCGGCGCCACGAGACGGGGCACCTGGGCCCACCAGTCGGCGCCGACTTCCCACCACGCCCAGGCGAGGGTGCCGAGCCAGACGATCAGATAGGCCCAGATGGCCTCGATCATGTAGCGGTTCAGGAGGATACCGGTCACCAGCAGACCCAGTCCTGCCAGACCGTAATACCAGCTGCCGCCAAGGGCGATGAGCCAGACGCCTCCGATGAAGATGACTGCCCCGAGCAGGACATTCACCCAGCCCAGGATCTTTACGCCCCAGATCGTGGAATGCGTGGTTGCGTGGTTCGGGGGTGCGGTGGTGTCGGACATGTGACCTCCTGTCAGCGTGGTGAGGTGCGAAAGAGCGTCGGAGCTCCTTGAGTCTTCAACGGACGGGTAACGGGATCGTTCCTGAAAAACGGGTCTGGCAACGCGCGTCGCCGCCGAATTATCCGAATTCGATGACGTATATCGCGACCGGTACCACCAGCAGCAGACACAGCGAAACGCAGGCGAGCACGCCATCCCGCGTCAGAAGGCTCGCCGCGAACAGTGCGATGACCGCCGAGGCGAGAGAACCCGACATCGGCACCACCTCCATGAACGGCATGAACAGCGTCAGCCCTGCGATCAGGATCATCGGCAGCCACAGCCACGGTCGGTGGAACAGGAACGTCAGTCTCGGCTTCAGCAGTTTTTCTACCCACTCCACCGGCCCCCGTATCCACCGGACGCCACCTTCGACCTTTTTCGCATCCAGTGGCTTGCGGGTGATGAAACCGGGCAGCCAGACGGAGTCACGACCCGCCATCATCTGCACGATCAGCAACAGGACGAGCATGGCAACGGCTGCGGTGACGCCCGGGATCGCGCTTGCCGGAGATGTGGAGATCAGTGAGAAGATGAGCATGATCGACGCGAAGGATGCCCGCCCGAGATGATCGACGATATCGCCGATCGTCACCTTCTGTCGGTTCAGGGAATTCTGAAGCGCGTCGAGCACGTCGCTCAGGGCATGGCTCTGGCTGGCTGTCCGGGGCATGTCGTCCGGCCTTCCTTTCAGTCGGGCAGTGTGGCGATCACTCGGTCCGGCGTCGCGGGCAGGTCCCGCACCCGGGCCCCGGACGCGTTGTAGACGGCGTTCAGGATGGCTGCGCCCGCTCCGCAGATGCCAAGTTCGCCAATGCCCTTGGCCTGCATCGGACCGGCCCAGTCATCGCGTTCCTCGACGAACAGCACGTCAAGGGGCGGCACATCCGCGTTCACCGGCAGGTGGTAGCCCGCGAGGTCGCGGTTCACCGCATGCCCGTCGCGCCGGTCATGGGTCAGCTCTTCGGTCAGCGCCATCCCAATGCCCCAAATCATGCCGCCATGGCACTGCGAACGCGCAGTTCGGGGGTTGAGGATTCGTCCAGCCGCGAAACTGCCGAGCATCCGGCGCACCCGCACCTCGCCGGTCACGCCGTTCACCGCCACCTCGGCGAAATGCGCGCCGAACGTCGCCTGGCGCACCTTTTCCGAGGCGTCGCCGGGTTGGACATGGCCATGGCCGTCGATCGGACCATCGCACAGAAGCTCTTCGAGCGGCACCCGACGGTTGGAAAAGATCGCCAGCCCGTCCTTCAGAGTTAGCTCCGTCTCGTCACAACCGAGCCGTTCGGCAAGCTGCCTGCGGATTTCCATCCCCGCGAGCCAGACCGCCGTGCCGGTCGAAGCCGCGCCGAACGACCCGCCAGAACCGGAACCCGGCGGGTAGTCCGTGTCGCCCAGTTCGACGCTCACCCTGTCCGGCGACAGGCCCAGCAATTCACCCGCGATCTGTCCGAAGATGGCATAGCTGCCGGTGCCGATGTCGGTCATGTCCGACCGGACCACCGCGCCGTCCTGCCTCAGGCTGATGCGGGCCTCGGCCTCGATCACCATGTTGACGCGGAAGGCGGCGGCCATGCCTGTGCCGATCCACCATTCGCCCTCTTTTCGCTGACGCGGTGCGGCAGTGCGGGCGGACCATCCAAAGGCCTCCGCGCCCTGTGTCAGGGCCTCTTTCAACCGATGCGAGGAGAAGGGCTTGCCGCTCTCGGGGTCCTTTTCCGGGATGTTGCGCAGCCGCAGCTCCACGGGGTCGATACCGGCCTTGTCGGCCAGTTCATCCATCGCCAGTTCAAAAGCCGTCACGCCGACGGATTCCCCCGGCGCCCGGACGGACCCCGACGCGGGACGATGAATACGCGCGATCTGCACCCCCAGTTTCCGGTTGGCGGCGGCATAAGCGAAATGGCTGCCCTGAACGACGGGTTCGGAAAAGCGTTCCTCCGGCAGGTTGGAGACAAGCGCGTCGTGACCGAGACCGGTGAGACGCCCGTCGGCATCCGCGGCAAGGCGGATGTGCTGGCGGGTTTCGGACCGGCGCGTGTTCACTTCGAACACATTGCGCCGGTGCTGGACCACTCGGACCGGCTGGCCAAGCTCCATCGCCGCCAGCGCCGCGGCAACACAGTCTGCCGAAATCCCCAGTTTGGAGCCGAAGCCACCACCGACGAACGGCGCCATGATCCGCACCTTCTCGGGCGGCAGGCCGATACTGTCCGCCAGTTCGTTGCGGTTGAACTTCAGCATCTGCAGCGACCCGCGCAGGGTCAGCGTATCGCCATCCCACTGCGCCGTGGCGGCGTGCGGTTCCATCGCGGCGGAACTCATAGAGGGGGTCGTGTAAATTGCATCGACCGTGACGGCCGCCTCCGCCATTGCCGCATCCAGATCGCCCATTGCACTCTGCTTGTCGTCCGGGACTTCGGGGTCGACAGCCGACGGGTCGGTCGGCGCGTCTTTAGTTTGGATGACCACGTCGAGGACCTGCGCGGCGTGCCGCGCCTGTTCAAAGCTCTCGGCGACAACAAGGGCGATTGGCTGGCCCACATAGTCGGCGGCATCAGCCCCCTGTACCGGGGCTTCGTCCGCCATACCCTGCGCGGCGTTCCGGATAAGCCGGTCGTCACGCAAGACAGCCCGGACACCGGGCATGGCACGCACGTCAGACAGGTTCGGGCAGGTCACCGCGCCGATACCGGGCGCGCGCACGAGGACTCCGTGCAGCAGGTCGCCGACGGTCTCTTCGGCCGCGTAGGTCGCGGAACCGGCCACCTTCGCCCAGCCATCGGGGCGGTCCGTCTCTGTGCCCAGAACCCCCTGCGCAAGGTCGTCGGGGCGGTGGCTGGGGTCGGGATTGTCGATCTTCAGGTCGAGGGTCATTCGGTCATCTCCTCTAGCGTGGCCGATAGCAGGCGCGTCACGAGGGTCAGTTTGAATTCCAGTCCGGGGTGCACCGCGGCATGGCGCATCAGCACATCGGCGGCCTTGGCGAAAAGCGCGGCGGAGGGTCGTTCGCCCTTCAGCAGCGTCTCCATCTCGGGATCCCGCCAGGGACGGGTCCCGATCCCGCCGAATGCGAGGGTGGCATCGGCGATGCGCCCATCCTCCATGCGCACGATCGCGGCGATGGAGACAAGCGCGAAGGCATAGGAAGCCCGGTCGCGCACCTTGCGGTACTGCTGGCGTCCCTCCAGGGGGGCGGGAAGTGTGACCCCGGTGATGAGATCGCCGGGGGCCAGCGTCGTCTCGATATCGGGGCGGTCGCCAGGCAGCCGGTAGAAATCGTCCAGCGCCACCTCGCGCCGGGTTCCGTCTTCGCCTTCGACCTCGACCATCGCATCAAGCGCCCGCATCGCCACCGCCATGTCCGAGGGGTGCAGGGCGACACAGTGCTCGGATGTGCCGAGGATCGCATGATTGCGCAGTTCACCCCCGATTGCCGCGCAGCCCTCGCCTGGGGTGCGCTTGTTGCAGGCGGTACCCGTATCGTAGAAATACGGGCACCTCGTGCGTTGCAGCAGATTGCCGCCGGTGGTCGCCTTGTTGCGCAGCTGTCCCGATGCGCCGGCCAGCAGCGCGCGGGACAGGACCGGATAGTCCCTGCGGATACGCATGTCCGCCGCAAGGTCGGAGTTCGTGACGGTTGCGCCGATGTGCAGGCCTCCGTCTTTTTCAGTGATCCTGTTCAGCCCGAGACGGGAGATGTCCACGACACGCTCCGGTGCCATGACCTCCAGCTTCATGAGGTCGAGCAGGTTGGTGCCCCCGGCCAGGATCGTCGCCCCGGCGCGGCTGGCGGTCCGTGCCGCCGCCGTGTCTTCGGCCCGCTGGTAATCGAACGGTCTCATTCCGCAGCCTCCGCATAGTCGGTGCTCTCTTCGGCAATTTCGAGAATGGCGGCGTTGATCCCGGGATAGCAGGAGCAGCGGCAGATATTGCCGCTCATCCGCTCCGCCAGTTCGTCGCGGGTCAGGGTTGCCGGCCCCTCCAGCGTCTCGCTGACATGGCTGGGCCAGCCTGCCTCGACCTCCCGCAGGACCGCGGTGGCGGAACAGAGCTGGCCGGGCGTGCAATATCCGCACTGCATCCCGTCATTTCGGACGAACGCGGTCTGGAGGGGGGATTTCCCATCCTCGGAAAGCCCCTCGACCGTGGTGATGTCATCCCCGTCATGCGCCACCGCGAGGCTGAGGCAGGCGTTGATCCGCCGACCGTCCACCAGAACGGTGCAGGCACCGCATTGACCGTGGTCGCAGCCTTTCTTGCTTCCCGTCAGGTGAAGATGATCGCGCAGGGCATCAAGCAGCGTCACGCGCGGGTCGAGGTCGAGCGTGTGCGGCCGGCCATTGACTGTCAGAGTGGTTTTCATGGGCAATCCTTTCCGGGGTCAGAAGGGCAACGACTGAGCGCGGCCCCTGTTCCTGTCGCGTCTCGCCTGTTTTTTGGGACAGCGGGCGACCCGCCGCGCCTTTCCGCTCACCGGCTGATGAAAGAGACTTCGGGGTCCTTCGCCGAAGCGCTGCGATCCTGCCTCTTCTGCAAACGGTCCAGGAGTGTGGGGACCGACAGCGTTCCCGCGCAGGCATCCAGCGCGGCGAGGTATTGCGTCGTCCAGGTCCCGACATCCGTCGCTTCGACCGCCGCCATGCAGGCGCGATGGCGTTCGCGGCGTTCGTGCAGCGGCATGTTCAGCGCCCGGTCGATTGCCTGGGCGATATCGCCGACATCGTAGGGATTGATGAGCAGGGCATCGGTCATGTCCTCTGCCGCACCGGCAAAGCGCGAAAGGATCAGAACCCCGGGGTCGTCCGGGTCCTGCGCCACGACGAATTCCTTCGCGACGAGGTTCATGCCGTCGGCAAGCGAGGTCACCATGCAGGCCCGCGCACCGCGATAGACCCCTGCCAGCCGGTTCCGGGCAATCGGTCGATGGATGTACCGGATCGGGGTCCAATCAAGCTCCGCATGCTGGCCATTGATACGCCCCGAAAGTTCCTCGAGCTCCTCTGTGATCTGGCGGTAGGCTTCGACCACCTCCCGCGAAGGCGGGGCGACCTGCACCAGACAGGGGCGTCGCGTACCGGCATAGCGCTGCAGGTATTCGCCGAATGCACGGAACCGGTGCGGCAGGCCCTTGGTGTAATCCAGCCGGTCGACGCCGATGATGTATTCCTGCGGACGCTCTCCGCCGAACGGATCGCTGTCCGACGTCTCGGCAAGCGACCGGAAGGCGTCGACCGCAATGCCGATCGGGAAGGATTTCACCCGTACCAGACGGTCCCCGAACTTGACCGATCCGTCCTGAAAGAACTCCGCCCGCGGGTCGGAACGGAACATTTCAAGGCAGCGCGCGGTATCGGCGCGGGTCTGCAGGCCGAGCAGGTCGAAGCTGGCCAGCCACAATGCAAATGCCGGCGGATCGGGCAGGATGGATAGGTCGGCCAGCGCGGGGAAGGGGATGTGAAGGAACAGGCCGATCTTGTTGTCCAGCCCCAGGTCCCGCAGGTCACTCGCGAGGGGAAGAAGGTGGTAGTCGTGGACCCATATCTGGTCCTCCGGCTCCGCAACGGTCGCGATCATTTCCGCCAGCCGGCGATTGGTCGCGACATAGCCCTCCGCATAGTCCGGCCTCAGCTGAACGAGATCGCTGCGCCGGTGGCAGAGCGGCCAGAGAACCGAGTTGGAAAAGCCGAGATAGTAGCTGTCGTATTCCGCGCGGCTCAGCCGGAACGCGAGCCTCTGGTAGGGCTCGCTGCCAATCTCGAACAACCCCTCTTCGGGTCCGTCGTCGGGATGGGCGCCGATCCAGATGCCGCCCCGTTCCCTGAGACTGTCGTGAAGGGCGACCGCCAGTCCGCCAGCTGAGGCTCCCTCGGTTGGTATCCGGTTGGATACGACGATGAGCCTGCCCGGCATTGCCCTGTGACCCCCTTCAGTGCGCGATCGAAACTAACATCAGGACAACAATGTTGAGGTACGATCGTTCCATGCTGCGGGCACCTTTTCTAAAGTTCCGCCTCCCATGACCGGGACAGCCGCATCGCCCCGTTGATGATGCCGACCATCGAATAGGTCTGCGGAAAATTGCCCCATCCGATGCCGGTGTCAAAGGCCGTGTCCTCTGACATCAGGCCCAAGCCGTTGCGCGCGTTCAGCAATTCGCCGAACAGCTCCCGCGCCTCGTCTTTCCGTCCGATCCGGGCGAGCGCGTCGACCCGCCAGAAGGCGCAGACATTGAACCCGACCTCGGGCACGCCGAAATCATCGGCCTCTTCGTAGCGCAGCATGAACGCACCGCGCCCAAGCGATCGGGACAGGGCGTCGACGGTCAGCTTGAACCGGTCGTCCGAGGCGGGCAGGAAATTGACCTCTCCCATAAGCAACACGCTCGCATCCAGCGTTTCCCCGCCGAAGCTTTCGACAAAGGCCTGCCGTTTGTCGGACCACGCCTCGCTGAGGATCCTGGCCTTGATGGTATCCGCGCGGTCGCGCCAGAACCGCGCCCGGTCGGGGATCGCCAGACAGCCTGCGATCTTGGCAAGCCGGTCGCAGGCCGCCCAGCACATCAGCGAGGATGAGGTATGGATGCGCGACCGGGTGCGCAGTTCCCAGATCCCCGCGTCGGGTTCGGTGTGCAGCGCCCAGGCCTGTTCGCCGAGCGGCTCCAGCATCTCGAACGCATGCGGACCGATATTCATGCGCAGTCGTCTGTCGAAGAAGGCCGGGGCGGCACCGAGGATGACATTGCCGTAGGTGTCGTGCTGGAAATGCTCATGTGCCTGGTTGCCGACACGGACCGGTCCCATGCCCATGAAGCCCGACAGGTGGTCTGCCTGCCATTCGGTCAGCCGCCTTTCCAGACCGATGCCAAGCACCGGCTGGATATGTCCACCCTTGGCGTCGGAGACGACGTTCATCAGCCAGTGGAAGTAGTTCTCGAGCGTCCGGGTCGCGGCGAGGGAATTCAGGGCGCGGACGGTGAAGAAAGCGTCACGGACCCAGCAGAACCGGTAATCCCAGTTCCGGCCGCTGTGTGGCGCTTCGGGCAGGGAGGTCGTCATTGCGGCAACGATGGCGCCCGTCTGTTCGTAGTTGCAGAGCTTCAGCGCGATGGCCGCCCGGATCACGGCGTCCTGCCATTCAAAGGGGACCGCAAGCCGTTGCGACCATCCCTCCCAGTACGCGCGGGTTTCGGCAAAGAACCTGTCCCCGGTCGCGCCGGGGGCGTCCGAAAGCGTTTCGTCCGGTCCGAGGATGAAAGTGTAGGGCCGGTCCAGATGGATCAGCTGTTCACTCTGCACATGGTCCAGCGGGGCGTCGGAGGTCAGGCGCAGCACCTCGTTTTCTCCGACGAAACGCAGGTGGTTCGATCCGGTGGTGACGAAGGGCTTGCGCGCACCGTATTCGAAGCGGGGCCGCACCTTGATGCGGATGCGGGGCCAGCCCTCGAGCGGTCGGATCTGCCGGACGAACATGCGCGGGCGAAACCGCCGGCCGAAGGCTTCGAACCGCGGGCAGAAGTCCGTGATCTCCACCGCGCCTCCGCTGCCCCTCAGGACTGTCCGCAGGATGGCGGTATTGGGCAGGTAGCTCTGCGACGCCTCGTGCAGCTCCTCCATCTCGATCTTGAAGGCCCCGTCGTCCGGATGGTCTGGCCCCGACCCGAGCAGGGCATGAAACACCGGATCGCCGTCGAAGCGGGGCAGGCAGAACCAGTTCAGGCTGCCGTGCGGATCGATCAGCCCCGCGACGGAGCAGTTGCCGACAAGTCCGAGATCCATCAGCAATCCTCCAGCGTTTCCGCCAGCCAGCGGGTCATGTCGGCGCGGGTGTCGAACCTGTAGTTGGCGGTGGTCTGACCGGCACCGATCTTGATGCCGATCCCGCCGACCGACCGGGCCGCCCTGAACATGTCTTCGTCCGTCGTGTCGTCGCCAATCGCGACAGGGGTGCGGCGCGCGAACCGGGGATGGTTGCTCAGCTGTATCAAAGCGGTCCCCTTGCTGTACTCCTTTGATGCCAGTTCGCTCACCATTTTGCCGTGCACGGGCTTCAGCCCGGGGTGGCCGGCGGCAAGGCTGTCGATCCTGGCCGTGACCTCGTCCGCCATCGCGGGCTGCGCGCGATAATGGACCGCGATCGCCGCGGCTTTCCTTTCGATCAGCAGACCATTGGCGTCGGCAAAGGGCTTCAGGACATTGAACGCGGCTTCGATGCCGACCCCGGCGCCGGGCACCAGCGTCGGGTCGCCATTGATGTCGATCTGCGCCCCGTGACTGCCGCTCAGGATCACGGGCAGGCCGTCGAGATGCGGGCGCAGGTTCTCCAGATCGCGCCCCGACAGGATCGCAACACCCCCTGAGCATCGCTCGGTCAGCGCCTGCAGAAGTGTCCGCTCACGTGTGCCGAGGCGTACGTCTTCAGGGCGCGGCGCCAGATCGACCAGCGTTCCGTCGAAGTCCAGATAGGCTGCACTCGCGGACCAGTCGACGCGGGGCGGGGCGGATCGGTCATGCGGCATGGTAGGGCGAGACAGGTCGTTCATATCCAAACAGTTAGCCCGGAAGTCAGGGCTTCAAGATGTTTCACGGGACGTCCGATCCGGAGCGGTATTTTCAGGCCGTCGATTGGTCAACTCTGACAGAAGTCGTTCGGTTCACCTCTCCGCACCCCCGGCACGCGCGCACCCGCTCGGTCAGAAAACCGTCCAGAGTCCCGCCTTCAGGGCGGTGGTGCCGTTGCGAAACTCATGCACGGCGCCGAGCTCCAGAAAACTCCGTTCGCTCAGCTTGATGACGTGGGACGGCGCGAGGGCCAGGGTGTTGCCACCACCGGACGGGGCGGAAAACTGGATCTGCGCGATCGTCAGATTGCCATTGGGATGGTTGATCCCGAATGTGGCGTCGATCTTGCCCAGACCTCCGCCCGAGGCATAGCGCGCATAGGTCGCATCCACGCCGAGCCAGCCGTTGCCCCAGGGCGCATCATACGGGCGGCCCCAGGACAGGCCGGGTCGCAGGGTGGCGGTGAGGCTGCCGCCCGCGTCGACCGCGCCCAGCCCAAGCTCAAGGGCAAAGACGCTCTTTCCGGTGTCCAAGGGCAGCGGAGTCCGGAGGAAGACGATCCCGGTCGTGTCGCCCGTGGCGATGTTGCGTCCGGCGTCGAGGCCAAGCGTCAGCTTCTCGGACAGGCCGTATTCATAGAACAGGGAGGCATAGTTGCCGAAATCCGGACCGTTCACCGTCGACTGGACCGAAAACGACAGGAAGGATCGCCCGGTCTCCCGCATCCAGGCGTTCGCCTGCGCTTCGGGCGCGGCCGCGATCGCGGTCAGTGCGGCCAGACCGCCCGACAGTCCCGTGGAACGAAGGCGTGATGAAATCCGGGGCCGGCGGGCAGGGGTCATGGGGCATCTCGTCTGTGGCAGGGTGCGCGGGGCCTAGCCGAGGCCGCGCAGGTAATCCGCCAGTTTCAGGGGTTTGAACGGTTTGTGCAGGACGTGATCGGCGCCGAGCGCCCGGAACTCCTCTTCCGACTCGGCGGAGGTGCGGGCGGTGCACATCACGATGGTGGCGCCGCTCTGGTCGGCATTGGCCCGCGCCGCGCGCAGGACATCCAGCCCGTCCGGAGGCGGCATCATCACATCCAGCAGCATGATGTCGAAGACCTGGCTCTCCAGCAGCGCCAGCGCTTCGAGCCCGGACCCGGCGAAGGTCGGTTCGATATCCGGTTCGGTCATGATCGCGAGTTCGATCAGTTCCCGGATGTCGGTTTCGTCATCGACGAACAGAACCTTCATCAGGCATGTCCTTCCTGTGTGTCAGTGCGGTTGAATCGGACGTGGAACGTGGTGCCGCTGTCGCGGACGCCGTCGGCCTGCGCCCGCGATGTGACGGTGATCTCGCCGCCGTGTCGCTGGACAAGTTCCCGCGTGATGGCGAGGCCAAGCCCCGTACCGCTGGCCTGCACCTCGCGCGGGTGGATCGGTGTGGTGAAGCGGTCGAACAGGCGTTCGCGCGCGGCGAAGGGAATGCCCGGCCCGGTGTCCGCCACGTAGAGCGAAACGCTGTCACCGGCGGTTTCCAGCCCCAGACGGACCGTCCCGCCTGACGGGGAGTACTTGACCGCGTTGGAGATGAGGTTGGCGAGGATCTGCTGCAGCCGCACCGGATCCAGCATCAGGACCGGGTCGTCCCCTTGGGGCAACGGATCGACCGCGATGCCGACGTTGCGCGAAACACCGTAGCCCGCGTTTGTGGCGGCGGCTTCGGCCAGCGCCTGCCCGAGGTTCACGGGTTCGCGCGCGATGGAAAGCTGCTGCTGGTCGATGGCCTGAAGGGTCAGGATGTCATTGACCAGCACCAGCAGCCGTTCGGTATTGCGCGAGGCCATGGAGATCAGCTTCAGGGCCTCTGGCGGCAACGCGTCGCTGAAACGCCCTTTCAGCAGGTCCAGCGCGCCGGAAAGCGAGGTGAGCGGCGTGCGCAGTTCGTGGTTGACCGATGTGACGAAGGACAGCCGCGTTTCCGCCAGACGTTCCTGCGCGGAGGTGTCCTCGAGCACGCAATACGCGATCACCGCGCCGTAGAGGTTCAGTTTCGTGACCCGGCACTGTATCGCCTGCGGACCAGCGTCGCCCTTGCTGCCGGGCAGGTGCAGGCGGAAGGAGGCGGTGTCATTCGGAATGTCGCTGAGCGGCGGGATGCGGTCGCGCAGCCGGCGGACCGCGGTTTGATCCTCAGACGCGTCAAGGAACCGGCGCGCAGCCAGATTGGACCGGTGCAGCGTGCCTGAATCGTCGAATACCACGATACCGTCGCCCACGTTCTCGAAGATCGCGTCGAACTCCCGTTGCGCGGCCTTGATCTGCATGCGGTCGTGTTCGGACCGTTTCAGCCCTTCGGCCAGCAGGACGGATTTCGCACGGGCGCGGATAGCGGACATCAGCACGGTGAAATACAGGATCAGCGCGATGGTTCCGAAGGCCGCGGTGCGTTCCCAGTAGCTGCGCATGACGGCGGCGCGAGTCTGGCTGACGTCGATCCGAAGGTCGGACACGGGCAGGGGGCGGCTGGCGGTCATCAGCCCTTCCTGGTCCGGCAGATCGCCCTGCACAGAGGAAAACGCCGTCTCACCGTCCGAGGTCACGATCTCCACGATGGTGCCGTCACCGATCCCCCGAAGCGACAGGAGTTCCGCGAAATACGCCTCTCCGAGGGATGAGGCGATCACGCCGCGGGTTTCACCCCCCTGGCTGATGACAGGCCAGGCGATTGGCGTCAGCCGCCGGCCCGTCGCCCGCGAGGTCAGCGGCATGCCCACGGTGAATGCGTCGCGCCCCAGAATCGCGGCCTTCTGGAAATAGGAACGGTCCGAGAGATCGACGCCGACCAGTTGTTCCGTGGTCGACCAGAGGACCGTGCCGTCGTTGTTCATCAGAAGCAGGCTGTCGATCTGTTCGATCTCGTCCACGGCACGGCGCAGGCGACGACCGTAATAGGCGTCGATGTTGTCGGCGTAGCGCAGCGGCAGGAGCGAGATGTCATCGATCACCGCCCACATCTTCAGATTGGCGACTGCCAGAGAGGCGGTCAGCGACTGTTCGAAAAGTTCGGTAAAATGCCCGAGCTGCTGCTGCGCCCGGGCAGCGGTGCGCCGGTAGTCGGCGTAGGACAGCAGAACCAGCCCGGTCAGGAAGACGAGGGTCACCGCGATCATGAGCAGGCGGAAGGCCAGACGCGACCGCGTGTCCGAGACATACTCGGCCTGGGGAAAGAGGTCGGGACGCGCCATCGTCAGGTGGTGACGGGCACGATCTGAATGCCACCCTCGCTTGCGTCGCCCGAGGCTTCGGCGGCCTTGATCCCCTGCACCAGCGCCGCCGCCGGAGAGAGGCCGGCCGGCAGGACCAGGGCCGCCGACAGGGTCAGCGGCTGCTTCGCCCAGCTGTCGCGCACGGTCAGGCTCGCCCCGGCGACGGCCTCGACAAAGCTGCGGGCGGTGGCCCGCATCCCGGCTTCGGTCGCATCGGGCGTGGCAAGGCAGAACAGATCGCCTTCCCAGTGGCAGAAGATATCCCGCGCGGGCAGGGGCACCGCACCCAGTAGCCCGCCGATGCTGCGGCAGATGTCGGCAACGTCCGCGGCGGGAAGGTCCGCGGCCTCGGGCAGGCCGTGGATCCGGAAGACGGTCTGCCCGACGCGATCCTGTGCGGCGGGCGGGATGGCCAGCAGGGCGGCCTGATACCCGGCCTTGTTTCCCAGAACCTCGGCCATTTCTGCGGGGGCGGTCGAAGCCCCACGGTCCCGGCGATGCGAGGTCGCGCGGCGGCGGTCCAGTTCCGTCTTCAGCCTAAGACAGCTTCGCATCCGGGCCTGAAGCTCGATCCGGTTGAAGGGCTTGGTGACGTAATCGTTGGCCCCGGCGAGAAATGCATGGTGCAGCGTGTCCATGTCCGTGCGGCTGGTCAGCATGATGATCGGCGTGTCGGCCCAGCCCGAGAGGCTCCGGATCCGCGCGCAAAGCTCGACTCCGTCGATATCGGGCATCATCACGTCCAGCAGGATCAGGTCCCCGCTGGCCTTTCCGGTGGTCAGGGCCTCCAGCGCTTCGGTCGGACTGACGAAACTGACGACGTCCTCGTATCCGATGTCGGAAAGCGCGGCGCGGATGTATTCCTGCGCGATGTCGGAATCGTCCACGGAAATGATGCGGTGTGCCATCGGAATACCCCTCAGAACTCCGTCTTTTCGAAAACGCGCCAGCGGCTGTTCTCGTAGATTTCACTGTAACCCGAAAGCCGGTTCTGGGCGAGGGCCGGAAACCGGCGCAGCACCCTGTCGGTCACGGTCTCTCCCTCGGCCATGCGCGGCACGAGGATATAGCGGGCCTGCGGCAGGCCACCCTCCAGCGCCCAGTCATAGGCCGGCTGCCCCGCGATGAGGAGGCCCCGGACGTTGTGCAGCGTCGTGACCATGTCCGGATTGCGTTCGACGTCCAGCATGATGCCGCTCCTGCCGGTCAGGAACGCGGCGGCCTGCTGCGTTGGCTGGTCGGCCTGCGTGCCCTGGCCCGAGATGGCGCGCGCCCAGTCCCGCGTTTCGGGCACGCTGGTCAAGCGCATGATCAGCACCGATTGCGCCAGCGCGAAGGCCAACAGCGCCACGATGACCGGTTCACGCAGGCGTCCCGAGGGCCAGAAGCGGAGGGCCGTCACCGCCACGCCAAGCATGGGGGCCATGGCGATCAGCGGGTCGCCTTCGACATTCAGCCCGAGGTTCAGCAGATAGGCCCCCCCGATCGTGCCCGCCGCGGCCATAACCGGCATGAACAGGCGCGGGGTCCGGATGTTGCGCAGCGCGGCAACGATCACGATAGGGCCGAGACCCGAGAGGATCAGCAGATGCTCCGCGGTGCCGACCGGGTTCGGCGTTTCCAGCAGTTGCGGCACGAGAGAGCTGTTGAAGATCAGGCTGACGAAATACAGCGACCCGATGGCCGCCGCGACCGGATAGAACATGGCGAAAAGATAGCCGCTGGCCGAGGCGGTGATCATGCTGGGCCGGGCCGCCACGATCAGGAATGGCAGGGCGCCAAGGCTGATCAGCAGCCCGTAGCTGTCCGAAAGCGCCACGATCATCAGCCCGACCGCGACCTTCATCATGTCGGGCGCATTGCCGGTCAGCCGCAGGTGAACGATGCCGCGGGCAAACAGCCATGTCCCGAGGATCGTCAGAATGGTTTCCGGCCCGTCCGCCAGCGCGCGCAGGAAGAACGGGTTCAGCCCCAGAAGCGCCACCGCCAGCAGGCTTCCCGCGACGCTCATCCCCGCGACACGGTGCAGGTTGGCGAACCACAGCAGCAGGATCAGCGCGCCGGCCACGGCGGCCAGGATGAACGGCACGGGGACAAGGTGATCGCCCGGCCAGGATTGAAGCGCCAGCGTCAGCGCATAGGGCACCGGCGGATAGAAGGCGTCGGAGGCGGTGAAGGTCCCCGGCCCGTCGATCTGCACGATGGCCTTCGCCCAAAGCTCTGTCACATCGTCCGAGGTGAAGCCCTGCGCCTCGGTCCAGCCAAGGCAGAGCAGGAGGGCAAGGAACACCGGCAGCCCGGCGGCGAGCCATGTGGCGGTGCGGGTCATGCGCCAGCCCCCCCTGCCTGCGCCGGGGCGATGTCCGGGTCGGCCATCCCGGGCCCGTCCATCTGCGCATCCGCCAGCTCCGCCGCGGTATGTTTCGACAGCCCGTGCTGCGTCTTTTCCCAGTAGAACGGGTTAGAGATCAGCTGCCACAGCGCCTTGTAGGCGGCCACGGTCATCAGCACCCAGTATCCGACGACGGTGATCCCCCAGGGGGCAAGGTCGGTCCATCGCCTCCGGAAGGGCGCGACCATGGTCAGGTAGATCAGCAGCCCGTTGCCCGCCAGCAGGTTGATCAGTGACAGGTACAGGACGGGCAGCGGGAAATAGGGTTCGATGGCATCGGCACCCACCACCATCCACACCCCGAAAATCGCCCAGAAGATCGGGTTGAGCAGGCCCGACAGGATCGTCCCGCCGATGAAGAAGACAAAACCGAAGACCCCGGCGGATCCGACCGACCGCCACAGATGCACCGGACGGCGCGAATGGACGAGGAAGGTCTGCATATACCCCTTGATCCAGCGCGACCGCTGCCGGATCCAGTTCGGGATGGAGACATTCGCCTCTTCGTAGGTCGTGCTGTCGATCACCCCGACGCGGTAGCCCTTCTGCGTCAGCCGGATGCCAAGGTCGGCATCTTCGGTCACGTTGAAGGGATCCCAGGCGTTCAGATCGCGCAGAACGTCGATGCGGAAATGGTTCGAGGTGCCGCCAAGCGGGATCGGCACGCCCATGCGTTCCAGCCCCGGCAGCATCAGGTCGAACCAGAGCGAATAATCCAGCGTGAACATCCGTGTCAGCCAGTTTTCCCGCGCGTTGTAATAGTTCAGGCGGCACTGGATGCAGGCGGTGTCGGGGGAGGACTGGTTGAAGGCCGCGACGACCTTGCGCAGCTGGTCCGGCTCCGGTTTGTCCTCGGCATCGTAGATGACAAGCAAATCGCCATGCGCATACCGCAGCGCGTAATTGCAGGCCTTGGGCTTCGTTTGTGGATGCGAGGGCGGGACACGCACGATCTCGAAAACGCCTTCGAGGTCGAGCTTTTCTGCCGCCTCGATCGTGTCGTGGTCGCCTTCCTCCAGCACGATCTTGATGTCCAGCTTGGCCAACGGATAGTTCAGGTTGCGCAGGGCCTGAGCGAGGATCGGCAGAACCTCCGGCTCGCGGAACATCGGCACCAGAACGGTATAGGCGGGCAGGTCTTCGTCCCTGAGCAGCTGCGCCTCTGCCGCGATGGCGCGGGAGGATGTCTCCTGCGCCGCGCCGCCGATCCACACGAGCAGCCCCTTGAACAGGAAATTGCCGGTGTAGAAGACCGTCAGACAGACGTTGAGCACGATCAGCGTCGCCACCGGCGCAAAGGCAAGACCCAGAAGAAACAGGCTGAGCACGGCGTAGATCAGCAGCACCTGCGGCGGCGTGACGACCTGCTGCGCGGACATGTCCGGATCCTGTTCAGCGAGCGCAAAGACCGCGTCATGGGAATGCCGGTCGCGGAACGCCTGTTGCAACGCGGCGGAGATCTGAAGATGCGTGGCGACGACAATGCGCGACCGCGGGCCGTAGGTGTCGCGGATGTGCAGCAGCGACTGCGGGCCGGGCCGTGAGGTCGCCACGGTGACGATGCCGCCCTCCTCTTTCAGGGGGATCGTGGCAAAGCGGTTCATCACGGCCGGATCGAAGCACCGCACCAGATCGTCGTTCGCCGGCTCAGAGGTCAGATCGACCAGCGGCAGGTCGTGGTAGGTGGCAATCTGGGCGTAAAGCTCCTGCGTGGTCAGCCAGCGCCGGGACAGCAGCACCTGGACGAGCGAGACGTTCCAGCCCTCTGCCAGATCCTCGGCCGCGACAAGCTGATCGACCGTAAGGGCGCCGCGTTCGAGAAGCAGTGTCCCGATGGCCTCGCTTTCGGCGTCCAGTGCCATCGCGACTTACGACCCCTGTGTGCCGCGTCGGCTGCGATAGATGCGCTGGAACACGATCAGCACGATGAGGGTCAGCAGAACCCAGGCCCCGCCGACGATCCACGGGCGATACTTGGCGAGGATCTGGGCAAGCGTCGTGCGGTCGGGATAGCTCACCTCGAGCACCGGATTGGTCCGGGCCGAGGTCGCGACGATCAAGCCCTCCTCACCGATCAGCGCCAGGTCGCCCCGGTTCAGGATCAGCGGTGTGTCGACGCTCGGCGCCGGTGCGGGGCCGGTGCCGGGACGCAGCCAGAGCCCCTCCTGCCCGGCGCGGGTGACGATCTGGGCCACGCCAAGACGCTCCAGCGACTCGCCCGCGAACATGACCTCGCCGTTGGTATTTCTGATCTCGACCCGCCCCTGATCGAAGGTGATGGCCGGTTCGTCTTCCCCCGGCGCGGTGGCGGAAATGACGAGGAAAGGCAGGCCCGGTTCAATGGCGGTCAATTCGGCGCGGGGCAGGATCGTCGCGCGGTCGGGGATCATGCTGCCCGCAACGCCCGTGATCCACGGCAGCGCCTCGTCAAAACTCATGTCGAGGGCGGGGTCCAGAACCACCTGCACACCCGCGCCGAAATCCTGACGAAGCGTGAAGAAATGGCTGTTTCGCCCGTCCGCATCGGTCAGGCGCAGGGCACTTCCCGGCAGGATCTGCGCCGGGTATCCCTGCGGCTTGAACCGGCATTCCCCGCCCGAGGGCTGGCGCTGGATCGCGATGCGCAGCTGGTTGTCGCGCCCGATCAGCCCGCGCGGGACGTCAAAGCTCAGCCGTTCGGGCACACCGTCCGGCAGCGGGCGATTCCCGAGGAGGGTTTCGTTCAGATAGACAGAGGCCGTCGCGCCTCGCCCCTCCGCGTCCAGCGCCGCCGCCATGACCAGATCGACCGAGGCCACGGTCTTGCCCGGCGGCAGGTCGGAGGACTGGAACGGCACCAGCACGTTTTCGGTCGAAACCACGTCGCGCGGGCTGAGATCGGCGCTGAGACCGGCGAGCGGCAGCAGATCGGGCGATGGATCGGCCGGATCGACGGCAGAGGTGATCGCGGTGTCGCCCCCGGCCAGCCCCGACCATGCAGAGGCCAGTTGCCACAGGCCGACCTGCGGATCGGACCCGCGCAATTGCAACGCGGGAAATCCGGAGGAGCCGTCCACCGCCATTTCGGATTGTGCGCCCGAGGCCGCGATGCCGATGGTCATCGCACCTTCGGCCCACTCCGGTCCCTCGGTCGCGGCACCCGCGCCGAACTGCACCTGCCCCGTTTCGGCGCCGAACAGCGCCGCCGCGCGGGTGGCAACGGCCAGACGCGCCAGCGAAGGCTCCTCCGGCAGGGTCACCCGAGTCACGGCGGGGCGGAACCCGGCGAACAGGGCGGGCGAGGTGATGCCAGCGGGGTCGAGCTCCATCGTCACCGCAGACCCGGGGCCGATATCGACAAAATCGCCCGAGGCGCGTTCGTCGACACAGACCCGGTCGGTGAAGGCGCCGGAATAGGTCAGCCCGACCGACAGAAATCCGCCAGACACATCGGAGGGCTGGAACTCCACCTCCAGGCGAAGCGTTTCCGTCGCATTGCCAAGGGCCCGGGTGGCGACCGGACGGCCGCCGATCGCGACCTGAATGTAGCGGTCGACCGGAACCGTCGCCCCATGCCGGATATCAAGCGTGACGGTGCCGCCCCGCAGCGGCGCGGTGTCGGGGATCGGCACGAAGACGGTGTTCTGGCCGGACAACTGGCGGAACGACAGACCGTTGCCGAAGCCCAGATCCGCCAGCGTAATGCTGCGGCGGATACCGTCGACCTCGGCCGGAGCCGCGGAAGCGGTCGCCTCACTTTCTGGTGCCGGGGGCGCGGATGTCTGGGCCTGCGCGGTGATCGGCATCATGGCGAGGGCCGCCAACAGGGCTTTGGTCGGCGTCATATGTTGTCGCTCCCGTCGCTGGATTGATCCGCGTTTGCTGTTGAAAGTATGTCGAAAAGTACGACTTCAATCATGAACAGCGATTCCTCGTCATACGGGATGTTCTTGACGTCGGCCTCTTCGGCGATGCCCAGAGCCCGCCGGACCGATTTTTCTATGGCCGAAAGCTCCAGCATGGCGGCGGTTCCGGCCATGTCGTGAAGCAGGCGATGCACCTTGCGCTGTTGCGTCTCGTTCGCGCCGGGGTCTGCAGTCTGACGCGCGGCCTGGCGGATGGTTTCGATGCGTTCGGGCAGGTTGTCGATGAACCGGGCCCGGGTCTTTGCGACACGCTGTTCAAACGTTTCGTCTGACTCCGTCAAGGCGAACACCTTTAAATCTGGTACAACTTCCGATGGTTATTTTAGTCGTCCGATCGGGAAATGGACAGTGGGGGAGGGAGGCATGCACGGAACCTCCGCATTGCTGCAACACTGGCGGCCAAGTAAGGCGAGGATATGGCGGCATCATCACGCCGTCATTCGCCACCAGTGGCCGGTGTGACAGCAGACATCGCGCAGCCGGAGGGTGCGGGCTTGTCCGGCAATCTTCAGCTCACAGGCACAGTGTTTCAAAGGCGGCGCGGCGGGCGCCTTCGATCGGCACGGGGCGGTGCGTGGCCCGGTCGACGTAGACATGGACGAAAAAGCCCTCGGCCGCCGCTTCGGGTTCGTCATTGCGGAAAAGGCCCACCTCGAACCGGACCGAGGACGACCCGATCCTGGCGATCCGCAGCCCGGCGTGCACGACATCGGGAAACTGCATCTCTGCGAAGTACCTGCAGCCGGTTTCCACCACCAGTCCGTAGCTGTCGCTGGTCATCGGGTCGAGCACCCCCTGTTCGATTAGCCAGCCGTTCACGGCGGTATCGAACAGAGAGTAATGCACCACGTTGTTCATGTGGCCATACATGTCGTTGTCCATCCAGCGGGTCTGGATCGGGCGGAAGGCGGCGAACTGGTCGCGGGTCGGACGGGGTGCGGCCATCACCACGCCGCCCGGTAGATCGTCAGGGCATCCTGTTCGGACACGGCGCGCGGATTGTTCACCAGCAGGCGTTGTTGCAGCATGGCGTCGCTGGCCATCTTCTCCAATGCGCTTTCGGGGATGTCGACGTCGCGAAGACGGGTGGGCATCTTCAGTTCCGTCGCCAGATCGGCCAGCGCCTCGATGAAGGCGGAACAGCGGGCCTGCGCGCCCTCGACCCTGTCCAGTTCGGGGAAGGCGTCCGCCGCGATCTCCGCGTAAAGCGCATAGGCCTCGGGCGCGTTGAAGCGCAGCACATGCGGCAGGACTAGCGCGTTGGACAGACCGTGCGGCACGTGGAAGGTGCCGCCGATCGGATAGGCCAGCGCATGCACCGCGGCGACCGGAGAGTTGGCAAAGGCCTGACCGGCCAGCATCGACCCCAGAAGCATGGCGCCTCGTGCCTCAACATTGCCGGGTTCGGTCACGACGGTACGGATGTTGGCGCCCAAAAGCCGCAGCGCTTCGCGCGCCAGCATCCGGCTGAGCGGGTTGTTGTTGGCGCTGGCAGAGGCATAGGCCTCGATCGCGTGCACCATCGCATCGACCCCGGTGGCCGCGGTGATGGCGGCCGGCAGGCCAAGCGTCAGGTCGGCGTCCAGCACTGCGATGTCGGGCAGGATCACCGGCGAGGATACGCCGCGCTTTTCCTCCGCCCCCACGGTGATGATCGAAACCGGCGTCACCTCGGACCCGGTCCCGGCCGTGGTCGGCACCAGCACCAGCGGCAGGCGGGGTCCCTTGGCCTGTCCAACACCCCAGGCTTCATCCAGATCCTCGCCGGAGCCCAGCAGAAGCGCTGCGACCTTGGCCACGTCCAGCGACGACCCGCCGCCGAAACCCACGACGCCCGTGCAGCCCTCGCCCGCCGCGACCGCTTTCTCCAGCGTCCCGCGCGAGGGGTCGGCCTCCACCTGATCGAAGACGATCACCTCATGCCCGGCGTCCTGCAGGGATGCCAGACCCTTGTCGCAAAGCCCCAGCTTGCGCAGCCCCGGATCGGTGACGAACAGAATCTTGTCACCCAGCAGCTTGCCCGCGACCGCCGCCAGTTCGGACGACGCCCCCGGACGGAAGACAATGGACTTCGTGGTGTTGAAGGTGAATGGCAGCATTTCGGGTCCCCGCATTGTCCTTGGCATCGGCTTGGGCGTCACGAAGCTTGAACAGCATTATCCCGTCACACCCCGTGCGCAGGATCTCGGTAACCGCCAAAGCGCCCGCAGGCAACTTGCAGGATGACGCGGTCCGGGCACTGAATTTGCGGTCGCCCTCCGTGGTCGGCGTCTCCATACCCCACCCCGTCGACGTCAGCCTGCGCCGATTCCTGACCTTTTTGAGGATCACCCCCAACCGGTCGCAACGGGAGCCCGATCCGGATGGGGGACCGGTCCGATGCATGTTTTTTCCGCGCGTCACGCCAAAGTCGGGGTCGATTCCGAATTGGGACTTGACGGATCCACCCGTAGTTCGTGCAAAGTGCGCATATCGGCCTATAGTGCGACATGCGCACTTCCGGTATAAAACAGCGCCTTCGCCACGGAAGCAGGGGCGCACAGGGAGACCAAACATGACCAAGACGAATACCGATTCAATACGTCGCTCGGTCCTCGGGGCTGCACTGGCGCTGACCGCTGGCTTCATCGTCGTGCCGGCCGGCGCTCTTCACGCCGAAGGCGGCACCGTCCTGAAGAGCGTTCCCAGTTCCGACCTCGCCATCCTCGACCCGATCTGGACGACGGCGCAGATCACGGGGGAACATTCGTTCCTCATCTACGACACGCTCTTCAGCATCGACAGTTCCGGCATGGCGCAGCCGCAGATGCTGGAAAGCTATTCGGTCAGCGATGACGGTCTGAGCTACACCTTCGTGCTTCGCGACGGCCTGACCTTTCATGACGGCACCCCGGTGGAGGCTGCGGACTGCGTTGCGTCGGTTGAACGCTGGTCCAAACGTCGCCCGGACGGAGAGATGATGAACGCCTATGGCGCCAAGTGGGCGGTCGTCGATGCAAGGACCTTCACGCTGACACTCGACAAGCCCTATTCCAATGTTGAGGCCGGGCTTGGCGACAACGCCCGCCCCGCCTTCATCATGCGGCAGGAGGATGCCGCCACCGACGCCTTCGAACAGATCAAGACCGCCGTCGGGTCCGGTCCCTACATGTTCGACGAAGAGGCATGGCGCCCCGGATCCAAGGTCGTCTACCACAAGTTCGCGGAATACGTGCCGCGCAGCGAACCATCCGACGGGTTCGCGGGCGGCAAGGTGGCCGGGCCGGACACGATCGAATGGACCGTCATCCCCGACAGCGCCACGGCGGTCAACGCGCTGATTGCCGGAGAGGTCGATATGGTGATCTCTCCCACGCCGGACCTTCTGCCGCTGCTCGACGCCGATCCGAACATCGAAACGATGACCCTGTCGCCGATCGGCTTTCAGGGGATGCTGCGGTTCAACAGCCTCGCCACGCCGACCGACAAGGCCGGGGTGCGCAAGGCGATCAACCTGGTCGTTCAGGCACATCAGGAGGAATACCTGTCCGCCATGGTCGGCCTTCCCGAAAACTACCGGGTCTGCCTGACACCGATGGTCTGCGGGTCGCCTTACGAGACCATGGTCGGAACCGAGCAGTTCACGGATGTGGACGTGAAAGCCAAGGTCGCCGAATACCTTGAAGAAGCAGGCTATGCCGACGAACCGGTCGTGGTTCTGGACCCGACCGACCAGCAGGCGCTGCATTCCATGATCCTCGTTTTGGCCCAGCAACTCCGCGACGTCGGGATCAATGTGGATCTTCAGGCGACCGACTGGGGCACCGTGTCCAAGCGGCGCACCACCAAGGCCGGCCCTGCCGAGGATCCGAATGGCTACAACATCTTCCCGACGTGGTGGGGGGCGAACTCCATGCTGAACCCCATCACCAACGTCCCGCTGAACACCGCGCCGGGCGGCGAGAACTGGTACGGCTGGCCGTCGGACGAAACGCTTGAAAGCCTGCGCCTGTCCTTCGCCGACGCGAGGACCGAGGAGGAAAAGCAGAAGATCGTCGACGACATCCAGCAGCGGTTCTTCGACGTCATGCCCTACGTCTGGGTCGGCCAGTATTTCGCACCCATGGGCTACCGCACCGACCGGATCGACGGGATCGTGTCCGGCGGGACGCCGGTCTACTGGAACATCACGCTCAAGGACTGACGCCGTCGGACCCCTGCCGGAGCGGCCCGACCGCTCCGGCGCAAGAAAAGACCCCCCGGAGCACTACACGCATGGACCTGCCGAATTCCTCGACTGAAACCGCGCTTCGTGACGCGATCCAGCGGTTCACCGAGAAGAACCCGAAAAGCCTTGCCCAGCATCGGACGGCCTCGGCTGTTCTGCCGGGCGGTAATACCCGGACCGTTCTCTATCACGAGCCCTTTCCAATGGCGCTGTCAGGCGGCGAGGGATGCTATGTCACCTCGTTGGATGGGGTGCGTTATCTTGACGGGCTTGGCGAATACACTGCCGGACTTTTCGGACATTCCGATCCTGTGATCCGCGCCGCCATCGACACCGCGCTGGACGGCGGGCTGGTCCTTGGTGGCCACACCCGGCCCGAAGCGGGTCTGGCCGCGCTGCTCTGCGACCGATTTCCCGCGATGGACCTGGTCCGTTTCACCAATTCCGGGACCGAGGCGAACCTGCTTGCCGTCGGCCTTGCCCGGACCCTGACGGGGCGCTCCAAAGTCATGGTCACCAGCGGCGGCTATCACGGTTCGATGATGCTGTTCGCCGCGCCGAACCCGCTGAACGTGCCCTTTCCCTACGTCTTCATGACCTACAACGACCTCGACTCGGCAAAGGCGACAGCGGCGGAGGCCGGCGACGACCTGGCCTGCATCCTCGTCGAGCCGATGATGGGCTCGGGCGGCTGCATCGCCGGGGATCCGGATTTCCTGCGCGGCCTGCGCGACCTCGCGGACCGGACCGGCGCGCTGCTGATCTTTGACGAGGTCATGACCTCGCGCCTGTCTCCCGGCGGGCTTCAGCTGACCCATGGGATCACCCCGGACCTGATGACGATCGGCAAGTACATCGGCGGCGGCCTGACATTCGGCGGGTTCGGCGGGCGCGGGGACCTGATGCGCCGTTTCGATCCGGCGGCGCCGGATGCCCTGCTGCATGCGGGAACCTTCAACAACAACACCCTGACGATGTCGGCGGGGCTGGCCGCGATGTCACAGGTCTACACGCCCGACGTGATCGCCGCCCACAACGCCCGCGGCGACCGCCTGCGGGACCGGCTGAACGCCATCTGTTCCGACGCTGGCGCGGCGTTCCAGTTCACCGGCATCGGTTCGATGATGACCGCGCATCCGACTGCCGCCCCGATCCGCACCTACAGCGACACGCTGTCGGCCGATCCCCGCCTCAGGGCGCTGTTCTTCTTCGACATGGTCGACAGCGGCGTCTGGCTGGCCCGGCGCGGCATGATCAACCTCTCGCTACCCATGGGCGACGCGGAACACGACCGTATCGCCGAAGCGGTGGAGTCCTTCGTGACCCTGCGCGCGCCCCTTCTGACCTGAGGAGACCTCCCGATGACCAGCGGACATATCCAGACCGTCACCGGCCCGATCGCCCCCGAGGCGCTTGGCCCGACGCTGATGCATGAACACCTTCTCTGCAACATCGTCCCGCCGGCGGCGCGCGACGGTTTCACGCCGGTTCCGCTGACGATGGAAAACGCCTTCGACCTCAACTACGGGCGGGTGAAGGGCGGCAAGTTCCCGATGCAGGACATCGACGTCTCCACCCAGGAAGTACGCTGGATGATGCAGGACGGCGGGGCGGCGATCGTCGAACTCACCATCGGCGGGCTTGTCCCCGATCCCGAGGGGCTGAAACGTATCGCCGAGGATACCGGCTGTCAGATCGTCATGGGCTGCGGGCACTATGTCGAGGAATACCAGGACCCGGCCAATCACGACCGGGACATCGACAGCTTCGCCGAAGAGATCGTCGCCCAGGTGACGACCGGGGCCTGGGGCACCGACATCCGCGCCGGGATCATCGGCGAAATCGGCTGCCAGACCCCATGGACCCCACTTGAGCGGAAGGTCATGAAGGGTGCCGTCATCGCGCAGCAGGCCACCGGAGCCTCGGTCAACGTGCACCCCGGTCGCGAACAGGATCAGCCGATGGAGGTCGCGCAGTTCTTCATCGACAGCGACGAGGGCGACGTGACCCGGCTGGTGCTGTCCCATATCGACCGGACGATTTTCGACGACGACCGGCTCTGCGCGCTTGCCGACACCGGCTGCGTGCTGGAATGGGATCTGTTCGGGCAGGAAAACACCTTCTACCCGCTCAACGACATCGACATGCCGAATGACGGAAAGCGGCTGCGCGACATCCGGATGCTGATCGACCGCGGGCATCTCGATCAGATCGTGATCTCGCACGACATCTGTTACTCGAACCGCCTGCAGACCTACGGCGGGCACGGGTTCGGGCATATCTTCCGGAACGTCGTCCCCCTGATGAAGGAGCGCGGCTGGACCCAGGCCGAGATAGACGCCGTCCTGATCCACAATCCCCGCCGGGTGCTGACCATCCAATGACCCTGCGCCGCCCAAGCATTAAAGGTCCGGAGCGCCGGGAATGCTGAGCTACATCCTGCGCCGGCTGGCCGCGACCATCCCGACGCTGCTGATCGTGTCGCTCTTCATCTTCTCGCTGCTCTACATCGGCGGCGGCGACCCCGCGGCGATGCTGGCCGGCGGCGAAGCCTCGGCCGTCGAGGTCGAGAAGATCCGCGAGACACTTGGCCTGAACGACCCCTATCTCAGCCGGTACATGGACTGGCTGACCGCGGCGCTTCAGGGGGATCTCGGCCAGTCGCTCTACTCGCAAAAGCCTGTGACCGAACTGATCCTGCAACGGGTCGAACCTACGGCGATGCTGACCGTGACGACGATGATCGTGGTGCTGGTGCTCTCGATTCCGCTTGGCATTCTTGCGGCATGGCAGGCCGGGCGGGCCACCGACAGGGCGGTTATGATCTTCGCTGTGGTCGGGTTCTCGGTCCCGATTTTCGTCGTGGCCTATGTCGGGATATACTTCTTCTCAGTCCAGTGGCGGCTGCTGCCCGTTCAGGGTTACACCAGCCCGTTCGAGGATTTTCCCGACTTTCTGGGCCACATGGTGCTGCCCTCTCTGGCGCTTGGCCTCACGCTGTCGGCTCTGGTCGCGCGGATCACCCGCGCCTCCATGCTGGAGGTGCTGAGCCAGCACTACATCCGCACCGCCCGCGCCAAGGGCCTGGGCGACCGGCCCATGCTGCTGCGCCACGCGCTGAAGAATGCCGCCGTGCCGATCGTGACCGTCATCGGCCTTGCCGTGGCGACCCTGATCGGCGGCGTCGTGGTGACGGAAACCGTCTTTGCCATTCCGGGCGTCGGACGGCTGACGGTCGATGCGATCCTCCGTCGCGACTTTCCCGTGATTCAGGGCGTGCTGCTGGTCTTCTCCTTCGTCTACGTGCTGGTGAACCTGGCGGTCGACCTCAGCTACAGCCTCTTCGACCCGAGGATCCGATACCGATGACCGACACCGCAAATCCTCCGGTCCCGGCTACCCCCGGTCGCCTGCGCGTGATGCTGCGCCGGCATCCGACGATCCTCTGGGGCAGCGGCATCCTTGGCCTCGTCCTGCTTCTCGCCGTTCTCGCCCCCGTCGCATTCACCGCGGACCCGCGCCAGGTCTTCCCGCTCGACCGGCTCAAGCCGCCGACGGGCGCGCATTGGTTCGGCACCGACATGCTGGGCCGGGACATCTATTCCCGGACCGTCTACGGCGCACGGATTTCGCTTATCGTCGGGTTTTCCGTCGCCGCCTGTTCGGTTGCCGCAGGTCTGGCGATCGGGCTTGTCGCCGGGTCGAACCGTTGGGCCGACGCGGTGCTGATGCGTATTCTCGACGGTGTCATGTCGATCCCCGCCGTTCTGCTGGCCATTGCCCTGATGGCGGTTTCCGGGGCGGGCATCGGCAACGTCATCCTCGCCCTGACCGTGGCCGAGACTCCGGGCGTCGCGCGGCTGGTGCGCGGTGTCGTCCTCAGCCTGCGCGAACAGCCCTTCATCGAAGCTGCGGTTGCCTCCGGGTCCCGCTACGGCTCGATCCTGCTGCGCCACATGCTGCCGAACACCGTGGCCCCGCTGCTGGTGCAGGGCACCTATGTCTGCGCGGCGGCGATGCTGCTTGAGGCGGTGCTCAGCTTCATCGGCGCGGGCACCCCGCCCGACGTGCCGTCCTGGGGCAACATGATGGCCGAAGGCCGCGCCTATTTCGCCATTGCCCCGCAGATCATCCTTTTTCCCGGCCTCCTCCTGTCGCTCACCGTGCTTGCGGTGAACCTGATCGGCGACGGCCTCCGCGACGCGCTCGACCCGCGCCTCGCCCGTCAGCACTGAAGGCCCATGACCGATACCGCCCCGCTTCTTTCCGTCCGCAACCTGCAGACCCGGTTCCGCACCGATGGCGGAGAGGTCCATGCCGTCGACGGAGTCTCCTTCGACATCCGGCCCGGGCAGACCGTCGCGCTGGTCGGAGAATCCGGCTGCGGCAAGTCTGTCACCTCGCTGTCCATCATGCGGCTTCTGCCCGCCCGCGCCGCCCGCATCGCTGGCGGAGAGATCCTGCTGAACGGCGAGAACCTCGCCACGGCGACGGAGCAGAGGATGCGGCGGGTCCGCGGCAACGACATCTCGATGATCTTTCAGGAGCCGATGACCTCGCTCAACCCGGTGCTGACGATCGGTCGCCAGATCGCCGAGACGCTTGAGCTGCACGAGGGTCTGACCCGGCGCGAAGCCGGCGAGAAAGCGATACACCTGCTGGCCTCGGTCCAGATCCCGGAACCGAAACGGCGCGCCGCGGAATATCCGCACGAACTGTCCGGCGGGATGCGCCAGCGGGTGATGATCGCCATCGCGATCGCCTGTTCGCCGAAACTGCTGATCGCGGACGAACCGACCACCGCGCTCGACGTGACGATCCAGGCGCAGATCCTCGACCTGCTGGCGGACCTCAAGGAAAGGACGAACATGGCGATGCTTTTCATCACGCATGACCTCGGCGTGGTGGCGGAAATTGCCGATCACGTCGTGGTCATGTACGCCGGCCGCAAGATCGAGGAAGCGCCGGTTGCCGATCTCTACGCCCGCCCGCGCCATCCCTACACCGCCGGTCTTTTCGGCGCACTTCCCGTGCTCGGCTCGTCCGCCGGGGGGCAAACGGATCGCCTGAACGAAATTCCCGGCAGCGTGCCCTCGCTCCGGTCCCCCGCATCACACTGCACCTTTGCCCCGCGCTGTCCGCGATCCACCGACCTCTGCCGCGCAGAGGTGCCGCCACTGGCCGGTCAGGGGGCGGGACACCTCGCCGCCTGCTTCCATCCCGAACCGGACCAGAAGGGGGGAACCGCATGACTACCCGCGACACAGGCTCCGCCGGACCCGAGGTGCTGTCGGTTCAGGACCTCGTCAAGCATTACCCGGTGCGCCGGGGACTGTTCGCCGCGCCGGGGACGGTCCATGCGGTCGACGGGATCGACCTGCGCCTGATGCCGGGCGAAACGCTTGGGCTGGTCGGGGAATCCGGCTGCGGCAAGTCCTCTGCCGGCAAGACGATCCTGGGTCTGACCCCGCCGACCTCGGGCGTGATCCGGCTGAACGGCCGACGTATCGACACGCTTTCGCGCGGGTCCATGCGGCCCCTGCGCAAGGATCTTCAGGTTGTCTTCCAGGACCCCTTCTCGTCGCTCAATCCCCGCATGACGGTCGGCGACATCCTTGCCGAACCGCTGCGGAACTTCGATGTGGTGCCTGCCAGCGGGCGCGACGGGCGCATCGCGGAGCTGCTGGACCGGGTCGGCCTGCCCGCCGCGGCCGCCGGACGGTATCCTTACGAATTCTCGGGCGGCCAGCGTCAGCGCATCGGCATCGCGCGGGCCCTCGCGCCTGAACCCAAGGTCATCGTCTGCGACGAATCCGTCTCCGCACTCGACGTGTCGGTGCAGGCGCAGGTCATCAACCTGCTGATGGACCTCCAGCGGGATTTCGGCATCTCGTACCTGTTCATCGCCCACGACCTTGCCGTGGTGGAACACATCAGCCACCGCGTCGCCGTCATGTACCTTGGCAGGATCGTCGAGATCGCGGACAAGGCCGCGCTCTATGCTCGTCCGCAGCATCCCTATACCGAGGCCCTGCTTTCGGCGGTGCCCCGCCCCGAACCCGGCCGGGCCCGGACCCGCATTCCGCTGAAGGGTGATGTGCCCAGCCCGCTGAACCCGCCATCCGGCTGCCGGTTCCATACCCGCTGTCCGCTGGCCATCGACCGTTGCCGGACAGAGGTGCCCGCGATGACAAAGCTGAGACCGGGCCATTCGGTCGCCTGTCACCTGCGAACCCCGGACTGAACGCGCTGGCCCGAGCGCCCTACCCCTCGGCCAGCCGCAGCGCAGTCAGGCCATAGACCCGCGTGGCGTCGTGGAAATGCGGGTATTCCATCGCCTCGTCCGGGTTATGGCTGCCGTTCTGGTTGCGCACGAAGATCAGCGATGACGCGATCCCCGCCTTGGCAAAGATCCCCGCGTCATGCCCGCCCGCCGGGAATTCCATCACCTCCTGCCCGACATCCCCCGCTGCCCGCGTGAGGGCCTGCCTGACGGACACGTCCAGTGGCTGCGGCACGGACCCGGCCTGCCGGCCCAGGTCGAACCGCACCTTCTTCCGCGCGCCGACCTCCTCCATCAGCTCTTTCAGCCGGGCGATGCCGGCCTCGATCACGGCCTGTTTCGTGGACCCGAAGTTGAAGGCGAACCGGCATTCCCCGGCGACGATGGTCATCGCCTCGCGGTCTCGGTCGGTGTGGATGCGCCCCACGGTCAGCACCGAATCCTCCTCTTCGGACGCCAGCAGATCCTGCCACCACAGATCGAAGCGATGCAGCACCTCGGCGCAGGCCAGCACGGTGTCGAACCGATAGTCGTAGGGCGTGGCGGAAGCGTGGGAATAGACACCCCGGCAGATCACCTCGGGAAAGCGCACATTGCCCCGGATCGCGGTGGCAAACGCGGTGGAGATCCCGGCATTTTCCAGCACAGGCCCCTGTTCGATGTGCAGCTCAAGATATGCGGCCGTGTTCTGCGCGGTGATCCGGGGCGTCCCGGCTGTCGCGCGCACCGCATCGGTATTGTATCCCAGCATCCGCACATGCTCCAGAAACGGCTTCCCGGTATCGATGCGGGTCAGCCCCTCCATCTCGGTCCAGCCGAGGTCGCCGGTGGTGAAACGGCTGCCGACATAAGCGATACCGTACCACGGGCTTTCCTCGCCGCGCATGCCGATCAGGGTGACATCCCGGCGCGGTGTGATCCCCGCATCCACCATGGCGGCCAGTGTGCCAAGCGCGGTCACGACGCCGGCATAGCCATCGTAATGCCCGCCGCGCCTGACGGAATCGAAATGCGACCCGATGAGGATCTGCGGCAGGTGCCGGTCCTGCCCGGGCAGCGTCAGAAACAGCTGGCCCAGTTCGTCCCGCGAAACCTCGAGCCCGAGCGACCCTCCGATCCCGGCGACATAGTCCAGACCCTGTTCCTCGATCTCGCCCCAGGCGGGGCGGGTGACGCCTTCGACATCGCGCGATACGGCCAGATAGCCCTCGAACATCTCTTCCAGAAACGGTTCGCGCGCCTTCAGCGCCGCCAGGAACCGGGCTTCAGTGTCTGTGGTCATTATGCGTCGCCTTGCTGAGTTGTGCGATATACGCACCTAAGGTGCATAATACGCACTTTCCGGCCTTCGCATGCCGCAAGTCAACCGATGCCCCGGAAAAAACCACGGCAGGCTCCGCCGGAAAAACCGAAGTGCCCGGCTGGCAGGCGTTCAGATCTGGCGGTCGAAGGCGCGGATGATGTCGCTCAGTTCCTGGGCGGTCTCGTGCATCCGCGGCGCCATCGACTCCAGCGAAGCACGATCGTGCCGCTCCACCTGAGTGCTGACCGACAGGGCATAGGCCACCCGCCCGTTCGGGGAAACCACCGGCACCGAAATCGCCCGCATGTTCAGATCGACTTCGCCATCGGCAATGGCGAACCGTTGCTCCCGGGTCTGCGCGATCATCTCGCGGATGCGCGCGGGGTCGGTCTGGGTGTTGGGCGTCCGTGCAGAATAGTCGCTGATTGCAAGGATTCGCTCGCGCTCCTCCTCCGGCATGAACGCCAGCAGCACCCGACCCTGCGAGGTATGGATCGCCGGAAGGCGGACACCGGTGTTCAGCGCGATGGACATGATCCGCCGCACCACCGCGCGGGCCAGAAGCACGATGTCCGGTGTGTCGATCATGGCAATGGACGAACATTCGTTCAGATCGGCCGTCAGCCGGTCCAGATGCGGCTGCGCGATCTCAAGCCACCCCTGCGACGCCAGGTAGGAATAGCCAAGCCGCAGGACACGGGGGCGCAATTCGAAGCGGCGACCCACGCTGGTCAGGTAGCCAAGTTCCTCAAGCGTCAGCAGGATCCGGCGGGCCGCCGCCTTGGTCAGCCCGGCCTGCTGCGCGACTTCCGCCTGGGTCATGGCACGGGGCTGATTGCCGAACAGTTCGATCACCGACAGGCCCTTGGCCAGGGTCGACAGGAAATCCCGTTCGGGCAGATTATCGGAATCCTTCATCCGCTGTCCTCCGTCACCTTCCGCGTGTCTAGTGCGATATGCGAACCCGCACAAGCGGCATGCGCCCCCGGGCGGTCCGGGCAGGGGCCGTCAGAAAGTTCACTGAAACACTTGCAAAACATTTGTTTCAGAACTTGTCTTTCGGAATGCAATTGTTTCAGGCTGACCCATGAAGATCGCCGTTGCCCGTTTCTGGCATGAAGGAAACTCCTTCGCACCGACCACGATCGGACCCGCCGAATTTCACGCACGTGAATGGCTGCGCGGCGATGAGGTTGCGCAGGCCATGCGCGGCACCGCGACCGAACCGGGCGGCGCGCTCGACTGGGCTGAGGCGAATGGCGCGACGCTGATCTTCTCCCGCTGCGCGGCGGTGGAACCCGGCGGACCCGTTGAACAGCCGGTGATCGACGCGTGGAGCGAAGAGGTGCTTTCCGATCCCGCCTTTGCCGAAGCCGACGGGATCTACCTGTCCCTCCACGGCGCGGCGATCGGGACCGTCGATCTCGCACCCGAAGAACGGGTCTGCACTGCGCTGCGGGCCAGGTATCCCGACACGCCGATCGTCGCGTCCTTCGACCTGCACGCCTGCCCGACCGACGCGCTCGCCGGGACGCTGAACGCCGCGACGATCTACCGGACCTATCCCCATGTCGACATGCCCGAGGCCGCCGCCGCCGCGCTCGACATGCTGAAGGAGATGGTGGAGAGCGGCGCGCGCTACCGTGTGCTGCGCCGCGCCATCGGGCGCATCCTGCCCAGCCACAACATGCGCACCGCCCCCGGCCTGCCGATGTACGAGATAGAGGAGATCGCGAAGGCCACGGACACCCCCGGCGTGCGCTGCGCCTATCCCTTCGCGTCCTTCGCCTATGCCGACATTCCGGGTGCGGACGCCGGGGTGCTGGTCACCTGCACGGATCCGGAGGCCGGGGCAAAGGTCGCGGATCATGTCTGTGCGGAGATGTTCGCCCGCCGCGCCCGGTTCCGCCCCGATCTTGAGACCGCCGCGCAGATCATCGCCCGCCGCCCCTGGCTGGACGGACCGACCGCCGTGGTCGAACCCGGCGACAATCCCCTGTCCGGCGGCGGCGCGGATACCCCCGGGCTGTTCCATGCGGCTGTTGACGCGCTCCCCTCGCTGCCCGACGGCACGGTCTTCGCCTTCTTCCACGACCCCGACCTTGTCGCGCGCGCAAAGACGGCCGGCCCCGGCGCGGTGATCGAAACGACGCTTGGCGCGCGGCACACGGATGTCTTCGGCGCTGCCGTGCCCGTAACCCTGACCGTCGAACGGCTGACCGACGGCGTCTTCACCAGTGCCGGCCCCATGTTCAAGGGTCAGCGCATGACGCTTGGCGATACGGCGGTCTTCACGCTTGGTCCGATGCGGATCATCGTCACATCCCACTGCGTGACACCGAACGATGAGAACTATTTCCGCCTGCACGGCATCGACGTCGCGCAGGTGCCGCTGATGCTGGCCAAGGCCAAGAACCATTTCACCGCCGCCTTCAGCGGTCATTTCCCCCGCATCATCCAGGCCGATACGCCCGGACCCGCACAGGCGGATGCAACCGCCCTGCCCTTCAAGAAGGTGCCGCAAGAACGGCTCTCGCTCGACTGACCAACAAGGAGAAACTGACATGAAACACCTGATTTACGCCGCGACCGCGACCCTTGCCCTGTCCGCGCCGCTTGCGGCCAGGGAACTGGTCGTCTCGACCTGGAACGCCCCGACGCACCCGACGCAATGGGCCGGATGGGAACCGATGTTCCCCAAAGTCACCGAAGCCACGGGCGGAGAGCTGACGTTCAAGATCGTCGGTGGCGGCGCGCTCATGGGGGCGAAGGAAACGCTTCAGGGCCTGGGCGACGGGGTGGCCGATGCCTCGATCCTCGCGCTCAGCTATCATCCCTCGGACCTGCCGACCGCGCAGATCGTGGCGGAACTGACGATGCAGTCCGGCGACGCGCTGGCGGTCTCTGCCGCCGTCACCGAATTCATCCTGACCGCCTGCGAGCCCTGCCTGGCGGAGTTCGCGGCCAACAATGTCGTCTACACCGGCAACTACGCGACCGCCCCCTATGCGCTGATCTCCAAAGAACCGATCACCACCCCCGAGGGGCTGAAGGGCAAGCGCGTGCGCACCCCCGGCGCGGCCTGGGACCGCTTTGTCACCGAAAGCGGCGGATCGGTCGTGCACACCGCCTCGGCCGAGATGTACGAGGCGCTGAACAAGGGGATCATCGACGTGGCGATGCAGCCCGCCGCGTCGCTCAAGACCTATTCGCTCTGGGACATCGCCAGCTCCATCACGCTCGGCGGTTACGGGGTCTACAACGCCGGTCCCCTGCTGTCCTTCAACAAGGACGCCTGGGCCGACCTGACCCCGGAAGAACGTCGCGCAATCCTCGACGCGATCCCCGAGGCGCTGATTGCCACGACCGAAGGCTACCTTGCCCAGGATGACGAGGCTCGCGTGACCGCCGCCGAAAAGGGGATGCAGGTGATCGAGGCACCGGACGCGCTGGAGGACTGGCTGACCGCCTTCAACGACAAGGACGTCGGCACCATCATCGACAGCGCCGGGGCGACCTACGGGGTCGAGGGCGCGGACGAAATCGCCGCCGCCTACCGCGAGGTCCTGAAGAAATGGACCGACCGCCGCGCCGACGGCATGGGCCGGGACGACATCGTCGCGACCCTGAAGGCCGAGGTTTTCGACAAGCTGGACGAAAACGCCTACGGCCTCTGATCCTCTCCGCGACCCGAGGGGTGGGCTCCCGCAGCCCACCCTGCTTACCGAAAGTCCCCGAATGCCCCTTATCGACCTGCTGCTGGCCCGTCTGGGCCGCCTGCTGATCTGGATCGCCGGCCTCTGTCTTGTCCTGATGATGGTGCAGGTCGCGGCGGATGTGGCCGGTCGGCTGTTTTTCGCGCGCCCCCTGCCCTCCACCATCGAGATCGTCGCCGAATGGTGGATGCCCGCGCTGATCTTCCTGCCCATGGTCGCCGTCGCCCTGAGGGGAGAGAACATCGCCGTCGACATCGCCTATGACCGTATGCCGCCGCGAATGCAGGCGGCCTGCGATGTCTTCGCCGGGCTGGCCTTTGCCGTCTTCCTCGGCTTCGTGTGCTGGGGGGCCTGGGAACAGGCGCTGCGGGCCTACGCCAAGGGGGAATTCGTTCTGGGCATGATCCCCGTCGTCACATGGCCGATCCGGTTCTTCCTGCCGCTGGCGGGGGGGCTGACCATGGTGGTCTACCTGTTGCAGGCCCTGCGGGCCGGGGCGCGACTTGTGGGGGTGCGCCATGGATAGCGTCTCCATCGCCCTGTCGGGTCTCGCCGTCCTGACCGTGCTGCTTGCGGTGCGGGTGCCCGTCGCCGCCGCGCTTGGCCTGGTCGCCATCGGCGGCAGCTATCTACTCATGGGGGAACGCGCCATGTGGGGCGTGCTGCGCACGACCCCCCACGCCTTCGCCGCCAGCTGGAGCCTTTCGGCGATCCCGATGTTCCTGCTCATGGGCTACGTCGCCTTCAACGCGCGGCTGACCGACGGGCTGTTCCGGTTCGCACGTGCATGGCTGTCCTTCCTGCCCGGCGGGCTGGCGATCTCCTCGGTCGGGGGGGCGGCGCTGTTCTCCTCCGTCACCGGGTCCTCGGTCGCCTGTGCCGCGGCCATGGGCAAGATCGCCGTTCCCGCGATGATCGAACGGAACTACGACAAGTCGCTGGCCGTCGGCACCATCGCCGCCGCCGGGACCATGGGGTCGCTGATCCCGCCCTCGACCGTGCTGCTGCTCTACGCGATCTTTGCCGAAGTGCCCGTTTCCGCCCTGTTCATCGGCGCGATCATCCCCGGCCTGCTGACCGCGCTGGCCTATGCGACGATGATCCTGATCCGGGTCACGCGGAACCCGGCGCTCGCCCCGCGCGAACCCGGCATGGGCTGGGGCGAAAGGCTGGCCTCCCTGGCCGAAACCTGGCCGCTGTTCCTCATGGTCATCGTCGTCTTCGGCGGTATCTTCGCCGGCTTCTTCTCCGCGACCGAGGCGGGGGGCATCGGCGCCCTGGCCGCGATCCTGATCGGGGTGGCGAAACGGACCCTGACGCTGAAAGGGCTGGGCGAGGCGATACTCGACACGATCCTGTCGACCTCTTCCATCTTCCTGATCGCCATCGGTGCGGCGCTGATGACCCGGTTCTTCGCCTTTGCCGGTCTGCCGGACTATGTGCAGACGCTGTTCGCGACCTCCGGCCTCGGGCAGGTCGGGGTGCTGGTGGCCATTGCCCTGCTCTACGTGATCCTAGGGATGTTCCTCGACCCGATCGGAGTCATGCTGCTGACCCTCCCCGTGCTGCTTCCGGTGTTCGAAGCGCAGGAGATCAGTCTGATCTATGCCGGTGTCGTCCTGACCAAGCTGCTTGAAATCGGGCTGATCACCCCGCCCGTCGGGCTGAACGTGTTTGTCATCAAGAACGTGATCGGCAACCTGATGACCACGGATCAGGTGTTCCGCGGCGTGCTCTGGTTCCTGCTGGCGGATCTCTTCGTGGTGATCGCGCTGATCGTCTGGCCGGAAACCGTGCTATGGCTGCCCGACCTGCTGACGGAGCGGCGATGAAACCCGACTACAAGGCCTTCCGAACCCGGCTCACCGCCCGCATCCCCTCGCTCTCCCGGCGGGTGGAGGATGGGGCGCGTTACATCCTCGACCATCCGGATGACGTTGTCGCCCTGTCCATGCGGGATGTCGCGCGGCGGGCGGGGGTCTCTCCGGCGACGCTGACCCGGCTGACCGATGCCATAGGGCTGAAAAGCTGGGCGGACCTCAAGGCGCTGCATGTCGAGCATTTCCGCCGCGTGCCGCCGGCCTATGCCGAAAGGGCAGCCGAGCTGATTTCGCGCGACAATTCGGGTGAGCTGATCCGCGCCTGTTTCGCCGCCGCAAAGGCCAATCTGGACCACACGCAGGGGGCCAACGCGGTCAACGACTTCACTGCTGCTGCCGCCACGCTGGCCACTGCCCGGCGGGTTTTCATCTCGGCGTTCCTCAGCTGCCGGGGGCCGGGTCATACCTTCGCCTATCTTGCACGGATGCTGCGCGACAATGTGGTGATGCTGGGCGAAGGGTCTTCGCTGGCCGCCGATCTGCAAAGTCTCGGTCCCGAGGATGCGGTGCTCTCGGTCAATTTCCGCCCCTACGGCCGCGAGATCGACCAGGTGGCGGACGCCGTGCGCGCCAGCGGGGCGCGGCTGGTCTGTCTCAGCGACAGCCGGGCCACGCCGCTGACCCCCGCCGCGCAGTCCGTGCTGATCTTCGCGCCCGAAAGCCCGTCCTTCTTCCCCTCGCTGTCCGCCGCAACCGCGGCGGTCGAGGCGCTGCTGGCCGCGATGCTCGCCACCATGGGCGAAGAGGCCCGCGCGCGTATCGGCAGAATTGAACAGCAGCTTTACTCCAGCGGCACCTATGCGCGGGCAGCCGAAGCAGAACGGGCCCCCGGACAGCCCCCCGACCAGAGGAAACCCCGATGACAACGCATGTCTTCCACCGCACCCCCGTGCGGCCTGCGATCGCGACCGAGGCCCGGGGTATCGAGATCACGGACGAGACCGGCAAGGTCTACATCGACGGTTCCGGTGGCGCGGCGGTCAGCTGCATCGGCCATGGCGACATGCGCGTGGTGGAGGCCATCGCGAAACAGGCCGCCACGGTCGAATACGCACATACCGGCGCCTTCACCTCTCCCCCGGCGGAAGAGCTGGCCGAGGTGCTGTGCAACGCCACGACCCTGCCGATGGCCAGGGTGTTTCTGGTCGGCTCCGGGTCCGAGGCGGTGGAGACGGCGGTCAAGATGGCGCGCGGCTACCACCTGGCACGCGGGGACGAAGGCCGGTTCCGCGTGATCGCGCGACGGCAGAGCTATCACGGCAACACGCTTGGCGCGCTGGCGCGGGGCGGCAACTTCGGCCGCCGCGCGCCCTACCTGCCGATGATGACCGAGGCGCATCTGGTCGATCCCTGTTTCGAATATCGTCACGCCCTGCCCGGCGAAACGCCCGAGACCTACGGCCGCCGCGCTGCCGACAGTCTCGAAGCCGAGATCCTGCGCCTCGGACCCGAGACGGTGTCGGCCTTTCTCGTCGAAACGGTGGTCGGCGCGACGACTGGCGCCGTTCCTCCCGCGCCGGGTTACTTCGCGCGGATACGGGAAATCTGCGACCGCCACGGCATCCTTCTGATCGCGGATGAGGTCATGTGCGGCGTCAACCGCTGCGGCCCCTTCTTCGCAATCGAGGATGAAGGCGTCTGCCCGGATATCGTGACGCTTGGCAAGGGTCTGGGCGGGGGGTATCAGCCGATCGCCGCCGCCATGTGCACCGCCGCCGTGCATGATGCCTTTTCCGACGTCGGGCGCAGCTTCATCAACGGGCACACCTACATGGCGCATCCCGTCGCCTGTGCCGCAGCGCTCGCCGTGCAGCAGGTCATACGCGACGACGGCCTGGCCGAGCGGGTCGCGCCCATGGGGACATACCTGAAACAGCGGCTCGAGGCGCGTTTCGGGAATCACCCCTACGTCGGCGATATCCGCGGCCAGGGCCTGTTTCAGGCGATTGAAATCGTGGCGGACCGCAACAGCAAGACCCCCTTCCCCGCGACGGAGGCGATGGCCAGCCGCATTTTCGCCGCCTGCCGCGACATCGGCCTGCTGTGCTATCCCGGCAGCGGCACGGCGGACGGGACCATCGGGGATCACCTGCTGGTCGCGCCACCCTATTCCGTCACCACCGCCGAGATCGACACGATCGTTGAGAGGCTGGGCGATGGCGTGGACGCGGGACTCGCACAGGCGGGCGGGTGAGGGACGGTGTGACGGTCCTGAGAGGGGGCATATCGACATGGGGCTGCCTTTCCGGCTTATGGCCTGACGGGCGCGCCGGATCGGGGCGGGCTCAGCCAGGGACTGCATGTCGCAAGAATTGCTTCAGGAAGATTAACGCTTTCTTATGCCACCGCGCGGTGGTGGTGGCGGGCTGTGCCGGACGCGATATGGTGCGCCTGTCGCTTGTCCCGATCCGCATGGCGCACTAGACGAAGACTGAACCCGACCGGAGACGCCCATGGACAAAACCGTACCCTCGCTTGCAGATGCCATCGCCCCGATCGGTGACGGCGCGGTCGTGATGATCGCGGGCTTCGGTGGTTCCGGCGCCCCGGTCGAACTGATCCACGCGCTGATCGACAAGGGTCCGAAGAACCTGACCGTCATCAACAACAACGCCGGGAACGGTCACGTCGGCATCGCCGCGATGATCGAACAGGGGATGGTGTCCAAGATCGTCTGCTCCTTTCCCCGCTCTTCCGACCCGGTGGCGTTCAACACCGCGTTCACCGCCGGCACGCTTGAGCTCGAGGTGGTGCCACAGGGCACGCTGGCGGAACGTATTCGCGCGGCGGGGGCGGGCATCCCCGCCTTCTACACCGCGACCAGCTATGGAACCGAGCTGGCAGAGGGCAAGCCGGTCGAGGAGTTCGACGGCAAGCACTACGTGCGCGAACGCTGGCTGCGCGCGGATTTCGCGCTCATCAAGGCCGATACCGCGGACACCATGGGCAACCTGACCTATCGGATGGCCGGTCGGAACTTCAACCCGATCATGGCGATGGCGGCGGACTGTACCATCGTGCAGGCGACCCGGATCGTGGAGCCCGGAGGCATTCCGCCGGAGCAGGTCGTCACCCCCGGCATCTTCACCGACCGGATCGTCGAGATCGCCGCGCCGGTACAGGAAGAAACCCTTATCCGTGAAGGAGCGGTCTATCCATGAGCGCCGATCTGACTTCCCTCAAGCTGACGAACGACCAGATTGCCTGGCGCGCCGCGCAGGACATCGAGGACGGAGCCTATGTGAACCTCGGCATCGGCTTTCCCGAACGGGTCGCGCAGTACACCGTTCCCGGACGCGCACCTGTCTTTCATACGGAGAACGGCATTCTCAACTTCGGTCCCGCCCCGGCGGCGGGGGAAGAGGACTGGGATCTCATCAACGCGGGCAAGAAGGCGGTGACGCTCAAACCCGGCGCGGCCTTCTTCCATCATGCCGACAGTTTCGCGATGGTCCGGGGCGGGCATCTGGATGTCGCGATCCTCGGCGCCTTCCAGATTGCCGAAAACGGCGATCTCGCCAACTGGTCCACCGGCAAGGGCGCGATCCCGGCGGTTGGCGGGGCGATGGACCTTGTCCAAAGCGCCAAGCGCGTCGCCGTGCTGACCGACCACGTCACCAAGAACGGCGATCCCAAGCTGGTCAAGCGCTGCACCATGCCGCTCACCGGCGTCGGCTGCGTGACTCGGATTTACTCCTCTCTCGCGGTTGTCGACGTCGTGGACGGACATTTCGTCCTGCGCGAGAAGCTGAAGGCGATGTCCTTTGACGACCTGCAGGCGTTGACGGGGGCAGAGCTTCATGTCGATGGCACGGTCGCAGACCTGATCGTCGAGGGTGCCGGCGCGCCGGTCTGAGGCGGGTCGCCGGTTTCCTGTCTGAGCCGCGGATCGTCCGGCGCCGCGCCTCGACCCCCTCTTGACTCATCGCTCCCGAATGCCCGACTGTCGGACAATCGAGGAGGAGTCGATCCGTGAAAGCCCTGTTGAGCACCCGCCCCGGCGGACCCGAAACGCTGGAATTTTCCGACATCCCGCGCCCCGATCCCGGCCCCGGAGAAATTCGGGTCAGGGTCCGGGCCGCGGGCATCAACTTTCCCGACCTGCTCATCATCGAGGACAAGTACCAGTTCCGCCCCGACCGTCCCTTCGCCCCCGGCGCCGAATTCGCCGGTGAGGTCACGGCCACCGGTCCCGGCGTCACCGGCTTTGCCGCGGGCGACAGGGTGATGGGCATGGGGCTCTGGGGTGCGCTGGCAGAGGAGGTCTGCGCGAAGGCCGCCCAGTGCTGTCACCTGCCGGACTCCGTCCCGTTCGACATTGCCGCGGCGGTGCAGTTCACCTACGGCACCGCGCTCTACGCCCTGTCCGAACGCGGTCAGCTGGAGGCCGGAGAGACGCTTGTCGTCCTCGGCGCGGCGGGGGGTGTCGGCCTGTCCGCTGTTCAGCTTGGCCGCCAGATGGGCGCGCGGGTGATCGCCGCCGTCAGCAGCCGGGACAAGCTGGACACCGCGCTGGCGGAAGGCGCGGCGGATGGCGTGATCTATCCGAAGGGCGACATGGACCGCACCGCCCAGAAGGCGTTCTCCGAAGCCCTGCGCGACAAGACCGGCAGCCATGGCAGCGACGTGATTTTCGACACCGTCGGCGGGGCCTATTGCGAACCGGCGCTGCGCACGATGGCGTGGAAGGGGCGCTATCTGGTGATCGGATTTCCCGCCGGCATCCCCTCGATCCCGGCCAACCTGCCTCTGCTGAAGTCCTGCGACATCCGTGGCATCTTCTGGGGCGCTGCGATCGAACGTGACGGACGGGCCTATTCGGATACCATGGCGCAACTGCTGGCGATGCTGGAACGCGGAGAGATCCGCCCGCATATACACGCCCGCCACGACCTGTCCGACGGCGCCGCGGCAATTGCGGAACTGGCGGCAAGAACGGTGCGGGGCAAGGTGATTGTCACCGTTCCCTGACCCGGCGGGACAAAAACAAACCAATTGACGGATCGCCATTAATGTCTGACAGTCGGACACAACTGGACGGACGGCCCGACCGGGTGCGGCAGAGGAGGAGTTGCCGATGACAGCCGTGACATCGCCTGCCCTGCGCAGCGAGACCCGCTTCGGCACGCGCCGGATGGCCTGCTTCCATCCCCGCCGTCCGACCCTTGATGCGATGATCCGCGCCGCAGTGGACGCCGGCCCCGACCACACCGCGCTTGTCTGCGGCGACACCCGGCTGAGCTTTGCGGCGCTGGACCGTGCCATATCCGCCTGCGCCGCCGCCCTGATCGGCCACGGGCTGTCGCGCGGCGACCGCGTAGCCATCCTGCTGGAGAACACGCCGGAGTTCATGATCGCCACTCTCGGTGCGATCCGGGCCGGGTGCGTCGCGGTGCCGATGAACGTCCGGCAGGCGCCGCGCGAAACCGCCTATATCCTGTCCCAGTGCGGGGCCGCGGTTCTGGTCTGCGAGGCGACCAATGCGACGCCCGTGCCCGCCCCGGTCGACATGCCGGGCATCCGCCTGACCCTCACCGCCAAAGATGGCGGTTTTGCCCGCTTCTGCGATGCGGCCGACCCGGACACCGTCTTCCCCGAGACGGCGGAGGAGGACTGCGTCTGCCTGCTCTACACCTCCGGCACGACCGGGCGGCCCAAGGGGGCGCGGCTGACCAACCTCGGCATGGTGCATTCCACCATGGGTTTCCACACGACCTTTTCCCTGACCGAGAAGGACGTCGCGATCCTTGCCGTCCCCGGGTCCCACGTCACCGGCCTGCTGGCGATCCTGTTCACCATGGTGACCTGCGGCGGTACCTCCGTCCTGATGAACCGCTTCACCGCGCGCGAATTCCTCCAGCTCGCCGAGCGCGAGGGGATGAGCTACACGCTCATGGTTCCGGCCATGTACAACCTGTGCCTGCTGGATCCGGACCTGCGCGGGTTCGACCTGACGCGCTGGCGTATCGCAGGGTTCGGCGGCGCGCCCATGCCGCCGTCCTCCATCGCGAAGATGGCCGAAGTGCTGCCGGGCGCCGCGCTCTGCAATGCCTACGGGGCGACCGAAACCACCTCTCCGGCGTCGATCCTGCCGCCCGGCCTGTTCCGCGATCACCCCAGAAGCGTCGGTCTGCCGCTGCCCTATGCCGACATCCGCGTCGTCGGAGAAGGTGACCGTCCGCAGCCGCCGGGAGAGGTCGGAGAGATCCTGATCGGCGGGCCCATGGTCGTCGCGGGCTACTGGGACAATCCCGAGGCCGACGCGAAGGAATTCGATGCGGAGGGGCGCTGGCGCTCCGGCGACCTCGGCTACTACGACGCGGAGGGGTTCCTGCATGTCGTGGACCGGCGCAAGGACATCGTGAACCGCGGCGGCTACAAGATCTACTGCATCGAGGTGGAGTCGATCCTCCAGCAGTTCGACGGCGTGCTCGAAGCGGCCGTGGTTGCCGCACCCGATCCAGTGCTGGGCGAAAAGGTCGTCGCCTTCATCCACACTGCCGGGGCGACCATCGACCTCGAGGCCCTGCGGGCCCACGCCCGCGCCAATCTGTCGAGCTACAAGGTCCTCGACCGCGTGATCCTGAGCGACGACCCGCTGCCCCGAAACGCCAACGGCAAGATCGTGAAGGCCGACCTGCGCGACCGGCTGCCCGCGGACGCGGCGACGGCATGAAACAGACCGTGTGAAAAGGACGAGGACCCCATGAGTTTGCAGGGACGACAGTTGAAGGTGAAATACGCCTATTATCAGGTGGCGGACGAAATTCAGCGCCAGATCCTCGACGGGTCGCTCAAGCCCGGTGAACGCCTGCCCGGAGAAGTGGAACTGGCAGAGATGTTCGGCGTCACCCGCTCTACCGTCCGCGAGGGTCTGCGCCAGCTGGAGAACGACGGGCTCGTGCACCGTCCCTCGCCCCGGCGGCTGGAAGTCAGCCTGCCGCAGATGGAGACGCTGACCACCCGGAATTCCCGCGCCATGGCCATGATGCGCGTGTCCTTCCGCCATCTCTGGCAGGTGGCGCTGGCCACGGAACCGCTGGCCGCCGACCTCGCCGCACTGCTGATCACGGAGGAGGAGAAGGTCGAACTGCGCGACATCCACGCCGAACTGCTCGACTCCGTGACAGACGTGGACCGGACCATCGAGCTGGACACCCGGTTTCATTCCTTCATCGCCACGGCGGCCAAGAACCCCGCATTGATGCTGGCCCGCGAACCCGTGGCGCTTCTGCTGTATCGCGGTTTTGCCCAGGTCGCCCCGGTGTCCGAAATCGCCCTCAGCCGCCAGGCAGAGGCGCATACCCATATCACCGACGCCATCTGCGCCGGGGACCGCGATCTCGCCCGGACCTGGGGCCGCCGGCATATCGAGGATTTCTGGAAGGCGATCAACAAGGCCGGACTGGCCGACGCCCCCGCCATCAAGTCGGCAGAGGGCATCTGATGGACACGCAGCCGGATTTCGACCCCGCAGCGCTCGAGGATCTGCTCGGCGGACCCGTCACGATCGCTCCGGTCGCCTCCGGCCAGTCCAACCCGACGTGGTTTGTCGACAGCGGCGACCGGCGGCTCGTCCTGCGCAAGAAGCCGCTTGGCGCGACGCTGGCCAGTGCCCATGCCGTCGACCGGGAATACCGGGTCATGCATGCGCTGGCGGGCAGCGGCGTGCCGGTTCCGCGCATGGTGATGCTGGACGATACGCCCGAACGGCTTGGCACGCCCTTCTACATCATGGAGCGGCTGGACGGCGCGGTGTCGGACGAAAGCGCCCTGCCGGGCTATGACCCCGGACAGCGCGCCGCCATCTACGACGACACCGCCCGCGTGCTGGCCCGCCTGCACGGCGTCGACTGGGCGGCGGCGGGTCTGTCGGATTTCGGCCGCCACTCCGACTATTACGCCCGTCAGGTCCGCCGCTGGTCGCGCCAGTGGGCGGAATCAAAGACCCGGGAGGATGCGGAGATCGACGCCCTCACCGACTGGTTCGCAGCCAATACCCCGGCCGACAGCGCGATCACCATCGTTCACGGCGACTACCGTATCGGCAACCTGATGATCGCGCCGGACGGGCAGGGCATCTGCGGCGTGCTGGACTGGGAGCTGTCCACGCTTGGCGATCCGCTCGCCGACCTCGCGCACCTGATGATGTTCTGGTCGCTGACGCCCGATCAGCTGGGTGGCATTGCCGGCCTGCCGCTTTCCGACCTCGGACTGCCCGAACCGCAGGCCTTCCTCGACCGCTATCGGGCCGCCGGGGGCACGACGGCGGACCTCACCCCCTTTCACCGCGCCTTCGCCTTCTACCGCATGTCGGTGATCTTCGAAGGCATCACCGCCCGCGCCCTTGCCGGTCACGCCGCCCATGCCGACGCGATGAAGGTCGGCGCACTGGCCCCCGCCTGCGCGCGCATCGCCGCCGACATCCTTGCGTCGGACAGGAAAATTTAAGGAATTTAGAAAGATGCACTTCGACTACTCTGACCGCACCAAGGCGATGATCGACCAGCTTCAGGCATTCATGGACGCCCATGTTCTGCCCGCGAACCGGCGTTTCCACGAACTGGCCGAACAGGACATCTACCCGCTCGAGGTCATCGAGCCGCTGAAATCCAGGGCTTTTCAGGAAGGGCTCTGGAACCTCTTCATGCCTGAACTCGAACCCGAGGATCCGGGCACCCGGCTTACCAATCTCGAATACGCGCCGCTGGCGGAAATCATGGGCCGCGTCCCCTGGTCGCCCGAGGTCTTCAACTGCAACGCCCCCGACACCGGCAACATGGAGATCCTCAAGCGTTTCGCCACGCCCGAGCAGAAGAAGCGCTGGCTCGATCCGCTGATGATGGGCGAACTCCGCTCCGTCGTCGGGCTGACCGAACCGGATACGGCCTCCTCCGACCTCACCAACCTCGCCACCACCATAACGCGGGACGGGGATCACTATGTCATCAACGGGCGCAAGTGGTTCTCTACCGGGGCGAAGCACCCGAACGCGAAGCTTTCCATCGTCTTCGGTGTGTCCGACAGCGCGGAGGATGCGGATCCGCATCGCAAGCACTCCTTCATCCTTGTCCCGATGGACACGCCCGGAGTTCGCGTCGTGCGGGACGTGCCGATCATGCACCACCACGCGCCCGAGGGGCATTGCGAGGTGCTGTACGACAACGTCCGCGTCCCGCTCGACGCCATGCTGGGTCAGGAGGGCGATGGCTTCATGCTGGCGCAGGCGCGGTTGGGACCGGGGCGCATCCATCATTGCATGCGCACCATCGGCCAGTGCGAGCTGGCGCTGGAGCTGATGTGCGAACGTGCGCTGGAACGGCGGACCTTTGGCAAGGCCCTGGCCGACAACGCCAATATCCAGGACTGGATCGCCCAGTCCCGGATCGAGATCGACAACGCCCGCATGCGCATCCTGCACACCGCCTGGAAGATGGACATGGCCGGGGCCAAGGCCGCGCGGGTCGACGTGTCGGCGATCAAGGTCACGGCGGCGCGGCTGCAGACCCAGGTGGTCGATCGCGCGATGCAGGTCTTCGGCGCGGCCGGCCTGACCCCGGACACCCCGCTGTCCTATCTCTGGACCTGGGGCCGCGCGATGCGGTTCCTCGACGGTCCGGACGAGGTGCATCTCAAGGTCATCGCACGGGACGAACTGAAGAAGGCCAAGGCCACCATGGGCCGCAACCTGCCCCATTTCATACCACCTGCGGTGGCACGGACCGCCTGATCCGCAACGCCGCAAGACCGGGTTTTGCTGACCGAGACGAGAATTGACATGGACCTTATGGAATGTCGGAATGTCGGACATAGAATCGCGCGGGACAGGGGAGAGCCGGAAGCGGCCGGACCTGCGCGGTGCAGACATGGGCACGGACCATATCGGGGAGGATATGCTGTGACAGGACACGACGGGTGCGTCACGCGCCGGGACCGCAGGAACGGTGCCGCACGGTGACATTCCAGACCATCACCACCACGACCGATGCCGGCGTCATGACCGTGACGCTGAACCGGCCCGACCGTCTGAACGCCTTCACCCGGCGGATGATGGAGGAGCTGATGACCGCGCTCGACCACGCCGATGCCGATGACGCCGTGCGGGCCGTCATCGTCACCGGGGCGGGGCGCGGGTTCTGCGCCGGGGTGGATCTGGACGATGACGACGCCTTCACCGCCGCCCGCGTGGATCCGAAGGCCACCGATCCGGCGATCTGGGCCGATCCGGCGAACCGCGACATGGGCGGGATGCTGACGCTGCGCCTGTTCAATTGTCTCAAGCCCGTCATCGCCGCCGTGAACGGCCCCGCCGTCGGGATCGGCGCGACGATGCAGCTGGCCATGGACTTTCGCCTGGCGTCCGACACCGCGCGCTTCGGCTTTGTCTTTGCCCGGCGCGGGATCGTGCCGGAAGCGGCCTCTGCCTGGTTCCTGCCGCGTCTTGTCGGCATGGCGCAGGCAATGGAGTGGTGCATGACGGGCCGCGTCTTCCCGGCGACCGAAGCGCTTTCCGGCGGCCTCGTCCGCTCCGTCCACGCGCCCGACGACCTGTTGCCCGCCGCCCGCGCCCTCGCGCAGGAGATCGCGACAAACACCGCGCCTGTTTCTGTCGCGCTGACCCGGCAGATGCTGTGGCGCATGGCCGGGGCCGACCATCCGATGCAGGCGCACCGGATCGACAGCCGGGGGATCGCCGCAAGATCCTCCTCTGCCGACGCCGCCGAAGGGGTGGCGAGCTTCCTTGAAAAGCGCCCCGCCGACTTCCCGGACCGCGTCTCCGCCGACATGCCCGGCTTCTTTCCCTGGTGGACCGAACCGGCGTGGGAGGAGGAGCCCGCATGACCGGAGAAATCCTGACCGAACGCCACGGCCCCGTCACCGTGCTGCGGCTGCACGACCCGGCGACCATGAATGCGCTGACCCCGGCCATGGCCCAGGCCCTGCGCACCGGCCTGACAGATGCGGTGGCCGACGGCGCCCGCGCCATCGTGCTGGCCGGCGGGGAGCGCGCCTTTTCCACCGGCGCCAACCTGCGCGCCGCGATGCCCGAGGACCCGGCGGGCTTTGACGTCGGCGAGACGCTGGAAACCGACTACAACCCGCTGATGCTGACCATCCGCGACCTGCCGGTTCCGGTTGTCTCGGCCGTGCGCGGGGCGGTGGCCGGTGTCGGCGCGTCGATCGCGCTGGCCTGCGACATCATCGTCGCCGGGCGCAGCGCCTACTTCCTCGAAGCCTTCGCGCGCATCGGCCTGGTGCCCGACGGCGGCGCGACCTGGCTGCTGACCCGTGCGGTCGGACGGGTCCGCGCGATGGAAATGATGCTGCTGGCCGAGAAACTGCCCGCAGAACAGGCCCACGACTGGGGCCTCGTCACACGCCTGACAGAGGATGACGCGGCCGAGGAGACCGCGCTTGCTCTCGCTCGGGCGCTGGCGTCAGGCCCCCGCCGGGCCTACGCGCTCATCCGGCGGGCGGCCTGGCGCGCAGCCGACAGCACGTTCGAGGAGACCCTGCAAACGGAGCGCGACCTGCAGAAACAGGCGGGGGAAACCCCGGATTTTGCCGAGGGACTGGCGGCCTTCAAGGAAAAGAGGCCCGCACGGTTTCCGGATTAACCCCGGCCCGGATGGGCCGGACACGACGAACACATGGTAAATGGGAGGAGAAAAACCATGAAACAGAGACTGAATTCACTGATCGCAGGCGCATCCCTGCTGGTCATGGCGGGTGCCGCGCAGGCGCAGCAGCTGACCTTTGCCGGCGGCTGGCCGCCGAACTCGGCCCCGACGGCCAAGCTTGAGGAATTCGCCACCGCGATCGGCGAGTACAGCAACGGAGAGGTGACGGCCAAGGTCTTCCCGCTGTCCCTTCTCAGCTTTGCCGAAGCCAACGCCGGGGTGCGCGACGGCATCGCCGACATGACTGCCAACCTGATGGCCTATTTCCCGGCGGAATTCTCGCATTTCAACATGCTGGCCGAATTCTCCGAACTGGTGGAGCTCGAGGAGTTCTCCGGCGAACTCTCCAGCCTCGCCTTCACCGGCGCGATCATGGAATACGTCATGAACAGCTGCCCGGACTGCATGTCGCAGATCGCGGCGCAGAATCAGGTCTACCTCGGCGCCAGCTCCACCACGTCCTACGTGCTGCAATGCGCCGTGCCGCTCAAGACGGTCGATGACCTGAAGGGCAAGCGCATCCGCGCCGCCGGTGCCTACTGGGCCCGCTGGGCCGAAACCGTGGGCGCGGTCCCGGTCTCCATGTCCATCAACGAAACGCTTGAAGGTCTGAACCAGGGCGTCGTCGACTGCACCGCGTCCAACACCGCGGACTTCGTCAACTTCGGCTTCATCGACGTGGTGAAATACCTCTACCTCGGTCTGCCGGGCGCGCAGTTCAACGTGACCTACACGATGAACAAGGACAGCTGGAACGGCCTGTCCGACGCCAACAAGCAGGCGCTGCTGAAGGCCCACGCCAAGCTGACCGCCGACATCACCTGGGTCTACATCCTCGAAGGCCGCGCGGGCAAGGAACGCGCACCCGAGAAGGGCATCGAATACGGCCCGGCCTCGGACGAACTGGTCGCCATGAACCGTGAGTTCGTCGCCAAGGACAAGGACGCCATCGGCCAGATCTACAAGGACCGCTTCGACATCACCACCGGCGCAGAGGCCGCGACCGCCCTGACCGAGCTGATGACCAAGTGGACCGCGCTGACCAAGGACGTCTCCGGCCCCGAGGAGCTTCAGGAGATCTACTGGAACGAGATCTATTCCAAGATCGACGCCTCGACCTACGGCAAGTGAGACCGCTAGACTGACACGGGACCGGGCGCCGGACACGCGGCGCCCGGTCCGCATGAGAAAGAGGAGGATCGCATGTACCAAATCGGCAGATCCCTGTCCTGGGTGGTCAAGGCCGCATCGTTCGTCGGCGCGATCTGCGTCGTGCTGATGATGCTGCATGTCACGGCCGACGTGGCGGGCCGCTACCTGTTCAACGCGCCGCTGCCCGGCACGACGGTCTGGGTGGCGAACTACTACATGATCATCGTCGTCTTCCTCGCCATCGGCGTGGCGGAGGAGCAGCGATCCCATATCTCTGTCGATGTCTTCACCGACCTGCTGCCGGACCGCCCGCGCAACGTGCTGTCGGTCTTCGCGACCCTCGTCACCATCGCCGTCGTCACCGTTCTGATGATCTCGGGCTATACCGAGGCGGTGAAGAAGACCGCCATGACCGCGACGAAGGAACAGGGCTCCCAGCTGTTCGAGGTATGGCAGAGCTACTGGCTGATCCCCGCGGGCGCCGCCCTGATGATCGCCGTCGCCGCCTATCGCGTGATCGCCACCGTCACCGGTGCGCGCAGCGGCCTGAACGAAGCCCCCCCTGAGGCAAATTTCATCAATGACTGACGCCGGAATCGGCCTGACCGGCCTTGCCACACTCATCGCCCTGATTGCCGTGCGCGTGCCGATCGGCATCGCGCTGATCGGGGTCTCCTTCACCGGGCTCTACGTGCTCATGGGTCCCCGCGTGGCCTGGGGCGCCATGGCCATCGTGCCTTACGAATTCACGTCGAGCTGGATCCTCAGCTCCATCCCGATGTTCCTGTTCCTCGGCTTCGTGAGCTACCACACGCAGCTGACCCGGGGCATGTTCAACGCCGCGCGCATCTGGCTGGCCCGCTTTCCCGGCGGGCTCGCCATTGCGTCGATCTTCGGCTCCGCCGGTTTTGCTGCCGTGTCCGGATCCTCCATCGCCTGTTCCGCCGCCATGGGCCGGATCGCGATCCCCGAGATGCTCAAGCACCGCTATCACCCGGAACTGGCCACCAGCACCGTTGCGGTGGCGGGCACCATCGGGGCGATGATCCCGCCCTCGATCATCCTGATCCTGTACGGCGTGATCGCGCAGATCTCGATCTCCCAGCTGTTCCTCGGCGGGGTTGTCGCGGGTCTGCTGACGGCGCTTGGCTATATCATCGTCGTGCTGGTGCGGGTCTGGCTGAACCCCGACCTCGCGCCGGAAAAGGACGAAAGCGTCACCTTCCGCGAAAAGATCATGGCGCTCAGGGAAACCTGGCCGATCCTGCTGATCATGATCGGCATCTTCGGCGGGCTGTTCGGTGGCGTCTTCACCCCGACCGAGGCCGGGGCCGTCGGTGCCGCGCTGGCCTGCCTGGTCGCCATCGTGACCGGCCAGATGACCATGGCCCGCTTTCTGACCGCGGCGCGCGAAACGCTGATGACCACCGCCGCGCTGCTCATCATCGCCATCGGGGCCAGCCTGCTGACCCGTTTCCTGGCGCTGTCGGGGGCAGGGGACCTGCTGTCCAACGGGATCCTGTCCATCGCCACCAACCCTGTGCTGCTGATGATCGGGATCGTGCTGGTATACCTGCTCATGGGGATGTTCCTGGAACCGATCGGGGCGATGCTTCTGACCCTGCCGATCATCCTGCCCGTGGTCGATTCCTCGGGCTGGAGCCTGCTGTGGTTCGGCGTCGTCCTGACCAAGCTGCTCGAGATCGGGATGATCACCCCGCCGATCGGCATGAACGTCTTTGTCATCAAGAGCGTGGTCGGAGATCTGGTGAAGATCTCCGCCATCTTCCGGGGCGTGTTCTGGTTTGTCGTGATGGACCTCGTCATGGTTGCGATCCTCTGCGCCTTCCCGGACCTCGTGCTCTGGCTTCCGGGTCTGCTGGACTGACGGACCCACCACAGTGAACCAAGGAGGAGAGACGATGCAGACCGAAGACCTCATCCGGCGCGCGCGCAGCCAGCAGCTTGCGGACATCCTGCGCCGCTCGGCCGCCCGCGTGCCCGACCGCACCGCACTGGTGTTCCGCGACCACACCGACACTTTCGCGGAGCTTGACCGCGCCGTGAACCGCGCCGCCAACGCGCTGGCGGCCGAGGGGATCGGGAAAGGGGACCGGGTTGCGCTCCTGTCCCACAACAGCCGCAGCTTCGTCGTTCTGCGCTTCGCGCTCGCCCGTCTCGGCGCGGTGACGACGCCGGTGAACTTCATGCTGAACGCCGCCGACGTCGCCTTCATCCTCACCCATTCGGGCGCGCGGATGATGCTGGCCGAAGACGCGCTTTGCGCCACCGCCGATGCCGCCATGGCGGAAACCGGCACCCCCCTGCCGAAGTTCGCGATCCCGCACGCCAGGACCACGACGCCCGAGGGCTGGCGGCCGGTGTCGGACCTGCTGGACCATGCCGACGACAGCGAAGTCTGGCGCGATGTCGGCAGCGACGATCCGATCCAGATGATGTTCACCAGCGGTACGGAATCCCGCCCGAAAGGCGCGATCCTGACCTCCGGCGCACTGTTCGCGCAGTACACCAGCTGCATCGCGGACGGAGAGATGCGGGAGGATGCCGTGTCGCTCCACTGTCTGCCGCTGTTCCACTGCGCGCAGCTCGACTGTTTCCTCAGCCCCGATCTCTACCTCGGCGTGCCTTCCATCCTGCACGACAAGGCCGACCCCGGCGAAATGCTCGCCGCCGTGGAGGCCCACAAGGTCACCAAGCTGTTCTGCCCGCCGACCGTCTGGATCGGCCTGCTGCGTCACCCCGACTTCGACAAGCGCGACCTCTCCTCCCTGAACGCCGGCTATTACGGCGCGTCGATCATGCCGACCGCGGTGATCGAGGAACTGGCGCAGCGCCTGCCGAACATGCGGCTCTGGAACTTCTACGGGCAGACGGAGATGGCCCCGATGGCCACCGTCCTGAAGCCCGAGGACCAGATGAAGAAGCTGGGCTCCGCCGGGCGGCCCGCCGTCAACGTCGAAACCCGCGTTGTCGACGACGACGACAATCCGGTGCCCGTGGGCGAGGTGGGGGAAATCGTGCACCGCTCCCCCCATCTCATCACCGAATACTACGCCGACCCCGCCAAGACGGCAGAGGCCTTCCGCAACGGCTGGTTCCACAGCGGCGATCTGGGCCGGTTCGACGAGGACGGGTATCTCTACGTCGTCGACCGCAAGAAGGACATGATCAAGACCGGCGGCGAAAACGTCGCCAGCCGAGAGGTTGAGGAAGCCATCTTCCGTCACCCGGACGTGGCCGAGGTCGCCGTTTTCGGCATCCCCCACCCCACCTGGATCGAGGCGGTCACGGCCGTCGTCGTCCCCAAGACGGGCGCATCCCTGACCGGGGACGCGGTGATGACATACTGCCGGGACACGCTGGCGCATTTCAAGGCGCCCAAGCACGTCGCGATCACCGACCAGTTGCCCAAGAACGCCAGCGGCAAGATACTCAAGCGGGAACTGCGCATGACCTACGCATCCGTGTTCGACGAAAAGGCGTCGTGACGATTCAGACGCCGCCGCGGACCGCGACGCGCAACAACGGAGGGGCAGCCGATGCCGGTCGCAACCTGTCACTGCGGGGCGGTGACACTGGACCTGACCGCGCCTCCGTCAGAGGTGACGGAGTGCAACTGTTCCATCTGCCGGCGGTACGGTGTGCTCTGGGCCTACATGCCGCCCGCGGAGGTGACCATCCGCACGACCGGTCCGACCGATAGATATGTCCGGGAGGGCGGGGACCAGGCCTTCCAACGCTGCGCCACCTGCGGATGCGTCACCCACTGGCAGAAATTCGATCCCGCCTTCGACCGGATGGGCGTGAACGCCCGCCTGCTGCCGCCCGACATCCTTGCCGCTGCCCGTCTCCGCCATCTCGACGGGGCGGAGACGGATCGCTACCTCGACTGATCGTCAGCCCCGGACCGCGCGGCCGACCAGTGTCAGCATCAGCTCCGCCGCCCGGGCCATGTCCTGCACCGACACCCACTCCAGCGGGCCGTGGATGTTCTGCATCCCGGTGAACAGGTTCGGCGTGGGCACCCCCATCTCGGTCAGGCGCGACCCGTCCGTGCCGCCGCGAATCGGGCGGGAAACAGGCTCTATTCCAAGCGATTTCGCCGCGTCGAGCGCAAGGTTGACCGGAGTCATGTCTGTTTCCAGCCAGTAGCGCATGTTGCGGTACTGCGGGGTGATGGTGCAGGTGATCTCTGCCCGCGGCTCCCCGGCCTGCACGGCTTCGCAGACCTTGCGCACCAGCGCGCCCTTGGCCTCCAGACCGTCCAGTTCGAAGTCGCGGATGATCAGCTTCAGCCGCATCTCCGACGACCCGCCGGTCATGTCTGTCGCGTGGATGAACCCGTCCCGCCCGGAGGTCAGTTCGGGCACCATGGACCCCTGCGGCAGCGCGCCCACGATCTTGGACGCGAGGTGGATCGCGTTCACCAACTTGCCCGTCGCGTAGCCCGGATGGATCGACACGCCCTTGATGCGGATGTCGGCCCCGTCGGCAGAGAAGCTTTCGTATTCGACCTCTCCCACCTTTCCGCCGTCGAAGGTATAGGCGAAATCGCAGGCGAGGTCCTTGGGCAACTGCGTGCCGACCCCGCGCCCGATCTCTTCGTCCGGGGTGAAGGCGATGCGCAGCGGCGGGTGCGGCAGCTCCGGATGGGCCAGCAGGTGCTGCGCAGCGGCCATGATGATCGCCACCCCCGCCTTGTCATCCGCGCCAAGCAGCGTGAGACCGGAGGCCGTGACGATGTCATGCCCCTGTTTTTCCCCGAGATAGGGACTGTTTTCCGGCGACAGCACCAGTTCCGGATCGTCCGGATAGGTGATGTCCCCGCCGTTGTAACCCCGGATCACCCGCGGCTTTACCCCTGTCGCGTTGAACTGCGGCGCGGTGTCGACATGGGCCAGGAAACCGATGGTTGGTCCCGGTGCGGTTCCGGGGATGGTCGCCAGCACCACACCGTAGTCGGTCAGCGTGACATCCTGCGCCCCGATCTCCCGAAGCTCTCCCTCCAGCATCCGCAGCAGGTCGTACTGGATCGCGGTGGACGGCGCCGTGGGACTGTCGGCATCCGACTGCGTATCCACGGCGCAGTAGCGGACCAGCCGCTCCTCGAGGTTCCGGTCAAAGCTCATCTCATGCCCTCAGATATCGAACACGACGCCCTGCGCGAGCGGAAGTTCGCGAGAGTAGTTGATGGTGTTGGTCGCCCGCCGCATGTAGGCCCGCCACGCGTCCGAACCGCTTTCGCGCCCGCCGCCGGTCTCCTTCTCTCCGCCGAAGGCGCCGCCGATCTCCGCCCCTGAGGTGCCGATGTTCACGTTGGCGATCCCGCAGTCGGATCCGCGGGCAGACAGGAAGGTCTCCATCTCCCGCAGGTCGGTGGTGAAGATGGACGACGACAGGCCGCCGCCGACGGCGTTGTGATCTTCGAGAACAGTGTCGAAATCGGCGTATTTCATCACGTAGAGGATCGGCGCGAAGGTTTCGCGCAGCACCGGGCCGTCATGCACCGGCATCTCGACCAGCGCGGGATGCACGTAATATCCGTTGCCTTCCACGTCCGCGCGTGTGCCGCCATGGACCGTGCCGCCCAGGGCCTTCGCCTCCTCAAGCGCCGCGCCCATGCCGTCGAACGCCGCCTTGTCGATCAGAGGCCCGACGAGGGCGCTGGTTTCCAGCGGGTTGCCGACCGTGACCGACCCGTAGGCCTTCACCAGCGCAGGGACGATCTGGTCATAGACCGACTCGTGCACGAAAAGCCGCCGCATGGTGGTGCAGCGCTGCCCGGCCGTGCCCATGGCCCCGAAGGCAATCGCCCGGAGCGCCATGTCCATGTCGGCCGAGGGGCAGACGATGCCCGCATTGTTCCCGCCCAGTTCCAGAATGCACTTCCCGAATCGCGCCGCCACCTTCGGACCGACGATCCGGCCCATGCGGGTCGACCCTGTTGCGCTGATCAGAGCCACATTTTCCGACTCCACCAGTGTTTCGCCGACCTCCGGTCCGCCGACCAGAACCTGGCTCAGCCCCTCCGGCGCATCGCCGAACCGCGCCAGCGCGCGGTCGAGCACCGCCTGGCAGGCCAGCGCGGTCAGCGGGGTCTTCTCCGACGGCTTCCAGATCACCGGATCCCCGCAGACCAGCGCGAGGGCGGAGTTCCAGCACCACGGCGCGCAGGGGAAGTTGAAGGCGGTGATGATCCCGACGACGCCAAGCGGATGCCAGGTCTCCATCATCCGATGACCGGGGCGTTCCGTGGCGATCGTCAGACCGTACAGCTGGCGCGACAGGCCGACGGCAAAGTCGCAGATGTCGATCATCTCCTGCACCTCGCCAAGCCCCTCTGACGGGGATTTCCCCGCCTCGATGCTGACCATCCGGCCAAGGTCCTCTTTCGACTTGCGCAGTTCCTCCGCGAACAGGCGGACCAGCTCACCGCGGCGGGGGGCCGGCACCATGCGCCAGTCGCGGAAGGCGGCGCGCGCCTTGCCAATGGCGGCTTCCGTGGCGGCGGCATCGTCCACGGCCAGGGTCGCGACGACCTCACCCGTCACGGGCGACACCACCTGCATGCCCCCGTCGTGATCCAGATCGGCCGTGACCCCGCAGGCCTGCATCGTGTTCTTGGTGATCGCGGAAAGCGGCTTGGTCAGCATCGGGCGGCTCCTGTCAGGGGAATGGTCTGGCCGCACCCTATCCCCGCCCGGCGGGAACAGTCCAGCAGGCGGCGCCGCGCCCGGCAGCGCACCGTCGGGTCAAAGCCCGCGCAACATCTCTGCCCCATGCGCGGCCAGCGCCCCGGTCTCGTAATAGGCGGCCTTCGCGGCGGTGAAGCCTTCGGAATAGCTGTCGTCCGGGGTTACGGGCAGCCCGTCCTCCCGGCCGGAGACAACCGCCCCGGCCAGCGCCCGCCCGAACAGCGTCCCCGTCCCGATCCCCCGCCCGGAATAGCCGAACACCGCATAGCCACGGGGGCCGAGCCGCAGCACGCGCGGCAGGTGATCGCCGGTGGTGGCGATGGTGCCGTACCACTCATGCGCCAGCGCGACGCCCTTCAGCTGAGGATACAGCGCCTCCATCTTCCGCCGCGCCCAGGCCCGGTGCAGCCCCGATCCGGCGTGATCCAGCGACCCGACCGACCCGATGATGACCCGCCCCGCCGCGTCCCGCCGGAAGGAGGTCATGACCAGCGCCGTGTCCCAGCATCCCTCTCCGCCCGGCAGGATGTCCGCCAGCAGGGCCGGGGGCAGGGGGTCGGTGGCCATCTGGAAGAAGAACATCTTCGTGTAGCGGTCGCGTGCGGAACCGTAGGCATTCGTCCCTTCGATCAGCGCATCGGCGGTGACCCGGTGGCCGCCGACATGCATCTGCCAGAGGTCGTCGCGGTAGACGACCCCGGCCGCCCGCGCGCCCTGCACGATGCGCGCGCCCGCCGCCATGGCAGCCCGCGCCAGACCGACCGCATAGGCGCGGGGCTGTATCGTCCCTGCCCTCGGGTCGAACAGGGCGCCATGCACCTGTGCCGACCCGGTGCGCCGCCGCGCCTCCTCAGCCCCGATCAGGGATACCGGCGCGCCGATGCCCTGCAACTGGGCGCAGCGCGTCTCAAGCTCCGCGAATCCTTTTGGTGAGTGGGCACAGTGCAGGGTGCCCTGCCGGACCGCCTCGCACCGGATCTGATGCTTCTCGATCAGGTCGAAGACCAGCGAGGGCCCGCCGGACAAGGCCATGTTCAGCCGCGCCCCGGCTTCTGCGCCCATGATCCGCGCCACCTCTCCGGGCGGCAGCCAGAGCCCGGCGTTGACCAAGCCAACATTGCGCCCCGATCCGCCGAAGCCGACCTGCTCTGCCTCGATCGCGACGACCGAAAGCCCGGCCTCCGCGGCATGCAGCGCGGCGGACAGGCCGGTGAAGCCGCCGCCGATCACCGCAAGATCGACGTGCAGATCACCGTCAAGCGGCGCGGTATCGGGCAGGGGCCCGGCGGTGAGGGTCCAGAGATTGCCTTGGGCGGCGGTCATGGTCGGCTCCGTCAGGGAACCGCCGGATGCTTCGCCGGAACGGGCCGGATTGCAAGGGGGGGAGCGTTACGCCAGCGCCAGCTCTTCGCGGCTGTCGCGGCGGTTCAGAACCTGCGCGACGGAAATCAGCAGGGTCAGCGCGCCGCCGGACAGGCAGAGCACCGCCAGCGACCAGAGAAACCCGAACCCCGCCAGAAGGGCCACGAAGGCCAGGAGATAGGCAGGAACGGCCGCAAGGATCAGGGCGCCGAGGAAGCTGGCGCGCGGCTGTTTGCTGTGATCGTCGCAGGTCATGGCAGTGCCCTTTCAGGTGTCTCGCTAAGGAGTACACCCTTCAAGCAGGGCACAAATAAGGCACCATCAAGGGAATGCCGGGGCAGGATCCACAGGTCTGGCCGGGTCGGAACCGCGCCTCAGGACCCGGGCCGGCTGCCCAGAAGCAGGGTCCGCAGGATCGGCAGACGCCGCAATACCCGGTCGGCAAGGATCGGCCCGGCGATGCCCGCAGGCAGGGTCACCGCCAGCCACAGCTCGGGCGAGAGCCCGGGAAGACCCGCCCGCACCGCCAGCGCCGCCCCGACGAGGAAGAAGGGATGCAGCAGGTAGATCGCGAAGGCGTGCCGCCCGAGACCGGTCAGCCAGCCGACCCTTGGCCGCAGGAGGAACAGCCCGACCACGCCAAGCAGCCCGATGCAGAGCGACAGGGTGTTGTGCAGCGCGGGCAAGGTCAGCGCCGGTGCCAGCGCCAGCACGGTCGCCGCATTCAGCGAAACCGCAAGCGCGACGGCCCCGGCAAGGCGGAGGCGCGCTGCCGCCGGCGAGCGTGAGGTCCGGCGGACCGGCGGATGCATCCCGCCCGCGAACAGCAGCCCGGTACAGAAGAAGACGGCCAGCAGCACGGCCTGGGCAAAGGCGAAAAGGGTGACATCGGGCACCCCGAGCGCCCCGGTCCAGACCAGTGCTGACCCCACGCCCAGCAACAGCGCCGCCACATCGTGCCGCCCGCCCAACACCCGCGCCAGGACAAGCACCGACCCCATGATGAGGAACAGCGCCTGCAGGAACCAGAAATGCGCATAGGGCAGCAACAGGACCCCGGGCCAGGCCGGACCAACACCCCCGCGCAGAAGCCACAGCAGGGTGCCAAGGGTCGCCAGCGGAATCAGCAAGGCCCCGGCCCGGCCCAGGACGGCAGCCCTCAGCGACCCTTCGGCCGCGCTGATGGCGACCGACCGGAAGGCATAGCCCGACACGAAGGCGAACAGCGGCATCCGGATATGCGACAGCGATGCATTGATGACCGGGACCCAGTGGTCCCCCGCCAGTTGCGGACCCGCGGCCGTTGCATGGAACAGCACCACGCCCAGACAGGCGAGGCCAGACAGCGCGTCGATCTCTTCCCGGCTCCGCGCGACGGCGGGAAAGAGGCGGGACGGAAACAGCCTGCGCGCGCCGGTATTGAACGTATCGTCATATATGGACATGGCAGCCCCTGCCTTGCCCCGGCTCCTCCCCACGGACAGGGAAAGCCTGACGCCAATATGGATAATTTTTGATTAATTTCGACGTCGATGGTCGGTGACAAAGGCCGGGCCGGGCCGTCTCACCCGGCCCGGCCCGTCACAACTTCCCCGAAGCGGGTCACTGGCCCGGAATATACCGCGGCATCACGTCCAGCGTTTCCAGAAGCATGGCTTTCAGCCGGTCTTCGGCCTGCTTCTCCGTCTCGCCCTGGTTGATCGGCGTGATCAGCCGCACCAGCGCGCCGTCGGTGCGCCCGATCGTGAACCCGTCCCACAGCAGCCAGAACTTCGCGGCGAAGTCCCAGGCGATGTGTCGCCCGTGCTGTTCGAACCAGTAATAGGCCACCATCCGGTATTCGCCCTTCTGGATGACCGCGCGGTTCAGGTTGAACGGTTCGCTCAGGCCGATCTCGGGCGCGATGTCGACCCGTTCCAGCCAGGCGATTTCCCAGCCCGCGCCGGGCAGGCAGATCTCGGGCGAATGGGTGCCGCCCTTCGTCTGGTCGTCGTACCAGGCCGAGAAGAATTCCACGCGCGAGGTGACCGGGTTCTTTTCAAGCGGATTGACGAAGGTGACCTGGTGGTAATCGTCCGCGCCAAGCGTCTTGGCGACCTTGGGTTCGAGGATCTGACGCCCCCCCGCCTGCTGCCAGTCGCCCATGCGGGTCGGGAAGGTGGCAAAGCTCTCGCGAACCGGAATGGAAATCTGCGGCGCCGGGCGCACGTACCAGGCCCCCGCCGCGCCGACCATCAGGACAGCGCCCAGGATCATGCCGCGGGAATTCTCCACCAGGCGGATCCGCGCCAGCTGCTTGCCGAGATCGGTGGTGTCGAGATCCAGCGCCTCGGTCAGGGACATCTTGCGCGGGTTGAACAGCAGCATCAGCCAGGCCAGCAGGAACAGCAGACCGACGCAGGCCATGAAGATCACCCAGCCTTCGAAGAAATGCGAAAAGCCCTCGACATGCTCAAGGCCCCAACGGTCCACGATCCATCCTGCAATCGCGATCCGGACAGAGTTCATCAGCACGGTGATCGGCGCGGCCGAAATCAGCAGCACCGCCTTGTGCCACATCGGCCCCTTGTAGAGCACGGCGAAGATGTAGCTGAACGACAGGATCGGGAAGAGGTAGCGCAGGCCGGAACAGGCCTCGGCCACGTGCAGCTTGTAGACCCCGAGGTCGATGATGTTGCCCTCGAGGAAGACCGGCACGCTCATCAGCTGCAGGAACCAGACGCCCAGTTCGGACGAAATCGCCTGCAGGAAGGTCGACATCTTGAAGTAGAGCACCCCCGGCAGCGGCAGCATGTAAACAAGGTGCAGCACCGGCGGCCAGAACCGCTTGCCCTGCGACCACCCGAAGGAAATCAGCAGGATCGCCCCGACCCAGAGGATCAGCGCATAGGCCACCACGTCTTCGATGCCCGAGAACTTTCCGATCGCACCGAAGAAGATCGCGATGACCATCAGGGCGAGCCCGGGGATGGTGTTCACCGGTCCGGTGTGGATGTCCTCTTCCTTCAGCTGGCGCAGGAACAGAAGTGCCGACAGCACCGGGATCAGCGGCCCGTGGCTGTATTCGGGCGCTTCCCAGGCGGACAGCAGGGTTTCGATGCCTTCCCAGAAGAACGCCACCGCCGCAACGGTCGCGAGGATCAGCCAGTAGAGGCCCGGATTGAGAAGGTCGAGGAATCCCGCGCGGCGCGGCGGATCGGAATAGTGATATGTGGCCATATGAATGTTCCGTCGCAAAAGGGACTGCCAGCAGCAGACGTGGAAATGTACCGCGACACTGTTTCACGCCGCACCCGCATCGTGCAAGCTTTCCGCGATCCGGGCCACGTCCTTGTGAACGATCCGGCAAATCGGTCCGGACTGTTCCACGAATTTGTCCTTTATGTGGCAGCGCTTGGCCGGTCCTGGCGTCCGGAGCGCCTCGATGTCGGCGCGATCGGCAGGGCGGAGGGGAATCGGGGCCGGAAGGCGGACGCTGTGTGATTCGCGCCACTGTCCACTGAGCGAACTGGCGGGCGGAAAGCTTGCGAACCCTGTTTATCTTGAAAATACGCACAATATCAGGAACTTAATTGCGGCAAGATCGCATTGCGCGCCCCGGCGGCTCTCAACCTTGCATTGCGGTCACACCATGGACCACACGGCGAACCGCTGTTTTTTTCAACAACACAAGGTCACGTAACGGAAATTCTTCAGAATCTTGATCATTCGTTCTCGCATCCGCAGCAAAATGGTATATTCTGGTCAGTAATGTGACCCCTCACTTGAACGCAGGAACCTTTCAGAATGAACGTGTTGCCCCTCCGCGCGCTCGCCACTGTCGCCTCCATCGGCCTGACCAGTGTTGCTGCGCAGGCGTCGACGGTCGATTTCGCGATCGACACCAGCGCCTCTTCCATCACCGTCGCGGACACCAGCGTCCTGACGGCATCTCTCTTCATCCCGACCGATTACAGCTTCTCGCTGAACGTGGGCGAAAGCGAATCCTTCGACTTCGCGATCTGGGACTTCGTTGGCGAAGGCACGACCGACGTCACCGTGTCGCTGGTCTTCTCCTCCCCGTCCGCAACGGTCGGCGGCTCCGGTGAAGCCAAGGTTGCCACGCTCAGCTTCATGGGCCTGACCCTGACCGCTGCCGGCATTTCCTGGGACAGCATCGTGACCACCGTGGCCGGTGGCGCGACCTTCTCTGTCGATTTCGGCGACTTCACCAGCTACACCAGCGACAACGTGGTCAAGGTCGTTTCCAGCGCCACCGTCACGCTGGACGCCTACACGCCGCCGGTTCCGCTGCCGGCCACCGGCCTGATGCTGGTTGGCGCCGTGGGCGGCATGGCCGTTCTGCGCCGCCGCAAGCAGTCGGACAAGCAGGCCGCCTGAGGCCTTCGGGACTTACGAATGAAAAAGCCCCGCATCGGAAGATGCGGGGTTTTTGTTTGTCCGGAAGGTGCCGGGCCTATTTGGAATAGTAGTCGTAGCTGGCATACACGTCGCTCTTGAAGCGCGTCTTGTTCAGCACCACGCCCAACACGTTCGTCTGTTCGGACAGCATCCGCTCCGACCGGTCGATCTGTTCGACGGTCGAGGCACCGGCCTCCGCCACGATCAGCGCGCAGTCCGTCTTGTTGAGGAAACCCGAGGTATCGTCGCTCTGCAGCAGCGGCGGCATGTCGAAGATCATCAGGGACGGACCGTAGACGGCCTCGATCTCGTCCAGCGTCTTGGCCGAGCGAGGGCTCTGCAGCAGTTCGGAAGAGTTGTTCACCGGCCCGACGTTCAGGGAAATTGCGACGTTGTTGCCGATCCGCCGTGCCTGGTCCGCGAAATCGACCTGACCCGTCAGCACCGCATCGGCGCCGAACTCCGGCCCGTTGGCGCCGGGACGCTGGAGCAGCGTCTTCAGCGACGGGCGCCGCATGTCGAGATCCATCAGGATCGTATTCAGATCGACCTGCCGGCCAAAGCTCAGCGCGAGGTTGGCGGCGACGGTGGTCTTGCCGCAGCCCGCGTCCGGAGAGGTCACGACAAGCCGTTTCCAGCCGTTCGCATCCATCATCTGCTTGATCCGCGTCCGCAGCATGTCGAAGGACGAAGACTTGCGTCCCCCGTCCAGCGACACGACCCGGCGGGATTCAAGGCGGTCCTTCCGGTCCTGCTCCAGCGGAGCGATCGCCTGCCAAAGCGCCTCGCGGGCGGCGGCCACGTCCTGTTCGGACCCGTCGACCCCGGCCGGAACCGCCGGCGCCTGCGTCGAGCGCTGCTGCCGGGCCTTTTCGATCGCGGCTTGAAGTTTTTCCATCAGTCAGGTCCTCAATACAGTGCAGCCTGCGGGCCGTCTTGTTTCCGGTCAGATTCCAAGCCGTACCTGGACCCGCGCCCAGACGGTCTCCAGCGGCAGGTATCTCTGGTCGACCACATAAAGCGCCCCCACGCAGAGAATCCCGACCACCGCGATGGTGACGAGACCCACGCTCAGGCGGCGTGCCGTGTCGCGCTGGTTCGGCATGTAGGGGATCGTCGCCAGCGGCGTGATGCCAAGCGCCCGGGTCAGTTCGGACGGGCGACGGATCGACCCGTTCATGAATTCCAGCAGGAAGATCAGACCGATACCGGCGGCCAGACCAACGGTGCCACCGGCGGCCGCGATCAGTTTGCGGTTCGGGCTGGTCGGCTGGGACGGCTCGGTCGGCTGTTCGATCACGCTGATCCGCTGCCCGCGTGAGGACAGTTCGATCCGCTCACCGGTTTCCGCGGCGTTCAGCCGCTTGATCGCGTTGCGGTACTGTTCCTGCGTGTTCTCGTATTCGCGCTTCAGCGCTTCGAGCCGGACCGCGTTGGCGGGCGTTGCCTGGATCGCCTCTTCCAGCGTCACCATCTCGTCCTCGATCTGCGGGATCTGGGCTTCCATGAACTTCCGGCGGGTGTCGAGCTCCACCAGCTGCGCGTTCAGCGTCGGGCTGTCGGTCAGCTGCCGCGCACCGGGTTCGGGCAGGGCGGTCAGCCCGCCGTCGTCGGTCGCTTCCGCTTCCTCCTCCGCCTGAGCCTGCGCGCCGATCAGCGCCGCTTCGATCTGGTCGACACGTTTCTGTAGCAGTCTGATCTGCGGGTTGTTGTCACTGTAGACCAGCTGCGCGGAGGCCAGGTCGGCCCGCGCCTGCGCCAGCTGCCGTTCCACCGGATTGGACGCGGCGTTCGAGCTGTCCTCGACCCGGCCGGTCGCCTCGTAAAGCGCGATCAGGTTCTGGCGCTGCGCATCATTGGAGTCGATGTCCCGCCGCAACTGGGACAGCCGTTCCTGAAGGATATTCAGCCGGGACTGGCGATAGGTCTGTCCCTCGGGCAGGGCGTTCAGGTTCTGGTTCTGGAAATCGATGATGCGGGCGCCACGGTCGTCAAGCTGGGTGCCGAGCTTCTGCACCTCCTGCTTGAAGAAGTTCAGCGTCTCTTCCGCGATGCTCGTCCGCAGGCGGACGTTTTCGTCAAGGATCGAGGTGACATAGGCATTGGTCACGTCGGTCGCGATCCTGGGAGACCGGGCGTTGAACGCGATGTACATCGTCGTCGCCTGGTCCCGCCCGGTAGAGGTGTTGAACACGGTCTGGCTGGTCATGCCCGACACGATCTCGTCCGGGGTCATCTCTGACATGTTCTCGAACACGTTGTAGCGCCGCGCGATGTTCAGCAGGTTGGCGCGCGTCAGCAGCTTCTGCCGGATCACGCCAAGCTGTTCGCCAAGACCGGTCTGCACCGTGGAGCTGGCCAGATCGTCCGGAATCTGCGGCTGTTCGACCAGCAGCTTGGAGCTGGAGGTGTACACCGGCGGCAGGCTCAGCGCGACCCAGATGCCGATGGCCATGCCCGCGATGGCAAGGCTCAGCATCAGGGGCAGGCGCTTCAGCATCAGGCTGACGTAAAAGCGGACGTCGGAGTTCATTTCCAGAACCTCTTCTTGATCTCTTCTTCGGGCTCGGACCCGGTGTGGATGAAGCGAAGCTGATCCGGCGAGGGCGGCAGCGTCTTCTCGTCGCCGGTTCCGGCGGGCGTATCTTCGGGTTCGTCACGGGTGGTGACGAACAGGTTGTCTTTCAGGACGTTGCGCACAATCCCGACACCGATCTTGGTGCGGTCGTCGGACGCCGCGTAGATCATGCAGAGGTCGCACATCTTGTTGACCAGCCGGGGCACGCCGCCCGACATCTCCGCGACGATGGAGATCGCCTTGGCGCTGAACTCCTCACCTGTTCCCCCGGCATGGACCAGACGATGCCGGATATACCCGGCAACCGTCTTCCGGTCCATCGGAGTCAGGTGATAGCTGGCCGCGACGCGCTGCGCGAACTGACGCAGCTCCGGCCGCTCGATCATGGTGCGCAGCTCGGGCTGGCCGATCAGGATGAGCTGCAGCAGTTCGTCCTTGTTGGAATTAACGTTGGTCAGCATGCGCAGTTCTTCCAGCGCCTCGCGCGACAGGTTCTGCGCCTCGTCGATGACAAGAACGACATGGCGACCGGCGGCATATTCCGCCAGCAGGTAGTCCTGCATCTTCTGGAACAGGCCGACATAGTCCATCGCGCCGTCGTGGCTGACGCCAAGCGCGTTCAGTGCCCATCTCAGCAGTTCACCGCGTCCGCCCTGCGCGTTGGAGATGAGCCCGACGGTCACGCCGTCCTCCATCCCGCGCAGCAGGGCCTGCAACAGGGTCGTCTTGCCCGCCCCGACCTCTCCCGTCACCAGGGTGATCGGCGCCCGCGACAGGATTCCGTATTCCAGAACGGAAAAGGCCCTGCGATGCGCCGGGGTCCAGAACAGGAAATCCGGATCGGGAAGCAGGGTGAAGGGGCGTTCCTTCATATTGAAGGCGCTGGCATATAGCCCGGCAGTCGACAAAACAGTACCTCGAATGTCGCCCGCTTCCGGGCGCTTACGTCTTGAAAACATAATGTGCGCAGTCTCGGGCACAGATGCAACAAAAGCGGAGGCCGCTCCACAGAAATACTCCGGGTGTACCGCTGCCGACGCGACCGTTGCGTGGATGCTGCACTGCAACATCGTTTCGCGCAAGGAATTCCTGAAGTGCTGTCATATCAGTATTTTGACAGCCGGTTTCGCACTCGCAGAAAATCCCGCGCCGCAGCGACCGTCCGGCAGATACCGCGGTGCGGCGGCGGTGACGCGGGGGCAGGGGTGGCGATTCGGACAATGTTGGAATGTGAAACAATCGTAGTGCTTTACCCGGTTTTGATACCGTTAACGAAGAAGGGATTTTGCTCGGGCGCATAGTTTTGTATCATTAGGCAAGGACCCGCCGGTCCTACCGCGCTGCGGCGAGGATATTGAAACGAGAATTGTAACACTTTGAATTAAAAGAAAAAGATGCGCATGTTGCGCGTCGGGTAGCCGGGAAAAACCCGGGAAATCGAGCAAAAAGACTGTGATTCGATTGCGGCGAAAGTCGGGCCGCTTCGTGTTTTTGACTTGGCATGCTGCACCAGCAGCATAGTATTAGAGGCGAACGAAGTTGGACGAAGACATTTTGAGCTGCCCCCCTCACCCCGATGCACGGAGTATGGCGCGTTGAGTATGATAAGCGAACCGATTGACACCAAGACCCGCTACCGTCAGTCCCCCGAAACCATATCCCTCCTCTCCTACCGCCGGACCTTCAAGCGTCTGCTGGATATTGTCGCCGTGCTGCTGCTTGCGCCGGTTGCCGTTCCGCTGATCGCCGTGATGGGTCTTATGGTGATGCGTGACGGAGGGTCCCCCTTCTACCGCCAGCGCCGGATCGGCCGGAACGGTCGCGTCTTCGCGATTCTCAAGCTGCGCACCATGGTCATCGACGCCGAAGCGCGCCTGACCCGCTACCTCGAGGAAAATCCCGAGGCCCGCGCCGAATGGGATTCGACCCAGAAGCTGCGCAAGGATCCCCGGATCACCCGCACCGGCCGTCTGCTCCGCAAGACCTCGCTGGACGAACTGCCGCAGCTCTGGAACGTGTTCATGGGCGACATGAGCCTCGTCGGCCCGCGTCCGATGATGTGCTCGCAGCGGTCGCTCTACCCCGGCACCGCCTACTACAACCTGCGTCCCGGCATTACCGGCAGCTGGCAGGTGTCCGAGCGGAACGAAAGCGAATTCGCCTCGCGCGCGGCCTATGACGCCAGCTACGACAAGGAACTGACGCTTGGCACCGACCTGAACATCATGTTCCGCACCGTTGGCGTGGTCCTGCGCGGCACCGGCTGCTGACCGCCTGAACGGAAACCGGACGAAACCGAACGCCGCGCCCCAGGGTGCGGCGTTCTGCGTTTCACCGCGTGCGCCATCCGCCGCGCAGGGCAGACAAGCCCGCCCTTTCCCCGGGATTGTTTCGCGGCCTCGGAAAAAATCCTTCGTGATTTGGACAGGGCGGGATAATCGGGTACTCTCCGCCGGACCCCTTTGCGGGACCCTGTTTGCCAACCAACGGATATTTTGATGAACCTCAGATTGCTAGTATGTGGACTGGTCCTCGTTCTCGGTCTTGCCGGATGTGACAGCCCGGAAGAACAGGCGCAGTCGCATTTCGAAAGCGGAATGGAGCTGCTGGAAAAGGGCGACAACGCCCGCGCATACGTTGAATTCCGCAACGCTCTGCAACTGGTCCCCACGCACCGCGAGACACTCGTCGCCTATGCCGACGCGCTCGAAGCGCAGGGCAACCGCCCCCAGGCCTTCGGTCTGCGCCGCCGCCTGGCCGAAATGTCGCCGGACCAGGCCGGCCCGACACTGGACCTGATCGACCGCGCGATGGAGCTTCAGGACTGGGAAACCGCCGAAAATTACGTCCCGCGCGCCGTCGAACTCGACCCCGAAAATCCGCGCACCAAGGCCGCGCAGCTGGCCCTGCAATACCGCGAATCCCACGATGACCTTTCTGCCAGCCGCGAGATCGTGCAGGAGGCCCGCGCGCTCCGCGACTCCGCGCTGCCCGACAGCATCGTCCTGCGTCAGATCATGCTCGACGGCATGGTCCGCGACGGCGAATTCGAAGACGCGCTGACCGAAATCAACCAGCTGATCGCCGCCCGACCCGACGACATACAAAGCTACCGGCTGCGGCTCCAGCTGCTGAACCAGACCGGACGCCAGGACGATCTCGAAGCCGCGCTGCGCGAGATGATCGAACGCTTCCCCGAAGACGACGCCTCCGAACAGCTGCTGATCCGCTACTACATGTCCCGCAAGGACGTGGCGAAGGCTGAAGAGTTCCTGCGCAGCCGCGTGCCCGCAGAGGGCCGCGCGGAAGAGGAACGTCAGGCCGTCATCCAGTTCCTCGCCGCCACCGGCGGACCCGAGGCCGCGATGAAGGAACTCGACCGTCTGATCGCAGAGGTCCCGGATGCCACGCGCTACCGGTCTCTCCGCGCCGCGCTGGTCGCACAGCAGGGCAACCCGCAGCAGGCCATCGACGACCTTCAGGGGCTGCTCGAAACCGCCAAGGCAAAAATGGCCGAAGAGGATCTTTCGGACGACGAACGCCCGCAGGCCAAGACGGTGAACGAAGCCCGTGTCCTGCTTGCGCAGCTGCTCGCCCAGACCGGCAATTCCGTTGCCGCGCGACGCGAGGTCGAAACCGTGCTGGCCGAGGATCCCTCCCAGATCGGTGCCCTTCAGATGAAGTCGGCCTGGCTGACCGCCGAGGACAAGATGGACGAGGCGCTCGCCCTGCTGCGCCGCGCGCTCGACACCGCGCCGGACGATGCCAACACGCTGACCCTGATGGCCCAGGCGCATCTGCGCAGCGGTGACCGGCAGCTCGCCGGGGACATGCTGTCGCGCGCGGTCTCGGGGTCCGGTCACGCGATCCCGAACGTTCTGCGCTACGTGCAGTTCCTTGTCGCGGACGGCAAGCTCCTGCCGGCGGAGGACGTTCTGATCGATGCCCTGCGCCTGACCCCGGATCGCCTTGAACTGCTGGTGCCGCTTGGCGAAATCTACCTCCGGCAGGAGGACTGGCCGCGCACCGCGCAGGTGGAACAGACCCTGCGCCGCATCGGTACGCCCCCGGCTCTGGAACAAGCGGACCGCCTGCACCTCGGCATGCTCGGCGGACAGCGCCGGAACGATGACGCGCTCGCCTTCCTGCAGGAACGCGCCGGCGCGTCCGACGCCTCTCTCGGGGACAAGGTCGCGCAGCTGCGCGCCCAGGTCGCCACCGGCAAGACAGAGGAAGCGCGGACCTACCTCGACGACCTCATGGGCGAGGATCCGGACAACCAGACGCTGCAGTTCCTGAACGCCGCGCTCAAGGTCCAGTCCGGCGATGTCGCGGGCGGTATCGAGGATTACCGCGCCCTCGTCGCCGCCAACCCGCAGAACGAACGCCTGCGTCTCGAACTCATCCGCGCCCTGTCCCTCGACAAGCGCCCGGAGGAGGCGCAGGAGGCGCTCGACGCCGCGCTCAAGGACATCCCCGAGGGTCCGGACCTGCTCTGGATGCACGCGGGCAACCTGGAACGCGAGGGCGATGCCGAAGGCGCGATCGCGATCTACGAAAAGCTCTACTCCCGCGACACCGGACGGTCGATCCTGGCGAACAACCTCGCCAGCCTGCTGTCCACGGCGCGCGAGGACGAGGAAAGCCTCGACCGGGCCTGGCAGATGTCCCGCCGCCTGCGCAACGCCGAACTGCCCGCATTCCGCGACACCTATGGCTGGATCGCCTACCGCCGCGGCGACTATGAAGAGGCGCTTCCGCATCTCGAAGCCGCCGCCGCCGCGCTGGAGAACGAACCGCTGGTCACCTACCACCTCGGCATGACCTACGCCGCCCTTGGCCGCACCGACGACGCCCGCGCGACCCTGACCCGCAGCGTCGAACAGGCGGAACAGATCGGCCATGCCGCGGCGATGGATGCCAAGGCGAAGGCGGAAAAGGCCCTCTCCGGGCTCGAGACCGGCCAGTAAGGCAGCCGCTGCGACATCCCGGCCGGCAACAGCGCGAACTGTTGCCGGCTGGCGACGCGGGACGTCCGAACCGGTGAAAACGGGTAAATTTCCTTTGCTTTTCGGCAGCGGCCGGTTCCATAAGAAACAAAATTCCCGTCCGACGACGTCGGGAGACCAGTCAAGGGGCAGTTCCATGATCCGACTCTTCGTTTTCCTCGCCGCGATGCTGACCGCCGGGTCCGCCGTGGCGCAGTCCGGCAACTACGCGATCCGCGAGGGCGACACGCTCCGGGTCGAGGTCGCCGAAGACAGCAGCCTGAACCGCAGCGTTCTGGTTCTGCCGGGCGGGAAGATCAGTTTCCCCTATGCGGGCGCCGTCCAGGCCAGCGGCCGGACGACCTCCCAGGTGGAACGCGCGCTCTCCACTCAGATGGCCAGCGCCTTCGCCAGCCCGCCCTCCGTCTACGTCGCGGTGACGAACATTCCCGAACGTCTCGGCGGCGACATGGCCGAGGAAGAGGAAGAGACCATCGCGATCTACATGCTCGGCGAAGTCGACAAGCCGGGCCTGATCGAGGTCAAGCCGGGCACGACGATCCTGCAGGCCCTGTCCCAGGCCGGCGGCCTGTCGCCCTTCGCGGCGACCAAGCGGGTGCAGCTGCGCCGCCGCGACCCGCAGTCCGGCAAGGAATATGTCTACAAGATCAACTACCGTGCCATCTCTGACGGTGCCGCGCTGACCGGGAACGTCTACCTGAGCGAAGGCGATGTCATCCTGATCCCCGAACGCCGCCTGTTCGAGTGACGGGGTACGCGGTCCGATGACGTCCGGGGGGGCAGGAAAACGCGCAGGCCGCATCGGCCTGGCAGGGGTGGTGACACTGGGTCTTCTGACCCAGGGTGGCGTGCATGCGCAGCAGACCGACAACGACTTCGGTTCGAAGCTCACGCTGCGCTTTTCGGAACGTCTGATCGCCGATGACAACCTTGGCCTGACCGCCGGGAATCAGCCGACATCGGTCTACGCCCGCACAGGGCTTGACCTGAACTTCACCACCCGCACCCGCACGGACCGCTTCAGCCTGCGCGGCGGCATCGACTACGACGCCGGCCGCCTGGGGAATAACGGGACCGAAGGCCGCATCGAAAGCCGCAACTTCGGCCTGACCTACCGGCGCGAGATCGGTGACAGCGAATTCGAATTCATCTCGAACTATCGCCGCAACCGTACGTCCAACCGGACCGAGGTCGACGACCTCACCGGGGAAGACCTGATCGTCAACGGTGGTGACGTCGCGCGCTGGCAGAACGAATTCACCCTCGCGATCGGGCAGGAAAGCACGGTTGGCCTGATCCTCAGAGGTTCCCGGCAGGACATCGAGTACGACAACAACGCTGTCGGCGGGGTCGACCGGACATCGCAGAGCCTGTCGCTCAGCGTGCCGGTTCGCGTCACGCCCGTCGCCGTCATCACCCCCTTCGCCGGCCTCAGCCGGTCAGAGCGGGACAATGCCCAGGAATACACCTCGGAAAACCACTACTTCGGGGTATCTGCCCGGCTGCAGGCAGGCGAAGCCCTGACCTGGAACGCCAGCATCCAGCACACCGATCTCGACATCCGCACCACCGTCGCCCCGGGGATCCGGGCGCTGCGCGAACGCAAGGGTGTCGCGGCAAACCTCGGTTTCAACATGGCGCGTCCCAACGGGACGATCTCCGGTTCCGTCTCGACCTCCGTGCAGACCTCGGGCCGGCAGTACAACGCCTTCCTCCGCCGGGAGCTGAAGCTCCCCCGCGGCAGCGTCGGCGTCCAGATCGGGGCTGGCAAATCCGATACCAGCGACCTGTCGCCGCTGTTCGGGCTCGACTGGACCTACGACACCCGCCGCGCGAAGTTCGGCGCCACCGTCCGCCAGCAGCTGACCTCGGACGCCGGCAGCGAATCCATCGTCTCCGTCGTATCGCTGAAGGCATCGGGGGATCTGACCGAAACGACCTCGTGGTCCACCGAAGCCTCCTACTACGACTACGACTCCCAGTCCGCCGCCGTCACCGACTACCGCCGGCTCGACCTGGAACTCGGCCTGACCCGCGACCTCACGGCCGACTGGGAACTGACCGCAGGCTACAGGTATCGCAACATCGACCGGACCGGCCAGGCGCGACGGTCATCCAATTCGGTCTATGTCGGCCTGCAACGGGAATTCTCCTACCGGCCCTGATCCTGCGGATCCGGCCGCGTCCGGTTCGCCCGAGGCCACAAAGGAAAGCGGGACAGCTTCGTGACCCAACTACGCCGCCGCGCCGCGCCGGAAGAATTCCCCGAAGACGGGCGGCTGGCCCTGACGCTTGTCGTCCTGATCGCGGCCTGCACGGCGCTGGAACTGGCGCTTTCCGCCGATGACTTCGGGTTGATCGGGTCACGGCCCGGCCTGCTGCGGCGCGAAGCCTACGACTACGGTGCCTTCTGGCCCGGCCTGCTTCGCGACTGGCCCGCGAACTACCCCGGTCAGCCCGCGCTGATGTTCGTCACTCACGCCTTCCTGCACGGCGGCCTGTCCCACCTCGCGATGAACATGATTACGCTCTGGTCGCTCGGCAACGGTGTGATCGCCCGTGTCGGGCAGCGCCGTTTCCTCGCCATCTACGCGATCTCGGCTCTGGGCGGAGGCATCGGCTTCGGCCTGCTCGCCGGGACCCTGACGCCGATGGTCGGTGCCTCAGGTGCGCTCTTCGGCCTCGCCGGGGCCATCATCGCCTGGGCAACGCTCGACCGGAGGGCGGATCGCCTCGGTCTCGGCCCGGTGCTGAAGGTGCTTGCCTATCTCGTCGCGCTGAACCTCGTGATGTGGCTTGTGCTGGCCGGGCATCTCGCCTGGCAGACCCACCTGGGCGGTTTCATCGCCGGGGCCCTGGCAGCCATCTGGCTGGACCGGTAGGGCACCGCGCGGTGCTGGCAGATTTGATTAACCAATTCCGCCTAGGGTCCCCTCCGTTGCATCAGACGCGGCCCCCGCCGCCAGCCGGAGAGACCACCATGCCCGACGATTCCTTTGCCCGCCATGCCGCCAGCCTGCACAGCCCGGCCCTGCGGCTTGAACCGATCACGCCCGACGATGGCGCAGACCTGACCCGTACGACCCGCGCGATCAACGTCGCCCAGTCCGGAACCGTGCGGGTCGTGACCGCCGGAGGAGACACCGCCGACATCTTCGTCGCCGCCGGCATCGCCTTCCCGGTTCGCGCAACGCGGATCATGGCGACGGGCACGACCGCCACAGGCATCTGCGGGATGAGCTGACGCGCCGGGTACCGGTGCCGGTTGCGGTGCCGTCCACAGCAATGCCCCGCGTTGCGGACCGAAGGCGCAGGGTCCACCAGGAAACCGGCATCGCCGGTGCCCGGCGCTGTCCCCGTTAACGCTTTGCTTGGTCGGCCCACTTTAAGTGACCGGATTGGCCGCGCCGCCTTGCGGTATCGGCCCCCCGCACTGCGGGCCCGGACCAATCCCGCGCTCTCCTCCCGCCGGGTCTCATCATGCGCCGGACACCACCGCGTCGGCCCGGTACCCGATCAGACCGCCACCGATGAGCACCCCGTCTCGCCGCATCAGTCGATCCACCGCATGCCGGTTGCGGCAAGAACAATGGAAACCGCCCGATGACCCCCTCACCACAGCCCCATCCCGGACACCGGTCTGCCGTCGTGTCCGCCCTGGCACAGCAGTCGCCCGCCTTTTCCCCGCTGCGGTCCACAGCGGCCCTGAACCAACCCCTTCACGCAACAATTCCCCGACCGGCCTCTCCCGCCACTGCCGTTGCCCTGTATCTGACCCGCGATAAGCCCGCGTCAGGAATAGCTTCGCACCAGGCTCCCCGCGATCAGGGACCACCCGTCCGCGATCACGAAGAACGCCAGCTTGAACGGGAGGGAGATCACGGCGGGCGGCACCATCATCATGCCCATGGACATCAGCACCGCCGCGGCCACCAGGTCGATGATGAGGAACGGCAGGTAGACGAGGAATCCGATCTGGAAGGCCCGCGCGATCTCCGACAGCATGAAGCTGGGCACCAGCACGGAAAGCGGCACTTCCTGGGTCACGGTACCGTCGCCGGGCGGGCGCAGCGCCGCCATGGTTGCCAGCGTATCCGGGTCCACCCGGCCGGACATGAAGACGCGGAATGGCGCGATGGCGGCCCGCGCGGCCTCCTCCAGCGGGAGGGTGCCGTCGATCATCGGCTCCACGCCCGCCACCCAGGCCGCCTGGAAGACCGGCTCCATGATGAAATAGGTCAGGAACAGCGCCAGCGACACGATCAGCATGTTTGGCGGGGACTGCTGCAGCCCGATGGCCGTGCGCAGGATCGACAGCACCGTCACGAGGAACGGAAAGCAGGTCACCATGATCGCCAGGCCGGGCGCGATGCTCAGCACGGTGATCAGCACGATCAGCTGGATGGACCGCGCCGTCAGCGATCCGCCCTCGCCAAGGTCGATGGTCATCTCCTGCGCCCCCGCGGTCCCGGCGGCAAGGATCAGGCACAGCCCGAGGGCAAGGCGGACGCAGGCGCGGCTCACAGGTCGTCCCTGAGCTCCGTCACCTCGGTCAGCCGAACCGCCAGCTGGCCGGCCTGCGCGCCCTCCATTTCCTCAAGCTCGCCGCGCGCGATCAGGCGGTCGCCGACGAACAGCTCCACCGGATCTTCGACCCGCCGGTCCAGCGGCAGGACGGCGTTGTGCTCCATCGACAGCAGGTCCTGGATCAGCGGATGCGCCTTGCCGACAGACACCGTGATCTCGATCGGGATGGAGGAGAAGGGATGGCTCTTGTCGGCGGAGGGGTTATCCATGGCGGACGCTCCTTTCGGTTTCTTGCAACTGGGTCTCCACCGCCTCGCGGATGCCGGCGATGACGGGGTCGAGGTCGATCTGCCGTTCCTGCCCGGACATGCGCAGGAACACCTGACCCTCCGCCAGCGTGTCGTCGGCCGTGGCGGTGACCGGGAAACCGGCATCCGCCTCAAGGAACGACCGGATCAGCGGCAGGTCGGCGGGCGCGCTCACGATCTCGACCTCCTGCGCCCCGGCGGTGCCCGCCATTTCCGTCAACTGTTCGACCACGCGCGGGCCGAGCGTCTGTCGCATCGCCTCTGGCAGAACCAGCGCGACGATATCCTCCAGCAGCCCGGTCACCGACTGCATGACGTGCGAATGCGCCTCGTGATAGGTGAAGGACAGGTCCTGAAGGTTGCGGGCAAAGTCGTCCCGGATCCGCGTCGCCTCCCCGTCCTGCGCCTTGAGGGAGTCGTCCCACCCGGCTTTGTACCCATTCTCGAACGCCTCCAGCCGCAGCGTTTCCAGCGACTCCTCGGTCATCGCCTGCGGGGTCACCGGTGATGCCGGCGGCTGCCCGAAATCCTCGAGAAGGTGAGAAATGCTCATTGCGCCGGCTCCTCGCGATCCTCGAGCCAGCCGCGGAGGATCTCCACCGCCTCATCCCGCCGTTCGGTGATAAGCGACTGCAGCCGCGCGACCGGATCGTCACCGGAGTCCGTCCCGTCGAAGCCCGGCAGCCCGCCGGTGTCGAAGTCGGAAATGATCGGCAGGTCGGGCAGGGCGAAATCGTCATCCGCGATCTCCCCGGTCAATGCCTCACCCTCCGGCTCCGGCGCGGCAGCGCCGGTGGCCGGGGCGGGCAGGGAGGACAGACCGGCGGGCGGGGCGCGCAGCACCGGCCGGATGACGAACAGGCCGAGGATCAGCGCCACCACCGCCAGCAGCGCAATCTGCGCGATCGACACCGGGTCGGGCGCGAAATCCTGCAGCCAGCCGTCGCTGACCTGCGTCCCCTCCGGCACGATCTCCTCGAACAGCATCGACTTGATGGTGATGACATCGCCCCGGTCCTCGTCGAACCCCACGGCGGACTGGACGAGATCGCGCAGCGTCGCGATCTCCTCCTCCGTGCGGGGGGTGAATTCAGTCGTGCCATCCTCCTGCGTCACCTGCTGCCCGTTGATGAGGATCGCCACCGTCATCCGCTTGACCGCGCCGGGCACGCGCAGGATTTCCCGTTCGGTTTCCGAGACTTCGTAATTCACCCGTTCGCGATTTTCGCTCGACTGGGAACTGGAGCCGCCGCCGCCCGTCTCGGAATCCGGCAGGTTGGAGGCCACCGTGACCTCCCCGGAGCCATTGCTCGACGTCCCGCTACGCGTCTCCGTCTCTGTCGATATGGCGACGCGGCTGTCGGGATCGAACCGGCGTTCGCGGATGGATTCGCTGTCGGTCTCCGTATCCAGGCTGATCTCGACCACGGCATTGCCATAGCCGACCCGCGCCTCCAGCAGGCGCTGCACCTTGTCGCGCAGCCGGTCCGCGCGGTCCGCACCTGCCGTGTCCGGGGCAGGGTCGGGATCGCCCGCCAGCAGTTCCCCCGCGCCGTCGATCACCGCAACATCCTCCGGCCGCAGGCCGGCAACGGCAGAGGCGACCAGAAATTTCAGCGCCCGTACCTGCCCGGCGGTGAGGCTGCCCGACCCGCCGACAGACACGGAGGCCGTCGGTTTCAGGTCGCGCTGGAACGGGTTGGAGCCCGCGTTCGCGATATGCACCCGCGCGCTCTGGATCTGAGGGCTGGCGGCGATTGTGCGCGCCAGCTCACCCTCCTTCGCGCGCCAGTAGGCGGCGTCGAACATCTGCGAGGTCATTCCGAAGCCGCTCAGCGAATCGAGCAGTTCGTACCCCTGAGTCGTGTTCCGCGGCAGCCCCTCGCTCGCCAGGGTCATCCGCAGTTCGTCGCGCCGCGCCCGGCTGACATAGATCGCGCCGCCGCGCACGTCGAAATCCGCGCCGCGCTGTTCCAGCGCCCTGACGACGTCACCCGCCTGCCCGTCTTCGAGCCCGGAATAAAGCAGCGCCAGCCCCGGCTGCGTCACCATGCGGGTCAGCGCGGCGAGCGTGACGACCGTCGCGATCACCGAAAGCACCGCAACCGCGCGACGGGCCGGAGTCATCCCGGTCCAGATGTCGATAAGCTGGGTCAATCCTGCCTCCTGACAGGGCGACGTCCTGTCGCCCGGTGACCTCCTTCTACCCCGCTACGGCTTAACAGTCGGTTAGTCCCTCCCGGCTAATGTCACGAAGGAACGAAAGGACGGATTCCCGCATGTCAGAGCCTGAAACCGAAGACGAATCGCCCCCGAAGAAGGCCTCCAGGCTGCCGCTTGTGATCGGCCTCGTGGTGGCGCTTGTCGGCGGCGGCGGCAGTTTCTTCGCGATCTATTCCGGTTTGCTCTTCGGCAGCCCCGCGTCCGAAGACATGGCAGAGGCGGAGCCGGAAGAAACCGACATGCCCGACGTCAGCTACGTGCCGATCGAACCGATGACCATCAGCCTCGGACGGTCCTCTGACGCCCGGCATCTGCGGTTCCGCGCCCAGCTCGAAGTGCCGAAATCCCGGCAGGGCGCGGTCGAAACCGTCCAGCCCAGGGTTGTCGATGTGCTCAATTCCTACCTCCGCGCGGTGGAAATTGCGGACCTCGAAGATCCTTCGGCCCTTGTCCGCCTGCGGTCGCAGATGCTGCGCCGCGTTCAGGTGGTCGCGGGCCCGGGCAATGTAAACGACCTGCTGGTCATGGAATTCGTGATGAACTGAGGGGCGGAGATGGACATGATTGCCGATATATTCCTGGTGGCCGGAGCCTTGGGCGCCGCTTTCTACTGCTTTGTGCTGGCACGTCGACTGACCCGGTTCAACGATCTGGAAAACGGTGTCGGCGGCGCTGTTGCGGTGCTGTCCGCGCAGGTCGACGATCTGACAAGGACGATGGAGGCCGCGCAGGCCTCCGCCGCTGAAAGTGCCTCCTCTCTCGGGCAGCTGACCAGCCGGGCGGAGGATGCGGCGCGCAAGCTTGAGATGCTGGTCGCCTCTCTGCATGATCTGCCCGCGCAGGACAGCGCCGACGACGATCCGGGTCCGGCGGCGGCCAAACCCGAACCCTTCGTGTCGCGCCGCGTCGCCGGGTCGCGGGGGCACTGATGCGCCTGACCCTCGGACGTCTTGTCACAGGTCGAAGGCGTACTGCCCGCCGTGCGCGTCACCCGGGACGCGGTGCGCTCATGGTCGTCGCGCTTCTGCTCGCCGGATCGGCCGTCCTGCGGCTTGGCGACGACGCCGGCCGGGCCTACGCGCGGGTGGAGGCGGCGGGCACCGAAGCCCCGCCGCCCGCCCCGACCGGCTGCACCCCGCCTCCCGACATCGCCGCCCTGCTCGACGCCTTCCGCACGCGGGAGGACCGGATCACCCGGCGGGAGGCAGAGATCGCCGATCGCGCGCAGGCCCTATCGGTGGCAGACCAGGCCATCGCCCGGAAGCTCGCCGCGTTGACGGAGGCGGAGGAGAAACTGCGCGCGACCCTCGCTCTCGCCGACACGGCGGCAGAGGACGACCTGAACCGTCTGACCGCCGTCTACCAGAACATGAAACCCGCCGAAGCCGCCGCCCTATTCGAGGAGATGGATCCCCAGTTCGCCGCCGGTTTCCTCGGCCGCATGGACCCGGCCGCCGCCGCCGGTGTTCTCGCCGGCCTGTCCCCGCAGACCGCCTATTCCGTCAGCGTCATCCTCGCCGGCCGGAACGCGAACGTGCCGAAGGACTGAGCCGGTGAGACAGCATTTCTTAACCCGTATCGGTGACACTCCCCACAAGGTACGGAGGCGCGCGACATGATCGGGTTCGTTGGCATCGGTGTCATTTTCGTGATGGTCTTCGGCGGCTATATCCTGGCCGGCGGGAAACTCGGCATCATCCTGAAATCGCTCCCGTTCGAAATGATGATGATCGGCGGCGCGGCGGTCGGAGCCTTCCTCGTCGGCAACGACATGGACACCGTCAAACACACGCTCAAGGACATGGGAAAGGTCTTCAAGGGCCCGAAATGGAAGCACGCGGATTATCAGGACCTGCTTTGTCTGCTGTTCGAGCTGATCCGTCTCGCCCGGCAGAACCCCGTCGCGATCGAGGAGCATATCGAAGCCCCGGCGGAGTCGGCGATCTTCTCCAAGTACACTAAGATCCTGTCCGACAGGGAGGCGATCGGCCTGATCTGCGACACCATGCGCTCCGCTTCCATGAATTACGACGATCCGCATCAGGTCGAAGAGGTGCTCGACAAGCGGATGGAGGCGAACCTGCACCATTCGCTGCACTCCAGCCACGCGCTGCAGACCGTCGCCGACGGGCTTCCCGCGCTTGGGATCGTCGCGGCGGTGCTTGGCGTCATCAAGACCATGGGCTCCATCGACCAGCCGCCGGAGGTGCTGGGCAAGATGATCGGTGGCGCGCTGGTCGGCACGTTCCTCGGCGTGTTCCTCGCCTACGGACTTGTCGGACCCTTTGCCAACAAGGTGAAATCCGTGGTGGAGGAAGACGCGCACTTCTACCACCTCATCCGCGAGGTACTGATCGCCAACCTGCACAATCACGCCACGAACATCTGCATCGAGGTCGGTCGCCAGAACACCCCGTCGCACAATCGACCCAGCTTTTCCGATCTGGAAGAGGCGCTGAAAGCCGTCAAGCAGGACGCGGCATGACCCGACTGTTCGCCGCAATGATCCTCCTGCTTGTCCCAGCGATCTGTGCCGCCGCGGAGACGGCGGTCGTGCGAAGCGGCGAACATGACGGATTTACCCGGCTTGTCGTCTACCTGCCCGAGACCACCGAATGGACCCTGAGGGAGGAGCCGGATCGTGTGACACTGATCACCGGTCCGGAGGTCAGGTTCGACACGTCGACGGTATTCCCCCGCATCGGCAGGCAGCGCGTCAGGGATGTCCTGCCGTCCAGAGGCAGCGAGGGCCTGGCGATTATCCTGAATTGCCGATGCGGGCTGCGAACGGAAACGCTGGTCGGCAATGTCGTCGTGCTCGATCTGCTGGACCCGCCTGCAACGCAACTGGAAACCGCCGCGCCGCCGCCCCCGGCGGAGCCCGCGCCACCTGACCGGATGGAACTCCCCGTTCCTGTCCCGCTCCGAACGATCCCGATGGCCGAAGCCCGCCGCGTGACGGAAACCGCAACCCGCTCGCTTCCGGACAAGGGCTCCCCCGAAGCCTCGGCGGATTTGCAGGCGTTCGAGACGGAAATCCTGAAGCAACTTTCTCTCGCCGCCACGCAGGGCGTCCTCAGCGCCAGCCTGTCTCCTCAACCCCGAAGCCCAGAGGCCGACCGGACCGCCGACTTGCCTGGCGCCGGCAGGACCGGGCCGGAGGACGGGGTAATCGTGCATCAGAACACGCTGATCCCGATGGAGACGGAGCCCCGGCCCGTCGACGCAAGCGGCATCCCCTGCATCACCAACGACCGGCTCGACCTTGCGGACTGGCGCGGGGAAGGCACGTTCGCCGCGGAACTGGGTCGCCTCCGCTCCGCGCTGACCGGGGAATTTGACGATCCGGCCCCGGCAACCGCGCGCGCGCTCGCGCGGTTCTACATCGCTTACGGGTTCGGGGCGGAAGCAGAGGCGATCCTGTCCCTTCCAGCCACGGAGGATCAGGATTCAGAGATCCTGCGATCCATGAGTCGGATTGTCGATCTTGGCCATGATCCCGATCCATCGCCCTTCGACAGCCAGCGGGGATGCGAAGGTCCAGCCGGTCTCTGGTCGGCGCTGGCGGGCCAGACAGGCGCGATGCCCGAAGCCGAAATTTCGTCGTTGCTGCACGAACTCAATGCCTTGCCGCCGCCCCTTCGAACGCATCTGGGCACGGTTGTTGCCGCGAATTTCGTGGCCGCCGGCAATGCGGAGGCCGCGGAGGCGGTTTTCCGGATCCTCGACCGCACCGACGAGGCAGGCACGCCCCGCAGTGAACTGGCCAAGGGGCAATACGAACTTGAACACGGTGACAGGCAGACCGGCCGGGCGCTGCTCGACCAGGCTGCCGGGCGCGAAGGGGACGCGTCGCCCGAAGCGCTTCTTGCTCTGGTCCGGGACGACCTGTCGCGTGACATGATCGTGCCCGAGGAGGTGGCAGACAGGCTCGCCGCCTATTTCCTCCAGTATCGCGACACGCCGCTGGCTGCAGATCTCGCCGAAACGGAAGCGCTCGCACGGGCGAGTTCCGGCCAGTTCGAGGCAGCGCTGGCCAGTCTGGCGTCGGGGAAGGAGACCGCGGACCGGATCGCGGATGTCACCGAAACACGCAGTCACGTGGTCCGGACACTCGCCCAGAACACCAGCGATCCCGATTTTCTGAAGCACGCCCTCCGCCTGGCCGATCACCCGGAGGAGAAAATCGCCGCCGATGCCGCGGACGCCATTGCCGAACGCCTGCTTGACCTCGGCTTCCCCGAACTCGCCGCAACCATCCTGCAGAACAACCAGCCCCTCCGGGAGGACAGCGCGAGGGCGCAGATCGCAGCCCGGGTCTCCCTCGGGCTTGGCCGCGGACGCCGTGCAGAGGCTGAACTGCACAGGTTTCAGGGGACGGACATTGCGGAACTCCTCGCAAAGACCCAGGCGGCGAACGGCGATCACACGGCCGCCAGCGAAAGCTACCGGACCCTGAACATGCCGGAACAGGCGGAACACCAGGCCTGGCTGGCCGGGGACTGGACCCGGCTTTCCGGTTCCGATGACCCGCTCCGGGCCGCGCTGGCCACCCTGATGACGCCAGACGGCACAGTCCCGGAGCCGGACCGTGGTCCTCTGTCCTCCGGGCGCCGGCTGCTACAGGATTCCACGTCCTCCCGATCCACGATCGAAAAAATGCTGGACCGCTACGCCCTGCCCGCAGAACCGCAGAACTGACGGAATTCACTCCGCCGATCACCAAAAATAAACTTGTCCTCCTCCATACTCCGGAAGTCCGATCCGGCCGGAGCGCGCAATATGACACCGCACAGAACCTTGGGGACTGCCAACAGGACGCGACGCGGCTCTCGCGTGAATACGCTGCAGATCGTGATCCTGTTGCTTTTTGCGGCACCCCAAAATGCAGCCACTCGGGAGCCGCGCCAGATCTGCGATCTCGCCGCCGCCCGGGCCGCTGCCGAATTCGCCGTCCCTCAGGACATCATGCTGGCGATCACGCGGGTCGAGACCGGCCGCATGTCCGCGGCGGGAAGGGTGCCGTGGCCATGGACGATCAATCTGGGTGGCCGCGGATTCTGGCTGCGCGATGAGGAGGAGGCCGCGACCATGATCCGGGACATCGCCGCTGCCGGCCGCCATGACCTCGACATCGGTTGCTTCCAGATCAATCTCCGCTGGCATGGCGACCAGTTCCGGGACCCTCGCGATATCCTGGATCCGGGTCGAAACGCCCGCTACGCAGCCCGTTTCCTGAGGAACCTTTTTCGCGAATTCGGTGACTGGTCGCGCGCCGCCGGGGCCTACCATTCCCGCGATCCGGAACGGGCGCGAATTTACCGGGCCAAACTTCGGCAGGAGCTCATTGCACTGTCCGCGATGCCCAAACCACCTGCAAAGGCGGTAACCGCCAGACGCGCAAATTCCTATCCTTTCATGAAGCCGAGCCATCCCTCCGACGTGGCGCGAGGCTCATTGGTCCCGATCATCGATCTGGGCCGCCAGCGCCCGGCTCTGATCGGGGGATGACCGTGCCAAAACTGAACGCAGCAACAATTTTCCAGCCGACGATCCTGCTGACCCTGGCCCTGATGACCATCATCATAATGATGATCCTGCCGATGCCCGCGATCGTCCTGGACATCGGTCTTGCCGGCAGCTTCGCGCTCGCCATCCTGATCTTCACGGTAACCCTGTTCATCGAGCGTCCGCTCGATTTCTCATCATTCCCGACGATCTTGCTGGCATCGCTGATGCTGCGCCTGTCGCTCAACGTTTCGTCAACCAAACTGATCATAGGTCAGGGGCATACCGGCACCGGCGCGGCCGGCGAGGTGATCGAGGGGTTCGCCGATTTTGTAATGGGCGGCAGCGTCTTTCTTGGATTGGTTGTCTTCGGCGTGCTGCTGATCGTGAACTTCATGGTCATCACAAAGGGCGCCGCGCGGATGGCCGAGGTCGGCGCGCGTTTCGCGCTCGACGGAATGCCGGGCAAACAGCTGGCGATCGACAGCGACATGTCCGCAGGTGCCATAGACCACGCCGAAGCCAAGGCCCGGAGAGAGCAGGAGCAGCGCGAAACCACCTTCTTCGGCTCGCTCGACGGGGCGTCGAAATTCGTCAAGGGCGACGCGGTTGCGGGTCTGCTGATTACCCTTCTCAACCTTGTGGTCGGTCTGATCATGGGGGCCGTGGTTCACGGCATGCCACTTGGCCAAGCCTTTGAGACATATGCCATTCTGACCGTGGGCGACGGCCTGGTGACGCAGATCCCGGCCGTCATCATCTCCATCGCCTCGGCCCTGTTGCTGGCCCGTGGCGGCACCACCGGTTCGACCGACCTGGCACTGGTCGGACAGCTGGGACGCCACCCCGCAGCCCTCGCCACGGTGGCCGGGCTGATGTTTCTGTTTGCGCTGGTGCCGGGCCTGCCGGTCGTCCCCTTCGTCCTCGGCGGCCTGGCACTTGGTCTCGCAGCCTGGCGCGTCAACGCCGCCACACCGCCGGATCCGGCGCAGCCGCCACCCGATGCCGACAATCCGGAGCGTCCCGTGCAACGCCCGCTTGGCGATCTTCTGGACCTTGACGACATCCACGTTGAATTCGCGCCCGATCTGGTCGACCTGGTGCTCGATCCCGGAACCGGGCTCGACGCCCGCATCGCCAACATGCGCAACCATGTCGCCACCCATTTCGGCCTGATCCTGCCGGAAATCCGCCTGACCGACGACCCGGCGCTGCAATCCGGAAGCTATGTCGTGCGCCTGCAGGGAGTGGTCGTTGCGCGCGCGGCCCTCAGGCAAGGCCATGTCATGGCGCTCCTGCCGGACTCCGCCACGAATCTTCCCGCCGGGGAAGACGTGCGCGAACCGGTCTACGGCGCGGCTGCCCGCTGGATTCGGGAGTCGGACCAGGACCGCGCGGCCCTGTCCGGCGTGACCCTCGTGACCCCGACGGAGATTCTGGCGACGCATCTTCTCGAACTCATCAAACGCAACCTGCCGCGCCTGTTCAGCCTAAAGGCCCTGCGCCGCCTGCTGGATGAAATGACGCGCCTGTCCGATCCCGCCCGGTCGGACGCGAATCGGAAACTGCTGGACGAACTCATCCCGGACCGTGTCCCCATGGACCTGCTTCACAAGGTCCTGCGACTGCTGCTGGAAGAACAGGTGTCGATCCGCAACATGCCCCTGATCCTGGAAGCCATTTCGGAGGCGCGGCTGCTCACCACCCAGGCCGAGGGCATATGCGAACATGTCCGTCAGAGGCTTGGGTTCCAGCTGGTCAGCGGCCTGACCCGCGAAGACGGTTCCATCCCGCTGATCCAGCTCGCGCCGGAGTGGGAGGAAACCTTCGCCGCCTATCAGATGGACGGTGACGGCGGCGCCATGGACGTCGCCCTGCCGCCGGAGGTCTTCAACACGCTCGCCGGAAACCTTGCGGACAAGCTGGGCCAGGCCATAGAGCAGGGGATTTATCCGGCCGTCGTAACCTCCACGCGCCGCCGGAGGTTCCTGCGCATGGTGATGAGCGCGAAGGCGCTGGCAAATCCCGTCCTCGCGTTCGAGGAGATCGGCCTGGACGCGCGCCCGTCTCTCGTCGGCGTGGTCGCCGCATGACGGTAGAGGCGTTGCTCCTCGTCCATGTCCGGGACGGGTTGTGGCACGCGACGCTGGTGTTTCTTCGGGTCGCGCCGTTGATGGCGCTGGTGCCGGGCTTCTCGGAACACTCCGTCCCCGGCCGCATCAAGCTGGTGCTCGCCCTTGCGCTGACGGCTGTCGTCACCCCGGCGACAAGCCCGGCGCCGGTCGGCGATGCCTGGGCCTTCCCGGTTTTCATCCGTCTTCTCGCAACGGAAACCTGCGCCGGACTGGCTCTTGGGATCGGATTGCGATTGTTTGTGATCACATTGCAGACGGCCGGCAGCATGGCTGCGCAGGCAGCGTCCCTGTCGCAGCTTGCCGGCGGCGCCGCCGCAGATCCCATGCCGGCGATCGGCCACCTGCTTGTCATCGGTGGGCTGGCGCTGGCGATGACCCTCGGGCTGCACACGCGACTCGCCGAATATGTGATCGCAAGCTATGCGATCCTTCCCGCCGGAGATTTCCCGAACGCGGCGGACTTCGCCGCCTGGGGCATCGCCGGCGCTTCGCGGAGCTTCGCCCTGGCCTTCACGCTCGCGGCGCCATTCGTGATCGTGTCCTTCACCTACAATCTGACGCTCGGAGTCATCAACCGGGCCATGCCGCAGCTGATGGTCGCCTTCGTCGGCGCGCCCGTGATCACGTTCGGAGGTCTCGCGCTGCTCATGCTGCTCGCCCCGCCGATCCTCGTAGTCTGGGGCAATGACCTGCTCACTTTCCTGACCGCACCCTTCGCGCCGCCACCATGAGCGAGGAAGACGACGAAACGAAATCACACGAACCGTCCCGGCGGAAGCTGGAGAATGCCCGACGGAAGGGGGAGGTGCCGCGGTCGCAGGATATTTCGACTGCCGCAGCATATGCCGGTTTGGTTCTGGCCGCGGCTGCGGTCGGGGCGAAGAGCCTCGATACGGCGGCGACCCAGATGCGGGCCTTCATCGGTCAGGCGGACAGGCTGGCCGACGGCTTTGTCACCGACGGACCTCATGTCGCGTTTGGCGCGCTTATCTCGCGCACGGTGCTGGCGCTGTCGCCTTTCTTCGCATTGCCCGCACTGATGGCCATCGCCGTGCTGTTCGTTCAGCAGGCCTTTGTTTTTGCGCCGAAAAAGCTTGAACCGAAGCTTTCCCGTATCGCCCCCGTTTCCAACGCGAAGAACAAGTTCGGTCGCAACGGCCTTTTCGAATTCGCCAAGAGCTCCGTCAAACTGGTGATCTTCTCCATCCTCCTTGGCCTGTTCATCCTGCGCCAGCTTCCGGAGATCTCGGCCAGCCTGCAGACCAGCCCGAAACCCGTGACCCTGTTGTTCCTCGACCTCGGGATCCGGCTCATGATGTTCGTGCTGGTCATCGCATTGTCGATCGGCGTGATCGACTACCTGTGGCAATGGCAGGAACATCTGCGCAAGAACCGCATGTCCGACAAGGAGATGCGGGACGAACACAAGGAAACGGAGGGCGATCCGCAGCTGAAATCCGAACGGCGGGCAAGGGCGCAGGAGATCGCGATGTCCCGCATGATCGAGGCCGTTCCCCGTGCGGACGTTGTGATCACAAATCCTACGCATGTCGCCGTGGCGCTGGAATGGCAGCGGACCCCGGGGTCGGCACCAATCTGCATCGCCAAGGGGCAGGACGAAATGGCTGCAAAAATCCGGGAGGTCGCACAGGCTCACGGCGTTCCGCTGCACCGCGACCCGCCGACAGCGCGCGCATTGTTTGCCGTGACAGACCTTGGTCAGGAGATTCCGGCGCACCTGTATCGGGAAGTCGCCGCCGCCATCCGGTTTGCCGACGGCATGCGGGTCCGGGCGAGGAGAGGGTGGCGATGACCGGGCAGTTCCGCGATCTCTTCCTGGCCGTCGACACCGTCTATCAGGCACGGCAGGCGCATATGCGGCGACTGACAGATGACGCCGCCGCCCTGCGTAACGAACTTGAAGACCTTGATCGCCAACTGCGCGACAGCCTCGACCAGTCCAGTCACGAAGCGACCCCATGGCGCGCGATCGGCGCGGATCAGACATGGCGCGCCTGGCTGATGCGGCGTCGCGGAGCGTTGAACATCCGACTGGCTGGGGTCCTTGCCGACCTCGAAGACGCGCGCGAGGCCTTGAAACAGGCATTTGCGCGTCGTCAGGCCTGCCACGAGATTCTGGCGGATGAGGCGCGCAAACTGCGGCGCCGCGCAAACCGTGTGCGGTAGAGGATCCCGTCAGGCGTCCTGCCGGGCGATGTCGGTGATCAGCACGTCGAGAAGGCTGTCGCCGAGAACGTGCACCCCGGCTTCCCGCAGGGAATTTCGCAGGACGTCCAGCGTGTTGGAGTTCGTGAAGGCCCCGCGGAAGCCGCCCTGATTGGCGTGATCGAACAGTTGCTGAAGGAAGATGTCACGCAATTTCGGTTCCCGCGCGAACACCATTTCGCGCGTGCCGGTCTGGACCTCCACGCTCAGCGACAGGACCACGAGGGAGGCGACGCGGCCTTCCTCGACAACCGGAACGATGAACTGGTTGTTCATCTTCACGTAGTCCCTGTCCTCCGGCGGGAGAGGCGCGGCAGGCTCAGTCGGCTCGGTCGCCGCGGGCATGTCCCCGCACGGGTTGGCGAGCGCGGCGACCTCGGGTGCCGGTTTCAGCATGAACCCCGCACCCGCGCCTCCGCCGATGCCGAGGATGATGAGGATCAGGGGAAGCAGTTTGCCCATGGGTCGCAGGCTCCGATGTCAGAAGGGCAGGACGGCGTCGAGCACCTGTTGCCCGATACGCGGTTGCTGCATGTCGGTGATCTGTCCGCGCCCGCCATAGGACACGCGGGCCGAAGCGATCTTGTCATAGGTGATCTCGTTCTGGCGCGAGATATCCTCGGGCCGGACGTAGCCGGAGACGATGAGTTCACGCATCTCGAAATTCACCCGCACCTCCTGCGATCCCTCGATATGCAGGACGCCGTTCGGCAGAACCTCGACAATGGTGGCGGCGACGCGGAGCGTCACCTTTTCGTTCCGGCGCACGGACCCGTTGCCGCCCGAGGTGCTGGAGGAGGTGACGGAGACAGCATTCGCGGCGGAAGCCCCTTCGGGCAGCGCGGTGTCGAGCCGCTGGGGCAGGCCGATCAGTTGCGGAATCTGCAGGGACTCGCTGCCGTTCCGGGACCGGCTGGTGGCATTGGAGATCTCGGCCTTGTCGTCGATTTCCACAACCACCGTCATGATGTCACCGCGCCGCATCGCCCGCCGGTCGCCAAGCAGCGACTGCCGCGTATCGCTCCAGAGCGAGACTCCGGGCACGACCGGGGCGACCTCGGGCGTGTAGGGCAGCCCGGGATCCATCATCGCCCCGTGTTCAGTACCGGTGGCCGGAGGCGTGAAACTTGGCGCTTTTCCAAGGTGGTCCTGCCGCCCGCAGCCCGCAGCCGTGGCGCAGGCAAGGATCAGCGCGATGGACCGGTGCAGAGTGCTCATTGGACCAAGACCGATCCGTCAGCCTGGACACGACCGCTCAGCGTGGTTCGCGATTGCACGTTCATCACCCGGACGGAGTCGCCGACACCCGCGCGTCCGAGGGAGCGGCCTTCGGTCCGGATCGTCAGCCCGTCGCGGGCGAATGTGAGGGTGACGATCTGGTTGCGGTCGACGATGGCGGGCGCTGCGATGTCCTCGGGCAGGACGGGGCGGCCGGCGTAGAGCACGACGCGCGTCTCCTTGCCGATCAGCGCGGCGACGGAGGCGAAGCTGCCCGGCATGGTGCCGTCCTGAAGGGTCAGGTCGGCGGCGGTCAGAACGGACTGCGGCCGGACCGTCCGCGCCGCGACGACCGTCTCTGCCGCACAGGGGGCCGCCAGGATCAGCAAGGGGAGGATGCGCGCGACCATGTCAGCGGATCTGCGTCGTGGCGCCAAGCATCTGATCTGCTGCGGAAATCACCTTGGCGTTCAATTCGTATCCGCGCTGCGCCTCGATCAGGTCGGTGATCTCGCGGACCGGGTCGACGGTGCTTTCCTCGAGATAACCCTGCCTTACGGTGCCAAGCCCGTCGAGCCCCGGCGTCGTCACATTGGCCGGGCCGGAGGCGGCGGTTTCGACAAACAGGTTGGAGCCGATGGCCTCCAGCCCCTTCGGATTGGTAAACCCCGTGAGGCTGATCTGGCCGAGGAACTGCGCCTCCGTCCCCGCTTCGAAATAGCCGTAGACCTCCCCGTCCGGGCTGATCGAGACGCTGCGCACGTCGCCGGGAATGACGATCTCCGGCGACACGCGGAACCCGTCAGAGGTCACGATGACCCCCTCGCCGTTCCGCTTCAGAGACCCGTCGCGGGTGTAGGCGGATTCGCCCGAGGGCAGCGTGACCTCAAGGTAACCACGCCCCTCGATGGCGAGGTCGAGATCGCCGCCGGTGCTGGCCAGAGGCCCCTGTGCGAGCAGCATGGAAACAGCCGCGGGCCGCACGCCGAGGCCAAGCTGGATGCCCGTCGGCAGGGTCGTCCCGTCCGCGGCGTTGATCGTTCCGGCGCGGGCGAACTGCTGGTAGTGCAGGTCGGCGAAATCGGCGCGCCGGGCGTTGTAGCCCGTGGTCGACATGTTCGACAGGTTGTTCGAAATCGTCTCGACCCGCATCTGCTGCGCGGCCATGCCGGTTGCGGCGATCTTCAGCGCTCTCATCGTGGTGTCCTATTTCATGAAGGTGTCGATTGCGGTGCGGAGGCGTTCGTTCTCCGCATCCAGAAAGCTCTGCCCGAGCTCGTAGGCCCGCTGCACCTGGATCATGCGCGCGATCTGCCCGATCGGATCGACGTTGGAGCCTTCGACGAAACCCTGCACGACGCGCGGATTCTCCACCGGCTCCGTCCCGGTGTCCGAACGGAACATCACCCCGTCTTCGCGGATCAGGCCCAACCCGTCGACCGGCCGGACCACCCCGATCTGCGCGATCGGCAGGGCACCGACGGACAGGGTGCCGTCCGCGGCGGCGCTGATCTCTCCGGCCCCCGGCGGGACGAGGATCGGCGCCCCGCCCGCATCCAGCACGCGAAAGCCGTCGTTTGTGACCAGCTCCCCCTCGCCCGAAGAGGTGAAGCTGCCCGAGCGGGTCAGGCGTTCGCCCTGTGGGGTTTCGATCAGGAAGAATCCCTCGCCCTCGATGGCGAAGTCGAAGGGGCTGCCGGTCCCGCTGAGCGTGCCCTGCATGAGGGACGTACTGCGAACATTCGCCGTCGCCATGGAGATCGACGGCCCTTCCCGCAGCGCCTGCACATGTTCGGAGAAGATCAGCCCCTCCTGCCGGAACCCGGTCGTCGCCGCGTTGGCGATGTTGTTCGCGATAAGCTGCATTTCCCGCATCAGCCCGGACTGGCGCGTGAGCGTGGTGTACCCTGCGTTATCCATGCGTCAGCCTCCGGCGATCAGGGGGATCAGCGTGTCGTGAAAGAAGGCCACCAGCGTCTGCGTCATGAACCCCATGCAGAGCCAGAACACGCCGATGATCGCCCCGAGCTTGGGCACGAAGGTCAGCGTCATCTCCTGGATGGAGGTCAGGGCCTGGAAGAGACCGACGGCAAGACCGACCACCAGCGCCACCGTCAGGATCGGGACGGAGGTGATGACCGCCACCCAGAGCCCCTGCCGGAGCGTGTCGAAGAACAGAAGTTCATCCATGGATCAGACCGGCATCCGCAGGATTTCCTGATACGCCTCGACCACCTTGTCGCGGACGGTCACGACGGTTTCCACGGCCAGTTCCGTCTGCGCGAGCGCCTCGACCAGCGCATGCGGATCGGCGCCGCCGATCATGGCGGCGCGCGCGGTGGCCTCTCCCTCCCGGAAGGTGGTGGCAAAGTCGTCGATCGCACGGGTCAGCGCCGCGCCGGACCCGGTGCCGGGCTGGGGTTCCGTAACGCTCCGCGCCGTATCGTAGGAGCGGGCGACGTTCATCGCGCGAATATCCATTCTGGAATGTCCTTATCGTCTGAGGAGCCCGAGCAGTGACGAGGACATCTGCCGCGCCTGATCGAACATCTTGAGGTTGGCTTCGTAGCTGTGCTGCGCCTCGCGGGCGTCGGCGATCTCGATCAAAAGATCGACGTTGGACCCGGCGTAATTCCCCGCCGCATCTGCCAAGGGATGAGATGGGTCGTGGATCGTGGTGAGCGCGGACTGGTCAAGGCGCACGCGCCCGGTCCGCACCTCTCCGCCATCGGCGCCGAACCCTGCAACGGTTTCGAACGGAACGGACTTGCGCCGATAGCCCGGCGTGTCCGTATTGGCGATGTTTTCCGAAACGTGACGCAGCCGCTGCGCCTGGGCCCGCAGCCCGCTTGCCGAAATCGCCAGAGCCTTCCCGAAGTCCGACATCGCGACCTACCTCCGCCCAAGAGAGGCGCGCAGGATCGACAGCCCGCTGCGGTAGACCGCAAGGGCGCGGTCATGCTGCTGCTGGACCTGAACCCCCTTCATCATCTCTGACTCGAGCGAGACAGAGTTGCCGTTCGGGTTGTCCTCCCCCTCCGTGGCATCGCGGATCTGCAGGTCGAACCCGGACGCCTGCCCTCCGCCGTGTCCGGGCCGCGTTGTCCGAAGCCCGGAACCCGCCGTACGGTAACTCTCCGCAAAGGACGCGATGTCGCGCGTGCGGTAGCCCGGCGTGTCGGCATTTGCGATGTTTTCCGCGATCACCGCCTGCCGCAGACCCGCGTGGCGGGCCATGGCATGCGACATGCGGAACATGTCCAGAGATGAGAACATCGGGGCTTCTCCCTCGATCAGCTTCAATCAAGGCTTAACTCCGATTCCTTTAGAAACCGTTCCTGAGGGTCAGAGGAATCGCCTGATGAAGCAGAATGCCTTCGCCGGTCTGCGGGCCGAACTTGGATCGCTGGCGCCCGTGCGGTGCATCGGGCGTGTCGCGACGGTGGAATCCGCGGTCATTGGCGTCACGGGCCTGGGCGGGGCCGCGCGCATGGGCGATCTGGTGCGCATTCTCCGCGCTGGCGGACCGGCCCTCGGGGGCGAGGTCATCCTGATCTCCGGTGAACTCGTGTCGATTCTGCCCGACGAGTCGACCGAGGGTATCGCACGCGGCGACCGGGTCACGCTCATGGGACCCGCCGGATTGGACCCCTGCGACAGCTGGATCGGGCGGGTGATCGACCCCTTCGGCCTTCCGCTGGACGGTCGTCCGCTGGCCCGTGGCGACCGGACCCTGCCGCTGCGACGCTCGCCCCCCGATCCCGGCGGACGCGGCCGCATGGGTGCGCGGCTGGAGACCGGGATGACCGTTTTCAACACCATGCTGCCGGTTGTCGAAGGTCAGCGCATCGGGCTTTTCGCGGGCTCCGGCGTCGGAAAGTCCAGCCTTCTCGCCCACTTCGCCGCGCAGATGTCCGCGGATGTCGTGGTGATCGCACTGGTCGGCGAACGGGGGCGGGAACTGCGCGACTTCGTTTCGGACGCTTTGGGACCGGAGGGTATGGCGCGCAGCGTGGTGGTCGCGGCGACCTCCGACCGCTCTGCCCTGGTGAGGCGGCGCTGCGCCTGGGCGGCGATGACCGTGGCGGAGCATTTTCGCGATCAGGGGCGGCGCGTGCTTTTCCTCGCCGACAGCATCACCCGTTTTGCCGACGCGCATCGGGAAGTCGCCGTCGCCGCGGGCGAACAGCCTGCGCTGCGCGGCTACCCAGCCTCCACCAGCCATGTCGTCATGCAGCTTTGCGAACGCGCCGGGCCGGGGCCGGAGGGGGGCGGCACGATCACGGCGATCTTCACCGTGCTGGTCGCCGGGTCCGACATGGAGGAGCCGGTGGCCGACATCCTGCGCGGCGTTCTTGACGGGCACGTCGTACTGGACCGGGCGATTGCGGAACGCGGTCGCTATCCGGCCATCGATCTCTTGCGGTCGGTGTCTCGCAGCCTGCCCGGCGCGGCGGATGTATCTGAAAACGAAACGATTTCCGCGGCGCGCAGGTTGCTGGGCGCCTATGACCGGAACGAGGTCATGATCCGGGCCGGGCTGTATTCCGAAGGGAGCGATCCGGAGCTCGACAGGGCCATACGCGCCTATCCCGACCTCGACGCCTTCCTGTCGGAGAGGGAGGCGGGAGACATCGAGAACTCTTTCAATCGCCTGCGGCTTATCCTCCAGCGTGCAGGACCTGCCGGGCGTCAGGCGGCCCCGAAACCGCGCGCCCCGGAACCCGCAGGCGCGTCCCCCCGGACCAGGTCAGGGGGTGCCGTTGCGCTCAGACCGCCAGGGCGGTGACGGTAAGTTGTGACGTGTCGTATGTAATAGCGTGGATGGCGCGTTTGGCGACAACCGGCACGGGTCGCGCGAAATCCGTTGCATGCAGGCGGAGGTCCCTGTTTGTGGCGGTTTGGCACCGGCGCGATCATGACTGACTATCGCCGGGCGGGCACATACCGCGCCGATGCCCTGTGGAAAGGCTTATGCCTGTTTTTGGAGGCGGTTACCGCAACGCGCCGGGTCCCGCTTCCAGCTCAGCCACGCCGCAGGGGAGACCGCGACTTGGCAAACTGGGCAGCGCTTTCCAGCATGGATACGGCCCCGCTGGCGGAATTCGCCGCACGAAACTCCTCGACCTGGTTGCGAAGGAGGAACCTTTGCACCAGCTTCTCCACCATTTCCGGGTCAGAGAACTGGGCGATATCGTCGCTTCCCATCTGCCGGGTGGCGCGTTCCATGAACAGGTCAACCTGGCGGTCGAGGTCGAGCTGAGAAAAACTCTCCGGCATCCCGAGCGCTCCTTCCATCACCGACCGGAGCGGCGGATTCCCCATGATCCGCAACCATTTGGTCCGATTGGAGGAACCGCTTTCCGCCAGCTCAGGCAGGCTCCGCTCCGCATTCATCGCGAGCCGCAGGGAATCGTCCTGTTCGCCAACCGCAACCTCGAATTGCTGGCGACGGAATTTGTCGGTGATCTTCTGCCCGAAGTCCGAAATCTTGGACCTCGGCGTGTCGAAGTCGCCAAAACCGAAAGCCTGAGCGAGGTCCTTGTATCGGCTGTCGGTCAGCTTGTTGGCAAGCGCGTCCTCATCCAGGGAGCCCTCCTCCAGAACCCGCTTTATGAAATAGCTATTGTTGATGTCGTCCTGCAGCCCGAAGGCACCCAGGGCCACGCGCAGCAGCCTGCGGTCTTTGACCAGGTCCTCCGCCGTATCGATCGAACCGATCATGGCCTCGAAATAGTCGGTATCGCGCGAAATTTCGGGGCTCGCCGCAAACACCGTGGACTGGGTATCCAGCGTCCGGTTCAACAATGTCCAGGCGGCAAGCCCGGAGCCCGCGATCACCGGCTGGAACGTCATGACATCCTCGCCTGCAGCAGCCGGTCCTCACGCGGCAGAAGGCTGCGCAGGGCCTTCAGGCATTGGTAGTGGCGTTGTCCCAGTACCGCTTCTGTCGCCTCCGTCAGCAGGCGGCGGCTGTCCGGGTCGGTAAGAATCTGGCTCAGTTCCTCGATCCGGCGTAGCAGGCGCGGCTCGGTCTCGTCTGCCTCTGCATCGCCGGTCAGTACCAACTGGGCGAGGTAGCACACGCGCCGCACCGGCGTGGTCGCATCGTTCGGATGAATGGCGTCGCGCAAACGCAGGATATTGGCGTTCGGTGTCATGATCGACAAACGCGACCTGCGATCCCCGTTTTCGATCACCGCCCCGTTGACGAGGACCCGCTCCTTGGGACCGAGTTTAAGGACAAGCCCGCCCATCACGAGCCCCCGCCGGTTCTGAGCCCTCGCATCACGGCCGAATTGATTTCGACCAGTGGCGCGACATTGGCTTCACGGCGCAGGACCTTGCTGCTGTGGGCATGCGTGAATTCGGCCAGATAGAAGATGCGTGCGCGCAATTCCTCGGGCAGGGCGTTGTCGCTGTCGGCGACGTCGCCCGCAAGAATTGTCCACATCTGGCGATTGTCATGGATGGCGCGGCAGAGGTCCGAAAAACCACCCCGGCCTTTGCGGGCCGCGTTGATCAGTTGTCGCGTGATCCGGACGAGAATGTCGTATTCTGCACCACGCGCAGTACGGGTCGGCGCGGTCGTCTGGCCGTAGGTGCGTTGTGCCAGGGAAAAGGCGGTCACGGTTCGTCCTTCCGGTTAGGAAAATCGTTCGGGTCAGGCGACCGGGCCGCACTGGGCGGCCCGGTGCCCTTGCCGGATCAGCCGAAGAGAGACAGCAGGGACTGCGGCGCCTGGTTGGCAATCGACATGGCCTGAATCGACAGCTGCTGCTGGACCTGAAGCGCCTGAAGCCGGGCCGAGACCTCCTCCATATTGGCGTCCACAAGTGAGCCAATGCCGGATTTCAGGCTGTCCGTCAGTTTCCCGATAAATTCAGCCTGGGTTTCGATCCGCCCCTGTACGGAGCCGAAGGCCGCGGCGGCATCGATCGACCCGTCGATATAGGTCTCGATATTCTGCAGTGCCGCCGTCGCCCCGTCGTCGGTGGTGACGTCAATCTTGTCCAGACCAGACAGGCCGCCTGTTGCGACACCGCCTGCATCCCCGTCAACGGCCAGCGACACGTCGGCGCCATCGTTGTCGATCTGCAGAACATACTGGCTGTTTGCGTCGTCGTAGGTGACCTTGGTCGTGATGCCCGAAAGGCTGGCGCCGTCGATGACGGTCTTCAGACCCTTGGCCACATCTTCGAAGGATTCACCTTTGCCGGCGACATAGTCGTAGTTGCTGCCGTCGACCGTGACACGATAGCCGTCACCCTCCGACACGCCCGCCGTTGCGGAGAAGGCGATTTCGGATGCCCGTGCCGCGATGGTTTCGCCGGTGAAGCCTGCGCCTGCCGCGGTTGCAGTTCCGCCGTTCACCGCCGCGGTGACGTTCACGTCGGAGGTCGTCAGGTTCACTTCCACGTCGTCGAACTTGGAGGTGGAGGTGATGGTGATCGTGTCGGTCGCAACCTCGGCAGTAATATCCTCGATCCCCGCGGCGCTGAGCGCGGCAGTGATGCCGGCAGCCACACTGTCGGCGGTGTTGCCGGCGGCTTCGGAAGTGAAGGTAACCGTCTGGCCCGCCACCTGCAGGTTGTAGGTGTTGGACGCACCGGCCGTGACGGCGGCCAGCTGGATTGTCATCGTGTTGCCGCTGCTGGAGAATTCCGTCCCGGCCACACCGGCGAGGCTGTTGGAGCCGAGCGTCGCGGCAATGTTGCCGGAGAGGTCCGCCCCGGTACCCATGACGCCTGCATCGAAAGTGAGATCCTGGCGCCGCACGACGATGTCCGACGACGAAACGGTCCCGTCATTCGCCCGGTCGAGGGAGGACAGCACGTTGACGTCATCCGTGCCCGACAACAGGTTGAGCCCGTTGAACTGCGCGGCGCCGACAACCGACTTGATCTGGTCGGTCAGCGCGGTGATGTCGGCCTGCAGCTTGTTCCGGTCCACGTTGCTTTCGTTGGCCGAGATGATCTTGCCCTTCATGTCCTTCAGAAGGTCGGTCACCGTTTCCGCGGCATTTGCCGCAACGGCCACCGTGGATTCACCAAGCGACAGGCTTTCCGAGATCGCCTTGAACCCCTTCACATCGGATTCCATCACCTTGGAGATGGCCCAGACGGCGGAGTTGTCGCGCGCGCTGGCGACACGCTTGCCGGTGGAAATCTGGCTTTGGGTTTCGGTCATCGCCTTGTTGACCGACTTGAGCGTCTGGAGCGCCACCATGGCGCTGTTGTTTGTCAGAATGCTGGACATGCGTTTTTCCTTTTTGACTGGCGCTTCACGCCCGTTGCACATCCCGCCCCGGATTTCGGGACGGTACAGTCTGTCGTTCTGACTCTTGCTGACGCCGGGCTTATTCCCGTCGCCGCGCCACCCGATCGGATGCCTGCCCACCATCGCGCAGAGAAGCTAACGGATCCCTAAGTCGCTCGCGCCAGCTGCCGCGATTTTTAGACAATCCCGTCAGGCGCGTTTTTCCATCCGGCTGTCGGAGACAGTCGGCACCGACAGCTTGTGTCCGAATTCATCGTAAGTTTCCAAAGACTTGCGAATTCGGCGCAGGTTCGCGAACCGGGTCGCCACATTGCGGATGCCGCGCAGGGTGCTATCCAGAAGCGCCTGGTTGCGCAGGGCCTTGCCGTGCAGATCGGCAAGTTTTTCAGCCCAGTCATCTGCCACGACGCGGTCGATGAGATCCTTCTTTTTCCGCAGCAACTCGCCGAGTTCCTGCAGGTCGCCGGACAACAGCATCGCCCTTTCCCGACTCAGCAGTCGGTCGAGCTGTTCCAGACAGTCGTTTCCATCGGTCTCATCGGTCATCCCTACGCTCCTTCAGGCTGTTGAAAATGGTCTCGGCAAGTCCAATACCGCCGGTGGCCGCCAGACGGCGGGCCTGTTCTTCGACGAGAAATGAGGTGAACTGGTCTTCACCCGTGCCGCCGCCGAAGGCGCCGCCACGCCCGTTCAGCCCGGCACTGCGCAGCATTTCCGCAAGGAAACTTGCTTCAAGCTCTGTCGCGGCCTCGCGCAGCGCAGCGATTTCGCGTGTTCGATGTCCATGGGCGGGAACGACGGTTTCGGGCTGCATCATTGCCTCCAATTCTCAGCGGTTCCCTCGATTTTGACGCCAATCGGTAAAGGACCAGTAACCGAATCCGTGGATATTCGCCGTCGCAGAAGAATTTCTGAGGCTGACATGAAAGCAGAAATGCTTGGCTTTCCGATCCTTCGGGCCACCCCGCGCCCGATACCTGGTTCCGCCCCCTCCGGGAGGGCATTTTCCGAGGTCTTTTCCGCCAAATTGGAGGAACCGGACGTGCCGTTGATCTCCGACCGCAAGGAAAGCCCGACAACTGAAACGGGCGAAGAGTCCGGGACGATGTCCACGCGCTCGGAATCTCGTTCTGCTGACGATCCTGCAGATGCGAAGGATGGCGAAGATGGTTTCGCGGATGAGTGGTCCGACGCAGTGGAAGCCGGGTCGGAGATTGATGTGCACCCTGCGTCGTTTTCGGAGCGTGAGGTGCCTACAGTACCGGTGCCGGCTCAATTCGCCGCGACACCGGAACACGGGTTAGCCGGGCGAGAATCCCCGGAACCGACGCCGGTTGTGGAACCGGTTGGAGTGCCCCTACCGCGGCAAGCCCGGAACAGAATTGATCCGGAACCAGAAGTCGCAACAGGAACCCCGGCGACCGTACCGGCGCCAGCTCCGGCCTTGCGTCCTGCCGTTGTACCCTCGGGGCCCGCCTTCGGCAGTCCTGCGACCATCCTGGTGGCGGAGCCGGAACCTGGCCCGCAGTTGCGCCGCCCGAAGCGGAGCTCCCTCAGTCCGGACATCGGGGCGGCACCGGCCAACCGAACATTTCCGTCCTTAGAACCCATGTTGCGAACGCCACCGGTGGCGTCACGAGTCCCGGTCGCTGATGGAAAGAACATTCCCGACCACGGTGCGGCTCCGCCTGGCGACCGATCGCCGGTTCCCGCGCCGGTTCATACCGACTACCGGGATCGCCGGCTCTCTGAACCCACAATACTGAATGAGGTCGACCTGCACCGGAAGATACTCTTGGTGCCGGGCACGGGGCCTGAGGTGTACCGGGCACAGAGCGCGATTCCGGGCGCCGAAACCCGCACTGCCCGCACTGAAACGCCCAGGGTGGCCACCGCCACTGTCGTCAACGTGTCCGGCCCTGTGCCGCGATCGGCCAAAGTTGCGTCGACTTTGGAAATGTCTCGGCACCAGACGGAACGGGACCGTGTACTGACGGCACCGGCTGTTGAGATGGACCGGACCTCGCACATACCCACGCCGGCGCAGCGGTCCCCAACGAACACAACGCAAGTATTGGCGTTTTCGGAACGAACGGTGTCAGAAAGCCTGTCTGCGAGTGCGACACCGATCGGCGATGCGGCCGTTACCCCCGGACGAGATCAGGTCCGTCAGCCGAAAGTGATCGCGCCGGACCCGCCGGTACCCTGGGTGGAACAAACTAAAAGCGCCCAATCGCAGACGATCCCGGAGGAAACGCCAGGGTCGGCACAACGTCGCGCTGCAAACGGCAAGATTATCCCTGAAGTTGCGAAACAGGGCTCAGAGGTAGCGGTTGCGACACCATCCGCGTCCGATATCCCATCGGACAAAGATGCGATACGATCAGTCATTCCGCGAAGAGAGCTCCCGGTGCACCCGAAGGCTCCGCACTCCGCGCGTACGAACCCAGCGCCGTCAGAAAGTGCCACCCTTCGGGCCGACTCCGTCCCGCAGGAACGCGCAATTCGACCTCTCCGCCAAACCATAGTCGGGCCTGAAAAGGGCAGTGTTGTCGAGCCCAGGATCGCTTCCATCCCGCCGGTCGCAAGTCCTGCCGCGGCAACGGTGCCTGAGACCGACGTACAGAAAGTTGTCCCAAGACCTGCTTCAGCAACCGCGCCCGAACTTCCGACCATGACCGGCACACGACGAACCGGTCGGAGCAAAAGCTCGACGTTCGACGCACCTGCTACTCGACCCCTATCGACCAGCGGGCCATCAGCCCTTCCGAAAGGTGTCTCTGAAATCCGTGAGACCGACCAGATAATCCCGTCTGCGCGCAATATCCCCGGTGCCGCTGCGTCAATTCAAGAAGCGCCCATGCACGACGAAGCCGGCCGGACGACAGAGCCGCTGCGCTTCGCTGCTGTTCCAGAACGCGCAGCGGCCTTGCCTGAAACGGTGATTTCGGCGCGCCGGATAGATAAGGCGGGTAGGACTCAAGAAAGGGCACGACCGCTGCACCCGGACACATCCAGACCAGTTCGGGGTGCCGCTGAGCCGCCGCCAGAACGGCCTTCCACGGTCCCGCGCGTTGCGGCCGAAACGGATACTTCGCTACGACCTGCACAGGGGGGCGCCGCGCAGCCGCAGACTGTCCGATCCGAACCGGTGCCGGTCCGGACCACCACTGCCGATCCCGCCCGCGACCCTGCGCTGGAGCCAACCGCTGAGTTCGGCCCGCCGCCCGGCGATACCCGCACCCAGCATGTTGCCACCAGACTCGACCCGCCGCCGGCCCCGGTCCCGGCAAGGCTGTCCGAACAGATCGCACACGCGGCCAGGACGCTCTCCGACGGGCCGGTCGAAATCACGCTTTCGCCAGAGGAACTGGGGCGCGTCCGCATGCATCTTCAGGTTTCCGACCAGGGTGTGACTGTGGTGATCGTCGCCGAACGGTCGGAAACGCTGGACCTCATGCGCCGGCATGGCGACCTCCTGACACGGGACATCGGTCGGCTGGGTCACGACAACGTTTCCCTGTCGTTCGGCGATCCGGGCAATCCAGGACACGCGCCGCGCGGGGGGCAGGGCGGGCCGTCCAATATTCAGGAGGCCGCCGACCCGGAAGGCGAGGACAGGCCAGCGTACTCTACCACGTCCGGCATGGACCTGAGATTGTAGGAGAGAGACATGGACATCGGCTCCGCGACAGCGGCTGCATCGAACGGGACCACCGCTGCCGGATCGCAGAAGGCAGTGATCAGCTCCGACTTCGAAACCTTCCTGAAGATGCTGTCGACACAGCTGAAGAATCAGGACCCGCTGAACCCCGTCGATTCCACCGACTACGCCACGCAACTGGCGACTTTTTCCTCGGTCGAACAACAGGTTCTGACGAACTCGCACCTGGAGGATCTTATCGGGCGTATCCAGCTTTCGGGGATGAGCGACCTCGCCGGGTGGGTCGGGATGCAGGCCCTGTCGACCGCGCCCGCGCAGTTCGACGGAAAACCGGTTGACCTGTCCATATCAGCCCCGGCGCGGGCAGACCGGGTAACGCTTGTGGTACGCGACGCATCGGGCAACACGATCTTCCGCGATGATCTGGAAGAGGGGCAGACCAGCTACGCGTGGGACGGCGAAATGGCATCCGGGGCGATCGCCGCGCCGGGCCGATACAGCTTCGAAGTGGAAAGCCGGCTGGAAGGCGAACTGATCTCCACCGAGGATGTCGCCAGCTACTCGCGGGTGACGGAGGCGCGCCGCTCGGGTGCGGACATCCTCCTTGTGGTGGAGGGCGGCGGTATGGTCATGGCTGCGTCCGTTACCGGCATCCGCGCGTGACGGTATTGCGCCTCCGGCTTGTCGGACGCTACGGCGTCCACTATGGCAACAGGACCGTTCTGGCCGGATTGCGACATGACCCTGACCCCAACCTCGCCGCCCGAAGCGCTTGTCGCCGCCGCTTCTGCGCATCCGGGAGTTTCGGAGGCGGGGGAATGGCAAGGTCTGTCGGGGGGGCGCACAAACCTGCTCTGGCAGGTCGGAACGGGTCCGGACTCGATTGTGGTCAAACTGTATCGCGCCGATGGTGCAACCCCGCTGTTTCCCAACGATCCGGCGGCGGAGTTTGTCGCCCTGACCGCGCTGGCCCCGGACCGACTGGCCCCGGAGCCGCTCGCGCAACTTTCGGGAACGTTCGGGCACGCCGTGATCTACCGCTTTCTCGAGGGGACCGCAGCCGTGCCGGACCCGGCCGGGCTGGCGCGTCTGCTAAGCCGCGTGCACGAACGCCCGCTCATCGCATCGTTGCGGACGGTACCCTCCGGCACACAGCAACTGCTCCGCCAGTCGGATGCCTTGGCCGCGCTGGTCCCCGATGCTCTGCCGAGGCGGTTTGCCGATCTCCGCCAGCACCTCGACCGGTCGGAGCCGGTGGTGTCCCCCGACCCGAAGTTCCTTCACGCCGATCCGGTCGGCGCCAATGTTGTCGCGACCCGGCACGGACCCGCGCTGATCGACTGGCAATGTCCCGGGACGGGCGACCCCTGCGAGGATCTGGCGATCGTCGTGTCGCCCTCGATGCGGTTGGCCTATCCGGGCGGCCTCCGTGACGAAGATATCCCGGCGTTCCTCGACGCCTACCCGGATCCTGACGTGACACGACGGTATCGCAAGTTGGCTCCGGTCTATCACATGCGGATGGCGGCCTATGCGCTGTGGTGCGATGCCACCGGTCGCGGAGGTGGCCATGCGGCGGTGACACTGGAGCTGGACGCGGCGGAGGCCGCGCTGTCCCCGATCAGGACAGGATGACGACCGCTATCAGGCTCAGCACAATCCCCGCGCCGAGCCCGCCGGAGAACCATAGCCAGCCCCCCGAACGCGGCTTCCGGGCAGACGCGTCGAGTTCGCTCATCTGACGCACCAGCGCGCGTTCGACCAGAACCGGCAGGCGCGGGCCAAAGCGGGCAAGCACCTCTGCCGTGCGGCCGAGGTCGCGGGCCAGCGCGCGGGGGCCGAGGTTGCGGCGGATGTAATCCTCGACCACCGGACGGGCGACTTCCCAGATGTTGATCTGGGGGGATAGCGACCGTGCGACGCCTTCGACCACGACCATGGTGCGCTGGAGGAGGATCAGTTCCGTCCGCGTTTCCATCCCGAAACGTTCAGTTACGTCAAAGAGATAGGACAGGAGCCGGCCCATGGAGATGCGAGTCGCGTCCATGCCGAAGATCGGTTCTCCGACAGCGCGCAGGGCACGGGCGAATTCGTCGACGTCCTGATCGGCGGGGACATAGCCTGCCTCGAAATGCACCAGCGCCACGCGCATGTAGTCGCGTTTGATGAAGCCGTAGAGGATCTCGGCATAGACCCGGCGTGTGTATTCGTCGATGTGCCCCATGATACCGAAGTCGTAAGCGATGATCGCCCCGTCCGCGGCAACCTTGAGATTGCCCTGATGCATGTCGCCATGGAAATAGCCGTCGCGCAGCGCGTGGTTCAGGAAAAGGGTCAGCACCCGTTCACCAAGCGCGTCGCGATCATGCCCGGCTGCATCCAGCGCGGCGTTGTCGCCAAGCGGCGCGCCCTCGGCCCAGGTCATCGTCATCACCCGGCGTCCGCTTTCCTGCCAGCGCACGGCGGGCAGCCGGAAACCATCGTCCCCTTCGGTATTCGACGCGAACGTGGAGGCGGAGGCGGCCTCGAGCCGCAGGTCCAGCTCTCCGCGCACGACGCCGTCGAAATGGGCGATGACCTCGCTTGGCCGCAGCCGGCGCGAGGCGGGGGAGAGGAATTCGATGATGGAGGCTGCGAGGTAGAAGGCGTCGATGTCGCGACGGAACGCGCGCTCGATACCAGGTCGCAAAACCTTGACCGCGACGTCCTCTCCGGTGGCGGCGAGACGGGCGTGATGGACCTGCGCGATGGAGGCAGCGGCGACCGGTTCGGAAAATTCAGAATAGATAGAATTGACTGAATGGCCGAGTTCCTCCTCCACCGTCCGACGTGCGACGGTCGTCGGGAACGGGGGCAGCTGGTCCTGCAGGACACGCAGTTGCCGGGCAAGGTCCTCTCCGACCAGGTCGGGGCGGGTGGACAGGACCTGACCGAATTTGATGTAGGCGGGGCCTAGGGCGGTCAGGGCGCGGGTCGCGGGGGGCATGGTGGGATCGCCGGGATGGCCCAGCCACTGGAACGGCCAGCCAACGATGCGCGCGGCCAGCCGCAGCAGGGGCGGCGCATCATAGGCGTCGAGCACGATCTTCATCGCGCCGGTCCGCTCCAGGGTGGCCCCTGTCCGGACCAGACGCCAGATGTTGTGCGGTCCGCGCATTCAGAGCTTCCAGCCGGAATGCAGTGCCGCAACGCCCATGGTCAGGTTGCGGTACTTCGCCTGTTCAAAACCCGCGGCGCGGACCATGCCGAGGAAGGTGTTCTGATCCGGGAAGCGGCGGATGGATTCCACGAGGTACTGGTAACTGTCCCGGTCCCCCGCAATCACCTGTCCCATGGCTGGGATCAGATTGAAGGAATAGCGGTCGTAAAGCCATTGCAAACCCGGCGTCGGAATTGTCGAAAACTCCAGAACCATCAGACGGCCACCGGGTTTCAGCACGCGGTAGGCTTCGCGCAGGGCATCCTCGGGCCGGGTCACGTTCCGGATCCCGAAGCTGATGGTGTAGACGTCAAAGCTCGCGTCGGCAAAGGGCAGGGCCATCGCGTCTCCGGTCACCCAGTCCAGGCTGTCGGCCATCTGCGCGGCCTCGGCCCGTCGCCGCCCCGCCACCAGCATGGGTTCGGTCAGGTCCAGCACCGTCGCGTGGCCGGACCCGGCCCGCCTGAGAAACCGGAAGGAGATGTCGCCCGTCCCCCCCGCCACGTCCAGCAACCGCTGTCCGGGACGCGGCGCAAGCCAGTCCATCATCGCATCCTTCCAGAGCCGGTGGATGCCAAGGCTCATCGCGTCGTTCATCACATCGTACTTCGATGCGACAGAGTTGAAGACGCCCTGCACCCGCCCGGCCTTTTCGGCCTCCGGGATGGTGTCAAAGCCGAAATGCGTGGTTTTCGGGTCGGTCATGGGCGGGGTTAACCTTGCCAAACAAAAGCCTCAGTTCCCTGCCATATCTGGGGGTGAGACACAAACCGTCAAATCGGCGCACGAAGGACCGAAGCGGTATGGAGCAGGTACAGGCCATCGTATTGCTGGCGCTGGCAATCCTCTTGCTGGCGGTGCTCATGCGCATGCACGGGCGGCTGGAGGCGTTTCCCGATTTCGACGGCAAGCCCGGCGAACGGTCGGTTCACCGTGTCGCCATCCCCCTGCGTATCGCCGTCGCCATGGTGTCGATGCTGGTTCTCCTCCGCACCGCCGAGGCCGCGCAGGAGTCGCGTGCCGCCCTTGTGCTGGGCCTGTCGCTGCTGCCCGTCTTTGCCTATGCCACGGCCTATTGCTGGCAGTTCCGCGCGGTACTGCGCGGCCACGACCTGACCCTGATGACCCCCGCATTCCGCACCCGCGATTACGATCTGACCCGCCTGACAGAGGTGCATGACGATCTGCCGGGCGCCTGCCTGCTGCGCTTCCAGGGTGGCCAAACCGCGTGGCTCGTGAAATATCTCAGCGGTCAGAGCACGCTGAGCCGCGCCATAGATGAGGCCCGGCCCTACTACTAGGTCCGCCATGCCCGAATTGCCCGAGGTCGAAACCGTTCGCACCGGCCTTGCCCCGGTGATGGAGGGGCAGGTGATCGCCAAGGCCCATGTCAACCGCCCCGACCTCCGCTGGCCCTTTCCCGAACGGATGGCCGAAAGGCTGACCGGCGCACGGGTGGAACGCCTGCGCCGACGGTCGAAATACATCCTCGCCGATCTCGACCGGGGAGAGACGCTGCTGATCCACCTCGGCATGTCGGGGCGCATGACGGTTTCGGGCGACCCGCTTGGCCGCTTCGTGCATGACCACCCGATGCCGGAAAAGCACGACCACGTCGTGTTCGACATGGAGAACGGCGCCCGCATCACCTTCAACGACACGCGCCGCTTCGGCGCGATGGACCTGATGCCGACGCTGGAGGCCGACCGGCATCCCCTGCTGGCCGCCCTTGGGCCCGAGCCGCTTGGCAATGCTTTCAACGAGGCCTATTTCACCGCCGCCGTGAAGACCCGGCGCACCCCGGTCAAGGCCGCGCTGCTGGATCAGAAGCTGGTTGCGGGGCTGGGGAACATCTACGTCTGCGAGGCGCTCTACCGCGCCCGCATCGCCCCGACCCGCCGCGCCGACCGCATCGGCCTGCCCCGTCTGGCAGCGCTGGTCCCGATTATCCGAGACGTGCTGGGAGAGGCGATCGCGGCGGGCGGATCCTCCCTGAAGGACTATCGTCAGGCGGACGGGGAACTGGGCTATTTCCAGCACAGCTTCGACGTCTACGGGCGCGAGGGCCAGCCCTGCCGCACCCCCGGCTGCGGGGGGACGATTCGGCGCACGGTGCAGTCGGGACGGTCGTCCTTCCATTGTCCGCAATGCCAAAGATGACTTGATCCGCAAGGCCATAGTGTTAGTGAATCGCCCCTAACGCTCACAACGGATTGGCCGATCACATGGCTTACGAGACGATCATCGTCGAAATCGAAGACTACGTTGCCACCATCAGACTGAACCGCCCGGACGCCATGAACGCGCTGAACGATCAGCTGTTCAAGGAACTGGCCGACGCCCTTGGCGCGGCGCAGGCGAACGAGAAGGTGCGCTGCATCGTCCTGACCGGGTCGGAGAAGTTCTTCGCCGCCGGGGCCGACATCAAGATGATGTCCGACCTGAGCTTTGTGGACGTTTTTGCCGGCGATCTCTTCACCCAGGACACCGCTGCGATCCTGCGCGTGCGCAAGCCGATCATTGCAGCCGTCGCAGGTTACGCCCTGGGCGGCGGCTGCGAACTGGCGATGATGTGCGATTTCATCATCGCCGGGGACAACGCCAAGTTCGGCCAGCCTGAAATCAACCTTGGCGTGGTCGCGGGCATCGGCGGCACGCAGCGCCTGACCCGGTTCGTCGGCAAATCGAAGGCGATGGACATGAACCTGACGGGCCGCTTCATGGACGCGGAGGAAGCCGAACGCGCCGGGCTCGTGTCCCGCGTGGTGCCGGTCAAGAAGCTGATGGAGGAGGCGCTGGCCGCCGCCGCCAAGATCTCTGAAAAGTCGATGATCACCGTCATGGCGGTGAAGGAGGCAGTCAACCGCTCCTACGAAACGACCCTGGCGGAGGGACTGCTGTTCGAACGCCGGGTGTTCAACGCCATGTTCGCGACGGACGACCAGAAGGAGGGCATGTCGGCCTTCCTCGAAAAACGCGAACCGCAGTTCCGCGACAAGTAGGACCGCGATCGGGGGGAGCCGATGGAGATTGCCGGAAAGGTCGCCGTCGTCACCGGCGGCGCACAGGGGATCGGGGCGGCCTTGGCGCGTGCGCTCCACAAGGCGGGCGCGGCCCATGTCTGCGTCTGCGACCTTGACGGCGCGGGCGCGGAGCGGGTCGCGGCAGAGATCGGCGGCACCGGGCTGCGCGTCGACGTGCGCGACGCCGCGGCCATCGCCGCGATGATCGACGCCGTGGAGGCGGCGCAGGGTCCCGTGGACCTCATGTGCTCCAACGCCGGGATCGCCAACGGGTTCGATCCGGCAGTGGTGAACGCGGCGGGCGCACCGGCCGACGAATGGCAGATGGCGTGGGAGGTCAACGTGATGGCCCATGTCCACGCTGCCAACGTTCTGGTGCCGCGCATGATCGCGCGCGGCGGCGGCTACTTCCTGCACACCGTCAGCGCCGCCGGTCTGCTGAGCCAGATCGGCAGCGCCACCTATTCCACGACCAAACATGCTGCCGTCGGCTTTGCCGAAAACCTCGCCATTTCGCACCGTGACGAGGGGATCCGCGTGTCGATCCTCTGCCCGCAGGGTGTCGCGACGCCGATGCTGTCCGGCATCGGTGGCGATGGTCCGCAGTCCGGCGACGGGGTCATGACGGCAGAGGCCGTGGCGGATTGCGCGCTGGAGGGGATCCGGGCGGAGCAGTTCCTGATCCTCCCGCATGAACAGGTCCGGGGCTACATGGAGGCCAAGGTCTCCAACTACGGCCGCTGGATCGGCGGCATGGCGAAGTTCCAGCGACAGTTCCGACGGTGAGCCGACGTTGGTCGGGCCTGCCGTACGTCATCCTCGGACTCGATCCGAGGCTTTTTCCCTGCTTCGCCCCTTGACCGGCAGATCCTCGGGTCGAGCCCGAGGATGACGGATCACGGGGTGGCCACCCACGCCTCCTGTCCAGCACCGCCCTGACACTCTCTCGCCCTTGGGCGAGGGGGGTGAGGGGGCGAAGGACTGCGTGCGGGGGAAGAACCACGTGAGAGGTCAGTAGCCTCCTTAACCCTTCGTAAAATCCGCCCCTGCCTTGCCGCGATACTTCACCGTCAACGCCTCCGGCACCTCCGATCCGTCGTAGAGGAACGGCAGGATCCCGACCCGCGCCGCCCGCCCGCGCATCTTCTCCAGATCACCTTCCGACCGCGTCACGCGTTGCGACATCCGCAGACCCCAGGCATGCAGATGTCCATAGAGCCGCTCCACCACCGCGGCGTAGGTCTCTTCCGCGCCGAGGTCGTGGAACTCTTCCGGATCGGTCTTCAGATCGAACAGCATGGGACGGAAACCGCCCTCTGCATGGATCAGCTTCCAGCGGCCGTCGAAGACCATGAACAGGCGCGCGTCTCGGCTGCTCAGCCCCAGAACGTCGCGCATCGGGGTGACGGAGTAGTCGTATTCGCTGATCACGACCTCGCGCCATGCCTCCGGCACCTCCCCCCGCAGAAACGGTAAAAGCGAGCGACCTTCGATGATATGCTCCGGCACCGCGCCGCCGGCGACCTCGACAAAGGTGGCGGCAAGGTCGATCGCCTCCACCAGTGCGTCGCAGGTGGTGCCGCGGGTCGCGTCGGCCTCTGCCCTCGGGTCATGGACGATCAGCGGGATCTTGACCGACTGCTGGTGGAACAGGTCCTTTTCGCCAAGCCAGTGATCGCCCAGATAGTCACCATGGTCCGAGGTCAGCACGATCATCGTGCTCTCCATCTGTCCGGTCTCTTCCAGATGGTCGAGGATGCGGCCAAGCTGGTCGTCGCACTGCCTGATAAGGCCCATGTAGGCCGGGATGACCTTTTCCCTCACCTCGTCGCGGGAAAACGACTGGCCGATCCTGTTGCCCATATAGGCGGCGTAGACGGGATGGGGATCGCGGCGCTCCTCCTCCGACCGGACGGCGGGCGGCACATCGCCGGGGCCGAACATGTCGTGATAGGGCGCGGGCACGATATAGGGCCAGTGCGGCTTGATGTAGGAGAGATGGGCACACCACGGCCCGTCCGCCGTCTTCAGGAAGTCGAGCGCGCGGTCGGTCAGCCAGGGTGTCTCGCTGTCCTCCTCCCGGACGTTGGCGGGCTTGTCGGCATTCCGGAAGAACCAGCCCGAGGCTATGTCGTCGCCCGAGATCCCGGCATTTGCAAAATCCTGCCACGGGTTGTCCGACGGATACCCCTTCTCCTTCAGGTATTCGTTGTAGGGCGACCGCTTGCGGTCGTAGAACCCGTCCGGCCCCTCTCCCCACAGTCCGTCGTCCCGCACCACCGCGTCGAAACCGCATTCCGACTGCCGCGCGCCGATCACCGTGTCCGCCGCAAGGCCGAGCCGCGCCATCCCCTCCGCATCCGCCACCATGTGGGTCTTGCCGATCAGGTAGCAGCCCATGCCGAGCGCACGCAGGTGGTCGCCCATGGTCATCTCTCCGACCCGGAGCGGATAGCCGTTCCACTGCGCCCCGTGGGATGACGCGTAGCGCCCGGTATAGAAGGACATGCGCGAGGACCCGCAGACCGGCGACTGCACATGCGCCTGCGTGAATCGGACGCCCATGGCCGCGACCCGGTCGAAGTTCGGAGTCTTCAGAACGGGATGACCGGCGCAGGACAGGTAATCGAAGCGCAGCTGGTCATACATGATGAAAAGGATGTTCATGGGCGGCCTCCCGCCGGAAAGGTTAATCAGGACTTCCGGCGGAGTCCAAGCCGTTGCGCCCGCGCGCCAGCCAGACCACCGTGACTGCCGCAACCACCAGCAGCGCCAGCGCGATCGGATGGCCAAGCAGGTTCACCGGGTTCGCGTCAAGGATCACCAGCGCCTGGCTGAGCGAACTTTCGAACCCCGCGCCGAGGAAGAAGGCGATGATGAAGACGATGACCGGATAGCCGAGAGCGGTCATCGCATAGCCGACCACGGCGGCGACCAGCATCAGCCCGACACCGAACAGACCGCCGGTCGAGAGATAGACGCCGATGAAGCAGAACAGCAGGGCGGAGGGGAAGATCACCGATTCCGGCGCCCGGATGACCCGCGCCCAGAGGCGGAGCGACAGCTGCCCGATCAGCAGGTTCATCAGATTTGCCATCAGCATCGCCCCGAACAGCCCGTAGATCAGCCGCCCCTGCGTCTGGAACAGCAGCGGCCCGGGCTGGATCCCGTGGATGTTGAAAGCCGAGATCAGCAGCGCCGCGCCGATTGAGCCGGGGATGCCGATGCCGAGCAGCGGGATCAGGTTCGCCCCCATGACGGCGGAGTTGGCGGATTCCGTCGCGGCGATGCCCCTCAGGTTGCCCTCGCCGAACGCCGGGCCATTGCCCGGGTCGCCCTTCTTCGCGGCGGCATAGGACATGTAGGCGGCGGCGGTCGACCCGATACCGGGGATCGCGCCCAGTACCGTGCCGATCAGCGCCCCGCGCGCCATGGCGAACCGGCAGGACCAGTATTCGGAGAAGCTTACCCGCTGCTCCGCGCCGCCGGCGCCTAGCGTGATTGTCGGCTGCGGTCCCGCCCGGCGGGCGGATGCGATGCGGCGGAAGATCTCGGCCACCGCCAGCATCCCGATCGCCACGGCGACCAGCGAGGCCCCGTCGTAAAGTTCGAAGTACCCGAAGTAGAAGCGCGGCGTCCCGTGTTCCGGGTCCAGCCCGACGGTCGCCAGCAGCAGTCCGGCGGCAGCGGCGATCAACCCCTTCACCAGCGAGTCCCCGATCAGTCCCGAGATGATGGAGAAGGCAAAGACCATCAGCGCGCAGATCTCCACCGGACCCATCTTCAGCGCGAGCCCGGCCAGCGGTGCGGCAAGGGTGATCAGCACGAGGTCCGACGCCGTGTCCCCGGTGACCGATGCGAAAAGCGCCATCCGCGTTGCCTTGACCGGCTTGCCCGACCTGGCCAGCGGATAGCCGTCCAGCGTCGTCGCCGCCGCGTCCGGCGTGCCCGGCGTGTTGATGAGAACGGCGGGAATGGCCCCCCCGAACAGCCCGCCCTTGTTGATCCCGACCAGGAAGGAAATCGCGACCAGCGGGTCCATGGCAAAGGTGAACGGGATCGCGATGGCCATGGCCATGATCGGCCCGATACCGGGTATCGCCCCGACCATCTGCCCCGCCGCTACACCAATCGCGACGAACAGCAGGTTCACCAGGGTGAAGGCGTCGGACAATCCGCCGAGGACGATGGAAAGTTCTGGCATGTCAGCGCCTTATGGAAGCGGCCGGCCAAGCAGCCAGACGACCACCAGCCAGGTGATCGCCGGGGCGCCCGCCACTGCGGCAAGGATCCAGACCGGCCGCCGTTCACCGATCAGCGCGACCAGCACGGCGGCGAAGACCGGCCCGGTGACGAGGAAGCCGAAGCGCCCCATCCCCCAGACCGCCGCCGCCGACAGCAGCGCGGTGATGGCGACGATCCCTGTCTCGTAAAAGTCCACCGCAACGCCCCCGCCCGCAAGCGCCGCCTGCACCAGTCCAAGCGCAAGCAGCGCCCAGGCACAGACCTTCGGCAGCGTGTCCGGTCGCATGAAGCCGTAGCTGACCGTTTCCGTATGTGCCGGGATCAGCCAGAGCAGCAGTGCCGCTCCGAACCCCGCGAAGGCGAGGCCGGAGAGGCGGTTGAGGAGTGGTGGTGTCACGGATGGTGTCCCGGGAGACGGGTTACTTGCCGAACAGCGTGCCGACGTTCTTCAGGCCGGCCTCGAGCATCATCTTCGTATCTTCGGGCCCGGCCATGGAGGGTTCGGTGTGCATGGTGTTCATGATCGCCTCCTTTGTCGCGTCAGAGGCCAGCGCGTCCGAGATCGCCTTGCTGATCGCCATCTTCGCCTCTTCCGGCAGTCCGGCGGGCGCGGCGATGTAGAACCACGGGTCGACATAGATGTCATGGCCCTGCTCCTGCACGGTGGCCGTGTCGGGCGCGTAGCTGTGGCGCGAGGCATTGGCGGAGGCGATCATCTTCAGCTCACCGCTTTCCAGGTAGGGGATATGCGCACCCGCGTTGAAGGCCGCGTCCACATGCCCGCCCAGAAGCTGCTGGAGCTCTTCGGCGGAGGATTTGGTGGAGACCAGCTTGAACCCGGCTTCGGTTTCCCCGTCGATGAAATTCATCAGCAGTTCCTGTGGCTTGGCATCGAATGCCACAAGCGCGCCGCCCTTTTCCTTGGAATAGGCGACCAGCCCGGCGAGGTCGTCGAATGGTGCATCCTTCTTCGCCACGATCGCCAGCTGAGCCAGCGCCACGGTGTTGAGATAGTCGAAGCTGGCTAGCTTGAACGGGATTTCGTCGGGTCGCACCGTCAGGTTGACCAGCACGGGCATGGTGACCCCCATGCCAAGCGTCATGCCGTCCGCCGGAACCGTGGCGAGCTGCGTGAACATGGCGATGCCGCCGCCGCCCGGCTTGTTCTCCACCACGATATTCCAGCCGGTCGCTTCGCCCATTTCTTTCGCAATGAGCCGGCCGAGCGTGTCGGTCTCTCCGCCCGCGCCGAAGCCGATCCACAGCTTCACGGGGCCCGAAGGTGACCAGTCGGCCAGCGCGACCCCGGCTGACAGGCAGGTGGCGGCCACGGCGGCCAGGAGTGTCTTGATCTTCATTGTCGTCTCCCTTGTTGAAGGTGCCGCGGTCCCTGCCGCGGCTGTTATGGTCTTGCCTGTTGAAATCGTGCCGGAGAGAGCTGCGCCGGGTCCAGGCCCGTTGCCGCAAGGGCGGGGTCCGTCGGCGCATCCGCGACCAGCTGCGCCGCCAGCCGGGCCAGCGCCGGGGCGGTCTGGATGCCGTAGCCGCCCTGTCCGGCCAGCCAGAAGAAGCCCTCCGCCTCCGCGTCGAACCCGCAGACCGGGCTGCGGTCCGGGGTGAAGGTCCTGAGGCCCGCCCAGGTCGATTCCACCCGCCGCACGTCCAGGTCGAACGCGGCGAGGACCCGGTCGATGGCGATGGCGATCTCGATCTCCTCGGGCCGGGAATCGCAGGGGTCGGAGGGGGTTTCGTTGGCCGGAGAGGCCAGGAGCATCCCCGCCTCTGGCTTGAGGTAGAACAGTTCCTCCGCGTCCACCGTCATCGGCAGACCGGCCGGATCGAACCCCGCGGGCGGGCGAAAGGTCACGGCAGACCGCCGCATCGGTGCCAGACCGACCGGTGTCAGGCCGGCCAGCGCCGCCACCCGGTCCGCCCAGGCCCCGGCGGCGTTGACGACGCACCCGGCCTCGATACTGCGCCCGCCCGCCTCCACCCGCCAGCCACCCGGCGTCTGTTCGAGTGCGGTCACGGGCGCGCCGGTCAGGACCTCTGCCCCGTTGGCGCGCGCGATCCGCAGATACCCCTGAAGCATGGCATGAACATCCATGTCCTGCGCATCCGCGTTCAGGAACCCGCCCGACGCATAGCCGGGCCGGATGATCGGGATCCGGCGCGCGATATCCTCCGCATCGAGCCAGCGCAGCAGGCCGGTGTCCTCCAGCCCGTCGAACATCGCCCGGAGCTCTGGCTCCTGGTCGGGGCGGGCGATGCGGATCAGGGTACGCGGGGTCAGCAGCGGCGCATCGCTGAACCCCTCGGGCGGTGCGGTCAGGAAAGGTTCGGAGGCCCGCGTCAGCGCCTGCACGACGACGTTGCCGTAGGTCTGTGCAAGGATCGCCGCCGACCGGCCGGTGGAATGGTAGCCGGGCTGGCCTTCCGTCTCTACCAGAACCGCGCTTCCGTGACGTGACAGCTCTGCCAGTGCAGAGACCCCGGCCATGCCGCCACCGACGACAAGGAAATCGTGGCCGACGCTTTTCCTCACTCTATATACCTGTCTACAATGGGTACCATGCCCCAAGCCTATCAGGCCGGGCGTGTCAGGTGAAGTGAATTTTTCCGATTGGAAAATTTCGGACGGGACGGCGACGGGTGATGCAGGACAGGGGCGAAGACAGGGCGGGTAGACCCCGCCCGGACGCGGAACAGAGTCGGTCCCAGATGGGCCAGCGGGTCAAGGACCTGCGGGAATCACGGGGCCTGACGTTACAGGCCCTGTCCGACCGCAGCGGACTTGCGATCTCCACGATCTCCAAGGTGGAGCGCGGTCTGATGGCCCCCACCTACGACCGGTTCTCGAACCTCGCACGCGGGCTTGGCGTGGACGTGTCCGAACTGTTCTCCACCCAGGGCGGGGCGTTCGAACATGGTACCATCGGCGTCGCCCGCGATACCGACTTCGGCTACCTTGAAACCGAGAACTACACTTACGAAATGCTCTTCCCCGATGTCCGTGGCAAGACCATGGTACCCATGCGAGGCACGTTGAAACCGCTGGAGAAAATGCGTTTCGACCGCATGGTCAGCCACCCGGGGGAGGAGTTCCTCATGGTGCTGGCAGGGCGCGTCGTGGTGCAGCTGGAAGGGGCGGAGGACGTGGTGCTCGACCAGGGGGATTCGATGTATTTCGACAGCGGCCGCGGTCATCTCTACGCCGCGGAGGGCGCGGAGGAGGCGCGTATCCTTGTCGTCTGTTCCGGCCTTGGCGACGACGGTGCGGAAACGCCTGCCGCGTAAGCAGCGAAGAAGCGACCCAACACGGTTGACTTTGCGGCGAGTCGGTCCTATCAGCGCGACTTCAGAACACCGAACCCCAAACCATGGGACGATAGACTTATGGCCAATACGCCTCAATCCAAGAAGCGCGCCCGTCAGATGGTTGCCCGCACGTCGGTCAACAAGGCGCGCCGCTCGCGCATCCGCACCTTCCTTCGCAAGGTGGAAGAGGCGATTGCGTCGGGTGACAAAAATGCGGCAAGCGCCGCCCTCCAGGCCGCCCAGCCCGAGCTGATGCGCGGTGTCTCCAAGGGCGTCGTTCACAAGAACACCGCGGCGCGCAAAATATCGCGCCTCGCATCGCGCGTGAAGGCCATCGCCTGAGCCGCCTGCGCAAGTAACTGAAGATTAAAGGGCGCCGGGAAACCGGCGCCCTTTCGCTTTGTGGCGCTTCTGCCACCGCCCCGAGATTCGATTTCACCCAAGCCCGAGTCAAGCGCTTCTTGGCGTTGCGCGCCTCGCGCACCAGTTGCTAGGTTCACTCAAGCGATTCACGTCGTCTTGGGGGGCACAGCAGTCCGGGATCGGCCATCGGGGTTACAGAAGCTCTTTTCTGCAGGAGTTTCGGGCACCGAAGCGGCGAAACCGTTCTGATCTGGGCAGGCGGAATCTGCAGCCTTGGGTTGAGCGGTCGGGGAAAAACTCCGCTCCATTTGCTGCAGGTCCACAAGTAGACCGCAACACCGGTTGCGCCGTTCCTGCTGCGGGGACGGCCATGGGTGCGGTTTGCCTCGGGACTACGGTCTTGCACACCGCCGCGGAACGTCCGTGGTCGGCAAAGTCATGTTGGCATTATAAAAACCTGGGGGCGAAGGGCAAATGACTAAGGATCAGTGGGGCGCGGTAAAGGCGAAGTTGCTTCAGAACGTGGGGCAGAACAATTACCGGAACTGGATCGAGCCGCTGATCTTCGATCGCACCGAGGAAGGCACCGCCGTCATCGGCGCGCCGAATTCCTGGGCCGGTACCTATGTTGCCCGAAATTTCGGCGATCTGATTCTGGGTGAGGTCTCGGCCGTGAATTCCGAGGTCCGTCGTCTCGAATTCATCGTCAAGAAGGCCGCCAACGACAACGCCCCCGAACCGGCCCGTCCTGCGCAGATGGAGGTCGAACCCGTGTCCTCCGCGCAGACCGTGACCGCCACGAAACCCGCCGCTGCGCAGAGCCCGGCGAAGACCGCGCTCGACACCATGCTGCAGGCCGCGCCGCTGGATCCGCGCTTCACCTTCGATCGTTTTGTCGTGGGCAAGCCGAACGAACTGGCCCACGCCGCCGCCCGCCGGGTGGCCGAGGGCGGGCCGGTCACCTTCAACCCGCTGTTCCTTTACGGCGGCGTCGGGCTCGGCAAGACGCACCTGATGCACGCGATCGCCTGGGAGCTGCAGACCAACCGGCCCGACCTGACCGTCGTCTACCTGTCCGCCGAACAGTTCATGTACCGCTTCGTGCAGGCGATCCGCGAACGCCGCACGATGGACTTCAAATCGCTGTTCCGCACCGTCGACGTGCTGATGGTGGATGACGTCCAGTTCATTGCCGGCAAGGACTCCACCCAGGAGGAGTTTTTCCACACGTTCAACGCGCTGGTGGATCAGAACAAGCAGATCATCATCTCGGGCGACCGTGCGCCGGGCGAGATGACCGACATGGAGGAACGCATCCGCTCGCGCATGCAGTGCGGTCTGATCGTCGACCTTCACCCGACCGATTACGAACTGCGTCTCGGCATCCTGCAAAGCAAGGTGGACACGCACCGCGCCCAGTATCCGGACCTCAAGATGGCACCGGGCGTGCTGGAATTCCTCGCGCACCGCATTTCGACCAACGTGCGGGTGCTGGAAGGCGCTCTGACCCGGCTTTTCGCCTTCTCGTCCCTCGTCGGCCGCGAGATCACGCTGGACCTGACGCAGGAATGCCTGGCCGACATCCTCCGCGTCTCCGAGCGCAAGATCACGGTTGAGGAGATCCAGCGCAAGGTGGCCGAACACTACAACATCCGCATGTCCGACCTGATCGGCCCGAAACGTGTCAGGACATATGCCAGGCCCCGGCAGGTTGCGATGTATCTGGCGAAAATCCTGACCGCCCGGTCCCTGCCGGAAATCGGTCGCCGCTTCGGGGGCCGCGACCACACCACGGTGATCCACGGCGTGCGCCGGATCGAGGAACTGAAGGCCCAGGACGGCCAGATCGCCGAAGACGTGGAAATGCTGCGCCGCGCGCTCGAGGCCTGAGACCGCCGCTTCGGACGCCACCGCCGGGGCAGGGACCACGCCACAGTCCCCGCCCGGCTTGACGCTCTGGCCAATCCCGCCCAAAAAAGCCAAGAAACCGCTTGTGCGGACGTGGGAAACGGGTAGCTTTCCGGTCCCGGCGCCCGTCAGGCGCACAGGCTAGGCCAACCTCGGACAGGAGTCAGGGCATATGAAGATCAGCATCGAACGCGCCGCTCTGCTCAAGGCCGTCAGCCAGGCGCAGTCGGTTGTCGAACGCCGCAATACCATTCCGATCCTCGCCAACGTCCTGATCGAGGCCGAGGGCAACGAGGTCCAGTTCCGCGCCACCGACCTGGACATCGAGGTGGTCGACAAGGCCCCCGCCATGGTCGAACGCGCCGGGGCGACCACCGTGTCCGCCGTCACCCTGCACGAAATCGTCCGCAAGCTGCCCGAAGGCGCGCTGGTCACCCTGTCCGAGGACGGCGCCGCGGGGCGGCTTACGGTGGCTGCGGGGCGGTCGAACTTCAACCTCGCGACGCTGCCGAAGGATGATTTCCCGGTGATGGCGTCGTCGGAATACGCATCGAACTTCTCCGCTTCCGCCCCGGTGCTGAGGCGGCTGTTCGACAAGTCGAAATTCGCGATCTCGACCGAGGAGACCCGCTATTACCTGAACGGCGTCTACATGCACGTCGCGGAATCCGAAGAGGGCCGCAAGCTGCGCTGCGTCGCCACCGACGGTCACCGGCTGGCCCGGATCGACGCCGACCTGCCCGAGGGCGCGGAGGCCATGCCCGGCGTCATCGTCCCCCGCAAGACGGTCGGCGAACTGCGCAAGCTGCTGGACGACGACGAAACAAAGGTCGCCGTGTCGGTGTCCGAAACCAAGGTGCGTTTCGCCACACCCGAGATCACCCTGACTTCCAAGGTCATCGACGGCACCTTCCCGGACTACACCCGGGTGATCCCGCAGGGAAACACCCGCAAGATGGAGGTCGACGCGAGCGATTTCGCCAAGGCGGTCGACCGGGTCGCGACGGTATCCTCGGAACGATCCCGCGCGGTGAAGCTGGCGCTGGACGAAGACCGGCTGGTCCTGTCGGTCAACGCCCCCGACAGCGGCGCGGCGGAGGAAGAGCTGGCCGTGGCCTATGGCGACGAACGGCTTGAGATCGGCTTCAACGCGAAATACCTGCTCGAGATCGCCTCGCAGGTGGATCGCGAGAATGCCGTGTTCCTGTTCAACACCGCAGGCGATCCGACCCTGATGCGCGAAGGCAACGACACCTCTGCGGTCTACGTGGTCATGCCGATGCGCGTCTGAGAAGGCCGCGGACGCGGCCTGCCTCCGGCGGGAGTATTTCTGGCAAGATGAAGATGGGGGACGCATGGGACGGCTCTGTCTGACCCGGCTGACCCTGTCGCATTTCCGGTCCTGGCGGCGGGCCGAGGTTACCTGCGACGGGCGCCCGGTGGCGATCTACGGGGCCAACGGGGCGGGCAAGACCTCGTTGCTCGAGGCGGTATCGATGTTTTCCCCCGGGCGCGGACTGCGGCGCGCGGCGGCGGAGGACCTGATCCGGCGGCCCCAGGGGCTCGGCTGGAAGCTGACCGGCGTGCTGCGGTCGCTGCATCAGATGCATGAGCTTGAGAGCATGGCGGAACCGGGCACGGCGCGCACCGTCCGGATCGACGGCAAGGCGGCGGCGCAGGCGGGACTGGGCCGGGTGGCGCGGGTGCTCTGGCTGGTACCGTCGATGGACCGCCTGTGGATCGAAGGCGCGGAGGGTCGGCGGCGGTTCCTCGACCGGATGGTGCTGAGCCTGCTGCCGGATCACGCGGAGGTCTCTGTCGCCTACGAACGCGCGATGCGGGAACGCAACCGGCTGTTAAAGGACATGGTGCGGGACGATCACTGGTACGTCGCACTTGAATCGCAGATGGCGGAGGCCGGTGCGCGCATCACCGCGAACCGCGCCGCCGCGCTGGAGATGATCGCCGCGGCGACAGAAGGCGCGGCGACCGCCTTTCCCGCCCCCGATCTGGCGCTGTCCCATGCAGAGGGTGATCTGCCGGAGGACGAAGCCGGCCTGCGCGGGGCACTGGCGGCAGGGCGGCGGCGCGACCTTGCCGCGGGGCGCACGCTGATCGGGCCGCACCGTGTCGACCTCGAGGCGCACTGGATGGACAAGGGGATCGCGGCGAAGGACGCTTCCACCGGGGAACAGAAAGCGCTGCTGATCTCGCTGATCCTGGCCAATGCGCGGGCGCTGTCCGGCGACTTCGGCGCGCCGCCGATCCTCCTGCTGGACGAGGTCGCAGCCCACCTTGACGCCACCCGCCGCGCCGCCCTTTATGACGAGGTCTGCGCCCTCGGTGCGCAGGCCTGGATGACCGGCACGGGGGCGGAGCTGTTCGCGGAGCTGGGCGACCGGGCGCAGCATCTGCATGTATCGGACGAAGACGGCGAAAGCCGGCTTGAGGAGGAAACGCCATGACCAAGCCCATCACCCCGCAGCGCGTGAACCTTGTCACCCTCGGTGTCGCCGACCTGAAGCGCGCAGAGGCGTTCTATGCCGCGCTCGGCTGGCACCCGCACGGGGAGCAGCCGGGGGTCGTCTTTTACCGGATGGCGGGACAGGGCATGGCGCTTGGCCTGTTCGGGCTGGCAGACCTGGCGGAGGATCAGGGCCGGAAAGGCGCGGCGCTTGGCACCGGGGCGGTGACGCTGGCACAGAACTTTCCCGACCGCGGCTCCGTGGATGCGGCCTTCGACCTTGCCGTGTCGGCCGGTGCCACGTCCCTGAAGCGGCCGGAGGAAGTGTTCTGGGGCGGCTACTCCGGCTACTACGCCGACCCCGACGGCCATGTCTGGGAACTGGCTCATAACCCCTTCTGGACCGTCAACGACGACGGCACCCTGACCATACCGGACCCCGAATGACCCTGACCCTCGCGCAGCTGGCGCTTTATGCCGGCGCTCTCTTCGTGCTGTTCCTGACACCGGGGCCGGTCTGGCTGGCCCTGATCGCGCGGTCCCTCTCCGGCGGGTTCCAGGCAGCCTGGCCGCTGGCGCTTGGCGTGGTGATCGGGGATGCGATGTGGCCGCTTCTGGCGATCCTCGGTGTGACCTGGCTGGTGGAACAGGCAGCCTGGCTGATGACGGCGCTGCGCTATGTCGGGGCGCTGATGTTCCTGACCATGGGCGTGCTGCTGATCCGCAACGCTGACAAAACCATTGCCGCCGACAGCCGCCTGACCCGCCCGGGCATGTGGGCGGGCTTTGCGGCCGGGCTGGTGGTGATCCTCGGCAATCCCAAGGCGATCCTGTTCTACATGGGCGTCCTGCCGGGTTTCTTCGACCTGACGCAGGTGACCTGGGCCGATGTGACGGCGATCATGGCCGTGTCGATGATCGTGCCTTTCCTCGGCAACCTGCTGTTCGCGGCCATGGTGGACCGGGTGCGGTTGCTGCTGGCCTCGGGCACGGCGATGCGGCGCACCAACCTTGTCGCGGGGGCCCTGATGTGCCTGGTCGGGGTGCTGATCGCCGTGCTTTAGGCCAGCGCCGCCATTGCCTCCTCAAGCCGTTTCGCCGCCGCCGCATAGGACGGCCGGTCCGTGCACCGCGCGAGATAATCCGCCACATGCGGCACCGGCTCGTACAGCTTGAACGCTGCGATATAGGCGATGGAGGAGGACATGACCGCATCCGCCATGGTGAAGCTGTCCGATGCGATCCAGTGGCGACCCTTTAGCCGGTCCTCGAAGGCGCCCGTCATCCGGTCGAAGGTGCCCCAGGGGTAGGAGGTCGGGCGCGGCTCAAGCCCGCCGACCTTTTCGGCAATCGCCGGTTCCAGCGCCGAAGGCGTGAAGAACATCCAGTAGAGGTACGGACCCCGCGCCGGGTCGTCCAGCGCCGGGGCCAGCCGCCCCATGGCATAACGGTCGGCGAGGTAGAGCGCTATGGCCGCGGAATCCGCGAGATGCACGTCATCGTCGCTGAGCGCTGGCAACTTGCGCAGGGGACTGGCCTGTTTGAACGCCTCGCTCGGCTGCGCCCCGTCCTTGTAGTTGAACCGCTCCAGCCGGTAGGGTTCGTCGATTTCCTCGAGCAGCCAGAACATGCGTTCGGCCCGGGTCTGGGGGTTCCAGTAAAGTGTGATCATCGGGTGCCTCCGCGGCCGGTTTCCGGTGCCCCGAACCTACCCGTTTCCGCGCGGCGGTCGAGTCCGCATTTGCCCGGCGGAAACCACCAAATATTGTGTGTTTGGCGTGACAAGCCCCCCATCCGCCGCTATAAAATCGTCATCTTAAGAGGAGTCTCTTCCGCATGGCCGAAGCCCAGAAGACCGAGCAAACCTACGACGCAGATTCGATCAAGGTTCTCAAAGGGTTGGATGCAGTTCGCAAGCGTCCCGGAATGTACATCGGCGACACCGACGACGGGTCGGGTCTGCACCACATGATCTACGAGGCCGTAGACAACGGAATTGACGAGGCGCTGGCCGGTCACGCGGACTTCGTTCGGGTGAAAATCCACGCCGACAACTCCGTCTCCGTGCGCGACAACGGACGCGGGATTCCGGTCAACATGCACCCCGAGGAAGGCATCTCTGCCGCGGAGGTCATCATGACCCAGCTGCACGCGGGCGGGAAGTTCGACCAGAACTCCTACAAAGTCTCGGGCGGTCTGCACGGCGTGGGGATTTCCGTCGTGAACGCGTTGTCGGATTGGCTGGAACTCCGCATCTGGCGCAATGGCAAGGAACACTATGTCCGGTTCGAGAATTCCGTCACCGTCGCCCCGCTTGAGGTTGTCGGCGAGGCAGAGGGCGAGAAGGGGACGGAGGTGCGGTTCCTCTCTTCCACCCAGACCTTCTCGAACCTCGACTACGACTACGCCACGCTGGAAAAGCGCCTGCGTGAACTGGCCTTCCTGAATTCCGGCGTCCGCATCGTGCTGGAAGACGAACGCCCGGCGGAACCGCTGAAGACCGAGCTGTTCTACGAGGGCGGTGTCAAGGAGTTCGTCAAATACCTCGACCGGTCCAAGCAGGCGATGATGCCCGAACCGATCTATGTCTCCGGCGAAAAGGACGGCATCGGGGTCGAGGTCGCGATGTGGTGGAACGACAGCTACCATGAAAACGTCCTGCCCTTCACCAACAACATTCCGCAGCGCGATGGCGGTACCCACATGGCCGGCTTCCGCGGCGCGCTGACCCGGACCCTGACGAAATACGCCCAGGAAAGCGGGATCGCCAAGAAGGAGAAGGTTTCCTTCACCGGCGACGATGCGCGCGAAGGTCTGACCTGCGTGCTGTCGGTCAAGGTGCCCGATCCGAAATTTTCCAGCCAGACCAAGGACAAGCTCGTGTCGTCCGAGGTGCGCCCGGCGGTCGAGAACCTGATGAACGAAAAGCTTTCGGAATGGTTCGAGGAGAACCCGAACGAGGCGCGCATGATCGTCGGCAAGATCGTGGAGGCCGCACTGGCCCGCGAAGCCGCCCGCAAGGCCCGCGAACTCACCCGCCGCAAGTCGGCGCTGGATGTGAACTACCTGGCCGGGAAACTGAAGGACTGCTCCGAAAAGGACCCCTCCAAGACCGAAGTCTTCCTGGTCGAGGGGGACTCCGCAGGCGGATCGGCGCAGACCGGCCGTGACCGCGGGACCCAGGCTGTGCTGCCCCTGCGCGGCAAGATCCTGAACGTGGAACGCGCGCGCTTCGACCGCATGCTGTCGAGCCAGGAAATCGGCAACCTCGTCATGGCGCTCGGCACCGGCATCGGCCGCGACGAGTTCGACATCAAGAAACTGCGCTACCACAAGATCGTCATCATGACCGACGCCGACGTCGACGGCGCGCACATCCGCACCCTGCTGCTGACCTTCTTCTACCGGCAGATGCCAGAGCTGATCGATGGCGGATACCTCTACATTGCGCAGCCGCCGCTCTACAAGGTTTCTCGCGGAAAATCAGAGGTTTACCTCAAGGATCAGCAGGCGTTGGAAGACTACCTTGTCGATCAGGGCACCGAGGGCGCGATCCTGCGGCTCGGAAATGGCGATGAACTCGCGGGCCCCGATCTGGTGCGTGTGGTGGGTGAGGCCCGCCAGACCAAGCGCTACATCGAAAGCTTCCCCTCCCACTACCCGCGCCACATCCTCGAACAGGCCGCCATCGCCGGAGCCTTCGTCGCCGGTCAGGCCGATGCGGACCTTCAGGGCGTCGCCGACAACGTGGCGGCGCGGCTCGACCAGATCGCGCTGGAATACGAACGTGGCTGGACCGGCCGCCAGACCCAGGACAAGGGCATCCGCCTGTCCCGCGTCCTGCGCGGGGTGGAAGAGGTCCGCACCCTCGACGGCAATGCCCTCCGCTCCGGCGAGGCCCGCCGCCTCGGTTCCGTCACCCCGGCGCTGCAGGAGGTCTACGGCACCCCGGCCCAGCTTGTCCGTCGTGACCGTACCCAGCCGATCTACGGCCCGCTCGACCTCACCGCCGCGATCCTGCAGGAGGGCGAACGCGGCCTTCAGCTTCAGCGCTACAAGGGTCTGGGCGAGATGAACCCGGAGCAGCTCTGGGAAACCACTCTCGACCCCGAGGCCCGCACCCTGCTGCGCGTCGAAGTGGACGACATGGCCGAGGCCGACGACCTTTTCACCAAGCTCATGGGCGACGTCGTCGAACCGCGCCGGGAATTCATTCAGGCGAACGCGCTGAACGTGGAGAATCTGGATATCTGAGTGTATGTAGGATCGCGCATAATCGTGCGCGGTCCTCATAAGTTTGCGCGATTTGCCCATAATGTTGCGCGAGCGAGATCTCGATGCTTTCCGCCGAGCTGAGCTTCGCGGCGGAAAATTTCGCAACATTGCGCCCGTGATCCCGATGCACCTTGTTTCGGGGGCACGCCGCAGAGCCAGTGTGCAAAACTAAAATCAGAAGAGAATGTCCCCCACATTCAGATGGGCGGGCTCGCATCTGTTGAATGCGCTCCTTCGGCATGTGACTATTGTTTTTGAAACTCAATGAGCAGTCGAATGAACCCTATTACACAACAAGAGATCAATAAGGCTGCCTGGGGCGCCTGTGACACTTTCCGCGGCGTGGTCGATCCCTCGATCTACAAGGACTACGTCCTGACCATGCTGTTCCTGAAATACGTCTCGGACGTGTGGCAGGATCATCGGACCCGTTACCAGGCCGAATATCCGGATGCTCCCGAGCTTGTGGACGCCATGATGCAAGAGGAAGCTTTCGTGCTCCCCGCGAACGCATCCTTCGATGCACTGCACAAGCGCCGCTTTGAGGCTGGCAATGGCGAGCGTATCGACAAGGCGCTGCATGCCGTCGAAGAGGCCAATGGCGCCAAGCTCAAGGACGTCTTCCAGGACATCAGCTTCAACTCGAACAAGCTGGGCGACGAGGAGCAGAAGAACGACATCCTGCGCCACCTGCTCGAAGACTTCGCCAAGCCTGCGCTCGATCTGCGCCCTTCACGGGTCGGCGCGCTCGACATCATCGGCGGCGCCTATGAATACCTAATCTCCCGCTTCGCCGCATCGGCAGGCAAGAAGGCCGGTGAATTCTACACCCCCGCCGAAGTCTCGGAACTCATGGCCCGCGTCGTCGACCCGCAGGAAGGTGACGACATCTGCGATCCGACCTGTGGCTCCGCCTCGCTGCTCATGAAATGCGGGCGCTTGGTCCGCGAGCGCAGCGGCACGCGCCGTTATGCGCTGTTTGGGCAAGAGGCGATCGGCTCCACCTGGGCGCTCGCCAAGATGAACCTCTTCCTGCACGGCGAAGAGAACCACCAGGTCGAATGGGGTGACACGATCCGCAACCCCAAACTGCGCACCTCGGACGACATGCTGCGCCACTTCGATATCGTGGTCGCCAACCCGCCTTTCAGCCTCGAGAAATGGGGCGTCGAGACTGCCGAGAACGACAAGTTCGCGCGCTTCCGCCGTGGCACCCCGCCCAAGACCAAGGGCGACTATGCTTTCATTCTGCACATGATCGAGACTCTGAAACCCGGCAACGGGCGCATGGCCGTGGTCGTGCCCCATGGCGTGCTGTTCCGCGGCTCGACCGAAGGCAAGATCCGTCAGAAGCTGATCGAGGAAAACCTGCTCGATGCCGTGATCGGCCTGCCGGAGAAGCTGTTCTTCGGCACCGGCATCCCGGCGGCGGTCCTGATCTTCCGCAAGCGCAAGGCAGATGACAGCGTGCTGTTCATTGATGCCAGCCGTGAGTTTGTGGCGGGCACCAACCAGAACGTGCTGAGCGAAGAGAACCTCGTGAAGATCGAACAGACCTTCCGCGCCCGTGAGACGGTCGACAAATACGCCTATCGCGCGACCAAGGCCGAGATCGTCGAGAACGACTTCAACCTGAACATCCCGCGTTATGTCGACACCTTCGAGGAGGAGGCCGAGATTGATCTGATGGCCGTGCGCAAGGAACGCGACCAGCTGCAAGCCGAGATGGACGGGCTGGAAACCCGCATGCAAGGGTATCTCCGCGAATTGGGCTGGACATGACCAACGAGATCAAACGCCTTGGCGACTATATGTTTAGCCGTCGTTCGAGAGGCGAAGATGGCCTGCCGACCCTCTCAGTCACCCTCGATCGAGGGCTGGTGCCCCGTGACACCTTGGAAAGAAAGACAGACACAAGTCTTAGCCCCGGCGAGCACCTTCGAGTTTTGCCAGGAGATATTGCCTATAACATGATGCGGATGTGGCAGGGTGCATCTGGCATGGCTGAAAATGAAGCCATCGTCAGTCCGGCATATGTCGTGCTCGCGCCCAAGGATAATCTTGATCCGCGCTTTGCAGCTTATCTGTTCAAGACGCCTCGTATGATCCACAGCTTTTGGGCTTACTCCTATGGCTTAACGAATGATCGCCTCAGGCTTTACCCCAAGGATGCGCTCAAGGTGCCAGTGGAAATTCCCCCACTCGCCGAGCAAAAGAAGATCGCGGAGATTCTGTCGACTTGGGACAAGGCCATCGAGACGGCCGAGGCGCTGCTGGCCACCGCCCGCACCCAGAAACGGGCCCTCATGCAAACCCTCCTCACCGGCAAACGCCGCTTCCCCAAGTTCGAGGGACAAGAGTGGCGCGAGGTGCGGTTGGGGGATATTGCACGCACTTGGTCTGGAGGAACTCCCTCGCGTAAGAGACCGGAGTTTTTTGGTGGACCGATACCTTGGATTAAGTCGGGCGAAGTCAACGCTGCGTGCGTTTTGTCCCCAGAAGAGACTATAACGGACGCGGCGCTTGAGGCCTCCGCCGCGAGGATGGTTAGTCCTGGCAACATTCTCGTAGCAATGTATGGCGCCACTGCTGGTATCGTATCAATCTCAGGTATTTCCGCAGCGATCAATCAAGCAATCCTTGCAGTTGAACCCAGTGTCGGAACACATACTGCCTATTTGCATCGTTCAATCGAACACGCCATGGACAAGACCAAGCGTCTTACCCAAGGGGGACAGCCTAACCTAAATGCGGCCATAATTCGGTCCACCAAATTATTTTTGCCGGAACTTGAAGAGCAGCGACTTATAGCGGGTGTAATCGACGATGCGCAAAGTGAAATTGATAAGTTGAGCAACCAAACCGCAAAGCTCCACACCGAGAAAAAAGCCCTGATGCAGCAACTCCTGACCGGCAAGCGACGGGTGCACGTGGAGGCAATCGATGCGGTTTGAAGTCTATTGCGATGAGGCATTCCCCGACTTGTTCACATCAGGCCATCCGAAAGCGCAATTCCTGATGATTGGCAGCCTCTGGCTGCCCGCTGACCTGAGGGATGACGCCAAGGCCAAGATCAAGACTCTTCGAGAGCGCCACAATGCTTGGGGCGAGATCAAATGGAGCAAGGTTTCTCCCTCAAAATTGGACTTCTACCTCGACTTAGTTGAGTTGTTCTTTGGCTATGGTGACAACTTGAGGTTCCGTTGCATCGCAGTTGACCGGGAACAGGTCAATCTTGCGCTTCACGAAGGGGACCATGAGCTGGGGTTTTACAAGTTTTATTACCAGGTCCTTCACCACTGGATACTCGATTTCAACAGCTACAGCATATTCTGCGACACGAAATCGAACCGGGAACGGGATCGTCTGCACGAGTTGGGCCGCGTCCTCGGCAACGCAAATCTGTCCGCATCGATTGAAAGCGTTCAAGCGCTGCCTTCGAAGCAAGTCGTCCTTATCCAGTTGGCCGACCTTCTATTGGGCGCCGCCAGCAGCCGGATGAATGACACATTGCGAGAAGGTAGTGCAAAAGAACGTTTGGTGCTGGCCTTGGAGGACCGGCTTGGCCACAAATTGCGTCCCACTATGCGCAGCGCGCGCAAGTTCAATATCTTCAAGATCAATCTTGGCGGAGGCTGGTAACAAAGATGCCCCCGTTTCTAAATTTGCCGGATGAGGCGGCGTATCGTGCGCATTACGAAACAACCTATGTTCGATCCCGCATCACGACGCATCACGGCATTCCAGTTTATTTTCAAAAAGACAAGTTTGATCACGCCTTTTATGAGGCCACGAACCGTGACGGGGTGAAGAACCAATTCTCCATGCCTCGCGCGCAACGTATGAACTGGATCGTGGCGACCTTGAATGCGCCTGCTGCTGACTGGTATCAAGGCTGGATAACGCCACGAAAACAATACGATCCGTCTCGGTCGGTTGCGGTTGCTTATGGCGACTTCGTGGTTGTCCTACGGTTTTCGGCCAAGCAGAACGGTGACCTCAAAGCAAATTTCGTGACATGCTATGATGCGGATAACAGCATCGGCAAAATCCGACAGTCGCCCGCTTGGACGCTGCAAGACTGCCAAAACGCGTTGGGAGTGTAGTGTGGTCGCTGATTTGCTACGCTGGTTCAGCGACCCAGACCTCGATAGGTTCGAAGCCGATAGGCAGCGAACTCATGCTCTCTATGTGCATTTGATTTCGGATTTGTCAACCCTGCGCACGCCGCCGCGAAGCGGTGAGTGCCGTCATGTGACACCAATTTGAGTAGCCTTTTAGTGACCCCAAACCGCGCCCCCGACACCAGAGAAGAAGCCGCCGCCAAGCTCCCTGCGCTACATGTGCTGATGGCAATGGGCTACAGTTATGCTGGGCCGGGCGAGGCGCTGGCGATGCGCGGGGCTGGCACGGGTGTGCTTTTGGAAAGTGTGCTGCGGGCGCGCCTGAAGAGGTATCGGTTCGATCATCGGGGGAGGCCCTGCGCGCTCTCCCCCGGTGGCATCGACGAGGTCGTGCGGACCTTGAGTTCAACCGGACTAACCGAAGGGCTGATCCCGGCGAACAAGACCCTGACGTCGCATATCACCAAGGGGATCACCGTCACCGAGTTCGTCGATGGCGAGAAGACTAGCAAAACCATCCCGCTGATCGACTGGACCGATGTCGGGGCCAATGAGTTCCACGTGGTCGAGGAATTCAGCGTGCAGCGCCCCGGCGGGCTTGGCAGTTACCGACCGGACATCTTGGTCTTCGTCAACGGCATCCCGCTGGCCATAATCGAGGCCAAGCGCCCGGTTTCGACGACGCGCGACAAGGCGATGGTCGAGGAAGGCATCAGCCAGCACCTGCGCAACCAGCAGGGAGACGGCATTCAGGACCTCTATGCCTACTCGCAGCTGCTGCTGTCGATATCTGGCTCAGAAGGGCTCTACGGCACCACAGGAACCAAGAAGAAGTTCTGGTCGATTTGGCGCGAGGAAGAGATTGATGAAGTGGAGCTCGCGGCCGTCCGAAATGCGCAGCTAAGCGCGGATCAAGTCGCCAGCCTATTCGCGGAGCGGCCGGGATATGCCCTCGATGACTATCAGCGCCTTCACGCTGCGCCCGTCAGTGTCACCGAACAAGATCGGTTGATCATCGGGCTGCTTCGGCCGGACAGGTTGTTGGATTTCACGCGGCGTTTCATGTTCTTCGACAAGAAGCTGGGAAAGATCGTCGCTCGCTACCAGCAGGTCCGCGGCGCCAAGGCCATCATCGAACAAGTTTCAAAGAAGAAGCCTGATGGAAGCCGAGAGGGCGGTGTGATCTGGCACACGACAGGCTCCGGAAAATCCAACCTCATGGTGTTCCTGACCAAGGCACTGCTTGTCGAGCCCGAGTTGGCAGGTGCGCGGGTCATCGTCGTGACCGACCGTGTGGACCTGGAAAAGCAGCTGGCAGGAACATTCTTGACCGGCGGAGCCTTTGGCTCTGATGTCGCGACAAAGAAGGACGGGGAAAAAGCCAAGGTCCAATCCGGGAAGGAATTGGCCGAGCGCATCGGTGGTGGTAACGAGCGGATCATCTTCACCCTGTTGCAGAAGTTCAATTCGGCGACGAAGCTGCCTGAATGCCACAACCCTTCGGATCAGCTTATCGTGCTCGTAGACGAGGGCCATAGAAGCCAAGGGGGTGAGAACCATGAACGGATGCGAAAAGCTCTGCCGAATGCTGCCTTCATCGCGTTCACCGGCACCCCGCTCCTGAAGGAAGACAAAACCCGCAACAAGTTCGGGCCAATTTTGCACGCCTACACCATGCAGCGAGCTGTAGAGGATGGAGCGGTTACGCCGCTGGTCTACGAAGAGCGGCAACCGGTTGTCGATATCAACGAAGCTGCCATCGACGCCTGGTTTGAAAAGATCACTAAAGGACTGACCGATAGCCAGAAATCGGATCTGAAGAAGAAGTTCTCCACCCGCGGCAGTATTTATCGCGCCACTAACCGGATCGATTTGATCGCATGGGATATCGCTGAGCACTTTAGCGAAAATTTCAAGAAGCTCGACTTGGGCCTGAAGGCGCAGCTGGCAACGGACTCAAAGCTATCCGCAATCCGCTACAAGGCGGCGTTGGACGCGACCAATCTGGTTACCAGCGCCGTCGTCATCTCTGCGCCCGACACCCGTGAAGGTCATGAGGACACTGACGAGGCCAAGACTCCGGAAGTGCAGGCATGGTGGAAGGCGATTGTGGGCAACGATCCGAAGGGCTACGAAGATGGCATCATTGAAGATTTCAGCACAGATGGTTCTCCAGACATCCTCATCGTTGTCGACAAACTTCTGACGGGGTTCGATGAACCTCGAAACTCAGTCCTCTACATCGATAAGCATCTGAAGAGTCACAACCTCTTGCAGGCGATCGCTCGGGTGAACCGTTTGCACGAGGCCAAGAAGTTTGGCCTGCTCGTCGACTACCGTGGAATTTTGTCCGAACTCGATACCTCCATACAGAGCTACCAGGATTTGGCTGCCCAAACTCAAAACGGCTACGACATCGAGGACCTCGCCGGAACGGTTGCCAACATGGCAACCGAGTATAAGCGCCTTCCATCACTTCACGATGCCCTCTGGGCGATCTTCAAACCGATCAAAAATAAGCAAGATTGGGAACAATATCGGCAACTTCTGGCTCCGAACTTCGCCGATCACGGCACGGGGCATATGCTCGATGATAATCAGAAAATCCGGGAAGACTTTTATGAGGCGCTCACAGAATTCGGGATGTGCCTACAGCTCGCACTGTCCTCACGCGCATTCTTTGAAGACGGAGCCTTCGACGAAGCCCAGATCCGCAGCTACAAGCGTGACCTGAAGTTTTTCACAGAACTTAGGACACAAGCGAAGCGGGACGCCCAGGAAATCGTAGATTTCTCCGAGTATGAGCAACAGATTCGCAGGATGGTCGACACCCAAGTGATTGGCCAAGACATTAAGGACCCTCCTGGCGTGCTGCCTATTGGCACGCTTGGCGAAGAGGAGCCGGAGGATTGGTCCGAAGAAAAGCAGCGCACCGAAGCCGACCTTATCAAGACGCGGATCCGGAAGACGATCGAACAGGATCTGATCGATGACCCCTACGCAAAGCGTGTATTCTCTGAGCTGCTCAGGGACGCTATTCGGCAGGCCGAGGCGCTGTTCGATCACCCGGACAAACAATACGTTTTGTTCAAGGACCTACAGAAACAGGTCAACGAGCGTAGAACACCAGGCGTCCCGGATCGCTTTGAGGGGCACCCCAAAGCCCAGTCCTACTTCGGCGTTCTGCGGACAGAGACCGAGGGAAGCGCGGGTGATCTCACTGAAGAGCGCATGATCGAAGAAGCCTTCCATATCGACGAGACTGTTGAGAACGCGGTAAAAACGCACTCAATCAACCCAGGCAACATCGAAGGCGAGATCCGCAAGCAACTCTTGCCGCACTACTTCCAGGTTCTCGGAGGCTTGGATGCGGCCAAATCGCTTATCGAGGAAATCGTGGCGATCGTTCGCGCAGGACGGACTAAGAGAGCCCAATGAGCGCCAATCCTGTTTTGACATACGGAGGCCAGACCGTTCACTATCGGGTTCAGACCGATGGTAGCCGGACGACCAAGATTGCGATCCACGTCGAGCCTAACGGTGAAGTCATCGTCGATGCACCGGAAGGCGCGAACCCTGTGGACATCCGCAAAGCAGTTCACAAAAGGGCAAGGTGGGTCTTCACGCAGGTCGAAAAATCACGAGAGCGCTTCAAATACGTTCGCGAAAAGGAATATATCTCCGGAGAAGAGGTTCTCTACCTGGGGCGTAGATACGTTCTGAAAGTGATCAAAGGTGACACTCAGCGCGGTGCGGTTAAGTTGAAGGGCAACAGGCTGGAAGTCCCCAGTCGTTCTGCATCAATGGAGAGCGTCCGTGCAGGGATCTGGGCTTGGTATCGTGTGAAGGCGCGTGACTATTTCGACCTGCGCTTGGCCGAGTGGGAGAAGAAGCTTCCCTGGCTCAATGATCGCCCGCCGTTTCGGCTTCAAGACATGGAAAAACGATGGGGCAGCTGCACCCCCGAAGGCACCATCATTCTGAACCCGCACCTGATTAAAGCGCCTCGTGAGTGCATAGATTACGTTATTCTTCACGAATTGGCCCATCTGAGGCACCATAACCACAGCAAGGAGTTTTGGGCGACAATCGATCAGGCGGACACAGACTGGAAACGTAAGAAGATTTTGCTCGATAGCTTGGCTGAGCGGCTATACGCACAATAGTCTCACGTTGCTCGACCTAAACAGAACTGCGCGCTTCTGGCGGCTGCTGTGCTTTTGAATTCGTCCACCTCGAGAAAGCCGTGTAGCATGTTCTCATGACGGAAGCTGGCGACGTATACCCTCTACCGACCGACATAGCGACACGGCTCTCTGAGCTCGGCATGACCGGCGCCGCTCACACGGAGTCCGTAAAGTTCGTGTATTCGCTCCGGAAGTGGACCGGTGACACAGATGCGGCTTTCGAGTGGTTTTCAGAACTACCTCTGCCGTCGTTCGGCGGTCGGACCGCCGCTGACCTCGTGCGAGAGGGGCGCGTGGATGCCGTGAAGGGCTATATTGAACGCGTCGCCACCGGAGGGTTCGCATGACCGAAGACAACAAGCGACGACTACGTCTGTTGCTTGAGGAGGGCTGAAACTCGGGGTTCGGAGAACTGGTCGACTACGGGACTTTCGAAGGGCTACGAGAGCGGGCTCAGAAAATCGGCGATGCCAAACGAGAGACGTTTGCTTCAGCAAAAGTGTTGAATCGATGGCTGGAGTTTTGGGCATCCGAGAATGCACTTCTATATCCGAACCGCGACTTAGATCAGGCGGATTCAGCGCCCGTGTAACATAATGGCACTTTGACGCAGTGGCAGAAGCCACCACCACGTAACTGCTTCGACGTTCACGTAGGGTGGGTTCCGAACCTTCCCTGCACGTGCGAACCCACCCTCGTGTCAAAACTGGCGGGGACATTTGATTAGTTCTACGCCGTCGGCTTCTCTGCATCACAATTCGACCCGCCTCAAGGCTCTTGGTCGCAGCTGGCAGTTTAACTTGTGATGCCGTCGTCGTGCGGCCGCAGAGTCCCTCAGACTGAGCACGTGCGCGTTAGGTGCTATGGATGACCCCGAACATGGCACAGGCAGCCTTGGTGCTCGTCCATTCATTCCCGGATGATGCAAATAAACGCTTCCGCAACGGTGTTTTTAGCGACTAAGCCATCGCTTGCTGGTCGCTCGAGAGCAATCCTCAATCAGGGAGTGTGCCCGGAGCAATTTTTCCCCGCGCCTCGCGAAAAGCATCGGGGAACTTGTCGTCATCCGAGCGCTCGCCAGCGTCGAGCGCTCGGCGAGTGAGCGCGAGCAGCCGCGAGAAACCCTCTGCCTGTGTCAAACCCTCGGCCTCACACCATCGCGCGAACTCTGAAGCGTTTTCAGCGGAGACAGTGAGCACTAACTCACTCTCATCTTGTTTTGATCTCATGAAAGCCTCTCTGGACCGTAGCCTTCTAAGAAAGGCGAGTTCCCGGATGGGTCGTTCCCAGCTCTACGGCAACCTTGATGATGCCACGATACCTTGGCTGACCAAACGCAGGATTGAAACCGCACAGCTCTGATGAAGGTCGAAGATAGAGCCGCAGCCCTGCTGTGTTGGAGAAAAAATGGACCACACTCGCACTGCATCAGTCAACTTAGGGCGGAAAGCGGTCGTTCGCTGCGCATCGCATGAATCACAGAGTTGCGCATTAAGCGAGCATCCTCGCACCCAAGCCTTCTTGGTTCATCCGGCCCTGTGAAGATCCTAAAATAGATAAATCTAGTTGCTCAGGGGTTCCGATCGGCCAAACAACTGACAGAAATGATCTCCTCCACCTCCGATTCCGAATTACTGGTTACAACCGAAAGGAAGCGACCCATTGATGCCACACATTGCATCACCTTGCACCCTGGATGCTTCCACTTGGAATACGCGTCGGCAGCCGCGATATGAACGAATGCGTCGATTTTCGTTACTAACTCTGGATTGTGATTATGGTCCGATCCATGGTGCGGAACGGTGAGTGTGCCGGTGTTTTCCATATGGCTACCGTAGTGTTTCATAAAAGCTGCGGCACGTTTCGTGGCCTTTAGCGCAGCATCGCCCGTGGTGAGTCAACCGATTTCTCGACGCAGTGTCGGTGCATGGAAGTACGAACCGAGACGGGCTTGGTACACCCCTTCTGTTGAGCCGTCGTTAGCCTTAGGCCCCGAGTAGAGACATAGCGAGGTCAAGTTGAAATCGTCCGCGACAGCTTCATATGCCGCAGCTAGGTCGGGCACTCCATTTAGCAGAAGGTCTGCGATATTCGCGGTGTTCCCAAGCCAAGACTTAAGACGCGAAACGGAAATTCCGCGAACCGTTGCTAGTTCACGTAGGAAAAGGAATTTCTTTGACTGGATGGTCGGATCAATGAACGGAGACAGGATCCACTCAAAGCAGCTCTCTCCACCGGCAACCGCGATTGCTAGAGTGTCGTCGACCTCGACAACAGTTGTAACCGCCTCTGTCCCATCAGACTCGATGAACGGCTCCTTACGCTCGTCTCCTGTGCCTCGGCCGATTAGTTTCAAATTAAGGCCCCTGGCGCGTTCGTCTCCCCACACGCGGGGAATGTCCGTTGGCCCGTCCGGAACATCATCATCCCCTCCTGAGCCCGGAGCGCCGCCATCTGATGATCCACGTCTAACAAAGAGAAGCTGTCGCGGCCCCAATCGTCCTAGCGCATTCGCGGGGTTCGCGACAAGTTCACGGAAGAACGGATCGTTGATCGTGGCTGGGTCTTCGTTGGCAGCTCGGGCATACGCAAAAAGGCGGTCTGCGACGTTGATAAGTGGCATCACGATGGTATCGACCGTCAGTCCGTTGGTTTTGTCCAACAGACGTTCGATTCCACTGATGTGGTCGAAGTGGATATGGGAGATGAAAAGCACATCCAGCTCGGCATTCGCGCCCACGGCTTTCAGATATTCGTCGATGCGGGCATTGCGCTGCGTCTCATATTTCTTCATCGCCCCGCAATCATAAACGTACCGCAATTTGCGACCATCCTCAGCTTCCAATTCTGCCGTATGGAAGAAGCCCTGGCCGACGGCGCGCTGGTCGCGCCGGATGATGAATGTCATCATTGTGTCCTTGGGTAGTACCCGCGAATGTGATCCTATACCCAATGCATCCCGCACAGCTTTCATTCAAGCCTGAAAATTTTTGGCACCTGGTCACGAATGACGGCCTTGGCAAAGCCGCGCAGCGGCACAGGTAATCCAAACCAATGACCGCTTTGGGCCGGTCGCGTTCTCGACAGGCTATCTCTTTTCAGGAATCAAAGCCTTCGGCAGGCCCTCACTCCACTTGCGCAGTTCATCCAGGAAACCCAAGGCTGTGCGCCCGAAATCAGTGATTTCGTAAACCACGGTGATCGGGGCGGTTTCACATACCTCACGCCTGACCAGCCCTTGGTCTTCGAGTTGCCGTAAGCGTTCCGTGATCATCTTCTTCGATGCGCCGTCGATCATCCGGGCGAGGTCGTTGAACCGCACCGGCCCATCCTTGACGTGCCAGAGGATGGAGCCGGTCCATTTCCCTCCGATGATCCGCATCCCGCGCTCGATAGCGCAGGGCTCGGTGCAGGCATTGGCCGCGCTCCGTCGACCTGCACCGTCTACTTCGATCTTTGCATCCATCGTTTTGCACTCCGCTGATCCATTTAGGTTTAGGTTACTAAAAGTATACTGGTTGCTTTTGCTTCCCACCAAGGTCATCTCATCCCGGACCCCGCCGAAGTCAAGCGGGCACAGCAACGGAAGAGACGATATGAGCAAGATCCACATCCTGAACGGCGCGCAGCCTTACGAATTTGCCCCCGGTAAACTCAACGAAACGCTGGCGGAGCGCGCCAAGGCGACATTTGAGGGACAGGGGCACGAGATCCGCCTGACCACGGTCGCGGCCGGTTATGACGTTCAGGACGAGGTTGAGACCCATCTTTGGGCGGATGTGGTCCTTTTGCAATTCCCGGTAAACTGGATGGGCGTGCCGTGGTCATTCAAGAAATACATGGATGAGGTCTACACAGTAGGTATGGGCGGGCAGCTCAGCAATGGCGACGGCCGAAGCGCCGCCGCACCGAAAGCGAATTACGGCTTGGGCGGCAAGCTGGCAGGCACGCGCTATATGATCTCGGCCACGCTGAACGCCCCGGCTGAAGCCTTCGGTGACCCGGCTGAGCCGTTCTTCGAGGGCATGTCTCTGGATGATCTCCTCCGCCCGGTCCATCTGAACGCCAGGTTCTTTGGCATGACGCCGCTGCCGACCTTCGGGGCCTTCGACGTGATGAAGAACCCCGACGTGGCCTCCGACCTCGCCCGGTTCGACGCCCATCTTGCCACGACCTTCGGGGAGATCGCCAATGACGCGGCCTGATATCGTCCTCTACACCGCCAACACCATGAACGGTTGGAAGCCCTTGATCTTCCTGCACGAGGCACAGATCGACTACGAGCTGGTGCCGATCGATTTCGGGAAGAAGGAGCAGAAAGCGCCCGATTACATGCTCCTGAATCCAAACGGGCGTATTCCGACCATTGTGGATCGCGGCGCGGATGATTTCGCAGTATTCGAGAGCGGCGCGATCCTGTGGTATCTCGCCGAGAAATACGACCGGTTCCTCAGCCACAACCCCAAGGAGCGCTCGGAAACGCTGCAATGGCTGATGTTCCAGATGGGTGGGATCGGCCCGATGATGGGCCAGGCGATGTTCTTCCAGCGGATCGCCAAGCCGAATGGCGATGAGGTGCCCTACGCCATTCATCGCTACGTGACCGAAAGCAGCCGCCTGTTGGAGGTGCTGGATACGCGGCTCGCAGGGCGCAAGTGGCTGGTAGGAGATGCGATGTCCATTGCGGATATTGCGACTTACCCTTGGGCGCGCAGCTACTTCTGGGCGACTGTGAGCGTCGACGGATTGCTGAACCTTCAAGCGTGGTTCGACCGCATCGACGCCATGCCGCGGGTTCAGGAGGCCCTGCAACTGCCAGAGCCGCGACCGTCTGCTTTCGGTCAGGGCGACACGGATGCAGCGGCCGCGGAGAACGCAGCCAGGTTCCGCTAAACACCTGACGCGCTGTCTCCGGGGTTGGTCCGGCCAGCGCGTTATATTTTCCGGTATTGTATCGGCTCGGATCAATGTCCACTTGAAGGAGCTGCGATGCGGCATCCATGCTGTATTTGAATGTCGGCAATGGGCCGAGGGCGCTGACCTGCTCCCCGGCTTGTCCTCTTTCTGAAGTTAACTCGGGGAGAACACTTTTGGTTAAGCGGATGAGGCATCATATAGACGCTCGCACAAGCGATCACCTCGGGTGGCAGCGATGGCCTGGATGGCTACCAGTGATGCGTAGAGCCATTCGCAGGAGTAGATACCTCTGCCATGCAGTGCGTTGATGATCGAGGTGTCCGCCATGCCCAAGAAATCTACGCCCTTTAGTAAGAAGCGCCGCCAGACCCGCTCTGACCTGGTCGATCTCCAGCCGGACCACAAGCGGGTTCGTGTGCCCGCCGACCTCGAAATAGAAGCGGAGGCGGAAATTCTCGAACTTATCAAAGCTTGGACTGGCTCCTACGTCCAAGCCGTTGCTTGGTATGACACAGAGCCCTTACCATCTTTCGATAACTTGACCGCAGCCGAACTGATGCGCCAAGGGCGAGCAGATGCGGTGAAAGCCTATATCGAGCGGATTGCCGACGGCGGATACGCTTGATGCGCCGCACTTTGAAGGTAAGTCGAGGTCGCTGATGGCGAAGTTCGAAACACCATCCGCCTGGAGTGGCATCCCTACTAAGGGTCCGGGTCTCCCCAATGGGGCGTCCGATGATCCGCGACATGCGTATCGTGGAGGGAAACTTGCTGGGGTTAATCCGCGCCGTGTTTGCAGGAGACTGATTGTCGTTAATTGCGCGGCCATGTCTTCAATTTTCAGAACTGCGTAGAATTTGGCCTCCCCGCTGAACTCTCACGTGAAAACGGCACGCTCTTGCGTGACAAGGTATCCTACAAGCGACCTTCGCACAGGATGCGACGCGTTGCAGAGAAGCTATATGTCGACTGAATAGGTCGCATGATTTCAGCGAACTTGGCGTGTCACTACGTTTCCGCCCCCTTGAGCCAGCCTTTCACAAGTCGGGCGCTGTCAGGTCCAGCTCTGTGCGGGACGAAGGTCCGTTCGAGGGTCTCGTAAACCATGTCGAGTGCATATCCATCGAATATGGAAAAGGTGATCTCGTTGTATTCCGCAATGTCAGGCTTCCTTGAATGACCGGCGGCAGCCAGCAGCTTGGAAAGCCACATCCTCTCAAACGTCGGCGCATCCGAAACCAGATGCTTCCCTGCGACCAGTGTGATGAGTGCGTGCGCAACTTCTTTTGCGGGCGCCGCGGCGGAGAGCGTTTCGAGCGGAATCCTGTGAACCGCGGCGCTGGCGATCGACCAATGGTCCATGCTCCATCCCGCGTCGGGCCGGATAAGAGAGGCCCAGGAACGGAGTTCACCTCTTTCAATCCATGAGATGCCGACCTCTACCGGCCAGCTACCCTCGGACAGGCTCGAAGCCTCAAAGTCGATTACGACGAGGCGTTCGAGGCAGCTCATTGTCTTCTTGTCGCAATTCATTCGGGCAACCTCATGTCCTGGATAGCTGTGACAGACTGGAGTTGCCTGGCTTCTTGTGGGGAGAGATTATCTCACTTCCTTGCCTTCCGCGCGAATGAGTTAGGGCTCTGGTAGCCGAGCAAGGAATGTGACCTGATGGGGGAGAGGTGCACTTGGATGTATCTGGCGACAGCGTTTTCCGCCGGCTGGCGGGATTGCCATGCGACCGGCCAGATCAGCTCCGATTTGATGGTGTTGAAGAACACTTCCACCATCGAGTTTTCGTAGCAGGTCCGACACCCGCTGATTAACTGCCGCGGACTACTTACTCTTGCCGCCTCCAGCTTCTTCGTCCTCTTCGTCTTCCAGTGGTTTACGCCAGTTGTCTGGCACCGGGTAACCCTGAACGATCTGCTCCATATTCCAATGCCTCTGTCACTTGCCCATTGATCATAAAGCGTAACCTGACAGCTTGAGTATACCATTTCGGCGTCAGTCGAGCCACATCGACGTTAAAACCTTGGGAATTCCCGCTTGTGGCGGCCGCCTTTCAGGGTTGACCCGGGGCTTTCAGATAGAATCGTTCAATTCTGCAAATCTGTCGACCGAAAAATCACATAGCCCTATAGGGCTATGTGATTAAAATAGGATATATTCTTGCAAATGGCATTTCTGGATTGTTATTGCCAAAATCAGAAAAAATGGGTAAATTATTGTTTATTTTCTTATACTTACATGATGTTTCGGCGTTGTTACATTTTAGTAGAATTTGTGCCTACGCATTGCCTCATTCGCCTACGAGAACGATTCCCATCAACTGATGGGGCGAAGAAATGTTCGACTACGACGGCAAACACACCGATCCAGCACGCACGATTTACAAGCGAGGGTTGCAAAAGAAGGTTAACCGTCAGACATCCGGCAAAGCGTTCGGGATCGTGGATACGGAGAGTGAACTCGAGTCGATCACCCTGATCGCGGCAGATCTCGATCCCCGGGTGCGCCGCGTCCGTCCGCAGCCATGCACGTTCGATCTCAATACTGGCGACGCCTACCCTTCGAAACAGGCTCTCATGGATGCCGTGCATGGAACCCGCTACAGGCCTTGGTGCTATACACCGGATTTCCTGTTGGAACTCGTCGACGGTTCAAAGGTCTTCGTCGAAAGCAAGCATACCCGGTTCCTCGAGCGGCATCCGACTTTCAGTGCAGTTCCTATCGCGATGGCCGACTACGGTCACCGGTATGCGATAGTCACCGAACGCATGCTGCCGCGACCGCTTCAGCGCAATCTCCGCACTCTGAAAGTGTCGCCGACAGTTCCTCTGAACGCTGACCAGCGCTCTTGGCTGATCGATGACTGCCCGAGCAGTCTTCTTTTTCGAGAAATCGAAGACCTCGGGTTTGGCAGGAACCGCGTCTATACTGCGATCCGCGAAGGCTACTTGGCAGCAAAACTGGATAAGACACCGTTCAATGACCGGACCGTCCTCATGCCTTCGGCGGGGTCAACCGCACATCTTGAGGTGCTTCCGATATGACCGTTGTTCAGAAAGTCGACGGGCGTCATCTGCGATTGGATGGCGAAATCTACAGGGTCATTGGGCGCGTTTCCGGTCGACCTGCTGTCTGCATTGAATTGGGCGGTCATCAGTCAGAGATCACGCTGGAGGAGTTCCATGATGCGATTTCACGTGGTGACGTGTCCGACGGCCAGGAACCTGAATTCGAGGGGCGCGTCCTGGGCCCTGAGGAGAAAGTGGAAGCGGCTTACCGCAAACGCCTCCTCGAGCTTGTGGAGACTTTCCAATCTGAGGGAATGAAATGGCCTGAGGTCATCGAGCAAGCCCAGAAGCAACTAAAACTGGATGAGAGGTTCGCAACTTACGCAGCCAATATGCCCAGTGTCCGCGCGATCCAGACTTTGCGAAAGAGGGTTCATCTGAAAGGTCACATTGGTCTTGTGGACGGACGGTCGGCCAACTCAGGAAACTTTGACCGGCGCCATGATGACCTTTTCGAGGAAATCGTTCTCGACATCATAGAAGAGCATTTCCTGCGATCGGATGCGGTGACCCTCACATTCGTTGCGAATACCGCGCGCGCAAAATACGCCAAGGAGTTCGTCGGCAAAGAAAGCGAGGCTAAGGCGTGCGGACGGAAATCGGTAGAAGCGATCATTCGTGACTACGTTGTTCACGAGGATGCTCTGAAGTCTCGAATGGGAGCGAAAGCTGCTCGTCCGTTGCTTCGACAAGCGGGCAGGTTTCAAAAGATCGACTATGCTTTTGACCGGCTCGAGATCGACTCCACTCAAGCAGATATTTTCGTCGTATACGAAGGCAACCTCGTCCGGCCCTGGGTAACGATCGTGGTCGATGCTGCCACCGGTTTCATCGTCGGTTTGGTGGTATCGCTCGCGCCGCCAACCGGTGCGTCGACCGTAGCCGCGCTATTCGAGGCAATGACAGGGCCTGATAATGCGTTCTTCGACCTGCATGGAATCCAAAATCGCGTTCGAGTGAAAGGGAATCCGCTGACGGTTGTGGCCGATCAGGGGTCGGAGAACGGCGGCGATATCATAAAACGGCTGCTGGAAGTGACAGGGGTCGAGCTCCAGAAAAATACCCCCGGCCATCCGGAGAAAAAGCCGTTTGTGGAGCGCGCAATGCGAACATTGAAGACTTACGTGACCCAGTTGGATGGGACAACACAGACGCAGCTGATGCCCGCCCAGACACGAACGGCAAAGGCTATAAATGAGGCGTGCCTGACCTTCGAAGAGTTCGCGACCATGCTTCAGCGCTGGCGCTTCGATATATATGGCAGGCTGCCCCGGCGCAGCGTGCAGTCTCCACTCCGGCGCTCGGAGTCGCCGACTGAAAGCTGGAAGCGACTTCTGACCTTGGCACATGTGCCCGAGCCGCTGAGCCGGAACGAGCTCATCCAAATGTTCTACTGCATTCGCGAAAAGCGTTGCCTGTTCCATTACGGCATTGAGGTGGGCCGCGTGCAATACTGGTCGTGGGACCTGGCACAGATTCACCGCAACAATCCGAATACAGTCCAGCTGGAAGTCTGGACGAACCCCGGGGACATTCGAACGGTGATCGTGGTGCATCCCGATACGGGCAAGGCCATTACGGTCCCTTGCAAGGACCCCGAAATGCCACCCCTCACATCGGCGGAACGAGATCGCATTCTGGCGGCGAACCGCCGAAAGCCTGAGGACTACTTCTCCGCGCATGAAGCGCTGGCAGCACTTGTGGGGGGCCTGCACCACGCCCCCCGCAAGAAGAAGTCGAAGATGGCAAAGGCTGGCGAAGAGGCGCGGCGGGTCCACAGGGACAAAGAAATCGTCCGGAAAAGCTCAACGCGTGTGGTGCAGGACAAGCCCATCGAACCGGCGGTGGCGATGCTGCCGGTCCAGATCCCCACAAAACGCAACAAAATAACAATGCGAGGCTGATAAATATGCTCGAAGCACCGTTGAAGAACCTTCGAATTTCCCATGCACGGTATGATGCCGCGATGTCTGCGCTGCGGGACGCGATCAATCTCGCAGGCGCTCAGGGGACGTGCATTCCGTTGCTTGGACCGACGCGGGTAGGCAAAACGGATCTGATCGAAGCGATCTGCAATGAGCTGGTCACCGAAAGCGCCGGTCCGGGTTACATGTTGCCGACGCCGGATCTGATCCAAGGATTCATCCGCCCAAAACCCAATGACGCAGAAATCTATGCGGCCATCACTAGAGCGATGGGCGCGCGGGTCGCTCCGAACACCAAGCTGGCGGTGCTTCAGGATCGGGTCCAGGAGCTCATTTATCAGCGCGGTATCAAATTTATCGTCCTCGACGAATGCAGCCATTGTGCCGAACCCGGCGCAAACCTCACCAGAAGGGCCGCAGCGGATCACATCAAGACGGTCATTGATCAATCCGGAGCCGTCGTGATCCTGGCGGGCTTGCCCAAATTCGAGAGACTCATCGATCAGAATGAACAGCTTTCGGCGCGTTCGATGGCATCAATCTATATGCTGCCTTACCGGTGGTCAGACCAAGAGGACCGGCAAGAATTCGTCGCCGTGACCCACTCGATATTCGACCATCTGGAGGACGTGGGTATCGAGCTGGAATTCGATCCTCTCGATATGACGCGGCGTCTCTATGCCGCGACCGGGGGGCGGGTTGGATTGGTCGTAGAGCTGATCGAAGCGGCCCTGAAGGGCCGTCTCACGTTGGAAGTGTTGTCGCGTCAGGACCTGCAAAAGGGAGCGTCCACGCGCCTCCAAACGTCTTCCGATATGCCGGCGATTTTCGCGCCCGAGGTGCCACAGGACACCGTCCTCGCGAGATCTTATGCCATGGTCATGCGGGACGCAGGGCTTCGCTTGCCCAATCCGAACTCCGCCAATGAACTGCATGCATTCCAGCAGGCCGAAGACGAGGTCACGGCGGCATGATCCCCCAGCGCGACGAAAGCCTCCTCGGATACCTGAAGCGGCACTCCGACGCCGAAGGATATCCGGATCTCGGTGGGTTTCTCTCCGACATTGGCTATTCCTACGGGCGGCCATTGGTGGAGAACGCAGAAAATCTGGCCGTGGCGCTGGGGGTAGAGTTCCCGCTTCTCGAACCGCTCCTCCCGCGTAGTCGCGCAACGGAGCCGGCCTTGGACTGGCGGTTTCATCGCATGTACGCGGACCCGGTCTGTCCGGCGTGTCTCGCCGCAGGTCTTCCTCGACGTAGAGAATGGCGGCACGCGCTTGTTTCCGCATGCGCTGTGCATGGCATAGAACTGCTCGGGACCTGCCACGGCTGCGAGTCCCCGCTGGGGTTGGCGAACGACGGACATGCGAGCTGCATTTGCGGAGCGCACTACGCTGACGCTCCACAGATCCCCGCGACTGTCGGCGCAGTCGAGATTTCTCGTGCTATCGCGGGACTCCCCGCAAATATCGTCGGTTTCGACCTGGAGGGCGGCTCTGACCGATCTGTAGCACGGACGGTGTGGTTCCTGGCTTCGGCGATGCGGTCCACGCGAACCGGGAAGCCGGGAAAAGACGGCATTCCAAAAACCTTAGCGGAAGCCCGCGCGATGATCAGACCAGTCGAACCGCTGCTGATTGACTGGCCGACAGCTTTCGACCGGCATGTGCAACATCTCTGGAACTCTCCAGAAGCGGACGGACAAACGGCCGCTGCGCGTCTGGGAGCATGGTATCAAGGACTGATGAAGCAAACCGGACCGGTCGCGAATGGGCTTCAGAAGCGGTGCCTCCATATAGCGGCGACCATCTGCGGGGATGCGTATGGGTTGGCGGGCCACGGTGACGAAACCGCGTGGGTAAGTGCGGCCGAAGGAGCAAGGATGTTGGGAATCCGGGCGGAAAGGATTGTCGATGCAGTCAGGACCGGCGTGATGAACGGGCGGCTGGCAAGGTCCGGTGCCGGGCACCAACACACCATTGTCGCGCGCTCAGATGTTGAGACCACGCGCATCCTGCGGGCGACGATGCTCGACAAGAAGCAGGCTCGCGAGCTTCTGGGGGTAAGTCGACAGCAGTTCGAGTTGCTACTTGAGGCGAGTGTCGTGGCACCGGTTCATGTCGATGTTCGTCATCCTTGCGTCAACGGGAGCTTCGATCGGGACGAACTGACAAGGACGGTCACCATAATCCGAAAGAACCTGGCTCCGACCGGTGGCATTGAAGAACCCACGCTTGCGTTTCGCGACCTTTCGCTACGAAGGACCACTGAAAAGAAGGCACTTCTGGCGGTGTTCCGGGCGATCAAATCAGGGACCATCCAAGCGCGCAACTTCGGCAGCGAACAGCGTCTTGGGGATGCGCTGTTTTCCGAAGAGGAGATCTCAAACATTTTGGCCGCACATGGCGCGCCGAGCGCAATGACGGCCGGAGAAGTTGCGAAGATAACGGGCTGGAAGGCGGAAAGTGTCACACATTGGTGCGCAGAGGGGCTACTTGTGTCCACTCGGGGCCGCGTAGGCGGGGCTGAGGCTTGGCTCATCGCCACAAGTGACCTCGCTCACTTTCAGCAGAAATACCTCGTGCTCGCGGATGTCGCGGAGCAGTGCCAAACGACTTCTCGGGCACTGATCTCGCGGCTTGCAGGTCAAGGTATTTCAACGGTCGGTGCGAAACCCGTCGGAAAAACGGCGAGAGGTCATCTTCTCCCCGTCGCGCATGTTGCGCATCTCTTGCAGCTAAGCGAAAGGCTGGAACATGCCGCAGGATAAAGGTCATTCGAGTCCCGAGTTATCGATCGAAGAGCAAATGGCGCGGACAACCCAAGCGGCCGCTCAGCTTCGGGTGGATGTCGTCGCTGTGCTCAGCTGGTATGATGTCGAGCACCCCGGCATGGTTGAACGGGTAGAGATCCAGCGACACTATTCGTGCGACGATTACGACATCGCGCATGTTGAACCTTTTTGCGAAGCCCAAGAGATCCGGAGGGAGGCCCGCCAAGACCTGGAGAAGGCCCTGACTGCGCTGGGCTGGCGCATCTATCCGGAGGGCAAAGATGTCCGCGGCTTCTTCGCTTCCCTGGATTCTATTTCTGCGCACAAGCGATTGTCGGAGGCTCGGCGCGTCCGAATGGCTCTGACTGCGAGTGGCGTCGAGCGATCCTCGGACAACGAGTAAGCCGGTTTCATCGAAGAGCGAAGATGCGACCCGGGAGCACTTGCTTCCGGTTTAGTCGCGCGCGGTTTTGTATCGACCGCATCAATCCCTACATCTTAGAAAATGACCGAACTCCGGCGATATGGGCGTAGTCCCGTGCGGAGACCGAAGACTCGAGCGCGCCCTGCCATAGCTTGCAGGGAGGCCTCCGAGTTGCTATACATTCCAGTAACTTAGGTTCGTCCGAATCCGGATGGCTGACCGCGCAAGGTTATGAGCCAAACGCGCACGATTATGCGCGAATGCCGCGCAAACCTTCGAGCGAATAGCGTCAGATTTCTCGTTTGAGATCAGTGAGCAGCGCGCACGCTTATGCGCAATCCTACAGTGTGAGCGATACCTGAACCGCGACTCCTATTGCCTGCGAGGGTAGGGGCGGCGTCCGGTCTCCTCCATCATTTTCTCGCGGAAGACCTCGGCCGGGGTCTTCCAGCCGAGACATTTTCGGGGCGTATTGTTCAGCTGATCGCAGAGCGTCTTCAGCTCGTGGTCCTCCATCTTGTTGATGTCGCGTTTGCGGGGCAGCCACCGGCGGACGCGCCGGTTGGTGTTTTCCACTGTGCCCTTTTGCCAGGGCGAGGACGGATCACAAAACCACGTTTGGGTCCCGATCTCGGCCTGCAGATGCGGCCAGCTGACGAACTCGGTGCCGCGGTCGAAGGTGATCGATTTGCGCGCCAGATGGGGCAAGTCCTTCACCGCGCTCATGATCTTCCCCATGACAGGTCTCGTTCGCTTGCTCGGGTTTTTCAGAAGCACCGTGAACCGACTGACACGCTCGACAAGCGACGTGACATTGGTTTGCCCAAGGTCCTGTTTGAACAACATCAAATCGCCTTCCCAATGCCCAAACTGACGGCGATGCGCGACATCGTCAGGCCGGAACAGGATGCTAACATTGCGGTCGAACTTGGGCTTCTGGCGCTTTCTGGCACGGCGCGGCCGACGGGCCTTGCGATGTTCGGGCAGATACCACCACAGTTCCTGCGACATGCCTTCCTTAGAGTAGATATAGCGATAGATCGTCTCTTGGCAGACCCGCTTCCTCGCACGCTCGAAGATCATTCGGTTGCCGATCTGCTCAGGCGTCCATCCAAGTTTGATGCGCGCCACGACAGCCTCGCACAGCTCCGGGTGTCGGATCAGCTTTCTCTGCACGGATCGTCGCTTCTGCGTCCGCAACTGGGCCGCATGGCCGAAATACCCGGCGTATTTCTTCGGAAAGGCATCGTCGGCCCAGAAGTTACGCTTGATCTCTCGTTGAATGGTCGACTTATGGCGTTTCAGAACCCGCGCCATCTCCCGTGATCAGCCCCACCTGAGTGGTCCAGTTGTAGTGTTAGTGCATGACCGGCTTTCGGTCCATCGGGACGATGGTTTCGGGAACCGGAGGGCGATAGTC
>NZ_BMFJ01000003.1 GCF_014638275.1 Primorskyibacter flagellatus
CTTCCGTTTCGACATCTCTGATCTCCTTCTCGTCGAAGATCAGCAGACTGCAAATCATAGCTTATGTCAGTGTCCGAATTTCGGGGGGTAGCTCAAGGCGCCGGTCGATGGTCGAGACCGATAGGGCAGGGGAGGGGCCCGACCCGGACGCCAGATCCGCGAGATACAGTCCGATCATCTCGGGGGAGGGCGGCAGCGGCTCGGTGCCCTTCATCCGGCACCAGCGCGCGAAATGTTCCCAATCCTTCGCATAGGCCTTGAGTGTGTTCTCCGAGGCCGCGGAGCGCGCATAGTCGCGGGCCGTGTCGACGAGGCGGTCAAGTGTGCCGGAACTGGCCACAGAGGCGGGGAGTGTGATCCGGTCGCTCTTGTCTTGATCGGGACTTGCACCTGACTTATACTCCTCATCCATACGCATTCTCCGGGAGGTCTCTGTGGGCCGCGTGAAAGTCAATCTGACCCTCGACGCCGATGTCGCGGAATCGGCGCGGGCGCTTGGCCTCAACATGTCGCGGCTGGCCGAGGCGGCGATCATCAAAGCCGCCAAGGTGGAACGCAACCGCCTTTGGCGAGAGGCGAACCAACCCGCAATCGACACCTATGCCGAAGAGATCGCCAAGGAAGGTTTGCCCCTCGCGGCCTTCCGCAGTTTCTGAGGACCACTTGGTATGGCACAGTTCGATCTGTATCGCCTCAAGGGTGGCCAACTTGTCGTTGATTTGCAAACCGATCTGATCGGCATTGACGCCTCTCGTATCGTGGCGCCATTGCGCGAGGCAAGCCGGTATGTGGCCTTTCCGGGTCTCACGCCCGCTGTCGCTTTTGAAGGGACGACGTTGATCGTGCGGGTTCAGGAACTGGCCGCGGTGCCGGGCGCGGAGCTTCGGGACCAAGTTGGATCTCTGGCCGATCACCGCGACGCTTTGAAGCGCGCCATGGACATCCTGATCGACGGGGTGTGAACCGATCCCAAAGTGGAGGCGGGTCAAATCCTCGACGTCAGAGCAATCTCTCTCGTTGTCCTCGCTGGACGAAGACCCGATTGGTGCTTCTGAGCTCGATTTCTCGTGATCTTCTGACATGTCGCGGAGCATATCTTTTCATGTCCGATAAGGCAAACTTATTGGACATTGCGGGAAGCGGCAGGGTGGGGCGGTTATATCGCTATTTTCTGGAGAAAAGCGCCGTGCTGATGTAGGCTTCAGGCATGACTTTTGCCCGGCCGGATCACATCAGCGACCTCGACACGTTACCCCGGATGCCCGCCTGGGTCACCTCTGCACGCGCTGAAACCCCTGAAGATGTTGCGTTTTTATCGGGTGCGGCGCTGAACCACCTGCATCTTGTGTTGGGGCGTGAAGAGGTACCCCACGCCCTGTTGCGGGACCGGCTCGCGTTACGTGCGGCGGGGGCTTGCGTTGCGTTTTCCGGTCGTCCGGAGCGGGCAGGGGAGCTGCGCGATGCGGTGCACCTGTTGCGGTCCGGCGATCTTCCCGGACCCGCGGGGGAGACCTACCTGGCCTGGCGGCGCGCGGTGGAGCGGCCGGTGTCGGTCAAGGCTCTCGGTCGAGCCTTGCCGACCCTCGAGCCGGGCCAGATCGCGACGTGGCTCGATGCGGGGAGAGGCGCGCCGGTCACCCAGGTCGCGATGGTGCTCGAGGCGGTGCTGACAGACGCGCCGCGTGCCGACGCCCCGGCGCTGATCCTCGCGGATGCCGCCCTCGCCCAGGCGCTTGGCTGGGATCACCTCCTGCCGCTACTCGCCGCGGGCCTGAAACGCGTTGACTTGCGCAAGCATGGGGACGACTTGCGTCTCGCCTGTCATCGGTCGCTCGTCTCATCGGCGGTCGACGCCGTGCGGCAGGCCGCCGACCTCACGCGCCGGGCGGCGCATCTGAAGGCGGTCGCACCCAAGCTGCGGGCCAAGGGAGCGGGCGACGCGGTCGAGATGTTCCTGACCCGCGATGCCGTGGCGCCGTCGGCGTTGCCTTTGCCGGATCGCGCTGCGCGGCGGTTTTGCGAGCGGCTGGTCGACCTCGGCGCGGTGCGCGAACTGACCGGGCGCGACACCTTTCGGCTCTACGGGGTGTAGCGATGGCGAAGGATCGCTCTGACCCCGAACTGGATCGCGAGTTGGCCGACCTGCCGCCCGAGCTGCGCTGGCGCGAGTGGATGCGCCGGATCGAGGCGGTGCTCTTCGCCTCCGCCTCGCCGGTGCCGCGCGACGACCTGGTCCGCGTGGTGGGGCAGGGGGCTTCGGTCGATCTGCTGGTCGAGGACCTCGCCGCCGATCTGGACGGGCGGGCCTTCGAGATCGCTCAAGTCGCCGGCGGCTGGATATTCCGGACCCGGGCGGCCTACGCGCCCGCGATCCGCGCTGCGGCGGATGTCGGGGACCAGCTACTCGATCTGAGTGAATTCGACGTCGCGGTGCTGGCTGCCATCGCCTACCATCAACCGATCACCCGCGACGGGCTCAAGGACATCTTCGGCAAGGAAATCAGCCGTGACCTGATCGGTCGGCTGAATGCGCGCGACCTGATCGGGACCGGGCCTCGGTCGCCTCGACGCGGGGCGCCCTACACCTTTGTGACGACCGAGCAGTTCCTTGTTGCATTTGATCTGGAGACTCTCGCGGATCTGCCAGAGCGGGAGCAGTTGGAGGACGCAGGTCTGGAAGGCGGGTCATAGGAATGGTGGCGGGCTGGCAATCCTCGTATTGGCCAAACGGTGAGGCATGTCGTGGACGTTTCGTGACGCTCTCAGTTGAGACTTATTGAGAGAACTCAGGCTTCGATCCTGAGCCCGCTGAACAGAGCTTCGCAAGGGTCGCCATCCTCGGTCATTGCGCCCGGTTCCAAGTTTGCCATGTTCTCGTCGATGACTGCGTTGTGGTAGTTCTTGAGCCAGCTGTATTTGCGCCGCACCGTCGCATTGGGACTGTCGGCGAGACCGCTCTCCACCAACGTTTTGTGCCTACCCAGAAACTCGATCCAGCCGGCGTATTCGCCGTCGAGCTCGCTGAGACTGGCGCGAAGATAGTCGATGTAGTGAAGGCCTGACTCGTCCTGTCGTAGGAGGTTGTTCAGGTGACGCTCTTCATCCTCATAGGAATGTCCTTCCCGCCAGAGCGTTTGGTCCTGCCGGTGGCGTTCGATAACATCTTCGTGGATCGCAATGCGCGGGAAGATGACCTCGCCTTCTTCCATGAAATATGCCTGAACGAGGGCAGGCCCAAACACCGGACCACTGAAGTCCATGCCGAGATGCATGGGGCCGATCGTCATCGCGCCGCGCACCAATATGCCATTTGCCACGCATTCGATCTGGATGTGCAGCAGATCGATGAGCTCCCAGACCAAGGGGCCGGCCTGGTACTGAGTTTCAATGGTTCTGGTTCTCACGATCGCATCAGACACGATCTCGGCATGGACTTCGCTGATCATCCGCATTTCGTCGGAGCGGGTGGGCGGCGTGGCATCTCCTTCGGAAACCCTGCGAAACATGGAAAGCAAGTGCCTGATCTCTGCACCGCTTCGCGTGTGCAGGAGGTTCCTGAAACCGAGGACATCAAAAAAGGTCACAAGGCATTCTTCGTAGGCGGGGTCGTTCTCGAAAACAGTCATCTCTGGTCCATCTTCAGCCGAGGAGCTTCTCCAGCTCTTCCCCTTGGGTGGCATGCTTCTTGGGGTTTTCTGCTTTCAGCTTGTTCACGTTGATGAGCTTCCATCTGACCGCTGGAAGCTCGGCCGCCTGAGGGCGGTCGATCGCGTCGAAGTCGGGGGCGCCGTCATGCAGGGTTCTCAGGAACCTCTTCGCGCCCTCATCCAAGCGGGATTGGATATCACCGATCAGGCGGTCGCGCGTCGCGATCAATTCCCCGAGGTCGACCGCTTCCTTCGTCATGCCCTCGAATTCCCGGGCATAGGGCTGATCCAGATCGATCAGGTTTGGGTTCAGAAGTTCGTGCGGCGGGCGGGGTGAACTCGCGACGTAGATCAGAAAAGTACGGAACAACGCGTCGGTAAACCCTTCGTTCTCGTAGAGCAGTTTAACGTCGTAGAGGTCTCGCGGGTGCTGGCGATCAAGGGCCGCATGGAGCTTGCCGCCGAACAAATCCTCGAAGGATACGATGTTCATCGTCGCATATCCGAACGCCTCCTCGACGGCTTCGGAGACTTCGCGTTGTTCCGGATCATGCACGACGCCCCGGGTAACGGGGGAGGTTTCGATTTTGATTTCGGCTGTGCCGAGGCGGGCGAGCGCACGCGTAGCCCCACCGCCACCGCCGGCAATGCGCTGAGCTTTGGCGCCGGTGATGCCGCCTTCGATGGCGGCGGCGATCCGGTCCATCGCGTTGTTGATCTCGACGAGGCTTTCGCCGCGGTCCTTGACAGGCAGATAGGTCAAATCGATATCGACCGAGAGGCGCGGAAGGTCGCGATAGAAGAGGTTGATGGCCGTCCCGCCCTTGAGCGCAAATATCTCCTCCTTCGCGACATACGGAAGTACCCGCACGAGCAGGGCCACTTGGGCGGCATAGTCCTCACGCGCCATGACCAAGTTCCTTTCCCACAAACTCTTCGGGCACCATGATCCTGTAGCGTGGATGTATCTTGCCGCCTTTGACCAATGCGCGATCCCCGCTGCCGAGGTCGAAGTCTTCTGGATCGAGACGCTTGCGCCAGGCATGGTCGTGGCGGTCGGCGAACACGAAGAACAGGCGTTTGACCTTGATCTTCTTGCAACTTCTGAGCAGTGCCGAGAGGGTTCTTGGGCGCAACGTCGTCAGGCTTTCGAACACCATGTCGAGGTTGTGAAAGCTCTCCTGATCCGGCAACTCGTCCAGCGCCTCAAAGATCGCGCGTTCCGGCGAGGACATCACCAGTTTCCAGTCCCATGGCAGGGACGATGCTGTCTCGTTGAGATTTTTTCGTGCGTCATTGACACCCAACTCTGGATCGAAGAACAGCGATACGCTGCGTGTGCGGAGTTCGGCGTTGAGCGGCAGTTTTTCGAGCCAGTTGGGGATTTTTGAGCCGTAGAGCCAGACTGTGCTCTTGTCGCCGAGTGAGAGATAGTGCGCATAGCCTTGCAGGTCCAATGCCGTCGCCCCCCCGACATGGACAGGGTAGTGCATGATGTGCTGGAGCGAGAGCAGGCAGGTCTTCCAATCGAGCGTATTCGTGGTGGCGCTGCCTGGTGCCGGGCGGCGGAAGACGCCGCGTCCAAGGCGTTCTAGCCAGCCACGCTGGACATAGGCGTAGGACGAACGCCGGCCTATCCCGTGGTGCTCAAGCCAGACCGAGTCCACGAGGAACCCCGTGGGAACAGCCTCAAGAAGGCCCTTTAGTTTTTCGTGTTCTTGTCCGCTCATAGGCGACACAATGATATATTTTTAAAGGGACCGCCACTTGTTTCAGTGGAAACCCACAAAATAGTCTGTCAAGGATGGACAAATTTTCTCATTTTCAAAGAGACCGGTGGTTGTCGGCTCTGAAACTCACCAGCAAAGCAGGGGGGATGCCCTCGAACAGCTGAGAAAACACCCGGCCATGTGGGCTTCGCAGATGAGCGACTACCGGTCGTTCCTGCGACGAGAAAACCGGTGTTTGTCTATCGGCGAATGTGGCCGACTTTAAGTCCCGCCCGACGTGCTAAGCGGTCCGTGGTAAAATGCAGCCGAAGCCCGAGGAGCATCAAAGAATGTCTCAAGCCGTTCGGCGTTTTCTTCGACAAGACGTTTCGCCTGCTGCGGAAGTTCGGCACTCGCTCGCGTGAAGTCATCAAGTGCAATGGGTTCGAGCGTCGGAGCGGATGTCAGACGAAGCATGCGGTCTCGCCCGATCAAAAGTCCGGCCTGTCCAAGGGCGTTCTGGCTTTGCAGGTGCATCGCGCTCTCGATGATTGTTCTTCAGTGGAACATGCCGCCGCGCTTGATCTGACCGTCAGTCATACGAAGGTCTTGATCGCCACAGCCTAGGCTCAGGATGTCGATTTTGTGTCTGTCTACGTTGAAACAGCTCATGGCATCGACCAGCACCACCATGACGGGGTTGTTCGCCCAAACACCGCCATCGGCAAAGTGCCGGGTGCCATTTCGGTAGGTCGAGAAGAATGTCGGCGCGGCTGACGTCGCCAATGCTACCGTGACCAGTTCTTCCTGCCAGTCGAGGCGGAAGTCAGGGTGGTGCGGGGTCTTGAGGACGTTGACCTCGTTGAACCCATCGAAGGCGGGAATGTTCAAACGCACATTGACGGAGCCCAATGTCCTGTTGCCAAAGCGATCTCGAAGCGCTCGTTCCAAGGGTTCGCGGTTGTATCGATAGACGGCAAGATCGCGGGCGAACTGGTAAGCGGATCGCATCGCGCGACCAATTCGAGTTGGAGGAGTCCAAGGCCTGGGAAATATTTCCGACCCGTGGCGCATATAGATTTCCAAAACCTCCTCTGCGCGCATTCCTGCTGCCATGCCGAGCGCGATTATTCCTCCGGTTGAAGTGCCGGCGATCATGTCGAAGTAGCTGGCTGCCGAACCGCCCTTCAAGAAGCGACGCTCACATTCCGCCAGCACCGCCGCAGGCAGAATGCCTTTTATGCCGCCGCCATCAATGGAAAGTACGCGAAAATCATCTGCGGGCCATTCGAGTTGATCTCGACGGTGAAAGATGGTGCCCTGCGAGCGGCGGGATTGAGGTTGTGCCATGAAATCTCTCCATAAGTGCCGCCAACCTGGATCGCCCGCCTGACTGACTTCTGATGTGTTTGCCGGTCCCAAACCATTTTCCCGAAGCGAGCCAGCTTTCGTAGCAGCTCAGCCAGTTGGACGCCCAGGGAATGGTCGTATTGCTGATCAGGTCATCTGGCGACCACTGATCCGCTTCGTCGTCGAAGAGGCAGAGGAATGGCCCCGTACGCTCTGTTCGCGGATGTGATACATAAACATGCGGTAGGGACCCTTCTTCGTTACCGAAACGCCTTTGCATGGTCGGTTCAAGAACCTCAACAAGAGGCTGCAGGTACAGGTTCGATCTACCTTCGAGCAGTAGGGGTTCCGTATACTCTACCCGCAGCCGGTACGTCGTTCTGTGTGGCTGCAGGCGCCCCTCCCAGACACAAGTCCGTCTGCTCAGCCGGTCGCATGACCATTCCGAATAGACATCGGCCATGTCCGCAATCTGATCACCAACAGTTATCATCAGGTACAGTGCCCCCCATGTTCGTATTCGCGCGCGCAGGCCTCACGAGGCCTGGTGCCGACGCGATCCCAGCACCCAAAGCTGGTGCAGCCAGAGACGAAACAGGTGCCGCAGGTTTCAGATGCCCGCTCGGTGTCATGCCGAGCGCACCATGTTCGAGCTGGACAGTCTGTGCACGATGATAGGCCTGCAGAGCGGTCTCACCGGCCTTTTCACCGAACAGATCGTCGAACGTCGATTGGATAACCGCAGGATCGAAGCCAACCCGCTTCAGGTTTTCGAGGCGTTCGATGAGGGTGAGCAAGTCCGCCGCCCAAAGTTGCTGGTCGCTCCTTTGAGCCGGCCACCGATCGGTGAAGAGGTCGGGGTAATGTGCCGGATTGCGAACTTCCAGCAACCGCAGGTTCTGTTCAGCATTGCGGATCTGCCAGCGCATCCGCTTGGCAATCGCTATCACCTCATCGACCAGGCTATCGTTTGCAGGGCTGGCATCGATTGCAATCGCTGCGATAATGACGGCCGGTGGTTTGCGTTTGCCACGGTGATCGTCGTGCTTGCGATAGCGTTTGTCGCGGAACCTCTTGATCAGTTGCAGGGCAACCACGCGAGGCGATTTCTGGTCGAGCGGGACATGCACCGGCATCGGTTGGGTATCTGCCTTTTGCAACGCCAGACCAGACGTCTCATTTGAAAGCCGCGTGGCCAGTTCGGTGTAGGTTTCGCCATCGACGAGGTAACGACGCGCATCGAAGCGCTTCTGAAACGCCTCGCTGATCTCGACGCGAGCATTGAAGTGATCGGCAAACCCCTTAGGATTGATCTCCTTGTGGTACCGCTCGTCCGTCTCAGGCTTGTGGTGAAACAAGGTTGCCACGCGTTCTGGTGCCCCATCGATGCGAACGACCGGCATCAGATCGACCGTGACGCCGTCCGGGTAGGTAACCGTGACACAGCGACTGTTTTTCTCAATCAGGTAGTCGTAGTACTTGCTGCCTTTTTCGCCCTTGATCGCTTTGTACAGTTGTTCAAGCACCCATGCCGGATCGGTGCCAGGAGCGATCGCGATCTCGAGCACGGCATCAACGTCGTGCTGGTCGGTCTTCAGGCGTGACCGAGTCGCGGCGTGGATTGCAAAGCTGCCAGAAGGGTAGATCTCAAGGACCAAATCTTCGAGAGGGCTGCCAGGGCGGTCGACATGCTGAGCGAGCCCGCGAAAATGGCGGTCGGCTTCGTCGTGCATCGTGCGGGTGATCTGGATGGCACGTGCAACGTCCATCAGCGCAGCTTCTACAGGGTCGATCTCCAGGCTGCGGGCGAAATCTTCGAGGTTCGTCCTGATATTCATCTTCATCTGCCCCCTCAGGCTTGACGGATTCGCTGATCCGTCTTACAGTTTTTGACGTTTTCGTAGGATAGAAAGCGAAAAAAGAAGCCGCGAGCAAGCGGCAGTAATCCTACGATATCGTCATACTAACACATGCGGGAGCGTCATGTCAAATTCTACGGATTCCAATGGTGGGTTCGGTGACAGGTTACGTCAAGCCAGAGAAGCGCGAGGGATCAACCAAACGGAACTTGCGGCGAAGACTGGGTTACAACCATCAGCAATCGGCCATTTCGAGAAGGAGCGGCGCAAGCCTTCGTTTGCAAACATTAGGGCCCTCGCGAAGGCATTGAGCGTTACGTCAGACTACTTGCTAGGCAGGACCAACGACATGGCGGGAGCAACAACGGCATTTCGTGGTGAAGAGAACCTGTCAGACGACGACCGAGAGCACATTCAAATGATGATCGACCTCATGAACCAGAGAAAGTCGGGTCGTTGAGCAAATTCCGAATTCATATGGCGCGGCGCCAAGGTGAACTCAAAGCAAAAGAAAATGGCTACGATGCCTTCCCCGTTGATCCGTTTGCGATCGCGGAGAGCGAAGACATCTTGGTCGAGCCAAAGGATCCGGGCCGGGTTGGCGTGAGCGGCGGGATCATCTTCCATGATGAGAGCGTTGGCATCTTCTATGCGACCGATATCAAGAGCGAGGGGTTTCGCCGGTTCACCGTGGCTCACGAACTTGGCCACTATTTTCTTGAGGGGCATCCCGAGGAAATTCTGAAGACTGCTCCGATCCACATGTCCAGGGCGGGGTTTTCACAAGGGACGAGTTCGATAGAGCTAGAGGCGGATCATTTTGCGTCTGGGCTGCTCATGCCGTCGAGACTCGTGGGCGAGGTCATCGGGGGCAGCCGTGTCGGTCTGGATGGGATCATTGCGCTAAGTCAGCTGGCCGAGTGCTCGCTCACGGCCTCTGCCATCAGAGCCGCCGAATGTTGCGACTATCCGATGGCGGTTGTCGTCAGTTCCGGCGACAAGGTCGCATATGCGTTCTTGTCTGACAGCTTCAAAAAGCTCGACAAGCTCACATTCCTCAAAAAGGGTACTCCGCTGCCACGAACCCATACCCTGCGGTTCAACGCTGATACGCAAAGCATCCGGTCCGCGCGCTCGATATGTGGACAAACCAGTCTTGCTGAATGGTTCTCTTGTGGGCGACGGCTTGCGTTGGATGAAGAAGTCATCGGTCTCGGCGCTTACGGCTTCACCCTTACCGTCCTTTCCAGCGAAGAACTTGCTGACGATCCCGATGACGAAGCCTACGAAGAAGAAGCCTTATTGATTGAGAGCTGGACCCCCAAGTTCGCGATAGGTCGCTAAAGCGGCCATTCGATGAAGATTGGTACGCGCGCTGGCAGAGAGGAAGACCATTGGGCATGGGTCGAAACTAGTAGCCACACGTGTCCAATTTGTGATGCGGCCGAACATGATCGCGACAACGTGCCGATTCCTACCACGGCATGCGCGGCGCCTCGCCACAAGCTGATGCGCCGCGCATGTATGTCATCAGCTCTGATCGTTTAGCCTGGCATCGGGCGCATTGGCTTTTACCGAGGCAATGCCATTTTCGCGTGCGGCTTCGCTGCTATAGGCCTCGCTGGTTCCAATGACTTGGCCGTTGCTGGCCTTGAGGTTGAACATAGGCTTTCCGGCCGCATTGGTCTTCCGCTCGTAGCGTGTGTCCAACGGTGCGTTGGTGCGCACCGAGGCTATACCATTCTCGGCGCTGGCCTTCTGCTTATAGCCCTCGCCTGTCAAGATAATCTCACCATTTCCGGCCTTCAGACGAAACCGGTACTCCCCGGCCCTGTCCTCGTAGAGTTCGAATTTACCCGCCATTCTGTCACTTCCTCCGAAAGTCTGATTTCCGCGCGCAGTTGACAGGTGCGAGAAAGGCTTGGCAAGACCCGGTTTCCCTGACGCGGATCGAAATCGTTCCAACGCAATTGCGACGTTGTCCGGGGGTAACATTGCGTGAGCCAGCCGATGGTTCTGCTTTGGGGGGGCCGATCCTCAGGGTCGGAAGACGGGTGGTGTCTTTGCGCCACCCGTTGCGGGAAGTTCACTTGACGTGCATTTCTTGGGCGTCGTGGGCATGAATTTTGCCACATTCCACGCCCAATGAATGTTATAGCACACCGGATGTCAATTTTTGAGCAGACCCCGAGACCGCAGATATGTCCCTGAGCCCCGTTCTCGATATTTCCATAGACCCGGAACTTCATCCCTGCATTCCCGCTGCACTTTTGCGCCTTGGATACCTCTATCCCGAGCTCGACTTTCTCGTGTCGGACAAGGGCGTCGCGGTGCACGGCGCGTCGGGGTCCGATCTCGCGCGGCTCAAACGCGAGGTGACCTACCAAGTCTATCGCGAGAAGGTCTTCCGGCAGACCTTGTCCATGCGGCAGAGCCTCTACGCGATGTTGGCAGGCTGATGCAGATCTGGCCGCTCCGTTTTCGCGATCTCGACGATCAAAGAACCATCCTCGCCGATGACTCCGGCGCTTATTTCCTGGCCGAGAGCGGGTTCGTCGATCGCTACGCGCGCGACGCGATAACGCCTCCGGAGGAACGGTTCCTGCGGGAAAAGGGCCACGCCTTCGAGTGGGCGGGCGATCTCGCCCATACCGGGTTTCTCACGAGGTGGTCGCGGCGCCAGCATGTGGGCGGCGGGTCGGCCTATGTGATCCTGATCCCGACGCTGCGTTGCAATCTGAAATGCTCCTATTGCCAGGTCTCGCGCGCGCCGCTCGCGGCGCAGGGCTTCGACTGGGATTCGGAGACGCTTCAAAAGGTGCTGGGCTTTCTCGACGGCCTGCCGGTCGAGGAGATCCAGATCGAGTTCCAGGGCGGGGAGCCGTTCCTCAGGCTCGACCTCCTGCAGGCCGTCGCCGCCTTCGCGCGCCGGCGCTTTCAGCGCGTCCGTTTCGTGGTCTGCAGCAACCTTCAAACTCTCGATGAGGACATCCTCGCGTTTCTCGACAGCGAGGACGTGCTGATCAGCACCTCGCTCGACGGACCGCACCAGATCCATACCCGTAACCGGACCGCAGATAGCGCGCTAACGAAGAACTTCCTCAGCAACCTCGAGCGGGTGATCGGCCTGATCGGTCCCGCACGGGTCTCCGCCCTGCCGACCATCGACATGGACGACCCGCCCGATCCGGAAGATCTGATCGCGGCCTACGAGGCGTTCGGCTTCACCTCGCTCTACCTGCGCCCCGTCAACTACCAGGGTTTCGCCCGCAAGAGCCATCCCGCGGCCCGGACCTCGACCGCCTGGAACGCCTACTATCGAGGTTTCATCGACACGCTGATCGCGCGAAACGCGCTGACGGGCCGGGTGATGGAGGAGTTCTATCTTGCCCATTGCCTGCGACGCATCCTCGCTCCCGGGCTGGACGGTCACACCGATCTGCGCAATCCCAACATCCCGACCGGCGCGAATGCGGTCATCGATTTCGACGGACAGATCTATCCCAGCGACGAGGCGCGCATGTTGGCGCGCATCCGGCGGGTCAATCTCGCCATCGGCAATGTGAGCGATGGCCTGGACCAGGAAAAGCTGGCCCTGCTCGCGCCGGGACACATCAACAACTTCGATCCCGACTGTATCCACTGCCCCTATCAGCCCTTCTGCGGCACCGATCCGATCGATGATCTCTCGCGCAGCGGTCGGATTGATGTGCCCCGCCAAGACAGCTGGTTCTGCCAGCGCCACCTCGCTGTCTTCGACCTCGCAATGGAGCTGATTTACAGCAAAGACCCAGCGGTCGAATTTACCCTGTCGCGCTGGTTCGGGCTCGAGACTCTTCCCGACGCCTTGAGGCCGATCGCGCCATGATCCCGCTGCGTCTCAAATCGGAGTGCGACCGCACCCTCGCGCCTTTCGTGACCCGGATCGCCGAAGAGGAGCCGCGTTGCGCGGAGGATGCCACGCTTTGGTCGGAGGAGGCGGGCACCTTGGGCTACCAGACCGGACAGATCAAGTTCAGGCTTTCGGATGTCGCGCCCGCAGAGGTCGCGGGCGATGTGCTGCTCGTCGACCCGCGGCGCCAGATCGCCCATCGACTCATCCGGGCGGCCTCGCCGCACAACACGTTCCTGATTACCGAGCAATGCGACCAGCTTTGTCTTATGTGTTCCCAGCCGCCGAAGCCGCAGCACCAGGACATGTTTGACCATTTCCTCGCGGCCTCCCGGCTGGCGCCGACGGGCGCGCAGATCGGGCTTTCCGGCGGAGAGCCGCTCTTGCACAAGGACGCCCTCTTCGCCTTTATCGACGCAGTTTTCGCGACCCGCGATGATCTCTGCTTCCACATCCTGACCAACGGGCAGTATTTCGAGCGCGCGGATTTGGCATGGTTGCGCAAGCACCGGGCACGGCTGCTTTGGGGCGTGCCAATCTATTCCGACAACCCCGCAACCCATGACGAGATCGTCGGCAAGCCTGGCGCCTTCGCACAGCTGTCTCCGAACCTCGCGCTCCTGGGCCTAGCCGGCGCCGCGCTCGAGCTCAGAACAGTTGTCCTGCGGCAGAACGCTCCTGGGTTGCCAAGTCTCGCCGACTTCATCGCGCGACATCTACCCTTCGCCGCAACCTGGGCGATCATGCAGATGGAACGCATCGGCTATGGCCGGATGAACTGGGGCCGGTGCTTCTTCGACAGCAGCATCGACTTCGCCAGTCTCGGCGCGGCCATCGACCTGATGCGCGCGCGCCGCCAAGACGTGACGCTCTACAATTTCCCGCTCTGCACGGTGCCTCCGGCCTATCGGGATCTCGCGGCACGATCGATTTCAGACTGGAAGCAGAAGTACCTCCCGGCCTGCGCAACGTGCAGCCTGCGCGACGACTGCGCCGGGTTCTTCGAGTGGTACCGGGAGGAGGACGGATTCATGGAGATACGGCCGCAATGAAGAAGATCGGAAAATTCGCCATCACGCTCGCGGCCGCGGGCTACCTGCCACAGGGGGCTCAGGCCGTGGTCGCACCACCGCGGCTCGATTATGACGATGATGCGTCGGCCTCGCTGTTCCAGATCCTACGGGGCGAGCACAAGTACACGCTGGCCGGGCACCGATCACACTCGAGCCATGGCTCGCACGGATCGCATGGCAGCCATCGCTCCTCCTCGAGCGGGGGATATTCGAGTGGGGGCAGTTCCTATCGCCCGTCGAAACCCTCAAGCAACAGCACGCCGCCATCCTATGTCATGCCGCGCGCGTCGCAGGCGCCGAAAACATTGCCCGGCAACAGTACGGCCTTCACCGAGATTGTCAGGCGGGTTCAGACGGCACTCTATGCCTATGGCTATTACACCGGTGCCATCGACGGGATCGTCGGCACCGGCACCAAAACTGCGCTCAGCAAGTTCCAGAAGGACTGGAACCTGAAGATCACTGGCACCATCACCCCCGAGGTCCTCGATGCGCTCAATATCGTTGCGAAGTAGCTGGCTCCGATATGCCCTGGTCCTGGCCGGTGGCGTGGTGATCGGCCAGATCGTTCCGCCGCTCTGGACCTGGGGGGTGATCCTCGTCGCCGAGCCGTCGTACCAAGAGGCGACCTATCGCTGTGATCGCTCGATGCGCGCGCATCTCCTGGCCAAACAGAAGCTGGAGGCTGCGCCTTCGGCTGAAAGTGTCCGGGACCTCGAGGCGAGCGAGATCGCGCTGATCGACTGCCAGGATTACGACCTGATGCGCAAGCGGCTGATGCTCGTCGGGCTTGACGAGACAGCCCTGTCCTACATGGCACTGAAGGCCATCGAGGCCAAGGCGACAGACCTGCAGGATGTGATCGAGATCCATGAAATCCATTACTAGGGTCTTCTTCGCGATCGCGCTGATCTGCGCCGCCCCCGCCATGGCCGAAACCATGCGCGAGGCCGTCCTGCGCAAGGCCGCGCTGGAGAATGGATTGCGTCCGGCCGAAGAGTCCTGGCCCGATTTCGAACCGGAAAAGGCGGCGGTCGGCAAACTCCTCTTCGAGAGCGAACTTCTCTCGCTTACCCGGAACGTCTCCTGTCGTAATTGCCACCTCGACGAGTTCGGCTCCGCGGATGGTCTGCCGCTTGGACATGGGGCAGGTGGTGTCGGCAAAGGCGTCGAGCGGATGAAGAGCCAGGCAGGGGTGCTCTCACGCAACGCCCTCGCCCTCTGGGGCCGCGGCGGGATCGGCTTCGACGTCTTCTTTTGGGACGGACGGGTAGATGCCAGTTCGGGTGCGGTCCGAAGCCAGTTCGGCACCATGGCGCCCTCCGACGACCCTCTGGTCGTGACCGCGCATCTGCCGCCGGTGGAGTTCCGCGAGATGATCGGGGAGAGCAATGACACGGAATGGCTCCGCCAGGGCGATGTCAACGCCGCGGCCCGGGTGCACCAGGAGATCGCCCGCCGCATTCGGGGGACGCCCGAGATCGCCGAGCCCCTGTCTGAAGCGTCCGGGCTTGACTTCGAGCAGCTCACCTACTTGCAGATCGCCGAGGCCATTGCCGCCTTCATCCGCTCCGAGTTCCGGCTTCGGGAGACCAAGCTCCATCGCTTTGTCTTCGAGCGTCAGGCGCTGACAGACCAGGAACTGGCCGGCGGCCTCCTTTTCTACGGCCGCGGGCAGTGCGCGGCCTGTCACAGTGGCCCCTATTTCTCGGACCTCAGGTTCCACGCGATTCCGTTCGCGCAGTTCGGGTTCGGGTTCAACGGCTTCGGCATCGACTACGGCCGCTACAATTTCACGCAAGACCCCCGAGATCGCTACGCCTTCCGCACGCCGCCGCTTTATAATGTCACCAAGACCGCGCCCTATTCCCATTCCGGGGTCGAGCCGGATCTCGCCGGCGCCATCCGGGCGCATGTCGATCCTTTGGCAGAGATCGATACCAGCAGACTTTCCGCGCTAGATCGGGCCGAGGTCTACCAGAAAATCGCGCGCTGGTCACTGGAGCCGAGCTACGCGGTCGAGCTCAGCGACGCGGAGATCGCCGAGCTCGTCGCCTTCCTGGCGGCGCTGGAGTTCGATCCGGAGCCCGGGCGGTGAAGCGGGTGCGCCCGCGCGATGTGCTCGACCTCTTCACCCGGATCGCCATCATCGGGATCGGTCTATCCCTGCCGGTCTGGCTCTACCTGGCAGAGCTACGTCCGCGTTTCGTGCTTCACCGGACGGAGAAGGACCTCCGCGCGCTGGCCGCCGCCTGCGACCAAGCGCTGCGCAGCGCGGAGGCGACAGAGGAGACCCGTGCCCAACTGGACCCTGCGCAGGCGGCGCGCCTCGACCTGTCTCTCGAGATCGGCCGGTTGCCCTGCAAAAGCTACAGTGTGCTCACCGAACAGTTGCTTTCGGAGGGCGTATCGCGGCATGCGCTCGCGGCCCTCAACCTCTCTGCAACCTCCGATCCCGCTTATCCGGACTTGAGGGCGGTGCTCGCGGATGCGGACCAGCTTGATGCCCAGCTGCGCGTCACGTCCCGGCTCTTCGATCTCGCGCCGCTGCCTCTGAAGGAATATCTGCGCAATGCGAAGTTCCGGCTCGGCGAACGGTTATTTTTCGATCCACTCCTGAGCGGGCAGGGGGATCGCACCTGCGCCACCTGCCATGTCTTGGTCTCCGCGACCGCGGACGGGGCGGCCTTGGAGACACATCTTGACGTATCGCCAGAATGGTTGCCCGGCGTTCCTGCGCGCAACGTGCCCGATCTCTGGAACCGCGACCACAACGACGTCTCAACCATGCTCTGGGATGGTCGGGTTCAGGCGCTCGCCGCCGCGAATGAGGGCGGGCTCGTATCGCCCGAGCCCCTGCCGACGACGGGATTCGAGAACCTCATGGCGTTGCAATCGATTCGGCCGATCATTATCCCGGCGGAGATGCTTGGCGAGCCCGGCGCCGGGAATGTTCTTGCTCCCAAGTCACTCGGCGCGCCGCTCCCCGAAGCTGTGCTGACACGCCTCGCGACGCGACTCTACGAGGACGATGAGCGCGGTAAGGATACGGAGACATATCAGAGGTTGTTTCGCAAGAGCTACGGGGTCGGGGCTGCCGAAGAGGTGCGTCCGGCTCATCTCGGCAATGCGCTCGCGCATTACATCGAGATCGCCTTTCAGTCCCGGGAAACGCCTTGGGATCGCTACCTCGTCGGCGATCTTTCCGCCCTCACGGCGGATCAGAAACGCGGGGCGGTCCTATTCTATGGCGTCGGTAAATGCGCCGTGTGTCATGTGGGCGATGTCTTCAGTGACTTCGGGTTCCATTCCATCGGGGTGCCCGACATGCGGGAGGAGAAGGATTTAGGCCGCTTCTATGCCACCGGTTTGGCAGAGGACCGGTTTCTGTTCCGGACGCCGCCCTTGCGGAACGTCACGCTCACGGCGCCCTATTTCCATAACGGTCAGGGCAAAACTCTCAGCGAGGCGATCCAGCAACATCTCAATCCATATCAGTTTGCACGGGCCTACGCCGAAGGCGGAGAGCATCTGATGGGGTCGACAGAGATTGATGCGATTTCGCCGATCCTCGCGCCAAGATCTATGATCACCGATGCTCAAATCGAGCTTTTGATAGCGTTTCTGAAATCCTTGGAGGATCGCCGTGCCGACGCATTGTCGCCCTGATCAGGCATGGCTCTTAGAGGAACCTAGAATCTGAAGAGTATCTATCGAATTAGGGCATAGGGCCGGTAACGATAATGGCCCCTCTTATCGTGCGTTGACATTTGCGCGCGCCCAGAACAGCCTGCGGGCACTCACCCGGGGGGTCTCGACAAGAGGCTGAGATACTGCTGGCACCTGTGCAGCGCAGTGACCCGATGAACCTGATCCAGTTCACACTGGCGTAGGGATGGTGCACTGGCCGCGCGGGCCCCGACCACTTTCGTGGAGGGCTATTCCCACACCGGCAATCCCATTCGACGCGGAACTGGGTCTCCAACGCTTTGAGCTATGGAGGCTCCGACCGATGAAAGATCTCACCCCAACCGTCACCACGGGCCCGCTGCCCGCGTCGCGCCGCGTCTGGCACGCGGGCACCCGTCACCCCGATATCCGCGTGCCCATGCGCGAGATCGACCTGCACCCCACGGCCGGGGAACCGCCCGTCACCGTCTATGACAGCTCAGGCCCCTATACGGACCCGGATGCACAGATCGCCATCGACCGCGGCCTGCCGCGCCTGCGCGAGGACTGGATTGCGGCCCGTGGCGATACCGAAACCTACCACGGGCGCCATGTGCAGGCGGCTGACAACGGCTTTGCCGAAGGCGCGCGGCTGACACCCGAATTTCCCGTCCGCAACGCGCCCCGTCGCGCCACGCAAGGACGGGCTGTCACCCAGATGGCCTATGCCCGCGCCGGCATCGTCACGCCCGAAATGGAATTCGTCGCGATCCGGGAAAACCTCGGCCGCAAGGCGCAGGCCGAGGCCCATGCACAGACATTGCCGCGCGACGGCGAAGGCTTTGGAGCGGAGATTCCGGATTTCGTCACGCCGGAATTCGTCCGTGACGAGATCGCCAAGGGCCGCGCGATCATCCCCGCGAACATCAACCATCCCGAGGCCGAGCCGATGGCGATCGGGCGGAACTTCCTTGTGAAGATCAACGCCAATATCGGCAACTCGGCGGTGACCTCCTCGATGGCCGAGGAAGTGGAAAAGATGGTCTGGGCGACCAGATGGGGAGCCGACACGGTCATGGACCTGTCGACGGGGCGCAACATCCACAACATCCGCGACTGGATCCTGCGAAACTCGCCGGTCCCGATCGGCACGGTGCCACTGTACCAGGCGCTGGAAAAGGTCGGCGGCGTGGCCGAGGACCTGAGTTGGGAGGTCTTCCGCGACACGCTGATCGAACAAGCCGAGCAGGGGGTGGATTACTTCACCATCCATGCAGGGGTGCGGCTGCACATGATCCCGATGACGGTGAACCGGGTCACGGGAATCGTGTCGCGCGGCGGCTCCATCATGGCCAAGTGGTGCCTGCACCATCACCGCGAAAGCTTCCTCTACGAGCATTTTGACGAGATCTGCGAGATCGCGCGCGCCTATGACGTGTCCTTCTCGCTCGGTGACGGGCTGCGCCCCGGTTCCATCGCGGACGCCAATGACGAGGCGCAGTTTGCCGAACTTGAGACCCTCGGAGAACTGACCCAGATCGCCTGGGCACGGGATTGCCAGGTCATGATCGAAGGGCCGGGCCATGTGCCCATGCACAAGATCAAGGCCAATATGGACAAGCAGCTGCAGGTCTGCGGCGAGGCGCCGTTCTACACGCTCGGGCCGCTCACCACGGATATCGCGCCGGGGTACGATCATATCACCAGCGGCATCGGCGCGGCGATGATCGGCTGGTTCGGCACGGCGATGCTGTGCTACGTGACGCCCAAGGAACACCTCGGGCTGCCCGACCGGGACGACGTGAAGGTCGGGGTCATCACCTACAAGATCGCGGCCCATGCGGCGGACCTGGCCAAGGGGCATCCGGCGGCGCAGATCCGCGACGATGCGCTCAGCCGCGCGCGGTTCGAATTCAGATGGGAAGACCAGTTCAACCTCTCGCTCGATCCCGAAACCGCCCGGTCGATGCATGACGAGACCCTGCCGAAGGAAGCCCACAAGGTCGCGCATTTCTGTTCGATGTGCGGGCCGAAATTCTGTTCGATGCGGATTTCCCACGACATCCGCGCCGAGGCGCAGAAGGACGGCATGGCCCGCATGGCCGAGAAGTTCCGCGAAGGCGGAGACCTGTATATCCCGCTGGAGGACAAGGCATGAGCCAGAGCCCCGAAACCCTATTGACCGGGCTGCGCGCCACGCCGCCGCTGGTGCAGTGCATCACCAACTACGTCGCTATGAACATCGCCGCCAATGTGATGCTGGCGGCGGGGGCCAGCCCCGCCATGGTTTCCGACGTCGAGGAGGCCGAGGAATTCGCCGGGATTGCCGGAGCCGTGACGGTGAATATCGGCACCCTGTCGCCGCCCTTCGTCGCCGGAATGCACGCTGCAATCCGGGGCGCGCGAGGTGCGGGGCGGCCCTGGGTGCTGGATCCGGTGGCCTGCCAGGCGACGGCCTATCGCCGCGCGGTGGTACAGGCGCTGGTTGCCGAAGGCCCGACGATCATCCGGGGCAATGCCTCGGAAATTCTGTCGCTGGCCGGAGAGGCGAGCAGGGGGCAGGGCGTCGACGGGCGCGATCCGGTCGCGGCAGCGGAAGAGGGCGCGCGTCGGCTGGCGCGCAGCAGCGGTGCCGTGGTCGCCGTGACGGGCGAGGTGGACTACGTGACCGACGGAGAGCGGGCAGTGCGGATTGGGGGAGGCTCGCCCTTCATGCCGATGAACACCGCGCTTGGCTGTTCGCTCACCTGTCTCTGCGGAGCCTATGCTGCGGTGGCCGAAGACGCCTTCGACGCCGCCGTCGCTGGGCTTGCGCATTTCGCAGTTGCGGGGGCGAAGGCGGATGAGGGCGCCTCGGGGCCGGGCAGCTTTGCGCCCCGGTTCCTCGATGCGCTGGCGGCGGTCACCCCGGCGGACCTGTCACGGGGGGCGATTTACGACGCGGCGGTGCCCGCGTGAGGCGCTGCCCTGACCTCTCGCTTTACCTCGTGCTTGATCCCGGCCTGTGCGCCGGGGTCGGCATGGTCGAAACCGCCCGCGCTGCCGTCGCGGGCGGGGCGACGGTTGTGCAACTGCGCGACAAGGCGGCAGGCACCGCGCGGATGATCGAGACTGGCCGGGCACTGAAGGCGGCGCTGGCCGGAACCGGCGTGGTGCTGATCGTGAACGACGACGTGGAGGCCGCCGTTGCGATTGGTGCGGACGGGCTGCACATCGGGCAGGGCGACATGGCCGTGACCGAGGCCCGCGCCCGGATCGGTCCGGCGATGGTGCTGGGCCTGTCGGTCGAGACACCCGCGCTGGCCGCCGCCGTCGATCCGGCGCTGGTCGACTACATCGGTGCGGGGCCGGTCTTTGCCACGCCTTCCAAGCTGGATCACAAGGCGCCTGTGGGTTTCGAAGGGCTGGCGGCGCAGGTTGCTGCCAGCCCGGTGCCCGCCGTGGCGATCGGCGGGCTGAAGGCCGAGCACGTGGCGCAGGTCCTGAAGGCCGGCGCGCAGGGCGTCGCCGTGGTTTCCGCCATCTGCGGCCAGCCCGACCCCGAGGCCGCTGCCCGCGCCCTCAGGGACAGGATCGACGCGCTAACCGTCTGACGCCCAGAGCGCGTGGAAATGATGCACCGGCCCGTGCCCGTGGCCCACGTCCAGCGCATCGCTTTGGGCCAGCACCGCATGCAGGTAGGCCTTGGCGCGGGTCACGGCCTCGGCCATGTCGTGATGCGGCAGGAGCGCGGAAATGGCCGAGGACAAGGTGCAGCCCGTGCCGTGATCGTTGGTCGTGGTGATGCGGGGCGCGCGCAGGGTCTGGATACCCTCGGGACCGGCCAGCAGGTCGGTGCTGTGCGCGCCCTCCAGATGCCCGCCTTTAAGCAGGACGTACTCGGAGCCGAGAGAAAGGAGGTCGGGCAGGGCGGCGGTCATGGTCGCGGTGCTCCAGTCATCGGGACGGTTCAGCAGGACGGCGGCCTCGGGCAGGTTCGGCGTGATGACCGTGGCCAGAGGCACCAGCGCCTCGCGCAGCGCCGAAACCGCTTCGGGATCCAGCAGCGCGTGACCGCTTTTCGCCACCATCACCGGGTCCAGCACGATGTTGCGCGCCGCGTGATGGCGCAGCCGGTCGGACACCGCGCGGGCGATCCCGGCGTTGGCGATCATGCCGATCTTCACCGCGTCGATGCGCACGTCCTCGAGCACAGAGTCGATCTGGTCGGCGACGAAATCTGGGTCAAGCGCCTGGAAGGACCGAACGCCGCAGGTGTTTTGCGCCACCACGGCCGTGACGACCGAACAGGCATAGGCGCCAAGCGCCGACATGGTCTTGATGTCGGCCTGGATGCCGGCGCCGCCGGACGGGTCCGTGCCCGCAATGGTCAGGACGTTGGCGATCATGTCGGTGCCCCCGCCATCAGGGCTGCGGCCTGGTCCGCAACTGCGCCGACATCGCGGCTGAGCGCGAGGCTGCCATCCGTCAGCGCGGCAAGGTCGATCCAGCGCGCCTCGAGCGCGTCATCTGCGGCAACCGGAACCCCGGCGATCCAGCGGAACAGAACGGCGATCAGGATGAAATGGCGGCGCAAGGTGCCGGTGCCGTCGTGATCAAAGGCGTCGAGCGCCGTGATCACCCGTAGCGGGTCTGCGGAAACGCCGGTCTCCTCGGCCAGTTCGCGGATGGCTGCGTCGAACAGGGGTTCGCCCTGGTCAATCTTGCCGCCGGGAAATCCCCAAAGGCCCGCATCGGGCGGATTGGCGCGACGCACGAGAAGCACCTGGGTGTCGCGCACGACTACGGCGATGGTCGCCGGGATCGGGCGTGGGTCTGTCGATTGATATGGCAAAGCGGCCTCGTCATGCTGAGGCCGGCAAGGGCAAGAGGTCTGCGCGATCCTGTCCCTTCGCCGGCATGATCCGGATCAGGTTCAAAGGGTCACCGCGCTGCAATCGCCAGCGATATCTCAGCCCCTTGTCGGGACACCCCTAGGTGAGAGGCAGCTTATCAGGCTGAGCGCCCGGTTCAATGCCGGGCGGATGTGCTTGCGCCTGCTGTCGGTTGCTGAAACTTTGGGCAAAACAGACGAGGAAGCAGTCATGGAATCCCTGTTCCGTTCGCTTGGCCCGGTCATCGGCCGTCCCTCGCCAGTCGAGGCCCTTCGTGCGGGGCTCGGCGCTCTGATCGGCCTTGGGGTGACGGGTGTATTCCTGTTGTCGCCCGTGGTCGACCTGACACTTGGGCTTTACCTGATTGCTCCGTTCGGTGCGACGTCGGTCCTGCTGTTCGCAGTGCCCAACAGCCCGTTGGCGCAGCCGTGGTCGGCGGTGGTGGGCAACACCCTCGCGGCACTGGTCGGTGTGGCGGTCTGTTCCGTGATCGCGGACCCTGTCCTGCGGATCGCCCTTGCGGTCGGGCTGACGATTACGGTCGGCATCCTGTGTCGCGCGATCCATCCCCCGGCGGGTGCGGTCGCCATGACAGCGGCGATGAGCCCGGAGGCGGTCGAGCGACTTGGGTTCTGGTTCGCGATCGCGCCCGTCGCCACGGGCACCCTCGCGCTGGTCGTCTGTGCTGCGATCTACGCCCGGCTCACGGGGCGCAGGTACCCATTCCGCCAGTTCGATGAGCCAAATCGCCACCGCACCGAAGATCCCGATCCCGCCAAGCGCATCGGGCTGTCCCGAGAAGAACTGACAGAGCTGCTGGACCAGTATCGCCAGTCGTTCAATCTGGGTGTCGAAGACCTAGCGCGGTTGATCGGCGCGGCCGAGTTGCAGGCCGCCGCGCACCGGACAGGTCCGCTTCTGGCGACCGACGTCATGTCGCGTGATCTGGTGACCATTGGCCCGGACACTCCGCTGTCAAAGATTGCGGACCTGTTCAGACATCATCGCTTCACATCGCTTCCGGTGACCGGGGTCGAGGGGCGTTATCTTGGCGTGATCTTCCAGATGCACCTGATCGACCGAGCGCGCGAGGATGCGCTTCGGCTCGACCGTGGCTATCTCGCGGCGTTTCGGCGCCTGATCGACCAGGATCGTACGCAGCCGGTTCGAGCCAAGGACATCATGAGCGTCGCCGGGCCTCGGGCGGTACCGGCGACTCCGGTCGGGGTGCTCCTGCCGATGATGGCCGATGGTGATGTCGATGCGGTGCCGATCCTTGAAAAGGGCCGGATCGTCGGCATCGTCACCAGGACGGATCTGATCGCCGCCCTCGCGCGGTCCGGGCTGCGGGCACAGGGCTGAGAGGCGGCGGCCCGGTCAGGCCGGTTCGAGCGGGTGATCTTTGCGAGTCGGGACGCTTGCGAGACCCGCGACAGGGACATTGTCGATCAGGCGCACGCCATCGAGCCAGGCGGCGAGGAAAAGGCGACCGGGGCGGTCTGCCCTGGTCATCAGCTTGAGGTCGGGATCGCTGCGCAACTCCAGGTAGTCGATCGTGTCGAACCCGGCAGAAAGCAGCGCCGCCCTGGCGTTATCGAGGGCCTGCGCGACTTGTCCGCCGCGGGAGATGACACGCGCGGCGTCGTCCAGGACCTGGGCGATCACCGGCGCAATTTCGCGTGACCCGGGCCCGAGCCGGAGGTTGCGCGACGACATGGCGAGGCCGTCGTCCTCGCGCACGGTCGGACAGCCGACGATCTCGGTCTTCAGATCCAGATCCTCGGCCAGCCGGATCACCACCTGAAGTTGCTGGTAATCCTTTTCACCGAAATACGCGCGGTCGGCATCGCATTGCAGGAACAGCTTGGTCACCACCGTGGCCACCCCGTCGAAATGCCCCGGCCGCGCCCCGCCGCACAGGCCTTCGCTGACCCCGGTCACCGACACGGTCGTGGCAAAGCCTTCGGGGTACATCTGCGCGCCATCGGGGACATAGAGGATATCCGCGCCATAGGGCGTCAGCTTTTCGGCATCGCTGTCCTCGGTCCTTGGGTATTTCGCCAGATCCTCGGGGTTGTTGAACTGCTTGGGGTTCACGAACAGCGTCACGATTACCCGGTCGTTTTCGGCGCAGGCCCGCTCTACCAGCGACAGGTGCCCGGCATGCAGCGCGCCCATGGTCGGCACGACGCCGATGGTTTCGCCGGCCCGGCGCCAGCTTTCGGTCAGGGCGCGCAGGTCTGCCTTGGTGCGGATGATCTTCATGTGCCCGGTTCCTCCTGGGAAAAGACATGTTCGGGGGCGGGGAAGCTGCGGGCGCGGACCTCTGCCGCGTAGGTGCGGATGGCGGTGCGCGCATCGCTGGCCAGATCGCCATAGCGTTTCACGAACTTCGGCTTGAAGGCGTCGAAAAGGCCCAGCATGTCGTCGATCACAAGGATCTGTCCGTCACAGCCCGCCGAGGCCCCGATGCCGACCGTCGGGATGGCGATGTCCGCGGTGATCTGATCGGCCAGCGCGGCGGGCACCTTTTCCAGCACGACTGAAAACGCCCCGGCGCGGGTCACCGCGCGGGCGTCTTCCAGGATCCGGTCCGCATCCGCGCCGCGCCCCTGCACCTTGTAGCCGCCAAGCGCGTTCACCGCCTGCGGCGTCAGGCCGATGTGGGCCATGACGGGGATGCCGCGATCGACGATAAAGCGGATCGTGTCCTCCATATGCGCGCCGCCTTCCAGCTTGACCGCGCCGGCCCCGGTTTCGGCCATCAGCCGGGCAGCGTTGCGAAAGGCCTGGGCGGGGGATTCTTCGTAACTGCCGAAGGGCATGTCGACGACCATCAGCGCGCGGCTGAGGCCACGGGCGACGGCGCGGCCGTGCAGCACCATCATCTCCATCGTCACGCCGAGGGTCGAGGGCAGCCCGTGCAGCACCATGCCGACGCTGTCACCGACCAGAACCAGATCGCAGTCCGCGTCCGCCAGCTGTGCCACGGGGGTCGTATAGGCGGTCAGGCAGACCAGCGGATCGGCCCCCTTGCGCGCACGGATGTCGGACGCGGTGAGGCTGCGTTGCGGGGCGGATTGGCTCATGTCGGTCCTCCTCAGACAGGCTTCCGTGGGGTTACCCGGTTCGACATTATTTCGCAAGTGCAGCGTAATATTATTGCGATTCAATATAAGAAAAAGCCATATATGTGCGTGATGGGTTGTGGACTCAGAAGTCCAGTCCCAAGTCCAGCACCTGCGCCGAATGGGTCAGCGCACCGGATGAAATATAGTCCACGCCCGTAGCCGCGACCTCGGCGATGCGGTCCAGCTTCATGTTGCCCGAGGCCTCCAGCACCACCTGACGGGCGGTCATGTCCACCGCCTTCGCCAGCATTGACGTGTCCATGTTGTCCAGCAGAACAACGTCTGCGCCACCCTCGTCCAGGACCTCGGCCAGCTGGTCCAGGCGGTCGACCTCGATCTCGCAGCGGATCATGTGGGATGCCCGCGCCTTGACCGATTGCAGCACGGGACGGATGCCACCGGCGGCGGCGATGTGGTTGTCCTTGATAAGGATCGCGTCGGACAGGCCGAAGCGGTGGTTGAACCCGCCGCCATGCAGCACGGCCTGTTTTTCCACGATACGCAGGCCGGGGGTCGTCTTTCGGGTGCAGGTCACGCGGGTGTTCGTCCCGCGTGTCTCGGCCACGAAGGCGGCGGTCAGCGTGGCGATGCCGGACATGCGCCCGGCAAAGTTCAGCGCGACCCGTTCGCCCGACAGGATCGAGGCCGCGTCGCCCGAGATCTCCATCAGCAGGTCGCCCGGCGCGATCACGTCGCCATCGGCCTTGTGCGCGGTGATCTTCAGCGCGGGATCCACCAGCCGGAAGGCCAGTGCGGCAATCTGCAGGCCCGACACGACGCCCGGTTCGCGCGCATTCAGCCGCGCGGAATAGGTGGTGCCAGCAGGAATGACCGTGCGGGTGGTGATGTCGCCATAGGTGCCCAGATCCTCCATCAGCGCGGCGCGGACAAGGGGTTCAAGGATCAGGTCGGGCAGGGGGGCCGATTTTGCACGGGGGCTCATGCCGGTTCCTTTCGGGTCGTGGTCGCGCGGAGTGCCAGCGCGTCGTTCAGGGTCATCAGCGACCGGGTGCCGATTGCGCCGTCCGCCTGCGGATAGTCCGACCGGAAATGCGCGCCCCGGCTTTCGCGGCGCATCAGCGCGGCGGCGGCGATCAGGGTGGCGGTGGCGGTCATGTTCTTCAGCGTCTCGCAACCGGGCTGCGCGGCTTCGATGTCGGCGATCTGGGTCAGCGTTTGGGTCAGGCCGTCTGCCGTGCGGATCACGCCCGCACCGTCGGTCATCGCCTGCCGCAGCCGTTTGACCAGCGCAGGGTCGGGCGTTTCCGCCGGCAGAAGGTCGGGCAGGGTGACGGGCGCGACATCCATGGGCGAAGGCAGCGTGGCATGAATCGCCAGCGCGCAGCGGCGGCCATAGACCAGCGCTTCGAGCAGCCCGTTCGAGGCCAGGCGGTTCGCCCCGTGCAACCCGGTCGAGGCGACCTCTCCACAGGCCCAGAGGCCCGGCAGGGTGCTGGCCCCTTCCGCATCCGTCGCCACACCGCCCATGTGGTAATGCGCGGCGGCGGCCACGGGGATCACCTGTGTCACCGGGTCCAGCCCGGTCTGCTGGCAGGCGGCGGCGACGGCGGGGAAATCTGTCAGGATCTTTGCGCCAAGGGCGGCGCGGGTGTCTAGCGCGGGGGCCAGCCCTGCCTGCGTCTGGGCATAGACGGCGCGGGCCACGATGTCGCGCGGGGCCAGTTCCGCGTCGGGGTGCGCATCCAGCATGAAGCGCTCGCCCTGTCGGTTGACCAGTGTGGCCCCTTCGCCGCGCAATGCCTCGGTCGCCAGCGGGGCAGGGTCCAGCCCGCAGGCCATGGCCGTCGGGTGGAACTGCACGAATTCCGCGTCGGCGATCTGTGCGCCCGCGCGGGCTGCCATGCCGATCACCTGACCCCGAATGCGCGGCGGATTGGTGGTGAGGGCATAAAGCCCGCCCGATCCGCCCCCGGCCAGCAACACGGCGGTGCCGCGCAGGGTGACGCTCGCGCTTTGCCCCCGATCACAGCGGGCGACGGCCACGCCGGTGACACGGCCGCCCGAGACCTCAAGCCCCGTGGCCATCACCCCTTCTAGCACCTGGATATGATCCGCCTCGCGCACCTGTGCGGTCAGGGCGCGCATGATCTCGGCCCCGGCCTGATCGCCCTGCACACGCACCACACGGGCGAAGCTATGCGCCGCCTCGCGCGACAGCACATAGTCGCCGTCTGCGGTGCGGTCGAAGGGCGTGCCCAACCCGGTCAGGTCAAGGATGTGATCGCGCGCCTCGGCTGTGACCGACACCGCCACGCCCGGATCAACCGTCCCCGCACCGGCAGTGACGGTATCGCAGGCATGGGCATCGGCGCTGTCCGCCGGGTCCATCGCCGCCGCCACGCCGCCCTGCGCCCAGGCCGAGGAGGCGCCGGTTCCCAAAGCCTCGGGAGAGATCATCAGCACGGGACGCGGGGCCAGTTTCAGCGCGGCATATTGCGCCGCCAGCCCTGCGCCCACGATTATGACGCGGCCCGTGTTGATCGGCGTTTCGGTCGGGGTCATGGCCCTAGCCGGCCATCTTGGCGGACAGGTCGATCATGCGCTGAACAGCGACGCGGGCCTTTGCGGCGACCTCCGGGTCGACCTCGACCGCGCCCTGCATCGTGTGCAGCGACCACAGCACCTTTTCCAGCGTGATCTTCTTCATGTAGGGGCACATGTTGCAGGGGCCCACGAAATCCACATCCGGCAGCGCGTCCGAGATGTTCGAGGCCATCGAACATTCGGTCACGAGCATCGCCTTTTCCGGCCGCTGCTGCGTCACGTAGTCGATGATGCCGCTGGTCGAACCGGAAAAATCGGCCTCGACCACCACATCGGGCGGGCATTCGGGATGCGCGATGATCCTTGTGCCGGGGTTCCATTCGCGGAAATCCCGCAGATCCTGCGCGGTGTACTGTTCGTGCACGATGCAGGCACCGTCCCACCACACGATGTTTTTCTCGGGCACGAGATTGGCGATGTTCTGCGCCAGATATTTGTCCGGCGTCATGATGACCGTGTCGCTGTCCATCCCGCGCACGATCTGCACCGCGTTGGAGGAGGTGCAGCAGATGTCGGATGCGGCCTTCACCTCGGCGGTGGTGTTCACATAGGTGACGACCGGCGCGCCCGGATATTTAGCGCGCATTTCCGCGATGCCCTCCGCGGTGATGCTTTCGGCCAGCGAACAGCCGGCCTCCATGTCGGGGATCAGCACCGTCTTCGCGGGGTTTAGGATCTTGGACGTCTCGGCCATGAAATGCACACCGCATTGCACGATCACGTCGGCCTTCACCTTCGTCGCCTCGATCGCCAGCTGAAGGCTGTCGCCGACCACGTCCGCGATGCCGTGATAGATTTCGGGCGTCATGTAGTTATGCGCCAGGATGACCGCGTTGCGATCCTTCTTGAGCTGATTGATCGCCGCGACATAGGGCGCATAGATCGCCCAGTCGGGGGGCGTCACGACACGGTCCATCCGGGCGTAGATGTCAGCATGTGCCGTGGCGATGTCGGTGGACGGAGAGAGATCGTAGTGATCGGCGAGTTCGGCGCGCAGCGCGATCTGGTCGAGCAAGAGCGGAGTTCCTGAGGTTATTTCGGGTCGACGCGGAGGGCGCGACCGCACGCGGGTGGTGTCGGCTGGGAGGTGTTTACGGGCCGGCTTACCTAAGGGCAAGTGTGCGGGTCGTCATATTTCAATGACGCACGCTAACATGTACCGAAAGCCACCGTCATACGATTATGGGCTCAGATGTCGGTGCGCGGGCAAGTCTTTGAATCCGGTCCAGAGGCGAAGCGGGCTTTCAGCAGGCATTCGTCGTATTCCGAGCGAACCTCGGAATCGAACACGATGCCGCCGCCTACGTTGAAGACGGCCTCTCCGCCTGCGTGCAGTGTGAGGGTGCGAATGGCAACATTGAAGCGCATCTCGCCGGACGGAGCGATGAACCCAATGGCCCCACAATAGATGTCACGCGGACGACTTTCCAGCGCACGCAGGATCTGCATCGCACGGATCTTCGGAGCTCCGGTGATCGAGCCGCAGGGAAAGAGCGCAGTGAAAGTATCGGAGACGGTCGTCCCCAGTGCCAGCCGCGCCCGAACGCGGCTGACCATCTGATGCACTGTGGGATAACTTTCGATCCGGAACAGCTCGGGTACATGCAGCGTGCCCAATTGGCAGATGCGCGAGATATCGTTGCGCAACAGGTCGACGATCATCAGGTTCTCGGCTTGGTTTTTCCCGTCCTGTCGCAAGGTCTCGGCCAGGGCGGCGTCTGCCTCGGGCGTCGATCCGCGCCGGATAGTGCCTTTCATCGGATGTGTCTCGATCCAGTCTTCCGCGTCTACCTGGAAGAACAGTTCAGGCGACCGTGAGAGGATGATGGGCCCACCCAAGTCGACCAGGGCAGCATAGCGGACCGGCTGCCTGGCGGTCATTTCTTCGAACAGCGCTATCGGATCTCCCGACCATCGCGCGGAGAACGGGAAAGTCAGGTTCGCCTGGTAGCAATCGCCTGTGCGAAGGTGTCGGTGAACCCTTTCGAAGCGCGACCTGTAATTCTCGAAGGCCCATTCTGGCCGGACATCCGTCAAAGTCGCCTTGCCTGTTGCCCGTGTCCCGACCGATCCAGTCTCGGGCGCGTTGAAGACCCCAATGAGCACGAGCGGCAGGCGGCGGCCTCCGGGCATGATGTCACGCAATTTCGGCTCGAGAGCGTAACCGGCCTCGTAGCTCACGTAACCGGCACACCATTTCCCTGCCGCACGTGTGCGTTCCATTCGGTCGAGCGCGGCCTGGACTTCGTCCAGATGGTCGGCGCGGATCACCTCGCGTGGTGTGGCGAACCGCATCTCGGTACCGGCGAGGTCATCGCGCAGCAGAATGCTTGGCCCGTCCGCGCGATAGGCTGCTTCAGGCCTGTCCATCGGGAGCCGTGAAGGCCTGGGCCTGATCGTAGTCCACCGCGAAGCGCAGTTCGCGCAGGGGTTTCACCCGGCGGATCGATTCCGCGTAGGTTTCGTGCGCCTTGTAGGCAGCCAGAGCCGCATCATTGGCGAATTCGCCATAGACGACGACGTCGATTTCCTTGCTGTTCGGATCTGACTTCCGATTGAGCGAGATTTCGAGGTGCTGGGCATAAGGGATGCCGGTGAGCATCTGGAGCCCTTTTCTGATGGATTCGATATTGTCGTTGTTGATGGCGGTGAAGAAGACGATGTGGCGGATCATGGCAATCCCGGTTGGTTTCTGAGAACATGCGGATGCTCCCGACGCGTGGCCCGGAGTCGTCCGCAGACCGAGTTGTAGGGTCTGCCTCGCGTCGTTCAACCGGATAGTGCTGGGTCATAAAGGTGTGTGTCACCTGACCCTAGCCTGCCTTCTGGTCCTTCTCTGACCGGCGTCGCGCCATTCAAGAAGACTGTTGCCGACTACGATACGGCACCCAAACGCGACCACGGCTTCAACGTCGACCTCGGCAAGGATGCATATGAGGACGATCCGTCCCTGCAGGCCACAATTTGTGGTCCCAAAGGCGCTGGCCTGCTCCCCTTGGTGTCCGCGTACTTCAGCTCGTTCTGTTTAGGTTTTGTCGTCGGATCGGTCCGGGTCTGCCCTAGATGCGGGAAAATTCTATCGGCAAGTTCGGTCCGCCAGACAAGAAATCGCCACTGATCTGAAGAGTTCGTGGGTCCCACTGGAGAGAACCCCATGCCAATATACCAATCTTCATTCGTCCTCGACTTTGGATATGGGTTCTCCTTTGTCTTCTAGCGCGGTTATTCACTTGTCTATGGGTGCATGTGTCCACCACTCGACTTGCAAGGAACCAAACCGGCTTCCAGTCGCTGAAGGCGTTAGGCCTATGAAATGGTGCGGACAGCGGGACTCGAACTCGCACGCTCGATTGAGCAGGAGATTTTAAGTCTCCGGTGTCTACCATTCCACCATGTCCGCGTGGTGCCTCGGGCAGGATTCGAACCTGCGACCTAACCGTTATGAGCGGTCAACTCTAACCGCTGAGCTACCGAGGCACGTGGGGATCACTAAATGAGCGAATTCGGTGTCTTGCTCAAGGATCTTAGGGTCAGCTTGGCGCGATTTCTGGGCTTCCGCTGGACTGATGCCGAAAGGCACTTCGTGTCAGTGATATGAAAAAAGTAAAAGCAAGCTTTGGGTTTTGCCGGATCCAGAGTCACGGAATGGGGGTCTGGCAGGGTTCTGGACGGACCCTGCCGTCCCCTCCAAGGGTGTTTTCCTGACGGTCGGTACCTCCGGGTCTGCACACTTACCAGACATCGGAGATCATCATGGCCAAATCCAGCAAGCCAAAGTTCGACGCCGCGGCGTCGATCACCAACGAACTCATTAAGATCATCGACCGGGGCGTGTTGCCCTGGCGCAAGCCCTGGACGGTCGGCGGCAGTTCTGTGCCGCTCCGCCAGAACGGCGAACCCTATCAGGGCGTCAACAACTTCTTGCTGACCATGCGCACCTTGATGGCCGGATTCTCCTCGCCCTACTGGATGACGTTGAGGCAGGCGAATGAGCTCGATGCGAAAGTCATAAAGGGCTCGAAATCGTCGGTGGTCGTCTATTACGGAACGGCCGAGCGCGAACAGGCCGAAGGCGCCCACGGCGGGGAGGCGGAAACCGAAGACCCAAAAACCATCCCCTTCATGAAATCCTATCGCGTCTTTAACGCCGATCAGATCGAGGGGTTGGACCCTCGCTTCCATTCCGCTGCGGCCGAACCGGAAGTTCACCCCGAACGCGCACCGATCCCGCATATGCAGAGCTTCTTCGAGGCAATCGGTGCCAATGTCAGCTTCTCTGGTCGCGAAACATGTTACGTCCCGAACCTCGACAAGATTTACATGCCCCCGATCGAGCTCTTCGAGAACCCGCGGAATTTCTACGCCGTCTGGGGTCATGAGCTGGGTCACTGGACGAAACCCCGGCATCGGTTGAACCGAAGCTATGGCGACGCTCGGTTCGGGAACACGGCATATGCCCGCGAAGAGATTGTGGCCTTATCTTGACAGTCTGCACCGCATGTCACCTTGCCGTAGGATGGGTGACAGGCGTCGACGGTAGGCAGTTTTCAGGCTGGCCGCCGCGCTTACCAAAGAGCTGGCGGCGGCCAGCCTGAGAACTGCCGGGCCGAAGCGTGCACGGGGTGGGGGCATGGGGAGGGTTTTGCGCTGGTGTCGATTATTTCAGTTTGCGAGCGTCGCGAGGCCGGGGGTCTCGACGCGCATGTGCCGTTGATCCTGCGCGGCGACACGCTCTACGACCCCGATCTGGATCGCTTCTTTCTCGACCAGCCGCTATCGGGGATTCGATCACGGCATTCGCTTCGCGCCCAGGCCTATGATGTGACGGTCTGGCTTCGCTTTCTCGATGCCTGCGGCAAGACCGTATGGGCTGCGACCCGCGACGATGTCGAGGCTTATCATCGTGCGCGCCGGCGCGGCGATGCTGGTCAGCGGATCACGGCGGCAAGCTGGAACAGGGCCGTCGCCAGCCTTGATCGCCTCTATCGCTGGGGCGAGCGGCAAGGGCTGATCGCCGATGCACCGTTCAACCGTCGTGCCGTGTGGCGACCGGCGCAGGGTGGACGTCGCGGAATGATCGCCGCGCGCAACGATGCCTATGAACGTGTTGTGAAGCGGTCGGATGTCCGGTTCGTCACGATGGACGACTACCGCATCTTCCGCGAGGTCGGTCTACGCGGCCTCGCGCCTGACGGCAGCGAACGCCCCGGCGCGCGTGATCGGAACGGATTGCGTAACGCGCTCTTCGCTGATCTGCTCGTCACGACAGGTTTGCGACTGGAAGAAGCCTCAGGTCTGCTCGCCGGTGATCTCGCGGTCATCGTTCCGGACGGCGATGAGAACCGGCAGCTCTGGCTGCGCCTGCCGCCGCCGCTCACCAAGGGCGATCGCGGACGAAGTGTTCTGGTCCCACGCCGGCTGCTTCGTCAGATCGCGGCCTATATCGATGTCGAGCGCGCGGCAGGCGCGGCCAAATTCGTCGCGCGCGATGGCGCGGCGCGCTTTGACCGGCCGATCCATATTACCGACGCCGGTCTCGACCGCATGCGCGATGTCTGCACGCCAGAGGAACGAGGCCGTCTGATTCTGTGCAACGAGAACGGAACGCCGCGCGAGCCCGCGGCGCTATGGCTGACCGAGGTCGGACAGCCCGTTCGACCCAATTCCTGGGAGGTGATCTTCGCCCGCGCCTGCAAGCGCTGTAGAGACTATGGTTTCTCGTTGTCGATCAGCCCACACCAGCTGCGCCACACCTTCGCGGTCCATATGCTCGCTTTGCTGATCCAGGAGCGTCTGCGCGAAGCCGCATTGCCGGCGGGGCCGATGGAGAGCTACCGGCTGATCCTGGGCGACCCGCTGCAGCAGGTGCAACGCCTGCTCGGCCACGCGAGTCTCGCCACCACCTATATCTATCTCGACCATATCGCGACCCGCGCCGATACGGTGGATTCGGCGGTCGAGGAGTTGCTGGCACTGCTGCCGGGACCGCAGGGCGCATGAGCGGGCGTCCCCGCAAGGGCAGGCCCGTCGCTTTCGCACCCGTCACGCCGGAGCGAGCCAAGCCCGATCCGGTGCTCGGCCTCAGGTTCGTCATCGAGGCGCGGCATGGCGGGACCGTCCTGGTCGACATGACCGATCTCGATCCTCGTCCGCTCGGTATCGCCTTTGCCAGCGCGTTGCGCCGGTCGGCCGCGCTCGGCGGCCGGATCGGTGCGGCCAGCGTCATCAAACAGTATGTAAACTCCTATCGCCGTTTCTTCACCTGGCTTTCCGATGAGGCGGGGGAGGTGGACGGGCCCGAAGACGTGCGCGCAGCCCATGTCGACGGTTTCGCATCGGCACTCGAACGCGGGGGAATGGGCGCGATCTACCGGCATGTGACGGTCAGCAAGATCGTCAATACGCTGCGTGCGATAGAGGCGGATCGGCCCGACAGGATCACGCCCGACCTCCATGAGCGGTTGCGCTATACAATGGCGACCTCGGCGGGACGCTCGACCCCGCGTGATGCCTACAGTCCCTTCGTCGCCCGCGCGCTGCGCGACGCGGCCCGTACGGACGTGGAAGCGATATTCCGCCGGATCGGCGCCGAGGATCGGACCGATGAGGGCGATCCGGTCATTGCCGGAGCGCGGGCCGATGTCGAAGCTCTCATCGCGCGCCATGGAGCCGTTCGGACCGAGAGCGTCGAGCTGCGCCGTCTCTATTTCATGCGCTTGCGGCGCGGCTTGCCGATCAGCACGCTGATCGACGACCTGCATCGCCGACATCATCTGCACGTCACCGATCTGCCGCCATTGCTCGTGCTGCTTGCTCTCGATACCGGCCTCGAGCCGGAATGCCTGAAGGCGCTGACGGTCGATTGCCTGGACAATCCCTCCGCCGGAACCGTCGAACTGCGATACCTGAAACGACGCGCCGGCGCCGCCGGGCACAAGAGCATGCGCGTGCGCGACGGCGGCCTCGGCACGCCGGGTGGCCTTATCCGCCGGCTGATCGAGATCACGACCGTCGCCCGTCAGCATCTGCCCAACGATTGTCTCTGGGTTTACCACAACGTCGGCGGTCTCCATGCAGGCATCCGTCATCCGCGCGAACGCCTCGACGCCTGGGTGGCACGGCACCGGATTGTCGATGAGGACGGCAAGCCGCTCCATCTTCTGCTGTCCCGGCTTCGCAAAACCCACAAGGCGCTGTGGTACACCAAAACCGAAGGGTACATCGCCCGCTTCGCGGTCGGCCACACGCCCGAGGTCGCGGCGCGCCACTACGCCGATCTGCCATCGCTGCGGCCCCTGCACGAGGCCACCGTCGCCGATGCCTTCCGCGACGCTGTCGTCACCGCGATGCCGACCATCCTCGCGCCAGCAGCCGAGAAGACGCTGCGCGAAGCGCCCGAACAGGCCGGGCCGCTGATGCCGCCGGATGCGGTCGGTTCCATTCTCGATGGGGAGCAGGATCTCTGGCTCGCCGCCTGCGCGGGGTTCCATAGCAGCCCCTTCGCCGAGGCCGGCTCGCCATGCCAGCAGCCGTTCTGGGGGTGCCTCCATTGCCCCAACGCCGTCATCACCGCCCGCAAGCTCCCCGCGATCATGGCCTTCCTGTCCTTCGTCGAAGACCAGCGGCAGGGGCTTCCCGGTCCCGACTGGATGGTCAAGTTCGGGCAGGTTCATGCCCGGATCGTCCATCAGATCTTGCCCGCGTTTTCCGATACCGTTGTCGCCGAAGCGCGGTTACGCGCCGTGGAGGAGCGCCTCTATCTGCCTCCCGAGGCGCGCGCATGACCGCGCCCGCCCTTGCCCGCGCGCACGCGTTCGATGATCGGCCCGTGCTGGCGTGCGCGCCGCTCAAGCCGGGCCATGCCCGCGAGGACCTGTCGCGCGTCGGCGATCCAAGCTGGAATCTGGGTCCCGCCGTCTTCCGTGAGAACGCCCGGCGCTGCCACGTCACCGTGTATTTCGACGTGCTCGAAGATGCCGATGTGCAGGCAATGATGCGCGCCTATCTCTATGCGCGTCTCAATGTCGACCTTCCCGGCCATCGTCCGAAGCTGCCGCCCAGCTGCGTGCGGCAGGCGTTCAACCGGGCGCGGCGCTTCTTCGGCTTCGTCCGCGAACGATTGGGCGCGCTGGACCTTGCCCGCATTGATCCTCCGCTGATCGACGCCTATGCGCGGCATCTCCGAGAGGACCCGGCAAGGCGGCCCGTCATTGTCGGGCAGCTTCTCGAGGTCGTCATCGACTTCTATCTCTACCGCGAGCACCTTCCCGGCGGCGGCTTGTCGTTCGAACCGTGGGACGGGCGGCCACCCGCGCGCGTCGCGGGCTATCGTCATGTTCCCGAGAACCGGACCCCGCGCATCCCCGAGCCGATCATTGCGCCGCTTCTGGCATGGTCGCTGCGCTACATCACGGTATTCGCAGGGGACATTCTCGCCGCCCGGCGTGAGCTTTCCCGGCTCGAAGCGCGCCGCGACCGGCTCTTCGTCGCGGAACAGGGATTGCCGCATGCGGAGCGCCGCCGCCGGCAACGGCAGCGACTGGCGCGCTATTTTCGGTCCCGCGCGCGGCAGGGCCGGGGCGTGCCGGTCTGGGCAAGCCCACCCAACGGTTCCGCATCCGTCGATCCGGTAAGCGGGGAGCTTCTGCCCGTCGTCAACGTGCAGCTTCTGCATCTACACGTCGGCGTCGATGCCGCCAGGGAGCCGGCGATGCATCTCGCTCTCGCTGGCGGCGCGTCCGATCTCATCGCTGCCGCCATCGCGGATATCGGGATCGAACCCGGCGGCATGGATACGCCAATCTCGGTCGATGCCGATCTCGGCCGGCCATGGCGGCACCGCTTTGATGCCAAATCCCTCGTCCTGGAAGAGCGCATGCTGCAGGCAGCGGCTTATGTGGTCTGCGCCTATCTGACCGGTATGCGCGATTGCGAGGTGCAGGCGATGCGCCGGGGATGCCTGACGCTTGCGCGCAGCGAGGACGGCACCGTGTCACGACACCGCGTCCGTTCCACTGCGTACAAGGGAAAGGGGGGCCGGGGAGCGTCGGCGGAGTGGGTGACCATCGAGCCCGTCGCCCATGCGATCGGGGTGCTCGAACAGTTGACCCGGCGCGCGGCTGTTGCCCATGGTCTCGATACGCTCTGGCCCGTGCTGTCAGTGACGCGAAGTAGCAAACCGCACGTCTCCGCCGAGATCGTGCGCCAGTTAAACGCCTATCGTGACCACCTGAACAGGCTGTTCGGGACGGAAGAGGCGCCCGCCATACCGCCCGGGCCGGACGGTAAGCCCTGGCGGATCACGACGCGCCAGTTTCGTCGCACGATCGCATGGCACATCGCCAACCGTTCCTTCGGAACGGTGGCCGGCATGATCCAGTACAAGCATGCATCCGTCGCCGCGTTCGAAGGCTACGCGGGTAGCAGCGCCTCGGGTTTCCGCGCCGAGGTCGAGGCGCAACGCCGGCTCGGCCAGATCGATGATCTGCTCGAGTATTTCGACAGGCGGCGCGGCGGAGCCGACCTTGGTGGGCCGGCCGGTCTTCGTGTCGCGCGTACCCTCGACGAGACAGCCACCGAGCTTGGGCCATTGCCGCCGATGATCGCCGACCGGTCCCGTCTGCGCACTATGCTCGCCAGTCTGGCCCGCACCCTGCATGTCGGACCGCTTGCCGATTGCTTCTTCGATCCGGCAACCGCCCTGTGCCTCAAGCGCGTGACGGATGCCGCGGCAGACCGCCCGCTGACAGCGCTTTGTGAACCGACCCGCTGCCCGAACGCCTGCATCGCGCAACATCACAGGCCCGTGTGGGAGCGGAGTGCCGATGAGGCACGCATGTTGCTGCGCGAGAAGCGGCTGCCCGGATTGCAGCGGGCCGCGCTTCAGCAGGAAGTTGACCGGATCGAGGGTGTGCTGGCCCGGATCGCGCCGCCGCCCGTTCGGTCGGCGGTAAAGGGAGAGGAGGCTTGGGATCGGGGTGAGTGACGGGATGAGGAGAGCGGGAAAGGCCTGTTCCGCCCGTCCTGGAGACCTGTCATGTCCCGATCTTCCTCATCGGCCGGGCGCGCCGATGTTTATAACCGTATCACCACCGAGATCATCGCCGCCATCGAGGCAGGCGCCGGCGACTGGCGTGCGCCCTGGTTCCACGACGGGAGCAGCATCGCGCGTCCGACCAACGTTTCATCTGGCAAGCGCTATCGCGGCATAAACACCTTGGCGCTCTGGGCCACGGGCTTTGCCGCCGGATATTGCGACGGTATCTGGGGAACGTACAAGCAATGGCAGGATGCCGGCGCGCAGGTGCGTAAAGGAGAACGCTCTACCACGGTCGTCTTGTGGAGGGAGATCAAGGTTTCCCAGCAGGCCGACGACGAAGACGATGATGACGGGCATCGACGGATGTTCGCCCGCGCCTTTTCTGTCTTCAATATCGCTCAGGTGGACGGGTACGAGCGCCCGGCGACCCCTGTGCTGCCCGAGGCTGAACGCCTTGCCCATGCGGAAGCGTTCATCACAAACCTGGGCGTCAAGACGGAGTTCGGTGGATCGGAAGCCTATTACCGCCCGTCGACCGACACCGTGTTCATGCCGCCGTTCACTTCGTTTCGCGATGCCGCGTCGTTCTACGGTGTCTGGCTACACGAGAATGGTCACGCCAGTGGCGCAAAGCACAGGCTCAACCGCGACCTTTCCGGTCGCTTTGGTTCGGCCGCCTATGCCGCCGAAGAATGCTGCGTGGAAATTCTCAGCGGGCTGGTCCTGGCAGACCTCGGGATCGCCCACCATCCACGCCCCGATCATGCCGCCTATATTGCCTCGTGGCTCAAGGTCCTGAAAGACGACCCCAAGGCCATCTTCACCGCCGCCAGCAAGGCGCAGCAGGCGGCCGACTGGATGCATGCGCAGCAGCCCCATGCAGAGGAGGTAGCGGCATGACCAAAACCGTTCTCATTGCCGAAAAATTTCAGAATGGGGCTGGACTGTCAGGATATGTGGCCGAATTTACCTCGGTGTTCCTGGGTCAGACGCTCGGCTTCACGGCGCATACGCTCGAGATGAATGCCGCCTACCTCCACAACTGGTTACGGGTCCTTCGGTCGGACAAGGGTGCGATCTTCAAGCACGCTGCAGATGCGCAGCGTGCCTGCGACTATCTGATCGCCAGATCGGAGACGGGCAGGGCAGGGCGCAGTGCCGAGGCCGCTTGACCACACGGAGAACGGAGACACCCATGTCACGTAAGGAACCCAAAACGCTGCGGGTGGCCTGCTTCAACGACGGCCGCCGCAAGATCATCACCTTCAAGCGCCGTGCCTATTGGTGGAGCCCGTACGAGGGCGCTTATCCGCTCTCGGCAGCGCTCGAGAGCATCAAGCACCAAGGCGGCTGGATCGAAACCATCCCCAACCCGAATTACAGACCCAAGGGGCTGTTCGGGTAGGGCACCTTCGGCCTCGATTCATCCGCCAAGCGGAAAAGAGAAAGCAGGCTTTGGGAAGGGTGTTCCAACTTCTCAAAGGAGATCCCCATGCCCATGACCGTTCAACCCCTGCCAGACCGTCCCGATCCGACCGTGATCGCGGCGCAGAACGACGCGTTTCGCAAGCTCGCATGCCTTGGAGTGCCGCCCGCGCAGCCCATCCAGGGCCGCATGCATGTCACCCGCTCGCTTATGGAGGCCGGCGATGGCTTCATGGCCGAAGCGGTGAAGGCCACCGGTGCGTTCGATACATTCGAGCCTGAGAATGATCCCGAAGGATGGCACGATTTCGGTGCGGTCGAGATCCGGGGCGAGACCGTGTTCTGGAAAATCGATCTCTATGAAGCAGACTCGGATTTCCGCTACGGGGCCGAGACCCCGGACAACCCCGCCACCACCATGCGCGTGCTGACCATCATGCTGGCGCGCGACTGGTAGAAGGGCAGGGGACTCCTCCCCCCTGACATCTGAGACGATGAAGGCCCGCTGCCCCTCAAAGGGAGAGTGGGCCTTTTGTCGTGGTGATCCCTGAAGCCGGGGATTTGTCACGCGCGCGAGTGCGTCGGCCACACCTCACCCACCTGAAAGGATATCCCATGACTACGAACTTTGCCCCTCTCACCGTCGCCATCGGCGATCTGGTCCCGCATCCCGCCAATGTGCGCAGCAACTCACCGGAAACTTATGACCTCGAGAACATCGCCCATCTGAAGGCCAGCATCGCTGTGCTGGGCCTGCTCCAGCCGCTTATCGTCCAGAAACTCGATGGGAAATACGCCGTCCTCGCCGGCGGCCGCCGCCATGCCGCGCTGAAGGAGCTGGTCGCCGACAAGGCCGCCAAGGGGTTCACTGCGAAGACCAAGATCGACTGCCGCCTTGTGCCTGACGACTGCGACGTCACCACGGCCCTGTCACTTGCCGAGAACATCACCCAGGCACCGATGAACGCCATTGACGAGTTCGAGGCCTTCGCGCGGATGATGGAAGTCGACGGCCAGACGCCGGAAACGATCGCCAAGACATTTGGCACCACCGTGGCCACCGTCAAAGGCCGGTTGCGCTATGGCCTGATCCACCCCGATATCCGCGCCGCGGCCCGGGGCAAGACGATCACGCTCGACACGATGAAAGCTTTCGCAGAGCACCCGAGCCAAGAGGTGCAGCGCGAGGTTTTCGAGGCGCTCACGAAAGACGGCGGCTATCTGCAGGCCTATACCGTCCGTCAGGCCCTCAAATCCCGCGGGGTGAAGGTCAGCGATGATATCGGGGCCTTCGTGCGCGCAGACTACGAGGCCCGCGGCGGCGCTGTCGCGGCTGATCTTCTGGAAGAGCATTCCGTGCTGGAGGATGCCGCGCTGGTCGAGACCATCCTGCTCGAGAAGCTCGGGGCCGCCGCCGAGGAGGCCCGTATGAGGCTGGGCTTTGCCTGGGCCGATGCGAGGGTGCGCTATGATTACGCGACCATGGCCGACTACGGCCGCGTCTATCCCGGCCCGATCGAGCCCGACGAGACCGCCCAGAAGCGCATCGATGAGATCAACGCCGAGCTCGAGCAACTCCAGCTTGAGATGGAGGATGAGGGGCTCGAGGACGGTGCCTACAATGCCCTTTACGAGCGCGTAGACGCCTTGGAAGATGAAGCGCGCGATCTGCAGGAGGCCTACAGCGCCGAGGACCTCGCGCGGTCTGGGGTGATATCGTCGTGGTCGGCCGGTAAGGTCACGCTCCATGTGGGCCTCGTCCGCCCGGAAGACACCGTGAAAGAGGAAGGCGCGCGCGGCTCCTCGGCTAGCCCGACCGGGGAAGACGCCCCGGACGCCGGCGAAATCACCTATTCAGCCTCACTGGCCGAGGATCTTAAGACTGAGCGGGCGATGGCGCTCGGGGCCGCGATGGCGCTGCATCCGGAGGCCACGCTCGATCTGACGCTCTTCAAGCTGGTCAGTGACGTTCTGGCCAGCGGCATGAGTGTCACGCAGGCGATCAAGATCGATGCCCGCACGGAATACCGCAGCCATGCCAAGATGGACGAGATCGACGAGACCTCGCTCGAGCAGGTGGCGGCGGCGCATGATGCGCTGGACCTCTCGTGGCTCGATGACACCCGCGCGCCCGCCGATCAGTTCGCGGCGTTTCGCGCGCTGGAGGCAGGCGAGAAGGCCAAGCTCGTGGCCTATGCCACGGCTAGCACCACGCAGTCCTGTTTCGCGCGGGACCGGCAGCGCGACAGCCTCATGCATGACTTCGAGATCGAGATCATGCCCGACATTCGCGCCCACTGGACGCCGAATGCGGCGCTGTTCAATCGCTTCAAGAAGGCCTGGCTCCTGAAGATCCTCGGCGAGGATCTGGGTCTGGCTCAGGAGGCGGTGACGCTGGCCTCGTCGAGCAAGAAGGAGATCGTCGCCTTCTGCGACAAGCTCTTCGCCGAGCCCTTCGCCACGCTCACGGACGCGCAGCGCGCTGTCGTGGCCGCCTGGTGCCCGCCGATGATGCAGACCGCCGGTGTCGCCTTTGATGAGGCGGAGCCCGCTGCGGAAACCCCGGAGCCTGACAACGAGGTCGCGCAAGCGGCCTGAGCCATCACGCGACCCGCGCGAGGCGTTCCCCGCGCGGGTCGACCCTTCCAAACCGAACAGAAAGACATCCCCATGGCTATTCTCAAGTTCTCTGCCTCCGCAGTTGCGGCGCAGATCGCCCATGCGCGCGCCTGCAAAACCTTCCTGCCCAACTGGAACGGGCCCGTGGACAGGCCCGCCCTGATTCTGATCGTCGGCAATGGTGTGCATCTGCGATCGAACGGCATCGACGGCACGACCACTCGTATTTTAACGACCGAGCAGGCCGATCCCTCCTTCGCCTTCGCCGACGGCATGAACCCGTTTCGGGACACCGACTGGATGGCGCAGCGCCGCATGGCGTTTCGCGATCTGACCGGCCAGTTCTACACCGACATCCTGGATGACGTGCAGGTACTCATCGATCGGGGGCGGGGTGCGATCCGGCTCGCCACCGATGGCCACAGTATCCGCGTCTTCGTGCGCCGGGCCTCGGACTATCTCATCGGCGGGACCTACGAGGTGCCCTCGGGCCTCGGCGGCACCTTCCGGGTCATCCTCAAGGATGCCTGCGATACCTTCGCGATCGTGCAGAACTGCGGAAATTGCGAGGATTTCGACGTCATGCAGCCCTACCGCGTGCCGCTCGATGCGCTGATGGAACTCGATGATCGGAGGGTGGCGTAACGCGCCCTTTCTCAAACTAGCATCGCCAATACCCTACCGGGCCTGCGGCCCTCTCGGGACATTGGCGACAACAATTTTCCCCAACGACAGAAAGGACTCTGAAATGGGTTGGCTCTTCTACACCGACGGCCGCGTCAAAACCTACGCGGATGAGAAAGCGGAAATCGCCCGGCTTTGTACCTTCGAGGGCGAAAAGCGTAAGACGGAACTGGTCAAAGCCTGCAAGGTCGGCTCCACCTGGTATGCGGCGGCAAGGGTCATCAATCTCGACGGCACCCCTGTCGAAGACGCGACCTATGTGACCGATGCGGATGGCTCCATCACTTTCGGGGCTGTTTTCCTCACCCGATACGATGACGGCTGCTGGGGCTACAAGGACATGGAGGAAAGCGCTGGCCCGAACGAGTCTCGTGCTCCCCTTGGGCTGATCGAGCTTCTCTCCAACCTGAAAGACGAAGGCAGCTATGCTCATGCCTGGCGTCAGCGCTGCCGGGATTGGGCTGCGATCTCGGACTATGAGGAAGGCGACAAGATCAGGCTCGCCGCCCCTGTGACGCTCACCGATGGCAGCACCTGCCAGATCGTCACCGCGACCCACTACAGGTGTGGGCGGCAAAAGCGGCGCTGCTACCGCATCGAGGAAACCGGCGGGCTCGTACGCCTGTCGAAGGCCTCGCTTGCGGGCTCGGAGCTGCTCAGCTCCGCGAAAGGCGAGGCCAGTCCTGTGCTGGCGGAGTTCCTGGCGGGGCAGGGTGGCTGAGTTTCCCGCTGAGACAACACCACGGGACCACTTGCACACATACTGCCGACTTGAAGCCGTATCTCAAATGAGATACATCACTCCCATCAACTGGAGGACCATCCATGCCTGCCCAAACATCCATGCTTCATGTCCGTGTTGACGATCAGCTGAAAGCACAGGCTTCGGACGCACTTGCGGGCGTCGGTCTGACGCTCTCCGACGCGGTGCGTATTCTTCTGACCCGCGTGGCCGCAGAAGGCGGCTTGCCTGCCGGATTGACTGCTGATCCGGATGCCTATGACGCCTGGTTCAGGGCGAAGGTACAGGAAGCGCTGGACGATCCACGGCCCACAACGCCCCATGCCAAGGCGATGCAAGACGCCCAGGCATTGATTGACGGGAAGCGCCTTGCCAAATCTTGAATGGAAAGCCACGGCCATAGCCGACTTGCTGGCAATCATTGACTACATCTCTGACGACAACCCGGATGCCGCCCAAGTTCTCAAAGACGAGATTGAACACAAGACGTCCCTCCTTCCAGAACGCCCTCAGATGTACCGCGCGGGCCGTGTGGACGGGACTAGGGAGATGGTTGTTCGGCCGAACTACATCGTGGTTTATGCTGAAAGCCCTGAGATGGTGACCATTTTGCGCGTTCTTCATGCTGCGCAGCAGTGGCCATGATCGGGGTGCAGGCCCCCCGCTAAGAAATTGCCCGCTCTACGCCTTCAAAGTGTAGAGCGGCCTTTTTGTCCTTTGGAACTCAGACCCTGATCCAAAGGAAATCCCCATGTCCAAGCCCAAACTGGCAAACCCGGCTCTCTCAATCTCCGACGCTGATCTCACCTCTGCGCTGGCGCAAATCGGCGCGGAGATCGACCACCAACCCCTGCGCAGCTCGGCGCTTGCGCGCATCATGCGCGAGACGTTTCATGGCAGCGATGCCGGCGGTGCCTGGGACTGGCGCATGGCCTATGACCTGATGCAGGCCGCGGCCGTCCAGGTGCTGCTGCGTGGGGCCGACGCGGCAGGTGACATCGCTGCTGCAAAGCTGCTTGCCTCACGGCTGCTGACGGAAACCCGCCGGTCAGAGCAGCAGATCCGGCTGCAGCAGTTTTCCACGCCGCTGGCATTCGCGACCATGGCGGTTCGCGCGGCGGCGATCCGCAAGGCCGAGACCGTGCTGGAGCCCTCGGCTGGCACCGGTGCCTTGGCCGTTTTCGCCGCCCGGGCGGGTGCCAAGCTTTTGCTCAACGAGATCGACCCCTTTCGCCAGAGCCTCCTGCGCGCGATCTTCGGCGGTGAGGTGACGGGTCACGACGGCGGGCATATCGACGATCTGCTGCAGACACCGGTTCTACCCGATGTCGTGGTGATGAACCCGCCCTTCACCTCCTCGGTCGACCGCTCCCGGGACAAGCACATCGCTGCCAAGCATCTCATTGCGGCTGCCAAGCGCCTGGCCCCCGGCGGGCGGCTGGTGGCGATCATGCCGCCGGGGTTCACGCCCGAACGCGATGCCGCGCATTGGTCCCGCGCCTGCGGTCTCCTGGCGCCGCGATTGGCGCTGACGATGCCGGGGCAGGTTTATCGCAAGCTCGGCACCTCGGTGGAAACCCAGCTCATGGTCTTCGACAAGTTGCAGGAGGACGGCGGGATGATCCGCGCAACGGTTCAGGATCTGGAGGAAGCCCTTCCTTTTGTCGACACCGTGGCCGCAAACCGGCCTGAGACGCGGCCCGCCCAACGGGCGGCGAAAAACCCTTATGCGCGATCGGTCGGTCCAGTACCTGTCACGCGCAAGCGCCCAGTTGCCAGAGTTGCGGCGTCCAACGCTCAGACCAACGCCGCCATACCGCTCACTTTCACAAGCCTTGAGGCCCCGCGCGACAACACGCCCGTCTCGGACATCTATGCGCGCTACCGCCCGCAGCGGATCGAGATCGCGGGTGCGCAGGAACATCCCACACCGCTGGTCGAAAGCATCGCCATGGCTTCCGTGGCTCCGCCCGCTGCCTTAGGCGCGGCCAGTGCGGAATTGCGCCTGCCTGCCAAGCTGATCGAGGAGGGACATCTCTCCGAGGCGCAGCTCGAGACCATCATCATGGCGCATGATGCCCATGGGCGCGACCTGCCAGGACGGTTCACCATCGATGACGACCAGACCAAGCTGACGCGCGCCGATGCATACCCGGAGGCATGTGCCTATCGCCTCGGGTATTTCCTCGGCGACGGCACCGGCTGCGGCAAGGGGCGCGAATGCGCCGGGCTCATCCTGGTGAACTGGCTGGCCGGCCGCAGGAAGGCGATCTGGGTCTCCAAATCCGCGACGCTCATCGAGGACGCGATACGCGACTGGACCGATCTCGGCGGCTCGCCTGCCGACATTCAGCCGCTCTCCAAATGGAAACCGGACCAGCCCATCCCGATGGGCGACGGTATCCTCTTCGTCACCTACGCCACGCTGCGGTCCGCGGGCAAATGCGGCACCACGCGGCTGAGCCAGATCCTCGACTGGATGGGCGAAGACTTTGAGGGCGTGCTGGCTTTTGATGAAGCCCATGCCATGCAGAACGCCGCAGGGTCCGAGCAGGGCAGGGGGGTCAAACCCTCCCAGCAGGGCCTTGCGGGCCTGCGTCTGCAACTGGCAGCACCCCGCGCACGCGTCTTCTACATCTCGGCCACGGGCGCCACGAGCGTGCATAATCTGGCCTATGCCGCGCGGCTGGGGCTCTGGGGGCAGGGTCCCGAATACCCCTTCCCAAGCCGCGAGAGCTTTGTGTCGGCGATGGAAGCTGGCGGCGTTGCTGCCATGGAGGTGGTGGCCCGCGATCTCAAGACGCTCGGGCTCTACACGGCGCGCGCCCTCAGCTTCGATGGCGTGGAGTATGACGTGCTCGAACATGCGCTCACCCCGGCCCAGATCGAGATCTACGATGCTTATGCGACCGCGTTTCGGACGATCCACCACAATCTGGAAGCCGCACTGACTGCGACTGGCGTCAATGGCGCCTCGGGGGAGACCAATGCGTCAGCCGCCCGGGCCTCGGCCAAGTCCCGCTTCGAAAGCACGAAGCAGCGCTTCTTCAACCATCTTCTGATGGGCATGAAGGCACCGACCATCATCCGCGCCATCGAGGACGACCTGACAACGGGCCACGCGTGCGTCATCCAGGTGGTTTCGACAGGTGAGAGCCTGCTGAAACGCCGGCTTGACACGATGGACCCCGACGACGAGCTCGTCGAGGGTGCCTTGACGCCGCGCGACTACGTCTTGGGCTACCTCGAACAAGCATTCCCGATCCACGCGCAAAAGCTCGTGGAGATTGACGGCAACATGGTGGCCGAGCCGCTCCGGGATGAGACTGGCGCGCTGGTCGTCTCGCGCGAGGCGCTCGCCCTGCGCGATGCGGCCATGATGGAGTTGATGACGCTGGCGCCCATCCCCTCTGCCCTCGATCAGATCCTTTGGGCCTTTGGCGACGAGGCTGTTGCCGAGGTTACGGGACGGTCCATCCGCCCATTGAAGGCCGAGGATGGTCATCTCTTCATCGAAAAGCGCAGCGCCAGCAGCAATTCGTCTGAGACCCAGGCCTTCATGGACGGCGAAAAGGATATCCTGATCTTCTCCGATGCGGGCGGGACGGGCCGATCTTACCATGCTGCGCAGACGGCGAAGAACCAGAAACGACGCCGACACTACCTTCTGGAGCCCGGCTGGCGTGCCGATGCGGCCATCCAGGGGCTCGGCCGCACCCATCGTTCGGCGCAGGTCAGCGCGCCCTTCTTTCGGGTCTGCACCTCCGATGTGCATGGCGAGAAGCGCTTCACCTCGACGATCGCCAAACGCCTTGATCAGCTGGGGGCCCTGACCAAGGGCCAGCGCGAGACCGGCTCGCAAGGCATGTTCCGCGAGGAGGACAATCTCGAAAGCCCGATCGCACGGGCGGCATTGCGTGGGTATTTCGCCGATCTTGCCGCCGGGCGCGCCGAGGCGATGAGCTACGAGCGCTTCACCGACTGGACAGCCCTGCGGCTGATCGACAAGGACGGGGTGCTGCTCGAGGAGCTTCCCCCGATCCAGCGGTTTCTGAACCGGGTGCTGGCGCTGCCCATCCACATGCAGAACGCGCTCTTTGCGGAATTCATGAGGCGGATCGCTGATCAGACCGAACGGGCGCGTGCGGTGGGCACGCTCGATCTCGGCGTCGAAACCCTGCGCGGCGAAAAGATCGAACAGGTCTCCACCGAGGATCTCTGGACCTGCCCGAAATCCGGTGCGGTCACACGGATCATTGGGCTCGAAGTGACGGACCCGGTCCATGTTCTGGGTGCCGAAGAGGCTATGTCGCGCAATCCGGACAAGCTGCCCATGGTCAATCGCGCGTCTGGACGCGCGGCGCTGATCTCGGCGCGGCCCATACAGATGTATGACGAGGACATCGTCACGCTGATGCGCAAGGCGGTGCGGCCCAACGGGTCGAGCTACCTGGAGGAGACGCGGTTCGATTCCTCCGCCTGGGAAGAGATCGGAAGGCCTGAGTTCGAACGGCTTTGGGATGCCGAGGCTGCGGCCTTGCCTAAAACCACCACGACCAAGCTCTACCTGCTGACCGGGCTGCTGCTGCCGATCTGGAAGGACATTCCGACCACGAATGAACGCATCTACAGGGTCACGCCTGACGGGGCGACGGCCATGATCGGGCGCACGCTGAGCGAAGAAGGGGCGGCCGCGCTGCGCGCCCGCTTCCTCGTCTCCAATCCGCAAACGCCGGAGGATATGCTGACCGCCGCCCTCGGCACCACCGTACCTGTGGATCTGGGCCGGGGTCTCACCCTGACCCGTCGCCGGGTCGCAGGCGAGATGCGTCTCGAGCTGGGCGGTGCGGATCGGGGCATGATTGAAGGTCTCAAGGCCATGGGGTGTTTCACGGAGATCATCGCCTTCCAGCTACGGGTGTTCCTGCCGCATGGGGACGGGATCGACACGGGCCGCATTCTGACTCGGATCGTGGGGCAGGCACCAGATGCCGCTTCAGTGGCAGCAGAATAGGCAATGGGGGGAAAGATCATGACACTCGATGAAATCAAGGCGGCCGTCGATGCCGATCAGACCGTGCATTGGGCCAATACCGGCTACGTTGTCCAGAAGGACAGTCTCGGTCAGTACCTCATCACCTATTTGCTGAATGGTAGCTGTATCGGCCTGACCGACCGGAGCGGGCACCGGTTGAACGGTAAGGAAACGGAGTTCTTCATCGCGCGATCGGAAGATGGCGTGGAAAATCCGGGCCGCCAATCAAGACCAGACGGGCAGGGGAGGGGCGTAGCACCCGGAGGCGCGGGGGCATCCCCACTCGGACGGCAGCTCTGACCCGTGGGCGGGGCTGAAAGGAAAGCAGGCTTTCTGATTTGTGATCCCTCAAGGGGTCGAGAAAGCAATCCCGGATGTGCCGGCAAGAACGTCAGGCACCGACCAATCTGAAAGGAACCATCCCATGTTCGCAGGAACCCTTACCCGCAATGTCGAGACCGCAGCCGCTCAGTATACCGGCATGATTCACTCGACGCGTTTCGACATCGCCATCCAGCTGGAAGCGCGGGCCAAGATGTCCGCGCGCAGCCCCGATTACGACGTGACGGCGATCAACAAGTCGGGCCGCAAGGTGCGCATCGGCACGGCCTGGAACGAAACTGGCAACACCAGCGGCAACCCCTACATCTCGATGCAGCTCGATGTTGGCCTGGGCCCGTTCCGGGTCAACGCGGTGCAGACGAAAGAGGCGCGCGCGGCCCAGAGCGGCGAATTCGAGATCATCCCTCTGGTCTCGAACGGCCTGATGAAATCCGGCTCGATCTCGGGTGAGCTGACCGCCATGGACGCCGACAACGCCTTCACCGGCTACATCGCCAACATGATGTTCGATCTGGAGTTCATGCTGATCGAGAACAGCTACAAGACCGAGGAGACCCACCCTGACTACCGCATCGAGGTCAGCTCGCCCCGGGGCACGCCGATCCGCGTCGGCTCGGCCTGGATGGCCAAAAGCAGCCGCACGGGAAATGACTACCTGTCGCTGCTGATCAACACGCCCGATGGCGACCTGCGCGTGAACGCCGTGCAGAACGAAGAACAGCGCGGCGGGCAGACCTTCTCGATCATCCCGTTCATCGACAGCGGTGAGCAGCCGCAGGACGCAGGCGCGGGGCTCTCGCTGGTCGCGTGATTAGCGCGCGAGAGGAGACGATCTGAACCGAAAGGGGAGCCGTGGGACCACGGTTCCCCTTTTGGTCGTGTTGTTTCAGCTCAAAGATCAACGAGCAATACCTAGGCCTCACGTACAGGCCAATCGTCTGGGATCAGCTTGATACCGTTGGCTTTAGTCCAACGTTCAACTGTGGCGTCAACATAGCGATCATCATTCTCCATATATGCATGTTCGATTAGTAGAACTTGGAGGCCATTAGCTTTGGCTGTCTCTTTGAAGATGAAGTCCATTATTCTTGCCATGGAACGACGATCATCATCCTGCGCCATTTCTTCCAAGCTGCGTTCGTCGCGAGCCTTTTCATCCTTGGGATAATACGGACGGCTAATCTGATCGATAACGAGCAGGCCGGGCACCGGCGATGCAACCTGCTCAAAGTGCTTGTGCAAGCCAAATAGTAGTGCCAAATGAATTGCGAGATAGTTCTGATCTGAACCAACATCGACGAGATTGAGCTGGCGTTGACGCTCCGCTTCAATAATGCGAATTCTGCCATCGGCAAAGAATTGTAGGCGGGCATCTGTGAGTGGAGCGGTTGAGGGAAGGGAAGGAAGCATCTCAGATGCGTAGTTAGACACCATGTTTTCGGCATGTGCGATCTTGTCGCGAAGAGCTTGCGGATCGACAAATTCTCTTAACCCTTCGATTTCACTTCGAAGACTGCCAAAATCAACCGGAGCCTGCTCGAAATCCTCAACGGTCGTTTCTAAAAACTGCTCTACGCGGCCAAGAGTGATTGCGCGCGCCTGAGCCAGATCATCAGCTCGTCTAAGGGCATCGCTTTGCTGAATGGCACTTCGAATCTGGCGCTCAATTTCCCTGATCCGATTATTAGCGGACTGCAAATTTTCTTCTGCCTGCTCTAATTGATCAAGCAACTCTGGGGTCACTTGCTGAACTGAGGCAACTTCCTTCTCAATGAGCGAAAGAGAGGCAGCAATGTCCTTAGCAATTTTTGCACCTATCTGACTCTTTTCCTGGCACACTGGGCAAGTTTCGTTGTCGAGGTGCAGGTGATTTACTAGGTTCAACTTCTGAAACTGCCCAGAGGTTGTCGTTTCAAAACCAGAAGCGTCTTTGACTAGCGCTTTCAAGGCATCTCGCTTTTGGCGATTTTCTGAAGCCAATCGAACTGTTTCCCGCCGATCCTGTTCTAAGGCGCCAAGCTGATCGCCAGTCTCCGTATCGGTCCGAGTGATCTCGAAAGATGTTACCTCTCTCAGAAGATCAAGAAGTTCATGTTCTGGGAGCGTGGGGTCTGGTGCGTCAGACATTCCTAGGCCAGCGGATTGGGTAAGCAATGCTATCGCTCGCTCGGTAAGCAGAGATCGGCTTTTTTTTCTTGCCTTGTCCTGACGTTCAAGCCGCGCTAACGCCGCCTCTAATTGGCGCAATCGTCTTTGTGCCAAGACAGTTTCCTGATCAACCGCTTGAAGGAAGTAAGGCAATGTTGCCCTGATGTCCTTTGCCTTGTCGGGATCATTCAGGTCATGAAGAACGGTCTTGTTGCTGATAATCACGTCTGCGGTGAGAAACAGATAGGGTGTGGTGTGCCTGATTGTGGCCTTTCCAACCGTCGACTTCTCGTCTGCGTCCGCATCGTCTATGTCGGAGATCCGGAATGCTCGTTCGATTAGTTTTCTGGCAGTCGCGCGAGGGGCGGGCCCTTCAATTTGTTCAAACGAAGTAGGCAACCGTAAATTGCGCCCCGTCTTAACGAACATTTTTTCTGTTCCCACGCCACTGTCGGGAACGACGCGTCCAACTATCAAGTCGGTTTGATCGTTTTTCCAGTGAACTGCGACACCGATAGTACGTCGCCGCACATAATCAGGGAGCTCACAGCTTCTGGAGCCAAGGCAATAATCAATTCCTGAGATGATGGCCGATTTGCCTGTTCCGGAGCGGCCAGTAAGTATTGCTACTTCATTTGGGCGCAACTGGATTGTTCTTCTCCGGCCTTCCAGACCAAAGAACGCGATCTCAGAGATATTCCAACGTGTCATGGTCGCACCTCTAAGGCGGAAAAGATAGTAGCCGGGCCGCCGATACCAGACATCCATGTCCCAAGTCGCTCAGCCCTCGAGACAGCCTGCTTTGGCATATTAGACAGCTTGCTTTTGGTGTTTTCTGGGGGCTTCTTCGCGCCGCCAAACTGCATGGTTCCATTGTTCCCTAACTCTAACAATTGGCTGAAGAGGGCGGCACGAATTCCCTGATCAGTAGTATTTCTTGCTACCTCAATGTCTTGTTGAAGTCCGATACGGACTTCGGGAAAACGGTTGAGCCAAGAAAGAAAACCTGTTGCAGAATTTGTTGAAGAAAAACTGGCTTCTAAGCGTTGTGACACGGCCAAGGGCACAACAAGATACGCTAGACTTATGTGTGGGGCCTCATCACTATCGCCTGAATAGCTTTTCACAAATCGATAGAGGAGAAATGACACAAAGGCCGGGTTTGTTTCAGCAAAAAGGTCATAAGTCGTTCTCATTCTGAAAACCCCAGACGTTTGCGATAGTCAGGGTGCCATCCGACCCGACCCTCAATTGACAAAACCTGATAACTTCCTCGCACGTAGAAGGGCGATGTCACTGTGCTTTCAATAGTTCCTACCTCTTGAGCAGCTTCTTCCAAGACCCATCGCAGTACTGATTGCCCGTTAATGACCAATTCAGTTTCATTTCCGGCCTCGGTGTTTTCGCATGCACTTTCGTGCCTGTAGGTCCACTCGGAGACAAGTCTTTCGTCGTATTCCACGATTTTGCTATGTTTGGATGGGGCTTCAATTGACCAAGCCGCTCTTTGATTTCTAGCTTGCCATTCTGAAATACGAGCCAGCTTCACCATTGCTGGCTTGGCTTCCACTAGCTCGCATTGTTTCGCCAACATCTCATGAGTATCAAAAACAGGAGGCGGTTGTTTGCTGCTAAAGCTATCCAATAGAGCTTCTGATGTAAGCATTGCGCTAATCTCGGAGAGTTGCTCGAGCAGTTCATACCTTTTAATGAAGCGATCTCGCTTACCGTCAAAAGACAACAACATCTGCCGATCCCACCACTCACCGAGTTTCGCCGCGAGCGTCGCCCGTTGAGTTTTCGGGTAGGTGTCAAGACGCTGAGCAAGTTTGCCTTCCAAGCTACTGATCGTCCCTACTTCTGACTGTATCGAAACCCTTTGAAGCAAGCTTGCCCTCTGACTTTCAGACAATGCAAGAAATGCCGCAGCCCCAGAAGCCTTCTTCTTATGAGGCTTTGTTCTGCCTTCAGGTTCTGCTGTTTCGACGTCTTCAATGACGCGCTTCGCCTCTGCTTGTAACTCAGACGACAAAGAAGCGCGGTCTGAGCCTTCCGTTTCTAAGCAACGAAGACTGGAATTAGAGGCAATCGGAGCAACTGCAATCAACGCAAACTTGGTACATTCTAGATTTAGGTTTGGAAGTAGCTCACACCAGATCCTGAAGGTTGTCCAAAGGTTCACCGATTTAATTGTCAGTGGCTTGGGGTTTGGAACAAGCGAATGCTTTAGTTGCTCAAGAATATCTACGCCGTTGGCCTTAAGCTGAACGTCATCAAGAGCCTCAACTGCTACTGCGGCCTCATCATCGTTTGTCTCGAGTAGCTGGAGAAGGGCAAAGCGTTCCTGGTAGCGGAACCCTAGTGCCGAAGCTGTTGCGTCGTGTTGCGATTGTGAAGTCATTCTTCTGCTTAAATACCGGTGCACACCTTTTGCGAGAGTAGCCGTAAATCAATGAAACACAAAGGCTTATCGAGGCAAACCTATTCCTCCTCAGTGATGGTATCTTGCGCGTCGGTAGTTTACTGGCTTCTGCCCCCCTGCTCGGCTTCGCGTGTCGCAGGGGAGAACGGCCCTTCGGTCCGTCGCGCATTCGGCCATGCGGCCTCACCGCGGCGTCGCGCCTGGCATCCCGGTTTGCCCGCCTCGCGAGCACGTCCCTCCCCGGCCGCTCCGCCGGATTGCTCTCTGGTCTGTTTTGGCCCGAGGCCAAAACGATCCCGCCGCTCCATCCGTCTTCCGCGTCCGGTCGGGCCGTTTGCCTGCTCGGGTCGGGCAAACCTACCGTCAAAACACACACACATGAGTGCGGAAGCATATCCTCCGGATGGCCCCCAAATCAGCCCGCGTCAAGGATCGCAAAACTTTTCGGCGAGGGCGGCGCTTGTTGTGCGGCGCGGTCCCGTGCGTGAGGGCGCGCGTGTCTCGGGTGTTGCGCGCGGAAAACTTTTGCGCCCGGCAAGCCGGCGGCTGCGCCGTCCCTGACCCGGGCAGATTCGGAAACCAGGCATTCGGCCATGCCCCCACACTCATGTGGTGGCCTTGGAACCGAACACTGGAGACCAAACATGGCTTACGACACCGCAAACACCTACGAGACCATCGAACTTTTCGGACTGACCGAGAAGGACGCGCAGCTGCCGATCCCGGAAGATCACATCCTGACCGACCGCATCATCCGCGAAAGCTTCGAGGCTTTGCTCGGGCAGCTGCGCGGGACCGGGCTTGAAGCCGAAATCGAACCGCTGGCCCATGGGCTCGCGACGATCCTGCAGCGCCGCAAGGTGGCACTCGGCAAGGAGGTCGACCGCACCGCCGACAAGATCGGCGCGCTGGCAAAATCCCACGACGGATCGGAGATCGCCGAGACCGCTCTCGAAGAGGCGCAGGCGCGCTTTGTGCAGCTGCGCGAGATTGTCAGCGCCATCGAGGTGATGAGCGAGGCAGCGGCGGAATGCTACGAGATCGAGACCGGCCACGCCTACATCCCGGCAGCCGGGTCGCGCGCAAGCGTCCGGGCGAAAGAGACCGGGGCGGTCTTCGAGGCGCGGCAGCTCCTGGAGCAGCACGACCGCGAAACCGCCGAGAAGTCGAAAGTCGAGGGGGTGCCCCTGATCGTCTCAGGCGCCACCGACTGGACCGATGTCGATGTGATCTTCAACACGCTCGACAAGGTTCGCGAACGGATCAAGCAGAACCGTAACCACGAGATATTCCTCTGCCACAAGGGTGGCAAGCACGGGGCGGAGATGATTGCGGCTCGGTGGGCCCGGGCACGCGGGATAGCACAGGCGCGCTTTGATCCGCGCTGGTCCGCGCACGGGCGGGCGGCACCGTTCAAGTGCAACGACGAAATGCTGGACGACAAGTTCGCGGCGACGGGGGTTGTTCTCTTCGGTGGCAACGGGGTCGCGCTGAACCTCGGCCAGAAGGCGGAAGCGAAAGGTCTGACGGTCATGCGGGTTGCTGACCCGGTGAAGAAGGCGTCGCAGGATTGAAGAGAGGGGGTCGCGCTTGGCGCGGCCCTTTCGTCATGTCTCATGGCGCGTGCGGTCGGTTACGCAAGATCGACAGGCTGCGACGCCCAGCACCGTTATCCCTCTACCCGGTCCGTCAGAGTGCGGCCCATCCGCATCGGTACGGGCTGGGGATGGTGCGTACCTCGCACATCGTCAGCGGGGCAAGACGCGAGGGGTCGAGACGTCGCACTTGAGGCTGAAGACTTGCGCGTCCCTCGGGTAGTGTTTCGGAATATCGCATCCACGCGGGCGGGCTCCGTCAGCACCCCGGCCAGGCTCGGCGGGACGCGGATGGTGGCGGCTGCGTGATGGCAAGGGTCATCCGGATCACTCCTTTTTGCTCATAGATGTGGATCGCACGGGGTCGGCCCGTCCGTGCCCTCAGCTCATGCTTCGGCAAGCACAAATACGGCTTCCACGGCTAGCCGCGGACCCTCCGCATTTGCGCTTGCGACCGGGCCTCCTGCCCCCGTGCTGGGTGATCCCCATCGCAACAAGGAGTAACCCAAATGACCAACCACTACGTCGCTACCGTCCCCGTCAAGTTCACCGATACCGATGGCCAGGAGCGCACCCGTTTTCAGCGCGTGGGCGCGATGTTCCGCAACACCCGCAACGGGGACGGCTCGGAGTTCTTCAGCCTCAAGCTCGACTTCCCGGTCGCGGTCTCGGAGCTGGTGATGTTCCCGCCGAGCGCAAAGGACCCCCAGGACTGAATCCTCTGACGAGGATGGGCCGCCCCAGGATGATCTTGGGGCGGCCCGATCCCTGTTCCAGGGATGCCGGTCCCTGCGCGTTCAACGGACGCACTACACCCGGAATGATCAGGCCGCGACAGGGCGGCCAGTCAGCCTCAAGGGGGCCATCCACAAAAACCTATCGGCCAGGGCCTCCCGGTTTTTGCGGCAGAGATTTGGTACCCAAATCTGGCCTCCCTTGACCCTGTCTGTCAGCCCCGTCGGAAGGAAGGCGCGCCGCCCCTCGCGTCCGTCCAAACACGGGTTGCCCCGTGTCCGGACAGACCCTCGGGCGCGGGCGCGATCATGGGCGGGCGTGGCGCTGTCGGAGAGGGAGGCTGGCGCCCCTTCGGGCCGCGGCCGAGCGCCCCCGGTTTCACCGGGGCCGCTCGGCGGAAAACGGAATTCGAGGCCGCCCGCGCACTGTTCATACGATCATATATCATTGACACGTTGATATAGTTTCGTATGGTGGAGGCGACCTCGTATGGAGATGGCAGGAAATAGGGGGGCTTTCTTCCGCATGAGCAGAGCGAAGCGACTGACCGAGACGGAGCGGATGGAGATCGTCCGGGAGGCGGCTGAGGGCGTGTCCACGTCCGAGCTGGCTGCGCGTTTCGGGGTCACGCCGCGGGCGGTGCGGTACACGGTGAAGGCGGACGCCGAGCGGCGGCGCGACACGGCCGTTCCAGTCGTCGCCGTCAGCGTGAAAGTGACGGCGGAGCAGATGGCGGCCTTTGACGCGGCGCTGTCAGCGGCGGGGATCGAGACGCGGGCCGACGGGCTGCGTCGGTTAATGCAGGGGGCAGGCGGTGTCTTCGTTCCGGACGCCCGCGTGGCGGCCGAAATGGGGCGGCTCCGGACCTCTCTGAACGAGGTGGGAAACGGGGTCGCGCAGATCGCCAAACGGATGGCCGAGGCCAACCGGACGGGGGGCGGCGCAGGGGCGGAATTCTCGGACCTGCGGCTGGCGCAGATGCGGGCACTGGCGCGGTTCGTCCTGGACGCGGCGGATGAGATCGACTTGCTGGTGCGCCGCCGCCGGGACGCGATGCAGCTGGAGGCTGCGGCCGTTCTGAGGGAGTTTGCTCATGCGGCTGAATGATGCGGTTCATGATGTCACGGGCGAGATCTTCCGGGATGGCTGGAGCCGGATCCGAGGCTCCATGCAGGGCCTCCATGTCTCGAAACAGAAACAACTCGTCCGGGCCGCGGCCGGTCATCGCGCGGCGGTCTTCAAGGCGATCCGGAGCGGCGGAACCCACACGAAATCGCAGCTGACGAACCAGCTCGAATACCTCACCACGAAGTCGAGTTACATCGTCGACAGCAGCGGGTTTCTGGACGGGAAGGAGAAGCTTGAGACGGGCGAGATCAAGGACCTCACCGAGCGCTTCGCGAAGAGGTGGGACGGCAGGTTCAAACCCAAGCTCGGGCAGACCACGCACTTGCTGATGTCCTTCCCGATCGGCACTCGTGGGGTGGATGTGCGCGACATCGCCTCGGATGTCGCGGAGCGGTTCTTCCAGAACGATGAGGGGCACTTCGATTACATCATCGCGGTGCACGAGGACCGGGATCATCCGCACGCCCATCTTGTGCTGAACCGCCGGTCGCAGGAGGGCGAGTTCTTCTATCTCGGCCGGAACCACCGGTTCAACTACGACGACTTCCGCCTCGCCATGGTGGAGGAGGCGGAGAAGTACGGGGTCCGACTGGAAGCGACGCGGCGGATCGACCGGGGCGAGGTGCATTACCCGCCCCGGACGCGCGAGGTCTACGCGGCGAAGGCGGAGGGTCGCATGGCCGCGCCCCGGGCCCGCGTCGGGGCCGACCTCGACCGGGCGCTCCAGGAGATCGCCAATACGCGGACCGTCTACCGCTCGCTTGCTGCGGAGGCCTCGAAGGACGCCCGTGAGGATATTGCCGATGCCCTCTTCCGGGCCGGGGAGCTTCTGGCGAAGGGCGGCAAACTCACATCGGAAGGAGGCGTCTACATGGCCGAGGATCAAACGTTCGACGACCTGCGCACGCGCTATGCCGAACAGGTCGAGCGCATTCAGGGGATGATCGCCGAAAAACCCGAGGCCGAGCGGCCGCGGCTCGAGAAAAGCCTCAACGAGATCCAGTCGCGGCTCGCGCATATGCAGCCGCTTGGTCTCCGATCGCAGACACTGACAGAGCGACCGTCTGAAGGCGGGGTCTATTCTGAGCAGAACATCGATGCGGCCCATCTCGATCGGTTGCGCGACCCGGAGATCCGCGCGCAGGTCGACACCGCGTTGCGCGGCACCGGCATCAGCAGTTCGGTGGTGGTCGCGCGGATGGAGACGGGCGCGCAGAACGCCGCGCTCGAGCGGCAATGGATCGCGGACGATCTGAGCCGGGTGGCGGAGCGGGACGGTCTGAACCTCGAGCGGCGGGCCGATCTGGAGACGGCCCGCGAGACGCTTAACCGGGCGCATGTGCAGCTCGGGACCGCATTGGAGCGGGCCGGGGTCCTGCGCCGGGATGGGGTGACGGAGGTCGAGACGGTGACGGAGCGGGTCCATTACGATCCAGAGTCGGTCCGGGCAATGGAAGGGACCATCCGTCGCGAGATGCGGGTCGAGGGTCTGACGGATCGTCAGATCGACACCCGGGAGCGGGAAGTGGTCTCCCGTGCGGAACGGCGGATTGAGGTCGAGCAGCGCGACTGGCTGGCCGGGCATCCGGAGATCCTGTCGCGACCGGGCGACGTGATCGACCGGTCCGAGCCCTACCGTGAACACATCACCGATGACGCCCGGGCCGCTGACATTGCGCGCGAGGTCGACCGGATCATGGACGGGCGCGATGTCCGGACGCCAGTCGCGGAAGCGGTCTCGGAGAGTTTCCGGGACCGGTACCCGGACATGCCCGCGCATCTCGCCCGCGGGCTTGGCGCGACCTATACCGCTGTTGCGGAGGCGCGGGATACTGAGGCGATCAACGAGGTGCGGCGCGCGGCAGAACGGGACAGTCACTCGACCGTCACCGAGATCACGCGCGGCGTGGCCGATCAGTTCGACCGGGCACCGAGCGAGTTCACGCGGTTCGAACGTGTCGTGGTCGAGCGTGATCTTCTGGAAAATGATCGCCTGCAGGACGGGAGTGGCGTCCACCTGAGTTCGGCGGTTCAGGACCTGAATGACGATCTCAAGGCCGGTCGGCTGGATCCGGTCGCGGCGCAACGGGCTGAGGTCCTGATCCGGGAGACGATCGAGCAGCATGGTGATCGCATGACCCGGGACGTCAACCGGGACTATTGGGAGAGGATGTCAGCCCGCGAGACCGCGCTTCTGTCGGGGAGCGACGGCGACAGGACCGTCACCGAAATGGACTACGAACGGATCCGGTCTGATCGGGAGGGGCTCGGCACACTCCTGCGGGAGTATGCCCCGGCCGCAACCCGCGAGCGCGTCGAGTCTGATGAGGTCCGCCGCGTCATCAATCATGAACGCGCGGCGGATTGGTCGTCGCCCTTCGAGACCGCAGAGCATCGGGCGACGTACCGCGACGCCATTGAGCGGGACCTGAACGAGGCCCAGATCGACCGGTTGCGCGACGGCGATGTCGACGTCCTGAAAGACCAGATCGAAGATCGGCTCGACCGGCTCTACGCGGCAAAGCACTACCTGCAATCCGACGCCGCGACCGCCAACAGCGCGGCGACGCGAGCCGTGGTCGAGGAGATCGCCGATCGGGAGTACGAGCGGGACCGGGCCGATCTGACTGACGGCGAGACCGAACGTGGGGAGACCCACTGATGGGACCGCTCGCACCCGCCAAGCTCGCCTTCGGGGTCCTGTCGGTCACGCTCGTGGCGGTGGCCATGGGCTACGTGATCGCCTCGGCCGTCCTGACGTTCCGCGATGTCGGCTTCCAGGCCGAGATCGATTTTTCCTACATCGCGCGGAACTACCTCTCGATCCGGGCGTACCGCCCCGAGGACTTCCGCCTGATCAACCTCATCATGGGCGGGGCAGGGGTGGCGGGTCTCCTGATGAGCCTGGCGATATCCGGATCCGCTCTCACCCGGTTCGGCATGACCCACTGGCAGACCCGCCGCGAGATGAAGCGCAACGGGTTCTTCGGCGCCCCCGGCACGGGCTTCATCATCGGCAAATTGGGCAAGCCCGGATCGCGGGCACCGTTTCTCTCCTCGACGGTGTTCCCGCATGCACTGATTGTCGCCCCGACCGGGCGCGGCAAGACCACGGGGTTCGTGATCCCGAACCTGCTGACCTGGCAAGGCTCGGCGGTGGTGCTCGACGTGAAGGGCGAATGCTACGAGGCGACCTCCCGGCATCGCGCGGCGCAGGGCGATCGTGTTTACCGCTTCGCACCGACCGACTGGGAGGGCCAGCGGACGCATCGCTATAATCCGCTCCTGCGCATCTATGGCCTCAGAAACCCCGCCCGCCAGCAGATGGAGTTGCAGCTCCTGGCGACGCTCTTCCTGCAGAACGACAACGACCGGGTCCAAGGCCTCCTGAAAGGCGGCATCGATCTCTTCGTCGCGGCAGGGTTGCTGGCCTTCCAGCGTCGCCGTCCCACGCTTGGCGAGATCTATCGGATCTCCGCCTCAGGCGGCAACAAGCAGAAAGAATATCTGGCCCGGGCGCATGAGGTCGACAACCGGGCGGCCAAGCTGATCTTCATCCGGCTCGCCTCGACGAACAACGACACGCTGACCTCCTATGTCTCGCTCCTGATGACCTCCGGTCTCGATCAGTGGCAGAACCCGGCGATCGACGAGGCGACCTCGGTCTCCGATTTTGATTTCCGGACGATCCGGCAGACCCCGTTCAGCGTCTACCTCGTTGTCCAGCCTCTGATGGTCAAACCGCTCGCGCCGCTGATCCGGCTGTTCTTCTCGGACCTGCTCTCTGCGTTACAGGACAAGGAGCCGGGACCGGACGAACCTTGGCCGGTCATGATCATGCTCGACGAGTTCAACCGGCTCGGAAAGATGCCGATCGTGGCGGAAAGCATCGAAGTGCTTCGGCACTATCGTGGCCACCTGGCCGTGGTCACGCAGACCATCCCGGCGATCGACGAGATTTACGGCGAGAACACCCGTCGCGCGCTTCAGGGTAACGCCGGCGTCAAACTCTACCTCACCCCCTCGGACGAGAAGACCATCGAAGAGCTGAGCAAGGCTGTCGGCAAGACCACGAAGACCGTGGTTACGCGCTCCCGCTCCATCGGCAAGAACCCCTTCGAGGGCCGAAGCCAGTCGACGCGGACAGAAGAGACCTCACTCTTGCCCGAGGACGAGGCGCGACGGTTGCCGCTTGATGAGATCGTCGTCGTGGTCGATGCCCAGATGCCGATCCGGGCGAAGCGGGTCGTCTACTATGAGGACCCCTTCTTCAAGGAAATCCACGCGGCGCAGGACGGGGAGATGCCGTTCCCGAAGGGGCCAGTCCCACAACCATCGGCGAACGTGCCGTTGAGTGTGCAGGCGATGCCGATGGCACCGCCGGCCAGGGGTACAGCGGATCGTGAAGCCGTTGTGAACCCCTCGCAGGGCGAATTGAAATTAGAGGCTGACCATGTTCGATCGGCAACTGAGACCAAGAAGCGGGCCGAAATCCTGGCGGCGGATGGGCGGCAGCTTGAGATGGATCTGACGGGGAGCGCTGAGTTGATGGTCGAGAACCCGACCAAGCGAGACGTTGCTGAGGTCGAAGGGGCCTTGGATGATCTCAACAAGCTGGAAGGGGACATCGCTGCGGGGATGGAGGAATTGGACCGAAGGACGGGTGTGAAGGTTGGAGTTCGTTAGGGCGCGTGAATTGGTAAGTGCGGCCCAAAGCCGTCGCTCGCCGTCAGCGTGGACAATGTCCGCTTCGCGCCCCATATCGGTCGTTCGATGCAATTAGTTCGGCTCCCCGAAAGCGGCCATCGAGCTATGCACCAGATCCCAAATCTTCACGACAGTGAATTACTTCGTGGATTTTGTGCAGTGCCATTGCTCTACTAGCAAAGCTGGACCACCCTGATGCCGCGCTTTCGGAGGGGTTTTAGCATGTCCGAACCGCAGCCGCAGCAAATTGCTTCCCCCCTCTTGCACACGCCCTTCCGCGCCTTAAATTTGGTTAATCAGCGGTTTTTTGCCGAGGTGTGGAACCAATCTTGGGGAAATGAATGTTCGCAAGCGTGAGCGGTCCATCGTTCATCTTCTGGCCGGTCGGCACGGGGGATACAACGACTATAGTCATTAGCGAGAACGAGGTCATGCAGGTTGACCTCAACGACAAGCAAATGGCGGACGAGGAGGGTAATGAGCATATCCCGATCGTGGATGAGCTGGTCTCGAAGCTGCCGGTCGTGAATGGCCGACCTTATCTTTCCTGCTTCGCTCTGACCCATCCCGACCTCGACCACTGCCGGGGCTTTGCCGAATTGCTCGAACGCGTTGACATCGGCGAACTCTGGCACACTCCGCGCGTTTTCCGCGAATATGAAGACACGTATGAGCTTTCAGCCGACGCCCGTGCCTTCCGCACCGAGGCTCACCGCCGCGCCGAACGCAGCATCGAAGTGGGCGGCGATCCGGGCAGCGGCGACCGCGTGCGGATCATCGGGTACAGCGAATTGTTTCAGGAAGGCGAACGCTACTACGGTTTCCCCGAGGAAGATTTCTATACACGGCCGGGCAATTCGATTTTCACCCTGGATGGCAATGACGTGTCAAACCGGTTTGAGGCCTTCATCCATGCGCCATTCAAGGAAGGCATGGCCGACGCGCGCAATGAAACCAGCCTTGCCATGCAGATTACCATCGGCGGTAGTACGCCCTTGCGTGGCCTGTTCCTAGGCGACCTCTCTTACCCCACGGTGATGCAGGTCTTCGACGAGACCCATAGCCATGGCAACGAGGACAAGCTGCAGTGGAATGTCCTCCTTGCTCCGCACCACTGCTCGAAGAAGGTGATGTACGAGGATGGGTCATTGCGTCAGGACGTGATGGACGAGTTTGCAGCCTGCCAGCTTGAACCAGGCTACATCGTCTCAAGCTCCAACGAGTTTAAGGGCCGCAACGAATCCGGTGACAATCCCCCGCACCGGGTGGCCCGCAACCGCTACGAAGAGATCGTCAACACCCAGTTCGTCTGCACGGGCGAGGTGAGCACGCCGGAAAACGTCCGGCCGATCATCTTTTCCTCTACCGCTCTTGGAATTGTCGCCGACGGCGAAGACTACGAGATGTCAGACATGGCCGAGAGTACGCTGATGGCGGCGATTGCGGCGGCTGAAGGTACCGACAGTCCACCTGCGACGAAGGTTGGCTTCGGCAGGGTATGAAGTCGGAGGGGCAAACTTGGGCTGTTGCCCAACTCGGCGAAATTACAGCCGTATCGCCCGAGGCGTTTGAACTACTTGAGGTCATTGACCCGGCGGGAGAAAACGAGGGCATGACGGTCGTCGTGTCCGTGAACTGCAAGCCGTTCGAAAGAAGAGAAGGTGGCATTCCCCTAAAGGCAAGGGAGCGTCTGCGGATCTCCGTGCCTTGGGACTTCCCGCTGGAACGGCCGACGGTCAACTTTACCCACGACAGGTATGGCGCATTCTCCCATGTGCAATGGGGTAGCTCCATTTGCGTACATCAAGCGCCCGATGTGGAGTGGCAGGCCACTAGGGGGATGTTTGGCTTCATGCAGCGGCTCGGAGAGTGGTTAAGGGCCGGTGCGGCCGGCGAACTTGACCCGGTCGGGATGCCGCTCCATCCGCCGGTGGCCTACCCGGTTGCCAACTTTCGTGTCGTTCCCACCCAAAACGCACCTGAACCCACGGAGACCTATTGGAGCGGCTACGTCGAGATCACGCGGGAGGCGTCCCACGCTGCCGAGTTGGGTCGCTGGATCGAGAAGTCGGAAGAGGTTCCCGATATCCGACTGGCCTCGGTGATTCTGCTTCCCACCACCATGCCCTTCGAGTATCCCACCACCGTCTGGGACCTCATCGTCGCGCTTATGGAGCGGGGCGTCTCATTGACCATGATACGCCTCTTGATGACGATCGGCGTGCTGCGTACCGGGGAAGGCAAATGCGCCATTTTCGTCCTTGGAGCGGCCATGCGTGGCGTTTCCGGCGGACGACTTCTCCAGCACCTTGCCTGTTGGCGTATGGATGTAGCGCAGACGGACAAATTGAGGGCGGCTGCGATCGCCCGAACTGACGACAATCCGATTGATGAGCAAGTGTTCTACGCATGGGCATTCGAGGCCAAGGTCGAATGGTGCCGGGTTCTGGAAGACAGGCCGGAAATCGTCGAACGACGTGACAGTGTTTCGCCTGCGGCCTACTGGCGCGGTAAAAGCGTGACCTTGATGGGGTGTGGCGCCATCGGCAGTGCCGTCGCGATGATACTTGCCAAAGCGGGCGTAGCAAAGCTCCGCCTCTACGATAACAATGTGGTCACGCCAGGCGTCCTCGTGCGACAAGGCTTTGATCGTCGGCAAATTGCCTACACAAAGTCTTCCGCGACGAAGGTGAACGTCGAGGTGGCCGTTCCCGGCATCAACGTAATTGAGGCACATGCAAACGTGGCTCAGGCGCTCACTGATGAGGTGAAGCGCGCCGAGATTTTCGATGCTGACGTGGTTATTGACGCCACGGCTTCGGCGTCCGTGGCCGCTTCGATGGAACTGCACTTCCGCCGCCATCCGATTCCCCACCCTCCAGTTGTGACGATGGTGCTCGGGCACAATGCCGACCGGGGGCTGGTCACCCTCACCACAGAAGCGTCAGTCGGGGCTACCCAAGACGTAGATCGGCGCACCAAGCTGGCACTTCCCAGAACGACTGGTGGTGCCGCATTTCTCGAGGAATTTTGGCCCGTGGATCCCTCCCGCCGCGCCATTTTCCAGCCGGAACCAGGCTGTTCGTCGCCAACTTTCCGGGGATCGTATGCGGATGTGCTCGCGCTTTCCGCCCTAATGACGAACGTTGCGGCGCGATGGCTCGGCGCTGATCAAGATATGCACCGCGCCCTTGCCGTCGACGCATCCTGCAACCAGGGGCGGCGCCCAGAGGTCGAGCTTGCGTTCGCACCCTACTTTGTCCTTCGAGACGCGATCCACGCCTACCAAGTGCGCTTCAGCCACGAGGCGATGACTTCGGTGCTTGCGTGGACGAGGCGCTCCGAACGCACTCAGGCCGACCGCACCGAAACGGGTGGCGTGCTGTTTGGCCAGGTCGACGAGTTCCTGAAGGTTGTTTGGGTTGACGAGGCGTCGGGGCCGCCCCCTGATAGTGATGCCTCCCCCGACGCATTCGTCTGCGGCACGGCGGGGGTCGCTGCGCTGCACCGCGAGAAAATTGACAGGTCGCGAGGTTCTACCACGTTCGTAGGCATGTGGCACACGCATCCAAAGGCGTTGCCGAACCCAAGCCGCACTGACCTCGGCGCCATGCAAATGTTGCTCAGCGATAAAGATACGTTTCAGGGAAGGTCGTTCCTGATGCTCATTTTGGGTGGCACGTCGAAGCGCCCGATCCTCTCCGCGGGACTGTTCGAGCGGGGTGACTATGCCCAGGACTGACCGCAAGCGATTGGTCGCACTCGCGCTCTCCGGCGGCGGCGCGCGTGCCATGGCCTTTCACCTCGGCTGCTTCCGCGCTCTCCATGATCGGGGCCTCCTTGACCGCATACAGGTCGTCTCGAGTGTGTCGGGCGGCAGCGTGCTGGCGGCCTGCTGGGCCTATCGCGGCGAGGATTTTGAATCGTTCGACTTGCATATGGTGTCGTTGCTCAGGCACGGTATAAAGGGGCATATCGTACGGGAGCTCTTCTGCTCGACCGAAGGGTTGAAGATCGTGGCGACCCTGCTCGCGACCTTTGGTGTGTCGATGGTGACAAGGCTTGCGGGTCTTGCTCTTCGGATACTGCGCGCGACGATATCTCTGCCGACCGCGAACCTTGAAGCAGCCCTCTACGCGACGGCCCGTAAGGTCCCTGTGTGGGCGAGCCTGACCACGGCTTTTGAGCGTTCGCTCCGTAGGCATCTCTTTGGTGACGCGACCGTCGATCAGGTTAAGCGCCGAGGGCTTACCACCATCATCAACGCATGTGACCTCAAGACCGGCACCGCGTTCCGGTTTGGCTCGCGCAAGTCCGGTGGATGGCGGTACGGTGACATTCAGGGCGACAAGGTTAGCGTCGCCAAGGCGGTTGCCGCTTCCGCGGCCTTCCCTATCCTCTTGCCGCCGCTGGTCGAGAGTTTCCGGTTTGAAAAGGGCGCAGACGCCTCCGCGCAAACGGTCGTGCTCACGGACGGCGGGGTTTTCGACAACCTCGGGGTGGCTGTTCTCGAACCGGGGCGGGCGCATGATTATGCCTTCAGCGAGACGGTTACGCACCTCATCAGCCTCAACGCAGGTGGGGGGCAGTTTGATGTCGCGGCCGCGCATCCGTACTGGTGGGGGGCGAGGGTCGTGCGTTCGTTCGAGGCGGTGTACCGCAAGGCGCAGGATGCGGTTTACCAGCGACTGCACAAGTATGCGGAGGTCGGTGACCTCGACGCCTTCGGCATGGTTTACCTAGGCCAGCAGGATTCCAAGTTGCCGTGGGCGCCAGCGGATTTCGTCACGCGCGAGCAGGTGAAGGACTACCCCACCGACTTCTCCCCGATGTCAGAGGAAAATATTCGGCTACTGACCACTCGCGGGGAGCAACTGACCCACATCATCGTCGAGCAGTATCTGGCGGACCTTACGGTCTGACAAATGAAAAAGCTGCCCGTAGGCGGCTTTCGTGAGGCGGTTTTCCAGAAGACAATGTGGCGGGCAACCAGCCGACCTCGCCGAGCTTGGCGGCGGTGACAGCGGCCGCCTCTATCTTCTTCATCCCTGAAATATGGCCGCCTCGTCATGGGCACTGACTTCCGTCAGCAGCTTGACGATGAGTAGTCTGGACAAGCGTCCGAATAATATCGGTTCCTGAAAGTGGCCGGCCGATTAGCAGCGCCAAAGAGCCCCAGATGCCGTCGGGACTTGGAGGAGGTCTTCTTTCGATCGACGATCACTGACCTGCTCCCCATAGAGTCCGCGCTTATGAGTTAGCTCTGTTCAGGGTTTGGTCCTCAACTGACCGTTGGTGATACTCCCACGGGGTGAGCCCGTCGAGGCTCGTGTGGGGGCGGTGGTGGTTGTAGTCGTCGCGCCATGCCTCGATCATGTCGCGGGCATGGCGCAGATTGGCGAACAGGTGTTCATTTAGGCATTCGTCACGCAGCCGTCCATTGAAGCTCTCGACGAAGCCGTTCTGCATCGGTTTTCCCGGAGCGATGTAGTGCCATTCGACCCGGCGCTCCTCCTGCCATTTGAGGATGGCGTTCGAAGTCAACTCCGTCCCGTTGTCGCTGACCACCACGCATGGATAGCCGCGCACCCGAGCGATGCTGTCGAGCTCACGGCCGACGCGCTGCCCTGACAGTGAGGTGTCCACGACCGCGGCCAGACATTCCCGGCTGAAGTCGTCGATGACGCATAGCACCCGGAAGCGGCGACCATCGGACAGGCTGTCTGAGACGAAGTCCAGGGACCAGCGCTGGTTCGGCCCCTGCGGGATCGCCATCGGCGCCCTAGTCCCCAAGGCCCGCTTGCGACCGCCTCGTTTACGGACTGTTAAGCCTTCTTCTCGGTAGATCCGGTAGAGCTTCTTCCAGTTCACCTTCCAGCCTTCGCGGCCAAGAAGCAGGTGCAGTCGCCGATAGCCAAAGCGACGCCGTTCGCTGGAAAGCGCCTTCAGCCTCTGCCGCAACTCGGCGTCGGCAGGTCTGGTCGTTCCCCGTCGATACACACGCGGATCGATCCCGGCCAAGGCGCATGCCCGCCGCTGGTTGTAGCTCTTCTCTGTCATGGCCCAGTCCACAGCTCGTCGCCTTGCACCGGGCTTCAGAAGTTTTTTCCCAGCATCTCCTTGAGCGTGGCCACGTCGAGCATGTGTTCAGCCAGCATCTTCTTCAGCTTCGCGTTCTCGGATTCGAGCGCCTTCAGCCGTTTGGCCTCCGACACCTCCATGCCGCCATACTTCGAGCGCCACTTGTAGAACGTGCCATCGCTGACGCCGTGCTTCCGGCAGAGCTCCTTGGCGCCTATCCCGGCTTGGTGCTCCTTCAGGATGCCAATGATCTGCTCTTCGCTAAAACGGCTTTTCCGCATCGTCTGTCTCCTCGTTTGGAGAACAGGCTAACCTCAAACCGCGGACTTTTCAGGGGAGCAGGTCATCACCAAAAGCGGACAGACTGCAAACGGCCCCGCAGCGGTCGTTCGACACTTCTGCGGCGAATGACCGCTTCCCGCCCTCTATGACCTACGCGGTGATCGCGTAGACCGAGCCATCCGACTGGTCTTTGAACATGTCGATCTTTGTGCCGTCCCAATGATAGGTGAGGTGCCGCCCCTGAACGGGTACTCCAGCGACGTCCGGGTAGAATGTTGCCACACAGGTTCCTCCCGGGTTCCGCACCGACGGGTAAACGATCCCGTTTGCGCCACCCACTCGCTGCTCTCGGGCGAAACTCTGCGATCTGGCGTAATCATCAGGATCGAGAAGTTCATCAAAGCCTATCCTGACATCCGTCAGGACAGCGTCGATCGAGCCGATCAATTCGCGCTTGTCCGCGATCCAGCCTGGAGCTTCGTTCGTCGCGGCGCATAAAGTCTGAGTGTGGTGTACGGTCTCGAACAACGCAGTCTCAAAGCTGTCAGCGGCATAGAATGCGCCAAACGTGCCATCGTGGAACCGTCCCCGGTGGTCTGTGCTCACGTGAACGAAGGGTGCCATCAGGTATGACGCGCCCGGACCGCCTACGCGGCGGTCGGCGGGTACGAGATCAAGATTGCCGATGGTCTGGGCCAGCCTCGGGTTGGTCTTGCTTTCGGCGGACCCCAGAAGGAGCCAGTCCGAAGGATCGGCAATGTCCTCGAACAGGTCGATTGGCGGGTAGGCTGAGTTGATCAAGCGGTAGTATCGGTCCCATGTGATCCGGGTCTCTTGGACAGTCACCAAGGTCCTCGCATCGCGTCCAGATAGCGGCGCACTCGCATGATGTCTGTGATCTGACCGTTCAGCATGACGTCAAGGGCGGTCATACCGCCGAACGCTTCATTCGGGCGCTTTACCCAGCCATAGCCGCGAGCGGGTTCTTTGAAGAGCAACCGCAGAGCTTTGTGGATTCCCATCAGATTTGAAAGGCGTGCTGCGGTGTCGATGCCAGCCCGGCCGAGCTCTCCAGCTCTCCAGCGGCGGAAAGTGCGTACAGAGATGTCACCCATGAGCACAGAGGATTGCTCGTCGGAGAGCCCCCAAAGGTCCGCGAGTTTGATAAACGCTCGCTGCATGGCCTGCACCTCTTCGCCAGAGAATTGCGGCTGCGGGGGGGCGATGTGCGGGTCTATGCGTCGGAGTTCGGGCATCGGAGCCTCCTTTTGGCATTTGACATCCATATGTATCTTTGCTGTCAAATGTCAAGATGAGGGCCGATCGGGGATTCAGTTTCTGGACCGCAGTTAGGTTCTCCCACGTGGGGTCCATGACCCGCAAACATGTTCGGAGAAGAATGTATCACTACCGTTTCCCCAACCTGCTCAATCGCGCTAACTGGGCCAACATCCGCGCCCCGGTCCCGGTGGCACCGCTACCCGGAAGTGGTGAAGGGCCCCCGGCAGAATTCGGACGGGCGGGAAGTGGTTGGACGCCGAGAAATTGCCGGGCCCGCAAGGCTGCGTACTCGGCTCCTGTCGCGCCACCAATTGCGTACCTGTTGTAGACCTGCTGGCTTCCAGCTAACCCGCGGGCGAAGGAATAGCTGCCCCCAAAACCTGCGGTGAGCGCAGGCATCATGATGTTTCCCGACACCGACCTGACGATGAAGGGCGTCGCGATGATAAAGCCCTTGGCCATGAGGACCATCATGAAGAAGGGGATCAAAGCTCCGATGTTCGGTGCGCCCTCCGGATCGCCCAGTTCAGCGAGCAAAGCACGTGAAACTCCCGTGATGGTCGCGAATATTCCGGCGACAACGATCGGATACATCGCGAAAGAGACGAGCGCGGACAGCCAGCGCGCAAAATAGTCTTTCGTGACATCGAAGAGTGTCAGGAAGATCATTACCGGAGCGATCCCGATCAACAGGGCGATCATGAGCCGGGAGGCAATGACGATAAAGGCTGCAAGACCGCCGAGGATCGAAAGAAGCAGCACGCCCAAAGTATCTAGCAACGCGCCCGCCATCCAATTGAGCTCTGAGCCCGCTGCGTTGAGGTAATCCCCGAGAGCGGCGATGAGTTCGTCGAATTCCTCCGCGAACGTCCCGGAAGGACCAGGCGATCCTCCTCCGACAGAGGCCACCAAGGATCCCGCGATGCTGTCGATGCCGCTCAAGATCGCGGTGGCAAAAGCGTTGAACTCGACCCAGTTGGTCGCAAAGACCCCGATGAGCCCGATCTTGATTGCCAACCAGAATGCCGTGCGACCATCCATGGCGCGGTACTGGTAGATCATGTTCAGGCAGACCAGGACCACGACAAGCGTTGCTCCGAGCACAAGCAGCGTCCCGACCGTCGAAGCCACGGCCCCGAACTGGGTTTCGGCTACGGTATCCAGATAACTTTGGGCGGTTTCAACGAAGTACGCGACAACGCTCATGGTCAGGCCTCCAACTACCAGTTCCCGGCCGCTTCACAAATCGGCTTGGCAACCTTCCGGAACTCGTTCGCCAACCGCCGACTTTCTGAAGTTGCCTCGACGATGTCCCGGTATTCCCCAGTGGCATAACGGTCCCTGTACTCGGCCTCGGCGGCATCCCAAGCAGGATATCGCGTCGCACATTCACAGCTCTGGGCCTCCACGATGCGTTGCATGCTCTCAGCCCTGTAGATCTGCTGGATGAGCAACCTCTTGTGCGCATCGCGCGGGCCCATCTCCGTCATCCACTCCGGCTCAGGAGGTTGGTCGGGGCAGACGTCCGGCGTGTCGAAACGCGTCGGATTCTGACTGCGTTCGGCAATGCTGCTCGTGGCGGCTGCGATCACTGCCGTGGCCAATAGAAGCTCAACACGTATCATGGCGCTTCGGACGCTGAATTGGGGGCAAGTTCTCGTTTCAAGAACGTCGTGTATCCATAATCGCCTGCTTCCGCGGATAAGACTTCCCATCCATCTGCCCCGTGGTCATTCAGGGCCCGGCGCATCTTCTCGAAGTCCTTTGTCTTCTTCACCTCGAAGAACATGATCTCATATTCAAACCGTTTCATGACGTCCGCCTTTCCTCCAACTCTGTTCCTGGCAAGTAAAACTCGGTGATGCCGCGCTGGCCCTCTTCGCGCCCGGCCTGGATGATCACGTCGATCGAGCTTTCGACGTACTGGACCATGTCCTGGTAGCTCATCGGGATCTCGGTCTTGAGGGCGGCAATGGCGAGGCGCTGGACGGCGAGCTGCGGGGTTTCGGCGTGGAGCGTTGTCATGGACCCGCCATGGCCGGTGTTGATCGCCTCGAGGAAGGTCATCGCTTCTTTGCCGCGAACTTCGCCGAGGATGATACGGTCGGGGCGCATGCGCAGGGTCGCGGTGAGGAGGATGTCGGCGGACTGGAACTCCGCATCGCGGTTGGCGATGAGCGTCACTGCGTTCGGTTGGGTCGGCAGCAGTTCTGCCGCTTCCTCGATGGTGACGATACGTTCGTCCGGGCTGACGTAGGACAGGATTTTCCGGGCGGCGACGGTCTTGCCCGTGGAGGTCCCGCCGGAGACGATCATGTTGAGCTTGTTCTTGACGCAGAAGCGGATGGCGTCGGTGATGACCCCGGAAGCCACGACCTCGCGGAGCGTCCGGTTCTTCTGCTGGCGAAGTTCCTCGAGCTTTCGCTCCTTGCCGTAGAGATAGCGCAACTCGATCTCGTCGAGCGGCAGGCTGGAGAAGAACCGAAGGGAAATCGACATGCCGGAGATGACCGCCGGGGGCGTGATGACCTGCGCCCGGATCGGCCGCCCACGATAGCTGATCGAGACCGAGACGATCGGTTTGTCCTTGCTCATGGTCGTGTTGGCGCTGGAGGCGATCTGGTTGCCGAGGTCGCGCAGTTCGGTGACGGTCAGGCGGTCGTCCAGCGCCCGCATGAAATGATCGCCCTGGAATTCCCCCCAGCAGGAGCCGTCGGGGTTCACGCAGATCTCGATGATGTCGTCGCGGGCGGCGTCCTTCAGCTTGTCGAGCGAGGCCTGGAGATAGCTGACCGTCATCTCAGAAAATCTCCAGATCACGGTCGACCATCACGGTGACGCGGGCGCCCTGGTCGATGTAGATGACGGGGCCGATGGAGAGGTACTCGCCGATGACGCTGTCGGTCGCGTCGGCCAGATCATCGCCCACATCCTCGAGCACGTTTGCGGTGTTCTTGTTCTTGACCTCGCCGGCGGCAACACTGGGGGCAGCGGAGATGATCGAGATGAGAGCCGCCGAGCCGAAGCGCTGCGCGAAGCGCGTATCAACAAACCCGGTGACGCCGGAGCGTCCGAGTTCGTCGCCGCCGAAGGCGCTGATCCGGATTGTCTGCTGCGTCGGCAGGATGATGCGGTCCCAGGCGATGGTGACACGGCGCTGCGCAATCTCGACGCCGGAGCGGTACCGCCCGATCAGTCGAGAGCCGCGCGGGATCAGCAGGCGGGACCCATCGTAGCTGTAGACATCCTCGGAGATGATGGCGCGGGTCTGGCCGGGCAGGGAGCTGTCGAGCGCGGTCTCCATCACCGCCTGGATCATCGTGCCCTGCACCACAGTGTTTGAGGGGTTGGCGATGACCTCGGCCTGCGTGACCTCGCTCGGCAGTGCTCCGTTTCGTACGAAGTCGGTGACCTCGTTCAGGGTGCGCTTTGCCGGTTCGGTTGATTGAGAGTCGTCCGCGCCAGCGCCGCCGAAGGCGATGACAGGCGAGGCGACCCGTCGCTGCTGAAAGGCGCGTTCCTCTTCGGCCCGCCTGCGCAATTCTTCCATCCGCCGCGCCTCTTCCTCCTGACGCAGGCGCTCCGCTTCCCGTGCCCGCAGGTCCTCCTCGGACGGACCCGACGGGGCAGGGACGGGCTTCTTGGCCTCGAGCTGCGCGAGCTCCAGATCCATCCGCAGTTGCTGCATCTCGCGGTCACGGGCCGCGAGCTCCTTCTGGAATTCCGCCTGGGCGTTCTCCGAGGCCTTCTGGAGGGCCGCAACCTGCGCGGTGAGCGCATCGATGGCTGCCGCTGCCGCCGGGTCTTCGCCGGACTCGGGCGGCGGTGCGGAGCGCAGCTCCTCGATCTGGGCCTGCAGCGCGGCGATCTGTTTCAGGAGCTCGGCATTGGGTTCGGCAGGCTCGGGTACCATCACGACCTCGGGCTCCGGTGGCGGCGGCGGCCGGAACGGCTCGATCTCGCCAAACCCGTCGCCTTCCTGCTGGAACTCGTCCGGTGTCGCGGTTGGCAGGGCCACCTCCACCTCCGGCCTCGAGAAGACATAGAGCACGAGACCGCCCGCAAGGATCAGGCCGGCCATCAGGAGGGCGAGAAGCGGGGATCGCCTCTTGCCCTGTGAGGGGCGTCTGGCCGTCCCCTGTTCCAGCGCGGCGAGGCGCTTTTCCAGATCGGGGTTCGGATCGTCGCTCATGACGTTCCACCCTCCGGCACAATCGCTGAGACGCAGACGGTGTCGTCCCCGAGCCGCAGGACCCAATACCGGTTGACGCCGGACACGCGGATCACGCCATCCTCAACGGCGCCGGTGTTCACCGTGCGCTCCCGCCCGACGGAATATCGAAAAATGGCCGGGACGGGCGCGTTTCGCCGGAAGGCGAAGTAGGTGAAGGTGCCATCGTCCCAGATCCGGGAGGGCGTGAACTCCTTGCGTGCGCTGACGGCGTAGTTGTGGTTCGGCGCCGCCTTGGCGATGGCGTTTGAGGGGCGGCGGGTGTCGCCCGGATAACGGAACTGGACGACGTAGAAGGTTGGGCTCGAAACCTCTTCCACGTTGAAATAATAGCTCCGCCGGTTGGTGTAGACGGTGACATTGGATTTCACGCCGCGGGCGAGGGGCTTGATGGCGAAGGCGCGTCCCCCCGGGACGCCGTCTATCTCGAAGCCCACGGTGTCGCCCGCGATGATCGAGCGGATGCTCTCGCCCTCGCCGAACTCCACGGTTGTCACATGGGTGAGCGAGACGTTCAGCCGGAAGACCTGACCATCCTGGTAGGTGGCGATGCGGACGCGCTTGTCGTTCGGGCCGCTCCGCGGAACCTGCTCCGCAAGGGCAGGGGCGGTCAAAAGGAGCAGGCAGAGCAGGGTGGAGAGGCTGTGGCGCATGTCAGTTCTCCAGCCTGTCCGAGCGGATCGCGTATTCGACGACGGTGAAGCCGAAGGGATTGTTCCAGACCTCATCGATGGTGCGGCGCGTCTCGGGACGGAATTCAAAAAGGAGGGTGGCAGTGAAGAGACCGGCCTGCACGCCATTGATCGAGGTCAGGCGCTTGCGCAGGCGCACCGTCGCGCGGTTGGCCCCGATGCGGTTGATGCTGAGGATCTCGACCTCGAGGCGGGCGTTCGGACCGTAGACCGTGGGCGGGTAGTCGGCATTGGCCGAGTTCCAGATGCGCCGGAGCGAAGCCTGCGCAGCGCCGTCCGAGCGTCGGAGGACGCTCCGGATGCGGACATCGTTGTCGAGCTGGTTGTAGACCTCGCGGTCGGTCACATATCGAAACACCTCGGCTTCGATGATGGCGCGGTTTTCCGTGACGGAGGTGGCGCCGACGGAGGCTTCCGGGAGCGCAAACCCGGTGGCCGGATCATAGGGCACGACGACGGGCGGCGGATCGACATCCAGAATGGCGACGGCGGCGGCGCTCAGGCAGCCGAGACAGCCGAAGATCAGGCCCACGAGCCCGAGGCGCTGCCAGAGCCGTTCCCGCCGGAGGGCGCCATAGACCAGTTCCTCTTCGATGATCGCCAGCTCTTCGTCCACCACGGCATATCCTCACTCGGGCCGGAGCTCGGGGAGGGTGAAGTCCATGAACTTCTGCTCCTCGGCGATCGTGGCGGCATCGATGACGCCGCCGGTGCCATCGCCTACAGTCTGAACGGCCTCGAGCTGCCACATGGCGACAAGGGCGATGGCAAGTTCCGCCGTCACGCGGGTGTTGAGATCGACGCTTTCCTTCAGCTCGTCCATGTCGTCGATGAGGCCGACAAGCCGCTCGACACGCTGCAGCGACTGGCCCGCATCGTCGTAGCTGTTCTGCGCGGCGGCGGAGACGAGGGCGCCGGTGGTGGCCTGGGTCGCGACGCGTTCGGCCCCGGGATTGCCGCTGCGGGCCATTTCTGAGAGCGTGTCTTCGTCGAAGCCGAGATCGGCCAGCACCCGGTCCATCTGGGTCTCGATCTGGCTGGCACCGGACCCGGTCAGACGGGAAAAATCCCCGGTCTTGATCGCCTCGATCGTAGCGATGATGTCGCCGAACTCCTGGTCGAGGAGGCCGTTCAATTCCTCCTCCATCTGGGTGCGGATGATCTCCGGCAGTTCGGCGAGACGGGTGAGGGCCTGATAGGTGCGCTGCAGTTCCGCGAGATGTTCCTTGAGAGTGGTCAGCTGTTCGCGAAGTTGCGTCAGTTGTTCGTTCTGCAGGAGTTCGTCCTCGATCATCTGCCGCAATTGCTGAATGTTCTGCGCGATGTTCTGCGTGTCGACGACGGGCACGCCCTGGGCCTGCGCACCGGTGCCAATCAGGTACGGAGGACCCGACAGGACCAGCGCACCGACGACAGCCGCGCGATGGAGCAACCGGGAAGGAAAGCAAGTTACCGGCATCAACGTACCTCCTTGATCGTGAAGTCCATGAACGCGGCCTCGGCCAACCTGGCGGAGGCCTGGGCGAGCTGAGCGGCGGTCAGTGGCTTGGTGCGCACGGCCTTGAGGCGGATGCGGGCGGCGACGAGGCGCACCAGTTCGGCGCGGGCATAGGTGTTGAGCGCCATGCTGTCCTGAACGTCGGTGGTTCCCCGGATCCGCAGAACGATGTCCTGAATGCGCAGGGCGGCCTGGCGGATCGCCACCGTAGAAGCGTTGCCGTACTGGGCCGCGCCAAAGCCCGCGAAGGAAAGTTTGGAGTTCGCGAGGAGCGCCGGATCAATGGTGCCGAGCGCCTCGATCCCGCCAATTCGGGAGAGGTAGAGGTTGTAACGCTCGGGAATGACCCGGACGTAGTGCTGGGTCTCCTTGAACGGCGGCACGCCACCATACTCGAACACGCGACCCGGTCCGGCGTTGTAGGCGGCCAGCGCGTTGATGACATTGCCATCGAAGGTGTTGAGCTGCCTTGCGAGATACCGCGCCCCGCCCTCGACCTGCAGATAGGGGCTGTCGTAATAGGCGGGGTTGATGCCGAGATCGCTGGCGGTACCCGGCATGATCTGGGTGAGACCGAAAGCCCCGACAGGGGATCGCGCCCCGATGGAAAACCGGCTCTCCTGCCAGATCAGGGCCTGCAGAAGCGCCCGCCATTGCACCACCGAGAGGCCCGCGCGGCCGACACCGGGCTGGCCATGGGTGTCGCGCGCGACGCGGATGATCAGTTGTTCAACGTTCTCGGCCGCATCGCCGAACATCGCCGCGCCGCCGGGATTGGGATCGACATCGGCGTCTCCATAGACAGCCTCAACAGACCGGTCTGAGTCCCCGCTCCCGGTCTCGAGGTCCGAGACCATGTCGGACAGGCCCAGGCCGCCAAAGCTGGTCTGCGCCTCGAGGATGTTGCGCAGGACGGCGAGCTGTTCCTCTTCGATCTCGGAGATCAATTCCTTGACGGCCAGCTTGTCGCGCTGGAGGGCGAGATCGGTCTCCCGGTCGGCGGTTTCTACTATGTCCCGCGCGGTCAGGGCGTTGTCATTGGTCGGGACGCCTTGCGCGGCGACCGGCCCGGCCAGAACGGCGAGGGTGAAGATCAGCGCCGGGCTACTCATGGCGCAAGTCCGCCAAAGTGGCGCCGACCACCGGCGTGAAGAAGCAATCATCGGAGCCCGGAGCGCTCGCGGCAAAGCTGAAGCAGTTGGCGCGGGGTTCCTGGTATTGTTCGCAGGCCGTGAGGGTGCCGAGGCCGATGAGCAGCAGGACAAGACGGATCATGGACGCCTCCAGAATTCCGGCCGGTCGCGATAGTCGGCGCCCACGAGGGCCTCGCCCTTCTCCATGCCGCCGAGGATGGTCAGGTAGGGCCCGAGGGCAGACAGATCGGCATCGACCACGACCGAGCCGGTGTCATCGCGGATCAGCGCCAGGCGGCTGTCGCTGCCGGTGTTCAGCAGCACGTCGAGCTCCTTCTCGAAAAGGTTCAGCATGGCGTAATCCGCAGCATGGGCCCGGATATTCGGCAGCAGGATTTGGGTCGGGACGGCCTCGACGATGGTCTTGCCGGTGCGCGTGCGCTCCAGCTGGCTTGCGTATTGCGTCATCATGACGGCGACAGTGTTCTGCTTGCGGGCGGTCACCAGCCAGTTGGACAGCCGCTCCGCAAAATAGGCGTTGTCGAGGGCCTTCCAGGCCTCGTCGATGATGATGATCGTCGGGCGACGATCCTCGATCTCGCGCTCGATCCGGCGGAAGAGATAGCTGAGGACGGCCATCCGCTCCTTCTCGCTCTCGCTGTCGAGGATACCGGTCAGGTCGAAGCCGACGACATCGCCTTCGAGCGAGAACGTGTCCTTGAGGCTCTGACCAAAAATCCAGCCGTAGCGTCCCTCTTCGGTCCATTCGAGGAGCCGCTCGTGCAGATCGCCGCTGTCGTCGGTCGAGACGAAGAGGGACGCAAAGTCCTTCCAGTTGCGCAACTCAGGACTGGCGGCGGTTGCATTCTGGCGGACCACCTCCTGGATGCGGTTGGTCTGGGCGGGCGTGAGCGGCTTGTCCGCGCGATGCAGGAGCGAGCCCAGCCAGTCCGAGAGCCAGGCCGTGCCGCGCGGGTCCACCTCGGTCCAGAGCGGGTTCAGACCCGTGGCCTGACCGGCTTTCACCGAGGCGTATCGCCCGCCATTGGCCCGCACCGCCATCTCCATCCCGAGCCGGTAGTCGAAGACAAAGATCCGCGCCCCGACGCGGCGGGCCTGGGTCATGAGGAAGGCCGAGAGCACGGATTTGCCGGAGCCCGGGCGTCCGAGGATCAGGGTATGGCCGCCGGTCGGTTCTTTGTCGGGCGAGCCTTGCTCGTGATAAGAGAACCGGTAGGCGCTTTGCTCGGGCGTCGGAAAGACCGTGATCTCCTGGCCCCAGGGGAGCTGATGTTTGTCCTTGCCAAGCTGGGTGCGGTGCAGTGAGGCGAAGTCCGCAAAGTTGCGGTTGGTCACCGCGCTGGCGCGGACGCGTTTCGGCTGATTGCCCGGATGCTGGCTCAGATAGTGGGTCTTGGCGGCGACGCGTTCGCCGATCATCTTCACGCCCTCCGTGGCGGCCGCGTTGACGATCTCGGCGCCGAGTGTCTCCAGCTCGTCGAGACTGTCGCAGAACACGGTGACGACCATGTGGTGTTCGCCAAAGCTCTGGCGTTTCGCCTCGAGATCGTCATGGGCGATGTCGAGCGCCTCGAGGAGCGACAGGGCGGCATCGCGCGAGGCCTGCATCTGCCGCTTCTGCCGCTTGATCCGTCCGGCCATAAGGTTCGAATTGATGGGCGTGAAGGAATGCGTGACGATCATGTCGACGGGCAGGTTCAGCATGTCGAACATGGTGCAGGTGGTGGCCTCGGAATATTCCCCAATGGTGAAACATTTGCCGAAGCGCCTGCCGACGACGCCCTCAGAGAGCTCGAAGTGATCCTCGAGAAAGGTCACGCGGGTGTTGGCGACATTGGTGGAGAGGAAACCGAAGCGGTTGGCCGGATAGAGCGGCAGTTCGCGTCCCGTATTCAGCGCGCCCAGAAACCCGACCAATTCGCCGGACGCGGCCGAGAGGAGACGCGGCCTCAGATCGCTGAGCCCCGAGAGAAACACCCCGACCGCGTCCTTGAGGCGACGAAGACGTTTGCGGGTCTGTTCCTTCAGCCGCTCCGGATCGCTGCCGTTCAGGAACTCGGTAAAGCTCTTGGGCGGCGGGCGATGGATCACGGTCAGGGTCAAGGTCTTGTCACGGAGCCCGCTGGTTGCGAGCTTCTGGCGCCAGGTCGCGTCGACGGCGGCCGCGAAGGTGTCGCCCCGGACCGGCAGCAGGTCGGGCGTAATCGCCTTGGAGACCTTGTGGACGTAGTAGCTGAACTCCGGGCCGAGCTGGGCGATGATGCGGGCGAAAAGCGCCGTGACCTTGTCGAGATAGGCGTCATCGGTCGTGTAGCTGTTGACCCCGCCGATCCGGATGCACTGAAAGATTTCGTTGGCCCGTGTGCGGACCGTCAGGTCGTCGACGAGACTGACGTAGGGCAGCATATGGGCGAGACGCTTTTCTCGCGCGTACCAGTCCGGCATCAGGGTGCGTTCGTCGAACGCGGCGTCACGGGGCATAGCTGTCGCCTCCGTGCACGCCGCGGTTCCGCGTCGGCGGCGTCTCCTGCAATGCCGTGACCATCACATCGAGGAACCGAGGGTCCCAGTCGGCCGCCTTCCAGAGGGCGGGGTAGAGCACTGCGGCCAGTACCAGCACCGCGAGGTGCTGGATCCAGACGAAGAGCAGCACCGATCCGAAGAGCCAGACCATGGCGTACATGATCGGCAGGCCGAGGAGCTTCGGCGGTCTGACGAGGCCCAGGAAGAGGGGAGAACGCTCTGCCACGATGGCCTCCGATCAGGACCCGAAGACGGCCGCGACGATGGTCGGCGCGGCGGCGACGCCCGCGATGCCGACGAGCACCCAGAGGGCCTGCCGCAGGTCGATGATGTTGAAGAACCAGCTCAGGAACACCCCGAGCACGGCCAAGGTGGCGATGACCACGCCAAGCGGACCGGTCAGCGCATCTACGATCCCCTGCAGGAGGCTCTGGATCGGCGAGAGATCGATGCTCTGCGCCATCGCTGGATCGGCCAGCAGCGCGAAGAGCGCGATGAGGGCAATGTGCAGTGCGTAAGATCGGGACTTCATTGAGATGCTCCTTCCAGTCGATTGACGACGGCCAGCACACGCTGGACGTGGTTCCGGGTCTCGGTGAACGGGGGAATGCCTGCGTGCTTCCGGACGGCCTCGGGTCCGGCGTTGTAGGCGGCAAGCGCCAGCCGGACGTCGCCGAACTCGGCCAGCATCATCGCGAGATATTGCGCCGATCCGGTCAGGTTCTGCTGCCAGTCCCGGGGATCGACGCCGAGGACCCGGGCGGTGTCCGGCATGAGCTGCCCGAGGCCGATGGCGCCGACGCGGGACACTGCGTGCGGATTGTAGCCGCTCTCGATCTCGATATTGGCGCGGTAGAGGTTGAGCCAGGTGGTGACGGTGATGTCGGCGGCGCGCAAGCCACGATGACCGGCGTAGCGCAGCGCGGTCTCTTCGATGGCGGCGAGGATATGCGGCTTGGGAATCCGGGGGGCCGGGAGGGAGGCGGAGGTGCTGAGTGTCGCGGCCCTCTCGCCCAGGACCTTGAGATCGTCGGCCGCTGAGCCTTGTCCGATGCCGTCGGTGTAGTTGCGGGCGAACCGGTCCTGCCGCTGGCTCGGGCGGAGGGTTCCGTCGCTCTCCATCACCAGTACCATCTGGGCCGAGACGGGAGCGCTCAGGAGGGAGACGAGGAGGGCGCTAAAGCCGGAGCGCCGCCATCTCTTCGCTGGAAAGCTTGTGCACCGTGCGTCGGCCTTCCTCGAGTGGCACATCGGCGTGGGAGAACCCGATGGCTTGAAGCAGCGAGATGACCCCGGTGACGGTCTTGATCTCGCGGATCTTGATGTCGTTCCGGGAGGTCCGTGTTCGCGCGGTGACGAGGAGTTTTTCGACGCCGGCGTCGCTGACGGCGCGCAGGATCCAGGACCCGTGCCAATTGGGGCCTTTTCTGAAGGCGTTCGCCTTGCAGACAACTTCCACGCGATAGCCGCTGGCGACCAGATCGCGGAATCTGGGTTCGGTGACCACATTCGGGGCTTCTTTTTCTAGATCCATCACCCTGGTCACACTCTCCAATAAGGCGAATGGCCGGGTATCATCAGTTGATGCCCAGTCATACGATGATATAGTATTGACGCACAAGTTATATCCATGCGCCGCCTAGCGGATTCTCGCTCATTCAAACGGATAGACGCCTCCCATGCCTGCGATCAAGAGAATAAGGCTTCGCCGAATCTTTCCTTCAAAATCGCACCTCCTAGCGCTTTGTATACTCTTGCCCCTTTCGGTGCACGGGGCCTCTGCCGAAACCTGCATCGCGCCGCAGCGACCATTTGTGCCGATGGACGCTCGGGACGCCCAGGATTATGCCGATATCATCCGTCGGGACTTTGACCTCTACTTCCGCGATATCCAGTCCTACCTGCGGTGCCTGGACGAGGAGCGGTCCCGAGCCTTCGCGGAGGCCAGAGAGGTGAGCGAGGAGTACGGCCGCTTCGTCCAGACAGCGGCCGATTGACTGGTCCGCAAAGTGAGAACGTTTGACTCATACGCCACTGCCGGTTGCCTGCGACGGTGATATCGTTCGTGGGTACAAACTATCTACTTTTTAGATAATCTGCAAACTGGATTAGCCCCGTCGCAAGAGGCATGTGACGCGTGGCAAAGACAATCAGGAGTTCCGGGCATGAAGCACTCCGCGACGCATTGGTCGCGGCGCGGAAAGCGGCTGGCCTGACGCAAGAGCAGCTCGCCGACCGGCTCAAGTGCCACCAATCCTTCGTTGCCCGGGTCGAAAGTGGTGAGCGTCGGATCGACGTGATCGAGCTGATCGTGTTGGCGCGGGCCATGGAGGTCGATGCGTCGACGTTGCTCGCCAAGGCCGAAGGCGCCACGGACGCGGATCACCGGATTTGATTTTCAGGCCACGTGAGGCTGTCAGTAGTTGATCTGCTCAAAGCCGTAGTTGCCTTGATAATCCTGCCAGTCGACGAAGACGGATCGGTGGTAGAGGTCCGGGCAGTTCATGCCCCAGGTCTCCAGGCCGACATGCGCTTCGGGCAATGCTTCTGGTGTAGATCTTGCCCAGGAGAATGAGCCTTGGGTGCTGTAGCTCCCGAGGTAGACTGCTGCCGATCTCACGCACCCAGCTTCGCTCGCGTCGTACTGACCCGCGTGGCGGACATCGTAAACGCGGATCGAACGGACGAAGTTGAACTCAGGGCCGCTGATGTCGATGTCGGCGCCTTGTGCGAGTTGCAGCGCAAAACCTTTCGGGAGACGCCGGACTTCTTGATCCTCCGCGTCGGGCCAATGTCGGGGTGAAAGCATATGGCTCAAGATTGCTGGACCCGGCGCAGGCATGGTCGGGGCGGATCGGTCAAACACGGCGTCATAGAGGCGGGCGAGGGGGCCTTCGTCACTGTTCTTTGGATAGGCTGCGCCCATGGGGCACCGCCAGATCTGAAGAGGAGGCTCGATTGGCCATGGGGTGATCCGCCGGATGAACTCCGCCCGCGCCCGCGCACAGGGCACCGACGCCGGCCAGCCGCCGGACAGGCAAAGCAATATGGCGCAATCGATCGGATAGCTTTGCGCGGCGGCTGTGGTCCCGGCACAAGGACCGATCCCAAGGGCAAGAGCGGCAACGAAAGGAGCGAGGCGTTTGCGCATGTCTTGGTCTCCGGAGCTACTGACGATTCCATGCCATACGTCGGCAATACTATATGAACGTATACTTTGATATAGGGTGTGTTACGTTTGCTTTGGTTGGCTACGCGTCTGACGCGCGTTCAGAAAGGGCAGTCAGCAAATCGGTCACGTCATCAGATGTCACAGTAATGGCCTGGTCGAGCACGCCCTTCGGTAAGGGAGGGTCGATGAACTTTGGCGGTACGCGACGATCGAGCCAGAGGATTGAGAGTTCAGAAGTATTCCAGACATAGACCCATGCTAGCGTGCGATCTGGGTCGGCACCGATGAGGCGCGCGATTGGTGCAGCTTCTGCCTTGACCGCCTTCATTGGAAACGACCTCTGGCAAGGCCTATTGCTAGATAGAGTCTGCTGGACAATGCGGGGAAACGCAGTTCAACGGTTCTGTCAGGCACAACTCGATTACCTCGGGCGCGACGAAAACACGGGGCTGTCAGGCAGATATGGCGCACTGATAAACACTCACTGGCTGTATAATGCAGAGAACTACTCGCGTCACATAGCTCAATTTTTGACTATGGTCAGGAAGCGCGATGCGCAAGAGAGAATGACGCCACTTAGCGTCTGCGCGGTAATCCGCTGTTGCAAAGAACAACAGGGCAAGCGTTAGGACGCTCAATACGTCAGCGATCATACCGGGGCCAGAGCATTGCTGAGCAGTCTTCCATCTGAAGACCGGCTCTTGGGGGACTGGGGATGTGACGCGGACCCGGTTCCGCGAAACCCTCGTCGAAAAGAAGCTAACTGCATGCCTGGTCGAACGTGACGCGACAAGCCCGGCTAATACGACAAGCGTCGCTACAGAAAGCGCAACCGGATCGAAATCATGTTCGGACGTTTGAAAGACTTAAGGCGCGTGGCACACCGTTGCCACATTCTCTCGGCCACCGCTCTCGCTGCGACCGTGATCTTTTGGTTATGAGTCCAGGGCCTAGGCTGGTCCAAAATTTTAGGAGGGGACCATGTTTAGTTGCCTCAAAGCGTTGGGGCCGGGCGTGTTCGCCTCGGCCCCATTGTCTGTCTTCACTTCATCTGCGTGACAGTAAGCTTGCCCTTAACCCGGTCGGCAATGAACTCGATGTCCTGACCTTCCGCCATCTTGGCCATCATCGCTTCGTCCGCGCGGAAAACCATCGTCATCGCGGGCATATCGAGATTGACCAGAGGGCCGTGGATGATTGTGACCTTGCCGGCCTTGGCGTCAATCTTCTTGATGGTCCCACTCGTGTATTCCACGTCAGCCTGCGCCGTCTGATCGCCGACCTTGACTTCCCGGTGCATGCCGGACTCGTAGTGACCCGGAATCAGGCACGCGGCTTCGAACGTACCCGCATTTGCGAAGGTCCAGACGACCTCGCCCGTGGCGCCCGGATCAAGACGGATACGGTTCGGGTCATCGTGTTCCATGTCCATCTTGGCCATTTCGATCTTGTGCTCGGCGTTGCGCTCGACCGTATCGAGGACGAATTCATGCTCCAGCTCCCCCTTGTTCGTGATGTTGAAGCGGATGGTTTCACCCTCCTTGATGGTCATCTCTTCGCTCTCGATCAGCATTTCGCCTTCGTCGTTTTCGAGCAGAGTGATATCAATTGTGCGGTCCACATTGGCGGCTTCACCCGGCATGCCGATCATCATTGCGGCCGGCTTGGTCTCACCGTGTCCGCCATCATGTGTGCCTGAGGCAAATGCTGGTGCCGAAAGCGCCAACGCGAAGCTTGTCGTCAATAGAAGTTTTCTCATTTCATTGTCCTGTAAGTTGGTTTGGTTGGTGTTGACGAAGGGCCGTTCAGCCCTTCGAGGTTGGTCTTGGTGTGAGAATGGTCTTGGGACTGTTGTTCGAGGCGAACTCGGGCAATTCGCCGGTCCATTCGTAGGCCATCTCGCCCGGAGGATTTTCGTACCAGCCGGGATCGGAGTAATCGTCCGCGTCGATGCCGTCCCGCACCTTTACGACCGAAAACATGCCGCCCATCTCGATGGGGCCGTAGGGCCCCCAACCCGTCATCATCGGGATGGTGTTGTCAGGCAGCGGCATTTCCATTTTCGCCATGTCCCCCATGCCAGACATGCCCATGGGCATATATTCCGGCTGGAACTGACGGATCTTCTGGGTCAGTGGTTTCTTGTTGACCCCGATGAACGTCGGTACATCGTGCCCCATGGCATTCATCGTGTGGTGCGACTTGTGGCAGTGAATCGCCCAGTCGCCCAGATGGTCTGCGACGAACTCATAGGCGCGCATCGCGCCCACAGGGATGTCGATGCTGACTTCCGGCCATTGCGCTTCTGGCGGTACCCAGCCACCATCCGTGCAGGTGACCTTGAAGTCATAACCGTGCATGTGGATCGGGTGGTTTGTCATCGTGAGGTTGCCGACGCGCACGCGCACCTTGTCGCCCTTGTTCACGACCAGCGGATCGATGTCGGGGAAGATCCGACTGTTCCACGTCCACAGGTTGAAGTCCGTCATCGTCATGATGCGCGGCACATATGTGCCAGGATCAATGTCAAAGGCATTCAACATGATTAGAAAATCGCGATCCACCGGCATGAAGGTGGGATCCTTGGGGTGGACCACGAACATGCCCATCATCCCCATCGCCATCTGCGCCATTTCGTCGCCATGGGGGTGATACATGAAGGTTCCCGATTTCACCAAGTCGAACTCGTAGATGAACGTTTTGCCTGGCGGGATGCTGGGATGACTCAAACCGGAGACCCCATCCATGCCCGAGGGCAGGATGAGCCCGTGCCAATGCACCGTGGTGCCTTCCGGCAGCTTGTTGGTAACGTAGATGCGGACCCGGTCGCCTTCGACTGCTTCGATCGTTGGACCGGTGGACTGGCCGTTGTAACCCCACAAATGCGCGATCATGCCGTCTGCAAGTTCGCGCTCTACCGGTTCGGCCAAGAGGTGAAATTCCTTGACCCCGTTGTTCATCCGGTGCGGCAGGGTCCACCCGTTCAGCGTGACCACAGGTGTGTAGTCCGGTCCTGACGACGGACGCGCCGTAATCGCCGTTGCAGCACTGTCCATCTGCGCGGCTTCGGGTAGGCCCATATTCAAGGTTTGACCCCAGGCTTTTGAAGAGATCAACGTTGCGCCTGCGGCACCGGCTCCGAGTAATTGACGTCTATTCAACATGTCAGTTCCTTTCAGTGTCCTGCGCCGCCGCCGGCGGCAAGCGTTGCGCCATCTCCACCAGCACCATCACCGCCTTCGCCGCCGCCATAGATCGCGGCGGTCAGATCGGCCTGTGCCATATAGAATTCGCGTTTTGCATTTGCCGCTTCCAGGGATGCGCCAAGTTTCTCGCGCACATCAGTCAGCAACTCGAAAGTGTTGGTGATCATGCCGTTGTAGGACAGCAAACCCTCTTCTTCGACGGTGGTGCGTAGCGGCACCAGAACGTCGCGGTAGTGGCGTGCGATTTTGTATGCGGCATGATAAGAGGCTTCAGCACCGCGCGCTTCAGACCGGACGTTCACGGCCTTCTCTGCGAGCACGTTGGCCGCTTGAAGATAAGTCAACTCCGCTTTGCGCATCCGGGCCTTGCCGGTGTCGTAGATCGGGATCGCGAACTCCACTTCCACCTGAGGTAAAGCCTTGGTTTCAATGTCGCCATTGCCGCCAACTTCACGCTCGAACTCGGCTCCAGCAACGATCTCCAGATCGCTGACAATGCGGGTCTGATCGGTCAGTCCAAACGCCTTGGCCTGCGCTTCCAGGCCAAGTTTGGCAACACGCAGATCCACCCGGTTTCTTAGCGCCTTGGCCTCGATGTCGGTCACACGGCCGACAGAACGCGGCAGTGCAGGAAGTGCATCTGGCACATAGTAATCGACTTCGGTGCCCCAGAGGCCCATCAACCTGGTCAAAGTCTCCTTGGACCGAGTGGCGTTCAATCGTGCCTGTGCAAGTTGCCCCGCCAGTTCGGCATTGAATGCCTGTTCGCGGGCCTGCCCAGCTTTGTTGAGTGCGCCGGTCTCGCCCAACCTCATCGCCAGTTCAGAGCCGGCGTCAGAGGTCGCTTTCGCGCGCCGCAGATAGCTCACTGCCTCGAAGGCGGCGACTGCATCGACCCATGCCTTTCGCGTCTGATTGGCCAGTGCGAGGGTGTCATTCACCGCACCAAGCTGAGCCTGTCGGAAGCCTTCATCAGCAATGGCCATACGCTGTTTGCGCGTGGTGGCATCGAGGACGTTCGACCGGATCAGCCCTTCGATCGCCCTGTAGGCGCCGAGCTCAGGCGCACCGATTCCCAAGACACCAATTGAGACGATCGGGTTTTCCGGCGTCGATTGCTGCCAAGCCTCAGCGGCCGAGAGGCCAACATTGGCGTAAGACGCTTGCAGACCCTTATTGTTCAGCAGCGCAACCTGGACCGCCGTATCGGCCGAAATCGTCTTCTGATGCACCATGCTGTGCACCTGTTTCTTGAGAGCTTCGTTTTCGGCCTGCGTTTCCGCAAACACGGTCCGTTTGCCGATCGCTGGCGTGATCTGGCTGGCCACATTGGCAAAACCGGCCTTCGGTTCGGTGTAGCTTACCGGTACTGCGGTAGCGCAGGCACCCAAGAAAAGTGGAAAGCCAAGAACCAGCGGAATCTTGGATACCCGCATCAGTTGCCCTCCGACTGCTCTTGATTGACAGACCGCCAATCACGGGGGCCGGTCGGACCACGATAGGTGTAGCCAGCCAAGGGATCTTGATAGCTGATCGGAGACGAAACGGTCGCGTTGACGACAGCCTGTTGTGTCGCAACGGAGGGCAAAGGGGTAGGCTCATAGGCGCATGCGCCAAGCCCGAGGGCCGAAGCCCCCATGAGTAGATGAATTTTCATGAAGGTATCCTGATTGATGAACGATGTCTCACGCAGAGTCTGCGCAAGGCTCACACCCGGATTGGGCGCCGTTTCAGATCAGGAATCGAGGGGGCCGCAGAAACCCTGATGTTTCGACGGAATGCGCCTGACCGCTCAGGATCATATATTCTTTCGCAGCAATAGGATCCGGGAATACCAAGTCTGCGTCTGGAATGACGACAGAAATGCATATTCCGTTACAACACTGAGTTGATTGATGCTCTGTTTCACCCATGTCGGAGGATATGTCATCCACGTCAACTGTCGCCGGGTGTTTCATGTGGTCGGCGTGGATGTCAGTTCCCTGACCAACTGTCGGTTCGCTGAGAAGGGAGCTGATCGATCCAGAATGCTGACCATCATGCATTCCTGAGGCCGCGTGTGCCGCAGACGGTGGAGACAGAACCATCGCCAACGCAAAAGCGAAGCAAGTGAGGACTCTCACCCATACTGAAGTGGCGACACGTATTCTCATGAACGGCAACTTGGACGTTTCGACAATTTAGTCAACGCTTACAGCGCGGGAAGGTTTGGCACATTCTTGCGAGGCAGGCGAATTCTTGCTGCGCAAGCTGAAAACTGTTGCGCGAGAGGTACATGGCAACCGGGCACCAGTCGGCAGAAGACGCCTACATGGCAGAGAATACTTCCCTGCCGACCGGTGTCGCCGGGGCTAAGTCTGTCGCTCCGAGCCGTAGCCTGCATCGAGAATCGCTGCCTTCAGCGCGCTTTCATCCAATGCGCTATCTACCTCGACGGAACGCGCAGTCAGGTCACAGGTGACAGTCGCGTGTGGGTCTATCGTCACAATGGCCTTCTCTATCGACGCGGTGCAATGTCCGCAGTTCATGTCCGGCACGCTGAACCTGATCATCACGATCTCCTTCTTGCTGCTGCTACCTAGGGCGTTCCCCTATGGGAAGGTCAATGCCCGAAAAAATTCCTCGATGCACCTGTTGACCTTCCAGTGAATGGAACCCTTATGTGAGGGAGGATCAGAATCAGGAGATTTCCATGTCCGGTCCGCACAACGTCCGAATTTCCCTTCAAAACATGTCCTGCGCCTCTTGCGTCGGGCGGGTGGAGCGTGGGCTTTCCGGCCTGCCGGGTGTCAGCGACGTTCACGTCAACCTCGCTAGCGAGACGGCCCAGGCGCAGTTCGACGCGCCAGGGCGCATTTCGAACATCGTCGAAAAGCTGGAAGAGATCGGCTATCCGGCCCGTACTCAGAGCATTCGCCTGAACGTGGCCTCCATGTCCTGCGCGTCCTGCGTCGGTCGGGTGGACAAGGCGCTCGCGGCGGTGCCGGGCGTGCTGGACGTGAACGTCAATCTGGCCTCGGAAATCGCCACGGTGACTTATCTCGAAGGCGCGGTCGTGGTCGCCGACCTGCTCAAGGCGGCGGGTGACGCAGGCTATCCCGCGACCTTGCCGCAGGACAGCGCGCCGGAAGACACGAGTGTCCGGAAGGATGAAGAGGCGCGGACGCTGGCTCGCAGGACCGCGCTGGCGGCGGCCCTCGCCCTGCCGGTGTTTCTGCTGGAAATGGGCGCGCACCTGATCCCCGGCATGCATGGTCTGATCGGCGACACGATCGGCCATCGGGCAAGCTGGCTGATCCAGTTCGTCCTGACCACGGTGGTTCTGCTCTGGCCGGGGCGCAGCTTCTACACGCGCGGGTTTCCAGCCCTGCTCAAGCGTGCGCCGGACATGAACAGCCTTGTCGCGGTCGGCACTTCTGCCGCCTATCTCTATTCTCTCGTGGCGCTATTCGCGCCCGCGCTGCTGCCCGAAGGGTCGCGTGCCGTCTATTTCGAGGCGGCGGCAGTCATCGTCGTGCTGATCCTGCTGGGCCGGTGGCTGGAGGCGCGCGCCAAGGGCCGCACCGGCGCAGCGATCCAGAAGCTGCTGGGCCTTCAGGCCAAGACCGCCCGCGTGCTGGTGGACGGAGAGCCTGAGGACGTGGCCATCGAGCGCATCGCCGCGGGCGACATCCTGCTCGTGCGCCCCGGAGAGCGGATTGCCGTGGACGGTGAAGTGACCGAAGGCATTGCGCGTGTCGATGAGAGCATGATCACGGGAGAGCCGGTGCCGGTCGCCAAATCCGTGGGCGATCCCGTCACCGGCGGGACCGTCAATGGTTCCGGTGCCTTCCAGTTCCGTGCGACACGCGTGGGAGCGGATACGACGCTGGCGCAAATCATCCGTATGGTCGAAGAGGCGCAGGGTGCCAAGTTGCCCATCCAGGGTCTGGTGGATCGGATCACCCTGTGGTTCGTGCCCGCGGTCATGGCGCTGGCGCTGCTGACGGTGATCGTCTGGCTGCTGGTCGGGCCATCGCCCGCCCTGTCCTTTGCGCTGGTCGCCGGAGTATCGGTGTTGATCATCGCCTGCCCCTGCGCGATGGGGCTGGCCACGCCGACCTCAATCATGGTGGGCACCGGCCGTGCCGCCGAAATGGGTGTGCTGTTCCGCAAGGGCGATGCGCTGCAACAGCTTTCTACCGTCGATGTGATCGCGCTGGACAAGACCGGCACGGTGACCGAAGGACGCCCCGAACTGACCGATCTGGTGCTAACGGAAGGTTTTGACCGGGCCGAAGTGCTGGCTCTGGTCGCGGCCGTAGAGGCGCGGTCGGAACATCCCATCGCCGAGGCCATCCTGCGGGCGGCAGAGGCCGAGGGCGTTGCCCGGCACGACGCCCGAAACTTCGCGTCCGTCACCGGCCACGGTGTCCGGGCCGAGGTCTCGGGCCACGACGTGCTGGTGGGGGCAGACCGTTTGATGACGCACGAAGGGCTGGACATCGGTGCGTTGGCCGACGAAGAGCGCCGCCTGGCCGAGCGGGGCCGCACCGCGCTTTACGCCGCCCTCGACGGACGCGTTGCCGCCCTTATCGCCGTGGCCGATCCGGTGAAGCCGTCCAGCACGGCGGCCATCCGGGCGCTGCACGATCTGGGCCTGAAGGTTGCCATGATCACCGGCGACAAGCGCGAGACGGCAGAAGCGATCGCGCGCGAGACCGGCATCGACCATGTGATCGCGGGTGTGCTGCCGGATGGCAAGGTCGCGGCATTGGACGATCTGCGCGGCACGGGCCAGCACATCGCCTTTGTCGGCGACGGCATCAACGATGCGCCCGCGCTTGCCCATGCGGACGTGGGCATCGCCATCGGCACCGGCACTGACGTCGCCATCGAATCCGCCGACGTGGTGCTGATGTCGGGCGACCTGCGCGGCGTGGTCAACGCGCTGGAAATATCGCGGCGCACCATGCGCAACATCCGCCAGAACCTGTTCTGGGCCTTCGGCTACAATGTCGCGCTGATCCCGGTTGCGGCGGGGGCGCTTTACCCGGTGTCGGGCCTGCTGCTGTCGCCGGTGCTGGCGGCGGGGGCGATGGCGCTCAGCTCGGTCTTCGTACTGACGAACGCGCTGCGACTGCGCCGTGTCCGCCCGGCGATGGACGAGGCGGCGAAGGCCGCGACTGCCCCCCGCCTGTCCCCCGTTCCGGCTGAATGAAACAAGGAGAAAACGATCATGAATATCGGAGACGTGGCCGACCTGTCCGGCCTTCCTGCGAAGACCATCCGCTACTACGAGGACATCGGGCTGGTCGAGCCGCTGCGCAGCGCGAACGGTTATCGCAGCTTTCGGCAGAGCGACGTCCACAAGTTGGCGTTTCTCGGGCGAGCGCGTGCGCTTGGCTTCACCATCGAGGACTGCCGGAGCCTGCTGAAACTCTATGCCGATACCGACCGCGCCAGCGCGGAGGTCAAGCAGATCGCCGAGGAACACCTCGACCGGATCGACCGGAAAATCGCAGAACTGACCGAGATGCGCGCGACGTTGTCGCACCTTGTCGATGCCTGCGCTGGCGATCACAGGCCTAATTGTCCGATTCTCGCAGATCTGGCGATGGAAGAGGATAAGACCCGGACCGCCAGGGCAGCGGATTAAGCGGGCTTAGATACGTCCCGCAGCGGGCAGCGCCACCCATAAGGTACGACTGGCTGCAGCTATTTCGGAACATTCCAGCGCGGGAAAGTTGTTCCACGTTTAGACTTCACGATTTCGAGAGAGGACAACTTCATGTCATATGGCCGCTTTTTCGCGATGATCGCCACATCTACCGTCGTCATGTTCGGTCTGATGTATCTCAATACCTACCTCTGGACGCATGTGTTCTGGTCGGAAACGCGGGCCTACATGGCTCTCCTGATGGGTGCCACCATGGCGATCATCATGCTGGGCTTCATGCTGTCGATGTATTCCAGCAAGATGGCTAACGCCGCCATCTTCATCGGTGCCGCTGTGGTCTTTGCCGCCTCCCTTTGGCTGGTCCGCAGCCAGGTGACGGTGGGCGACACCAGCTACATGCGGGCAATGATCCCGCACCACTCGATCGCGATCATGACCTCCAGCCGCGCCGATATCTCGGACCCGCGCGTGCGCAAGCTGGCGGATGAGATCATCTATGCGCAGGACAAGGAAATCGCCGAGATGCGTTATCTGGTGAACGATATCGACGCCAACGGTGACAGTCCGGCACAGTCAGAAAGCGGACCGGCGCAGATCGTGAGCCTCGACGAGGCGCTATCAACCCCGGAAGTCGCCATTCTCGACCTCGAATTTCTTACTACGGAGGACATTGCTCAGATGTTTCCCGGCGGCGCCGCGTGCACGTTCACCTACACCACCACAAGCAGGCCTGCGCTGGCGGTGGGCCGCATCGACGGTGGGAGTGTAGCTCTCGCCAAGATCAGCGGCGATCTGGTGCGGCTGGAGGCTGGCGACGCCGGAAGCACTTGGGGCACGGAGGGCATGACAGTGGAGTTGAGCGCGCCGAGCGGAACCGGCACATTGGACGCAAATAGTGGCGAAATGCAGGACGCCGATCTCGTTCTCGAACTTGAGTCCGGTCTGCGTGCAGGGTATCGCGGATATTACGGTTGCGGTGCCTGAACCAGAAACTGGAGGAAACACCATGCCGAAAGACGCATCGAAATCAGCCCAACTCTACCGGATGGTCATGCAGGATCATCTTTGCCCCTATGGCCTGAAGTCCAAGGACCTGCTCGAACGCGAAGGGTACGAGGTCGAGGATCATCACCTGACGACACGCGAGGAAACCGATGCCTTCATGGATGAACATGGCGTCGAAACCACTCCGCAGACCTGGATCGGCGACAAGCGGATCGGCGGCTATGACGATCTGCGGGTCCATTTCGGCCTCGACGCGCCGGAAAGTGAGCGCTCGGACACCTCCTATCAGCCGGTGATCGCGATCTTTGCCGTCGCGTTTCTGATGGCGCTCGGCCTGTCATGGTACAGCTTTGGAACCATCCTCAGCCTGCGCGCGCTGGAATGGTTCGTCTCGATCTCGATGTGCTTGCTTGCAGTGCAGAAGCTTCAGGATGTCGAGAGCTTTTCGACCATGTTCCTGAATTACGACCTGCTGGCGCGCCGCTGGGTGCGCTACGGCTATCTCTATCCCTTCGGAGAGGCCTTCGCCGGTATCCTCATGGTCGCCGGGGCGCTCACCTGGCTGTCGGCACCCGTGGCCTTGTTCATCGGCACCGTCGGCGCGGTTTCGGTCTTCAAGGCCGTGTACATCGACAAGCGCAAGTTGAAATGCGCCTGCGTCGGGGGGGACAGCAACGTGCCACTAGGGTTCGTCTCGCTCACCGAGAACCTGATGATGATGATCATGGGTATCTGGATGCCGATCCGGGTCTACCTGATCGGCTGACGGCCCCGCGACCTCTATAGGGGCGCGGCGTGTACGACCTTTTTGAGTGGGGGAGATGATCCCCACTTGTCAGCCATCACGCCAAGAGCTGGTTCCAAGTTCGTCACCCGATCGTCGCGAGAAAGGGAAACGTCCCCAGCAGCCAATAGGCAAACCGTGACAATTGCCCGGTCATGATGGCAACTCCCATGATGATCATGGCAACACCCGCGCCCTTGTAGAGCCAGCGACCGGCTTTGCCGATCTGCCTTACCCGCGCGGCGATGGCGTCGGTGAAGAGCGCGGCCAGCAGGAAAGGCACCCCCAGTCCAGCGGAATAGATCGACAGCAGCCAGATGCCGTCCGACATGCCGCCGGAGGTCGAACTGAGCGTCAGGATTGCGCCGAGGATCGGACCGATGCAAGGTGTCCAGCCAAAGGCGAAGGCCAGTCCCAGCACGTAGGCCCCAAACGGGCGACCGCCGGGAATGTCGAGATTGAAACGGGTATCGCGCGAGAACGCATTGAGACGAAAGACACCCAGCATGACCAGTCCGAACAGAATGATGATCGCGCCGCCGAGATAGTTCAGCTCGGTGCGCCATGTCAGCAGCAGGGATCCGAGCGCGCTGGCCCCGGCCCCGAGGGCGACGAAGACCGTCGAAAAGCCCAGGACAAAGCAGGCACTCAACCCGAGCGCCCCGGCGCGCGCCCGCAAGCCGACCGACCGCGTCGTGCGCAAATCTGGTTGCCCTGCGATGTAGGATACGTAGCCCGGCACCAGCGGCAGGACGCAGGGTGACAGGAACGAGATGGCTCCCGCCAGAAACGCCGCGAAGATGCCGATGCCGGAAATATCCATCATACATCACGATCGTTGTTGAAAGGCCGCCAGACCCACCAGAACGCGACCAGCGGTATCACGATCCATTGCAACACAGGTGACAGGCCCGCATCGAGGATCGGAATGATCGGCATCAGGTCCGAATAGGCCCAGGCCGCGCGGATCACGATGTTGAGCCATTCGCTGAACAGCGTGTATCCGAGCCCGAACACCACCGTCAGGACGGTCACAGACCGCCGCGTCGAGGCGACCAGGGGCCAGCCCCGGCCCGACAGCATGAGGGCAAGCATCAGCGCGCTCATGGCGATCAGGATATCGCCACCCGTGCAATGGACGGCTGCGAAGACAATCTCACCCCAAGTGCCCTCGTTCCAGATCGTGTAGAGCGGCATATGAGCGAACTCCCAGATCAAGTTGGCCGGGATGATCACCGCAAAATACCGACGCAGAGCTGTCAGGGAAACTCCGTCTGTCGAGGACAGCCTGACGCCAGTCGCGACGACACTCATTGAAACACACCTGTCAGCCGGTCCCACCAGCTGGGCTCCCGGCGTCGATGCTGGGCGTTGTTGATCAACTCGCTGACATAGAGGATCAGGTTCACGTTCTTGAAGTCCATGCCATGGAATTTTGCAGCGAACCGCCCGCCGATGTCCACGACATGGGTGACCGCTCCGTGCATCATCATGTCGCTGTCGGCGGTCATCGTGAACTCCAGCCCATATTCCCGCGCCAGAAGGCGCGTCGCGTCATTGGCCTGATCGGATCGTTTGGTCAGAATGACCCAGTTGCTCGGATCGAGCCCATGCCGGTCCGCGTAATCGCGCAGCACGTCCGGCGTGTCATTCACCGGATCGGTGGTGATCGAGATGAACTGCACAAGATCCTTCATCGGACCGTCGTTGATCGAGGCCTGAATCGCCGCGATCTTGTCCGTATGGAGCGGGCAGATATCCGGGCAGTCGGCGTAGATGAAATGAAGGATGACCACCTTGTCGCTGAAATCCGACAGGCGCACGGGATTCCCCTCGGAATCCTGCAGCTCGAAACCCGGAGCCTGCGCTGCATCGATGGCTTGGAAGTAGGGCTCCATCTCGAACATGCGCGCATCCAGGTTTTCCCCCGGATGATTGGCGAAGGCCGGAGACGAAATCGTGGCCGCGAGTATCGCTAAAGCGGCGCGCCGTGTCAGTGCTGTCAATTCTTGTATCCTTACAATAAATGCCTGCCGATCCGTTGACCGACAGGCATTTGGGCAAATCTAGCCGTCAGACTTTTCCGACGGCATCATGCCGCCGTCCATATTCTCGGTCATGGACGCCATCATCTCGGTGCAGGCTTCCATCATGGGTTTCATTTCGGCCATCATCTTCATCATGCCCATCATGTCGCCGTCCATCATGCCGCCTTGCATGGCCCCCTCATTCTGCATCATTTCGCCCGTTTCCGGCGTGGTCTGTTCCTGGGCGCTGACGGCAAATGCACTTGCGGTAAGGGCCGTCGCAACGACGAAAGTTGTAAGTGTTTTTCTCATGGTTTTCTCCTTGGGTTGATCGTGTGGTTATCGAAAGAACTCAGTCGGGAGACGCCCCGTCCGGCGAGTTGGAGCATCCCTTTCTAGACCCGCCCTTCATGCACAGACCCAGGCCGCACATCGCGGCACAGGGGGCCAGCGAGACCAGAACAGGCGCGAGCCCGATCGCGGTGAGCCATCCCCAGTTCAGGGCCATGCCGCCCCCCATCACGGTTGCCGCACCGACGAACAGCAATCGTCTGCGCGTCAACCACCTGGGCCAATTTCCTGCGCTTTCGATGTTGGCGGCACCCGCAATGTTGGAAGGTGATATTTCGGTCATCCAGAAAGTCCTTTCGATGATTAAAAGCTAGTCATTCCAGTAACTGGAAGGTCAAGGGTGAGCAGTGGACTTTTGCTGGGATTCATTCAATAAAGCTTCGCAAAAAGGACACCATCTCGGGATCATCCCATTCGGCCGGGCCGACCAGTCGCCCGAGCTCCTGCCCCTGCGCGTCGATCAGGATTGTCGTCGGCAGGCCAACGGTGCGCAGCGCGGTCATCGAGAGCATGGTCTGATCGACATACATATTGAGGTTGGTGACACCGATTTCGTCGTAGAAGCGCCGAACCACTTGTGATCCGGCCCGGTCGATGGACAGGGCGACCACTTCGAAGTCGCCGCCGCCAAGTTCCGCCTGAAGCGCATCCAGCGTCGGCATCTCTTCGCGGCAGGGGACGCACCAGGTTGCCCAGACGTTCACGAGGATCACCTTGCCGCGAAAATCTTCCATGTCTCCCCGGTTGCCGTCTTCTTTCTCGTAGCGCACATTGGCGACAGGCTGCGGGGTGTCATGCAGTGCAAACCCCTGCGGCCCGGCAAACGCCGCGCCGACGGACAGTGCCCAGGCGATTAGCACCGGTTTCAGAATTTTCATGGCGTTGTCTCCTTGGCGGATTGGGTTTTGAGGTCACGGACGATCGGCAGCAGCGTATCCTGCAGGATCGCTCGCGTGATCGGACCGACATGGCGGTAGGCGATGGTGCCATCGGCGATGACGTAGGTTTCGGGCACGCCATAGACGCCCCATTCGATACCGGCGCGTCCGTTGATGTCGGCCCCGATGCGCGCATAGGGATCACCCAAGTCGTCGAGCCAGGCGCGCGCCTGATCGGGCGGGTCCTTGTAGTTGATTCCGTAGAGCGGCACCTCGCCTGTGGTGCTCAATTCCATGAACAGCGGGTGTTCGGCACGGCAGGGCACACACCACGAGGCGAAGACGTTCACCAGTGACACGTGTCCGATCAGGTCCTGCGTCGAAAGCCCTTCCTCGCGGCCAAGCACCGGGGGAAGCGCGAAGTCGGGCACGGGTTTGCCGAGAAGTACCGACGGCAAATCGTCGCCACCCCTGAAAAGCCCCCAACCGAACAGGACCATGAAGGCAAAAGCTATCAGCGGCACCAGCACGAACCCGGAGATACTGCGTCGCGACACAGGGTCGGCATTTCCCTCGACCTCTTCCGTCATGGCTGCGCCTGCTCATCGGCAAGGGATCGGCTTTCCTGCGACGCGCGGATCCGGTTGGGCCATCTGCTCTTGATGTAGTCAATGATCGCCGTAATCTCATCGTCTGTCAGCACATCCTTATATCCGGGCATGTCGCTTTCGTACCCGTTCCCGACAATCGCCGCCGGTCCGCGTTTCACGATGTCGAGCAATACGCGGTCGGGGTGATGCCACGTATGGCCGGAGGCGTCATGCGGCGGGGCAGGCAACTTGCCGTTCGGCAATCGTGTGCGCCAATCTGGTTGCCCCTCCAGGTTCGCCCCATGGCAACTGGCACAATTCTCTTGATAAAGGCGCTCGCCCATGAGTACGTCGCTCTGCGCTGCTACTGGCAAAACCGTTGTGGCGAGCAGGACCGCAGCGAGCCTAATGGTTTTTTTCACGGTACTTCCGCCTTCTTGTTACGAACCACATACAGAGAATGAAAAGTGCCGCGAGCGACAACAGGACAAGCAGGACGCAAAGCGCCCAGACCAATCCCATCGACAACAGGCTGTCGCCGCTGTTGGCACCCTCAATCCGCATTCTGGAACATTTCTATTTTCCGCTGTCCGAGCGGATGTATTTGACCAAGGCATTCGCCGCGAGCACCAGCACACCCACGATCAGCAACCAGACGAGGCCCATCGCAATCATCATGCCGCCGCCCATCATTCCACCGTCCATCATCATGCATTCCATCCATTGTTTTCCCTTGAAGCCGGTCTGACACGGGTTCGCACCAGACCGCGCGATTGATCATTCGACCGCATAGACGGTCGGGCTCACACCTTCTTCGACGGTGTAAATCTTGAAGGGCTCCTGTTTCGCGCCGCCCATACCCGGCGACCCCAATGGCATGCCGGGAAGAGTCACACCGGCAATTTCCGGGCGCTCTTCCAGCAGCCTGTTGACGACATCAATCGGCACGTGGCCGCTGACGACGTAATCGTCCAAAAAGGCTGTATGGCAGCCTTGGAAGTCATCCGGGATGCCCGCATCGCGGCTGATCTGCGCCAGGTCGTGGGTCGGCTTCACCTCCACCGTGAAACCGTTCTCGCGCAGATAGTCCGCGTAGCTCTCGCAACATTCGCATTGTGGGTTCTTGTAGAGCGTGATCTCCTGCGCCGCGGCAGGCGCGGCATTCAGGCTCATCGCAAGGACGGCGACGGCACCTGCCGTGCCGAGGCTGGCAAATCCAAGTATCTTCTTTATCGGTTCATTCATTTTCATGGTCCTAAGTGTGTGAGTTTCAGTTTTTGGTCGTGCCAGGTTCCACACGGATGACGCCCATCATGCCCGCCGCCTGGTGTTCCAGAATGTGGCAATGGAACATCCAGTCACCGGGATTGTCCGCGGCGAAGGCGATCTCGACCCGTTCTTCGGGTGCCATCAGGACGGTGTCCTGCCATTCGCGATACCGAGTCGGTTGTCCGTTGCGGGCGATCACACGGAACGAATGCCCGTGAAAATGGATCGGATGGTGCCAGGCGGTGCGATTATCCATCTCGAACACGTGCGACGTGCCCTGCGGCAGGACCAGCAAGGGGTCCATCATATGACCCGTCGCGGCTTCTCCGTTGATGAACCACATGTTGCCCTCGCGCATCTGGTCCATCATCGACCCCATACCGCTGCCCATCATCATCTGCCCCATCATTCCGCCGTTGAAGACGATCTGGTGCCGCGCGGCCGACGCAATGTCCGGTTCGGCCAGCGGGTTGGGCGGCAGGTCCATCGACCAGTCCGGTACCGCGTCCCGCAACCTGTCCGGTCCGTAGGCAAGATCGACCAGCCGGTATTCGAGCCCCTCGTAGAAGGTATCGATGACGGTCACGGCGTCTCCAGGCTTGCCGGTCATGTCGATCACCAGATCGACACGCATGGCCGGGCCGATCACAACGATGTTGCTATCAGGGACATGAGGCGTCACGGGCTGACCGTCCAAAGCGACTACGACAGGCTCAAGAGCCCCGAAATCCAGCCCAAAAATCCGCGCGTTCGCTGTGTTGATCAATCGCAGCCGGATACGTTCGCCGGACCGCACCGCAATGCGCTCCGGCATCTGACCGTTGATCGTCACGGAATTCCCGATACGACCGCCATGCATGGCGTCGTGGCGGCTGCCGAAGTCACCCGCAATCTGTCCGTCGCGGGTCATGCGCCAGTCGTCCAGCATCCAGGTCAGGTCCCGATCCACGCGGATCGGGTCCGCCTCCTCGACGATCAGCGGCCCGTAAAGGCCGCGTCCGACCTGTTCGGAACTGCGCTGGTGCGGATGGTACCAGAACGTGCCCGCATCCAGCGCATCGAATTCGTAAAGGAATTCGCCCGCGACGGGGATCGGGTCCTGCGTGAGGAACGGCACCCCGTCCATCGCATTGGGCGTGCGGATGCCATGCCAGTGGATTGTGGTCCCTTCATCCAACCCATTCTGAGCCAGAACCCGGATACGGTCGCCTTGCCGGACCCTGATTTCAGGTCCGGGGACGGATCCGCTATAGCTCCAGACATTAGTCGGGCCGTATGGCAACGGTCGCAGGGCGGCCTGTCCGGATGCCGCGCGTAGCACGAAGGGGTCCCCTGTTGGATCGGCCATCGCCATTCGTGCAGGTGACAGAGCGGATAGAGCTGTGAAGGCGGCACCGGTGTGCAGCACGTGCCTTCGTGAAATCGGTCTGTGGAGGATCATCGCAACTGCCTTGATCTGAAAGGGTCGCACTCAGCCAGCTTCGGCCAAGGCAACAATCAGGCCTCGCAGCAGGCGAGGCCGGTTTCAGGTTCAGACAGGCAGTTTGGGAGGGAATGGATCAAGCGACGGATTCGTGCCGAGTGAGATCAGAGGTTCGGCACCCCGGACGGCAGTACCAAAAGGCCTCGTGAGCCGCGCTGACGGCATCTTGGCAAAGAGGCCAGAAGTACCGCTGGAGCCGCAAGGAACAGGACACCCACCTTCACAGGCAGTGCCCTCAGCAAATCCGGTGGGATCGCACCCGCCGCAACGGCCATCCGCGCTTTCGGTGGGTTCCATCTGCGCCATAGCCGTGATTGACATACTGGCCGACGACATATCCGGCGCAGTCACTGGACCGAAGGTCAGCATGAGAATCAAAACAAGGCGAAAAACGCAGGTCATATAGTTACTGCTACAACCTTCCAGCAAGGGGAGGTCAAGTGACATTCTGTAACTGGGACGTGATACCCCTGTAGTGTATCCGCCTCAGACCTTCGCTACTGCCCTTCGCAGCCAGTTGCTCATGCAAAGGTTCATCAGTCCACTTGACGTTGGTCGACGTCAACTTGCCGTCGCAAATGAGGAAATGATATCCTCATGCTCGGTCAGCTTTTTTCGTGAGTATGAGTTTCCTCCCCATCTCTCGAATTACCGTGACCATAGAGATCGGCGTTCTGATGAGCGCGATCCTCGTGCTCGAATTCGAGGCTGGAATGGCTGATGCCGAATTCTCCCTTCAGCCGCTTCTTGATCGCGCTCTTGATCTCTTCAATCTTCGACCACCCCTCGGCTGCCACGACGACATGGCAGTCGAGCGCAGCCTCGTGCTCTTGCATTTGCCAGAGATGGACGTGGTGGACGTCGGCGACGCCTTCGACTTTCCGCATCGCTTCGACGACGACCTCGTTGTCGATGTCCGGCGGGCTGCCGAGCATCAGCGTCCGGATTGGACCACCGATCTCGGTGAAGGCCAGGTAGAGGATGTAGAGCGCGATGCCGATGGTGATGGCCGGATCAACCCAACGCATATCATAAAGTATAATGAGCGTCCCGCCGACTATGACGGCCACTGAAGCCATCGCATCCGAAAGGTTGTGGAGAAACAGCGCGCGGATGTTCACGCTCCCCTTCTGCATTGAATAGGTCAGCATTGCGGTCAGCGTGTCGACCACAAGGGCGATTCCACCGAGAATGACGACGGTCCACCCCATGACTTCGGGTGGATTAATCATGCGCATGCCACCTTCGTAGACTAGGTAGAAGCCGATCACGATCAGGGTCGTGTAGTTGATCAGGGCCGCAACGATTTCGACCCTGCCATAGCCGAAGGTCATACGTTCATCGGCCGGTCGGCGCGCGATCTTGCGCGCGGCGAAGGCAATGACAAGCGAGGCCATATCGGAAAAGTTGTGCAGCGCATCGGCGATCAGTGCCAGACTGCCCGAGAATATGCCCCCGACGACTTGCGCAACGGTAAGTAGCCCATTCGCCCAGATCGCGATCGCAACCCGCCGATCGCCAGAATTCGGATCGATATGCGCGTGCCCGTGGTCATGTGGCATTGGCAGGCTCCTCATGCGCGTGAGCCGCGCGTCGGTCAGTCTTCACGCGGCCGCTGCGGAAACCACGTACGCGCGTATTCATCCAGTGGCGTATGATATGACGGTAAAGGGCACCACGCAGCCATCCAAAGGATTGCTCATGGGACAAATAGAAAGCATCCGGCGTATCAAACACGCCGAAATCTTGCACGATGCCGGTTTTCTGAATGTAGGTATCTTCTCCGTTCCAGGCGACGGGAGGCGCGCCAAGACAATCCGTGCCCGCGCCATAACCGCAGAGACTGTCCGTGTCCGAGAAAGACGTTTGCAGGACTTTGAGGAAAGCGTCATCCAGGATGAAGCCTTCGAGGTTGATCCAAGCACCTTGATATTCGATCTCTACCCATGAGTGGAGAATTTCCTGCGGAGCAAGCGGATAAACCGGCTCAGGGACATCACCGCGCTGCAAGCCTTTGTGGATCGCAAACCCATGCAACCGGCAACGGATGCCGACACCACGCAGCAGCGCCATCAAGAGCGTCCCTTTGGTATTGCACTGCCCATAGCCGTCGGAAAACACATCCGAGGCGGGGATGTCGTCGGCTCGATTGTATCCGAACGCGATTTCATTCCGAACGAAATCATAGGCAGCTCCGATCCGATCGTATTCGGATAAGCCGCGCCAGCTGCGGGTCTCAATTAGATGCGCAAGAGGCGCGGCATCAAAATCCAGTAGTTTGGTAGGTGCAAGTTGGGGGTCGGTCATCTGCAACGGAGTCGCTCCTCGAATCGTCTTGGAACAAGTCTAATTGCTATAGTCACTATAGCTTCAACCCTTTCTTTCAGAAAGAATCTCCCGCAACTATTTGCCCGTATGAACTGCTTTGTGGTGTTCGCCGTGTGCGTCGCGCAGAATGTCGATACCTCCCCAGGCCGCGATCCCGGCGACAATCACGCCGACGACGAGGTCCGGCCAGTTGGTTCCCAGCCAGGCGACGAGACCACCAGCCAAGACGATTCCGAGGTTCGCGGCGAAATCGTTGTAACTGAATGTGTTGGCCGCGCGGATGCTGACGTCCGGATCTTTGAGCTTAGCGAGCAGCCAGACGCAGACTGCGTTGATAGCCGCCGCAATCAGGGCCATGGCGATCATGATCGTCCCAAGCGGATCTGACCCGCCGATGTAGCGGCGCCACGCATCGTAGAGGATGCCTGCAGCGAACAGGATCAGCAGCCCACCGGAAACGTTCGCCGCCCCGCGTTTCCATTTATCGGATCGGGACAAAGCGAAAAGGCTGATCGCGTAGACGAAGCTGTCGGAGAGGTTATCGAGCCCGTTGGCAATCAGGGCGCTTGAATCGCCGAAGGCGCCTGTTGCGAAAAAGGCCACTGCCAAACCGATATTGAGCGCAAGAACGATCCAAAGCGTCCGTCTCTCCATTGAATCTTGTCTAGCGGCCATTTTGTGGTTCCAGCTTGTGTTGTACGACACATTAACTTCTGCGGCTGATCTGCGTTCCAGCCGGAATGTTGGCTGAATTCCTTCAGGCCCCGGTTTCCTCGTGTTCGGTCAGGCATTCCGAATGGTCCCGCAACACCTCAAGCACCTTGCAATCTCCCGTCCGCCCGCCGCTGCATTCGTGAACCATGCGTTTCAGTTCCGTGCGCAGCGCCTTCAGGCGCGCCATGCGCTGCTCCACCTGTTTGAGCTGCCGGCGCGCGATGGCATCGGCCTCGTGGCAGGGCCGGTTGGGATGGTCGCTGAGGTCGAGCAGCTCGCGGATCGCATCGAGCGAGAAACCGAGTTGTCGCGAGTGGCGGATGAAGGACAGTCGATCGAGCTGTGCATTGTCGTAGCGCCTCTGTCCGCCTTCGGTCCTGCCAGGTTCGGGCATGAGTCCGATCTGTTCGTAGTACCGGATGGTCTGCACTTTTGTGCCAGTCTTCTTTGACAGAGTGCCGATCGTGAGCATTTTCGCCTCCATGAAAAAGATACAGTTGGTGTAGGTTTTGCCGTCGGAATAAACAAGTGTCGGATTCACAGACGCGTGAGTTCAAGCGATACTATGATTTCGTGCTTGAACCTCTAGCGGCTAGAGGATGTATCCGCACATGCAATAAGAATCAAAAACAGGCGAACAGGATTGTCCCTTACATCGGCACAGAAGTTTCTTTGGGTTTTGGCAGGCGTGGCAGCGCTTGCCTTCGTATGGCTTTTACTCTGGTCCGACTATCGTGCCGACCGCGCCCGAACCGACGCCGAACCGCCTTTTTTCGCTGAGTTCGAACTAACGGACCACCAGGGTATGGTTCGAACCGAGGAGGACTTTGCGGGGCGCTGGATGCTGGTGTTTTTCGGCTTCACCAACTGTCCCGACGTCTGCCCGACGACCCTGTCAGAGGTCGCGGCGGTGATGGACGGTCTGGGCGACGATGCCGCCAAGGTCCAGCCGATTTTCATAACAATCGACCCCGAACGGGACACGCCCGCCGCACTCGCCGAATACGTCCCGCTGTTCGATGCGGGCATCATCGGGCTGACGGGCACGCCGGAACAAATCGCCGCCACATCCGAGACGTTTCCGATCTTCTTTGAACGCGTCGAAGAGGCCGCAGTGCCGGATGGTTACACGATGGGCCACACGTCGCATCTGTTCCTCTTCGATCCCGACGCGGGCTTTGCCGACTCCTGGCCCTACGGCACCCCGGCCGAAGAGATTCTCGCCGATCTGGAAGAGAGGATCTGATCGACATGAACCGCATATCCGGAGAAACAGCCCTCGGGCTGGCGTGGATCATCGCGCTCGTCGCCTCGCTTGCCGTGCTTTTCATCGGCGAGGTGCTGGGGCAGACGCCCTGTGTGCTGTGCTGGTTCCAGCGCGCCTTCATGTTTCCCTTGGCCATTATCCTAGGGCTGGGCCTTTGGTGGCGGGACGGCCGTGTGGGGCGCTACGGCATCGCATTGGCGCTTGGCGGCGGCGCAATCGCCCTGTGGCACATGGGCCTGTACGTCGGTCTTGTTCCCGAACGCATCCAGCCCTGCACGGCCACCGGCCCCTCTTGCACCGATGACAACCAACTGGTCTTCGGCATCCCGATCCCGCTGATGGCGCTCGCCACCTTCGCGCTGATCGGGGCGCTGTCGGCCCTTTCATTGAAGGACACACGAACATGAACCGACGCGGCCTGATCCTGTCCGTTCTCGCCCTCGGCGTCGCCGGTTTCGCCGGAGCCACCTGGTTTGCAAACCGCCCCGGCCCGGTGGCCGAAGCCGAGCCTGTTGCTCCGGAACTTGCGGACGCGATGAACCGCCCCTACTCGCCCATCCTCGGGCCTGCGGATGCGCCCGTCACGATCGTTGAATTTTTCGACCCGGCTTGCGAGGCCTGTCGCGCGTTTCACCCAATCGTCAAAGACATCATGGCGGAACATGGCGACGCGGTTCGCGTCGTGATCCGCTACACGCCCTTCCACGGCGCGGCATCCGAGGAAGCCATCCGCGTGCTCGAGGCGGCACGCATGCAGGATGTTTACGTGCCGGTGCTCGAGGCCGTTCTGCGGGAACAGCCGAAATGGGCGTCGCACGGTGCCCCGGAGCCCGGCCTGATCCTTCAGATCGCCGCCACGGCCGGACTCGATGCCGAGGCCGCGCGCACGCAAATGCTGGCACCCGATGTCGTGGCGATCCTGAACCAGGATCGTGCTGACGTCGAGACCGTGGGAATTCGCCAGACGCCCACATTCTTCGTGAACGGCAAGCCGCTCGATCCATTCGGGGAGGCAGAACTGTGGCGATTGGTGGCCGCCGAAGTCGCTGCCGCGCAAAGCTGAATGGAAAGGGCAGGATCAGAACGATGAAAAAGTATATTTTGACCAGCACACTGGCGGCGCTTTTTGCCCTTGGAGGGCTCTCGGTGCCCGCGCTGGCCGGACCCGAGGATGTTGTCGTCGAGAACGCGTGGTCCCGCGCCTCCATCGGGATGAACCGTCCCGGGGCCGCTTACATGACGATCCGCAACACTGGCGACGAGCCAGTGACGCTGATCGGCCTTGCAACACCGCTCGCGATGATGCCCGAAATCCACGAGACGAAGACAAATGCCGAAGGTGTGAGTTCCATGAGCCCGGCGGGGGAGATCGCGATCGCCCCGGGCGAGAGCGTCGCGCTCAAACCGGGGGGCCTGCACGCAATGCTGATGCGGCTACAAGAACCGATGAGGGAAGGGGACACCTTTCCGCTGACCCTGCTTTTCGACGACGGAGGCGAGGTGACGGTCGAGGTGCCGATCCTCGGCATCGCCGCGCGGGGGCCAGAGGACTGATGCGGCGACGGGCGATCCTGGGGTATGGTGCGGCTGGTGTCGGGGCGGTCGCCCTGATGCTCTTCGTCGGTTGGTGGCAGGTCGATCGACCCGGTGGGCCCGAACCTGTCGGGCAGCGGCCTGTGGCCCTGACCGAGATGGATTTCCGTCTGACGGATCATGAGGGCAACGCGGTCGGGCCAGAAACCCTGATCGGTCGCCCGACGATGGCGTTCTTCGGCTTCACCTACTGTCCCGATGTCTGCCCGACCACGCTCTCGGACATTTCGGGATGGCTCGACGATCTGGGAGACGAGGCCGACGAGATGAACGTGGTTTTCATCACGGTCGATCCCGAGCGCGACACTGTCGAAACGATGGCCGAATATGTCGGCTACTTCCATCCGGCGATTCGCGGCTGGACGGGGCCGGAGAAGCAGATCGCGCGCGTCGCGGACGGCTTCCGCGCCACCTACGAGCGGGTGCCGACGGAGAGCGGCGATTACACGATGAACCACACCGCGAGCGTCTTCCTGTTCGCAGCCTCCGGGCGGTTCGTCACCATGATCGACTATCACGAACCCAGAGAATTCGCGGTGCCGAAGATCGGTCGCGTGCTGGAAGAACAAATGGAGGGGGCGACATGAGGCTCAGAACTATGGCGGCTTGTGTCGCAATTGCGGGGATGGTTTCGGGAGCGGCTATCGCCCTCTCTGATTTCATGTCGAAAGAACCCGTGCCGCCGGAACTTGCCTCGGCAGGTAAATGGATGCCCCAAGGTCCTGAAGCTCCCCAAAACGTTGACATCCTCGTGACGCTGCCCGCGACGGCATGGGCAGAAGATGCACCCGACCTCGGCCCCCTGCCCCTTCTGCAGGTCGCTGTTGCCGACAGGCCGGTACGGGCGATCGAGCCACCGCTGTCGACGTGGTCGCGCGACATTGCACCTGGCGAGACGCTCGATTTCTTGCTGTCCGAAGCTGGACTTGCGGCACCTGACAGAGCCGAAGTTGCCCTCGCGCTTGGCGCGGAATACGATCTGCGACGGCTGCGGCCGGGGCACTCGGTCACTGTTGCTTCGACCATGGACGGCAGCCCCCGCACCGTCTCACTCGCCGTCGAGGACGGGGTTCGGATCGAGATAGTTTTCGGCGAGCAGTTGTCCACACAGGTCGTGGCTCCGGATCCGGAGATCGTAACCCTTGCCGGCGAAGCCATGATCGACAGCTCGATCTTCGCGGCACTCGACGAAGCCAGCATACCCGCCCGTTTTTCCGTGGACCTTGTGCAGATGCTGGGTGGGACCGTGGATTTCCGCCGCGAGATGGCCGGTGGCGAGAAACTAAGGCTTCTCTGGCGTGAGGCGCGTGTGGGCGAGGATAGGATCGGACAGCCCGAGCTCGCCTTCGCCGCATTGGAGATCGGCGGTTCGCTTTACGAGATCGTATGGCCGGACGACGGCAGCGGTCAGGCGACGATCTACGTCGATGGCGAGGTGCTGCGCGTCTTCGCACAGCCGGTCGAGGGTGCGCGCCTCAGCTCGGTGTTCGGACGCCGCACGCATCCGGTCTTTGGCAACGTCCGGATGCACACCGGCGTCGATTTCGCAGCGGCACGTGGGACACAAGTTCAATCGACGGCACCGGGGCGGGTTAGCTTCATCGGCTGGCGCGGTGGCTATGGTCGCGTGGTCGAAATCTCGCACGGCTCCGACACCATGACGCGCTACGCGCATCTGAGCGCCGTGCCGGAAGACCTGGCACAAGGCCAACGCGTTGCGGCGGGAGATGTGATCGGCCGCGTCGGCGCGACCGGCACGGCGACAGGTCCGAACCTGCACTACGAAGTCCTCGTGGATGGGCGCCCGACTGACCCGCTCTCTGACGACCGGCTCGCCGAAGCAGCCGAGAGCGAAGCGGATGATACGGCCGCGCTCTCGCGTCTGGCCGAGGCGCGCGCGCTTCTGAATCAAAACCTCGGCAGCGAGATTGCCGAAACGACAACCGAAAGGCTCTGACCCATGAAACGCATGACCCAAGCTCTTGCCATCACGCTCGCCCTGTTCCCGGCGGCACAGGCCCTCGCAGAGGCAACGGCGATCGACGTGCGCAAGACGAACGGATGCGGCTGCTGCCTCTCGTGGATGAACCATCTCGAAGAGAACGGTTTTGCGCCGACCGGCCAGGACATGAACGGCGGGCTGCTGGTACGTTTCAAGCTCGACAACGGCGTGCCGCAGCGCATGGTCTCCTGCCACACCGCGCTCATTGATGGCTACGTGATCGAAGGCCATGTCCCGGCCGCTGACATCCGCCGCCTTCTCGAGGAGCGCCCGGACGCCGTCGGTCTCGCCGTGCCTGGGATGCCCTATGGCTCGCCCGGTATGGGGCCTGAAGATGACCGCGAGGCCTATGATGTCTTCCTCATCCGCGAGGACGGGTCGACGGAAGTCTTTTCGAGCTACGCCGAAGGATAATCTGGCCCGCCCATGGAAAATCTGTCCCCGATCATGCTCGGCTTTCTCGGAAGCCTCGCCGCCGGATCGCTTACGGCGGTCGGAGCAGCTCCCGTGCTGTTCGGGCGCATCCCGTCGCGGGCCACACGCGATCTGTCGCTCGGCTTCGCTGCCGGTGTCATGCTGTCAGCCTCGTTCTTTTCGCTGATCATCCCGGCATTAGATGCCGCAGAGCCGATGTTCGAGAACGGCGCGATGCCTGCGGCCATCGTATGCGTTTCGATCCTTCTGGGCATGGGGGCTGTCGCCCTGATGAACGAAAAGCTGCCGCACGAGCATTTCAAGACGGGACGCGAAGGGCCCGAAGCGGCGTCATTGCGGCGGGTCTGGCTGTTCATCATCGCGATCACGATCCACAACTTTCCCGAGGGTCTCGCGGTCGGGGTTGGGTTCGGTTCCGGTGGCATGGAAGGTGGCCTCCCACTCGCCATCGGCATCGGCTTGCAGAACGCGCCCGAAGGATTGGCCGTCGCGGTGTCGCTACTGGGCGAGGGATATCCGAAGCTGCGCGCCTGGGGCATTGCGGCGCTGACTGGCATGGTCGAGCCGATTGGCGGTCTGCTCGGGGCCGGCATCATCACACTGTCGGAACCGCTGCTTCCATGGGGTCTGGCCTTTGCCGCGGGCGCAATGCTCTACGTCATTAGCCACGAAATCATCCCCGAAACCCATCGCAGCGGCCATCAGAACAGGGCGACGCTCGGTCTCGCAGTCGGGCTCGTTCTGATGCTGTTCCTTGATGTCTGGTTGGGATGAGGCAATGTCACTAAACAAGGTATCTCCGATGATCGGCGTCTTCGCAGCACTTGCTGCGTTCGCGATCGATCAGATCACCAAAGCCATTGTCGTTGCGAATGCCGTCACTTTAAGCGCCGGGATTCCCGTGTTTCCGGGATTCAACCTCGTCTTTTATCGTAATGACGGCGTGACTTTCGGGATGTTGGGCGGCGCGCCGTGGTGGAGCCTCATCGCTCTCGCTCTTGCCATCTGTGTTTGGCTGGGGGTTATGCTGTTTCGCGCCGAAAATGCGGTCGAAACACTTGCCTATGGCGCGATCATTGGCGGAGCCTTGGGCAATGTTATCGATCGTGTGCGGTATCGGGCTGTAACAGACTTTCTCGATTTCTACATTGGCACAACACATTGGCCTGCCTTCAACATGGCCGATATATTTGTTGTCAGTGGGGTGGGGCTCTTGCTCGCCGCGCCATGGATCAGCGTGCGGCGTCCGATCAAATCGTGAAGCCGGAAATTCTGAACCGCATAGCACTGCGCCACCGTTTGCTTTCGCGGATGACGCTTGGTTTCGTCGCCGGGGCGCTGACCGTTCTGACTTTCCCGCCTTTCTCGCTTCTCCTGCTTGTTCCCGTTGCCTATTCCGCGTTGTTTGTCGGTCTTCGCGATCTCTCCTTCGGGCGCGCTTTCCTCGTCGGCTGGGCGTTTGGTCTTGGCCAGTTCGGTTTCGGGATTTGGTGGATCGCGGAAAGTTTCTACGTCGAGGCCGAGCGGTTTGGGACGATGGCGATCCCGGCGGTCGCGGGATTGTCCGCAGGTCTCGCGATTTTCCCAGCCATTGCCGCCGCGCTTTTTGCCGAAATCGCGCGGCGCGGAGCCATGGGCAGTCTCTTGGCCTGCCTCCTGTTCGCGACCTCCTGGACCGTGGCCGAGTGGTTGCGTGGTCACGTTCTGACAGGGTTTCCCTGGAACCTGGCCGGTTACGCACTTGTAGACTACGCCGCCCTTCGCCAGACCGCCGCCTGGGTCGGAAGCTATGGGCTAAGCTTTCTCACCGTGTTCGTCGCGGTACTCCCTGGCGCGGCTGCTATGGCGTCCGGGCGGCAACGATTGACCGTTTCGCTCATGGCGCTGGCCGGCATCGCGACGATGTGGGCTGTCGGCACGCTGCGCCTCCAGTCGGATGCACAACAGCCACCCGGTGTCGACCTGCGCATCGTCCAGGGCAACATTCCACAAGAGGAGAAATGGGCGCCCGAGAACCGCGAGGCGACCTTCGCGCGCTATCTTGAGCTTTCGACCCGGCGCGGCGATTTCGACGTTCTTCTCTGGCCGGAAACCGCCTTTCCGGATTTCCTCGATGAGGATACGGAGGCACGGGATCGCATTGCCGCTGCGCTCACAGACGGCAGGGTGCTGCTCACCGGTGTGCCGGACCGTGTACCGAGCGAGGATGGCACCCGATATTTCAACACGGTTCAGGCATTTGACGAGACCGGCGAGATCCTGACCGGATACGCGAAACACCATCTCGTGCCGTTCGGCGAATATGTGCCATTCCGTGGCTGGTTGCCCATCGAGCGGCTCACGGCGGGTCTGGGCGATTTTACGCCCGGACCGGGCCCGCGAACGCTTGCGCTTCCGGGTGTGCCCCTGGTCGCCGTGGCGATCTGCTATGAGATCATCTTCCCAAGCCATGTGGTCGACGACCTGTTCAGGCCGGACTGGATTTTCAACGCGACAAACGACGCCTGGTTCGGCACCAGCATCGGACCCGAGCAGCATCTGGCTTCCGCACGGATGCGCGCCGTAGAGGAAGGCCTTCCTGTCATCCGAGCCGCGAATACAGGCATCTCCGTGGTCATCGACGCGAACGGAGAGATCGTCGCGCGGCTCGATACCGGCGAAACGGGAATCATCAACGCTAGTCTGCCCTCCGCGCGGCCGCCGACACTCTACGCGAGCTTCGGGGACTGGATGCTGTTGGCGCTCATCTTGGCTTCGTGGAGCTGGGCAATGGCGGCCAATGCGACGGCTCGCTACCGCCACATGAGAAAGACCGTCATGCAAAGATGTGGATAGGTGTTCCGTCCTTCACCATTGCATAAATGTCCTCGATCTGCCGATCCGTGACTGCGATGCAGCCAGCTGTCCAGTCGCGGACGTCCGTTGGGTCGATGCCCGGGCGTGGACCACCATGGATGAAGATGTCGCCGCCGGGGGAAAGGCCCTGCGCTTCGGCAAAGGCGATGTCGGCCTCGTTCGGATAAGAGATACCAACTGAAAGATGATACGTACTTTGAGGGTTGCGCTTATCGACTATGTAGGTGCCCTCCGGGGTCCGGCCGTCTCCCTCGAATTGCTTGTGACCCTCAGGAGCGAAACCCAGCCCGACCGGATAGGTTTGCAATACGCGATCGGCTCCGTCGAGAACAAGCAAGCGCTGCCCCTTATAAAGCCGAACACGGGTCACCTCGGGTCCGCCATAGCTGCGGAACTTGCTGGCACAGCCGGACAAAAACGCTGCCAACCCGCCTAACAGGACGGCGCGGCGGGGAAATCGGATGGTTTTCACTGCTCGATGCCTCTTTCGTGAGGTCTGATATGGACATTACGTTACCTTGCAAATGCTGCGTGATCAATGTCCGTGGGCAAGCGCGGCCTTTGTCATTTGTGGGCCAACCTGTTCACCGCCGGACGGCGGCGCCTTGGCCTCTTGGCTGTTAAGCAGGCGCAGGGCGTTGGCCACCACCAGCAATGACACTCCTACGTCGGCTGCAATAGCGCCCCACATCGATGCCAGTCCGAACGCGGTAGCGACAACGAAAACGCCCTTGGTCGCCAAGGAAATACCGATGTTCTGATGGATAATCGACATTGTCCGGCGCGAATGACCGATCAGCCAAGGCACCTTGCCGAGGTCGTCGGTCATCAGGGCAATATCAGCCGTCTCGATTGCCGCGTCCGAACCAACAGCACCCATCGCGATGGCGTAATGCGCACGTGCCATGGCGGGGGCGTCGTTCACCCCGTCGCCGATCATGGCCACCATGTCATGCGTTTCGACCAGTTCTTCGATGGCTGTCACCTTGTCTTCGGGCAAAAGCTCGGCGCGGACCTCGTCGATGCCGACATCGGCTGCAACGGCGCGCGCTGTCCGCTCGTTATCGCCCGTCAGCATGACGATGGTCTTCACGCCTTGCGCGTGGAGCTGTGCCACGATGCCCTTGGCGTCGGGTCGGATACGGTCGCGCAATTCCAAGATGCCGGTCACGCCGGTGTCGTCGCCCACGGCAACAAGGGTGCTGCCAGCCCCTTCGATGCGGTCGCGCAAATCCTTCGGAATGGCGTCGCCGAAACCCTTCTCCTCGGCAAACCGGTCCGACCCTAGCCAGATCGACCGGCCGTCAGTGCGTCCTTCAAGTCCCCTACCAGGAACGGTTCGGGTATCTTCCGCGGCGGACACCTTGATGCCGTCGGCTTCTGCCCGCGCGAGAATGGCGCGCGCCAAGGGATGCGAGGAACGTGCCTCCAGCCCAGCGGCGAGGGTCATCAGATCCTGCGCCGATGCTCTACCCAGCGGATGCACCGCCGCCACCTCGGGCTCGCCCATGGTGATCGTGCCGGTCTTGTCCATGGCCAGTGCAGTGGTCTTGCCCGGTGCCTCAACATATGCACCGCCCTTGATCAGCACTCCGGCCCGCGCTGAGGCGGTGAGTGCGGCGACGATGGAGACCGGTGTCGAGATGACCAGAGCACACGGGCAGGCGATCACCAGCAGCACGAGTGCATTGTAGAACCAATAATCCCAGGCCCCACCGAAAATGAGCGGCGGCAACAGGGCAATTGCGATGGCGAGAGCCATGACGATAGGCGTGTAGATGCGGGCAAATTTCGCCACCCACTGCTCCACCGGCGCGCGGCGGGCATGGGCGTCACCGACCATGCGGATGATCTTGGCCAACACGGTGTCCGAGGCGGCCTTCGTGGCGCGCACCGTCAGTGTGCCTTGGCCGTTGATCGTACCGGCATAGACTTCGTCGCCCCGTTCCTTTGGGACCAGCGCACTCTCTCCGGTGATTGGCGCCTGATCGACGGCCCCTACCCCATCGACAACCTCACCATCCAATGGGATGCGGTCTCCGCCGCGCACGACGAAACGTGCGTTGATAGCAACCGCAGAAGCCGGAACGTCTGCTTCCGAGCCGTCATCATAAAGAACTCTTGCCGTCGGCGGCGCGAGGTCGAGCAGAGCTGAAACCGCATTCCTCGCACGCCCGACGCTCCAGCTTTCGAGGTAGAGCGAGAGCGAGAAGAAGAACGCGACCGTCGCCGCCTCGAAAAATTCGCCGAGGCCAATTGCACCCGCGACTGCGACGACCATCAGCAGGTTCATGTCTGGCGACAGCCGCCGTGCGGACGACCATGCCTTGGGTGCCACGAGCCAGACACCGAACAGGATCGCAACCGCGAATAGCCCTGCCTCGACCAGTGGCATCGGCGCTTCGCCGTGCCCTGCGAAGAGGCCGAGTGCCCCGCCCATGCCGGTCTCGATGATGTGCCATAAAAATCCCGCGGCCCAAAAGCCGCCACTGAGCGCCGTAAACAGCCGCTGGCGTGCAAGATGGGCCGCTTGGTCGACCGACGCGTTTTCGGCATCCCAGGGCTTGGCGGTCATGCCGGTGCTTGCGACCAGTTCTGCAATTTCGCCGTCCGATAAACTCTTGGCGCTGTCGAGAATAGTCATCCGTCCATTGATCACGTCGAACGCAAGATGCTCGGCCCCACCGATCTTCGGGCCGACCACCTTGTTCAGGATTGCTACCTCCTCGGCGCAATCGAGGCCGGACACCTGAAAATTGCGCCCGCCCGCTGGCGCGGGCGTCGTCGGAACGATGTCGCCGCACGTTCCGGCGCTCCCGCAGCAGCTGCCGCCGCTTGTCTGGGCATCTTCGGCGTGATCGTGACGATGGGTGTCGGACGGCATGAATGGACCTCTGGATTCGGGTGCTTTACCATGACATAGCCCCTACAGTAGCTAGAGCTTCAAGAGCAAAATACGGTGGTATTTCAGTTTGTTTTATTGCTAGAGGGTGCGGTGACCGGCTCTATCACGCCTTGAAGCATGAAAAGCCGATGCAAAGAAAAACAGACACGAAAGGAAGCTTGATGCGGGTTTTGATGCTGAAGCAAAAAATAATGGTTGCAGTGGCGCTGTCGCTTACGGCCGGTTGCGCAATCCAGCCGACTGGACCGGGCGACTCGGCAGACCGGCGGGGCAACGTTCCCGAAGCTGTGATTGCAATGGCTGCCCCGGATCAGGATGTTGCAACCGCGCGCTTGGTGCCGGAAGACGGGTGCTACTGGTACGAACACAGCGGCCCCGTTGAAACGACCTTGCTGCCGCTGCGCACGGCGAACGGCAATCCGATCTGCGTCGCGCGGGAAGCGTGACGACGACCCGCACGTCACATCATTTCGCTCAAAGCTAATTACCTCATTCAACTTCTCGCGGTAACACTGTCCTCAGCCGAATAAAGATGTGCTGTCGATCCAATCTCGACGTTCGGATAAAGCTCGTTGATGTGTGCCATAACCATCCGCACGCAACCCGAACTCGCGCGCCCTCCGATGCTTCTCGGATAAGGTGTGCCGTGTATCCGAAGATAGGTGTCGCGATCTCCGACATAGAGATAGAGCGCCCGCGATCCCAAGGCGTTTTGAGGGCCGGGTTCCATCCCGTCGGCCCATCTTGCGTTTTCGGGATCCCGCTCGATCATGTTCTGTGTCGGCGTCCAGTGCGGCCACCTGACCTTGCGCTTGATGTTATAAACACCTGGCTCGTAGAGGTTGCCCCGCGCGATCGCCACGCCGTAGCGCATCGCGGTTCCACCCTCCTCAATGTGGTAGAGATATCGCGCAACCGCATCGACATGGATGTCTCCCGGCACGAGGCCGTCCTTCGCGTCCACACGCTGAGGCAAGAAACGTGGGTGTAGTCCCCAAGGGTTTGACGTGGCCGGATCGAAGCCGGGCGGGCTGACTTGCGCGTCCCATTCAGCCTTCTGCGCCTCGGTGGGCCAGCTATCGGCAAACACAGGGTTGGCAACAGTCACAGAAAATAGCGCTGTTGTCGTTTGAATGAAGTGTCGTCTTGTCAGCATGTCGTACCCTTTCGGTTCCCACCGGCGATAAATGGCAAGAACGATATACATTCTCGTCGACTAGATAGGATTTCTAGTGGCTAGAGGTTCAAGGGCAAATTTTCGTGAACGCATGCACGCGACCCTGGTAGCACACGCTTGCCTTGCGGTCGGGTTAACGGCCAACCAGGTCAGGTCCGAAGAAGCCCTGCTACGCAGGAGTCTGGGCGCGGAATATGACAGATATGCCGAATTGGTCCCCCGGTGGATCGGCTTTCGTCGAAAGACACCGTCCTGACAACCAGTCGATCTTCACTCGCCCGTGTCATTGGCCGAAACTTCGGCTTGGAACTCACGTTGTCGCTCAGGCCAGGTGCTCTTGATGTAGACGAGGATCGCCTCGATCTCTGCGTCTGTCAGATCCTCTCCGAAGGCCGGCATGTCGCTCTCGTATCCCGGCACGACGGCACCGACCCCGCCTTTAGTGATCTGAAAAAGCATGCGGTCTGAATGGTGCCAGGTGTGGCCTGTGTCATCATGCGGCGGGGCCGGCATTCTTCCGGTGTCAAGACGACGACGCCAATCGGGCTGGCCTTCGAGGTTCGCACCATGGCAACTGGCGCAGTTGTCCGCATAAAGCTGTTGCCCTGCCGTGATCTCGGCTGCAAGCACGGGCTCTCCCAAAAACGTCAGTCCCTCGACACGCGGGTCCACCGGTTCCGATTGGGCCAGCACCACGAGGCCGGTGGCCGCGAGCGTGGACACTAGGGCAGCGAGGTGCACTGACCGCCTGACCGTACCCTTCGCCAGTCGGTTTCTCGGCCCCTTATTCATCGGCATAGATTGAGATCCCTTCAGGGCCGAAGGCGAAGGTCCTTAGCGTGCCTGACTTGACCGCAGCCATCCCGGGTGCATTCGCGGGCATTCCCGGCAAGGTGATACCCGTTATCGCCGGACGGGTTTCCAGCAGCCGCTCGATGATGTCGACGGGGACGAGACCGCTGACATAGTAGCCGTCGATCTCGGCCAAGTGGCAGCCGATGCCCTGGGCGGGCACACCGACTTCGACCGAGCGTTTGTCGAAGTCGCGGTCATCCACACGCGTTACGGTAAAGCCGTGTTCTTCGAGATAATCCCCATAGGCATCACAGCAGCCGCAGCCCGGATCGCGCCAGATGATGATCTGCCTTTCGCTGCCCGCCAGACCGGGTGCCACATCGCCTGTCGCTTGCGCCCAGGCCGATGTGGTCAGGCCCACCATTCCGACAATGCCGCTGCCAATCAGACCAAGCGCGTTTCTTCTCTGCATCCTTTTTTCCATCATTGTTCTCCTGTTTCGATCCAGGTTGCGCCGCCGTCACGGCTGATTTTCAAGATGCCGCCCAACAGGGCAGCGATGTAGGTCTCGTCTCTGGGATGAACCGCAACGGCGGTCGCAGCTATGCTGGCCCGCTTTTGCCAGATGACTCCGCCGTCCTGCGATGCCCAGAGGCCCGAACGCAGCGCGGCATACATCACTTCCGGCGCCGAGGGGGCACTGGCCAGCGACAGGATCGGTTGACCGCCTGGCAATGGCGCTTCGGACGGTGGGGCTTCACCCGCAACCAATGCGTCCATCGCGTTGCCTGGCTGCACGTCCTGCCAGCGACAAAAGCAATCGGGCACCCGCGTTAGGCCAACCTCGGTGCCCGCATAGATCCAGATACCGCCCATGCCGGTTTCAAGCTCGACCGAAGCCAGAGCAAGAGGTTCGCGCTCTGCGTCGTCGAGCCAGGGGCGGTCCATGGCGAGCGACCAGGTTGCACCGGCGTCCTCGCTCTTCCACAATCCGTCGCCGCGAACCGAGGCATAGATCATGTCCGAGTTCCGCGAGGCGATGGCAACGGCATTGATCTCTCCGTCAGGCAGCCCGGCGTCGCTGACGCGCCACGAAGCGCCCCCATCTTCGGAAATACTGACACCGCCCACGGCGAGCCCCGCAACCACACGGCCGGGCCGGTCGCGATGGGTCGCCAGCGACAGCACGTTCCCCGGTGTCTTTGCCGCAGTCCAAGTCCGGCCGTCATCGTCACTGACGAGCAGCCCTCGACTCGCCAGCAGAATGGTATCGCCATCAAAGGCAAGTGCCGCTGGATCACCATCGCTCGCCGCGAGTGCGAACCCCGGCAACATCGAAGCGACGCCGATACTGAGTGCCGCGGTGAGTACCTTGCGCCGGTTTGGCCGACATCCAATCTCAATCGACTTCAATCTGCATGCTCCTCTGCTCATGCGACGCGGATCACGCCCATCATCCCGGCCGCCTGGTGCTCGAGGATGTGGCAATGGAACATCCAGTCTCCGGGATTGTCGGCGACCAGGGCGATTTCGACCTGCTCGCGCGGCGCGATCAGCACGGTGTCCTGCCATTCACGGAATTCGGTCGGCACGCCATCGCGGCTGATGACGCGGAAGGAGTGGCCGTGCAGGTGGATCGGATGGTCGAACGCCGTGGCGTTCGTCATTTGGAGGATATGGCTCGCGTCGCGCTCCAATGTCAGGAAGGGATCGAGCATGTGCCCTTCGGCCGCGACGCCATTGACGAACCACATGCCGCCGCCCACAACGCCACCCATCATACCGCCCATCATGCTGCCTGACTGGCTCAGGCCCATCTGGCGCTCGACCATTGCTCCCATCATGCCCCCGGTGAACAGGATTTCGTGACGACGGGCTGCGTTCAGATCAGGTTCGATCAGCGGATTGGCTGGAAGGGCAATCTCCCAATCAGGCGGCGTGGCACGCAAGGGCGTGTCGTCAAAGACGACATCCAGCAGGTTGAATTCATTGTCACGATAGGCGCGGTCGATAATTTGAACGGTGGTTCCGGGGTCGGCAAGGCAATCGAGCATGATGTCCGCACGCATCGCCGGGCCCAGAACCACGACACCGTCAGGCGCGGCGTGCGGAGTGACCGGCTGGCCGTCGAGCGCGATGACGCGCGCGGAAAGGTCGCCGAAGTCGAGCGCGAAGATTCGGGCGTTGGCGGCATTGATCAGCCGCAACCGGATGCGTTCGCCTTGCCGCACCACGAAGACATCGGGAACACGCCCATTTATCGTGACAGTATTGCCCAGACGGCCCGCATGGCTCATGTCCATGGCTGCGCCGAAGTCATCCGCAATCGCCGCGTCCCGCGTCAGCCGCCAGTCGTCAAGCAGCCAGGTGACATCGCGGTCGACCCGCGGCGGGTTGGATTCGTCAATGATGAGCGGTCCGGCCAGCCCACGTCCGACCTGCTCGAAACTGCGCTGGTGGGGGTGATACCAGAAGGTCCCGGCATCGATCGCGTCGAACTCGTAGGTAAAGGTTTCTCCGGGTGCGATCGGCTTCTGCGTCAGGTGTGGAACCCCGTCCATCGCGTTCGGCAGACGAAGTCCGTGCCAATGGACGGTGGTTTCCTCGTCCAGACCGTTTGTGACGACGATGCGCAGCCGATCGCCTTGCCGAACCCGTAGCTCCGGGCCGGGAACCTGACCGTTGAAGCCCCAAACGGGGGTTGCGGGATAAGGTTCTGGGACCAGCCTTGCCTGTCCCGGCGCGGGGCGCAGCGAAAAGCTGCGGATTTGCGGTTCGGCGCGCAGGGGCTTTCCGAAGGCCGTGGCGCCGATGCCCGCCAAGGAGGTTGCAAGAAAAGATCGGCGACTGAAAAGGGAACTGATTTGGTAGGACATGAATGAACACTCTCTGATTTCACTCTACGCCGCCAAAGCAATTGCTCGGCGACGTTCATGGCCCCGCGCAAACGCCCTTTTAGGGGCGTCTGGCACGGGGAAACACACCAAGCGCAATCAAGCGCCGCGTGTCAGATCAGAGGTAGACTCGAGGAGGTTGTTTGGCCGGGGGGCCGGATTCTCCGTGCGGAACGTCCACGAGCTGGATTTCATGGGCTGCGGTGGCAGCGATCGGGCTGGTACCAGCCGGGATCGAAAGAAGAGCGGCCATTCCCGCAGCATTGCACACAAAATCACAGACGGAACCCATCTTGCCGTCTTCCAAGCTGCCGCAGGCGTCGCAATCGTCCATGGCCATCATGCCGCCGTCCGTGGAGACCATTGACGAGGCCATGGCAATTGAGCCCGCAGACTGCGCGACCGCGCCGATGGCAAAAGCCACCAGCGAGAGAATGCAGATAAGGCGCGCCCAACGTCTCATGATCTTGATCTACTACCCGCGCGATCCGAATGCCAGCGGCACAAAATCACGTTTCTTGGAACATCCAAAGATTGGCTCGTTCAAATCCTCGGCCAACCGACTTGTTGCAGCGGCAACCACCTGCCTATGACCGCTGGGCAAACGCCGCGAACAGGGCAAGCGTGCGCTCGCTCACATGATGCTCGATCCCTTCGGCATCGCGTTCAGCCGTCTCGGGGTCTAGCCCGAGGCTCAGGAGAAAGCGCAAGACGATCTCGTGGCGGTGCCTGCATTCCTTGGCAAGCGCCCGGCCTTCCTCGGTCAGAAAGACCGAACGGTATTTCGCGCGAGTGATCAGGCCGTCCCGCGCCAGACGGCCAAGGGTTTTGGCGACCGTCGGCGCGGTAACGCCCATCCGGGCCGCGATATCGACCGGTCGGGCTTCGCCGTTCTCGTGGATCAACTCAGCGATCAATTCGACATAGTCTTCCGCCACCTCGCTGCGCCGCGCCTCGCGCACACCGATGAAGGCCTCGGCGCGGGATTCGACCGCACGTGCCTCTGCCTCGGTTGATTCAAGGTTCTCATCATCCGTCATGCCGTCACCCTCGCACGATCAGGATTGACTCGTAAAGCCTGAGCGATGATTATTAGCCTATGCTAACTTTTTGCGCCGGGACTTTGGCCTGCGTGTCATCTGAAGGGACAACGTCCATGCCTGTCGATACCAGCAAGCGAGGGCGCGAGGTGTCGTCCGCCGTGGAGACATCGCTGCCCACAGCGCCACCTGGCGTCGTCACGGAGCCAGTTTCGGCGTCGCGACGCGCGTTGTTGGTCGGCGGTCTGGTGGCTGCCGGCGGAGCGGCCGTGGCCGCGAGCCGCGCGCAATCCCAGGAAACGCCCGACCCGATGGCGGGGCATGCGATGCCCGGCGGGGCGGTCGATCCGTATTCGGCCCATGACAGTGGCATGGCGCATGGCAACATGACTATGGTCGGCCAGGTGGATCACGCGGGGAACGGCTTTAACCCGACGGCCATGCTGACCGACTGGGAGGTCGGCCGGACCGAGATCATGCCGGATGGTCGCACCTTGCGCACCTTTGAGGTCGAAGCCATCGACATGGAAATCGAGATTGCTCCCGGCGTCTTCTTTCCCGCCTGGACGTTCAACGGTCGCGTGCCCGGCCCCGCCCTGCGCGCAAAGGAGGGCGAACGGCTACGGATCGTCTTCCGCAACCTCGGTTCACATCCCCATTCCATGCATTTTCACGGCATTCACTCGGCGCGAATGGACGGCGTTCAAGGCGCCGGGCTGATCGATCCGGGCGAGGAGTTCGTCTATGAGTTCGATGCCAAGCCCTTCGGCTGTCATCTCTATCATTGCCACGCGCTGCCGCTGAAACGGCACATGCACAAGGGCATGTACGGCCTCTTCGTGGTCGATCCAGATCCGGCGCGCCACCCCGAATTTGCGGCCGTTGCCGCGTCGCGTGTGCTGGGCAGCCCGGAAAACGCCGAATGGCAGGAACTGGCGATGGTGATGAACGGCTTTGACACCAATTTCGACGGCGAAAACGAGGTCTATGCCGTCAACACGGTCGGCCAGGCTTACATGAACGCGCCGATCCGGATCGACAAGTCGCGCCCGGTCCGTATCTACCTCATGAATGCGACCGAGTTCGATCCGATCAACTCGTTCCATCTGCACGGCAATTTCTTCGACTACTACGACACCGGTTCGCAACTCACGCCGACCCTGCGCACGGTCGATGTGATCATGCAGTGTCAGGCGCAGCGCGGCATCCTCGAGTTCAGTTTCGCTGACCACGAGGATGGATTGTACATGTTCCATGCCCATCAGGCCGAGTTCACCGAACTAGGCTGGATGGGCTTTTTCGACGTGCGGGAGGCCGGAGCATGACCGATCAGTCCGAACACAGCCGCCCGCCAATGACCCGCCTGCTTTTCGTTCTCGTGCCGCTGGCCGTCATGCTGGGGGCTTTCGTGTGGATTGCCTCGCTCGATCCGCTGCGCGGCTTCAACAATGGCGCGCCCCCGGTCGAGGCGTTGACCGTCGAACGGACGATCCTCGATGGGTCGGGGATTTCGCTCAGTGTGCGCGCCGGCGGATCGGAAGCAATGGTGGTCGCGCAGGTCGCAGTGGACGACGCCTACTGGACCTTCACGCAGGAGCCCGCGGGGCCGATTGCCCGCGGCGCAGCGGTCTGGTTGCGAATTCCCTATCCGTGGGTTCTCGGCGAGGCCCATCACGTCAACCTGCTGACCAACACGGGCGCGACCTTCGGGCATGAGATCGGGGTCGCCGTCTCGACGCCAAGCGCCACCTGGGGGCAACTCCGGCTGCAGGCAGTGATCGGAGCGATCGTCGGCCTATTGCCGGTTGCGCTTGGTCTCATGTTCTTTCCGGCGATGAAGGGCGTCGGGCGAAGCGGGATGAACTTTCTGCTCGCGCTGACGGTTGGGTTGCTGGCCTTCCTGCTGATCGACATGACTGCGGAAGCGCTGGAGTTGTCCGGCGATGCGGCGGCGATATTCCAAGGCTCCGCCATGGTCTGGCTGGCGGCGCTGGCAAGCTTTCTGCTGCTGATGGCGATCGGGCGCTGGCGCGGCAACCCGGAGGGCCTTGCGCTGGCGTTCTACATCGCCCTCGGGATAGGGCTGCACAACTTCGGCGAAGGGTTGGCGATCGGCGGTGCATTCGCCGCAGGATCGGCAGGGCTTGGCACTTTCCTCGTCTTGGGCTTCGCCTTGCACAATGTCACCGAGGGTATCGGCATCGCCGCCCCGATGCTTCGGGCCCGGCCCACGCTCTGGATATTCGCCGCCTTGACGCTGCTCGCCGGTGGCCCGGCCGTCCTTGGAATGTGGGCGGGCAGCCTTGCCTACGCGCCGCAATGGTCGGCACTGGCTTTGGCCGTCGGGGCGGGTGCCATTCTGCAGGTCATGGTCGAGGTCAGCGCCTACCTTGTCCGTCAAAACCCCGACCGGCAGGCGGCGCTGATATCACCCTCCGTTCTGGCCGGGTTTCTGGGCGGCATCGCCTTCATGTACGCGACGGCAGCACTGATCAAGATCTGAGCCGGTGGTTGGCTGTCTAGGACTCATGGTGCGGTCGACCGGCTCTATAAACTGGCCCCGTCTGTCCACGGGGAGATCGCAATTTTCGTGCCCCAGTTTGTGCGCCCAAGAGACTTATTCTTTCGTGATTTCGAAATAAAGAATTTGAGGCTAGAGCGACTAGAGGATCCCACAGATAGGTGAAAACACCGCAAATCCATCTGACTACTATTTCTGAGCCGCACGTCGAAATCGACTGTCTCATATTTTTGGTCTGTCACGATTCTGGTCCTCCGTTGAACTATCAACAGATGTTACGCACCAAAACGAGTGCTTCTTTAGAGGTGTTTCATGGCATCGCCCGCCACATGCGGAAACGCACCTGTTCGGTCACCTCGCGGATTAGACCTTGCGCTTCCATCCAAGCAAGGTTGCGCTGGACGGCGGCGCGGCTGGCACCGGTCAGGGTCTCGGCCATTGGAGCGGAGACGACGGGCCATTCGGTCAGCACCGCGCGCAATGCAGGTGGTGTCTTGCCAGAGAGCGGTGCCATCATGTTGTCCGCCCGCGCTGACCATGCCTGGATATCGTCGAGGTGCCGCATCGCGGTCAGGCATGCTGTTTCCATTCCCTCGAGCCAACGCTGCAAGCGCTCGGCAGGTGGGCCACTGGCGCGCAGCCCCCCTGCCCCGCGCATAGCCAGAGGCGCAAAGATGGCCCCCCCATTCAAATTCGGGCCTTCGCTCGCGGCAATGCGTGCGGCGGTAACCGCCGCTTCCATCCGGTCGTCCTGTTGCCCGAGGCCCGCAAGGTTCCAGAGGTGAAACCCCATGCAGGCGCGTGTAATCGAATGCAGGTGGGCGGCTTGCGCCATCAGGTCAAGCCAACCGACCGCGCGATCCGCAAAGGGCTCGGCTTCATTGGCCATATTTTCAGGGTCACGGCGATCGAGGAAAGCGGATAAGTCCACCTCTGGACCGGGACCGCCTGTCAGACGGCGCACCGCCCATCCGACACGCGCGAGCGCTGCGATGTCGTCCTGCACCCCGGACAAGCGCATGGATATCCAAAGCGCCAGCCGATCCGGGCCAATTCGGTCACCCACAAACCAGCTGAGGTCTGCCGCCTCCATCAGGGCGAGCCTGAGCCGCCAGCCTTCCGGGCCACGGTGCAGACGGTCATCCAGCGCGCCAATCCGGCTAGCCACACGGGCAAGACGGGCGGCATTACCTGCCTCCGCCTTCCGCCAATCGTCGAGGACCGCGGTTTCACGCAACTCTGCCCTCGGTCCGGGCGGCAGATAATCCGGCTCCACTTCTATTGGACCGGGCAGGAACCACAGGTCGTCCTCGGACGTCTCTTCAATCCCCTCCGCATCAACTAGAGGACCGTCCAATTTACTATACTGCGTAGGTACTTGAGGCTTCATATGTGCAAAATATGGCGCTTTTGCATTTTACCAAAGTGTTTTGTTGGGGTGCGCCTGCACACCTTATATAGCACGCGCGCGCGGTGGTCTGCGATATCTCTCTGATCGCGCTCAGCATATGAAAACCAAGGGGTTTTTGATTTGCAGCACCACAAAGAGCGCCCTTGCCTCTGTTTACAAACGGTCGTTTATTGGCGGTATATGAAACTGCAAACGGCCTGTTTTGATGCCCCTGATAGGTTATGCCCGCGTATCAACCGAGGATCAGACCCCCCTGCCCCAGTCAGAGGCTCTGAAGACTGCAGGTTGCGTCGAGATATTTGAGGAGCAAGCCTCGGGCGGCAATCGTGCGCGGCCGGTGCTTGCGCGGGTGTTGGAACGCATCGGCAAGGGCGACACGCTCGTTGTCGTGCGGATCGACCGCCTGGCGCGGTCGTTGTCGCATCTGCTGGAGGTGATCGAGCGGCTCGAGGCCAAGGGTGCGTTCTTCCGTTCTATTCAGGACCCGATCGACACCGGATCCCCGCAAGGCAAGTTCACGCTGCAGGTTCTGGGCGCTGCGGCCGAGTTCGAGCGCGCCCTGATCCGGGAACGCACGAAGGCCGGCCTCGCCAGTGCCCGAACAAAGGGCCGCGTGGGCGGAAACCCTGGGCTCCGGGCCAAAGACCCAGCCGCTCTTCGCAAGGTCCGGCTGGCCCGACAGGACGGCTACATGGAGCGGTTGAACCAGACGGCGCAGGACTGGGTGCCCCACGTGCGCCGCTTGCGCCCCGAAATGGCTTGGGAGGACGTGCTGCGCGTCGTTAACGGCCCCCTGCCCCACGACCGACACTGGACGCAAAGCCGCCTGCTGCGCGCCGTCAACGCCTATGTCCGGGACGGCTTCCTGCCTGCCGAGGTGCTAACCCGCGCCGGGCGCCGCGAAACGGACGACCGCCTGCCCGCAATCGTCGCGGCCATCAAGGGCGCGGATCCCGACATCACGCTTCAGGCGATCTGCAGCCGCCTGGAGGCGATGCGCGAACGCACGCCCCGTGGGAGGACAAGCTGGCAGCCGTCTTCGGTGAAGATGCTGCTGGAACGAGCTGAAAGGTTGGGTCTGCTGGATTGAATTCAGCGGCCTCGGCTCTTGTGCCTGCTGCGATCAGCCACACTAAATCTAGAAAGAGCTTGCGCGAATCTCATCGCTCGGGCAATAGTCTCGAAAAATACCGCGCAATCACATAAAAAACGCGCCCACGGATCGAGGCATACATGAGCGAAGCTGAGCAGGACCTAGACATTGCCATCGGGCAGTACGCAGAGCTTCTCGCGTCGAACCTTCATGCGCAACGTGCCGCCCACTTTCCCCCAGACGCCAAAAAGGTCATGCGCACCTTGACCAGCGGTGAAGCCGCAGAGTTGCTTGGCGTTGATCATACCTACCTTCGCAAGCTTCATCGAGAAGGAAAGATCGCTGACGTCGAAACCACCGCTGGCAGCCACAGGCGATATACCCTCGATGATATCTGGGAGATTCGCCATGCCCTTGAGAAAAACGCGAAGAAGCCTGGAACCTACGTTCCGGGTCGCCGTGCCGGTGACGAGCTTCAAATCGTCTCTGTTGTGAACTTCAAGGGCGGAAGCGGAAAAACGACAACATCGGCTCACCTTGCACAGCGCTTGGCTCTCAAGGGATATCGTGTCCTTGCGATCGATCTGGATCCGCAGGCATCTCTCTCTGCGCTGCATGGTATCCAGCCCGAGCTGGACCTGATGGAGGGTGGCACACTGTATGACGCGGTTCGCTACGATGAACCGGTCCCGATCTCAGATGTGATCCGCAAGACCTACATCCGCGGTCTTGATCTTATTCCGGGCAACCTCGAACTCATGGAATTCGAGCACGAAACACCCGCCGCCATCCAGCGCGGTGGCGCCCGCGCCTTCTTCGCCCGTGTACGTGACGCGCTCGACAGTGTCGAAGCGGACTATGATGTCGTTGTCATCGACTGCCCGCCGCAACTTGGCTTCCTTACCATGTCCGCCCTCTCCGCATCCTCTGGGGTGCTTGTAACCGTTCACCCGCAGATGCTCGATCTGATGTCCATGTCGCAGTTCCTGCGCATGACCGCCGATCTGCTTGGCGTCATCCGAGATGCCGGCGCAAACCTCCGCTTCGACTGGCTGCGTTTTTTGCCAACCCGATACAAGGTGGGCGACGCCCCACAGACCGAGGTGATTGCCTTCATCCGGGGTCTGTTCGGCAGGTCAGTCCTGACCAACCACATGGTCGAGTCGACGGCTATCTCTGATGCAGGGCTGACGAAGCAGACGCTCTACGAGGCTGACAAGAAGGACTTCACGCGCCAGACTTTTGATCGCGCGATCGAGTCCATGAACGCCGTAAACGACGAGATCGCTGCGATCATCCAGAACACGTGGGGACGCAATGGCAAGAAAGCCTAAATTGGGTCTGCCCCTGCAGACACTTCGCAATGCTCCCGACGCTCTTGAGGGGCGCCGGCTACGCGGTGGTGTGTTTGAAATTGATCCTGGCCATATCGAGACAGCTGGACGGCTAGACGACCGTCTGCAAATTGAGATCGAGGGTCTCAAGGCGTCGATCTCTAAAAATGGTCAGCGAGTTCCGATTCTTGTCCGTCCGCTTGAAGATGACCGATACAGCCTGATCTATGGCCGTCGTCGGCTGGAAGCTTGCAGAGAACTTGGCATCAAGGTCCGCGCCATCGTCACCGAGATGGAGGGTGACCAGGCCCTTCGCGATCAGCTTTTGGAGAACCAGGAGCGGCGTGATCTAAGCTTCATTGAACGTGCGCTCGTGGCCTCCGCCTTGCTCGAAGGTGATCATCTGAGCCCTTCTGAACGGACCAACAAAGGTGTCGCCGAGGTTCTCAATCTGACCGAGGCCGGGGTGTCTCAGTTGTTGAGCGTGGTCCGTACCGTTGGAGAAGAACTGGTACTGGCCATCGGTGCCGCGCCAGGTATCGGGCGGCCACGATGGGAAGAGCTGAAGAAGCTGATCGGAACTTCAGAGGCTGATCGCGAACTGCTCGCTGCCTTGGCCAGTGAGGCAAAGAGCGCATTCCCTGGCGGCATTGATGAGAAGTCCGATCAGGCATTTTTGGCGGCCCTGTCCGCAGCCGGAAAGCCCGATAACTCCGAATCCGCACCTCGCCCGCGTGGGCGACCCGCCACGGTCATTCCGGGCGTTGGGGCGGCGACAGTTACGACTGGACGTCGTGGCAAACAACTCAAACTCGAGCTGAAGGCCGAGGACAGCGATTTTGTCAGCTGGTTGGAAGGCAATGCCCCACAGCTGCTTACCGAGCTTCACGAGCGCTGGAAGCGTTCGGAAGACTGAGGAAGAGCAACAAACAAAAAGGAGGCACGATACAGGCAAAAAAGAAAAAGGCCCCGAGAAGCTAACTTCACGAGACCTTTCTTAGGTTTCGCACGGGACCAGCCCGCTACAAAACTTCAGTTTTCGCACCTCTGAATGTAGCGTTCTGGCCCCTATCCCGCAAGCGCAAAGCGATTCGCGGGCCCAGTAAAATTTTGCCTTCGTGAATGACATCATGGAGTACACACCGATTTCACCGTTTATGCGGTCGATCTCGCACGCTCATCTGCGTGTGGTCGAGCAGCCCGAGGCGTCTGTTCCGGGCAAGCCCGTCAACAAGTGGGAGCTCCTCCGCGAGCTGTCCAAGGCCCAGGCCGCCTTTGGGATTTCCGAGCGCGATCTGACCGTTCTTCAGGGGCTTCTCAGCTTCTTTCCAGACGACAAGCTTGGCGGGAACGCTGAAATGGTCGTCTTCCCGTCCAACAAGGCCATTTGCGAGCGGCTGAACGGTATGCCCTGCTCGACGATGCGGCGCCACCTCGCGCGTTTGGTAGAAGCTGGCTTGCTTGTGCGGCGCGACAGCCCCAACGGCAAACGTTACGTCCGCAAGCATGGCGAAGAACGCGTGGCCTTCGGCTTCGATCTCTCCCCGCTTTACTGCCGGGCAGAAGAGGTCGCGCGAGCCGCAGAGGCCGTGCGTGAGGCTGAGGAGCGTGTCAGGCGTCTGAGAGAGGTTGTGAGCCTCATGCGGCGCGATCTCGCAGCCTTGGCGGAGTTTGGTGAAGAAGTTCAGCCTGGGCTTGGGCTCTGGGATCAGCTTCGCGATACGGCCGTCCTCACGGCCCGGGCCCTTCGCCGCAAGCTTCCACTCGAGGATCTCGCAGCCCGTCGCGCGAACCTAGAAGCTCTTCTTGACCAGGCACGCGACGCTATTGATGGCCCTGAAACAGAAGAAATGAACACCAGTGATGCCCGTTTCGAGCGTCACCATCATAATTCAAATAAAGAATCTATAGATCTTGAACCTGCCTTAGAAAAAGGCGGGGCGGCGGCCGATGTTCCAGAGAAGGATAACGATGAGCCTTTGGCTGACGTTGAAGGGCCGGACACACAGCGGGTGCCCAGGATCCCACTTCATCTGGTGATTGCGGCCTGTCCTTCGCTCAAAACTTTCTACCAAGGGGATGTTCGGCACTGGCACCAACTTTTCGACGCTGCCTGCCATGTGCGGCCAGCAATGGGCATCAGTGCGTCCGCCTGGGAAGAAGCGCAGCGGTTCATGGGGCCCGAGCAGGCGTCGATCGTTGTCGTTGCCATGCTGGAACGCTTTGCCGACATCAGATCGCCGGGTGGATATCTCCGCGCGCTGACATCGAAGGCAGCGGCGGGCGAGTTCTCCTGCGGGCCGATGGTCATGGCGCTGATCGGCCGACGGAGCGCGGCTTAACAGCTGTTAAGTGTCCGGTGAAAGTGGGCCGCTCTGATGTGACTTAACAGCTGTTAAGTCTGGTCTGACCGCCAAGTACTTTTTAGCAGATCAAGGACTTGAGGTTGTTGGACACCGGTGAGACAGATTGGGAAAATGGGTGTCGGCGGCTGTCGTGGAGAACATCTGATGATCAAGGCGGCTCAGAAAGCCACCCTGTTCCAATCGTGGGACAACCCCTTTGACAAGCGTGTGCAGAGCCAGCCCAACGTCTGGCGCATCAAAGTCGGAACATCGCTGGAAGGATGGTCTGGAGATATCGTACACTGGGGTCCACTGCAGGGCTTAAGCTTGTTGAATACCTCGATCAATTCGCGCGAACGGCGCTGTGTCTTGTCTGAGCTCATACGCGCCGCCCGTTGCAGTGCGTCCTGACAACGCCCAACTGTCATAGCGATCCGCGGACACGTGCGCAGCGGTGTCGTGATTTTGCTTGGTTCGAACTGGCCGGCCTATGCGAAGTTCTTGATGTGCCTGAGGACGCAAGCCTCGCAAAATCCATGATATCATATAAGCCATTGATAATAATATGAAACAAACGAATGTATTGGCTACATTCACCGATATTACTTGCCGATCCGGGGGGGCGATCCGGACATGCTGGATAGGATCGCAGTTATTGGCGGATATGTCGGGGTTTCCGGTCTGTTTCTGCTTACTGCCCGCAGAAAGTGAAAGTGTCCTTCGGGTTTTGTGACTGACGGATGAGGGCCCTTGGGGTCCCTCGGATGGGTCCGGGCCGGGTTCCAGTCTGCCGTTTCTGATGAAGGGCATTCCCATGCAAACAGGTGTCTTGCGCGTGTTGCGCGCAACCGCTGCCTCCTGGTGGCGGCTTAGAGAACTGCGCCGAACCGGCGAGACGGAGCTGGCCCGGCGGCTCGAGCGGAAAGCCGTTCTCCGCGATCTCGGCTATCTCAGGCAGGCTGCGACTCTGCCAAACGCGCACGTGATCTGCGGGGAGGGTGGGACGTTCCTCCATCTCGGCTGGACCACCGTGTCGACCTTTGCGCCGATCGAGCGCTTTCCCTTGGCCGCACTTGCGGTCGCACGAGGAACCCCGTTCATCGATATCCGACACGACACGGATGTCATCGCCTTCGCGAACCTGCCGTGCGTGACGCGTGACGGATCGGTCGACCCTGGCCATTCGGGTGCCGGCAAGTCTGTCTCGCTGAGCACCTACATCGACATGGTCGAAAAGCTCGGTGCGAGGATTCTCAATGATCCGCGACCCCGTCGGTCAATCTGATCCCCAAACTTCTCACCCACACACGAAAGGAGGCCAGACATGGCCCGATCCCGCACGCCCAAATTTGATGCCTCCGAGGTCATCACGAACGAAATCATCCGCATCATCGAGCGCGGCGTCCTGCCATGGCGCAAGCCCTGGACGGCAGGCGGCAGCTCGCGCCCCCTGCGCGTAGGCGGTGAACCCTACCAGGGGGTCAACAACTTCCTGCTGACCATGCGCACCGTAATGGCGGGCCACAGCTCGCCTTTCTGGATGACGCTGCCGCAGGCCAATGCCTTGGACGCAAAGGTGCGCAAGGGCGAGAAGTCCTCTGTCGTCGTCTATTACGGCCAAAGCCGGAAAGACGCGGGCGCAGATGAGCATGACCGCAGCGACGGGGATGATCACTCCGAGGAAGCCCGTATCTTCCGCTTCCAGAAATCCTACCGTGTGTTCAATGCCTGCCAGATCGAGGGTTTGCCCGACAGCTTCTACCCTGACCCGGAGCCCGCGCCCGAGCATCCGCAGTCCGAGCCCATCCCGCACATGCAGGCGTTTTTCGATGCCATCGACATCACAACCGTCTTCACGGGCACGGAGGCGTACTATTTGCCGCCCGTGGACAAGGTTTATATGCCGTCCATCACGCGGTTTCAGGACCCGCGCAATTTCTACGGGGTCTGGGCCCATGAGCTGGCCCATGCCACGAAAGCCCCCCATCGACTGAACCGTGATTTCGGGTTCTCGAAGTTTGGCAACACGTCCTATGCGCGCGAGGAGATCGTCGCGTTATCTTGACAGTCTGCACCGCATGTCACCTTGCCGTAGGATGGGTGACAGGCGTCGACGGTAGGCAGTTTTCAGGCTGGCCGCCGCGCTTACCAAAGAGCTGGCGGCGGCCAGCCTGAGAACTGCCGGGCCGAAGCGTGCACGGGGTGGGGGCATGGGGAGGGTTTTGCGCTGGTGTCGATTATTTCAGTTTGCGAGCGTCGCGAGGCCGGGGGTCTCGACGCGCATGTGCCGTTGATCCTGCGCGGCGACACGCTCTACGACCCCGATCTGGATCGCTTCTTTCTCGACCAGCCGCTATCGGGGATTCGATCACGGCATTCGCTTCGCGCCCAGGCCTATGATGTGACGGTCTGGCTTCGCTTTCTCGATGCCTGCGGCAAGACCGTATGGGCTGCGACCCGCGACGATGTCGAGGCTTATCATCGTGCGCGCCGGCGCGGCGATGCTGGTCAGCGGATCACGGCGGCAAGCTGGAACAGGGCCGTCGCCAGCCTTGATCGCCTCTATCGCTGGGGCGAGCGGCAAGGGCTGATCGCCGATGCACCGTTCAACCGTCGTGCCGTGTGGCGACCGGCGCAGGGTGGACGTCGCGGAATGATCGCCGCGCGCAACGATGCCTATGAACGTGTTGTGAAGCGGTCGGATGTCCGGTTCGTCACGATGGACGACTACCGCATCTTCCGCGAGGTCGGTCTACGCGGCCTCGCGCCTGACGGCAGCGAACGCCCCGGCGCGCGTGATCGGAACGGATTGCGTAACGCGCTCTTCGCTGATCTGCTCGTCACGACAGGTTTGCGACTGGAAGAAGCCTCAGGTCTGCTCGCCGGTGATCTCGCGGTCATCGTTCCGGACGGCGATGAGAACCGGCAGCTCTGGCTGCGCCTGCCGCCGCCGCTCACCAAGGGCGATCGCGGACGAAGTGTTCTGGTCCCACGCCGGCTGCTTCGTCAGATCGCGGCCTATATCGATGTCGAGCGCGCGGCAGGCGCGGCCAAATTCGTCGCGCGCGATGGCGCGGCGCGCTTTGACCGGCCGATCCATATTACCGACGCCGGTCTCGACCGCATGCGCGATGTCTGCACGCCAGAGGAACGAGGCCGTCTGATTCTGTGCAACGAGAACGGAACGCCGCGCGAGCCCGCGGCGCTATGGCTGACCGAGGTCGGACAGCCCGTTCGACCCAATTCCTGGGAGGTGATCTTCGCCCGCGCCTGCAAGCGCTGTAGAGACTATGGTTTCTCGTTGTCGATCAGCCCACACCAGCTGCGCCACACCTTCGCGGTCCATATGCTCGCTTTGCTGATCCAGGAGCGTCTGCGCGAAGCCGCATTGCCGGCGGGGCCGATGGAGAGCTACCGGCTGATCCTGGGCGACCCGCTGCAGCAGGTGCAACGCCTGCTCGGCCACGCGAGTCTCGCCACCACCTATATCTATCTCGACCATATCGCGACCCGCGCCGATACGGTGGATTCGGCGGTCGAGGAGTTGCTGGCACTGCTGCCGGGACCGCAGGGCGCATGAGCGGGCGTCCCCGCAAGGGCAGGCCCGTCGCTTTCGCACCCGTCACGCCGGAGCGAGCCAAGCCCGATCCGGTGCTCGGCCTCAGGTTCGTCATCGAGGCGCGGCATGGCGGGACCGTCCTGGTCGACATGACCGATCTCGATCCTCGTCCGCTCGGTATCGCCTTTGCCAGCGCGTTGCGCCGGTCGGCCGCGCTCGGCGGCCGGATCGGTGCGGCCAGCGTCATCAAACAGTATGTAAACTCCTATCGCCGTTTCTTCACCTGGCTTTCCGATGAGGCGGGGGAGGTGGACGGGCCCGAAGACGTGCGCGCAGCCCATGTCGACGGTTTCGCATCGGCACTCGAACGCGGGGGAATGGGCGCGATCTACCGGCATGTGACGGTCAGCAAGATCGTCAATACGCTGCGTGCGATAGAGGCGGATCGGCCCGACAGGATCACGCCCGACCTCCATGAGCGGTTGCGCTATACAATGGCGACCTCGGCGGGACGCTCGACCCCGCGTGATGCCTACAGTCCCTTCGTCGCCCGCGCGCTGCGCGACGCGGCCCGTACGGACGTGGAAGCGATATTCCGCCGGATCGGCGCCGAGGATCGGACCGATGAGGGCGATCCGGTCATTGCCGGAGCGCGGGCCGATGTCGAAGCTCTCATCGCGCGCCATGGAGCCGTTCGGACCGAGAGCGTCGAGCTGCGCCGTCTCTATTTCATGCGCTTGCGGCGCGGCTTGCCGATCAGCACGCTGATCGACGACCTGCATCGCCGACATCATCTGCACGTCACCGATCTGCCGCCATTGCTCGTGCTGCTTGCTCTCGATACCGGCCTCGAGCCGGAATGCCTGAAGGCGCTGACGGTCGATTGCCTGGACAATCCCTCCGCCGGAACCGTCGAACTGCGATACCTGAAACGACGCGCCGGCGCCGCCGGGCACAAGAGCATGCGCGTGCGCGACGGCGGCCTCGGCACGCCGGGTGGCCTTATCCGCCGGCTGATCGAGATCACGACCGTCGCCCGTCAGCATCTGCCCAACGATTGTCTCTGGGTTTACCACAACGTCGGCGGTCTCCATGCAGGCATCCGTCATCCGCGCGAACGCCTCGACGCCTGGGTGGCACGGCACCGGATTGTCGATGAGGACGGCAAGCCGCTCCATCTTCTGCTGTCCCGGCTTCGCAAAACCCACAAGGCGCTGTGGTACACCAAAACCGAAGGGTACATCGCCCGCTTCGCGGTCGGCCACACGCCCGAGGTCGCGGCGCGCCACTACGCCGATCTGCCATCGCTGCGGCCCCTGCACGAGGCCACCGTCGCCGATGCCTTCCGCGACGCTGTCGTCACCGCGATGCCGACCATCCTCGCGCCAGCAGCCGAGAAGACGCTGCGCGAAGCGCCCGAACAGGCCGGGCCGCTGATGCCGCCGGATGCGGTCGGTTCCATTCTCGATGGGGAGCAGGATCTCTGGCTCGCCGCCTGCGCGGGGTTCCATAGCAGCCCCTTCGCCGAGGCCGGCTCGCCATGCCAGCAGCCGTTCTGGGGGTGCCTCCATTGCCCCAACGCCGTCATCACCGCCCGCAAGCTCCCCGCGATCATGGCCTTCCTGTCCTTCGTCGAAGACCAGCGGCAGGGGCTTCCCGGTCCCGACTGGATGGTCAAGTTCGGGCAGGTTCATGCCCGGATCGTCCATCAGATCTTGCCCGCGTTTTCCGATACCGTTGTCGCCGAAGCGCGGTTACGCGCCGTGGAGGAGCGCCTCTATCTGCCTCCCGAGGCGCGCGCATGACCGCGCCCGCCCTTGCCCGCGCGCACGCGTTCGATGATCGGCCCGTGCTGGCGTGCGCGCCGCTCAAGCCGGGCCATGCCCGCGAGGACCTGTCGCGCGTCGGCGATCCAAGCTGGAATCTGGGTCCCGCCGTCTTCCGTGAGAACGCCCGGCGCTGCCACGTCACCGTGTATTTCGACGTGCTCGAAGATGCCGATGTGCAGGCAATGATGCGCGCCTATCTCTATGCGCGTCTCAATGTCGACCTTCCCGGCCATCGTCCGAAGCTGCCGCCCAGCTGCGTGCGGCAGGCGTTCAACCGGGCGCGGCGCTTCTTCGGCTTCGTCCGCGAACGATTGGGCGCGCTGGACCTTGCCCGCATTGATCCTCCGCTGATCGACGCCTATGCGCGGCATCTCCGAGAGGACCCGGCAAGGCGGCCCGTCATTGTCGGGCAGCTTCTCGAGGTCGTCATCGACTTCTATCTCTACCGCGAGCACCTTCCCGGCGGCGGCTTGTCGTTCGAACCGTGGGACGGGCGGCCACCCGCGCGCGTCGCGGGCTATCGTCATGTTCCCGAGAACCGGACCCCGCGCATCCCCGAGCCGATCATTGCGCCGCTTCTGGCATGGTCGCTGCGCTACATCACGGTATTCGCAGGGGACATTCTCGCCGCCCGGCGTGAGCTTTCCCGGCTCGAAGCGCGCCGCGACCGGCTCTTCGTCGCGGAACAGGGATTGCCGCATGCGGAGCGCCGCCGCCGGCAACGGCAGCGACTGGCGCGCTATTTTCGGTCCCGCGCGCGGCAGGGCCGGGGCGTGCCGGTCTGGGCAAGCCCACCCAACGGTTCCGCATCCGTCGATCCGGTAAGCGGGGAGCTTCTGCCCGTCGTCAACGTGCAGCTTCTGCATCTACACGTCGGCGTCGATGCCGCCAGGGAGCCGGCGATGCATCTCGCTCTCGCTGGCGGCGCGTCCGATCTCATCGCTGCCGCCATCGCGGATATCGGGATCGAACCCGGCGGCATGGATACGCCAATCTCGGTCGATGCCGATCTCGGCCGGCCATGGCGGCACCGCTTTGATGCCAAATCCCTCGTCCTGGAAGAGCGCATGCTGCAGGCAGCGGCTTATGTGGTCTGCGCCTATCTGACCGGTATGCGCGATTGCGAGGTGCAGGCGATGCGCCGGGGATGCCTGACGCTTGCGCGCAGCGAGGACGGCACCGTGTCACGACACCGCGTCCGTTCCACTGCGTACAAGGGAAAGGGGGGCCGGGGAGCGTCGGCGGAGTGGGTGACCATCGAGCCCGTCGCCCATGCGATCGGGGTGCTCGAACAGTTGACCCGGCGCGCGGCTGTTGCCCATGGTCTCGATACGCTCTGGCCCGTGCTGTCAGTGACGCGAAGTAGCAAACCGCACGTCTCCGCCGAGATCGTGCGCCAGTTAAACGCCTATCGTGACCACCTGAACAGGCTGTTCGGGACGGAAGAGGCGCCCGCCATACCGCCCGGGCCGGACGGTAAGCCCTGGCGGATCACGACGCGCCAGTTTCGTCGCACGATCGCATGGCACATCGCCAACCGTTCCTTCGGAACGGTGGCCGGCATGATCCAGTACAAGCATGCATCCGTCGCCGCGTTCGAAGGCTACGCGGGTAGCAGCGCCTCGGGTTTCCGCGCCGAGGTCGAGGCGCAACGCCGGCTCGGCCAGATCGATGATCTGCTCGAGTATTTCGACAGGCGGCGCGGCGGAGCCGACCTTGGTGGGCCGGCCGGTCTTCGTGTCGCGCGTACCCTCGACGAGACAGCCACCGAGCTTGGGCCATTGCCGCCGATGATCGCCGACCGGTCCCGTCTGCGCACTATGCTCGCCAGTCTGGCCCGCACCCTGCATGTCGGACCGCTTGCCGATTGCTTCTTCGATCCGGCAACCGCCCTGTGCCTCAAGCGCGTGACGGATGCCGCGGCAGACCGCCCGCTGACAGCGCTTTGTGAACCGACCCGCTGCCCGAACGCCTGCATCGCGCAACATCACAGGCCCGTGTGGGAGCGGAGTGCCGATGAGGCACGCATGTTGCTGCGCGAGAAGCGGCTGCCCGGATTGCAGCGGGCCGCGCTTCAGCAGGAAGTTGACCGGATCGAGGGTGTGCTGGCCCGGATCGCGCCGCCGCCCGTTCGGTCGGCGGTAAAGGGAGAGGAGGCTTGGGATCGGGGTGAGTGACGGGATGAGGAGAGCGGGAAAGGCCTGTTCCGCCCGTCCTGGAGACCTGTCATGTCCCGATCTTCCTCATCGGCCGGGCGCGCCGATGTTTATAACCGTATCACCACCGAGATCATCGCCGCCATCGAGGCAGGCGCCGGCGACTGGCGTGCGCCCTGGTTCCACGACGGGAGCAGCATCGCGCGTCCGACCAACGTTTCATCTGGCAAGCGCTATCGCGGCATAAACACCTTGGCGCTCTGGGCCACGGGCTTTGCCGCCGGATATTGCGACGGTATCTGGGGAACGTACAAGCAATGGCAGGATGCCGGCGCGCAGGTGCGTAAAGGAGAACGCTCTACCACGGTCGTCTTGTGGAGGGAGATCAAGGTTTCCCAGCAGGCCGACGACGAAGACGATGATGACGGGCATCGACGGATGTTCGCCCGCGCATTTTCTGTCTTCAATATCGCTCAGGTGGACGGGTACGAGCGCCCGGCGACCCCTGTGCTGCCCGAGGCTGAACGCCTTGCCCATGCGGAAGCGTTCATCACAAACCTGGGCGTCAAGACGGAGTTCGGTGGATCGGAAGCCTATTACCGCCCGTCGACCGACACCGTGTTCATGCCGCCGTTCACTTCGTTTCGCGATGCCGCGTCGTTCTACGGTGTCTGGCTACACGAGAATGGTCACGCCAGTGGCGCAAAGCACAGGCTCAACCGCGACCTTTCCGGTCGCTTTGGTTCGGCCGCCTATGCCGCCGAAGAATGCTGCGTGGAAATTCTCAGCGGGCTGGTCCTGGCAGACCTCGGGATCGCCCACCATCCACGCCCCGATCATGCCGCCTATATTGCCTCGTGGCTCAAGGTCCTGAAAGACGACCCCAAGGCCATCTTCACCGCCGCCAGCAAGGCGCAGCAGGCGGCCGACTGGATGCATGCGCAGCAGCCCCATGCAGAGGAGGTAGCGGCATGACCAAAACCGTTCTCATTGCCGAAAAATTTCAGAATGGGGCTGGACTGTCAGGATATGTCGCGGAGCTCTGTACGGTGTTTTTGGGTCAGAAGCTGGGGTTTTCGGCGCATACGCTGGAGCTGAATGCGGCCTATCTCAGCAACTGGGTCCGGGTGCTCCGCTCAGACAAGCGGGCGATCTTCAAACATGCGGCGGACGCGCAGCGCGCCTGCGACTATCTCGTCGCCGTGTCGGAGGCGGGGCAGGGGGAACAGGCCGCATGACGTCCGAGGCTGTCCGGGCTGGTAGGGCGTGTGAAAGGAAAAGCTGGCTTTGGGTCTGGTGGTTTCAACACATCCCGAAAGGACAGCCCCATGAGCCATGCCGAACCCGCAGAGTATCCCCGACCGAACGCCACCGTCATCGCCGCCCATAACGATGCCTTCCGCAGGTTTGCCTGTCTGGGCATTGCCCCGGATCAGGCGATCCAGGGCCGCCTCGTCGTGACCCAGTCCCTGATCGAGGCCGGCGATGGTTTCGTGACGGAAGCCGTGAAGGCCACCGGTGCGTTCGATACATTCGAGCCCGACAATGACCCTGACGGCTGGCACGATTTCGGGGCGGTGACGATCCGCGGCGAGACTGTGTTCTGGAAAATTGACCTCTACGAGGCCGGTTCCGACTTCCGCTACGGCGCCGAGGCTCCCGACAATCCAGAAACCACCATGCGCGTTCTTACCATCATGATGGCGCGCGACTGGTAGGGCAGGCCGCACCCCAACCTTACATCACCGACAGGCCCGCTGACCCTCCGAAAGGGAAAGTGGGCCTCTTGTCCTGTTGGTTCCCGGATCCGGGGATCGGTCGCACGGAAACTCGCGGCCCTCTCAATCACGTCGAGAAGGACATGCCATGACTCAGTCGTTCAAACCCACCACCGTCGCCATCGGCGATCTTGTCGCCCATCCCGCAAACGTACGGACCAATTCCCCCGAGACCTACGCCTCCGAGAATATCGCGCATCTCAAGGCCAGCATCGCCGTATTGGGCCTCCTGCAACCGCTGCTCGTTCAGAAGATCGACGGCAAGTTCGGGGTGCTCGCCGGTGGCCGTCGACACGCGGCCCTGCTGGAACTTGCTGCGGACAAGGCCGCCAAGGGCTTCACCAACAGCACGAAGATCGATTGCCGACTGGTCTCCGAAGATTGTGATGTGACCACCGCGCTCTCGCTCGCCGAAAACATCACCCAGGCCCCGATGAACGCGATCGACGAGTTCGAGGCCTTCGCCCGGATGATGGAGGTCGATGGTCAGACGCCGGAAACCATCGCCAAGACCTTCGGTACCACGGTCGCCGCTGTCAAAGGCCGTCTGCGCTATGGGCTCATCCATCCCGACATCCGCGCCGCGGCCCGCGCCAAATCGATCACGCTCGATACGATGAAGGCTTTCGCCGATCATCCCAGCCAGGAGGTGCAACGCGAGGTCTTCGAGGCGCTCACCAAGGAGGACAACCATGTCCAGGCCTACACCGTGCGGAACGCGCTGAAGTCCCGCGGTGTCCAGGTCAGCGACGATATCGGGGCCTTCGTGCGTAAAGACTACGAGGCGCGCGGCGGTGCCATCGCGGCCGATCTGCTGGACGAGCATTCCGTGCTCGAGGATTCCGCGCTGGTCGAAACGATCCTGCTGGAAAAACTCGCCGCCGCCGCCGAAGAGGCTCGGGCAGAGATCGGCTTTGCCTGGGCCGACGCGGTCATTCAGTACGACTATGCCGCCATGGCGGATTATGGTCGGGTCTATCCGGGTCCGGTCGAGCCCGACGAGAAGGGTTCGAGGCGCGTCGACGAGATCACCGCCGAGCTTGAGAAACTCGAACACGAGATGGAGAACGAAGAACTCGAGGACGAGGCGTACAATGAACTCTACGAACGCGTGGACGCGCTGGAAGCCGAGGCGCGGGACCTCCGGGAGGCCTATAGCACCGAGGATCTTGCCAGCTCCGGCGTGATCGCGTCCTGGTCGCATGGCAAGATCTCCCTGCATGTCGGGATGGTGCGCCCTGAAGACAAGACAGAGCGGTCTGGCAAAGGCACCGGCGCACCGAGTGACAAGGGCGCCGCAGACGGCGATGAGATCACCTATCCCGCCTCGCTCACCGAGGATCTCAAGACCGAACGGGCAATGGCGCTCGGCGCGGCCATGGCCAAGCACCCGGAGGCGACGCTTGATCTCACGCTCTTCAAGCTGGTTACGGATGTGCTTACCAGCGGTTTGGGCGTCACCCAGGCGATCAAGGTCGACGCGCGACAGGAGTATCGCACCCACGCGAAGATGGACGAGATCGACGGCACATCGCTCGAACAGGTGGCGGCAGCGCATGACGCGCTCAACCTCTCCTGGGCCGATGACGCGAAGTCCCCTGCCGACCAGTTTGCGCTCTTCCGGGCCCTTGACGCGGGCGAGAAGGCGAAACTCGTCGCCTACGCTACGGCCGCGACCACGCAATCCTGTTTCGCACGGGACAGGCAGCGCGACAGCTTGATGCATGACTTCGAAGTCGAGATCATGCCGGACATACGGGCGCATTGGACGCCGAATGCGGCGCTTTTCAACCGCTTCAAGAAGGCCTGGCTTCTGAAGATTCTCGGCGAGGAGCTGGGGCTCGCACAAGAGGCGGTGACATTGGCCTCTTCGACCAAGAAGCAAGTCGTCGAATTCTGCGAAAAGCTCTTTGCGGAGCCTTTCGCCACGCTGACGGAGGCGCAGCGCGCGGCGGTCGCGGCCTGGTGTCCTCCGATGATGCAGACGGCAGGTGTCGAGCCGGTTGATGCTGGCGAGTCCGAGACACCCGTAGACGCAACCGGGGTCGCCAAAGCGGCCTGATCGAGCAGGCGGCCCGCTCGGCATGTCCGGCGCGGGTCGCACCCTTCCCTCCATCTTACAGGTAAATCCCATGTCCCTTCTTAGCTTCACTGCCGCGAGCGTCGCGGCGCAGATCGCGCATGCGCGCGGCTGCTCCACCTTCCTTCCCAACTGGAACGGGCCGGTGGGCAAACCCGCCCTGATCCTGATCGTCGGCACTGGTGTGCATCTGCGCTCCAATGGCATCGACGGTTCGACCACGCGGATCGTCACCACCGAACGCGCCGATCCCACATATGCCTTCGCCAAGGGCATCAACCCGTTCCGCGATCCGGATTGGATGGCGGCGCGGCAGGCGGCGTTTCGCGATTTGACGGGCCAGTTCTACACCGACATTCTCGATGACGTGCAGATGCTGATCGACCGCGGTCACGACACTATCCGGCTGGCAACCGATGGCCACACGATCTGCGTTTTCCTGCGCCGCGCCGCTGACTACCTGATCGGCGGCACCTACGACGTGCCCTCCGGTCTCGGCGGGACGTTCCGGGTGATCCTGAAGGACGCCACCGACACCCACGCCCTCGTGCAGAATAGCGGCAATTGCGAGGATTTCGACGATATGCTGCCTTACCGCGTGCCGCTCGATGCGCTCATCGAAATCGATGACCGGAGGGCGGCATAGTGGGTTGGCTCTTCTACACCGACCGCCGCGTCAAAACCTACGCGGAGGAGAAGGCAGAAATCGCCCGGCTCTGCACCTTCGAGACGGATACCCGCAAGACATTGTTGCTCAAGGCCTGCAAGGTCGGCTCGACCTGGTATGCAGCTTTGAGGCTCACCAACATCGATGGCGGGCCGGTTGAAGACAGAACCTACGTGACCGATGCCGACGGGTCGATCACCTTCGGCGCCGTCTTCCTCACCCGCTATGACGAGGGCTGCTGGGGCTACAAGGACATGGAGGAGAGCGTCGGCCCGGTCGAGTCCCGCGCGCCGCTCAGCCTTCTGGTGTTGCTCTCCGAGTTGAAGGATCCCGACAGCTATGCCCATGCTTGGCGTCAGCGCTGCCGCGATTGGGCGGCAATCCCGGACTACGACGAGGGTGACAAGATCAAACTGGCCTCACCGGTAACGCTGACCGATGGCAGCACCTGCCAGATCGTGACCGCCACCCATTACCGGCGCGGAGGGCAAAAGCGTCGCTGCTACCGCATCGAGGAGACAGGCGACCTCGTGCGTCTGTCGAAAGCCTCGCTCGCCGGGTCCGAACTCCTCAGCTCGGCGAAGAGTGCGGCGAGTCCGGTTCTGGCCGAATTTTTCGCCGGGAAGGGGTCCTGACCGCCGGCAGCGACGTCATCTGTCCGGCCTTGAGCCGCCTCCGCGCGTTTGAAAGCGCAGAGGCGGCTTTCTGTCCTGTCGGACCCACAACCTGACTCAAAGGACAGACGATATGGACAACCGAAGCCTGGCACTCGCACGCGATTTCCCATCGAAACCTCACCTTCTGCAGGCCATTCGCCTGATCGGCAGCGAGATTGAGAAGCAACCGCTCAAGAGCTCATCGCTCGCTCGGATCATGCGCGAGACTTTCGGTGGCAGCGATGCCGGCGGCGCGTGGTCCTGGCGCATGGCCTATGACCTGATGCAGGCCGCCACGGTGACGACGATCATGCAGGACAGCGGTTCGGACGTGCTCGCGACGGCCAGATTGCTCGCCTCACGGCTCCTGACGGAGACCCGGCGCTCCGAGCAGCAAATCCGTCTGCAACAGTTCTCGACGCCGCTGCCCTTTGCGGCACTGGTAATACGCGCAGCCGCCATTCGCCCCGGCGAAACCGTCCTCGAACCTTCCGCCGGGACCGGCGCGCTGGCTGGTTTTGCCGTGCGCGCGGGTGGCAAACCGATGCTGAACGAGATCGATCCCTTCCGCAGGGCGCTTCTCGAGGCGACCATTGACACGCAGGTGACCGGCTTCGACGCGGAACATATTGATGATCTCCTGACGGTGCCCGACCTTCCCGGTGTCATCGTGATGAACCCACCCTTCGCCTCTTCGGTCGATCGCTCGCGGGACAGGCACATCGCGGCGAAACATCTGATCTCCGCGGCTAAGCGCCTCGCGCCGGGCGGGCGTCTCGTGGCAATCATGCCGATGGGATTTTCGCCGGAACGGGACGCGGCCCATTGGTCACGGGCCTCGGCCATCGCAAAGCCGCGCCTAGCGCTCACGATCTCTGGCCACGTTTACCGCAAACTCGGCACCACGGTGGAAACCCAGCTCATGGTCTTCGACAAGGTGCAGGAGGAGATCGAGATCGTCCGTGCCATGGTCGACGATCTGGACGCGGCGCGCCAAATCATCGATGACATCGCCGCAACCCGCACTGCCACTCCCTCGATCCAAACCGGTGCGCAGTTTCGGACTGGGTCGCGCCGGGTCGGTGTCCCAGTTGCACGTCAGCGCCCAATCGCCCAAGCGGCGTCTGCCAAACCCAAATCGCATGCCGCCATCCCGCTGGCCTTCACCTGCCTCGACACACCCCGCGAAAACACCCCGGTCTCGGACATCTACGCTCGCTACCGCCCGCAGCGGATTGAGATCACGGGGGCTCAGGAACATCCCACGCCGCTCGTCGAGAGTATTGCCATGGCCTCGGTCGCGCCCCCGGTTCCGTCGAATGAAGCCGCCTCGGACCTGCGGCTGCCTGGCCATCTGATCGAGGGGGGTCATCTTTCCGAGGCCCAGCTCGAGACCATCCTGATGGCAAACGACGCCCACGGGCGCGACCTGCCGGGCAGGTTCACGATCGACGAAGACCAGTCCCGGATGACCCGCGCCGATGATAATCCAGAGGCGTACGCCTATCGGCTCGGTTACTTCCTCGGCGACGGCACCGGCTGCGGCAAGGGCCGCGAATGCGCCGGGCTCATCCTGGCGAACTGGCTCGCGGGTCGGCGCAAGGCGGTCTGGATCTCCAAATCCGCCACGCTCATCGAGGACGCAGTCCGCGACTGGACCGACCTCGGCGGCTCGCCCGCCGACATCCAGCCGCTCTCCAAATGGAAGCCTGACCAGCCTATCTCCATGGGCGATGGCATCCTTTTTGTGACCTACGCGACACTCCGGTCCGCAGGCAAATGCGGGACGACCCGGTTGAGCCAGGTTCTGGGCTGGATGGGCGAGGGTTTCGACGGCGTGCTGGCTTTTGATGAGGCCCACGCCATGCAGAACGCCGCGGGGTCCGACGCGGGCAGGGGGGTCAAACCCTCCCAGCAGGGTCTCGCCGGGCTGCGTCTGCAGCTCGCCACGCCCCGGGCGCGGGTCTTTTATGTCTCGGCGACCGGGGCCACCAGCGTGCAGAACCTGGCCTATGCCTCCCGCCTCGGACTCTGGGGTCAGGGTCCGGACTATCCCTTCCCGAGCCGGGAGAGCTTTGTCTCGGCAATGGAGGCCGGAGGCGTTGCCGCGATGGAAGTCGTGGCGCGCGACCTCAAAACGCTCGGATTCTACACCGCGCGGGCGCTCAGCTTCGATGGTGTGGAATATGACGTGCTCGAACATGCGCTGACACCGGCGCAGATCGAGATCTATGACGCCTATGCCGGGGCATTCCGGACGATCCACCATAATCTCGAGGCGGCGCTGACCGCGACCGGGGTCAATGATGCCTCCGGTCAGACGAACGCCTCTGCCGCGAAGGCCTCGGCCAAATCCCGCTTCGAGAGCACCAAGCAGCGCTTCTTCAACCACCTTCTGATGGGCATGAAAGCCCCGACCGTCATCCGTGCCATTGAAGATGATTTGGCCGAGGGATTTGCCTGCGTCATCCAGGTGGTCTCGACGGGCGAGAGCCTGTTGAAGCGACGGCTCGAGGCGATGGACCCCGAAGACGAGCTGGTCGAGGGGGCGTTGACGCCTCGGGATTATGTGCTCTCCTACCTCGAACAGGCCTTCCCGATCCATGCCCAGAAGATCGTGGAGATCGACGGGAACATGGTCGCGGAGCCGCTGCGGGATGCGAATGGCGCCCTGGTTGTCTCCCGCGAGGCCGAGGCCTTGCGCGATGAGGCAATGATAGAGCTGATGTCCCTGGCGCCGATCCCTTCGGCGCTGGACCAGATCCTCTGGGCCTTCGGGGATGAGGTCGTGGCCGAGGTGACAGGGCGCTCCATCCGCCCCCTGAAAGCCAGCGAAGGTGCCCTCTTCATCGAGAAGCGGTCCGCCAGCAGTAATTCTTCTGAAACCCGGGCCTTCATGGATGGCGAGAAGGACATCCTGATCTTCTCCGATGCCGGCGGGACGGGCCGGTCCTATCATGCCGCTCAAACGGCCAAGAACCAGAAACGGCGACGGCACTACCTGCTGGAGCCCGGTTGGCGGGCCGATGCCGCGATCCAGGGGCTCGGCCGCACGCATCGTTCGGCTCAGGTCAGCGCGCCTTTCTTCCGGGTCTGCACCTCGGATGTGCACGGCGAGAAACGCTTCACCTCCACGATCGCCCGACGGCTTGATCAGCTGGGCGCCCTCACCAAGGGCCAGCGCGAGACCGGCTCCCAGGGCATGTTCCGCGAGGAGGACAATCTCGAAAGCCCGATCGCAAGGGGTGCGCTGCGAGGCTATTACGCCGATCTCGCCGCCGGGCGCGCGGCGGCCATGAGCTACGAACAGTTCAGCGATTGGACAGCTCTTCGACTGATCGACCAGGACGGCGTGCTCCTGGAAGAGTTGCCGCCGATCCAGCGCTTCCTCAACCGTGTCCTGGCGCTGCCGATCCACATGCAGAATGCACTTTTTGTCGAGTTCATGAGCCGGATTGCCGATCAGACCGAGCGGGCGCGGGCTGCAGGCACACTCGATCTCGGCGTCGAGACATTGCGCGGCGAGAGGATCGAGCAGGTCTCGACCGAGGATCTCTGGACCTGTCCGCGCTCCGGAGCGGTGACACGGATCATCGGACTGGAGGTGACGGACCCCGTCCATATCCTCTCCGCAGAAGAAGCTTTGGACCGGAACCCCGACAAGCTGCCAATGATCAACAGTGCCTCGGGACGTGCGGCGCTGATCTCCTCGCGTCCGATGCAGATGTATGACGAAGAGATCGTCACGCTCATGCGCAAGGTGACCCGGCCAAGCGGGTCCACCTATGTCGAGGAAGGGAAGTTCCAGGCCTCCGCCTGGGAAGAGATCGAAAAGCCCGAGTTCCGCCGCCTCTGGGACGAGGAGGCCAACAGCCTGCCGAAGGTGACCACGACGAAGCTATACCTGCTGACCGGGCTGCTGTTGCCGATCTGGAAGGATATCCCCTCGGGCAACGAACGCATCTACCGCGTCACACCTGAGGCACAGACAGCGATGATCGGCCGGACCGTCAGCGAGGACGGCGCCGCGGCCCTGCGTGCGCGGTTCATGGTCGGCACCCCGAAAACCCCGCGGGACATGCTGACGGCCGCGCTCGGATCCACCGCGCCGGTCGATCTGGGACGCGGCCTCACGCTCACCCGCCGCCGGGTCGCGGGCGCGGCCCGTCTCGAGATCGACGGGGCCGACCGGGGCACGATCGACGGGTTGAAGGCCCTGGGGTGTTTCACCGAGATCATCGCCTTCCAGCTTCGGGTCTTCGTGCCCCACGGGGAGGGCGTCGATACCGCTGCGATCCTCGGCCGGATCGTGGCGGACGGATCAGCCTCCAGGGCTGATCGCGCCGCCTGAAAGGAAAAGCGGGCCTTGGGTCGGGGGAACGCGGAAGGGTGCTTTGCCCCCTCGCGTTCCGCCGCCGTGGCGTGTCTCCAGACCCCTCGGCGCCTTCCCCAATCCCAGACAAGAGGACGAGACCCATGACCAACTCCGAGACCACCTTTGCCGAGACGATGGCAAAGTGGCAGGCCGAGCGCGAAGCCGCCAACAAGGCCACCCGAAACGAGCTGCTCCCGCAATTGCGAGGCCTCGGCATCACCGAGGTCACCGCCGAATACGAAGGCTACGGCGATTCCGGCAATATCGAAGACGTAACGGTGCAGCCCGCAGGCATTGCGCTCCCTGACGAACTCTGCACGAAGGTTGGCGACTTCGCCTGGTCCGTCGCCTATCACCAGCATCCCGGCTTCGAGAACAACGAGGGCGGCTACGGCACGCTGACCTGGGATGTCATCGCCGACAGCATCACCCTCGATCATGCCGACCGCTACGTTGAATGCTCCCACAGTTTCGATGAGGGCCTGTGACATGGCCCATCCCCTCCATCATGCCGAAAGTTCCGCCCGGAAGTATGGCGGAACGCCATCCGACTATCAGGCCGTTCACGACTGGTTCGATGCCTCAAAGGAGCATCTCGCCATCTTCACCCACCGTGCTCTGCGCCATCACACGCAAGGCATCTTCGAGGCCGAACGTGTCTTCGGGCTCTCCCTCACCAACGGGGCGGGGCGTGAGATTCCCATCCGCTGGATCGGCGAGCAGCATGTCCGCGAAGACTGTCAGGGCCGCATTCCGAGCCTCGCCGACTGGCTCGGACGGATCCAGCCCGAGCCCTGGATGGCCAACGGGCAGATCGACCGGCAAGCGCATGAGCCCGTCGGCGATCCGCGCACGAAATGGCTGGCCGAGGTGGCTGGGGGCAAGACGATCCTCGGCCTCAAGGACTGGATGGAGGCGAGGGGATCATGATGCGCAACGTTCGCAGGTTCTACGATTGCAGCACCGCACATCTGCCTGAATAAACCGTCCAGGCTATCGAGAACGGGCTCTTTGCCAAATCGCCGAGCATGCAGAATGAGTATGGCTGGCTGTTCTCCGTCCCTGTAACCCTCGCCGACATGCCGGAAGGCGTCGACTGCGACGCCTTCAAGGCGGTCATGGCGTTGGCGATGGATGCCGGGTGTGACTACGTCCTCTTCGATCGAGACGTCCCGCCAGCCCCCTATCTCGAGGTCTTCGACTGGTAGGTCAATCGCGGTTGCACAGAGGCCCGATCCACGGATCGGGCCTCTCTTGTTTCCAACACCAATACTGAAATGGAGATCCGGATGAACGTCGCGGAGATAAAGCTCGCCGTGGATGCCGGCAAATCCGTCCACTGGGCGAATGAGGGGTATCGGGTGCATCGGGACGGCCTTGGCCAATACCTCATAACCTTTGTGCCGAACGGCAGCACGATCGGGTTGACCGACCGGAGCGGCCGTAGGCTGAACGGAGCCGAGGCCGACTTCTTCATATCGGAGCCGGGCCATGATGGCGCGACAGCGCAGGGGAGGGTGGTGCGCGGGGCGACGTCGGACACCTTGTCTACCGCCGGGCCGGGCTGACGGGCAGGAGAGAAAGGAAAGAGGGCTTTGTGGTTTTGCGATCCCATGAGGGGTCGAAAAGCAATCCCGCGTGCTCTGGCCAAGTGCCGGGCAGCGGCAAACCCAAGGAGAAGACCTATGTTCGCAGGAACCCTGACCAAGAATGCCGAAACCGCAGCCACCGCCTATTCCGGCATGATCCATTCGACCCGGTTTGACATCGCCATCCAGCTCGAGACTCGGACGAAGATGTCCGAGCGAAGCCCGGACTATGATGTGACGGCGGTGAACAAGTCGGGCCGCAAGGTGCGCATCGGCACGGCCTGGAACGAGACCGGCAACACCACCGGTAACCATTACATCTCGATGCAGATCGATGTCGGCCTCGGGCCCTTCCGGGTCAACGCCGTGCAGACCAAGGAAGCACGCGAAGCGATGACCGGTGAATTCGAGATCATCCCGCTGGTCTCGAACGGTGCGATGAAGTCCGGTTCGATCTCGGGCGAGTTGACGGCGATGGATGCAGACAACGCCTTTGCCGGTTACATCGCCAACATGATGTTTGACCTCGACTTCATGCTCATCGAGAACGAGTTCAAGACCGAGGAGACCCATCCCGACTACCGGATCGAGGTCAGCTCGCCCAAGGGCCACCCGATCCGCGTCGGCTCGGCCTGGATGGCGAAGAGCAACCGGACCGGCAACGACTATGTCTCGCTCCTCATCAACACGCCCGATGGCGATCTGCGGGTGAACGCCGTGCAGAACGAGGAGCAGCGCGGCGGCCAGACCTTCTCGATCATTCCCTTCGTCGAGAGTGCAGGCCAGGACCGGTCGGACAACGCCGGGCTCGCCCTGGTCGGCTGACAGGCAGCGACTGCTACAGAACTGGCGCCCCGGGCAACCGGGGCGCTTTCGCCCGTGCAGGCCTGATCCTCCTCCCAAAACGGCCTGACGGGGTGGTGCCGGTCCTGTCTCCGACCGGCCCGCGCCTCCTGTCCCCAAGAGGCAGGTCCCGCGAGGGGAGCCGCAGTGACGCGGCTCCCCTCTTTTCGTATCACCTCATCAGTAGGACTAGACGCATGTTCAATCTCACCCATCCCAAGCTGGTCACGCTCGCCGAGGCCGAAGGCTACGCAGAGGTCGTGGACTTCCTGGAGGACTATGCGCAGGGCAGCATCGTGCCCGCGATCTGCATGGCACCCGATTGCGACCACACCGCCGATCTCGAACCCGACCAGCGCGCCGGCTTCTGCGAGGCCTGTGGCCGCCCCACCATGAAATCCGGCCTCGTCATCGCAGGCATGAACTGAGCGGCGCTGGCCGCGATCCTCTCAAAAGATTGGAAACGACATGATACAGCACGATCCCAAAAAGATCGCCGAACGAGGCGCATCCGGTTTCTCCGAAGCCGAGATCGCGACCATCGACGCCGCCCGCATCATCCTGCGCAGGCATGCCCGCTCGACCTCCGCACTGCAGTCCTGGACCATGCTGACCGACTACCTGGCTCTGAACGCCGTTCATGAACGGGTCGAGGTGTTTCGGGTGCTGCTTCTGGACCGGAAGAACAGGCTGATCCGCGACAGGGTCATGACTCGCGGCAGCATCGATCACGTCCCGGTCTATGTCAGCGAGGTGCTCCGCGCCGCCCTCGTTCTCGATGCCTCTGCCCTCATCCTCTGCCACAACCACCCCTCCGGCGATCCGCATCCGAGCCAGACCGACATCGAGCTCACCCGCAAGATCGTGGAGGCCTGCAAGGTGATGGAGATCGTGGTCCACGATCACATCATCGTCGGCTTCGGGCGGGAGAAGAACGCCTTCAGCATGCGGGCGGCAGGGATGTTGTCGGATTAAATTCGCGCACTGAACGTCGCGCAGCTCCCTGGCAGTCGTATCGCTAGCAGTATCTCGCCCGCCTGATCCGCGACCGCGCCGCCGGCGTCTCCAGATGGGCATACCGACCTCCGGAATATCTCCGACAATCGAGCGCGTGACCGGCCGCGATCAGCGCGGCGCCTATGTCCTCACCATCGGCGTAACAAATGCCCACCCATCGGTCATGGGTCCGCTCGCCGTTGAGCTCGCATTCTATCGAACGGCCATCGAGGTAGTTCACCATCCAGCGCCGGGCATCCCGGCCCGCCCGCGTTCGGAGCTCGGGAGCATCGACGCCATTCAGACGCACAGGTGTGCCGGAGACGACGATGGTGTCGGCGTCCCGGATCTGCACCTGCGCGATGGCTGGTGATGTCAGCAGGATCACGACGATCGGGATCAGATATTTCAACTTCCGCCTCCTCTGCAGGTGGGTTCACATTCTTCCGGGCGTAACACTCTCAGACCCTTATCGCATTAATTGGCCCGAAGCGCCCACTGCCTGACGGCCTCCCCCGCTCGGCTTCGCGTGTCGCAGGCGAGAACGGCCCTGCGGTCCGTCGCGCATTCGGCCATGCGGCCTCACCGCGGCGCAGCACTTGGCATCCCGGTTTGCCCGTCTCGCGAGCAGGCCGCGCCCCGGCCGCTCCGCCGGATTGCGCTCCGGTCTGTTTTGCGGGGCAAAACGATCCCGCCGCTCCATCCGTCTCCCGCGTCCGGTCGCGCCCTTTGCCTGCTCGCGTCGGGCAAACCTACCGTCAACAACACACACATGAGTGCGGAAGCATATCCTCCGGATGGCCCCCAAATCAGCCCGCGTCAAGGATCGCAAAACTTTTCGGCGAAGGCGGCGCGGGTCGAAAGGGCGGTCCAGTTTTCGATGACGCGCCCGTGGTGGGCGATGCGCCCGGAAAACTTTTGCGCCCGGCACGCCGGCGGCTTCGCCGTCCCTGACCCGGACAGATTCGGTGAACCAGACGTACGGCCATGCCACCACACTCCCGTGGTGGTTCCCCGAACATCTGGAGACACCAACATGACTTACGAGAACGCGAACGCCTACGAGACCATCGAACTTTTCGGCCTGACGGAGAAAGACGCGGAGCTGCCCATCCCCGAGGATCACATCCTGACCGACAGCGTCGTCCGCGAGACTTTCGAGGCCCTGCTCGGCCAGCTGCGCGGCACCGGTCTCGAGACCGAGATCGAACCGCTCGCGCACGGGCTCGCCACAATCCTGCAGCGCCGCAAGATCGCTCTCGGCAAGGAGCTCGACCGCACCGCCGACAAGATCGGCGCCCTGGCAAAATCCCACGACGGATCGGAGATCGCCGAGACCGCGCTCGAAGAGGCGCAGGCCCGCTTCCTGCAGGTCCGCGAGATTGTCGCGGCCATCGAGGTGATGAGCGAGGCGGCGGCGGAATGCTACGAGGTCGAGACCGGCCATGCCTTCATCCCGGCCGCGGGATCGCGCGCCAGCGCTCGCGCTCAGGAGACCGGAGCGGTCTTCGAGGCCCGGCAGTTGCTGGAACAGCATGATCGCGAAACGGCCGCGAAGTCGAAGGTCGAGGGGGTTCCCCTGATCGTGTCGGGGGCGACCGACTGGACCGATATCGACGTCATCTTCTCGACACTCGACAAGGTTCGCGAACGCATCCGGCAGAACCGCAACCAGGAGATCTTCCTCTGCCATAAGGGTGGCAAGCACGGGGCCGAGATGATCGCCGCCCGGTGGGCTCGGGCGCGCGGCGTCGCGCAGGCGCGCTTCGATCCGCGCTGGTCCGCGCATGGGCGGGCGGCACCCTTCAAATGCAACGATGAGATGCTGGACGACAAGTTTGCTGCGACGGGAGTTGTGCTCTTCGGTGGCAACGGGGTCGCGCTGAACCTCGGGCAGAAGGCCGAGGCGAAGGGGCTCACCGTCATGCGGGTCGCCGATCCGGCGAAGAAGTCGGCAGACGCGTGAATGAGAGAGGGTCGCCTTTGGGCGGCCCTTTTGTCGTTTTCACGTCGGCCTCTAAATGCGACCAAGCGGACGTATCGAACTCACTAGATGCAGCTTTTCGCCGATGACACCGTTTGCAAGATTCCCCTGAGACGCTAGACGGGTAAGCCAGTTGGCAACTGTCACAGGTCCCCAGAGAAATGACTATTTACTACGATCAGTTTGAGACCTGGGAGGGGTCTTTCCGCGAACTGGCAGTTGATCTGGTAGGCAAGGAAGCGATCGAAACCCTCGCTTCATCGAATTTTGAATTCATCGAGGATGCGGGCGACTCCGTGGTTCGGCATACGGACATCGAAACGGCGTCAGACGCGATTTACGATTGGCTGCAAGCACATGAATTCTGCGTCTTCCATGGTACACGTTTGCTGCCGGACGAAATCCTATCTGTGCAGCAACTTGGTCTGCGTCCATTGGTGGCCGCAGACCGCAGGCAAAGACTCACAGAAATTCTCAAGACCCATCCTCAGTGGCATCATCTAGAACACCAACTTGCCGAGGTACTTGAAGATGTCGGCCCGAAAAACAAGCAAGGCCGACGGGAAGGACAAGTTCATTTCAGTCTATCTCGATCGGGTCTCGCGAATGGTTTCGACCACTATTTGAGTCACGGCTCTGAGTTTGATCAGCATGTCGTGCAGCGGTTGTTCGGCGATCAATCGGGCCTTCACCTGCTCCACTCGGAAACCGTTCCCATCATCGTACATGTCCGCATTGGTGGCGAAGAACTCGTGCGAGGTGCTCATCCGCACTTCAGCTATTCTGACATCACCGGCATGGGCGAAATTCCTGGGATTGCACGCGTCTTCCTGAACAGCTGGGCATTCAAGGTAGCGAACCCCAGCTTCGATATTGCCAAGCTGCGAACTGACTGTTGCATGATGCAACGGGTCGCCACTCCGCCCGAACGGATCATCGATTTGGAAAAGTTCGGCGAGTTGGACGCAAAATGAGTGTCGAGCAACAAGTCGATAAGATGATCTCGTCAGCCCCGCCAAACCGAGGCCCGGCTGGACAGCTCGCCCTTCCAACTGGACAAAATACTGCGGTCTGATCACACGATGATCCGTGACTGGTTCGGTCAAGACGGGCCCCTGCCGGCGGGGTTGCCCTCATGCGCGCCTGAAACCCCGCGATCCGGCCGTGCGGGTGCAGATCGCTGGGGCGGGCGCAGCGCATCGACTGCGCCGCCCGATGGCGGCGACCCGTCCGGGCGGGCAACGCTGCTGCCAGGCCCGCGGATGCATCACCTCCCCGGATCGCGAGACTGCGACGGGGAAGTCGAGTTTGAGGCAGACGATCGCGGTCGTGCCGATCGGGCTTGGGCGAACCATCCCGCCGCCGCGTTGGATGAGAGCGGCGCGGACATGGTCATGTCTGACATAACTCGACAGGACCGAAAACGGCTGAGGGGCGGGGTGCACATCCGGGTCTCCCCTCTTTGCTCATAGATGTGGATCGCACGGGGTCGGGCGGTCCGTGCCCTCCGCTCACGCTCCGGCAAACACAAATACGGTTTCCACGCGCGGGGCGCGCGGACCCTCCGCATTTGTGTTTGCGGACCTCCCTTGCCCCCCGTGCCGGGTGATCCCCATCGCAAAAAGGAGAGACCCAAATGACCAACCACTACGTCGCCACCGTTCCCGTCAAGTTCACCGACAACGAAGGTCAGGAGCGCACCCGCTTCCAGCGCGTCGGCGCGATGTTCCGCAACACCCGCAACGGGGACGGCTCGGAGTTCTTCAGCCTCAAGCTCGACTTCCCCGTCGCGGTCCAGGAGCTGGTGATGTTCCCGCCGAGCTCCAAGGAACCGCAGGAGTAATCCTCCCAGGAGGATGGGCCGCCCTAGAGGCGGCCCTTTCCCTGTCTCAGGGAAGGCTGCGCCAAGACCGGGGACCCCTGCTTTCGGCCGGTGTCCCCGATAAGGTGTCAGGACCGTGCACGGTCCTGACGGGGGATTTCAGAGATCGCCTGGAACAGGTCTGCCGGCCAGCCTCAAGGGGGCCATCCGGAATAACAGTCGGGCTGAAGCCCGCCGGTTTTTCCGGCAGAGATTTGGGCCAAGCCAAATCTGGCCGCCCTTGACCCTGTCCGTCAGCCCCGTCGGTGAAGAGATGCGCCGCCCCTCGCTTCCGTCCGAACACGGGTCCGTGTTCGGCCAGACCCTCGGGCGCGGGCATGACAACAGGTGGCCGAGGTGCGGTTGGAGATGGTCGGTGTTGCTGGGCCCTTCGGGCCGGGCCTCGCACCTGCGGTGCTCGGCTTGAAGCGGAATTCAAGGTCGCCTGGGGGCAATCTACAATAATATTGTATTGACCGCAACATATAGTTTCGTATGATGAGGGCGACCTTGAATGAAGGTGGCAGGAAATAGGGGGGCTTTCTTCGTATGAGCCGGACCAGGAGACTGACACAGACGGAGCGGGCGGAGATTATCCGTGAGGCCGGAGAAGGTGTGGGGACGTCTGAGCTCGCGGAGCGGTTCGGGGTCACGCCGCGGGCCATCCAGTACACGTTGAAGGCGGACGAAGATCGCCAGAAGGATGCGGCCGTGGCCACGGCCGCCGTGACCGTGAAACTGACCCCCGAAGAGCTTAGTGCGCTGGATGAGGTCCTGGCCGCGGCGGGGATCGAGACCCGCACGGAGGGGGTCCGGCGGCTGATCCAGGCGGCGGGGGGAACCTTCGTTCCGGACGCGCAGCTGGCGGCTGAGATGGCACGTTACCGGGCCTCCCTGCACGAGGTCGGTAACGGCGTCGTACAGGTCGCCAAGCAGATGATGAAAGCCAGCCGGGCGGGGCAGGGGGAAGGCTCCGCACCGAACGCAGAGTTGTCCGAATTGCGCCTCGCGCAGATGCGTGGTCTGGCGCGGTTCATCCTTGATTCCGCTGACGAGATCGATCTGCTGCTGCGCCGTCGTCGGGATGCCATGCAGCTCGCCGCCACTGCCGCTCTGAGGGAGTTTGCCCATGCGGCTGAATGATGCCGTCCATGACGTCACCGGTGAAATCTTCCGGGACGGTTGGAGCCGCATTCGGGGCTCGATGCAGGGGCTGCAGGCGTCCCGGCAGAGGCAGCTCGTGCGGGCCGCCGCCGGTCACCGTGCAGCGGTCTTCAAGGCGATCCGGGGCGGGGGCACGCATACCAAATCGCAGCTGATGAACCAGCTCGATTACCTGACGACGAAGTCCTCGCATCTCGTGGACAGCAGCGGCTTCCTGGACGGGAAGACGAAGCTCGAGGCATCCGAGATCAAGGACCTGACGGAGCGGTTCGCCAAGCGCTGGAGCGCGGGGTTCAAGCCCAAGCTCGGGCAGACGACGCATATGCTCATGTCCTACCCGATCGGCACCCGGGGCGAGGACGTGCGCGACATCACCGCCAATGTCGCGGAGCGGTTCTTTCAGTCCGACGAGGGGCATTTCGACTACATCATCGCAGTGCATGAGGATCGCGATCATCCCCACGCGCATATAGTATTGAACCGCCGGTCCCAGGAGGGCGAGTTCTTCTTCCTGGGTCGCGATCACAGGTTCAACTATGACGACTTCCGCCTCGCCATGGTCGAGGAGGCCGAGAAATTCGGCGTGCGTCTGGAGGCCACGCGGCGGCTCGACCGAGGTGTCGTGCACTACCCGCCGCGCACCCGCGAGGTCTATGCGGCCAAGGTTGAGGGGCGGGCCGCGGAACCACGGCCACGGGTCGGGGCAGACTTGGATCGCGCTCTCGAAGAGATCGCCAATACACGGATCATCTATCACTCGCTCGCAGCCGAGGCCTCCGCGGACAACCGCGAAGATATCGCCGATGCCCTGTTCCGGTCCGGAGAACTGCTGGCGAAGGGCGGCAAACTCACATCGGAAGGAGGGGTCTACATGGCTGAGGAGCAATCGTTCGACGACCTGAGGACCCGCTATGCCGATCAGGTCGCGCGCGTGCAGGGCATGATTGATGCGAAGCCGGAGGCCGAACGGCCGAGGCTCGAGCGCAGCCTCAACGAGATCCAGTCGCGGCTCGCGCATATGCAGCCCTTGGGTCTGCGCTCCGTGACACTGACCGAGAAGCCGTCCGACGGCGGGATCTATTCCGAGACCAATATCGATGCGGCCCGGCTCGACCGGTTGCGCGACCCCGAGGTGCGGGCGCATGTCGACACCGCGCTGCGCGGAACCGGGATCAGTTCGTCCGTGGTGGTCGCGCGGATGGAGACGGGCGCGCAGAACGCGGCGCTCGAGCGGCAATGGATCGCTGACGATCTGGCGCGGGTGGCCGAGAGGGACGGTCTCAACCTCGAGCGCCGCGCGGATCTGGAGACGGCGCGCGAGACCCTCAACCGGGCCCATGTCCAGCTCGGCGTCGCGCTGGAGCGGGCAGGGGTCTTGCGTGAGGACGGTGTCGTGGAAGATCGCACCGTGACGGAGAGGGTCCATTATCATCGGGACGCCACTGAGGACATGGAGCGCGCCATCCGCCAGGACATGCGTTCGGAAGGTCTGACCGAAGACCAGATCGAGGCGCGGGAGTCGGAGATCGTCTCCCGCGCGGAGCGGCGTATCGAAGAAGAGCAACGCAGCTACCTCGATGCGCATCCGGAACTCCTCGCGCGCCCCGGTGACGTGATCGACCGGTCCGTACCCTACCGGGAGCACATCACCGACGAGGATCGGGCCCGCGAGATCACCCGCGAAGTCGACCGGATCATGGAGGGTCGCGACGCGCGGACCCCCGTTGCGGAGGCCGTCACGGACGCGTTCCGCGCGCGCTATCCCGACATGCCGTCGCATCTTGCCCGCGGGCTTGGCGCGACCTATGCGGCCGTCACCGAACTGCGTGACACCGAGGCCATCGCCCAGGTTCGCCGCGAAAACGAATTGCAGGAGGTGGCGCTCGACCTGCGCGACGGGCGGCTTTCGGACGTGCGCGAGGGGGACGCTGTCGAGGGCGCGCCGATTGCCGATCCGGACATCCGGCGGGTCGTCGACCATGAACGGGCCGGCAATCTGCATGGGCCGTTCCAGGATGACGGTCAGCGACTGGCCTATCGCGCCGCGGTCGAGCGCGAGCTGGACGCGGCGCAGATCGACCGGCTGCGGGACGGTGATGTCGACGTGCTGAAGACCCAGATCGAAGACCGTCTCGACCGGCTCTACGCCGCCAAGACCTACCTGCAGACGGATCCGGCCACCGCCAACAGCGAGGCGACCCGCGCCGTGGTCGAGGAGATCGCCGACCGCGAGTTCGAAATCCACCGCGCCGATCTTGTCGATGGTGAGACCGAGCGCGGGGAGACCCACTGATGGGAGGGATGGGGAAAGGCCGCCTCGCCCTCGGCGTGGTGCTGGTCACACTCGTCGCCATCGCGATCGGCTACGTCATCGCCTCGGCTGTCGTGACGTTCCGGGACCTGGGTTTCCAGGCCGAGATCGATTTCTTCTACATCGCGCAGAACTACCGGGCGATCGGTGCCGCCCGCCCCGATGATTTTCGCCTGATCAACCTGATCATGGGCGGGGCCGGGCTGGCGGGCCTCATGATGAGCCTGGCGATGTCGGGCTCGGCCCTCACCCGCTTCGGCTACACCCATTGGCAGACCCGCCGCGAGATGAAGCGGAACGGCTTCTTCGGCGCGCCCGGCACAGGTTTCGTGATCGGCAAGTTGGGCAAGCCCGGTTCCCGCGCGCCCTTTCTCTGCTCCCGGACCTTCCCACACGCGCTCATCGTGGCACCGACCGGGCGCGGCAAGACCACCGGCTTCGTCATCCCGAACCTGCTGACCTGGCAGGGATCGGCGGTCGTGCTGGACGTGAAGGGCGAATGCTTCGAGGCCTCGGCCCGCCACCGGGCGGCACAGGGCGACGAGGTGTTCCGGTTCGCGCCCACGGATTGGGAGGACCGGCGCACCCATCGCTACAATCCGCTCCTGCGCATCTACGAGTTCAAAGACCCGGCCCGCCAGCAGATGGAGCTGCAGCTCCTGGCCACGCTCTTCCTTCAGAACGACAACGACCGCGTGCAGGGCCTCCTGAAGGGCGGGATCGATCTCTTCGTCGCGGCCGGGCTACTCGCGTTCCAACGCCGCAGGCCGACGCTCGGGGAGATCTACCGCATCGCCGCCTCGGGCGGGCAGAAGCAGAAGGAGTATCTCGCGCGCGCCCATGAGGTCCAGAACGCCGCGGCGCGGCTGATATTCACGCGGCTGGCCTCGACCAACAACGACACGCTGACCTCCTATGTCTCGCTCCTGATGACCTCGGGCCTCGATCAGTGGCAGAACCCGGCGATCGACGATGCGACGGCGGTATCGGATTTTGACTTCCGGACGATCCGCAAGACACCCTTCAGCGTCTATCTCGTCGTGCAGCCCCTCATGGTGAAACCGCTGGCGCCGTTGATCCGACTGTTCTTCTCTGATCTTCTCTCCGCCCTGCAGGACAAGGAACCGGGCGCCGACGAGCCCTGGCCGGTCATGATCATGCTCGACGAGTTCAACCGGCTCGGAAAGATGCCGATCGTGGCCGAGAGCATCGAAGTGCTGCGCGCCTATCGCGGGCATCTCGCGGTGGTCACCCAGACCATCCCGGCCATCGACGAGATCTACGGCGAGAACACGCGGCGGGCGCTGCAGGGCAATGCAGGCATCAAGCTCTACCTCACGCCCTCGGACGAAAAGACCGTCGAGGAGCTGAGCAAGGCCGTGGGCAAGACCACCAAAACCGTGGTCACACGTTCCCGCGCGGTCGGCAAGAACCCGTTCGAGGGCCGCAGCCAGTCCGAGCGGACGGAGGAGGTCGCGCTCCTGCCGGAAGATGAGGCGCGACGTCTGCCGCTTGATGAGATCGTGGTGGTCGTGGACGCGCAGATGCCGGTCCGGGCGAAGCGGGTCGTTTACTACGAGGATCCGTTTTTCAAAGGCATCCACGCGGCGCAGGAGGGGGATCTGCCGTTTCCGAAGGGGCCGGTCCCTCCGATGGGAGAATTGCCCCTGAGTGTCCGGGCGATGCCTTCGGCTCCGCGTGGGTCAGGTCTCTCGGAACGCGATTTCGAGGCCAGGATGGGGCTTACGGAAACCGGAGGGAATGCACCCATTGAGCCCGGTCCGGCTCAAGCGCCTCGGCGCGGTCGTGCCGCAGTCCTTGCGGACGATCAGCGGCAGTTGGAGATGGAGTTCGGGAGGCAGGCAGATCTGGAGGTGGAGGCTGCGACAGAAGACGATGTCGTCCGGGTACAGGACGCCGTAAGTGATCTCGAGCGGTTGGAGGCGGAGATGTCCGGTTCGGAAGCAAAAGTCAGCGAGGCGGGCGAGAAATTCGGGCTTGGCTAAGCCGCCATGCGGGCGACACGAAAGCATGCCGCGATGGCGCCTTGTGCCCGCGCCCCGGAATCGACCATTGTCACGGGTGAAGAAAACCAGGATCGTCGCGCTCTGGTCGAGGGGCTCGCTCAATCGTCGCAGGGTCGATCTCACGCATCGTCAACTGGGCGTTCACCCTGCGGGCCGCGGGGCCCGCACGAAACCACTTCGCGGCGGAAGCCAGGTTAAAGCGCGGACGACGCTGCCCCTTCGCCGGCTTTGAGGCCTCCATCAGAACCTCGATCATTTCATCGATGCGGTAGAGGCCACCGGCAACGGGGAGGGGCATCTTGCGCTGCTGGAGCGCCTGTCGCTTCACCTCGAGCTTCTCGGCGACATCCGCGAGAGACACCAGGTCGGGACGGACCTCGCGCAGGACAGTGCCCTGCGGCAACGCCTTGATCAGCGCCCGCGCCGCTTCAAGGATCGCGCTCTCGGCCTCATCCCCTTCAAGTTCCAGTTCTACACCCAGGAGACCGGTGTGACCGGTGCCCACGAGCGCATCTTCAAAACCCGCCTCGAAGACCGCGTCAGAGAGCGCAAACGCATCGTGCTCTCCGTCGGGGAGCGCAAAGACCAGTTCGAATTCGAATTCTTCAGCCATCGGCATTACCTTCGTCGTTCTTCTGAAGCTTCACGCAGGCCAGAGCCTTCTGTCGGATCCTTTTCGCGAACTGCTGTGGATTCTTCGGGGTCGACCAGACAGACATCTGACAAAACTCGCCACAGCGGCAATCCTTATCGTTGGCCGGGCATCGGAGGATCCTCCACGCGTGCCCCTTGCCCTCAATAAGGTCCCATCCCAGCTCTTCGAGCTCCTGGATGACGGCCTCGATTTCCTTTGATGTGTGCTTCTTCCTTGGCACCTTAGATACTCCACTCTCTTAAATTGTCAAGTGACAAGTTAAAAATTCAACGAGAACATCGCGGCAATTTACTGCCCGCTACCGGCAATTTCCCAAAGGAAGCTTGCCGTCGAATGCTTTGATGTAAGAAGGGGATACAGGATAGACGTCCCAGACAGCAACACCGGCGCCGATGCCGTTCCACTTCACCCGGACATGGCATGATGGTGCCAAGGTAAATCCGTTCAGGCAGTTTGCCGCGAGCTCTGCTGAAGGCAAAGGTATAGGCTCGCAAAGAACATGTTCCCGCTGGTGAAGCCTTTGACGGTCAATGCTACCTTCGGCCCAGCCTGCTTAGGCGGGCCAACTGTGCCAGCATTCGCGCGCCTGAACTGCCCGAACCAGTGTCAGGGTTCGTCGGAACGGTTTGGCTAACACCCGGCCTCTGCGGCATTGTCTGCACCCCGAAGAACTGCCGCGCACGCAGCGCAGCATATTCAGCGCCAGTCGCTCCTCCAATGAGATACCGATTATAAGCCTGCTGACTGCCGCCAAGCGCCCGACCGAACCCGTATGTACCGCCAAGGCCTGCTGATAGTGCTGGCATCATGATGTTCCCCGAGATCGCGCGGACAATGAACGGCGTCGCGATGATGAACCCCTTGGCCATGAGCACCATCATGAAAAATGGGATGAGGGCCCCGATGTTGGACGCGCCCTCAGGGTCGCCGAGCTCGCCGATCAATGCCGAACTGACGCCGGTGATTGTCGCGAAAACGCCTGCAACGACGATCGGATAGAGCGCGAAGGAGATCAGCGCCGAGAGCCAGCGCGCGAAATAGTCCTTGGTCACCTCGAAGAGGGTGAGGAAGATCATCACCGGCGCGATGCCTATCAGGAGTGCGATCATCAGCCGGGATGCCACGAGAATGAATGCGGCGAGCCCGCCCAGGATCGAGAGCAGGAGTACGCCAAGAACGTCAAGCAACGCCCCGGCCATCCAGTTCAGTTCAGAACCGGCCGCATTCAGGTATTCACCCAGTTCGGCGATCAGCCGGTCGAATTCCTCGGCGAAGGTCCCCGACGGTCCGGGCGTGCCGCCGCCGACCGAGGCGACAAGCGATCCGGCGATGCTGTCGATGCCGTTTAGGACAGCGGAGGAGAAGGCGTTAAATTGCACCCAATTTGTCGCGAAGACCCCTATGAGGCCGACTTTCACCGCGAGCCAGAACGCAGTGCGTCCATCCATGGAGCGGTACTGGTAGATCATGTTGACGCAGACCAGAATGACCACAAGCGTCGTTCCGAGAACCAGCATCGTGCCGACTGTCGCCGCCACCGCGCCGAACTGCGTCTCTGCGGCAGAATCCAGGTAGCCCTGGGAGGTCTCGACGAAGTAGGTGACGACGCTCATAATCTGCTACCAGTTGCCCTCGGCTTCGCAGATTGCCATCGCGTCAGGTCTCAACGCGTTGGCGCGCCGGTTGTAAGTGTCCGAGGCCTCCAGCATTTCCCATCGTTCGGCTGTGTTGAAACGCTCCCGAAACTCCGTTTCCGCCGCTTCCCAGGACGGGAAGCGTGTGTCGCAGGTGCAGGATCCGGTTTCGACGATACGTTCAAGGTTCTGAGCACGGTAAATGTCTTGCACCAGGACACGTCTGTAAGCCTCTCGCACGGTGATGTTCTGCATCCACTCAGGCTCAGCGGGCCGATCGATGCAGACATCCGACGTGCTGTCGAGAGAGGGGACGAAGTCGCGTTCGGCGGCAGCCGGAAACCCCACAACGGTGATCGAGATGCAAAGCAAGGCGTTTCTCATTTCGCGCCAGCTCCTTCGGCAATCTCGCGCTTCAGAAACGCGGTGTGGCCAAGATGCGCGAACTCTGACGAGCTGACCGATACGACTTCCCAGCCTTCTTTCCCACGTGCGTTCAGATCGTCCTGCATCGCGATCAGGCTGGTTTTCTTGTCCATCGGATAGGTGATGATCTGGTATTCAAACCGCTTCATGGGTCATGCCTCCGCTGAGATCGGTTCCGGGGAGATAGAATTCGGTGATGCCGCGTTGGCCGTCCTCGCGGCCCGCCTGGATGATCACGTCGATCGAGCTTTCGATGTATTGGACCATGTCCTGGTAGGTCATCGGGATCTCGGTCTTGAGCGCGGCGATGGCGAGACGCTGGACGGCGAGCTGCGGGGTTTCGGCATGGAGGGTTGTCATCGAACCGCCATGGCCGGTATTGATCGCCTCGAGGAAGGTCATGGCCTCCTTGCCGCGCACCTCTCCGAGGATGATCCGGTCGGGCCTCATGCGCAGCGTCGCGGTTAGAAGCACGTCGGCGGATTGGAACTCCGCATCGCGGTTGGCGATCAGGGTCACCGCGTTCGGCTGAGCGGGGAGAAGCTCTGCGGCTTCCTCGATGGTGACGATCCGTTCCTCATCGGGAACGTAGGAGAGGATTTTTCGAGCCGCGACTGTCTTACCGGTCGAGGTGCCGCCGGAGACGATCATGTTGAGCTTGTTCTCGACGCAGAAGCGGATGGCCGCGTAGATGTCACCGGCGGCAACGACCTCGCGCAGCGCGCGGTTTTTCTCCTGGCGCAGTTCCTCGAGCTTGCGCTCTTCGCCATAGAGGAAACGAAGCTCGATATGGTCCAGCGGTAGGCTCGAGAAGAACCGGAGCGAGATCGACATGCCCGAGAGCACCGCGGGCGGGGTTACGACTTGGGCACGGATGGGGCGGCCCCGATAGGTGATCGAGACCGAGACGATGGGCTTGTCCTTGCTCATAGTCGTGTTGGCTGAGGAGGCGATCTGGTTGCCGAGATCGCGCACCTCCGTGACCGTCAGACGCTGATCCAGTGCCCGCATGAAGTGATCCCCCTGGAACTCACCCCAGCAAGAGCCATCCGGGTTGATGCATATCTCGATCACGTCATCGCGGGCGGCGTCCTTCAGCTTATCGAGCGAGGTCTGGAGGTAGGAGAGCGTCATCTCAGAAAATCTCCAGATCCCGGTCGACCATGACGGTGACGCGTGCGCCCTGGTCGACGTAGATGACGGGACCGATGGAGAGATATTCACCGATCACACTGTCGGTGGCGTTGGCCAGGTCGTCGCCCACATCTTCAAGTACGTCCGCGGTGGTCTCATCCTCGACCTGGGCGGCGGCCACACTCGGGGCGGCGGAGATAATCGAAATCAGTGCGGCAGAGCCGAAACGCTCGTCGAAGCGCGTGTCCACGAAACCGGTGACGCCCGAGCGCCCGAGTTCGTCGCCGCCGAAGGAACTGATCTGAACGGTCTGGTTGTTGGGCAGGATGATCCGGTCCCAGGCGATGGTGACCCGGCGCTGCGCGATCTCGATGCCGGAACGAAAGCGTCCGATGAGGCGCGAGCCGCGCGGGATCAGGAGCCGTGAGCCGTCATAGCTGAAGACGTCTTCTGAGATGATGGCACGGGTCTGCCCAGGGAGCGAGCTGTCGAGTGCGGTCTCCATCACGGCCTGGATCATCGTGCCCTGGATGACGGTGTTCGAGGGATTTGCGATGACTTCGGCTTGTGTGATGGCGCTCGGCAACGCGCCGTTCAGCACGAAGTCTGTCACCTCGCCGAAGGTGCGCTCGGTAAGTTCTGTCTCGCCCGCATTGGCGCCGCCCGTTCCGCCGAAGGCGATGACGGGGGAGGAAATCCGCCGTTCCTGGAAGGCACGCTCCTCCTCGGCCCGGCGTTGCAGTTCGGCCAGCCGTCGCGCCTCTTCCTCGCGCCGCAGCCGCTCTTCTTCGCGGGCGCGCAACTCTTCGTCGGTGGGTCCGAGCGGGGCGGGCGTCGGCTTGTTGGCCTCCAACCGCGCGAGGTCCAGGTCCATACGCAGCTGTTGCAGCTCTCGATCTCGTGCGGCGAGTTCGGCCTGGAATTGTTCCTGAGCATTCTCGGAGGCGTCCTGTAGGTCGGCGATCCGTGCGGTCAGCGCATCGATCGCCTCGGCGGCCGCGCTGTCCGCCCCGGCGTCGGAGTCCGGCGCATCGCGCAGTTCTTCGATCTGGGCCTGGAGCGCGGCGATCTGCGCCAGAAGTTCGGCGTTGGGTTCTGGTTCGACGAGAACGATCTCGGGTTCCGGGGCGGGCGGTGGCACGAAGAGTTCGATCTCTCCGAACCCGTCACCCTCGGTTTGGAACTCGTCCGGGGTGGCCGTCGGCAGGGCGACCTCTTCCCCAGGGCCCGAGAATAGCAAGAGGACCAAGCCGCCCGCAAGGATGAGCCCTGCGAGGAGGAGGGCGAGGAGCGGCGAGCGGCGTTTCGGAGCGGGTCCGAGGCGCGGGTTGCCCCGTTCAAGCGCAGCGAGGCGCTGTTCGAGATCCGGGTTGTTGTCACTCATGAGGCGGCCTCCGCGGGCGGCGTCGCCTCGATACAGACCACGTCCTCGCCCAGACGCAGCACCCATTGGCGCCCCACGCCCGAGACACGGATCACACCGTCTTCGACCGGGCCTGTGTTCACCGTGCGCTCGCGCCCGTTCGTGTACCGGAAGATCGCCGGGACGGGTGCGTTCCGCGGGAAGGCGAAATAGGTGAAGGTGCCGTCGTCCCAGACCCGGGTCGGCGTGAACTCCGTCCGTGCGCTGGCCGCGTAATTGGTGTTCGGTGCGGCGCGCGCGATGGCGTTGGAAGGGCGGCGATTGTCCTCGGGGTAGCGAAACTGCACGACATAGAAGGTCGGGCTCGAGACCTCGTTCACATTAAAATAATAGCTCCGTCTGTTGGTGTAGACGGTCACGTTGGTATGGACGCCGCGGGCAACGGGTTTAATAGCAAAGGCCCGCCCGCCGGGCACACCGTCGATCTCGAAGCCTTCCGTGTCGCCGGCGATGATTGAGCGGATGCTCTCGCCTGTCCCGAACTCGATGGTCGTGACATGGGTCAGGGAAACGTTCAGCCTGTAGACCTGGCCTTCCTGGTAGGATGCGACCCGGACGCGGTGGTCGTTGGGTCCCCCGCGCGGGATCGCCTCGGCTGACGCGTAGGACGCAAACAGTGAGACCATCAAAAAGGTCGCGAGGAACGCCTTGGCGTGTCCGGCGTGTTTCGCATTGCAAAAAGCCTGGCGCCTCTCGCGCTTTTGGGACGCTGGCAAGGCGTTCCCTGATTTCTTGTTCCGGAAGCGCACTTACTGGTTCTCCAATCTGTCCGAGCGGATCGCGTATTCGACGACCGTGAAGCCAAACGGGTTGGTCCAGACCTGGTCGATGGAGCGGCTCTCTTCGGGGCGGAACTCGAAGAGGAGCGTCGCGGTGAAGAGGCCCGCTTGGACCCCCTGGATCGAGGTCAGGCGCTTGCGAAGCCGCACCGTGGCCCGGTTGTTGCCGATCAGGTTGATGCTGAGAATCTCGACATCGAGCCGTGCATTTGGCCCGTAGACTGACGGCGGATACTCTGCATTGGCCGAGTTCCAGATCTGGCGCAGTGAGGCCCCTGCTGCACGGTCCGAACGGCGCAACACGCTGCGGATGCGCACGTCATTGTCGAGCTGGTTGTAGACCTCGCGGTCCGTCACGTAGCGGAAGACCTCCGCCTCGATAATGGCGCGGTTCTCGGTGACGGTGGTGGCCCCGACGGTGGCTTCGGGGAGGGCGAAGCCGGTGGCGGGATCGTAAGGCACAACAACTGGGGGCGGATCGACATCGAGGATGGCCACGGCGGCCGCGCTGAGGCAGCCCAGGATGCCAAAGCCGAGGCCGATGAGCCCCAGGCGCTGCCAGAGCCGTTCCCGTCTCAGTGCGCCGTAGACCAGTTCCTCCTCGATGATGGCGGTTTCTTCGTCCAACAATCAGTCCTCAATCCGCGCTCAGTTCCGGAAGCGTGAACTCCATGAAGCGTTGTTCTTCGGCGATGGTGGCGGCATCGATCACGCCGCCGGTGCCATCTCCTACGGTCTGGATCGCTTCGAGCTGCCACATGGCGACGAGCGCGATGGCGAGCTCTGCCGTCACCCGCGTGTTGAGATCGACGCTCTCCTTGAGCTCATCCATGTCGTCGATGAGCCCGACGAGCCGGTCGACACGTTCGAGCGACTGCCCGGCATCCTCATAGCTGTTCTGGGCCGCGGCCGAGACCAGCGCGCCGGTCGTGGCCTGTGTCGCCACGCGCACGGCCCCGGGATTGCCGCTGCGGGCCATTTCCGAGAGCGTGTCCTCGTCGAAGCCGAGATCGGCCAGCACCCGGTCCATCTGGGTTTCGATCCCGACGGCGCCGGATCCGGTGAGCCCGGAAAAATCCCCCGTCTTGATGGCTTGAATCGTGGCGATGATGTCGCCGAACTCCTGGTCCAGGAGACCGTTTAGTTCGTCTTCCATCTGTGTCCGGATGATCTCGGGCAACTCTGCGAGACGCGTTAACGCCTCATACGTTCGTTGTAGCTCGGCGAGCTGCTCCGTGAGCGTGGCAAGCTGTTCGCGGAGCTGCACGAGTTGCTCGTTTTGCAGGATCTCGTCCTCGATCATCTGCCGGAGCTGCTGGATGTTTTGGGCGATGTTCTGGGTGTCCACGACCGGCACGCCCTGGGCCAGGGCGGGGGCACTGGTCACGAAAGGCGAGCAAAGCGCCAAGACGCTGGCCAGGGTCAACGCGCGAAATGGTGCTGAAATGAACATTCTGCGGGCCATCAATCCAGATCCTCCAATGTGAACTCCATGAATTCGTTCTCGACCATGCGGGCCGCGGCCTGGGCCAATTGGGCCGCACTGAGCGGTTGGGTCCGTGCGGCTTTCAGGCGAATGCGCGCGGCCATCAGCCGGACCAGTTCGGCGCGGGCATAGGTGTTGAGCGCCATGCTCTCCTGGATGTCCTGGGTCGCGCCGATCATGGTGACGATGTCCTGGACGCGCAGGGCGGCCTGCCGGATGGCGGCGGGGGAATTGCTGCCGTAGAAGGCGGCGCCGAACCCGCTGAACGAGAGATTGGCGTTGGTGAGAAGCGCGGGGTCGATCGTGCCGAGCGCTTCGATGCCGCCGATCCGCGCGAGGTAGAGATTGTAGCGTTCGGGGATGACCCTGATGTAGTGCTGGGTCTCCTTGAAGGGCGGTACACCGCCATATTCGAACACACGGCCAGGCCCGGCGTTATAGGCCGCGAGCGCGTTGACGACGTTGCCGTCGAAGGTGGTGAGCTGGGCCGCGAGGTAGCGCGCGCCGCCCTCGACCTGCAGGTAGGGGCTGTCATAATATTCCGGGTTGATCCCGAGATCGCTTGCGGTGCCCGGCATGATTTGGGTGAGGCCGAAAGCGCCCACGGGCGAGCGTGCGCCGATGGAGAAGCGGCTCTCCTGCCAGATGAGCGCCTGCAGGAGGGCGCGCCATTGCACGACGGAAAGACCGGCCCGCCCGACCCCGGGCCGCCCGTGGGTCTCCTGGGCGACCCGGATGATCAGCTGCTCGATGTTTTCTGCCGCATCCCCGAACATACCCGCGCCGCCGGGGTTGGGATCGACATCGCCGGAGCCGTAGACCGCCGCTGCGGATCGGTCCGGATCGCCGCCGCCGCCCTCGAGGTCTGCGACCATACCCGGCAGCCCCTGGCCGCCGAAGCTCGTCTGCGCGTCGAGGATGGCGCGCAGCGTGGCGAGCTGTTCCCGTTCGATCTCGGTCAGCAACTCTTCGACGGTGAGTTTCTCACGCTGGACGGCGAGGTCAGCGTCCCGGTCGCCCGTCTCGACGATATCGCGGGCCGTCAGCCCGGAATCGTTGGTGGGAACGCCCTGGCCGAGCGCGGCTGCCGGCAGGAGAGCCGCAAGGAGGATATGTGCGACCCTAGGCCTCAACGCTGTCGTCCGGGTTTCCGATGGGTGTGAAAATGCAATCCGGCTCGGCGCGGTCGAGCGAGGCGCGGAAAGCGAAACAGTTGGCCTTGGGTTCGCGATATTCGGCGCAGGAAGAGAGAACGCCGAGCGCGGCGAGGAGGATAAGGGGTCGGATCATGATAGCCTCCAGAAATCAGGACGGTCGCGGTAGTCGGGGCCGACGAGGGCCTCGCCCTTTTCCATGCCGCCGAGGATGGTGAGGAGGGGGCCGAGGGCGGAGAGGTCGGCATCGACCACCACCGAGCCACCGTCGTCACGGATGAGCGCGAGGCGGCTGTCGCTGCCGGTGTTCAGGAGCACGTCGAGTTCCTTCTCGAAGAGGTTCAGCATCGCGTAATCCGAGGCGTGCGCCCGGATGTTGGGGAGCAGGATCTGGGTTGGCACCGCCTCGACGATGGTCTTGCCGGTCCGCGTGCGTTCGAGCTGGCTCGCATATTGCGTCATCATCACCGCGACCGTGTTCTGTTTCCGGGCGGTCACCAGCCAGTTCGAGAGCCGTTCGGCAAAGTATGGGTTGTCGAGCGCCTTCCATGCCTCGTCGATCACGATGATGGTGGGACGCCGGTCCTCGATCTCTCGCTCAATCCGGCGGAAAAGATAGGAGAGCACCGCCATGCGCTCCTTCTCGCTTTCGCTGTCGAGAATGCCGGTCAGGTCGAACCCCACGACGTCGCCATCAAGCGAGAAAGTGTCCTCCAGGCTTTGGCCGAAAATCCAGCCGTATCGCCCATCCTCGGTCCATTCGAGAAGCCGCTGGTGAAGATCGCCATTGTCGTCGGTCGAGACAAAGAGCGAGGCGAAGTCCTTCCAGTTCCGCAAGGCCGGGTTGGTGGCTGTGGAGTTCTGGCGGACCACCTCCTTGATGCGGTTCGTTTGCGCCGGGGTCAGGGGCTTGTCGGAGCGGTAGAGCAAGGAGGCGAGCCAATCCGAAAGCCAGGCCGTGCCGCGCTCATCGATCTCGGTCCAGAGCGGGTTGAGGCCGGTCGCCTGTCCCGCCTTGATCGAGGCGTAGCGCCCGCCATTGGCGCGGACGGCCATTTCCATCCCGAGCCGGTAGTCGAAAACGAAGATGCGCGCGCCGACCCGCCGGGCTTGCGTCATGAGGAAGGCCGAGAGGACGGACTTGCCGGAACCGGGGCGGCCTAGAATGAGGGTGTGGCCGCTGGTGGGCTCCGTCTCGGGGCTGCCCTGCTCGTGGTAGGAGAACCGGTAGGCGCTCTGCTCCGGGGTCGGGAAGAGTGTAATCTCCTGGCCCCAGGGAAGCTGGTGTTTTTCCTTGCCGAGTTGCGTCCGGTGAAGTGCTGCGAAGTCCGCAAAGTTGCGGTTGGTGACGGCACTGGCGCGGACCCGTTTTGGCTGGTTGCCCGGATGCTGGCTGAAGTAGTGAGATTTCGCGGCCATCCGCTCGCCGATCATCTTCACGCCCTCGGCGGCCGCGGCGTTCACGATCTCGGCTCCGAGGGACTGCAACTCGTCAAGACTGTCACTGAAGACCGTCACGACCATGTGGTGCTCACCGAAGCTTTGGCGTTTGGCCTCAAGATCGTCGTGCGCGATGTCGAGCGCCTCGAGGAGCGAAAGAGCGGCATCCTGAGAGGCCTGCATTTGACGCTTCTGGCGTTTGATCCGGCCCGCCATCAGGTTTGAATTGATCGGCGTGAAGGAATGCGTGACGATCATGTCGACCGGCAGGTTCAGCATGTCGAACATCGTGCAGGTCGTTCCTTCGGCATATTCGCCGATGGTGAAGCTCTTGCCGAAGCGATGGCCGACAACGCCATTGGAAAGCTCGAAGTGATCTTCGAGAAACGTCACGCGAGTGTTGGCAATGTTGTAAGCCAGAAACCCGTAGCGGTTGGCGGGGTAAAGCGGCAACTCGCGGCCCGTGTTGAGCGCGCCGAGGAATCCAACCAACTCGCCAGAAGCTGCTGAAAGGATGCGGGGCTTGAGTTCCGCCAGGCCGGAGGTGAAGACCCCGACCGCCTCGTTGAGGCGCCTGATCCGTTTCGCGGTCTCCGCCTTAAAGCGTTCCGGTGCGGAACGGTTCACGAAACCAAGAAAACTACTGGGCGTCGGGCGGTGGATGATTGTGAGTGTGAGGGTCTTGTCCCGGAGACCTGCCGAGGCCAGCTTTGCGCGCCAGGCATCATCCACGGCGTGAGCGAAGCCGTCCCCCTTGACCGGGAGCAGGTCCGGCGTGATCGACTTCGAGACCTTGTGCACGTAGTAGCTGAACTCGGGGCCCAGCTGCGCGATGATCCGGGCAAAGAGCGCCGTCACCTTGTCGAGATAGGCGTCGTCCGTGGTGTAGCTGTTCACCCCGCTCAGGCGGATGCATTGGAAGAGTTCGTTGACCCGGGTGCGGACTGTCTGATCATCGACGAGGCTGACATAGGGCAGCATGTGCGCGAGGCGTTTCTCGCGGGCATACCAGGCCGGCATGAGGGTGCGTTCATCGACGGTCTCGTCCAGGGCTTCACTATGGCGCATAGCTATCGCCCCCGTGGATGGACCGGTTCCGCGTCGGCGGCGTCTCCTGCACCGCCGTCATCATCACGTCGATGAAACGCGGATCCCAGTCAGCCGCTTTCCAGAGAACCGGATAGAGCACCGCCGTGATGCCCAGGACAACCAGGTGCTGCACCCAGACGAAGAGCAGCACAGAGCCGAAGAGCCAGACCATGGCATACATGATCGGCAGGCCGAGGAGCTTGGGCGGGCGTACGAGGCCCAGAAAGAGCGGCGATCGTTCGGCCACGTTCGCCTCCTCTCACGACCCGAAGACGGCGGCAACGATGGTCGGCGCGGCCGCAACACCCGCGATGCCCACCAGCACCCAGAGGGCTTGGCGCAGATCGATGATGTTGAAGAACCAGCTGAGGAACACGCCGAGGACCGCGAGGGTGGCGATGACGACTCCAAGCGGTCCGGTCAGCGCGTCCACGATGCCCTGAAGCAAGCTCTGAATCGGTGAGAGGTCGATGCTCTGGGCCAGGGCCGGTTCTGCCGCAACGATGAGGAGAGCGGCAAGGGTGATCAGGGATTTCGTCAATGGCTTCATGGGGACGCTCCTTCCAGCCGGTTGAAGACGGCCAGCACCCGCTGGACGTGGTTTTGGGTTTCTCGAAACGGTGGAATGCCGGAATGCTCGCGCACGGCGTCGGGTCCGGCATTGTAGGCGGCGAGCGCGAGTCGCGCGTCGCCAAACTCGGCCAACATCAGGGCGAGGTAACGCGCGGAGCCGTCGAGGTTCTGTTTCCAATCATGGGGGTCGACGGCAAGAGCGCGGGCTGTATCGGGCATCAACTGCCCGAGCCCGACCGCCCCGACATGGGAGACGGCGTGCGGATTGTACGCACTCTCGATCTCGATATTGGCGCGATAGAGGTGGAGCCAGTCCGTGACGGTGATATCGGCTGCACGGAGCCCAGGGTGGCTCGCATAGCGCAGTCCGGTCTCCTCGATCGCGGCGAGGATATCCGGGCGTGGTGTGAGCGCGCGAGGGATCATCGCCGCGACGCGCACCCCTTCACGTCGCTCAGTGCGGCGCTCCTCGCCCAAGATGCGCAAACCGTCCGAAGCCGAGCCAACGCCAACCCCGTCATTGTAGTTGCGCGCGAACCGCTCCTGGGCGCGCGACGGCGAAAGAGAACCGTCCCCCGCCATCACCAGGACCATGTCTGCCGATGCCGGGAGGCCCAGGTAGGAAAGGAAAAGGGCGCTAAGCCCGGCTGGCAGCCATCTCTTCGCTGGAGAGTTTGTGAACCGTCCGCTTGCCCTCTTCCAGAGGCACGTCGGCGTGCGAGAAACCGATCCCTTGCAGGAAGGAGATGACCCCGGTGACGGTCTTGATCTCGCGGATCTTGATGTCGTTGCGCGAGGTTCGGGTCCGGGCCGTGACCAGAAGTTTCTCGATCCCATCGTCGCTGACAGCGCGCATGATCCAGACCCCATGCCAGTTGGGGCCTTTCTTGAAGGCGTCTTCCTTGCAGACAACTTCGACGCGATAGCCGCTGGCGACCAGATCGCGGAATCTGGGTTCGGTGACCACATTCGGGGCTTCTTTTTCTAGGTCCATCACCCGGATCACGTTCTCCAATAGGGCGAATGACCAGGCTTCAGGTGTTGAAGTCCAGGCATACGATGATATAGTATTGGCGCACAAGATAAACTTTTGATGCGACAAGCGGATTGTTGCTCAATTGACGAATAGACGGTTCCCATGCATTTGATCAAGAAAATAAGGGGCTTGGACGCCTTCAGGTTGTGCGTGTCGATCATGGCACAAGCTATACTTCTGGTCGCGTGCCTGGCAGGCGAAGTCTCCGCCGCGTCCTGTTTGCCGCCGCCCAGGCCGTTCGTGCCAAGCGATTCTCAAGCCGCGCGGGACTATGTCGATCTCATCCGCAGCGACTTTGAGATCTACATGCGGGACATCCAGAGCTACTTTCGGTGCCTTGAGGTTGAGCGCGCGCGGGCGTTCGAAGAGGCGCGCGAGGTGAGCCAGGACTACGGACGCTTCCTGGAATTGATGGACGAGTGAATTGGCCGCGACCTTTTCGAAGGGCCGCCGTCTTGTGAAATCTGGCCGTATCGGCGGCGTGCAGTTCGGAGTCTCTATCATCATGTAAACGCCCACTATCCACTTTTTAGATAATCTATAAAGTAGATTAGCCCTGTCACAAGAGGTTTGTGACACGTGGCGAAAACGATCAGGAGTTCGGGACATGAGGCACTTCGCGACGCTTTGATTGCGGCGCGGAAGGCGGCTGGCTTAACGCAGGCCGAGCTCGCTTTACGTCTCAGATGCCACCAGTCCTTCGTCGCTCGTCTGGAGAGCGGAGAGCGTAGGGTCGACGTAGTTGAGTTGATCGTACTCGCGCGTGCTCTGCAGATCGATGCGGTTACGCTACTGGCAGCGGCCGAGGCGGCGACGGAACTCGATCACCGGATTTAAGACGAGGCGAAGGGCTGTCGCCTCGGATGGTATGACGAAATCAAGCCTCGGTGGGACCGAAGGGCAATGATAACAGCGGATTGTTATGGGACGCTGCGATCCACGGTCTCTAATGCAGGTTTGGTGCAGAGGACAACGTCTTAGTAGTTCACCTGCTCGAACCCGTAATTGCCCTCATAGTCTCGCCAGTCGACGAACACCGAGCGGTGATAGATGGAGGGGCAATGATCGCCCCAACGTTCCAAGCCGACATGCGCCTCGGGCAACGCGGCGACGGACGAACGAGACCAGTAAAAATCGCCCTGGATTCCATAGGAACCGAGAAGGACTGTTTCGAAACGGCTGCAATCGCTGTCGCGGGATTCGTGTTGGCGCGCATACCGAACATCGAAGACACGGATCGAGCGGATGAAGTTGAACTCCGGTCCACTGATGTCGATGTCGGCTCGGTCCTGGATCAGATGTAACGCAAACCCGTCAGGGTGAGGTAGTGGCTCGACGCCTTTCGACCGCACGACGGCAGGCAAGAGGGCGCCAGCTTTTTCGGGGTCAGATTCCGCGAGGTTCTGGGGCAGGGTAGAAGCGTTGGAGAAGAGGATGTCAATGACACGCCGAGTGCGACCGGGGTCGTCTACAGGTTCGAAGGAGGCCCCCATGGGGCAACGCCAGATCTGGAGGGGAGGCTCGACAGGCCATGGCGTGATCCGTCGTATGAACTCTGCACGTGCCCGCGAACAGGGCTCTGATGCCGGCCAGCCGCCGGAGAGGCAGAGCAGGATGGCGCAATCGATCGGGTAGGTCTGCGCCGACGCGCTGTTTCCACCTCCGCTCAGCGAGGCCGTTCCCGCGACGACAGCGAGAAAAAAATAACGAAGGAAATTGCGCATATCCAAGAGCTCGATTGACTGTGATGCAGAATCTGAGGATTACGATAATATACTATCGTCGAGCGGTCAAATTCGAATTTTTGTAACTGTCTTGGAGCGCCTTGATGCTAAAGCAGATCGGCTGAGCCCCTGAGCGACAGCTCCTCCAAAAGGTCAGTAACCTCATCGGTGGTGACAGTCTTTGCATTCGCAATCGTGTTCCGGCTTAACGGGGGATCGATATGGTGTGCCGTACGTTTGGGATCGAGCCAGAGGATGGACAGTTCTGACGTATTCCAGCGATAGACCCAACCAACGGTTCGATCACTGCGACCGTCAACAAGCCGCGCGACCGGAACCGCTTCTTCCTTTTCGATGCTCACCGGTTCGTGTCCGCCTTTTCTGCTTCGGTTCTTCAGTCCTATTCGGCTGGGACGTTCCCGTGATCTGATCTCGGTTGAACTTATTCCTGGCTCGTTAAAAAGGGGCGACACCGACCGCGTCGGTGCCGCCAGAGGTTCGCCCACAGGGAGGTGGTAGAGGGCGAAACCTATTGAAAATAGGGGAATTTCATGTTGCGCATAATCAATCTTATGTTAATTTCCAGACTCCGCCATCTTGTACCACCCGCGACTCAGACAACAGCTTCTCCAGATGCGCCGCAACGTTTCGTCCTGCGGCCATTGCGATATGTGGGTCGGTTTTCTGGTAGACGGAAGCGGCGATATTCTGGACCGAATCCGGGGTGTTTGAGAGGTGGGCGAGGATCTCCGCCTCGCGACGCATGCGGTTGGAAAGCAACCGTTTGACGTAAGGTTGCGGATCCCGGAGTATAGGTCCGTGCCCCGGAAAGTAGATCCTATCGTCGCGCTCAATCAGCCGCTGTAGCTGCGCGCAGTAGTCGTGCATGTTTCCGTCAGGGGGGCTGACGATCGAACTGTTCCAACTCATAACGTGGTCGCCCGTGAAGAGCACTCCGTCAGGTCTCGCGAAACAAAGGTGGTCGCTCGCGTGACCAGGTGTGTGCAGGACGGTAAGACCGGCAATGACCTGTCCGTCCTCCAGAAACCGGTCAGGTCGAAATGCATCGTCAGGGAATGCCCGTGAGGCATAAACAGGTGCGTCTGTCCGTGCTCGCAGGGCTGGGACGACTCCAAAATGATCAGAATGGTGGTGTGTGAGCAGAATCCCGGATGGTTTGGCCCCCAAATTTTCGATGATTGCCCCGAAATGTGTACTGTCTTCTGCTGGGCCGGGGTCGATTATGAACCGACCATCAGGCGTATCAATGATGTAGCTATTTGTCCCGTGGTAGGTCATCTTTCCGGGATTGTTCGCGACGATCCTCAGAATTCCAGGGGCCAATTCGACTCCCTTCGCGCGGCAAGGCTCCGGCTCTGAGAAAAATATGCTGCTTCTTTTCATTGTGTGCGACCAGGTATTGATTGCGAACAATTTGGTTCGCAAAGTTTTGCGCATTGCTCTCGCATGGCGCCGGAAACCTCAGGCTGGCGTCCGGTGCCTGTCAAATCCGGCATCGGACTATTTCAACTTACATTGGACCAGGCCCGTATGAGACTGAAACAGTCTGATACAGTCTTGGGCTGGCAGTCACACAGCGCGGCGATTATGGTAAGCAGTATACAGAACTACAGCAATTGTCGCCTTCGTCAGATCCCCGAGAAGGAACGGGTAAAGACCGGCGTTCAGCAACTTTTCGCCATAGCCGACAAAGCCACCCAACCAGAGCAGCCCTGCGCAATACATGACTATCGAACCCAAAAAGACCGCGACAGATGCTCTGAACGCAGGCCGAAGTCCTTGCAGTGCTTGAACAATCCACCCGGCGGCGGCCGCCGCAAGTGCGAAGCCTACCAAGTATCCGCCTGTGGGACCCGCAATATACGCCGGTCCGGCCAGAGCCGGAGGCGTGCCTGCGAAGACCGGCAGGCCAAGCAGACCTTCAAAAAGGTATGTCACAACAACAAGACTACTGCGCACCGGCCCCAGGAAAAGGCCCAGACCCAAGACAACCAGGGTTTGTGTAGACATGGGAACCGGGTAGAACGGCACCACGATTTTGGCGGATAGTGTCAGAAGAATTGTGCCGACGAGAATTATCGAGATCTCTTGGGTAAGTTTTGCGAGTGTTTGGCTTTGAGTGGTTTCCAGATTCATCTTTTTCGTCCTTGTTTCTGTAGATTGTTAATTTTTTGGATAGTAAGCTCACATGCGCTTGGCGACTTCTTCCAACATGACTTCGCTCGCCCCGCCGCCGATGGCCTGCACACGGGCATCGCGTGACATGCGTTCCACCGGTGTTTCGCGCATATAACCCATACCGCCGTGAAACTGGACGCAGTCATAAAGCACGCTGTTCACCAGTTCGCCGCAATAGGCTTTGACCATCGAGACCTCTTTCACGCAGTCACCGCCCGCGGCATCCAGACCGGCGGCGTGATAGACCAGCTGACGTCCTGCAGCGATCCGCGTCTGACAGTCGGCCAGCCGTTGGCGCACGGCCTGCTTGTCCCACAGAACGCCGCCAAAGGCCCTGCGCTGCTTGACATAATCCACGGTCATGTCCAGCGCGGTTTGCGCTTCGGCACAGGCCATCGCACCCAGCACAATGCGTTCGTTCTGGAAGTTCTTCATTACCGAATAGAAACCGCGGTTGACCTCGCCCAAGACGTTTTCGGCCGGGATACGGACATCTTCGAAGATCAGTTCGGCAGTGTCCGAGCACAGCCAGCCGGTCTTGTTCAACGCCCGTCCGACCGAAAAGCCCGGCGTGCCTTTTTCGACCGCAAATATGGTGATCCCGCGCGACCCCTTGGCATCCGGATCGGTCTTGGCACCGACAAAGTAGAGATCGCCATGCACGCCGTTGGTGATGAACATCTTGGTGCCGTTCAGCACCCAATCCGACCCGTCCCGCACCGCGCGGGAGCGCATGCCCGCCACGTCCGAGCCCGCGCCCGGTTCGGTCACAGCAACGGCGGTGATCATTTCGCCCGAGACGATCGACGGCATCCAGCGCGCCTTCTGTTCGGGCGTGCCGGCGTTTTCCAGATGCGGCGAGGCCATGTCGGTGTGGACCAGAACCGTGGCCGAGAACCCGCCGAAAGTGGATCGCCCGACCTCTTCGGCCAAAACCACGCTGGACATCACGTCCAGCCCCGCGCCGCCATACTGTTCGTCATAGCGCATCCCCAGCACGCCGAGATCACCCATCCGGCGCAGCACGTCGCGGGGTACCTTGCCCTGCTCCTCCCAAGGCTCGGCCTTGGCGGTCACCTCGGCTTCAATGAACCGGCGCAACTGGTTGCGGATCATCTCGAGGTCTTCGTTGAACGGGCCGGTGACCTGAGTAATGCTGTCTTGTCTGGTCATGTGTTTTCCTCTGGATCGAGTTTGATAAGTGGGGCGTGCCCGGCGACCGTATCGCCGGGTGCACAATAGATTTCAGTCACCACGCCCGCGACCGGCGCGGGCAGGCTTTGCAACAGCTTCATGGCCTCAAGCACCACCAGCGTGTCTCCGGCTTTGACGCGATCGCCGAGTGCGACGCGCACCTCGGCCACGGCGCCGGGCATGGGTGCGGACAACAGGTCAGCGACGCCAGACCCGCCGGTGGCACGTTGCAGATGCTGGTCTTCCAGCGTACGCAGGTCTGTCGCGGTCATTCCAGCAGGGGTTTGCAGGTGCACTCGCCAGTGACTCGGCGCGCGCACGACGTAAGCGATGCGCGAAAACGGAACCCCGTCGATGCGTCCGCTCAGACGGCATCCTGTTAAAGCGGCACTCTCGACCGTGATGGTCTGGCCGTCCGGTTGAATGGCAGTCAACCCCGACCCGGAGCCGTACATGCGGATCGGTTCGTCTTTGGTTGTGTCCCAATAGAAGGCCGCGCCGGACTGTCGCGCAGGGGCTGTGAGTCGCCATGACCCTAGGCTTTCCCAGGGCGACGCGCCCGCCGGCACGAGACGCAGATGCAGCGCCATCGCGGCAAAGGCCATGTCCCGGTGATCAGCGGACGATTCAGTCCAGCCGCCTGGAAACATCTCGGGCAGGTACGAGGTATGGTGACGGAACGCCGCAAAATCCGGGTGTGCCAGTAACGCGCGTTGATAGGCCAGGTTCAGGCCGACGCCGCCGACGGCAAAAGCATCGATCGCGGTGATCGCCCGGCGGATCGCCCCGGTCCGATCCGGCGCGTGGACGATCAGCTTGGCAATCATGGAATCGTAGTGGTGGCCGACGACCGAACCGCACTCTACCCCAGTGTCCAGCCGCACATCCGCAGGCGGCGCCCAAAGGGTGATCTCGCCCGTTTCGGGGTGAAAATTCTCGGCCGGGTTTTCGGCGGCGATGCGGATTTCAATGGCGTGCCCGTCAAACTGCACATCGCCTTGCGTCAGCGCCAGCGGCTCGCCCCGCGCGATGCGCAACTGCCATTCGACCAGATCGATGCCGGTGATCGCCTCGGTCACGGGGTGTTCCACCTGCAACCGGGTATTCATTTCCAGAAAGTAGTATTCACCGCGCCCGGGGTCATAGAGGTATTCCACCGTCCCGGCGGAGCGATAGCCGATCGCCTGCGCCAACCGCACCGCTGCCGCACGCATTCGGTCGCGCACAGCCTCGGGAAGATCGGCGGCGGGGGCTTCTTCGATCAGCTTTTGGTGGTTGCGTTGCAGCGAACAATCGCGGTCGCCCAGATGCAGCACGGTGCCGTGAGTGTCGCCCAGAACCTGCACTTCGACGTGGCGGGCACGGGGCGCATAGCGTTCGAGGAACACCGCCGGATCGCCGAAGGCGCTCTGCGCTTCGGCCCGGGCAGATGCAATCGCTTCGGGTGCGTCGCCCAGATCGGAGACAAGCCGCATCCCGCGTCCGCCGCCGCCGGCGCTGGCCTTGACCAGAAAGGGGGTGCCAAGCGCCTCGGCCTCTTGCAGCAGGCGCGCGTCGGACTGATCCTCGCCGCGATAGCCGGGCAGGACGGGCACGCCTGCGGCTTCGGCGGCAGCCTTGGCCTCGATCTTGGAGCCCATCCGCGCGATAGCGTCGGGTTCCGGCCCGATGAACACAAGGCCCGCCGCCTCGACCGCCGCCGCGAAACCGGCATTCTCAGACAGAAAACCATATCCCGGGTGCACCGCACCCGCGCCCGTCGCCCGCGCGGCCTCAAGGATGGCCTCGACGTTCAAATAACTGTCTGACGGGGCGGCCCCACCGATGCAGACGGCATGATCGGCCTCGGCCACGAAGGGCGCGTCGCGGTCCGCGTCCGAAAACACCGCTACGCTTTCCAGCCCCAGTTTGCGGCACCCGCGCTGGATGCGCCGGGCAATCTCGCCCCGGTTGGCGATCAGAACGCGGGTGAAGCTCATTTCACCCGCCATGACGGAACGCCCTTGTTGATGAAGCTGTTGATGCCTTCGATACCTTCCTCCGTCTCCCACGCATCGGCCAGCCGGTCGGCGGTGTAGATCATGTTGGTCTCCAGATCGTGGGACGCGACATAGGCGATCAGCGCCTTGGTATCGGCCACGGCACCCGGCGCGGCCTGAAGGTGATCATGCACCACCCGGTTCACCGTGGCGTCCAAGTCGCCCGGCGCGACAACTTCGGTCAACAGACCGATCCGCTCGGCGCGGGCGGTGTCGAACAACGCCCCCGACAGCATGGTCTCACGCGAATGCACCTTGCCGATGCGGGCCACCACGTAAGGCGATATATTCGCGGGCAGAAGGCCCAGCTTGACCTCGGTCAGACCGAAGCGCGCGCCTTCGGCGCCGATGGTGTAGTCGCAGACGGAAATCATGCCGACACCGCCACCGTAAGCCGGACCGTTGATCCTCCCGATCAAGGGTTTGGGCAGCGTGTCAAGACGGCGCAACAGCCGCGCCAGCGTGGCGCTTTGTGCGACCCTTTCACTACGGGTTTTCTCGACATTAGAGGCGAACCAGTTGAAGTCGCCGCCCGCGCAGAAGCTCTTGCCCGCGCCGGTCAGGACCACAATACGCACATCGTCATCTGCAGCCAGCTTTTCGGCGGCATCGTATAGCTCTGCGATCAATTCGCCATTCAGCGCATTGTGTTTGTCGGGGCGGTTGAGCGTCAGCGTGGCGACGCCACGCGCATCGGTTTCGATAAGGATCGTGTTGTAGGTATTGGTCAACTTGAAGCCTCACATTCTGAATACAGGCGTATGGCGACCGGCTTCGGGCACCGATGTCACGATGGCCAGACACAGGCCAAGGATATCGCGGGTTTGCGCGGGTTCGATCAGCCCGTCATCCCAAAGCCGCGAGGTGGCATAATAGGGATCGGACTGTTCACCGTACTGGGCCCGAACCTGCTCCTCGATCAGCTTCATGTCGGCCTCCATCTTGCCCGGGTCGCCCCCTTTCTGGCGGCGCAGTTCCAGCATCACATTTGTGGCGATGTCGGCAGACATGGTGGCCAGTTCCGCCGTGGGCCAGGCAAAGAGAAAATTCGGGGCGAAACCACGTCCGCACATGCCGTAGTTGCCTGCCCCGTATGAGCCGCCCAAGAGGACCGACAGGCGCGGCACCTTGGCAACCGACATGGCATAGACCAGCTTGGCGCTGTCTTTGGCAATGCCGCCGCGCTCGGCTTCGGTGCCGACCATGAAGCCCGAGATGTTGTGGAGGAACAAAAGCGGGATGTTGCGTTGATCGCACATCGACACGAATTGCGCGCCCTTGAGCGAACTGTCGGACACAAGCGCCCCATTATTTGCGAGAATGCCCACTCGATAGCCGTGAATCCGCGCGGTGCCGCAGACCAGCGTCTCACCCCATCCGGGCTTGAATTCGCGGAATTCGCCGGCGTCGATCATGCGCAGCAGAACCTCGCGCATGTCATAGGGCTGTTTGCGATCGGCGCTGATGACGCCAAGCAGTTCCTCTGGGTTGCGCGCCGGCGGCGCGCAGGTTGCATCGGGACCCATCGGGCGCGACAGGCCCAGTTCGGATACGATGTCGCGCATCAGAGCAAGCGCATGATACTCGTCCTCGGCCAGATGGTCAGACACACCGGAGACGCGCGAATGCATCTCGGCCCCCCCCAATGTTTCTCCATCAACCTCTTCGTTGATCGCCACCTTGACGATCGAGGGGCCGCCCAGATGGATGCGTGCGTTGCCGCGTACCATGATGACTTCGTCCGACAGGGCCGGGATATAGGCCCCACCGGCCGTGCAGCCTCCAAAGACCGCCGAGATCTGCGGCAGGCCGCTCGCGGACATGTTGGTTTGACGATAAAAGGAATTGCCGAAATGGCGGGCATCGGGGAAAACCCGGTCCTGCTCTGGCAGATAGGCACCGCCGCAATCCACCAGATAGAGGCAGGGCAGCCGGTTCTCGGCTGCGATTTCCTGGGCGCGGATGTGTTTCTGCACGGTTTCGTGATAGAAGGACCCACCCTTCACTGTCGCATCGTTGGCGATCACAACGCAGGGCAGCCCGTGGACGATCCCGATACCGGTCACGATCCCCGCACCGGGCACCTCGCCCCCGTATTGACCGTAGGCGGCAAGCGACGACAGCTCAAGAAACGCAGTGCCCGGATCCACCAGCAGGTCGATCCGTTCGCGGACCAACAGCTTGCCGCGCTTGCGATGCCGCGCGACCATATCGGGGCGGCCGCCAGCCGTTGCTTCGGCGATCCGCGCACGCAGCGTTTCGACGCGCTCGCTTTGTGCGGCGTGGTTGCGGGTGTAGGTCTCTGATGCGGTCAGCACCGCTGTTTCAAGACGTGCCATGAAGTCAGGTATCCTGTCTTTGGAGTATCCCGTTGAGGAACACATCGGCATAGGTGCGTGACAACGCATCGGCGCTACCGCGGTCCGGGTCGAACCAATCGAGCGTGGCGTTCAATGTACCGATCAGCATCAGGCGCAGGCGACGGATATCGACGTCTTGCTTCAGCGTGCCATCTTTCTTAAGCTGGGACAGAAGACTGTCCCACTCTGCCTCATAGGCCCTGCGCGTGGGCAAGTTGGCATCCCGGACGGATTGCGGCACCTGCCCGAAAATACGCACATTCGCCGATGTATAATCGCTCACATCAATAAGCGCGCGCAGATGCGCCCGGATCGCGGCGCGCAGTACCGTTTCGCCGTCGGCATCGGCCCGCAGGTCGGTGACGGCGTCTCTCATGCTCTCGTGAACGACTCGAATCCCTGCATCAAGAACGGCCGCGACGATCTCGTCCTTGGAACCGAAATGATAATATATGCTACCCGCCTTGATCCCGGCGGCCTCGGCAATTTTTCGGAGCGAAACGGACCCGTAGCGTTGTTCGCGGAAAAGCCGCGCGGCAATGTCCAGCACCCCATCCCGTCCAACCGCGCTGCGCGATGTCTCGTTGACTTTGATTGCCGTGTTTTGTGCCATATACTTTCGTATCGCCCCAACGCCTAACTAACGCCTGTTAGGTTAATAACGCAAATGAGTAAATCGTCGTGATCGTGCCAGACTAGAGTTTGCGGAAAATTCCGCATTGGCGACCGCCAAGAGGCCGCCCAGACATTAGTGTGCTTGCCCGGACCCCGTCATCGGGTCCGGGCAAATGCCTTAGATCACGAAACCGCCACCGCAGATGACGTGCTGGCCTGAAATGAAGTTCGATTCCGGCGCACAGAACAGATAGACGGCACCGGCAGCTTCTTCCGGAGTGCCGACCCGGCCCAGCGGGATCATGCGCTCCATCTGGGACAGGAGATCGGGATTCACGCCGACCTTGATCTCTTTTTCCTCGACCTTGATCGTGCTGTCGCCATCCGCGCTGCCTTCGGTCAAGCGGGTGCGAATCGGGCCGAAGGCGACGGCGTTGACGTTGACCTTATAGCGGCCCCATTCCTTGGCCATCGTCCGGGTGACCCCTAGGATACCGGCCTTTGCGGCGGAATAGTTGATCTGGCCAGCATTGCCGCCGGTCCCTGCGATGGACGAGATGTTGACCACCTTGCGGAACACCTCTTGCCCGGCGGCGGCCTCTTCCTTGGCCTTGGCGCTGATCACCGGCTGGGCAGCGCGCAGGATCTTGAAAGGTGCCGTCAGGTGGACGTCGATGATCGCCTGCCACTGTTCGTCGGACATCTTCTGAACGACGCTATCCCAAGTGTAGCCTGCGTTGTTCACGATGATGTCTAACCCGCCAAAGCTGTCCACGCCGGTCTTGATGAACCGTTCGGCAAAACCGTCTTCGGTGACGCTGCCGGCACAGACCACGGCCTCAGCTCCCATTGCGCGCACCGCCTCGGCGGTTTCATTGGCCGGATCCGCATCCAGATCGTTGATCACCAGCCGGGCCCCTTCCGAGGCCAGTTTGAGAGCGATTTCGCGGCCAATGCCCCGGCCCGAGCCCGAGACCAGCGCCACGCGCCCGTCGAGTTTTCCAGTCATATTGATTCCTCCCGAAAGGCGCTATCAGGCTTTTTCATAAAGCGTGGTGACGCAGGCCCCGCCGAGGCCCAGATTGTGCTGAAGCGCCAGACGTGCGCCATCAACCTGGCGCGCATCTGCCTGGCCGCGAAGCTGCTGAACGAGCTCGGTACATTGCGCTAGGCCGGTCGCCCCAAGCGGATGGCCTTTGGACAAAAGACCGCCCGACGGGTTGGTCACGTATTTTCCGCCGTAGGTGTTGTCGCCATCATCAACGAATTTCGCCGCTTCGCCGCGACCGCAAAGGCCAAGCGCCTCATAGGTGATAAGCTCGTTGTGGGCGAAACAGTCGTGCAGTTCGACCACATCCACGTCCTCGGGCCCGATGCCCGCGTCCTCGTAAACCTGATCGGCGGCGCGCTTGGCCATCGAAAAGCCGACCACTTCGCGCATGTCATGGGCTTCGAAAGTTTCCGGGCCGTCCGTCGTCATGGCCTGCGCCGCGATCCGAACCGAAATGTCCAGTCCGTGCTTGTCGGCGAATTTCTTGGAACAAATGATCGCGGCGGCCGCGCCACAGGTTGGCGGACAGGCCATGAGCTTGGTCATGACGCCGGGCCAGACGACCTGGGCGGCCATGACGTCTTCCGCCGTCACCTCCTGCCGGAACAGGGCAACCGGATTCTTCGCAGCATGTCGGCTGGCCTTGGCGCGGATTTTTGCGAAGGTTTCCAGGGGGGTGCCGAACTCGTCCATATGCGCCTTGCCCGCACCGCCGAAGTACCGCAGCGCCAGCGGGATCTCGGCACTGCCAACCAGTTCGTCGGTTTCACTGTCGAATGCCGCAAACGGGCTGACCCGGTCATGGAACATCGCACCGATTGCGCCGGGCTGCATCTGTTCGAACCCAAGTGCCAGAGCACATTCGACCGCGCCGCTTTCAACTGCCTGCCTGGCCAGGAACAGGGCGGACGATCCGGTCGAGCAGTTGTTGTTCACATTCAGAACCGGGATGCCTGTCATTCCGACATGGTACAGGGCGCGCTGACCGCAGGTGCTGTCGCCATAGACATAGCCAACATAGGCCTGTTGGACTTTATCATAATCCAACCCCGCGTCTGCCAGAGCGGACCGGGTCGCAGCGGTCGCCATCACATCGTAGCTTTCGGATTTTCCCGGCTTCTGGAACGGGACCATCCCAACGCCTGCAACATAGGCTTTGTCTGTCATTTCTCTCTCTCCCAAGTTCGGTCAGGCCACCCTAATCGGTCCGCCAGCCTATTTTCTACCATTTGTTAGATTTTAAATCCCAACCTTGGGAAGTGTCAATATCGCCAAGCTGTGACGTAGGGAGCTTGCGCTATTTTCTAACTTGTGTTTGTTTTCGGGCCACACGCCCTGATCGGCGGCACAATTGAGGGATTCTGGTCCCGGCGCAACCGCTGACAAGCGTTTAGCACTCAGCTTACGAAAGGTGGTCGGAATGGCATACTGTTATGAGTTCAAGGGTTTTATACCCGTCGTGCCCGAGGATACATATGTCCACCCCCAGGCCGTTCTGATCGGAAATGTCATCTTGGGTCATGGATGCTACATCGGCCCCGGAGCAAGCTTGCGGGGCGATTTCGGCAGGATCGTGATCGGGGATGGAGCCAATGTTCAGGACAATTGCATCATCCATTCCTTTCCCGGCCGCGACGCCGTGGTGGAAAGCGACGGCCACATCGGCCATGGCGCGATCCTGCACGGTTGCACAGTGGGCCGGAACGCTCTGGTCGGAATGAATTCCGTCATTATGGATGGTGTAGAGCTTGGGGCGGAATCGATTGTCGGCGCGCAGGCGTTTGTGCGTGGCGAAACCGTGATTCCGCCGCGTTCGATGGTGGTGGGATCGCCGGCAAAGGTGATCCGCGAGGTCAGCGAGAAAGAAATCGCGTGGAAAACGCGCGGCACCGCGGAATACCAGCAACTTGCGCGCGACTGTCTGGCCGGATTGACGCCGGTCGAGCCGCTGAAGGCGGTCGAGGCAAACCGGCCCGGCATGGCGGCCTCTGACGTCGTCTCCATTCAGGAGGCGCGGCGGACATCGTCCTGACCTGTCCGGGAACCGGACCGGTCAGGACTACTTCAGATTCCGAAAGCGCCAGATGGAAGCGCCTTGACGCGGAACGGCACTCCCCGACCCGGTGTGCCGTCCCTCAAGCCTTTACAGACGGAAGATCCCGTAGTGCGGATCGTCGATCGGTGCATTGAGCGAGGCAGAAATCGACATGCCAAGCGCGTTGCGTGTGTCCGCCGGATCGAGGATGCCGTCGTCCCACAATTCCGAGGTCGAGGTATAAGCCTCGACATCGCGCTTGTATTTTTCCAGCACCGGTTCGCGGATCGCGGCGATTTCTTCTTCGGTCAGCTCTTTGCCTTCGCGCTGAAGCTGCCGAATCTTGACGTCCGCCATGGTATTTGCGGCCTGATCCGCCCCCATCACGCCGATCTCGGCCTGGGGCCACATGAACAGCGTGCGCGCGTCCCAGGCCCGTCCGCACATCCCGTAGTTGCCGGCCCCGTAAGACGCATTGGCGATCACGGTAAACTTCGGCACGACCGAGCCGCCCTGCGCCATCAGCATCTTGGCGCCATCCTTGGCGATGCCTCGTTCTTCGTATTCGCGGCCCACCATATAGCCGGTGATGTTCTGGAAAAAGACCAGAGGCGTGCGGTTCTGGTTGCACAACTGCATGAAATGCGCTGCCTTGAGCGAACTGTCGTTGAACAGCACCCCGTTGTTGGCAAGGATGCCGACCTTGTAACCCCAGATATGGGCAAAGCCGCAAACCATCGTGGTGCCATAGTCGGGCTGGTATTCGTGAAAGCGCGAGCCATCGACGATCCGCGCCAGGACCTCGCGCATATCAAACTGGGTTTTCCGGTCCTTGGGGATGATCCCATAAAGCTCCTTGGGGTCGTAGTATGGCTCTTCAAAAGCGGCGGTTTCGATGATCGTTTTCGGGGTGCGCATCCATTGGCTGACAATCTCGCGCGCCAGTGAAAAGGCGTGTTGTTCGGTCGCGGCGCGATAGTCGCCGGTGCCCGATACCGAGGTGTGCATGACCGCGCCGCCAAGCTCCTGAACACCGACCTCTTCGCCGGTAGCCGCCTTGACCAGCGGGGGACCGCCAAGGAAAATCGCGCCTGTGCCTTCGATGATGATGTTGTAGTCGCTCAGCGTCGGCACATAGGCACCGCCAGCCGTGCAGTGTCCGCCGACCACGGCAATCTGCGGGATATTGGCCTGGCTCAGCTTGACCTGGTTGCGGAACACCCGCCCGCCCAGATACCGGTCGGGAAACACCCCGTGCTGCAGCGGCAGGAAACCGCCCGCGCTGTCGCAGATATGGATGACCGGCAGACGGTTTTCCAGCGCGACATCCAGAAGACGCACGACCTTTTTCACGGTATGCGGATACCAGGCACCGCCCTTGACGCTGGCATCATTGGCATGAATGGCGACCTCGCGGCCTTGCACGATGCCGATCCCCGTAACCACGCCTGCGCCGGGCACCACCCCGTCATATTCACGACAGGCCGCCAGGGTTGAAAATTCCAAAAACGGAGTGCCGGGGTCCAGCAGCAGTTTCAACCGCTCGCGCACGCCCAGTTTGTTCTGGCGGGCGAGGCGGTCGATATCGCGTTGCGGACGTTCGAAACGCGCCGCGTGCTGGCGAGCGTGGAATTCCTTCAGCCGTTCAGACATGGCGGCGAAATTTGCCTTGTAGTCGGCGGCATTGGTGTCGATCTGACTTTCAATTCTGCGCATGGTCACTCCTCCTCCGGAGCCAATTGGGCCAGGATGTCTTTCAGACCAAAACTGTCGCCTTCGGCGAATGGCATTTCGGCAACGACCCCGTCGCGCGGCGCCGTCAGTGTGGTTTCCAACTTCATGCTTTCGATCACCAGAAGTGGCTGGCCTTCTTCAACCGCATCGCCGGGTTTAACCGCAACTGACACCACGACACCCGGCATGGGCGCCACCAATCGGTCGTCGCTCGCGCCACCGTCGCTTCCGGCCAGGCGTTCGGCGGGATCAACCCGCCCGACTTCATAGGTTCGCCCGTCCGTGTGTACAAAAGTTGCTTCCGGCCCCACGGCCAGTCGCAATTCGCGCACAACACCCTTGGCCCGCAGCTTGTACCCGCCCGGCAGACCCGTCGGGTCCAATTGGCAGGCAACAGCGCCAGTGGGGGTGTTGAGCACGAACCGGCTGCCATCATGACCCAGCCAGCAATCAGTCTCTTCTCCGTCGATCTGAAAAATCCGTTGCATCAGTTTCTCCACCCACCCATCTTGCGGTACATTTCCGGTATCTGCATTACGTCACTCACCAGGCGCTCGTCCGATAGGGCCGCCGCCGCCATCAGCAAGTCAGAGACGTCTTCGCCCGGCGCGGTTAGCGTTTCGGATTGTTCAGCCAGGAAGCCAGTTGAAACGTCACCAGAGGCGAAATCCGGATGTGCAAGGATTGCATCCAGGTAACCGGTGTTGGTCGTTACCCCGAGAATCACATAGCTTTGCACCGCGCTCCGGGCACGGGCGATGGCCTGCGCGCGATCCGGGCCATGCACGATCAGCTTGGACAACATCGGGTCGAAGTCGGTCGTTACCTTGCCGCCATCCAGAATGCCGCTGTCTACGCGGATCCCCTCGCCCTGGGGTTCGTCCAGCAGCAGGATATTGCCGATCGCGGGGCGAAAATCGGCGGTCGCATCCTCGGCACAGATGCGCAGTTCGATCGAGTGTCCGGTTTGGGGAATATCCGCCTGCACGGCGCTCAGCCCGTCGCCCGCCGCGACACGCAGCTGCTCGGCAACCAGATCAAAGCCGGTTACCATCTCGGTCACCGGATGTTCGACCTGAAGGCGGGTGTTCATTTCCAGGAAATAAAAGGCCCCATCCTGTGCATAGATGAATTCGACAGTCCCTGCCCCGCGGTATTTGACGGCGCGGGCAATTCCGGCAGCGGTCTCGCAGATCTCATCCCGTTGCTCGGGGGTCAGCGCCGGTGACGGCGTTTCCTCGATAATCTTCTGGAACCGGCGCTGGATCGAACATTCACGTTCCCAGAAATGGACCACGTTGCCCTGTCCGTCGCCCATCACCTGCACCTCGATATGGCGCGGGCGTTCGATATAGCGTTCGACGAAAAGCCGCCCGTCGCCGAAATATCGTTCGCCTTCGCGGCGCGCGGTTTCGATTTCGGTCTCCAGCGTGCTGTCCTCGCGTACGACGCGCATGCCCTTGCCGCCACCGCCGGCCGAGGGCTTGATGAGCAGCGGATAGCCAACGGCGCGGGCGCGTTCGACAAAGCTCGCCGGATCATCATCCTCGATGGCCGAGGGGGCGACGGGAAACCCGCGTTCCTCGACGAAGGCGCGGGCGCGGACCTTGTCCCCCATCAGGTCGATGACCTCGGACGTCGGGCCGACAAAGGTCACTCCGGCTTTTTCCAGCGCCGCGACAAAACCGGCATTCTCTGACAGAAAGCCATAGCCGGGATGAACCGCGTCCGCGCCGATCCCTTTGGCGGCTTCGACGATCTGAGGAATATCGAGATAGGCGGCCACGGGCGTCGGGCCGTCGATCATCACGACCTCATCTGCGATCAGATGCGCCGGCCCCTCTTGCTCGGCGACATGACGCAACACGGCAGTCGCAAGCCCGCGGGCCTTAGCGGTGCGCAACACGCGCGCCGCGATCTCGCCCCGATTGGCGACCAGGAGTTTCGAAATGGTCATGGTGTCGTCCTCTTAGTTCCGGGCCGCGGCATTCAGTCCGTCACGTGCGGCCAGATCGGCTGGCACGGGAATTTCGATATCAAGCAGCATCTGCGCGAACCCTTTGCCCTGCGGGTCTATGCGGACCGAAGCGATGCCCCCCCCGCCCAGCGAGTCATGCAGCAGGAAATTCAGCGAATGGCTTCCGGGCAGGTCGAACCGTTCTACCCTGCCGTCGCAGACATGGGCGAAATAGTCCTTCACCACCTCTTCGCTGAGAGCCGAGCGGATATATGGCAGGTAGTCCGGCTTGCGCGCGAGGATGCCGATATTGGCGATGTCCCCCTTGTCGCCCGAGCGGCCCCAGGCCAGATCGACGAGGCGGACCTTGACAACGTCCGGACCGGGCTCGCGGCTATCTGCGGGCGGTGCGGCAGGCGGATCAAGGTGGACTGGCGTGGCGGCCACGCTCACGGGCACATCCTTGCCGTCGACCTCGACCGCGACGGGGGTCTCGGCCTTGCTCTGAAGGAAGGAAAATAGACGGACCACCGGCTGCACCTTTGGCCGTCCGGCGAAGAACCCGGTCAGACCCTGCGCGGTCGAAATCGCCATCGGTGCGATTTCGCCGGCAAAGATGTTCAGCGCGGCGCGATCGTCATGGACCGCGCCGATCTTGAGCACCACCTCGCGGGTCCGGGCGCGCGCATTTGCGCCATAGGCCGCCTCGGCCCCCAGCACCTCGACGCTGACCTGCCGGAAATCTCCCATGTTGCGGTCGCGGAAAATCCGGCGACAGCGGGTCAGGATCGCCTCGGCCACACGTTCGGCCTTGGCGGGTGCGTCAATCGCGGCCAGTGTCAGGGTAGAGACCGCGCGCCAGCCATCGGCATGGGTCGCCGACACCTTGTAGCTGTCGGTGCGCCCAAGCCCCCGGCCGCCCTTGACCAGCACCCGGTCGGGTCCGACCTGTTCCAGGGTGACCCCGGACCAGTCGCAGATCACGTCGGGCAACAGGTAGGCGCGCGGGTCCCCGATTTCATAGAGCATCTGCTCTCCGACTGACCCGGGCACGACCAGCCCGCCGGTGTCAGGCGTCTTGGTCATGATGAAACTGCCGTCTTCGGACACCTCGACGATGGGCATGCCCATATTGTCCCAACCCGGCACGTCCTGCCAGTCGGTGAAGTTGCCGCCGGTTCCCTGGGGGCCGCATTCGATCAGGTGGCCGGCCAGCGATCCCTGGCTGAGCTTGTCCCAGTCATCGTCGCCCCAACCGTATTCATGCATCAGGGGACCAAGCGCGACCGCGCTGTCGGCGCAGCGTCCGGTGATCACGATGTCGGCCCCGGCATCCAGCGCGGCAGCGATGGGGCGGGCACCCAGATAGGCATTCATGCTCCAGATATCATCTGGAAATGCGACACCCGAGAACATTTCCGTCTGACCGTTTTTGCGAATTTCATCGGCCCTGGGCAACAGGTCATCGCCTAGCACGACTCCGATGGACAGATCGATCCCGGCCTGGGCGGCGGCTTTGGCAAGCGCATCGCTGCAGCCACGCGGGTTCACGCCCCCTGCATTGGCAACGACCTTGATCCCTTTTGCCTTGATATCCGACAACCAGGGTGCCAGCGCCTTGACGAAGTCCGGCGCATAGCCCGACTCGGGCGCTTTGGCGCGGGCCCGCGCCATCAGCGACATTGTCACCTCTGCCAGATAGTCAAACACCAGATAGTCGATCTCGCCCTTTGAGACCAGTTGACCGATCGCTTCCGGCGTATCGCCCCAGAAGCCCGACGCGCATCCGATGCGCAGCTTTCGTTCCGACATATTCCTCTCCTCCCCGTTTGATCAGCGGCCCGTCCATTCGGGTTTGCGCTTCTCAATAAAGGCATCAAAGCCTTCGCGCGCGTCTTCGGTCTGCGCCACACGCGGTAACAGTGTTTCTGCAAACCGCATCTGCTGCGGATAGGTCATGTCCTCCATCGCGTGACAGGCGTATTTTCCCAGCCGGATCGCGCTCGGCGACTGCGCGGCGATCTGGGCAACCAGTTCTGCAACCTTGTCGTCCAGCCCCGCGGCATCGGTCACATAGTTGACCAGATTGAACTGCAGGGCTTCCTCGGCCGTCAGAGGAACGCCGGTGATGAACATCTCCATCAGCCTCCGCCGGGGCAGCACGCGCATCATGGGTGGCACGATCGTCATAGGAAACAGACCCACCTTCACTTCCGGCGTTCCGATGCGGGCATGATCCGCCATCACAGCCAGATCGCAGGCACAGATGATGCCCGCTCCTGCCCCCATCGCGACACCATTGATGCGCGCGATCGTTGGCTTTCGGCACGCCTGTATCGTCTCGAACAACCTTCCGGCAAAATGATCCGGGTCCGCCGGATCCTGAACAAACGGGCCGCCATCCGCCCCCGCCTTGATGTCGCCCCCGGCACAGAAGGCGCGCTCGCCCTCGCCGGTCAGAACGATCACGCGGCAATCGCTGTCCCTCTCGGCAGCACATATGGCGGCCATGATCCCGTCTGCGACCTCACGGTTGAGGGCATTTCGATTGTCAGGACGTCGAATCGTGATACGCACTTCTTTGCCGAGCGCCTGCGATTGAACAACGCTCTCAGTCATTTCCGAAGCTCCCCCCCTGTATTCAGGACACCGCGCTTTCTTACGTCAGGTCGTCAAAAGCTTGGCTTGATCTATTTTCTAACATATGTTTGATTTTGGTCAACACGGCGGACGACATTTTTCGGGAGGATGATATGACCACTCAAAGTGAGGCCATCTCGGCTGATCTGGAAGCCATCAGGGCGAACTATTCTTTGACTGATGAGCAACGCCAGATCGTCGATCACGTGGATCGGGTGTCGCGCGAGGTGCTACACCCACTGCAAGCGCGTATGGATGACGAGGAATGGTGGCCCGATGATCTGTTCAAGCAGATGGGCGAGCTGGGCCTGCTGGGGATTACCGCACCCGAAGAGCATGGCGGATCGGGACAGAACGAGTTCACCCAGGCGCTGGTGTCCGAGGTGATTTCGAAGTGGAATCCGGCTGTGGGCCTCTCACACGGGGCGCATGACAACCTGTGCCTGAATAACCTGCTGCGCAATGGATCCGAAGAGCATGTGAAGAAATACGTGCCGGGCCTTTGCTCGGGCGAGCTGGTTGGTGCTTTGGGCCTGACCGAACCGGGTGCGGGATCCGATGCGCTCGGATCCATGGCCACAACTGCCCGCCGCGACGGTGATGATTATGTCATCAACGGCTCGAAGATTTACATCACCAACGGCCCCATTGCCGATGTGATCCTGCTTTATGCCAAAACCGACAAGTCGAAGGGCGCCAAGGGCATTTCTGCTTTCATCATCGAGACGGACAATCCCGGTTTCAAGGTGGCGCAAAAGCTTGACAAGATGGGCTTTCGCGGCTCGCCAACCGGAGAACTGGTGTTTGAGGATTGCCGCGTACCCGCATCCGCCATGGTTGGACCGGAAAACACCGGCGTTTCGGTGGTAATGAGCGGGTTGGATCTGGAGCGTGCTATGGTTGCCTCAGTCTGCGTTGGCATGGCCGAACGCGCCCTGGAACTAGGGCTGGAATACGCCAAGATTCGCGAACAATTCGGCAAACCGATTGCAAGTTTCCAGATGATGCAGTCGAAACTGGCCGAGATCTACACCGAGGTCGAAACCGCGCGCGCATTCGGTTATCGGGCACTGGCCGCCTGTACGGGCCTACCAAAAGGGGCCGGGGGCCGTGGCGAAATCCACAAACTGACCGCGGCGGCCTGTCTTTACGCAGGCGAGGCATTCAACAAGGCGGTGACCGAAGCCTGTCATATTCATGGTGGCTCTGGCTACATGCAGGACACCGAGATCAACCGGCTGTTCCGCGCCAACAAATTGTTGGAGATCGGCGCGGGAACAAGCGAAGTCCGCAAGATCATCATTGCCGAAGAACTTTTGCGCGCCTGAGGGGGACGAGACAATGAACAAGCAACTGCGCAACGACACCGCTCTGCCAACACATTTCATGACGGACGAACAGCAGGCCCTGGCCGATCAGGCCGGCAAGTTCTTCATGTCCGAATTCCACCATCTGAATGCGGAAATGGACGATACTGATGACCTGCCGTCTTCGGTTTTCCCCAAGCTGGGCGAAATGGGCTACCTGGGACTGAACGTGCCGCCGGAATTCGGTGGCGCTGGTTTGGATTTCACCTCGGCCTGCATCATCACCGAACAGCTGTCGCGGGCCTCTGCCGCGATTGGGCTGACTCATGTGGCGCATGACAATTTGTGCGTCAACAACATCTATCGCAACGCCAATGACGATCTGCGCCGAAAATACCTGCCGGGGCTTTGCAACGGCACGCTGATCGGCGCCCTGGGTCTGACCGAACCCGGCGCGGGATCCGATGCGCTTGGCTCGATGCGGACCACGGCCAAAAAGGATGGCGACGACTACATCCTGAACGGCGCCAAGATCTATATCACCAATGGGCCGATTGCCGATCTGGTGCTGGTCTATGCCAAAACATCGCCCGAAAAAGGGGCCAAGGGCATTTCCGCCTTTATCGTGGAAACCGACACGCCCGGTTTCAAGGTGGCGCAGAAGCTCAACAAGATGGGTTTCCGTGGCTCGCCCACCGGCGAACTGGTGTTCGAGGACTGCCGGGTGCCCGCAAAAAACATGGTCGGCAAACTTGATGGCGGCGTTGCCGTGACGATGTCCGGGCTTGATCTGGAACGGGCCATCGTCTGTTTCAACGCCTTGGGTATTGCTCAGCGGGCATTGGATATTTCCATCGACTACGCCAAGACACGCCAGCAATTCGGCAAACCGATCGCCAGTTTTCAGATGGTTCAGGCGATGCTGGCCGACATGTATACGCAGATCGAGGCCGCGCGCAGCCTGTCCTTGCGCACCGCAGCCATGTGTGAGGGCCTCGAAGAGGGCGCAGGCGGGCGCGGCGAAATCCACAAGCTCACCGCTGCGGCGATCTACAAGGCCGCTGAGGCGACATCCTTCGTGCTGGACAAAGCTGTCCAGATTCACGGCGGCTCAGGCTACATGCGTGATACCGAAGTGAACCGGCTGTACCGAACCGGTCGCGTGCTTGAGGTCGGCGCGGGCACCCAGGAGGTTCGCAAACTCATCATCTCCGGCGAATTGCTGAAGAACTAAGGGGGCGGAACATGAGCGAAGCGAAATCAAGGCGTTACGCGTCGGATCTCATGGCGGGCCAGGTTGCCCTGGTCACGGGGTCTGGATCTGGAATGGGCCGGGCGACGGCGATCGAAATGGCCTCTTGCGGGGCCAGGCTTGCGCTGTTCGCGCGCCGGGAAGAGCCGCTGGAGGAGACCGCCGAGATGATCCGGTCGGCGGGGGGCGAGGCCTTTGTCGTGCCCGGAGATACCCGCGACGAGGACAGTATCGAAACCGCGATGGGACGCATCAAGGACCACTACGGGCAGTTGGATGTCTTGGTGAACAATGCCGGCGGCCAGTATATCGCGGCCGCCCGCGATATCACCAACAAGGGCTTCGAAGCCGTGATCCGCAACAACCTGATCGGATCTTGGCAGATGACCCGGGCAGCGGCGGATCACTTCATGTACGACAATGGTGGATCGGTTGTGTTTGTCACCGCCATCTCGGCGCGCACCGCGCTTACCGGCTTTACACACACCGTCGCCGCCCGCGCCGGTGTGACGGGCATGATGAAAACGCTGGCCGCCGAATGGGGCGAGTACGGCATCCGGCTGAACTGTGTCGCGCCGGGCACGATCAAGACCGATGCGCTTGGCCGCTATCCGATTCCGCCGGAACAGTGGAAAAAGCTGAACCGCTCGGTGCTAAACCGGATGGGGGCGGCCGAGGACATCGCAGGCACGATCATTTTCCTGGCCTCGAAACTTGGCGGTTTCATCACCGGAGAAGACATTTATGTAGACGGCGGTGAGACCTTGCATATGGGTCATGACGCGCGGGACATGATCAACCCCGCGATGTTCGAGAAACGCGAACGGGGAGATGGCAAGAATGAATAAACAGCCCGTCCTTCTGGAGATTTCCGACAGGATCGCTACGGTTACGCTGAACGACCCCGAGCGGCGCAACCCGGTCACCGGCAACGACATGATCGCTGCCCTTCTGGAGACCTTCGCCAAGGTGCAGGCCGATCCTCAGGTCAGCGCGATGATCCTGACCGGGGCCGACCCGGCCTTTTGTGCAGGCGGGGACATCAAGGAGATGAACGATCCCGACAGCGTGTTCCGCAAGGAGCCGCTGGCGGCGGCGCAGAGCTATGTTGATGGGGTGCAGCGGCTGCCGCTTGCGCTCTACAACATGGATATTCCGACGATCGCCGCAGTCAACGGCCCGGCGGTGGGCGCGGGGTGCGACCTGACCATGATGTGCGACATGCGCATCGCGTCAGAAAAAGCAAGGTTCGGCGAGGTGTTTCTGAATCTCGGAATCATTCCGGGCGATGCGGGCAGCTGGTTCCTGTTGCGTCGTCTGGGCCACCAGAAGGCCGCCGATCTGACCTTCTCGGGGCGCATGGTCGAGGCCAAGGAAGCGCTGGAGCTTGGTATGGTGCTTGAACTTGTGCCTCATGAAAAATTGATGGAACGGGCCCGTGAACGGGCCGCTGTCATCGCCGCGAAACCGCCGCGCGCGGTGCGGGTCGCCAAGCGTCTGATGCGCAATGCCGAACGGATGGACCTGCCGGATTTCCTGAATTCCGCAGCGGCCTATCAGGCGCTCATGCATCAGACCGAAGACCACCACGAGGCGGTTGCTGCGTTCGTCGAAAAACGAAAACCCAATTTCACGGGGCGTTAAAGGAAAGATCGCATGTCAGACATCACCCAAAAGAAGATGGAGCAAATCGCGCAGATGTGGAATGCGCGCGGCAAGGGTCTGATAACGCATATGGCGCTTGAGATCGAAGAGGTCTCGACGGAAGGTGTTCGGGTTCGGATGCCGTTCAATCCGGACTTTTGCGTCGATGCGGAACAATCGCTGCTCCACGGTGGTATCCTGACGGCACTTCTGGACAGTGTCTTTGGACTGGCGAACTTTGTTGCCATCGAAGGCGTCAGTACCATGGCCACTCTTGACCTCAGAGTTGATTACCTGCGCCCGGCCCGTTCGCGCGCGGATGTCATCGTTCAAGCGCATTGTTTTCGCAAGACCCGCCACATCGCCTTCAATTCCGGTAGCGTCTGGTTCGCGGGCCATGAGGATGCTGAAATAGCCAGGGGAACCGCCTCGTTTGCATTGACGCGCGGCGAAACCAGCCTGTTTGACGCAATGACAAAAGGAAAAACCTCGTGATGGACGTGCAAACTGTCAATGCCAATGTATCCCGGGTGCCGTTCTTCCGATTTCTCAACTTTGAGGTCAGAAGTCTAGACAGTCTCCATGCTGAGGCGGAAATGACCTTTGATGACCGCCATATCGGTAACCCGATCATGGAGTACTACCATGGCGGCATAATCGCGAGTTTTATGGAGGCCACTGCCGCCATCGCGGTACAGCCCGATTTCGCCGACGTTCCGGCCAAGCCGATCAACCTGACCGTCGATTACCTCAGACCCGGTGTGAAGGGACCGCTTTTTGCGCGCGCTAACGTCACGCGCAAAGGCAAGCGGATGGCAAGCGTCAGCGTGCTCAGCTGGCAGACGGATCGGGAAAAGGCGGTTGCCGAAGGGCTGTATCACTTCCTTCTGGTCTGACCGGGGCAACCGCTTTCAGGGCTACCTTGTCCTGTGGACGGGGTCGCTTCCCGGTTACAAATGCCTTCCAATAGCAGATTGATGAGCATGCTGGAGAATTCAGGCAGTGATAGATATCCTTCCACTCCTGCCTTGTTCGGGTCGAACCATTCCACCGTCCAGTTTAAGGCACCCAACATCACTTGGCGCAAGGGGACGATCTTGATATCCGACCGTATGGCACCGTCGTCCTGAGCGTCACGGAGTATCCGATCCCAGAGTTTTCCATACTCATGGCGAATACCCCTGTGCCTCTCCCTGAAATGATTGGGGAGCATTCCATAGCTTCTGATATTCGCCGAGGTGAATTCGCTTGCCTTGAAGAGGAAATCCAGGTGCGCCCAGATTGCAGTCGCTATCCTGGCGTGATGATCGTACGGGGCATCGAATTTCCGAACGGCGGCTTCGACACCTGCTAGCAAGTCCCTCAGTCCGGCGTTTAGAACTTCGTCAACGATCGCTTCCTTGGAGTTGAAATGGTAATAGACGCTTCCCGCTTTCATGTCCGCTTCTTCCGCGATCTTTCTCAGCGTGGTCGCCTTGTAGCCATTGTCCCTCAGAACGCGCGCTGCGGCCTTTAGAATTTCTGCACGGGTCTTAGCCGCCTTGCCGTCGGGATCCGGGGTTTTGGCGGGAGTGGCGGGGCACAGCTTCAAGCCTCCGGTACCCGCCTTGCGATGTGGACACATTCCGTCAAGTATCAGCTTACTCATTCGTTCCGCGAGGATGCGCACCGGATACTTGTCGACATCGTACCATTCTACGGTCCAGTTCATGGCACTCAGGATGAACTGGCGGATCACAGCAGTGGATATGTCGCTTCGAAGGTGGCCGGCGCGTTTGGCGTCATTCAGGAATTTGCCCCAAGCCCCTGCATATGATGCACGCAATTCGCGATGCGGGGCGCGTGTTTCGTCCGACAACATCGGATAGTTCCGAATATTGGCTGACGTGAAGTCGCTGTCGGTCAATAGGTAGGTAAGGTGTGTTTCAATCAGCAGTCTGAAAGTCTTGCGAAAATCCTCCGAACTTATCGGTGCCGACCGAACGATTTCACTGACCGCCTGATATAGTTGACGGACGCCAAGATCGAGAACATCGCTCAGAATCTGGTCCTTGGATTGAAAATGATAATAAATGCTGCCGGCCTCAATGCCAGCTTCCTGCGCGATGTCGCGCATAGTCGTTGCGTGATAGCCTTCATACCGAAAAAGTCGCGCAGCCGCCGAAAGGATACCCTCACGTGTCCTCTCAGACTTGCTCAAGTCTTCGCTCAGTGTCCTGGGTGGGTCAGTCTTGTGTACCATTCCATTTCGATACTTGCGGGACACGAGACTGTCCATTGCATTAAATCTAACAAATGTTAGAATAATGGAAGGAACGTTCCGAATCAAGTTCTTTGCCAAGATGATAGCGGAAGAGGAGGACCTCCATATGCGAGGGTTGAGTGGAAAACGCGTGATCGTGACCGGCGGCGGCAGCGGCATCGGGCGCGCGGTGTGCGAACGGTTCGGCGAAGAAGGTGCCGAGATTGCGATCTTTGACATGAGCGAAGACGGGGCGAAGGAAACGGTTCGCCTGATCACCGAGGCCGGCGGCAAGGCGCAGGCCTTCAAGGTGGACATCACCGACCGTGCCCAGGTCGACAAGGCTGTAGCCGAGTTCGAGGCCGGGGGTCCGGTCGATGTGCTGGTGAACAATGCCGGCTGGGACGTGATCAAACCGTTCCTCGACACCGATCCCGACCTTTGGAAAAAGGTCATCGACATAAATCTTTACGGTCCGCTGAATATGCATCACGCGGTGCTTCCGGGCATGGTCAAGAACGGCGGCGGCCGTGTGGTCAACATCGCGTCCGACGCCGGACGCGTCGGATCATCCGGCGAAGCCGTGTATTCGGCCTGCAAGGGTGGCATCATCTCGTTCACCAAAACCGTAGCGCGCGAACTGGCGCGTAAAGGTATTCAATTGAATGCGGTCGCCCCCGGCCCGACCGATACGCCGCTGTTCGCTCAGGTTGCCGAGGGCGAGGCCGGTCAAAAGATCGCCGAAGGTCTCAAGCGGGCGATTCCGATGAAGCGTCTTGCGCAGCCGACGGATTACCCTGGCATCATCTGCTTCCTGTCGTCGGACGACGCAGGGTTCATTACCGGCCAGGTGATTTCGGTTTCGGGCGGCCTGTCCATGCACGGTTAAAACGCTGGCAGCAGCGCCGGACTCAAGGCGCTGCTGCCATACCGTGCCAAGAGTTACCTCCCCGACTGGCCGCGCCTTATGTGCGGCCCTTTTTCATTCTAGAAAGGTTGCGAATGTTTCAGCCAGGCTCTGACATCCAGCGGACAAGCACGCTGACCGCATTTCTGAGGGGCTGCGGCATTGACAGTTACGAGGAACTCGTCCGCCGTTCGAATGAAGACCCAGACTGGTTCTGGGGCCAGATCATTGACCATGCCGGGATACGGTTCGCGCGGCCCTACAGCCGGTTGCGAGATATCTCCGAAGGGCCCGAATCGATCCGGTGGGCCGTCGGGAGTACTTTGAATCTGACGGAAACCTGTCTTGACGCCCGAATTGCCGATGGCTTGGGCGACAAGGTCGCAATCGACTGGGTCGGCGAAGACGGAAGCCGCCGCCGCTGGACCTATTCCGACCTTACCGCCGAAGCCTCCCGCGTCGCCTCGGCCCTTGCCACGCGCGGTGTAAGGCCCGGTCAGGCGGTGGGCATCTATATGCCGATGATCCCCGAAATCGAGGCCGCGCTTCTGGGTATTGCCCGGCTGGGCGCGGTTGCGGTGCCGCTGTTTTCCGGTTTTGCGCCCCATGCCATCGTATCGCGCCTGAACGACGCGGATGCCGTGGCGGTGTTGACGGCGGATGCCACACCCCGGCGAGGCAAGCCGGTCTGGATGGAAGCGACCCTTGCCCAGGCTTTGACCGACGTACCATCGGTTCATACCGTGATCAGCCTGCGACGGTTCGGCGATGCGGTGGCCGATCCGGCCCGCGATCTGGACTGGACCGAAACAGTGGGCCGCGCCAGTCCGGAGTTTGCCGCCGTTCCCGTCAGTGCCGATGACACCTTTCTCATCGCCTATACATCGGGCACCACCGGGCGGCCCAAGGGTGTCGTGCATACCCATTTGGGCGTGCAGGCCAAGGCCACGGCCGATTTCCTGCTTTGCCTCGACATGAAACGGGATGACCGGCACCTCTGGATGACCGACATGGGGTGGGTCATGGGACCGCTCACCCTTTTATCGGTGCTCTTGTCCGGTTCGACTCTGGTGCTGGCCGAGGGCGCACCATCAATGCCCGGCGATCCCTTCAGGCTGCTGCGTCTTGCGTCCGAGATGGAGGTCACGCATCTCGGCGTGGCCCCGACCCTGGTACGGCAGTTCATGACGCAGGATACTGAATCTTTGTCGGGCTACGACTTGTCGTCCCTGCGCATCGTCGCCTCGACCGGCGAGCCCTGGACCGAGGATGCCTGGCTCTGGCAGCTCGATCATATCTGTCGCCGCCGCGCCGTGCCGCTGAACATCTCGGGCGGGACCGAGCTTTTTGGCGCGATCCTGACCTCGACCGTGCTGCACGAGCTCAAGCCCGGCGGATTTTCGGCCCAGGCCCTGGGTGTCGGGGCCAAGGTTCTGCGCCAGGACGGCAGCGAAGCCGCACCGGGCGAGGTCGGCGAACTGGTCGTGACCCAGCCGCCTCTGGGTCTGACCCCGGCCATCAGGGGGGACCGCGATCGCTACCTTGACACCTACTGGTCCACCTTCCCCGGCCTCTGGCGGCACGGCGACTGGGTGCGCTGCGATCCGGACGGGACATGGTATATCCTGGGCCGGTCGGACGACACGCTGAACATCGCCGGCAAACGCATCGGCCCGCCCGAGATCGAGGCGGCCCTGACCGAAACCGGAGAGGTGGTGGACGCCGCGGCCATCGCGGCACCTGATGACATCAAGGGCGTGGCTGTCGTCTGCGTCTGCGTGGCGGCACCAAATGTGTCGCCGGGCGCGGAGCTCGTGAACCGGCTCAAGGATCGTGTCGGGGAGATCGTCTCGAAACCCTTCCGCCCGCGCGAGATCCACTTTGTCGAAGCGCTGCCCAAGACCCGCAGCATGAAAACCATGCGCCGTGTCGTGCGCGCCGCCTTTCTCGGTGAAGATCCAGGCGATCTGTCGTCGATCAGCAACCCGGAAACCATTCAGCCCATCGCAGACCTGCAAAAGGAAAAGTCATGATCACTGTTTTCGGAGCCACGGGCACGACTGGTGCGCCCCTCGTCGACACGCTTCTGGCAAAAGGCGCGACCGTGCGCGCTGTCACCAGCGACCTCTCAAAGTTAGACGCGCTAAAGGCCAAAGGATGCGAGGCGGTCGTCGCGGATTTCACCGACCCTGCCGCGCTGGCGCGGGCCTGTGACGGGGCAGAAAAGATATACCTGGTCACGCCTGCCCATCTGAACATGCGCCAGTGGAAGGCGAACGTGATCGAGGCGGCCAAGTCCGCGGGCGTGCGCCATATCGTTTTGGCCACGGGGCTTGGCGCGTCGCCCAAGGCGGGGCTGACCTTTGGCAAATGGCATTCGGAAACCCAGGAACTGCTGAAGCAAAGCGGCCTTGACTGGACCTTTGTCCAGCCGACCTATTTCATGCAGAACCTGCTGTGGCAGGCCGGCAACATTGCAAAGGACGCCGTGTACTATGACGATCTGGGCGGCCCCGTGGCCTGGATCGACGCCCGCGACATCGCGGATGTCGCCGCCGAGGCGCTGACCGCTCCGGGGTACGAAGGCAAGGTTCTTGGCCTGACCGGGCCCGAAGCTCTTGCAGGGGATGACATCGCGGCCCTTCTGTCCGGGGTGACGGGACGAACAGTGTCGTGCGTGTCCCTGTCGGCCGAGGATGCCAGGGCGGGCATGGTGGCCGGCGGAATGCAGGACGAGGTCGCCGGGGCCATGGTCGAACTGGCCTCTATCGCGCCCAGGGGCTACCTAGCCGGCATCGAGACCACGGTCAGCGAGGTGGTGGAGCGCCCGGCCCGCCGGTTTGCCGATTTCATCGCCGAAAACCGGAATGCTTTCGTCAAGTAACCTGATGGCGCCGCCGCTTTATCTCGAACTGGCGCCGCCTGAGGAAGCGGCTAAACAGATCGACCATTTGTTCGTGTTCCGCGATACCGGTGTGCTGAGCGGTGGTGGACGCGGGCGGTTCGCAACCGACCTCTTTACCCTTTCGGTAACGCGCGACGACAGCGGCGGCGGGCGCGTATCGCTGGCAGAACCGCGCCCCTATTGTTCGCCCCGCCCAAGGCCATTCCTGGGTGTCGTGGCCGGGCTGCGACTGTCGTCACGACCGCAGCGATTTCCCGACTCCAAAGGGCTGGACATGCTGGCCTCTGAACTGGCCAGGGTTCAGACCGGGGACGATGACCTGCCTGCGCTCATCGCGGTGCTTGACGGCCTTGCGAGAGACCTGCGCTTTGCCGCACCACCCGGAGCTTACAGCCACCGGACCAAACGTCGAAAGGTGCGGGCGGAAACCGGCGTGTCGCGGCTAGCGACCTTGCGACGCTTTCGCCGGGCTCTCGGGCAGCTTGCGTCAAGACCCTGCCGCTGAGCGATCTAGCGCTGGACGCCGGATATTACGATCAATCTCACTTGTCCGCCGCTTGCCGGATCTTCGCCGGCAAACCGCCCGGCGCGTTGCGCGCTCTGTCTATACCGCGTCGTTTTGACCTTTTGCTACAAGATACGCGCCCCAAAGACCGCCTAAGATTGGTCATTGACGAATGAAATCGAAGAGGAAGACCCGCCATGACACAATTCAAACCGAAAAACCCCGACTATGACGCACGCGTGCGCAACAGTTTCGATCGCCAGGAGGTGATGAACACGTTGGGGATCAGCATTGCCGAGCTATCGCCCGGTCGCATTGTTCTGGAGATGGCACATGAGGATGCCCTGACCCAGCAGCATGGGTTTTTGCATGCCGGAATCGTGTCGACAGCGCTGGACAGCGCCTGCGGATACGCGGCCTTTTCGCTGATGTCAGCGGACGCGGCAGTGTTGACGGCCGAATTCAAGATCAACCTGCTCAACCCGGCGGACGGCGAACGGTTTCGCTTCGTCGCTGACGTGGTGAAACCAGGCAGGACGCTGACCATATGCGAGGCGCGTGCCTATGCCGTGAAGGGCCAGGATGAAAAGCTCGTCGCAACGATGACCGGAACGCTCATGGCGCTGATCGGGCGGGCGGGGGTCGCGGACTGAGCGCAACCCGGCCGCTGCACATCCGATCCGGGCGGCCGGACCGATTATTCAGACAGCTGGATCAGCTGTTCCAGCGGCTCGCGACCTCGGCCAACCGTTTCCCGTAGGCGCGCGCGGTATCCAGATCGCCGCCAGCAGGTTCAGACCTGCCAAGCGGTAATGTTAGCCTTTAGCAGTGCGGTCGCCGATTGTCCGTCGTCAGGGTTTTTCGGAGAGCTGAGACTGTATCGTAACGGAGGATCTGGTTCGGTTTCTGTTCAAGTTTATGCGGCAGCGGCCTGATGCTGCAACCGTAATTGGAACGGATGGACGCCCACGGTGCCGATGGGCTGCCGTCACACCGGAGTTTCCAGTCAGGGCTGAGCTGGCGCACCATTCTGGCCAAGCGCGAGAACTTTCGTGCTGCCTTCGCCGGGTTCGACTTTCGGGGAGTTGCGAACTTTGACGACAACGACATTGAGCGCCTACTTGCCGATGAAGGAATTGTTCGCTATCGAGGCAAGATCGAAGCCGTGATCAACAACGCTCGCCGTACTTTCGAGGTCGTCCAAGAGGAAGGCTCCTTCGCCGCATTCATCTGGCTATATGAACCTGCCAAGGACGACGCACTGCCACAAATGCGGTCCAAATCAACAGCGTCCGAGACCCTTTCCAAAGACCTACGAAAGCTTGGCTTCAAATTCGTGGGACCGACCACCGTATATGCATTCATGCCGGCCATGGGATGTATCAACGATCACGCAGAAGTCTGTTGGATGCGAAAGGACGTCGAAACAGCCCGAAATACCCTTCGCACACCGACATAGGCAACTGTCGGCCAATTAACGTGAAAAAAATCAAGGCCACTTAGCGTGGAAAGTCACAGACAGGTTTCGCGTCAGTCGACCGAGACTTCAGAGCCTTGAGAGTAGCGTGGCCAATTGAGCGGCGTCTTTGGGTTTCAGCTTTGCGCCGATCCTTTCCGACAGAACCCGTTCATAGATCGGCCACATCGCCCTCCTGACAGATTTACCCTTTTCAGAGATAGAAATGTTTTGACCTCGCCCATCTTCCGAGCAGTCCCGTCGGTCCACCAGCCCTGCTTTCACCATGCGGTCCAGCAACCGCGATGTACCGTATTGGGGTAACAATATCCGGTCTTTGAGTTCGAATGGACGGAGTCCGTCCGGGCCTGCCTTCTCGAGTTCGAGAAGCGCGTCATACCATGCAAGTGGCGGGTATCCTGCCGATTTCAGAGACGATTCGACAGCCTCAAGCAAAACGCGGCTTTTAGTCATGAGGGCTGTCCAGGCGGCCTCAGTAGCATGGTCAATCTCGTTCATATCCAGCACCTATCATGTGCATGCAAGTGCATCAACCTTGACGTCGCATGTAACGCGCTATATATAGATGCAAATGCATCGACATATGGGATCATATCATGTCAAAATCGCACCTCACAGAATTTGGGATATTCCTGCTCCGTATAGCACTCGGTATCATGTTCCTGGCGCACAGCCTGTTTCTCAAGCTCTTCATTTTCACACTTCCCGGAACGGCGCAGTTCTTCATTTCGATCGGGCTGCCCGGCTGGTTTTATGGTCTTTGCAGTCGAGGCGATTGCCGGTGCCTTTTTGGTCCTCGGCATACAGGCGCGGTGGGTCGCGTCGGCGACCGTGCCCATCCTGGCCGGAGCGACCTGGGCTCACTCCGGAAACGGCTGGATGTTCGGATACGAGAACGGCGGGTGGGAATACCCGGCCTATCTGACGCTGCTTGCCATCGTGCAAGGGCTTCTGGGCGACGGCCGTTTCGCCCTCAGCCCTTCCTTCGCGCCCGGTAACGTGCAGATGGAGGGAGAGACAACATGAGCCTCCACCTCATTAGCCATGCGCTCTGCCCATATGTGCAGCGCGCGGCGATCTCGCTCACTGAGAAAGGTGTCACGTTCGAGAGAACTGACATCGATCTTTCGAACAAGCCCGACTGGTTTCTTGCCATATCTCCGCTGGGCAAGACGCCTGTCCTGGTTGTGGACGGGACGCCGATTTTCGAATCTGCGGTTATCCTCGAATATCTTGAGGATACACAACCCCACGCGCTTCATCCGCACGACGCTCTTGATCGCGCCCGCCACCGTGCCTGGATTGAATTTGGATCTGCTGTCTTGAACGACATTGCGGGGTTCTACTCGGCGCCGAACGAGAAAGCGTTGGAAGAAAAAGTGGCGGCGCTCCGCGCAAAGTTCCTTCGGCTGGACGCGGAGCTTGGGGAGGGACCATGGTTCGATGGCCACCGGTTCAGCCTCGTCGATGTCGTATTCGGCCCGGTCTTCCGCTATTTCGACGTTTTTGACACCATCGGAGAGTTTGGCGTCTTCACAGGGCTTGCCCGTGTAAGGGCCTGGCGACATGAACTGGAGCGTCGGGTTTCTGTGAAGAATGCCGTCAGTGAAGATTACCCGACCCTTCTGCGTGACTTCATCAGACGGCGCAATTCTTACCTGTCCCAGATCATGCAGACAGGAGGGCCGAAGAAGACAGTTACACAGGTGCGATCGGCTGACCGCTGATCACTTGATATCGTTTTGTCGGGCCGCAGTACAGAACCGGACGTTTGAGGTCGCTTGGCGAATGTCCGCTTTGTCCCGCACATCGGATAGTCGCCGACTTTCCCTTGAAGGCCCGCAGCAGCCCCAACCGGCAATTGCCGGCAGTCCATGCCCGTCCGTGCGATGCGCAGGGTTACTGCTGCCCCCACAGCGAAACCGGGAACAAACCACCGATCGCATTGATGAATGGCTCAGGGATCTACGAATCCTCCTGAGCTCAAACACCCGGAAAACCCTAGGGTCAGGACCCATTGATTTCCGTGTGGCTGCGTGGTTCACCGCGCGGAAAACGAGCGGTGAACATGTCTGATCTCTTCTGGCTGACGGACGCGCAGATGGCGCGACTTGAACCCTACTTTCCCAAGTCCCACGGCAAACCTCGCGTTGATGATCGGCGCGTACTGAGCGGAATTATCTTCATCAACCGCAATGGCTTGCGCTGGCGTGACGCGCCCATGGAGTACGGTCCACACAAGACCCTGTACAATCGCTGGAAACGATGGAGCGACAAGGGCATCTTCGCTCAGATGATGCTCGGATTGGCCGCTGAACACGGCGAAGAGAAGACCGTGATGATCGACGCGACTTATCTGAAGGCGCACCGAACAGCGACCAGTATGGGCGTGAAAAAGGGGGGCGTGGACGCCTGATCGGGCGAACCAAGGGCGGGATGAACACCAAGCTTCATGCCGTGACCGACAGTCAGGGTCGCCCCATCAACTTCTTCGTCACAGCCGGACAAGTCAGCGATTATGTCGGCGCAAGAGTGCTTGTGGACAAACTTCCGAATGTGAAGTGGCTGCTCGGGGGCCGTGGCTATGACGCAGATTGGTTCAGAGAAGCGTTGCAAGACAAAGGGATACGCGCATGCATTCCTGGCCGCAAAGCACGAAAGAAACCCGTCAAATACGACAAGCGACGCTACCGCCGCCGAAACCGGATCGAGATCATGTTCGGCAGGCTCAAGGACTGGCGACGGGTCGCAACCCGCTACGACAGGTGTCCGAAGGTCTTCCTTTCAGCCATCGCACTCGCGGCAACCGTCATTTTCTGGCTATGAGTCCTGACCCTAGCCGTGTAGTCCGACAGAGGGCTGCGCATCAATCGCGGGTCAATCTATCCCAGATGGTGGATCACTTTCAGGGGGTTACTCCAAAGGGCGGGGATAAGAAGCTCGTGGCAACGAGGATAAGAACGCTTTTATCGCTATTGGGGCGAACTGGCGTGGCTGGCTGACGATCGGGTCAGAGCGAAAATTAATCTGCGAGCCGGGCTTCGAGGATATGCCGCTGGATCTTGCCGCTGGTCGATCTGGGAAAATCCTCGAACGCGATGAAGTGAATTTCGCGTGGTCGCTTATAGCCAGCGAGGCTTTCGCGGCACAAGTTCAGCAGCGCCTCGGCATCCGGCCCGTCATCGTCACAGGCGACAAAGGCCACCGGGCTTTCCCCCCATTTCGCGTCGAAGGCCCTTACCACGGCGGCATCGATCACATCGGGATGAGAAAGAAGCACACGTTCGATTTCCGCCGGATAGACGTTTTCACCTCCGGTCTTGATCAGGTATTTCGCCCGATCCACAAAGTCGACGGTGCCGTCCGCATTGCGCCGGAACAGATCGCCCATGTGGAAAAAGCCGTTGCGAAAGTCACGGGCATTGGTGTCGTCGGCGTTCCAGTACCCGGAAAACAGCGTCGGACCCCGAAGCGCCATTTCGCCCGGCGTTCCATCGGGGACTTCGCGGTCGTCGGGATCGACCAGCCGCACCTCGCAAAAGGCGCTGATGCGCTTGGACAGCCGGTCCGGGGTCACACCCGGCGCGATCAGATCGGCGGTTCCCGGCGGCAGGCCGGTTTCGGTCGCCCCGAAGGAATTCAGATAGGGCGTGTCCAGAAGACCGGTCAGTTCCGCGATCTGATGCGGCGGCACCAGATCAGCCATTGCGCCGCAAACCTTGATCCCCTTCAGCGGCAAAGGGTTGGCGTGCCGTTCGTTAATAAAAGCCTCCAGTGCCCCGGGCATCATCACGAACCAGCCGATCCTGTGGCGTGACAGCGCCTCGTTGATGACGGCGGGCTGCAGCCCGTCCACCATCACCACGGTCCCACCCCGCAGGATCGTTGCCAGCGCATGATCGGTGGAGGCCATGTGGAACATCGGCGCCCAGGCGATGAACCCGTCACCGGGATCCAGCGCCAGCTGGGCCGCAAAGACCATGGATCGGGCGATATGCGCGCGGTGGCTGATATGCGCCCCCTTGGGCAGGCCCGTGGTCCCCGAGGTATAGAGGATCGTCAGACCGGCCTCGGGGTCGTCAACCATGGTTCCGGTGCGCGGGTCCGGCTCGACCCCGGCAATGGCCGTTTCCAGGTCTGGCCCGACGGTTAGACAGGGTGTCGACGCGACGGCGCGGTAAGCTTCTGAAAGTTCCGGTTCGACAACCGCGAGAACCGGCTCGACCAGATCGATGCAGTGCCGCAGTTCATCGGGGGCAAGCCGCCAGTTCAGACAGGCGACGATCGCGCCGATTCCCGCTGCTGCAAGTTCGACCTCCAGGTATTCTGAGCGGTTATGCGACAGGATCGCGATCCTGTCTCCGGGCGCCACGCCTCGTGCCAGAAAGACAGCCGCCAGACGATCGACCCGCTCCAGCAGTTCTGCATAGGTCAGTTTCCTGCTGCCGTCCTCGATGGCGAGGGCGCGGGCGCAGTCATGTGCGCGGGTTCGAAAGATCGAATACAGATCAGCGCGCCCCGCGCGGATGACGCCGGTCAGCATAGTTTCCCCCTTGCCCGAGCCTCGGTTCAGAGATCCTGCGCCAGGCGCACGCCCTCATCAATGGCGCGCAGCGCATCCAGTTCGGCGGCCTCCTTTGCCCCGCCGATCATCGTAACCAGGACGCCGCGCGCTACAACCTCTTTGGCCAGGGCCCGTTCCGGTTCCTGACCGGTGCACAGCACAATTGTATCGGCTGCGATGACCGTCGGGTTTCCGTCCGCGACGATGTGCAGCCCCGCATCGTCGATATGTTCATAGGTCACCCCGCCCATTGCCTCGACCCCATGTTTGCGCAGCGCGTTGCGCAGGATCCACCCTGTCGAAACACCAAGCCCCGCGCCCGGTTTAGCGGTCTTGCGCTGCAGCATGACGACCTTGCGGCGCGACGGCTTCGGTGCCAGAGGGTCACCCGCCAGGGCACCCGAGGAGACAAATTCGGGGTCCACTCCCCAGGTTTCGCAAAAGACGTCGGAATTCGCGGTCTCGGCGGGTTTGGTCACTAGGAACTCGGCCACATCATGACCGATGCCCCCCGCCCCCATCACCACGACACGGTCGCCCGCCTCGCGGTCACCGGACAGAATTTCGGCGTAGGTCGCGACGCTGGGATGGTCGATACCCGGCAGGTCGGGAATGCGCGGCGTGACCCCGGTGGCGATGACCACATGGTCAAATCCCTCAAGATCGCTCGCCTCTGCCCGCTGTCCCAGACGCTGCGTGACCCCGTGTTTCTGCATCTGACCGGCATAATACCGCAGGGTTTCGTCGAATTCGTCCTTGCCTGGTGCGGCGCGGGCCAGATTCAGCTGACCGCCCAATTTGTCCTGCGCTTCGAACAGGGTGACATCGTGGCCCAGCCGTGCCGCCTCGGCGGCTGTGGCCATGCCCGCGGCACCACCGCCAACGACGGCCACTTTCTTTGGCGTGTCGGTTGGCGTATCCCGGAATTCCGTTTCACGCCCGGCCCTTGGATTGACCAGACATCCGACCGGCCGGTCCGAAAAAATGAAATCCAGGCAGGCCTGGTTGCAGGCAATGCAGGTGTTGATCTCGTCTGCGCGGCCCTCGCGCGTCTTTTTCACGAAATGCGGATCGGCCAGAAACGGGCGCGCCATCGAGATCATGTCCGCATCGCCAGAGGCAAGTATGTCTTCTGCAAGCTGGGGTGTGTTGATCCGGTTCGAGGCGACTACCGGGATCGACACCGCCGCTTTGACGTTGGCTGCCGCCTTGCGCCAGGCACCGCGCGGCACCGGGTAGGCGATCGTCGGCACGCGGGCCTCATGCCAGCCGATGCCGGTGTTCAGGATATCCGCACCCGCAGCCTCGATCTTGCGGGCCAGTGCGGCAATTTCATCGGCGGGCGCGCCGCCCTCGACCAGATCGGCCGCCGAAATCCGGTAGATGACCAGAAAGTCGGGGCCGCAACGTTCGCGCACCGCGCGCACGATCTCGACCGGGAATCGGTGGCGGTTCGCGGCGCTGCCGCCCCAGTCGTCTTGGCGCTTGTTGGTGTGGGTGACGGTGAATTCGTTGATCAGGTATCCCTCGGACCCCATGATCTCGACGCCATCAAAGCCTGCGGCCAGCGCATTGGCGGCCGCTACGGCAAAATCCTCGATGGTACGGAGAATGTCGGCTTCGGTCATTTCACGCGGGATGAAACGGTTGATCGGGGCGCGGATCGGCGACGGGGCCACACACCTTTCGATCTTGGCATAGCGCCCGGCGTGGAGGAGTTGCGCGCAGATCAGGCTGCCTTCGGCCTGCACCGCCTCGCAGATCGGGCGCAGGTCAAGCGCTTCTTCCGGGTCATCGATTCTCGGACCTTCTGGATCGAATATGCCCTCGGCATTGGGCGAAAACCCGCCGGTGACCAGAATCGCCGCCTCCCCCCGCGCACGCTCGGCGTAAAACGCGATCTGTTTGGCTATGCCGTCAGGCTCGGTTTCCAACCGCGTGTGCATCGACCCCATGATGACACGATTTCGCAATGTATGCTGGCCTGCGCGGATGGGCGAGAGCATGGTTTCAAAGCTTCCATCTGGTCTATTTTTCACTTTGGTTCTCCTCCTCAAAACTGCACTTGATCTACATTCTAACATTTGTTAGATTTTTGGAAAGAAGATTTTCGCTCATGGGGAGGAGCACCGATGCAATTCCAGCCTACAGACGATCAGAAGGCGTTTCGCGAGACCGCAAAGCGCTTCGCAACTGAAAGGCTTGCGCCCACATATCAAGAACGCGCCAGCGGCCATACATTCGACCGTGCGCTGATCAAGGAGATGGGCGCACTGGGGCTGATCGGGGCCGATCTGCCCGAGGAATTCGGGGGTCTCGGCGAAAGCTCTGTCACGTCAGGGCTGATCGTCGAAGAGATCGCCTATGCCGATTTCAACGCAAGTTACGTGCAGCTTCTGGGCTCTCTCATGGGCGGAATGGTTGCCAAACATGCCTCCAAGGACATCGCGTCGGAATGGGTGCCCAAGGTTGTTTCGGGTGATGCGGTCATTGGCCTGGGCCTGACAGAGCCGCGCGGCGGTTCGGATGCGGCGAACCTGATTCTGAGGGCCGAGAAATCCGGCAACGGCTGGCGGCTGAACGGTGAAAAGACATCCATGAGTTTTGCCAGTCAGGCGGATGCGGCGGTCGTCTTTGCCCGTACCGGCGATCCTGATGGCGGCTCACGCGGGGTCAGCGCCTTTTTCGTCGATCTGAACCAGGAAGGCATCAAGCGCACCCATTTTGACGACATCGGCACCAAGCCTGTCGGGCGCGGCTCGGTTTTCTTTGACGATGTTTTCGTGCCGGCTGAAAACATGATGGCGGAACAGGACCATGCCTTTGGCACGATCATGGCGGGCTTCGACTATTCCCGCGCACTGATCGGGCTGGAGTGCCTGGGGGCCGCGCAAGCGTCGGTGGATGAAACCTGGGCCTACGTTCAGGAGCGCGAGGCATTCGGAGCCCCGATCGTGCAGTATCAGGGTGTCAGCTTTCCCTTGGCCGAGGCCGAGACCCAACTGACCATGATGCGCCAGCTTTGCTATTACACGCTGGACCTGCGCGACCGTGGCCTGCCCCACACCTCTCAGGCCGCCATGTGCAAATGGTACCTGCCCAAAACCGCCTGCGAGATCCTGCACCAGTGCCTGATCCTGCACGGACATTACGGCTACACCACCGACCTGCCCCACCACCAGCGCTACAACGATGTGCTCGGCTTGCAGATCGGTGACGGCACCGCGCAGATCCAGAAGCTGGTGATCGCCCGCGAGAAGGTCGGTCGCATGGCGCTGCAGTATGACAAGAAGGCGAAGGGAGCCTCGAAATGAGCGACCCCATCCTCGTCACTTCCGAGGGCAACACCGGCATCATCGAACTGGCCCGCCCCGAGAAATTCAATTGCCTGTCACTTGAGGTGCATGAGCGTATTTCTGTCGCGCGTGCGGAATTCGAGGCGAACCCCGCTATTCGGGCGATCCTCATCCGGGCGCAGGGCAAGCACTTTTGCACCGGTGCCGATCTGGTGGAAGTGAAAGGTAAGTTGAACGATCCCGCCGCGCTGGACCATTTCATCGCCTTTGGCATGAAAAACCTGCGTGCGCTCGAAACCTCCTCCCTCCCTGTCGTAGTCGCAGTGCAGGGGTTGTGTCTGGCCGGCGGGATCGAACTGATGCTGGCCTGCGACGTGTGCTTTGCGGCCGAAAGCGCCCAGTTTGGCGATCAGCATGCGCAATTCGGGCTGATTCCCGGTTGGGGTGGCTCGCAGCGGCTGACGCGGTTGATGGGGCAGCGCCGGGCGCTCGATCTGATGTTCTCGGCCCGCTGGCTCAAGTCGGACGAGGCCAAAGAGGCCGGCCTGGTCAACTACATCGTGCCGGATGCGGATCTGCACAAGATCTCGCTGGAATACTGCCAGAAGATCGCCACCCGCTCGCGTCCCGGCATCGCCGAGATGAAGCGGTTGGCGCGCGAAGGTGCGGACCTTGGTATCGACCAGCAGATGCGGCTTGAGCGCGATGCCGCGGTGCGTGCACTGCCCAGCGATGACGTGGCCGAGGGCCTCGACGCATTCGAGAACCGGCGCGCCCCCGAATTCAAGGCCTGAGGACGAAACATGGATTTCATTTTGAACGACGAACAACGCCAGATTTACGAGTATGGCGGCCAGCTGGCGCAGAAATACGACAATGCGTATTGGCTGGACCACGCGCGCAGGCATGAGTTCCCGCACGAGATGTTCAAGCAGATTGCCGATGACGGTTTCCTGGGCATCATGGTGCCCGAGGAATTCGGCGGCGCGGGCCTTGGTATGACTGAAATGGCCCTGTTCATGGAGGGCACCGCCAATCACGGCATTCCGCTTTTGATGATGGTGGTCGGGCCGACCATGTCGCTGGCCCATATCGCCAGCCACGGGAGCGAGTTCCACAAGAAAGAACTGCTGCCGGCCGCCTGCCGCGGTGATATCCAGTTCTGTTTCGCGATCACCGAACCGGGGGCCGGGTCGAACACGATGAAGGCCACTACGCTGGCCAAGCGTCGAGGCAACCGGTTCAGCCTGTCGGGCGAAAAGACCTTCATCACCGGGGCCGAAGTGGCCGACTACTGCCTCGTGGTGGCGCGGACCAAACCGCATACCGAGGTCAGCCGCAAGACCGACGGCTTTACCCTGTTCGCCGTGGATCTGAAGAAAAAAGGCGTCCACAAGCAGCGGGTGAAGATCTCGATCCCCCTGCCCGAGGAGCAGTGGACACTGTTCTTCGACGATGTGGATCTCGGCCCCGAGGATGTGGTCGGCGAGGTGGACGAAGGGTTCTCGATCCTGTTCGACAGCCTCAACCCCGAGCGTATTATCCTGGCCGCCTTGTGCTGCGGCATCGGCCGGTTCGCCCTGAACAAGGGCGTGGCCTATGCCTCCGAGCGCAATGTGTTCGGCCAACCCATCGGTGCGCACCAGGGCGTGCAGCATCCGATGGCCAAGGCGCATACGGCAGTCGAAATGGCCAGTCTGATGACCCGGCGCGCGGCATGGGAGTTCGACAACAAGCTGCCTGCCGGTGCGTCGTCGAACATGGCGAAATATGCCGCCGCCGAAGCCGGGATCGAAGCGGTCGACGCGGCGCTTCAGGCGCATGGTGGATCGGGCTTTACCGAAGATACGGGACTTTACGAAATGTACCCGCTGGTCCGCCTGCTGCGCACAGCGCCGGTGAACCGCGAACTGTGCCTGAGCTTTATCGGCGAAAAGGTCATGGGCCTGCCACGATCCTATTGATCGCCACGGCTAGGAACGGAGAACGACATGCAATTTGGAATGCGCTTCCGGCGGGAAGATGCCGCCGACAAGGTAAATGATCGCTTCTGGCACGCGATCGAGGGCACGCCGCTCGACGAGGTGCGCCGTATTCAGGAAGAGCGACTGCGCGATCAGATGGCCTATCTCAAGGCAAACTCGACTTTCTATCAGGAGAAGTTCGCGAAAGCCGGTGTGGAATTCGACGATATCCGCACCATCGAAGACCTGCAGAAACTGCCCTATACCTACAAGACCGAGATCCGCGAAAGCCTGGCCGCCGATCCGCCGTTCGGCAAACACCGCGCCGCGCCCATGTACGAGATCATCCAAATGCAGGCATCGTCGGGCACGACCGGCAGCCCCTCATATGTGGCCCTGACCGAATCCGACGCCGAAATGTGGCACGAGATGACGGCACGCTGTTTCTTTGCCAATGGCGTGCGGCCGGGCGACATGGTGCTGCACGCGTTTTCGCTCGCCAAGGGCTTTGTCGGCGGCATCCCCGTGATGCAGGGATTGCAGTACATGGGCACGATCGATGTCCCGGTGGGCGCCGATGGCGGTGCGGAACGGCTGCTGCGCGCCTGCGCCGACACCCGCCCGCGTTGCGTGGTCGGCGCCCCGAACTTTGTGCTGCACCTGGCCGAAAAGGCTCCCGAGGTACTTGGCTGCAAGGCCAGCGAACTGGGTATCGAGCGCGTGATCGTCGGCGGCGAACCCGGCGGCGGAATTCCCGCAATTCGGGCAAAGATCGAAAAGGCCTGGGGTGCGAAATGCACCGAGATGCTGGGCGGCACCGATCTGGGCGTGACATACTGGGCCGAGTGCGACGCCCAGTCGGGTATGCACATGGTCAACATGGATTATGTCCTGACCGAGCTGCTCGACCCGGAGAGCGGCAGGATCATTCCCTGGAAAAAAGGCGCAGAAGGCGAGATGGTCTATACCGCGCTCGGCCGCCAGGCGAGCCCGCTCGTGCGGTTCCGGTCAGGCGATTATATCGAAGTGATCGATACCGAATGCTCCTGCGGCCGCACCGGACCGAAGATCCGCTGCACCGGCCGCACCGACGACATGCTGATCGTGCGCGGGGCCAATGTCTTCCCGTCGGCGATCAACAGCATCATTACCGAAATGGTGCCGGACACCAACGGCGTCATGCGCATCGTGGCCGATTTCGAGGGCCATACCACGCAGGGCGCGCTGACAGTGATTGTCGAACGGGGCCCCGATCGCGATCCGGCCGATGACGTCACCCTCAAAAAGAAAATTGAGCAGCGGCTTCGCGACTCCTTGGTCTTCAAGGCCGACGTTCACCTGGTTGCGGCCGACACTTTCGAAAAACCTGGCGCCGCTAAGGTCGCCTTCGTTCTCAGGAAATATCCAGACCTGCCATGACTAGAATGAAATCTCTTCTCGACAGCGGGTCGGACGACTTCCGCGCCAACGACGTGTCTTACCGCGAAAAGGTCGATGAACTACATGCCCTCCGGCTCTTACAGCGCGTCGGCGGCCCCGAAATGGCGCGCAAACGTCATGTGGACAAAGGCAAAATCCTGCCGCGCGAACGGATCGAACGGCTGATCGACCCGGGCACACCATTTCTGGAACTCGGCGAGTTGGCCGGACTGAATATGCACAAGGGAGTTCCACCCGGCGCCGGCATCATTACCGGTATTGGCGTGATCGAAGGCCGTCAGTGCATGATCATCGCCAATGATGCCACCGTAAAGGGCGGCACCTATTTCGGGATCACCTGCCGCAAACACGTCCGGGCACAGAAAATTGCCTGGAAAAACCGGCTGCCCGTCATCACCCTCGTGGACTCCGGCGGTGCCTTCCTGCCCGACCAGGCCAACCTTTTCCCCGACGAAGGCCAGTTCGGCTCCATCTTTCACCAACAGATCGGCATGTCTGGCGATGGTGTGCCGCAAATCGCCGTGGTCATGGGGCCCTGCACCGCGGGTGGTGCCTATATCCCCGCGCTCTGTGACGAAGTGGTGATCGTGCGCGGTCAGGGCTTTATGTATCTGGGCGGACCGGAATTGACCTTTGCCGCAACCGGCGAAAAGGTCGAAGCCGAAGAACTGGGTGGCGGCAAGATGCATTCGTCCGTTTCCGGTGTGACCGACCATTTGGCCGAAGATGACGCCCACGCTCTGGCCATCACGCGCGAAATTGTCAGCCATCTTGGCGAAAAACCCCAACCCCGCAAGACGCCCGAAACGCCCCGTGCGCCCGCCTACCCGGTCGAAGAGATTTATGGGCTCATCAGCCGCGATCCCAAGGTGCCGACCGACAACCGCGAAATCGTGGCTCGGTTGGTCGATGAGAGCGATTTTCACGAATTCAAGCCGCTTTATGGCGACACGATCATGACCGGCTGGGGGCGCATCCACGGCCACGAGGTCGGGATCATCGCCAATACAGGCGTGCTTTTCGTCGAAGCCGCGCTGAAGGCGACGCATTTCATCAATCTCTGCGTCCAGCGTGATATTCCGCTGCTGTTCCTGGCCGATGTGAACGGCTTCATGGTGGGCCGCGAGGTCGAGCAGATGGGCATTGCCAAGGCTGGCGCCAAGATGATCACGGCCATGTCTTCGGCCCGGGTGCCGAAATTCACAATCATCACCGGTGGCTCTTACGGGGCCGGATACCTGGCGATGCTGGGCCGCCCGTTCCAGCCGGACGCAATGTTCGCCTGGCCGACGGGACGGTCGGCAATCATGGGGCCGGAACAGGCCGCCAGCGTGCTGGCTCAGGTCCGCGCGCAGATCAACGAACGCGAAGGCAAAAGCTGGACCCCCGAGGAGGAGGAAGCCTTCAAGGCACCGATCCGCAAGGAATACGAAGATTTTCAGGGAGCCTATAATTTTGCTTCCAACCTTTGGATCGACAGCGTGATCGAGCCCTGTGAGACCCGTGACGTCATGGCGCTGATGCTGGATGTGACATCGCGCAGACCCAAGGTCGATACCAACTTCGGCGTGTTCAGGATGTGAGGAGCGAACCGTGAAAATCAAAACGCTTCTGATCGCCAACCGCGGCGAAATTGCCTGCCGGATCGCGCGCACCGCGCGGGCCAGCGGTATCACCCCTGTCGGCGTGCATTCGCAGGCCGATGCCAATGCCCTGCATGTCCGCGAGATCGGCAAATCTGTCTGTATCGGTGCCGGGCCTGCATCCGAGAGCTATCTGAAAATCGACGCGGTGATTGCCGCTGCGCAATCGGTGGGCGCGGATGCGATCCATCCCGGTTACGGCTTTCTGGCCGAAAACCCCGATTTTGCCCGCGCGGTCGAAGCCGCCGGCATGATCTTCATGGGGCCGACGCCGGAAACGCTTGAACGTTTCGGCGACAAGGCCAGCGCCAAAGAGGCCGCCGTGGCGGCCAGCGTCCCGGTGATTTCGGGCGCCGAAGGTGCGCGGTCCGATCCCGAGCAGATTGCCGAGGAGGTGCGCCAAATGGGCCTGCCGGTGCTGCTCAAGGCTGTCGGCGGCGGTGGTGGGCGAGGGCAACGGCTCGTCACCGACGAAACCACGCTGGTCGAGGACATCGAAGGCGCGCTGCGCGAAGCAAAATCCACCTTCGGCTCCGAAGGGCTGCTGTTGGAGCGTTTCCTGCCCGAGGCGCGCCATGTTGAAGTGCAGATCGCAGGTGACGGCAAGGGCCATGTGGTGCATCTGTTCGAACGCGATTGCACGCTTCAGCGCCGCCACCAGAAGGTCATCGAGGAAGCCCCGGCCTGGGGTCTGCCCCGGACGCTTATGGACGACATCGCGCGCGACGCGGTGCGCCTTGGTGAAACGCTGGACTATCGCGGTCTGGGCACGGTCGAATTTCTGGTCGCGGGGGACGAGTATTTCTTCCTTGAGGTGAACCCGCGCATTCAGGTGGAACATCCCGTCACCGAAGCGATCACCGGGCTGGACCTTGTCGCGCTTCACCTGCGGATTGCCGAAGGCGCGGGCCTTGGACTGGTGCAGGACGATCTGACGATCAACGGCCACGCGGTCGAGGCGCGGCTTTACGCCGAAGATCCGGCGATGCAATTCGCCCCGTCGACGGGCACGCTCTCCACGCTCAGCCTGCCATCGGGCCTGCGCATCGACAGCGGCGTCGAGGAAGGCGATGCCGTCACGCCCTATTACGATCCGATGATCGCCAAGCTGATCGTGCACGCGCCCGACCGGGAAACCGCATTGGCACGTCTGGCCACGGCGCTTGATCATGTCGCGGTCGAAGGTGTCGAGACCAATCGCGCCTTTCTAACGGCGCTGGCGCGAAACCATGAATTCGAACGGATGCAGGTGCATACCCGCTGGATCGACGGCAGGCTGGATGAGCTGACACAAGCACCCGGACTGACCCGCCCCGATCTGTGGAAAGCGACCGCTGCCATTCTCTTCGTGACCCAGTCGCGCAGCGACACAAACGCCAATCCCTGGACCAACCGTGATGCCTTTACCGGCTGGCGGCTTGGCCTGGGCGGTGATGCGATTGAAGCGGGGCAGCGCGTGACGCTTACCGATTCTGACGAGGTATCCGAAGAACTGCGCATCGGCCCTGTCAAACCGGGCGCCAAGTACACCGTCCATTCGGAAAACGGCGAGGCGCTGACACTGTCGGCATGTGAACTGACCCCGGGCCGTTGGCGTGTCGGCGAAGGCGACACCGTCCATCTGATCGACGCGCGCCTGCACGCGGGCGTGATCGAACTGGACACGCCCGAAGGTCGCCTGGTCTTCCGCCCCGCCGCGCCCCTTGCTTTTGCCGGCGGCGATGCCGCGGCGGATCGCGCCGTGACCTCTCCGCTGACCGGAATGATTGTCGAAATCAAGGTCTCCGATGGTCAGAGCGTGGCCGAAGGCGAAGTGGTCGCGGTCATGGAATCCATGAAACTCGAAATCTCGATCCGGGCGGCCGCGGCCGGGATCGCCAGCAATATATCCGTCTCGAATGGAGACATGGTCGATCGTGGCCAAGTCATCGCCGAGATTCTGCCATCCGAGGAGTGATGAAATGAGCGACTTTCCCAAATTCGTCGAGTTTCGCGAAGAAGGCCCGCGTGAGGGTTTTCAGATCGAAAAGAAGATTTATCCGATCGAAGAGCGGATCGAACTGATCGACATGCTCAGCGAAACCGGTCTGAAGCGCATTCAGGTTGGCAGTTTCGTCAGCCCGAAATACGTGCCGCAAATGGCCGACACCGGCGAGTTGTTCCAGCGTATCAAGCGCGAACCGGGCGTGAATTACACATCGCTGTGGCTGAACGACAAAGGGTTTCGCAAGGCCCTGACCGCGCATGACGTCGATATCGACCCGCGTCTGCTGTTCTATCCCTCCGAGGCATTCGCCCAATCGAACAACAATTGTTCCTCGGCGGAGATGCGGGAAAAACAACGTGACTGGGTCCGTCTTTACAAGGAAGAAGGATATACGGTCGACGCGGCCTATGTGATGACTGCCTTCGGCTGCAACCTCGAAGGCCCCATCCCCCAAGAACGCATCTTGGACGATTTCCGCTTCATTCTTCAGCTGTGCGAGGAAGAGGACATCCCCGTGCCGATCCTTGTGATCGCCGACACAATGGGCTGGGGAAACCCCGAGGCGGTCAAACGCATGATCGGCGCCCTGCGCGAATTGGCGCCCGAGGCGCGCATCGGTATGCACATCCATGACACACGTGGGCTGGGGATCGCCAACGTTTATGCCGCCCTGTCGATGGGCGTGGACATGTTCGAAAGCTCGGTCGCCGGTCTTGGCGGCTGTCCTTTCGCGGGCCACGGCCACGCCCGCGCCGCCGGCAACGTCTGCACCGAGGATGCAGTGTTCCTATGTCACGAACTGGGCATCGAAACCGGCATTGATCTGGACAAGCTGATCGCGGCGGCGCTCAAGGCCGAAGAAATCATCGGCGTGCCGCTGATGGGCCGGGTCATGCATACCGGCGGGTTGGACAAATACCGCAAGTCACGCTGAGGGAGCAAGAAGATGACAAAAGCACTTGACGGAAAGGTGGTTCTGGTCACCGGGGCCGGCGGTGGGATCGGGCGTGATATCGCCTTGATGGCAGCCGCAGAAGGCGCCGCCGTGGTGGTCAATGATCTGGGCGCATCCCTGAAAGGCACCGGTCAGACAGAAACTGCGGCGCAGAAAGTCGTCGAAGAGATCAAGGCGGCGGGCGGCGATGCGATCGCCGATGGCGGCAACGTCAGCGATCCGGACGCCGCGCGCGCGATGATCGAGGCGGGTGTCAAGGAATTCGGCCGCATCGACGCGGTGGTGAACAACGCCGGCATCCTGCGCGACGGGTTCTTCCACAAAATGACCTACGAGGATTTCGACGCGGTTGTGAAGGTCCATCTCTATGGCGCCTTCAACACCAGCCGTGCAGCGGCCGATTATTTCCGCGGACAAGAGGGCGGTGCTCTGGTGCACATGACCTCGACCTCGGGGCTGATCGGCAATCTGGCGCAGGCGAATTACGCGGCGGCAAAGCTGGGCATTGCGGCCTTCTCGAAATCGGTCGCGCTCGACCTGAAACGCTGGAACGTGCGGTCAAACTGCATCGCGCCCTTCGCCTGGAGCCGGATGATCTCGTCGATCAAGACAGACACCCCGGAACAGGTGGCACGGGTCGAAAAGATCAAGGAGATGACACCGGCCAAGGTTGCACCGATGGCCTGTTTCCTGATGAGCGACCGCGCGGCTGACGTGTCAGGACAAATCTTTGCGGTTCGCAAGAACGAGATCTTCCTGTTCAACCAGCCCCGCCCGGTGCGGTCGGTTCATTCCGATGATGGCTGGACCGCCGATGAAATCGCCGAGCGCGCCATTCCCGCGCTCAAATCACAGTTCACGCCGCTCGAAGTTTCGGCGGATGTCTTTTCGTGGGATCCGGTTTGATGGGAAAACGCAAAGAAAAAATCAGCTCCGACATTGCCTGGAGCACCTCTGACAAGATCAGCGTGCGTGGGCTCGATCTGCCCAACGAGATCCTGGGCCACATGAACCTCGGCGATCTGGCGTTTCTGCAGTTGACGGGTCGCAAGGCCACGCCCGAGGAAAGCCGCGTCTTTAACGCCATCGTCATTACCTTGGTCGAACATGGTATCACGCCCTCGGCCCTGGCGGCGCGGATGACCTATATGGGGGCGCCGGAATCGCTTCAGGCGGCTGTGGCGGCTGGCTTGTGCGGGCTGGGCACCGTCTTTGTCGGTTCTATGGAGGGTGCCTCGAAGATGCTTTACGAGGCACTGCCACAGGACAAGTTGGGCACCGGTGTCGATCTGGATGCGCTGGCCGTCGAGACGGTGGAAAAATTCCGCGCCCGCAAGATGATCGTGCCGGGGCTGGGCCATCCGGTGCACAAGCCGGTCGATCCGCGCGCACCTCGCCTGTTCCAGATCGCTGCCGAGAACGGCAAGTCCGGTGAATACATCGAGTTGATCCAGAAAATTCAGGCCGTTGCCGAAGAAAAATCGGGTAAGATGCTGCCAATCAACGCCACCGGGGCGATCGGAGCGATCTGCTGTGAATTTGGCTTCCCCTGGAAGATCGTGCGGGGCTTTGGCGTCATGGCACGCGCCATCGGTCTGGTCGGTCATATCCTCGAAGAGAGCGAAAACCCGATTTCCTATGAGCTTTGGCAGCGTGCCGAGCAGGAAATTCTTGAAACGTCGGGTCCGGGAGCGAAGTAACCGATGCAGACGTCAGCCCCAGACACTCACACCGATCTGCGCGACGCCTTGCGCGCACTTTGCGCGCAGTTTCCGCCAGAGTATCATCGCAAGTTCGGCGAAGACGAAACCTACCCCGAGGAATTCGTCGATGCGCTGACCCGCGAGGGCTGGCTTGCCGCGATGATCCCAGAGGAATACGGTGGCTCGGGTCTGGGGTTGACCGAAGCCTCGATCATCATGGAGGAGGTGAACCGCTGCGGCGGAAACGCGGGCCATTGCCACGGGCAGATGTATAACATGGGCACGCTGCTGCGGCATGGTTCGGATGAGCAAAAGCAGACATACCTGCCCGGTATTGCCAGCGGCGCGTTGCGCCTGCAATCCATGGCCGTGACCGAACCGACAACCGGGACCGACACCACCAAACTGAAGACCATCGCAGTCAAGAAGGGTGACCGGTATGAGATCAATGGCCAGAAGGTCTGGATCAGCCGTATCCAGCATTCTGACCTGATGATCTTGCTGGCCCGCACTACGCCGCTGAGCGAGGTCAAGAAAAAGTCGCAGGGCCTGTCGATCTTTATGGTCGATCTGAAAGAGGCAATCGGCAACGGGATGGAGGTCCGCCCCATCGCCAACATGCCCGGCCACGAAACCAATGAAGTGTTTTTCGACAACCTGGAAATCCCCGCCGAGAACCTGATCGGCACCGAGGGGCGCGGGTTTTACCATATTCTTGACGGGCTGAACGCCGAACGGACCCTGATTGCGGCGGAATGCATCGGTGATGGATACTGGTTCGTTGACAAGGCCCGCGCCTATGCCGGCGACCGCGTGGTCTTTGACCGTCCCATCGGCCAGAACCAAGGTGTGCAATTCCCTATCGCCAGGTCCTATGTGAACATCGAGGCCGCCAATCTGATGCGCTTTGAAGCCTGCAGGCGGTTCGATGCCGGACTGGATTGTGGTGCACAGGCGAACATGGCCAAGCTGCTGGCTTCGGAAGCCAGCTGGGAAGCGGCCAATGCCTGCATCCAGACCCACGGCGGCTTCGGTTTCGCACGGGAGTACGATGTTGAGCGCAAGTTTCGCGAGGCGCGCCTCTATCAGGTCGCCCCGATCTCGACCAACCTGATCCTGTCATATGTCGGAGAACATATCCTCGGCATGCCAAGATCGTTCTGAAGGCTAGGATTATGGGTGAGATCGACCTTGACGCGCTGGCGCCCTGGCTGGGACGCACCGAGACCAAGGAAGATGTTCTGACGCACGGGCTGATCGACAAATTCCGCGCCACGCTCGGTCCGCATCTTTGGGACGGAGCGGGCGATGTCCCGCTGGGAATTCATTGGTGCCTTGCCCTTGATACCGTGCCAGCGACCGCCCTGTCAGAAGACGGCCATGCCGCGAGGGGTGGATTTCTGCCCCCTGTTCCGCTGCCCGCCCGCATGTGGGCTGGCGGCGATGTTACGCATATCGCGCCGCTGAAAATCGGCGAAATCATCACCCGACGCTCTTCGATCAGGAATATTGTGGCCAAGCAGGGCCGTAGTGGACCATTGGTCTTTGTGACCGTCGAACATGAGTATCTGAGTGGCAACCGGCTTTTTATCCGGGAGCAGCAAACGATCGTTTATCGTGAGATTTCCACCCCCCGCACGGGCGAGAGCGCAGCTGACGCGGGTGACCCCAACACGCTTAGATCGACGCTGACACCGGATCCTGTTCTTCTGTTTCGCTATTCGGCGCTGACGTTCAATGCCCATCGCATTCACTATGATTACGTCTACGCCACCGAAACCGAAGCCTATTCCGGACTTGTTGTGCATGGCCCATTGCAGGCCACGCTGCTTCTGAATCTGGCGGCGGGTGCGTTGAAAACATCGCCCCACCGGTTTTCGTTCCGTGGCCTCGCGCCACTCACCCTGCCCTGCGAATTGCAACTGCACAATGAAGGGACCGGCACCTCCGGGACAGTCTGGTGTCAGGATCAAAAAGGTCTTCGAAGCTTTTCCGCAGAGTACGCGGCCGTCTGATCGGTCTTCTTCGGTAGCGAATTCAGTTGTTGACCAATTTTTCTAACATCTGTTAGGCTTCGCGGAGAGACTTGGTAAATAAACCAGGCAAACCTCTGAATTTAGAGGTGGGAGGAGGAACAATGCGAGGAAAACTCGTAACCAACGAAAAACCGTGCGGTCAGGCTATGCGCGCCTCCATGAGGTGTGGGGCAAAAGCACGGGCCGCAACATGACCACGAATAACGGGCACGTATCCTCACCGCTTGCGGTGCGTGGTGCAACTTTGAAATTTGGCGGTGTGACCGCGCTCGACGATGTGAGCATTTCTGTGGCCGACGATGAATTGCTTGCAATTATCGGACCGAACGGAGCCGGAAAAACATCACTTCTGAACGTGACTGCGGGCTTCTACCGTCCGCAGAAGGGCCGTGTCGAATTGTCCGGGCAGGACGTGACCGGCCTGCGTGTTGACCAGATCGCCCGGCGCGGTCTGGCGCGGACGTTTCAGGGCACCCATCTTTTTGCCGGGCAGACGGTGGTGGAAAACATTATGATCGGCCGCCACATGCTGATGAAATCGAATGTAGTCCAGGCTTTTTTCCAGTTCGGTCCCGTGATGCGCGAGGAATCGGAACATCGTGAAGCCGCAGAGGAGATCATCGATTTTCTCGAGATCGAGGCAATCCGCAACCGGCCCGTGGGCACGTTGGGGTATGGGTTGCGCAAGCGTGTCGATCTGGGCCGTGCATTGGCGCAGGAACCGTCGATCCTGCTGATGGATGAACCGATGGCCGGCATGAACTCGGAGGAAAAAGAAGACCTGGCGCGCTTCATTCTCGATGTGCGCGAGGCGCGCAAGATTCCGGTAGTTCTGGTGGAGCACGACATGGGCGTCGTGATGGACCTTGCCGACCGGATCGTGGTGCTGGATTTCGGGCGGGTCATCGCCGAAGGCACCCCGGAAGAAATCCAGAAGGACCCGGCTGTCATAAAGGCATATCTGGGGTAGCGGCATGGTCAAACAACGGACAGCAATGGTCTTTTCGGACCCAGCAGTGACACATATCGAAACCCTGCCGCAGGTTTTGCTCGCGCGAGCGACATCCACACCGACCAACCTCGCCGAACGGCACAAGCGCCTGGGCATCTGGCGTGAATTCACCTGGGCCGATGTTCTTGACAGGGTTCGCGCCCTGGCTCTCGGGTTGGAGAACCTGGGCTTGTCGGCTGGCGAATCTGTCATGATGATTGGCGAAAACGAACCCGAACATTTCTGGGCTGAATACGCCGTCCAGTCGTTAGGCGGCAAAGTCCTGTCTGTCTATCCGGATCAAAACGCTGAAGAGATTCTGTATCTGGCCGAAGACTCGCAAACGCGGATTTTTCTGGCGCAGGATCAGGAGCAGGTCGATAAATGCATCGAGATTGCGGGCAAGTACTCGGGCGCCCTGGCGGTCGTTTACTGGGACGATTCCGGTCTGTGGGGCTATGATCATCCCCTGTTGCATTCGTTTGAAAGTGTGAGCGCGGCAGGGCGTCAGATCCACGCCAAGGAACCCGCCAGATTTGAAGAACACGTAAAACGTGGACGGGCAGACGATACCGCCTTGCTGTCCTATACCTCGGGGACCACGGGAAAACCCAAGGGCGTTGTCATCAGCCATCGCTACCTGTTCGACAATTGCTCGCGGGTGATGGGGGCAATCGAAATCGCGCCGGGCACCGAATACCTGACCTACATTTCGCCGGCCTGGGTCACGGAACAGATTTTCGGCCTGTCGATCGGTTTGATCGCGCCCATGGTCGTCAACTTCCCCGAAGGCCCTGAAGATGTACTGACCAACATTCGCGAACTGGCGGTCGACGCACTGGTGTTCAGCCCGCGCCAGTGGGAAAATCTCGCCTCCATCGTTCAGGCCCGGATGCTGGGGGCGGGTAAAATCCGCAATGCGATGTACAACTGGGGTATGAAGGTCGGCCACGACGTTTATGTGGAACGGCTGGAGGGGCGTAGCCCCAGCCTTGCCGCACGCCTGCAGCTTCCCTTTGCCGAAGCTCTGGTGCTGCATCACCTGCGCGACAATCTTGGCCTTGGTAAGGCCAAAAACGCAATGAGCGGCGGCGCCCTGATGGCACCTGACGTCTTTCGTATGTTCCACGCGATGGGGGTTAAGCTGCGCAACGTGTATGGCGCGACCGAAATCGGCCTTCTGACCGCGCATGTCGGCGAAAGCTATCAGCTGGAAACCAGCGGCAGCTGGATGCAAAGCAACACGAACTACGGCGAACCGCTGGAATACAGGGTCTCGGACGAAGGGGAGCTTCAGGTGCGTGGCGGATCGGGCTTCGGTGGCTATCACGGCAAGCCCGAAAAGACCGCAGAGGAATTGACCGAAGACGGTTGGTACAAGACCGGTGACGCGGTGTCGATGACCGACGACGGCGAGCTTTTGTTCTTTGACCGTGTCAAGGATATGCGCCGCCTGGCAAATGGGCACAGCTATCCGCCGCAATTCATCGAAACGCGGTTGCGGTATAGCCCCTTCATCAAGGATCTCATGACCTTGGGCGACGAAACCCGGAGCTTCGTCAGCGCGCTTATCAATATCGATATGGAAGTTCTCGGGCGTTGGGCGGAAGAGAACAAGATCAGCTTTTCGACCTACACCGATCTCTCGCAGAAACCCGAAGTTCTGGACCTTATCAAAGGCGAAGTGGCGCGCATCAATGCGCTCCTGGCCGAAGGCTCGCGCGTGGCACGTTTTGCGAATTTTCCCAAGGAACTCGACCCGGATGAAGGCGAGTTGACCCGCAGCCGAAAGCTTCGCCGGGCCTTTCTGGAGGAACGGTATGCCAAGCTCGTCGAGGCGATCTATGCTGGCGATGACGAGACAGATCTCGAAATCGCTGTGACCTATCAGGACGGCCGTCAAGGCGTTCTCAAGACCACGGTTCGCGTGTCGGATGTTGAAAACGCATCGAAGGCTGCCAAGCGGCAGTCCAAATCTTAAAGGAGGTCGGCGACAATGGTCTATTTCATCAATGACATCATTACCGGGGCTTTGATCGGCCTTCTGTATTCGCTGGTGGCCATGGGCTTTGTTGTGATTTACCGCGCCAGCAAGGTGTTCAACTTCGCGCAGGGCGAGCTTGTGATCATCGGCGGGTTCATCGTCTGGTTCACAACGATGCAAGCGGGGCTTAGCCTTTGGTTGTCGATACCCCTTTCGCTGGTTCTGGCCGGGCTGGTCGGGTACGCAATCGAACGGATTTTCCTGACAAAGCTGATCGGTGAATCGGTTTTCTCGATGGTCATGGTCACCGTCGGCCTTTTGATCCTGCTGCGCGGTTTGGTGCTGCTTGTGTTCGGTCCCGCGGTAAGACCCTTCCCGATCATTTTTCCGCTGAAACCCTTGTTCCTCGGCGATATGTTGATCCCGATGAACCTCCTGATAGGTGGGATCATCACCATTGTCGCGGCCGTCGGCCTGTCGTGGTTCTTCAACCGGACCCGGTCCGGCCTCCGTATGACCGCTGTGGCGGAGGACCACGTCGTAGCTTCCTCGATGGGCATTTCGGTGAAAGGCTCGATTGCCGTTGCCTGGGTTCTCGGGGCAATCCTGTCCACAATTGGTGCGATGATCTTTCTCAGCGGCAAATCGCTGACCTTCCTGGCCTCGGATATCGGGTTCGCGGCCCTGCCGGTGGCGCTCTTTGCCGGGCTGGAATCCATCGGCGGGCTTATCTTGGCAGGAATAATCATCGGCATCGCGCAGAGCTTGACCACCAACTACCTTGATCCGTTGATCGGTGGCTCGCTCGGCAGTGTCGTTCCATATATCATAATGCTTGCCATTCTGCTGATCCGGCCGACCGGCCTGTTCGGCTGGCGCACAATCGAACGGGTGTAATCCATGGATCCTTCTGGCGTATTCCCGACAAGCTATCGCAGTGACAGACGTTTGATCCGAACGCGCTGGCAGTTTCTGGCCCTCGTCGTATTCATGGCTCTACTGCTGTTGGCGCCTTACCTGGTGAGCAGCCGTATCATCGCTATCCTGAATATGATGATGATCAGCGCCGTCATCGCCGTCGGGCTTCAGATCTGCACCGGCTATGCGGGCCAGATCAACCTGGGTCAGGCGGCGTTCATGGGGGTCGGCGCCTATACGGCCTCGATACTGGCCTCGAAGACCGGCCTTACGTTTCTGCTGACCATTCCTCTGGCCGGGCTCTCGGCTGCGCTGTTCGCCTTTCTCTTTGGCTTGACCGCGGCGCGGATCAAGGGGTTCTATCTGGCACTGACCACGATTGCAGCTCAGTTCCTGTTCCACTTTGCCGTATTGAACCTGCCGTCAACCTGGCTGGGTGGATCGAACGGTATCACCGTGCCCCCGGCCGAGCTTTTCGGGCAGCGATTTGTCAGCGAATCTTCGCAGTTCTATCTGAATTTCGCCGTGACCGCGATCATGGTGGCGGGCGCGTTCGGGATCGTTCGGTCACGCTTCGGCCGTGCCTTCGTGGCGGTCAGGGATGATGACGTGGCCGCGGGTATAATGGGGATCAATGTCGCGGCCACAAAGGCAAATGCCTTCCTGATCGGCGCTTTCTATGCGGGCGTCGGCGGGGCGCTTTGGGCCTATCTGATCCGCTTCGTGGGGGTAGACCAGTTCACCCTGTTTCACTCGATCTTCTTCGTCGCGATGATCATCGTCGGCGGGATGGGTTCAATCGTGGGGGCCCTGATAGGCGTCTTCATTATCCGCATCATCCAGGAAATTATCGCGACGGTCGGCCCCAATATCGCCGACTCGGTATCATTCCTTGGCGGTGACATCGTGTTCGCTGGCATGAATGTCGTTCTTGGCGGCGTGATCGCATTGTTTATGATCCTCGAACCCAAGGGGCTGATGCATCGCTGGAACATCCTGAAGTCGTCATACCGTATCTGGCCGTTTCCTTACTGAGAAATAGAGCGGCTCTAAACCTGGGAGGAAGAATATGACTTACCAATCGAATCGAGGTCTTCGCGGCTTACTGGCAGCGGCTGCCTTGGCGGCCGCGGCGACCATGCCTTTGAAGGCGCAGGCCGAAGAGACCTATAATCTGGCCCTGCTGTCGGACTTTTCCGGCCCTTATGCTGACATCATGCCCATCCTGGCAGGCGGACGCGAAGCTGTGTTCACCTGGTGGAATGAAACCCGCGGCAAGGAACTTGGCGTCACGCTGAACTACAAAAACTACGAAACCCGCTATGACGCGGCACAGGTGGCAAGTCTCTGGCCCGGGATCAAATCGGAACTGGACCCGATTGCGGTTGTCGGCCTCGGCGGGCCTGACGTCGCGGCCCTTTCCGAACGCCTGCCGGAAGACAAAATCCCGATGTTCATGGCCACAGCGGCCTACGGTTTTGCCTGGCAACCGGATGCCTGGATTTTCAACCCACGCCCGACCTATTCGCACGAAAGTGTCGGCTTTCTGAACTGGATGCGTGAACAGCGCGGAGGAGACGAACCGCTCAAGGTTGCGATCCTCGCCTCCGAAGCATCGCCTGCCTATGTCGACATGGCAAAGGGCCTTGAACTCTATGCCGAAGAGCACCCCGAGGAGATCGACCTCGTCGAGGTCATCTATACCGAAGTTCAACCCACCGATCTGACGGGGCAAATGCGCCGCGTTGTACGAGCCGGGGCCGAGGCGCTGGTAATCCAAACGAACACCTCTATCGTGGTTGCCGCGAAACGTGGGCTGCAGGCCAACGGGGCGAACATCCCGATCATGGTGAGTTCGCATAACGGGCTTCCAGCCTCGGGTGGCGCGCTTGGCGGGCTTGAGCAAATGGAGGGGGACTTTGAAGCCTACGGCATGGCGATTGCGGCCGATGAGGACACTCCCGCGCGACAATTCTACAAGACATTGGTTGCCGATTACGGACTCGAAGCACCTTGGAACGTCGTGACCGCAATGGGCGTATCTCAGGGTCTCTATACCGTGACCGTGATCGATCACGCGATCGAGGCGAACGGCGCCGAGGGCCTGACCGGAGAGATGGTACGTGAGGCGCTTTTTGCCAAACCGATCACCACCGAAGAAACCCATGGGTTCCTGCCGACCTTGTCCTTTACGCCAGAAGCACCGTTCCCATTGGAAGGCCTCAAAGTGAATGTGGGCACCGTCAAAGATGGGAAAATCACCATCGGGGCAACGGGTGTCGACGTTCCGCAAGTTGAGAAATGGTGAATTAATCCGGGCGCCGCAGTCGCGGCGCCCGTTCTGATCCTTAGCCCCGGGCAATATGACCATGCTGGAACTCAACAACGTAGAGGTGACATATTCCGACGTCATCCTGGCGCTCAAAGGCGTGTCCATGACAGTCCGTGCGGGACAATGTGTTGCTCTGCTCGGTGGCAATGGCGCAGGAAAAAGCACGACGCTTAAAGCCATCTCGGGAACGCTCAAATCCGAGGATGGAACCGTTTCGGCGGGGTCCATCGTTCTGGACGGAACTCCCATTCAGAACATGGAAGCCTCGGAAGTCGTGAAGAACGGTCTCATCCATGTGATGGAAGGGCGGCGCGTTTTGCGGCATCTGACGTCAGAGCAAAACCTGATCGTCGGCGGGCACATGGTGCCCAACTCCGCCGAGCTGAAAAAGCGCCTGGACCATGTTTACACCTTGATGCCCCGGCTTGCGGACCTGCGCAACCGCACCTCTGGCTTCATGTCTGGTGGCGAACAACAACTGCTGCTGATCGGCCGGGCCATGATGGCCAGCCCCAAGATCATCGCGATCGACGAACCGTCGTTGGGATTGGCCCCGATGATGATCCGGGATGTTTATGAAGTGCTCAAGCAGCTCAAGTCAGAAGGCACGACCTTCTTCCTGGTCGAACAAAACAGCGCCGCGGCGCTATCGATCGCCGACTATGCCTATGTGATGGAGAACGGCCGGATCGTGATGGACGGCCCTGCCGACAAGCTCGCTGACAACGAGGACATCAAGGAATTCTATCTCGGCGTCACCGCATCGGGCGAGCGCAAAAGCTATCGAGATATCAAACACTATCGCCGCCGGAAGAGATGGCTGGGATAGAAAGGAACGAAGATGAGTAACCTGCTTTCCATCAAAGGTCGTACCGCATTTGTAACCGGAGCGGGGCAAGGCGTTGGTCGGCAAGCCGCGCTTTATCTGGCGGAACACGGAGCCGGTGCCATCGTTGTCAACGATTTTCACGCCGAACGGGCCGAAAGCGTTGCCGCGGAAGTGGAGGCAGCGGGTGCAAAGGCTCTGCCGCTCGCCTTCGACGTCTCGGATTTCGACGCGGTTGGCGCGGCGTTTGCCGAAACGCAGACCACATTTGGCGGCGTGGATATTCTGGTCAACAATGCGGGCAACGCCGGGCCGACATCGCGGCTCGACGATCTGGTCCCTTTTTGGGAATCCGATCCCGACGAATGGCGCCGCTGGATGGCCACCAATTTCGATGGGGTGCTGAACTGCACCCGTCACGCCATGCCGTTGATGGTTAACAGTGGCTATGGGCGCATTGTGACCGTCATTTCCGACGCCGGCCGTGTCGGTGAACCGCATCTGGCGGTTTATTCCGGGGCCAAGGCCGGTGCGGCCGGCTTCATGCGGGCAATTGCAAAGGCCGGCGGCCGGTTCGGGATCACCGCGAATTGCGTCGCCTTGGGGGGCACAAGAACTCCGGCTGTCGCCGACCTGATCCCGGATGCAGAGACCGAGAAGCGGGCATTGTCGCAATACGTGATCCGCCGTCTGGGCGAGCCGGAAGACCCCGCCGGAATGATCCTGTTCCTCTGCTCGGATGCTGCCAGCTGGATCACCGGTCAAACTTATCCGGTGAATGGCGGGTATTCTTTTGCCTGCTAGAGCCGCCATCGGACGGCTGCCGCCTCTAGTTGGAGCTGTCCGAAAAAACGCTGTCATTATCTGCCCCGAGCTCGGGGGGCAGATCCGGTATCGCGGTTTCGAAACCATCGAATTTCAACGGCTGGACAATAAAAGTCTCGGCCTTGCCGCCGTCATGCGTAATCTTGCGCAGCAGCTGGCGCGCACGCACATGGGGGTCGTCCAACGTTTCGACCAGGGAATTGACCGGACCCCATGGCACCCCCGCCTTATCCAGAAGGTCGCCCCATTCGGCGCGCGTCTTGTTGACCAAAATCGCCGCGATTTCTTCGCGCAGCGCGGCCTTGCGGGCGACACGGTCGCGGCCTGTCAACGGCGCAAGATCCGCCCTGTTGATCACATCGCAGAACGGTTTCCAGAACCAGTCCTCATGCGCGATGGACAAGGTCAAGAGCTTGCCGTCTTTGCAGGTGAACACGCCATAGCCCGGCTCGGCGATAAAATCGCCCAGCGGTGTTCCATTGGCGGCGGGAACGAGGAATGCGGTCAACATCGAAACCACCGCATCCGACATGGACACGTCCACGTAACGCCCCTGCCCTGTGCGCTGGCTCGACACCACCGCCGACAGGATTGCGATCGCCGCGAACAACGCCGCGCCAACATCCGCAAGGGGGATCGGCGGCACAGGGCCGGGCTGCTTTGCATCGGCCTGATCGGCCAGCAAACCGCCAACCCCTTCATAGCTCAGGTCATGGCCAGCCCTGTCACGATAGGGGCCGTCCTGCCCGTAACCCGAAATCGATACATAAACCAGCCGCGAGTTGACACTACGCATGTCCTCGAAACCGGCACCCAAGGCCGCAAGCTTGCCAGGGCGGAACCCTTCGACGATGACATCCGATTCCTTGGCCAGTTCGCGAAACCGTGCCAGCCCCTCGGCCGATTTCAGATCCAACGCAACGCTGCGCTTGCCTCGGTTCAGTGCCCGGAACAAGGGCGGAAATTGCCGGGCCGGATCGCCGACACCCGGTCGTTCGATCATGATCACCTCGGCTCCCATGTCGGACAACAGCATTGTGGCATAGGGACCGGGAAACTGTTCGGCAAGGCTGAGAATTTTCAGGCCGGCCAGGGGTGCAGTGCTCATATCAATCTCCAGCTCTTTTGTTTTCCACGTGCGGGTCCGCCCGAGTGCAGCGCAAATCGCCGCAAAAGACAAGGCGAAAAACCAATAATATGTATAATTATCAGGAGCTTAGCATGAGTGAAGCAAAGCAGACGCTATTCGTTGAGCGGGTCGCAAAAACTGAATGGATTACCTTCCAGCGCACCGAACAGCTCAACGCAATGTCAACGCAGATGCTGCGCGAGATGGCGGCAGCACTGGAATCGGCGCTGGCCGACGATGGGGTGCGTACAATTGTCCTGACCGGCTCTGGCCGGGCATTCTGCGCCGGTGCCGATCTGAAAGAAGTTGCTGGCGCCAAACATGCACCAGGCGAGCCGGATCTTCTGGATCTTGTCGATCACACGTTTGGGCTGATGCGACATGGCCCGAAACCGGTGATCGCCGCAGTGAACGGGCTGGCGATGGCGGGCGGTTTGGAAATGGTGATGGCCTGCGATCTGGTCTTTGCCGCCGAAAGCGCGCAACTGGGCGACGCACATTCCAACTTTGGCGTCTTTCCCGGGGCCGGCGGTGCGGCGATCCTGCCGCGTAGGATTGGCCTGAACCGCGCGAAATACCTGCTGTTCTCGGGCGAGAACGTTTCGGCACGGGACATGATGGACTGGGGACTGGTGAACAAGGTCATCGCGGACGAAGACCTGCGACAAGCGGTGCAGGCCTTTACCGACAGGCTGGCAGAAAAAAGCCCGGCGGTCTTACGCCGCATGAAGACGGTTGCCAATCGGTCGCTGGACGTGGACGAAACCGCCGCGCTTTCCGAAGAGATGCTGAACCTGCGCGCGCACATGCGATCCTGGGACATGCACGAGGGTCTGTCGGCGTTCAATGAAAAACGAAAACCGCAGTTTCGCGGATACTAGGTCAGGAGGACAAACGATGCAGGACATTTACATCGTTGGCGTCGGGATGACGCCGTTCGGAAAGTTCCGGGACAAAACCATCAAGGACATGACCGGCGAGGCCGTCGCCGCCGCGCTTTCCGATGCCCGAGTGACGGCAGATCGTATCGACGGCGCATTCTTCTCGAACGCGGTGCAGGGCCACATGGAGGGCCAGCACATGATCCGCGGCGAAATCGCGCTGCGTGAAATGGGCATTCAGGGCATTCCGGTGGTGAATGTCGAAAACGCCTGCGCCAGCGCCTCGACCGGGTTCAAACTGGCAGTCGATTTCCTCAAGGCCAGCAATGGCGACTGCTGTCTCGCCGTGGGCGCCGAAAAGATGTATTCTGACGACCGTGCGTTGATGTTTTCGGCCTTCGACAGCGGCTGGGACGTCAGCAACAGCGAAGAGGTCGCGCAACGGCTGGCCGATCTGGGTGCAGGGGTCGAGGAACCCGAAGGATCGAAATCGCCCAAGCCCTACAGCGTGTTCATGGATGTCTACGCAGGCTTCGCCCGGCTTCACATGAAGACCTTTGGCACAACTCAGGAACAGTTCGCCGCCGTCGCCGCCAAGAACCATGCGCATTCCGTGCATAATCCACTGGCGCAATACCGAGAAGCCATGAGCGTCGATCAGGTATTGGCCGCGCCGCCGATCACCTATCCGCTGACCCTGCCGATGTGCGCCCCGATCTCGGACGGGGCCGCTGCGGCCGTTTTATGCACCGGCGAGGGGATAAAACGTCTGGGCCTAGATCCCGCGCGCGCGATCAAGGTCAAGGCCGCGATCCTGCGCTCGGGCACCGATCGTCCGCCGGAAGATTACAAGAACCACCTGACCCGGCTTGCCGCGCTTGAGGCCTATGAACAGGCCGGGATCGGCCCCGAGGATATATCGGTGGCCGAAGTGCATGACGCCACGGCCGTGGGCGAAGTGATCCAGATCGAGAACCTCGGATTTGTCGAATTCGGCGAGGGCGGTCCCGCCAGTCTGCGCGGCGAGACAAAGATCGGCGGACGCATTCCGGTGAACCCCTCGGGCGGGTTGGAATCCAAGGGCCACCCGGTCGGTGCCACAGGGATAGGGCAGGTTTTCGAACTGGTCACGCAACTGCGCGGCGAAGCTGGCGCGCGTCAGGTCGAAGGGGCAAAGAATGCCATCGCCGAAAACGGCGGGGGGTTGCACGGGGTAGAAGAAGCGGCCGCCTGCGTCACCATTCTGGGCCGTTGAAACAAGGAGACGAACCATGGAAAACGTGATCGCCGCCGCTCAGGCAATCTATACAGATGAGCAACGCATGTTGCTGGAAAACTTCCGCAAGATGGCCGAGGCAGAGTTCGCGCCGCTGGCCGAGAAATACGAGAACCTCGGCCACCCCCCCGATGCGAAAACCCTGAAGTCCCTGTTCGCCAAGGTCGAGGAATTCGGGCTGATCAGCGGCCTGATCCCCGAAGAGGAAGGCGGTGCCGGAATCGACCGCATGACCTATGGCATCCTATACGAGGAACTGGCCCGGATATGGGCCGATCTGGCAATCGCGGTGCTGATTCAGGGTCATGCCGTGTTCGCGGTCAACCTCTTGGGAAATGTGGCGCAGAAAGAGGCCTATCTGAAGCCGCTCCTGCGCAGCGAACGGATCTGTGCCACCTGTATTTCCGAACCAGAGGTCGGTTCGAACGTACGCGAGGTCAAGACACGTGCGGACCGAGAGGGCGATAAGATTTTCGTCACTGGCCAGAAGCTCTGGATTTCCAATGGGGCCCAGTCGGATTTCGCCATCGTTGTCTGCAATCTGGACGACGGTATTTCCATGGTCATCGTCGACCGCGAGGCCGGCAACTATGAGAGCCGCGAATTGCGCAAGATGGGACTTGTCGGTGCATCGACCTGTGAATTGTTTTTCGACCGGGCGGAAACCACCGCCGAGCATGTTCTGGGTAATGCAGGCGGCGGCCTGTTCCAGACGTTGAAACTGTTTGAGAGCGCGCGTGTGTTTGTTGGCCTGACCAGCATCGGCATTGGTCAGGCGGCATTGGAATGTGCGGTCAAATATGCCCAGGAACGCGAGCAGCATGGCAAGCCGATTGGCGGGCACCAGTTGATTCAAGGCTACCTGGCCGACATGGCCACGCACCTGGATGCCGCGCGCCTGTTGTGCCAGCGCGGGCTGCAACTTCTGGACCTGGGCGTGCGCTGTGACACCCAGACCTCGATGGCGAAATGGTATGCAACCGAAATGGCCGTCGAAATCGCCGGCAAAGCGGTGCAGATCCACGGCGGCAACGGCATCACCAAAGAGTTCGACGTTGAACGGCACTTCCGCAATGCAAAGGTCATGCCGATTCCCGATGGCACCACCGAAATCCAAAAACTGGTCATCGGGCGCAACCTGACCGGGCTTAACGCGTTCTGAAAAGGGCCTTGGCCGCCCCACCGTCGGCGCTCGTCAGCGTCGAGGGTGGGCACGACCCGGAGTGATCGCGATACGGGCGAAGAGTCAGTAGGACTTGGGCATCCCCAATGCCTTCTCGGCCACGTAGGAGAGGATCAACTCCTCGCTGACCGGCGCGATGAAGTTCAGTACGCTTTCGCGAAAGTAACGCTCGACGTGGTATTCCTGCGCGAAGCCAAAGCCGCCGTGGGTGCGCACCGCGCGGAATGCCGCTTCGTAGGCCGCCGAGCCGGCGAGGTTGCGCGCGGTATTGGCCTCCAGCCCGCAGGGCTTGCCCTGATCGTAAAGCGTGGCGGCTTTGTAGGTCATCAGTTCCGCCGCCTGAAGGCGCATCCACACCGAGGCCAGCGGATGCTGGATCGCCTGGTTCTGGCCGATTGGACGGCCGAAGACGACGCGTTCGCGCGCATAGGCGGCCGCCTTTTCCAGTACGTACATCCCAAACCCGACCGCAGCCGCGGCGACAATGATCCGCTCGGCATTCAGCCCGTGGAGCAGGACCTTGAAACCCTCACCTTCCGCGCCGATGCGGTCCTCTTCGGGCACCTCCAGCCCATCAATGAAGATGGCGTTGGAGTCGACCGCCTTGCGGCCCATATTGGCAATTTCATGCACGTCGATCTTGCTGCGGTCGAAATCGGTGTAGAACACTGACATGCCGTCGGTCGGTCGCTCGCAGTCCTCGATGGGCGTGGTCCGGGTCACCAGCAGGATGTGATCTGCGCGCTGTGCGGTCGAGGTCCAGACCTTGCGCCCGTTGACCACATACCCACCGTCTTCGCGTCGGCGCGCAAAGGTCGAGATATGCGTGGTATCAAGGCCGGCGTCCGGTTCGGTTACGCCGAAGCAGGAGCGGTGCTCTCCGCGGATCAGAGGCGGCAGCATCCGAGCCTTCTGTTCGTCGGTGCCGAAGCCGACCACCGGTTGTGGAGTGCCCCCACTGAAGTGGTCCACCAACTGGGATAGTTTTATCCCGATGTCAGGAGGACTGAGCTACTCCCCATCTCTTGGACAGGATCTGGCGTAAATTAAGCTACTCGTTGCACCTGCTGATCGGGTTGGTTGATATCATTTCTTTGCCAATAG
>NZ_BMFJ01000004.1 GCF_014638275.1 Primorskyibacter flagellatus
GGGTCCCTGTCCGCGATGAAGTTCACACCCCGCGTGCGGGTGTCGTTCGTGGCATGGCGGATCGCGTAGATCTCCCAGGTCTTCATGGCGGCTCCTCCCGTCCTTCGCGCGCCGGGGCTCCGTCCTCCCGGTCATTGCCCCGGCACACCGTCCGACGATGCGCCGCCGCGACGGAAAGCGCAAACCCCCCGGTGACTGTGCCCGGTTTCCCTTGCCCCGGCTCGCGCGGGCATCGCTGCCCGAGCGGCTGCTTTCCGAAGCCACCGCCTGCTCGCCGCTCGTGGAAACTGTGGTACAGTGTCTTGCAGACCACGAGGAGGAGGAGCGGGGTTTTGCTGGAACATGCGCTTGTTCTTGATGCGTCGGGGGCGCCGATCCGGCACCGGCAGAAGACCCGTTCGGCCGACTGGGACGAGGTCGAAGAGTTCTGCCGGACGGTCTACATGCGGTATCGTGTGCGGCCCCTCGATCGCCTGTCCCGGCCCGACGCGACGATGATTTCCGCCAGGGCGGGACGGGTGACGATGACCCGGTTCGCCTATGGGACCGGCATTCACCTTGACCGGTTCGATCCGGACGCCGGAAACATTCTTGTCCTGAACACGCTGCGCGGGGCCCTGGATCACCAGACCGACGGCGGTTCGATCAACACCGGGGCCGGCGAAAGCTTTGTCGTCGACTGTTCCCGTGCCGAATACTGGCTTGAGGGAGATCCGGACCACATGCAGCTGAACCTGACGATCCCGCATCAGGTGATGGCGGATACGGCAGAGCGGTGGTTCGGTTTCGTCCCCGACGACCGGCTCTGGACCAGCCGGGTCAAGATCGGCGGACCCAACTCTGCCTGGCCCGCGCTGCTCGACTACGCGACGCGGGCCCTGGCGCGGGACGGCGGTATCTCCTCGGACGCGGCGCTGGCGCGACATATCGAGGAGATGCTCTGCGTCGAACTGCTGCGCCAGTGGGCGGCCGCTGCCGGGCTGAACCTTGAAACGGGCGCGCGCTGTGCCGCCCCGGCCTATGTGCGTGCGGCGGAGGAGATCATGGAGGCCGAAGCGCGGGAGGCGCCGGCCATCGGTGATGTCGCGCTGCGTGTCGGCGTTTCCGCGCGGACCCTGTCGGGCGGGTTTCAGAGGTTCCGGGGGATTTCGCCGCGGGCCTATCTCGCGGCGCGACGGATCGAGGGCTTCCGCCGGGACCTTGAAACGCTGCCGGGCGATGTGACGGTCACCGCGATTGCCTCTGACTGGGGTTTCGCGAACTTCGGCGCACTGGCTGGCCGGTATCGCGACAGGTTCGGCGAAACGCCGTCGCAGACACGCGCGCGGACGGCGGGGCGCGCCCGCCCGCACTGACTCGGCTTCCGAAACCGGACAGTCCATGCCGGTCACGGACAGCGCGCCCGTCCGTTGTCCGGCAGTCTTCCCTGCACGTCTTCAAGGGAGGAACCAATGAAGGACATCAAAACAAACGATCTGAAAACCCGCTGCGACGCCGTTCTGGAGGGGCTGGTCACCGGACCGTCGCGTGTGCCCGGTGTCGTCGCGATGGCGACGGACCGCGCTGGCGACATCTATTCCGGCGCGGCCGGTGAGCGGCGGCTGGACGGAGACGCGATGACGGAGGACACGGTCTTCGCCATCTTCTCGACCACCAAGGCCATCGCGGGCACGACCGCTCTGCAATGTGTCGAGGAGGGTCTGCTGGACCTCGACGCCCCGGCGAAGGACTATGCCCCGGCGATCGGCGCGCTTCAGGTGATCGACGGTTTCGACGCCGACGGCACCCCCCGGCTGCGTGCCCCCGAAAGCGATGTCACGACCCGCCAGTTGATGCTGCACACCGCCGGTTTCGGTTATGATTTCTTCAACGAGTTTTACAAGCGTCTCGCCGAAGAGCAGGGCCAGCCCTCTGTCGTCACGGGGAGCCGCGCCTGTATCGAGACCCCGCTGTTGTTCGATCCGGGCACGAAGTGGGAATACGGCACGAATATCGACTGGGTCGGACAGGTCGTCGAAGGCATCCGCGGCAAAAGGCTGGGCGAGGTCATGCAGGAGCGGATCTTCGATCAGCTTGGCATGCGGGACATCGGCTTCACCCGGACGCCCGACATGAAGGCGCGGACCGCGACGATACACGCGCGGGGCGAGGATGGCGGGCTGACCCCGATGGACGATTTCGCGCTGCCCGACGATCCGGAGGTCCACATGGGGGGCCACGGGCTTTACGCGACCGTGCCGGAATACATGAAGTTCATCCGCATGTGGCTGAACGACGGAGACGGGCCGAATGGCCGGGTGCTGAGGCCCGAGACGGTTGAATGGGCCGTGAAGGGCGCGCTTGTCCCGCCGCAGAAGGTCACGATGCTGCCGGGCGTCATCCCGTCGCTGTCGAACGATGCAGAGTTCTTCCCGGGTCTGGAAAAGGACTGGTCCTACACCTTCATGGTCAATTCCGAGGAGGCCCCGACCGGACGTCCCGCCGGTGCCATAGGCTGGGCCGGGCTGGCGAACAGCTACTACTGGATCGACCGGAAGAACGGGATCGGCGGCTACTGGGCGACACAGATCCTGCCCTTCGCGGATGGTGTCTCTTTCCCGGGGTACATGGGGTTCGAGAGCGCGGTCTACGCCGCCCTCCCGGCCCGCTGACGCATATCCTGCACCGTATCGAAGAACGGGGCGGCGGCGCAGGCGCGCGGCCGTCCCGGACCGCGCGCGTCATCCGGTTGCCGACACCTGAATACGGTCACGCGGTCGCAGGCCCGGCGGACAGGGTGAATGTCGGCACGCGGAAATCCGACTCCGTTCTTGAGAATTTCAGCTGAACGGGCATCCCGATGGACAGGTCCGCGGGGTCCGCGTCCACGATGTTCGTCATCATTGTCGGCCCTTCTTCCAGGGTGACATAGGCGATGATGTAGGGCTTCGGCATCCGCCGTAGCGGCGAGAAGCTGTAGATCGTTCCGCGACCGGAAGCGTCCTTCCACACCGTGTCGGATGAGCTGCAGAAGGGGCAGATGTTGCGCGGATACCAGTGGGCGCGATCACAGGCGGTGCATGTCTTGACGAGGAACCGCCCCTCTCTGGCCGCGTCCCAGAAGGCCTGGGTTTCGGGTCCGGGGGTCGGGTCGGGATTGATGTAGCCGTCCATGTTATCCGCGCTCCAGAATGATGGTCGAAGAGGCGTGCCGGACGCCAAGCTGACCGCCGATCGCATTGGCGATGGCAAGGTCGCAGTCGGGCACCTGAACGGCGGGATGGGCCTCACCCCGGATCTGGCGGACGGCCTCCAGAGCCTTGGTCATGCCGCCGCGGTTGACCGGATGGTTGTTGCACAGCCCGCCGCCGTCGGTGTTCACCGCCAGCCGGCCCTGACCCGAGATCAGCGCGCCATCGTCGACGAACCGGCCGATCTTTCCCTTTTCGCAGAAGCCGAGATCCTCGATCTGGATCATCTCGGTAATGGTGAAGCTGTCGTAAATGGACGCATAACGGATGTCCGCAGCCGTGACCCGGGCCTGTTCGTAGGCCGTGGCGCCGGACTTCTGCGCCCCGGAATTGGTGATCTCCATATAGCCGCCGTTCTGGCCGACCGGTGCCTCGCCGCAGCCGATGACCTTGACGAGCGGGCGTCTGAGGCTGCGCGCGATCTCTTCCCGCGCGACGACCAGCGCGCCGCCGCCATCGGTCACGACACAGCAGTCCAGCCGGTGCAGCGGATCGGCGACGAGGGGGGAATTCACCACATCCTCCACCGTCACGACGTCGCGCAGCATGGCGTTCGGGTTGTGCTGCGCGTGGTGGGATGCCGCGACCTTGACCCAGGCCATCTGTTCGGCCGTCGTGCCGAACAGGTGCCGGTGGCGCTGTGCAACCATGGCATAGACGCCGAGGATCTGGATGCCGAAGGGATGTTCCCATTCGAAATCCGGCTGGTTCGGGTTGTCCGCCCGTTTCAGCGCGCCCTTGGACTTGCCTTCCTGCCGGGGACGGCCGGCAAGGGTGATGAGCGCGACGTTGCACTTCCCCGCGGCAATCGCCTGACAGGCATGGGCCACATGGATCAGATAGGACGAGCCCGAGGTGTTCGTCGTATCCACATGCCGCAGGTTCAGGTTCATGTAGTCGGCCAGCGACAGCGGTCCGGTGCCCGGCGCGTCGGGACCGCAGAAGAACCCGTCCACATCGTCCTTCGTCAGGCCCGCGTCGGCCAGCGCGCCAAGGGCAACCTCCGCATGAAGCTGCGCGACGGAGGTATCGGGGGCCGCGCGCAACGGGTGCTCGTAGGCCCCGACGACATAGCCGAGAGCTTGACGGTTCATGATGCTCCTCCTCGCAGTTCGGGGCGACACTAGGGGCGGGTCCAGGCTGCTTCAACAGATCAATTTTCGGCCGCCGGAGGAGAAAAACTCACAGCATGCCGGTGGCGTGCCGGCGCGAAACCGGGATAGGATCCGCCATCCGTAGCGGCGACAAGCAAGGATCCGGCCAATGCGACGTCTTCCTCCCCTGAATGCCCTGCGCGCGTTGGAAGCCGCCGGTCGCCACGGCAGCTTCTCACTCGCCGCCGCGGAGCTGAACGTGACGCCGGGGGCGGTGAGCCGGCAGATCAAGCTGCTGGAGGAAACCTTCGACATGCAGCTTTTCGAGCGCAGGAGCGGCGCGCTTGAGGCGACGGAGAAATGCCGGGATTACGCAACGATGCTGTCCGATGTCTTCGACCGCATCGAAACCGCGACCACGCGGCTGACGGAGGCGGAGTCGGATAACGAAATCAAGCTCTCCGCCTCCATGACCTTCACGCTGCGCTGGATGGTCCCCAGGATGACGAGCTTTCATGACCGTCACCCGCATCTCAGGCTGCGGCTGAGCGGGGCGATGCCGCCGCCGCGGATGAGCGACAGGGGAGAGGTCGATGTCTACGTGCAGCTTGGCGACGGCAGCCGCACCGACCTTGCCGTGGAGCGCCTGCTTGGCAACGATCTGGTTCCCGTCTGCAGTCCAAGGCTGCTAGAGGGCGGACCGCCGCTGGAAACCCCGGAAGACCTTGCGAACCACACCCTCCTGCATTCGATGCTCAGAAAGCAGCACTGGCCGCACTGGCTTCGGGCGGTCGGCGTGGACGGGGTCAACGGGCGGGATGGCAACACGCACGGGTCTTCGGCGCTGTGCTATCAGGCGGCCATCGAAGGTCTGGGCGTGGCCATGGCGCAGATCAACTTCGTCATCGACGACATTGCCGAGGGGCGGCTGGTCACGCCGTTCCGCACCATCGTGGCGGATACGGAAAGCTTCAACCTGATCCGCGACCGGACCGAGACCGCGACGAAGGTTCAGGATTTCGCGGGGTGGATCCACGGCGAGGCGCGGACGCATGAGGACCGGGTCCGGGCGCTGACACGGGATTACAAGCGGCTCCCCGCGCCGGTGTGAACCTTCCGTCAACGTCCGGTCGATTTTTCGTCGTTTGACTTGAGCGGACCTCAAAAGCTTGATCGCAAAAGAAACAGGCCGGTTTCCGGGCGGGTCGCCGCGATGCGACGCCCGGCGACGCAGGTCCTGACGCGGCAAGGAGGCGCCAGTCGGCCCGATGATTTTTGAACGGAATTTCCGGTATGTCTGACCCGAAGCCCCTGGCCGGCCGGCGGATCCTGGAAGTGCAGTCAGCCGGGGACGACCCGGCCGTCCGCGAAGCCATCGCCTTCTGCGGGCGGATGCTGAGCGATCTCGGGGCGGAGGTGCTGACCGGCCCGTCGTCGTCCGGCCAGCCCTTCCTGACCCAGGGCAAGACCCTGTCGAAGCACCCGGAGGGCCGGATCGACCTGGCCCTCACCGGGGCGGGGACCGCGCCGGGACAGGAACGCGCCCGGGTCTCCGTTTCGATGCTGCCGGAAGGGGCGGGCGATATTCCGGTGTCGGAATTCACGGTCATGGCAACGGGCGGGCTGCTGGACATCGTCGGCGATCCCGATCGCGCCCCGCTGCGCCTTCCCGGGCATCAGCTGGCACGGGCCGCCGGGCTGGCCGCATTCACCGCGGCCTCGGCCTGCCTGCATGGCGGTCAGAGCAGCCGCGCGCATGTTTCCCTTCTGGACACCGCGATCTGGCTGAACTGGAAAAGCCTTGTTGTCGCCAGGGAGAACGGCCGTGCCCCTTCCCGGCTTGGTGCCGGGTCGGAATGGCAGACGGTGCGATGCGCCGACGGATGGATGGGGCTGGTTTACCGGCAGGAGGACTGGACCGCCCTGAAAGCGCTTGTCGGCAATCCGAGGCTGGACGACCCCGACCTGAATGTCCGCGCCATCCGGCGCCAGCGCGCGGCCGAGGTCACCGCGATGATCGAGGAGCATTTTCTCACCATGACGCGGGCAGAGATCATGGGCTACGCCGGACGCAACCGCATTCCGCTTGGCGCCGTGCTCAGCCCGCGGGAGGTGATTGATGACGCACACAGCCGGGCCCGCGGGGCTTTTGTCGCGACACCCGGCGGGGTGATGCCGCGGCTGCCGGTGAAATGGAACGGCAAGGGGATCGGTCCGGGGCAGGTGCTGCGATGAAACCGCTGGCGGGCAAAACGGTTCTCGACCTCGGGATCATCACCGCAGGGGCCGCGACCTCGGCCCTGCTCTGCGACATGGGTGCGGAGGTCATCAAGATCGAATCCCCGACCTACCGCGATCCGTTCCGGATCTGGGTGTCGCTTCGGCCCGAGGACCGCGACAAGACCTCGCCGCATTTCGGCGCGACCAACCGGGGCAAGAAATCCGTCGCCATCAACCTCAAGGACCCGGACGGGCGCCGGTGTTTCCTTGACCTCGTCCGCCACGCCGATGTCGTGGTCGAGAATTTCCGCCGCGGCGTCCTGGACAAGCTTGGCATCGGGTTCGATGTGCTGAAGCAGGCAAATCCCGCGATGGTTCTCGCCTCGATCTCCAGCCAGGGCGAGGACGGGCCGGGGGCGGGGCAGGTGTCCTACGGATCGACCTTGGAATGCGTTGCCGGCATGGCCTGGCATCTGGGGTACGACGACAGTCCGATGGTCAGCGGGGTCGATCTGAACTACCCCGACCAGGTCGTCGCGATGTTCGCGGCGGGCATGATCGTGAACGCGCTGACCTCGGTCAGGGATTGCGGAGAGGGCGTTCACCTCGATCTGGCGCAGCGGGAGCTGACCTCCTTCATGATCGGCGATGCCTTTGCCGCGCCCGATGACAATCCCGTGCGCGGAAATGCGGATCCGGCCTTCGCTGTGCAGGACTGCTTTGCCTGTGCCGATGGCCGCTGGATCGCCGTCAGTTTGCCGGAGCCGCAGGTCGAAACGCTGGTCCGGGCGACCGGTGCGCGGGACGCCCAAGGTCTTGCCCGCTGGTGCGCGCGTCGGGACGGAGCGGCGGCAGAGGGCGGATTGCAGGCCGCCGGGATCGCCGCCGCGCTGTCCCTGCGCGGCGAGGAGGTTCTGGCCCGCCAGGCGTGGTCGAGCGCGATGATCGCGGGTCCGCGCGGCGAGGTCTGGAAAGGAACGCCCTTCGACTTCGGCTCACCGCTGACGCCGGACCCGGTGCCGGAGTTCGGCGCGGACACGACCGATGTGCTTCAGACCCTCGGGGGGATGGGCAGGGACGAGATCGAGGATCTCAACGACAGGGGCAGCATCGTGGCGCCGGACGCCGCGCTGGTGCGCACCCGATAGGAGACGACATGCAGAATGTGAAACTGTTCATCGACGGCGGCTGGACCGCCGGCGGCGGAAACGACTGGATCGACGTGATGAACCCGGCCACCGGCACGGTGTTCACGCAGGTCGCCGTCGCCACGCCCGACGACATCGAACGCGCCGTGGATGCCGCGGACCGGGCCTTTCGCAGCTGGTCGTCAGTGTCGGGATACGAACGCGGGCAGATGCTCAAGAAGGCGTCCCGGCTGCTTTCCGAGAGGATCGAGGACATCGCGCCGCTTCTCACGCAGGAACAGGGCAAACCGCTGGCCGAAGCCCGGCTGGAGCTGGGGAACGCGGCGGCCCTGATTGAGTGGTTCGGGGAAGAGGCGCGGCGGAGTTATGGCCGCGACATCCCCTCGCGCTCGGCCGGTGTGACGCAGACTGTCCGGCGCGATCCTGTCGGTCCGGTCGCCGGGTTCACGCCGTGGAATTTCCCGGTGGCCCAGTCGACGCGCAAGATCGCCGCGGGGCTGGCGGCCGGGTGCACCATCGTCCTGAAGGGGGCGGAGGAAACCCCCGCCTCGGTCGCCGCGCTGGTGCAGTGTTTTCACGACGCGGGCGCGCCCGAGGGTACGGTCGGGCTGCTGTTCGGCAACCCGGCAGAGATTTCGGGCGCGCTGGTCCCGCATCCCAGGATCCGCAAGGTGACCTTCACCGGCTCTACCCCCGTCGGCAAACAGCTTGCCGCGCTGGCGGGTCAGCACATGAAGCGGGGCACCTTCGAGCTGGGTGGCCACGCGCCCGCCATCGTCTTCGGCGACGCGGACCTGGATCAGGCTGTCGAACGGCTGAGCGGGGCCAAGTACCGCAATGCCGGCCAGGTCTGCATCTCTCCGACCCGGTTTCTGATTCAGGACGGTATCTATGAGGAATTCGTCGGGAAGTTCGTCGAAAAGGCCCGGGCCGTGCGCGTCGGCAACGGGATGGAGCAGGGGACAACCATGGGTCCGCTGGCCAATCCCCGCCGCATCGACGCGATGGAACGGCTGATCGCCGATGCGCAGGACCGGGGCGCGCGGCTTCTTGCCGGGGGCGGGCGTATCGGGAACGAGGGCAACTTCTTCGAACCGACCGTTCTGGCCGATGTGCCGACCGACGCGATGGCGATGAACGAGGAACCCTTTGGCCCGGTTGCCCTGATGCGCCCCTTCTCCGACCCGGACGAGGCGCTGGCGGAGGCGAACCGGCTGGACTACGGTCTGGCCGCCTATGCCTACACGACCTCTCCCGCGACGGTGCGGAGGCTATCCTCCGAGGTGGAATCCGGCATGCTGTCGATCAATCACCACGGGCTGGGCGTGCCCGAGACGCCGTTTGGCGGGATCAAGGATTCCGGCTACGGCACCGAAGGCGGGGCCGAGGCGATCGAAGCCTTCCAGAACCTGCGGTTCGTCAGTCACGCCGCCTACTGACATGCAACGCAAAGGGGCCGCAGGCGGGAGAACCTGCGGCCCCTGTCTGCCCCGCCGGGGGTGTCATTCCTGGCGGATGACATTCCTCAGCGTGCCGATCTTCTCGATCTCCACCTCGACCGTATCGCCCGGTTTCATCCAGACCGGCGGGGTCCGCGCCTTGCCGACGCCTTCCGGCGTTCCGGTGACGACGATGTCGCCGGGCCGGAGTTCGGTGAAGACCGAGACGAAGCAGAGGATCGTCTGCACGTCGAAGATCATCCGGTCGGTCGAAGAGCTCTGCATCACCTCGCCGTTGAGCCGTGTTTCAAGCGTCAGACCCGAGGGATCGCCAATTTCGTCCGCCGTCACCACCCAGGGGCCAAGCCCCCCGGTCGAGGGAAAGTTCTTCCCGACCAGTGCGGAGTATTTGTCCTGAAAGTCGCGCAGCGTGCCGTCGTTGAAACAGGTGTAGCCGAAGACGCAGTCGAGCGCGGTCTCGCGGGTCAGGTTGCGCGCAGATCGGCCGATCACGATACCAAGCTCGCCTTCGTAATCGAGGTTGTCCGACACGCCGGGCCGCAGGATCGGGCCGTCGTGAGGGGTGAGCGACAGGCGGTTGCGGGCAAAGAAACCGGGGTGCCCGGGAAGCTCCTTGTTCTTGCCCTCGGCAACGTGGTCCTTGTAGTTGCGCCCGACGCAGAGGATCTTTTCCGGGTCGGCAACAGGCACCGCGAATTCGATGTCGCTCAGGGCATGCCGGGGCGCGTCCTCCCGGTCTCTGACCGGCGCGCCTGTCTTCAGGGCGTCGTCCAGGGTCACGGGGCCGTCCGCGCCAAGGTCGCTGACGCTGTCGCCGGTCACGACACCCCAGGTCAGCCGGCCGCCGACCCTGTAGCTGGCGACCTTCATACCGTGATCCCCCGCTTGAAGGCGGGCTTGGAACGGAGGTCCTTCAGCAGCCAGGCGCCGCCGGTGTGAACGAATTTCCCTTCGAGTATCCCGATGCTGCTTGGCAGGTCCATCGGCGCGGCACCGCGCTCTCCGGTCGCGCCGGTGTGCACGAAGGCCGTGTTGTAGAGCCGCACCGTCGCCGTGCGTTCGTCAAGCACATCCACGACGATGTTGGACAGCACATGTCTGGAGTGACGATCCGGCGCGCGTTCGGCGATCAGGGCGCGCATCGCGTCGGGGCCGATGTGGTCGACACCCGCGCGCCGCCAGCAGCCGTCCGGTGCGATCACGGCGGCGAGGGCATCGGCGTCCCTTTCGTCCAGGGCCATGTAGAAACGTTTGATCTGGTTCGATATTTCGATCTGGGCATGCAATGCGACAATGGCATCCATGGGCAAGTCCTCCCTCTGGTCTCGGGGACCAAGACGCCGCAGGTTCCGCCATGGGTCAACCGAGTTTTCCGCAACCGGGTCGTGTGAAATTGTCGTTTGACCTTGGGCGGTTGCTAGGTCGTCATGGGCGGAAATCGAGGGAGGATTTCCATGAACGGCGCAGAAAGTCTTGTGGCCACACTTGTCGAGAGCGGGGTCGAGGTCTGCTTCGCCAATCCGGGGACGTCGGAACTGCATCTCGTGGCCGCGCTGGACCGTGTTCCGGGCATGCGCTGCGTGCTGTGCCTGTTCGAAGGCGGCGCAACCGGGGCGGCGGACGCCTACGCCCGGATGACCGGCAAGCCGGCGGCGGTCCTGCTGCACCTCGGCCCCGGTCTCGCCAATGGATGGGCGAACCTGCACAACGCCCGCCGCGCGCACGCGCCCGTCATCAACGTCGTCGGAGAGCACGCGACCTATCACATGGAGTTCGACGCGCCGCTGACCTCCGACATCCAGTCCGTCGCCGGCGGAGTTTCGGCCCATGTCGAAACCGTCGCGACCGCCGCAGAGCTTGGCGCGGCGGGGGCGCGGGCCGTAGCGGCGGCGCGGTCGGGCATGGGGCAGATCGCCACCGTCATCGTGCATGCCGATGCCGCCTGGACCGACGGCGGCGTGAAGGCCCCGCCCGTCGCGCCCGAACCTCCCGCGCCCGTGCCGGAGGACCGGATCGACGCGGCCGTCGCGGCGCTGGAGGCCGGGAATGCGATGATCCTGGCCGGCAACCTCGCGGTGCGGAAAGAGGCGCTGATCCTCGCCGCGGCCATCGCCGCCAAGACCGGCGCGCGGATCGCCACCATCGGACGCAATCCCCGGCTGGAACGCGGCGCCGGAACCGCGAGGACGGAACGGCTGCCCAACCCTGCCGGGCCCCAGACCAAGGCGCTGAAGGACATCCGAAACCTCATCCTGGTCGGAGAGACGGACCCGGTTGCCTTCTTCGGCCATCCCGACAGGCCAAGCCGCACCACCTCGCCGGAGTGTGCGATCCTGCAGTTGGCGGACATCCACGACGACGCGCTTGGTGCCCTGAAGGCGCTGGCCGGACGCGTCGGGGCAACCGCCGCCGATGCGCCGCTGGAACCGCACGATCCGCCGGCGCTGCCCGAAGGCAAGCTGACCCCGGATACCGTGGCCGCCGTCGTCGGTGCGCTGCTGCCCGAGAATGCGGTCGTGGCCGATGAATCGATCACCGTCGGCCGATCGATGTTCGCCGCCACGCGCGCCGCCGCGCCGCATGACTGGATCCACCTGACCGGGGGTGCGATCGGTGCGGGCATTCCCATGGCCACCGGTGCGGCGGTCGCCTGTCCGGGGCGCAAGGTCATCAACCTTCAGGCGGACGGCAGCGGGATGTACACGCTTCAGGCCCTCTGGACCCAGGCGCGCGAGGATCTCGACGTGCTGACCATCGTCTGGTCGAACCGGACCTACAAGATCCTGAAGGATGAACTGGCCAATGTCGGACTGCCCAATCCCGGGCCGACCGCGCTTGGCATGCTCGACCTCGGGAATCCCCCGCTGGACTGGCCCAGCCTCGCCCGCGGCATGGGCGTCGAGGGGCGCCGGGTCGACACCGTGGAGGCATTCATCGACGCGTTCCGCGACTTTGTGGAGGTCAAGGGTCCGCGTCTGATCGAAGTCGCGCTCTAGAGACCGCGGTGACCGTCATTGCAGCGCGACGCCTCCTCCTGTGCCCAGGCGACGAGGCCCTGCACCGCTTCGTCGGTCTGGGAGGGCGTGGCATAGACGACATGGAAGGTGGAGCCGTCCCGAACCGGTTCCGGGAACGGCGCGACAAGGGTTCCGGCGATCAGGTCGTCTTCGACAAGCGCGCGGATCGCCATGGCGACGCCGGCACCGGATCGGGCGGCCTGATAGGCCAGCGTGGAGGTTTCGACCAGATCCGTGCGTTCCTCGTCAAACCGGGGCAGACCATAGCCGCGGCACCACACCGTCCAGTCGTTCGGGCGTGCCCGCGACCTGAGGAGGGAGCAGCGGTTGAGATCCTCGGGATTGCGGATGTCGCGCTGCGCGAGGTAGCCGGGCGAACACACCGGGATCAGGTTGATGTCGATCAGCGGCACGGCAATCGTGTTGGGCGTCGTCCCGGCAAGCCGGAACGCCACGTCGATCCGCGCCTCCTGCAGGTCCTGGGGCGGACGGATCAGGCTTTCCACGCTGATCTCCTGCATCGGGAAGGCCGCGTGATAGCGCGACAGGCGCGGCAGGAACCATCGCATCGCGAAGGTGGTCGGCGCGTATATCTTCAGTCGCGTGCTGTCGTCCGGTTTCACGAAGGCCCGCGTGGCGCGGTCCATCCGGGCGAAGGCCTCGAACAGCTCCGCGGCGAGTTCGCGGCTTGCGTCGGTCGCCACGACCTCGCGATAATTGCGGTCGAAGAGAGGGCGACCGAGATAGTCCTCGAGCCCGCGCACCTGCCGCGACACCGCACCGGGGGTCACGAAGAGTTCGTCTGCCGCGCGCGTGAAACTGGAATGCCGGGCCGCGACTTCAAAGGCCCGCAGGGCGTTCAGCGGGGGAAGACGCCATACCATCAGCGGCGACCCCAGATACAAAAAATCAATCGCGTCATTCGGTAGACTCCTCCCTACAGACAGAAAGGCTATTTCAGGAATGACAAAATCTCAAGTTACTTCGAATACAGAGCTATGGCGTCTGATCGGTTCCCGGCGCTCTCCCTACGTGCGCAAGGTACTCATACTGGCAGAGGAGCTGGGTCTCGCCGGGCGGATCGAGCTGGAGCCAATTGTCGTTTCGTTCCGCAAGACGGAACCGCAGCCTCTGAACCCGCATCCGCTGAACCAGATCCCGACCCTGATCGCGGAGGGACGTCCGATCTACGACAGTCTGGTGATCTGCGACTGGCTGTGTTCGGTCGCGGGGGAATCTGGCGCGTCATACATGGACAGCGACAGGGGCCGCCACGACATGCTGATCCGCCATGCCCTTGCACAGGCGATGATGGATACGGAGATGAAGCTCTACAGCGAACGCAGCCGGAGCGGAGACGGGCTGAACGAATACGCCCAGGCCTACACCATCCGTCTTGGGCGCGGGTGCGATGCGCTGGAAGAACAGGCGGGCGACTGGCAAGACAGACCCTTCGACATCGCGCAGATCGCCACCGCCGCGATGCTGTCCTACGCCGATCTCAGGCTTGGCCACCTCGGGTGGCGGGACGGACGACCAGGGCTGGCGGCGTGGTTTGAAACCGTCTCGGCCCGCCCCTCCATGCGCGCGACGGAGTACCAGACGTGATCCGCATCGACTATGCCGACGTGAACGGGGTCGCGCTGCGCTATGCCCTGCGCGAGTCCGGACGGCCCCGGCTTGTCCTGATCCACGAGATGGGCGGGACGATGGAGAACTGGGACGAGGCCGCTGCGATACTCGCCGACCACTTCGACATCCTGACCTACGACACCCGTGGCGCCGGCCTGTCCGAAAAAATCGCCGGCGACGTGTCGATTGACGATCTGGCGGCGGATGCAGAGGCACTGCTGGCCCATGTCGGCTGGACCGGGCCGGTTCTGGTCGCCGGAACAGCGATTGGCGCGGCGACCGGGATCAGGTTGGCGCTGCGCGCAGAGGGGCGGGTGGCAGGGCTGGCCTGCCTGTCGCCCGCGCTCGGCGTCGACCCCGCGAAACGGGAGGGCACGCTGGACGCGGCACGGCGGCTGGTGGATCTCGGCGTGCGGGCGGCGACGGATCCGAGATGGGATGTCGTCTGGCCGCCTGACCTGAGGGACGTACCCGCGCGCGCCGCGGCGGTGCGGTGCCGGAAGCTGGGCAACGATCCCGAAAGTTTTGCCGCACTGTACCGTATGGTCGCCGGAATGGACGTCGCCGCGGATCTCCCGCAGCTTGCCTGTCCCGTGCTGTTCGTGGCCGGGCGCCGGGACGGAACCCGGCCGCCGGAGTACGTGAGATCCCTTGCCGCGCAGATCGCCGGTGCGCGGTACGAGGAGATTGAAACCGGGCATGTCATGCAGGCCATGGCCCCGGAACAGACCGCCGGGACGCTGCTCAGGTTCTTTTCCAGCCTGGCGTGACGTGCCGATTTCTCAACCGAGGGCGCGGGCGGGTCGGCGCAGCGCGGGCATAATGTCTTGATTTTCTGCGCCCGGGCGAGGGGGCCGGAGAGGCCGATTACCTAAAACTCAAATCATCCGCAACTTAATGTCGTTTGACGGTTTGGCCCCCCGCTCACACGATGAGACCCAGGTGGTTCGTCCGCGAACCGAGGGAGGAAGACAATTTGCCAATCGGACTAGAACATCGCGGGCATGTCGCGATCGTGACACTCAACCGGCCTGAGGCGCTGAATTCCATCGATCCGGAAACACGTGTCGAACTGCGCGGTATCATGGCCCGTCTCGGCGCGGACCCGGAAGTCCGCGTCGTGATCCTGACGGGGACCGGAGAGAAGGCATTCTGCACCGGGTCCGACCTCAAGAAGACGATGCCGCCTGCAGAAAGTTTCGCCTCGCTCGCCTTTGGCGCGACCGAACAGAAGCAGAGCACCGAAACCATCACGAACACCCTGTCGATCCCGCAGCCGGTCATCTGTGCCATCAACGGCATCGCCACGGCGGGCGGGCTGGAGCTTGCCCTGGCCTGCGACATCCGCATCGCCGCCGACCACGCGACCTTTGGGCTGTCCGAGGTGCGGGTCGGGTCCATTCCCGGCGGCGGCGGCACGCAGCGGCTGCCCCGGATCGCCGGGCTGACGAACGCCCTGCCCATGCTGCTGATCGGCGACCGTATCGACGCGGAAGAGGCGCTGCGCATCGGGCTGATCTGGAAAGTCGTGCCGGCGGAGGCGCTGATGGAAACGGCCCTCTCCGTCGCCGAGCGCATCGCCGGGAATGCGCCGCTGAGCGTTCGCGCGGTCAAATCGCTCGCCTATCAGGGGCTGTCGATGCCCCTGCGCGACGGCATCGACCTGGAGCGCATGACTTCAGGCGTGCTGCGCGACAGCAAGGACAGGATCGAAGGCCGCCGCGCCTTTGCCGAGAAACGCCCGCCACAATACCGGGGCGAATAGCGCATCGCAAAGCTGCGCAGAAGAAATGCCACAGGGAGAAGGAGATTGGCATGCTGAACAGACGGAGATTTCTGGGGACCACGGCCGCCGCTGCCGGTGTCGCCACGTTCGGAGGGCGCATGGCGCTTGCCGACGACGCCATTCTTGAAGCCGCACGCAAGGAGGGAACGGTCAACTGGTACTGTTCGCTCATCCAGGATCAGGCAGCGCGTCCGCTGAAGGCCGCGTTCGAGGCCAAGTATCCGGGTGTGACGGTGGAACTGGTCGCCGGCAAGGCGTCCGAACTGTTCCTCAAGATCAACGACGAACTTTCGGCCAGCCGGCTGCAGGCCGACGTCCACCATGGCGGCAGCACCGCGGCGAAACTGCTCGCCCAGGGTCAGCTTGCCGCCTACGTGCCGCCCGCCGCGTCCGCCTATCCCGATGACATGAAGGATCCGGACGGGTTCTGGACCGCGCAGGTCGTCAGCTTCCTCGTCCCCGCCTACAACACCGACATGGTGTCGGCGGAAGAGGCGCCGAAAACCTACGACGACGTGCTCGATCCCAAGTGGAAGGGCGCGATTGCCTGGGCGACCTCGATGACGCAGGGCGGCCCTCCGGGGTTCATCGCCACGGTTCTCGAGCTCATGGGCGAGGACGAGGGCATGGCCTACCTCAGAAAGCTCAGCGAGCAGCAGATCGTGAACGTGCCCGCCAACCAGCGGGTCGTGCTGGACCAGGTCGTCGCCGGAGAGTATCCGCTGGCGCTCTGCACCTTCTCGCATCATTCCGAGATCTCGAAGGGCAAGGGTGCCCCGGTGCAGTGGATCCCGCTTGAACCCAAGGTAACCACCACGGCGGATCCGGTCTTCCTGATGAAGGACGCACCCAATCCGAACGCGGGTAAGCTGCTGATCGACTTCATCGTCTCGGACGAAGGTCAGGAGGTCCTGGCCAAGGCAGGGTATATTCCCGGCAACCCGGCCTTCCGCGATCCCGCGCACAACCCGCCCGCCGTGTCGTTGTCTCCGTCGTTCGTTGGCGACAATATCGACACCTGGATCGGCATCTACGACGAGCTCTTCAAGTGACGCAGCAGGACACCATGAACCGGAGCGGGGGTGCCATGCACCCCCCTCCCGCCCGCGCACGACGGCGGCGGCCCCGCGCCTTCCGCGCTTCGGTGCCCTCGCTGATCATGACGGCGATCCTGTGCCTTCTCGTCCTGCCGCCGCTCGTCATGCTGTTCCGGACAAGCCTGGTGAACTACGAGGACGCCTCCGCACCCTATTCACTCATCAATTACGTGAAGCTGATCGAGGATCCGCTTCTTTACATCAGCACCTTCAACTCCGTCTTCTTCGCCGCGGGCGCGACCGTCGTGTCGCTGCTGATCGGCGCCACCGTCGCCTGGATCGTCGAACGGACCAACGCGCCGTTCAAGTGGCTGGCCTATGTGACCACCATCGTATCGCTCGGGACACCGGCGATCCTGTACGTGAGCGCCTGGATCTTTCTTCTGGGGCGCGCAGGCCCGGTGAACCAGTTGTGGAAAGAGATCACCGGATCCTTTCAGCCGCTGGTCAACGTCTATTCCATTCCCGGCATGATGCTGGTCGAGGGCCTGCTCTGGGTTCCGCTGGTCTTCCTGCTGTGCGGCGCGACGTTCAAACGCCAGAACGCCGACCTCGAGGAAGCCGCGCGCATGTCCGGCGGGTCCGTCTTCGACACCGTCTGGCGAGTGTCCCTGCCGCTGGCCAAACCCGCGCTCTACGGGCTCGCCATCTTCATCTTCATCCGTAATATCGAGGCCTTCGACGTGCCGGTCCTGCTTGGCACGCCGGGGGGTATCAAGCTGCTGACCTCGGACATCTACCTCAGCATGACCCGGGTTCCGCCGGACCTCGGCCATTCCAGCGCGTTTGCCATCGTGATGATCCTCTTCGTGTCGGCGCTGCTTTACCTTTACGGCAGGGTTTCCGCGAATGCGGATCGTTTTGCCAGCGTCACCGGCAAGGGTTTCCGCCCGCGTCCCTTCGACCTTGGCCGGTACCGCTGGATCGGCGGTTTCGTCATCATCCTCAACTTCCTGCTCGTGCTGGCCCTGCCCGTGCTGGCGGTGCTGTGGAATTCGGTCACGCCCTTCGTGCGCGGTTTCAGCCTGAAGGCGTTCAGCACCCTGACGCTCGAGAACTATGTGCATGTGCTGACGGACAGCTACTACCTGCAGCTTGCCCTGAACACTGTCTTCGTCGCGGCCATATCGGCCACGGTGGCCATCGCCGTCACCGCGGTCGCCGCATGGCTGTCGGTTCGGAAATGGCCGGCATCCGGGCCGCTGAACCAGCTTGCCAGCCTGCCGATCATCTTTCCAGGCATCGTCCTGGGCGTGGCGATGATCCAGCTGGCGCTGCGGACCCCCTTCGGGCTTTACGGGTCGATCTGGCTGATCGCGATTGCCTTCATCATCCGGTACCTGCCCTACGGCATGCGCTACGCTCAGCCCGCGGTGATGCAGATCCACCGGGAACTGGAGGAGGCGGCCAATGTCTCGGGTGCGTCCCAGCCCGGCACCTTCCGGCGGATCGTGCTTCCGCTGACCGCACCGGCCCTGCTGGCGGGATGGCTGTTCATCTTCCTCGTCGCCGCGAAAGAGCTGTCGATCGCCGTCCTTCTGGCCGGATCGCGGTCCAAGACCGTCGCCGTCGCGATGTTCGACCAGTGGACCAACGGGCAGGCCGGAGAGGTCGCCGCACTGGGGATCATCTGGACAATCGCCATGTCCTGCTGCGCAGCGCTCATGATGGCACTGTCGCGCAACGATATGAAATCTCAAGGAACTCTTTGATGGATTCGCAAAACCTCACTCTGGTCGTCGACGGTCTGTCGAAACTGTACTGGACCAAGTCCCGCACACCGGGCGGCGGCATCCAGCCGATCAGCTTCACGCTCGAACCCGGTACGTTCTTCACGCTGCTCGGTCCCTCGGGCTGCGGCAAGACCACGACGCTGCGCTGTCTTGCGGGGCTGGAGCATCCGGACGTCGGTCGCCTGTCCCTCGGCGGCACCACCTTCTTCGACGGAGAGGCGGGGGATCACGTCCCCCTCAACAAGCGGAACATCGGGATGGTCTTCCAGTCCTACGCAATCTGGCCGCACATGACCGTCTTCGAAAACGTCGCCTTCCCGCTGCGCGTCCGTAAGGAGCTGAAGCTTTCGGGCGAGGAGATCAGGCAGATGGTGACGCAGGCGCTCACCACCGTGGGGCTGGCAGGATACGAAAGCCGTTCCGCGACCCAGCTTTCCGGCGGCCAGCAGCAGCGCGTCGCCCTGGCCCGCGCCATCGTGCGAAAACCCGGCCTGCTGCTTCTGGACGAACCGCTGTCGAACCTCGACGCGCGGCTTCGGGACGAGATGCGGAACGAACTGAAACGCCTTCAGAAGCAGATCGGCATCACCACGATCTATGTGACGCACGATCAGGTCGAGGCGCTCGAGATGTCGGACGTCATCGCCGTCATCAACGCGGGGCAGGTGGAACAGATGGGATCGCCGCGCGATGTCTATGACCGCCCGGCCAACGCCTTCGTGGCGAATTTCATGGGCGCGACCAACTTCCTGTCCGCCCGGCTCAGTGCGGATCAGCCCGCCGACAGCCGCGGTACCGTGGCGCTGGACACCGGAGAAACTCTCGACGTCTGGTTCCCCCATGCCGTCCGCCGCACAGACCGCATCGCCGTGTCGATGCGCCCGGATGTGATCCGGCTTGCGGCGGCGGGGTCCGACAATCCCGAAGGTGGCAACCGCCTGACGGGGACTGTCGTGTCCTCCGGCTTCATGGGCAATATCGAGCGCTATTCCGTGAAGGTCGGGGACGAGATCATTCAGGTTCACCAGGCCCCGGATGCGCATTTCGACAGCGGCAGCCGGGTCGATCTGCTGTTCCGTCCCGAACGGACGCTCGGCCTGCTGGAGAACCGGGCCGAGGTCGTGGGGGCCGCCGCATGATCGACAAGCGCGTGGCCTCGCTGACCGAGGCGCTTGAGGGGATCGGGGACGGCGCGACTGTCATGATCGGCGGGTTCGGCGCGGTCGGACAGCCCGACGCCCTGGTCGACGCGCTTGCCGAGATCGGCCCGCGTGACCTGACGATCATTGCCAACAACGCGGGGTGGAGCGCGGAGACCGGGATTTCGCATCTCATGGCCCGCGGGCTGGTGCGCAAGATGATCTGCTCGTTCCCGAAAGGGTCCGAGGTGTTCAAGTCGCTTTACACCGCCGGCAAGATCGAGCTCGAGATCGTGCCACAGGGCACACTGGCCGAACGCATCCGCTGCGGCGGCGCGGGCATCCCCGCCTTCTTCACGGCGACCGGTTACCAGACCAAGCTGTCAGAGAGTAAAGAGACACGTGAATTCGACGGGCGACACTATGTCATGGAGCGCAGCCTGACCGCCGACGTCGCCCTGGTCGAGGCCTGGAAGGCGGATCGTTGGGGCAACCTGATCTACCGGGGGTCCAGCCGGAACTTCAATCCAATCATGTCCATGGCCGCGCAGCTGACCATCGCGCAGGCGTCGGAAATCGTGGACGGGGACGGGCTTGAACCGAATGCCGTCGTGACGCCGGGAATCTTCGTGAACCGCGTCGTGCAGGTGGAAAGTCGCGTGGACGACCTGCTGCGCGCGCAGAAAGCATCGTGAGGCGCAGATGACCGGAACCCCCACATCAATCGGCCTGGACACGGCAGGCATGGCCAAACGGCTGGCCGACGACATTCACGACGCCTGGTATGTAAACCTGGGCGTCGGTCTGCCGACGGAGGTCGCCAACTACGTGACCGAGGAACGGGAGGTCGTCTTCCATTCCGAGAACGGAATCCTCGGCATGGGTCCGACACCCGGCGACAACGAAATCGACCCGTGGCTGGTGAACGCTGGCAAGAAGCCCGTCACGCTCCGACCCGGTGCGTCATTGTTCCACCACGCCGACAGCTTCGCGATGATCCGCGGCGGTCACATCGACCTCTGCGTTCTGGGCGGGTACGAGGTGTCGCAGGCCGGCGATCTGGCGAACTGGACCACCCCGAGCGGCGATCTCATGCCTGCCGTCGGTGGCGCCATGGACCTCGCGGTCGGCGCAAAACGGACATGGATCCTGATGCGCCACACGACGAAGGACGGACAGCCCAAGCTGGTCGAAACCTGCACCTATCCGCTGACCGCGCCAGCCGCAGTCGACCGTGTCTATACCGAACTCGGCGTGTTCGAAATCCGCGACGGCGGCCTGCATGTCGTCTCCCTGTCCGAAGGCCTTGATCTGGAAACCGTACAGGCCCGGACCGGAGCGACCCTGCATGCCTGACCTTCGCCGCCTGACACCCGGCGAGGCACGGGCGAGGTTCCGCGCAATGCTATCGGCAGGCGACTGCATCCGCCCGGCCTCGGTCTACGACGCCCTGACCGCACGCATGGCTGCGGAACTGGGCTTTCCGGCGGGAATGCTGGGCGGGTCGGTGGCTGCTCTGGCGGTGCTCGGCTCGCCGGACCACGGATTGCTGACGCTGGACGAGTTCGCCGGGCTGTGCCGCCGGATCTGCCGGACGGGCGCCCTGCCGCTGATGGTGGATGCCGACCACGGGTATGGCAATGCGCTGAACGCCATGCGCTGCGTCGAGGAACTGGAGACGGCGGGTGTCGCTGCGCTGACCCTGGAAGATACCGCGCTGCCGCTGGCCTACGGACAGAATGGCGCGAAGCTGATCGGCCTGGCCGAGGCGAGAGACAAGCTGTCGGCGGCGCTGGAGGCACGGCAGGACCCCGGTCTGGTCATCATCGCCCGGACCGACGCCCGGTATCAGGATGCCGCCGACCTGACGGCCCGTGCCCGCGCCTTTGCCGATGCCGGGGCGGATGCGATCTTTCTGACCGGCGCACGCACGGTGGACCAGCTGACGGCGGTGCGAGAGGCCTCGGGCCTGCCGCTAATGCTCGCGGCACAGAAGGGCGATCTGGCCGGCGTCGATGTCGCTGCCCTTGGTGTCCGGCTTTGCCTGACGCCGCATGACACCCTGCCCGCCGCCCTGCGCGGCGCGTACCGGAGCCTTGCCGCCGTCGCATCCGCAGACGGAACCGAAGCACCGGAGGACCTGATGCGCCGGCTGAACGAAACAGAGCGCTACGACGACCTGATGCGGCGATTTCTCAAGAAGTAAGCCGCCGCGCGGAATCGAATTTTTCATATGCCCCGCGATTTATGGTCGTTTGACGCGCTGCAGCAGGACGCAAAGGGTGGCGATCAGTTTCCAGGGCTGAGAATATCCGGAGGAGGACCCAATTGAGCAAGGGATTACATAAGGTTGCGGGGGTCGTCGGTGTCGGCGACACGGACTGGCGCGCGGATTATGCCGCGCAGCGAAAGGGTGAACCGGCGCGGTTTGACGGGATCGGTCTGGCCTCGCTCGCGTTCAAACGGGCGCTGGCGGATTCAGGACTGAAACGCGACGATATCGACGGTCTCATCGTCGGCCCGACCACCCCCTACGAACGTATGGGCGAGGTGCTTGGCCTTGATACGAGATGGGGCGGGCAGGCCGACGCGATGCTTGGTGTCATCCAGGCCTGCATGGCGATCAAGTCCGGCCTGGCAGAGGTCGTCGCGCTGGTCTACGGCAACAACCAGCGTAGCGGAAAGGTCAACTACGGCGGCTCCAACGCAGCGGGGGGGCAATCCTTTCTGAGCTATGTCTACCACGCTCCATGGGGCTTCACCTCGCAGGGCGCCCTCTATGCGATGATGTTCCAGCGCTACATGGAGGAAACCGGTCTGACCTCGGCCCAGCTTGGCCAGGTCGCGGTCGCGCAGCGCGAGGCCGCGTCGCTGAACCCCGGCGCGGTCATGCAGGAAAGGATCACGACGCAGGATTACCTCGACTCCCGGTTCGTCTGCGAACCGCTGCACCTGTTCGACTACTGTCTCATAAACGACGGCGGCGTTGCCCTCATCATCGCGGAGGCAGAGCGGGCGAAGTCCATCCGCCCCGATCCGGTGATGATCCACGGGGTCGGCCGCTATGACCTCAACAGCGGCGCAACGAGCCTGGAGCCGCGCCTGACCGACTATTACCTGCCCGCGCAGCAGAAGGTGGCCGAGCAGGTGTTCAACATGGCCGGGGTCGGACCGGAGGACATGTCTTCCGCGCAGGTCTACGACAGTTTCTCCTGTCACATTCCGCTGGCTCTGGAAGGCTATGGCTATTGTCCGCCGGGCGGGGCCGGGCAGTTCCTCGAGGAAGGGCATCACAGGCTTGGCGGACGCCTGCCGGTCAACACCTCGGGCGGGCATCTGTCGGAAAGCTACATGCAGGGCTGGGCGCATCAGGTCGAAGCGGTCCGGCAGCTCCGAGGCCAGTGCGGTGCGCGACAGGTGCCCGGCTGCAATTATGTGCACTACAGTTCAGACGTGGCCGGCAAGGCCGTTTCGATCATCTACGGGAGGTAGAGATGGGCAAATCCATTCCGATCCAGGCGCTGACCGACCTGCCGATGTGGCAGAGCATCGAAGAGGGCGCGCTGAAGCTTCAGTTCTGCTCGGACTGCGACACCTGCCGCTATCCCCCTGCGCCGATCTGTCCGTCCTGCCTGTCGATGGACTCCGAATGGCGTCCTGTCACGGGCGAGGGGACGGTGATGTCCTGGGTGATCTTCCACCGGAAGTATTTCGACGATTTCCCGCCGCCCTACAACGCCATGGCCGTGCGACTGGACGAAGGTCCGATCATCGTGACCAACCTGCTCGATCCGGTGCCGGGGTCGTCGCTGATTGGCCGCAGGATCAAACTTGAGTATGTCGACCATGACGGACGCAAGCAGCATGGCGCCCGCCTGAAGGAGGCAGACTGATGTTCGAGCGCGAAGTATCCATCACCACGCGGCATGGCCGGATGACCACCTTCGCGGTCTGCCCGGACGAACAGGGACAGTGGCCGCTGATCCTGTTCTACATGGACGCCCCCGGCTACCGGGAAGAGCTGAAGAACATGGCGCGGCGCATCGCCAAACAGGGCTACTATGTGCTGATGCCGGACCTCTACTACCGCATCGGCACGGTCCGCTTCGACCTTCCCCGGCGTGAGGAGACGATGTCCGCCGTGGTCAAGGCCTGCATCCAGCACGCCATGAACCGCGAACAGATCATCGACGACACCGGCGCGGCGATTGCCTATGGCGATGCGCAGGCGCAGGTGAAGGAAGGCCCGGTCGGCTGCGTCGGCTACTGCATGGGCGGGCCGTTCATCACCTGGGCGGCGGCGGCCTATCCGGACCGGATCAAGGCGGCCGGGTCGCTTTACGGCGTGCGCCTGGTCAACGAGCTTGAGCAGTCGCCGCATCTCTGGATCGGCAAGGTCGAGGCGGAGGTCTATTTCGGCTTTGCCGACCACGATCCCGCCAGCCCCCGCGACAAGGTCGAGATCTTTACCAGGGCGATGGAAGATGCCGGTGTGAAACATCAGGTCGAATGGCTGACGGATACGGAACACGGGTTCTGCTTTCCCGAACGGGGCCATTACAACCCGGTCGCAGCCGAACTCGTCTGGACGCGGCTGTTCGGCCTCTGGGAACGCAACCTCGGCTGACCCGGCCGGGCATGGCGACGGACCGGAGCCGGGCGATCCCCGGCTCCGGTTTTCCGTTTCCGGACCGCCGGATAGCACCGCGTTTCAAAAAACTCATGACAAATTCACGTTTTCCTCGTTTGACCGGGGTAGGCGCCTCGTCAACCATCCCGGAGAGATGTGCGGCCGGGCCAGGGCGGAGGAGACCGGCCCCCCGGACACCGGAACCTTCGGCGTATATTTTCCGCGATCTCAGACCTTGGCAGACGGCCCGACCTTACTGCACGCCATCCCCGGCGTATGGCCTGCGGGTATGGCTGTCTGCGTCCAAACGGGATGACTGAAGTTGGACAGAAGACATTTTCTGAATACGGCAGCGGCGGCCGGACTGGTCACGGCGGTACCGAAACTGACCCTTGCGCAGGAACAGGCGCTGGTCGAAGCAGCGATTAAGGAAGGCGAGGTGAACTGGTACACGACCCTCGTCGTGAACCCGGCCGTCCGGCCGATGGTCGCCGCATTCGAGGCGAAGTATCCGGGCATCAAGGTGAACACCATTACCGGCAAGGTCGGCGACCTGCTGATCCGGGTCAGCGGCGAACTGGACGCCGACAAGCTTGAGGCCGACGTCTACCACGGGTCGACCACCCTGCAGGCGATGCGCAAGCGGGACGAGGTGGCCAGGTTCCTGCCCGACTCCGCACCGACCTATCCAGAGGCGATGGTCGACCCGGACGGGTACTGGATCGCGCAGGAAATCAACTATACCGGCCCGGCCTGCAATACCGACATGGTCAGCGAAGCCGACGCGCCGAAAACTTACGAGGACCTGCTGAACCCGAAGTGGAAGGGCAACATCGCATGGGCCGCCGCAATGCAGCAGAGCGGACCTCCGGGATTCATCTGCGCCGTGCTTGGCATCATGGGCGAAGACAAGGGGATGGAGTTCCTGAAGCGTCTGTCGGATCAGGACATCGTCAACGTGCCGACCAACCAGAAAGGCGTGCTCGACAAGATCGCGGCGGGGGAATACCCGCTTGGCCTGCAGATCTTTTCCCACCACGTTCTGATGATTCAGGAGGCCGGTGCGCCGGTCCGGTTCCTGTCCATCAGCCCGGCGGTCCTCAATACGATCGACCCCCTGTACCTGATGAAGAAAGCGCCCAACCCGAATGCGGGAAAGCTGCTGATCAACTTCATCTCCTCGCCCGAGGGGCAGAGGGTGCTTCTGGCAGGTCAATACAACCCGGCACACCCTGACGAACGTGATCCGGACAAGGACTACAAGGCCTTCACCCTCACGCCGAACATGGTGGCCGAACATCTGGAAAGATGGATCGGGATCTACGACCAGTACTTCGCCTGAAACAACGGGCCGCTGCCTTCCCGCGACAGGGGAGGCCGCGGTCCAGCGTGCAGGATTTTTCAGGGACGCCGCACCAGCTTGCCGGGGTTCAGCCGGTAATCCGGGTCGAAGAGAGACTTGATCCGTTCCTGCAACTTCAACTCTTCCGGCGGCAGAAGGCGATATGCCTCATCCAGCCGGTATTGCCCGATGCCATGCTCGGCCGAAATGGAACCGCCGAATTCGGTGACCATGTCGTGGACGAGCCGGTTGACCGCAACAGTGGACTCCTTTGTCACGCCGATGACGTTGTAGTGCAGGTTGCCGTCTCCAACGTGGCCGAAGACATGCAGCTTCAGGTTCGGATCGTAAGCCGTGATCGCGTCCCGCACCGCCGCGACGAAGCGGGGAAGGCTGCTGATCGGTACTGAAATGTCGTGTTTTGCCGAAGGACCGGCGGCCTTTTCCGCCTCCGCAAGGCTCTCGCGCAGGGCCCACATGTCCTGTGCCTGCTGCTGTGAGCTCGCCATTGCACCGTCCATGACCAGACCTTCGGAAAAGATGTGCTCCATGTAGTCGCCAAACACATCCGTCACGCCGCCGGAGACGCTCTCTGCCTGGATCAGCAGGACCCAGCCCGAGCGGTCGATCGGCATGCTCCGCCCGGTGAGATCGAGAACACGGTCAAGCGCTTCGCCCGACATGATCTCGAAGGCGGAGAGGCATTCGCCGATCCAGTCCCGGGCCAGTTCGAGCAGCGTCATCGCCATGGACACATCGGGCACGGAAAGCATGGCCGTCGCCGTATGCGCGGCGAGGGTCTGGATCCGGAGGGTGGCCGAGGTGACGATTGCCAGGGTACCCTCCGCGCCGACCAGCAGGGCGGGCCAGTTCATCCCGGCGTTGTTCTTGTGCAGCGGGATGGTGGTGCCGACGACCGAACCCTGCATCGTGACGGCCTGCAACCCCAGAACCATCTGGCCGGTCATGCCGTATCGCAGGACATTTGCACCCCCGGCATTGGTCGACACGACCCCCCCGACGGTTGCGGTACCGCTTCCCCCGAACGAAATGGGCAGATCGCGGCCAACCTGTTTCAGGGCATCCCGCAGGGTGTCGATCACGACGCCGGCCTCGGCGCTCACGGACATGCCGACCCGGTCGATGTCGGTGATCCTGTTCAGCCGCTCCGTCGAAACGACGATGCTGCGCCCCTCGTTCAGCGGCACTGCGCCGGCGGCAAGTCCGGTGTTGCCGCCCTGGGGCACGAGAGACAGGTCGCGCGACCTTGCAAAGCGGACGATGGTCACGACGTCTTCGACGGTGGCGGGTCTGACAACCGCGATGGCCCTGCCGGTTGTCGTGCCCTTCCAGTCGGTCAGGTAGCGGCCGAGGTCATTTCTGTCCGCCAGAACCGCGCCCGCCCCCAATGCGGTAGCGAGATCCTTCCGGATCGTGTCTGTTTCGCCTGAATCCATTCCCGCCCCCCTGTACCGTGCCGCCAAACTAACGGTCCGGGGAAGCCGTTAAACCGAGTTATTCTCGCCGCGCGGCTGAGCCTGACGCAAAAGCCGGGGCCGGAAACACCACGTCGCGGCGGCAAGCGATTTCCACTGTGCGTTCTGCCCCGCAGCGCGACCAAATCGCACCGCGAAACTGGTGGAACGCAGCGGATTGCCGCACAGTGGCACCGGTTCGACTATTTTCGGAATGCACCTGCTATGAACGAGGCGGCCTGGCGTACTCTGCTCGACCTGCGTCCTGACAGCACACCTGCCGGAGGTCTGCAGCGCGAGTTGCGTTCGCGGCTCGTCACGGCCATCCGGCGCGGCGACCTCGCCACCGGAATGCGGCTGCCGGCGTCGAGGAAGCTCGCGGCATGGCTCGACATCTCGCGCAACACCGTGACGCTGGCGTACAATACGCTGGTTCAGGATGGCCTGCTCGAGGCGCGGCACGGGTCCGGTGTCTACGTCGCCCAGTCACCGCCTGTCCGTGCCGCGGTGGACAGGCCGCAGCCGGCCCAGTCCTGGGTGCGTCGTCCGGCGATCATGCCGTCGCTGATGCGGCAGGTGAACAAACCCCGCGACTGGCAAAGCTATCGGTATCCCTTCATATCGGGGCAGGTCGATCCCGAGCTCTTTCCGGTCAACGGGTGGCGCGAGAGTTCCCGCGCGGCCTGGAGCATGGCAGAGACCTCCATCTGGTCGCAGGACGTGATCGATGCCGATGACGACGCCCTGGTCGAGGCGGTCCGCCTGCATGTGCTTGCCGAACGCGGCATCCGTGCAGGCCGCGACGAGGTGCTCATCACACTCGGGGCGCAGCAGGCCCTGTCGCTGCTCGCGCAGCTCTACCTGACCGGCGGGCGGGTCGCGGGGATCGAGGATCCGGGCTACACCGACGTGCGCAACATGGCCGCCCAGTTCGCGAGCGAGCTTGCGCCGCTGCCGGTCGACGGGCAGGGGGCCATACCGGATGCCGCCCTGCTGCGATGCGACATCGCCTTTCTGACACCCGGTCAGCACTGCCCGACAAACGCCGTGATGCCGCTGGACCGACGGCGGCGTTTTCTGGAACAGGCTGCCCTGTCGGGGACGGTCCTTGTCGAAGACTCCTACGACTGGGATCACCGCTCCGAAGATGCGCCGCCGCCGCTCAAGACGCTGGACGCGGTCGGGCAGGTCGTTCACGTCGGATCCTTTTCCAAGAGCCTTGCGCCGGGCATTCGCGGCGGCTTCATGGTTGCGGCCCCCGACATCATCGCGGAGCTCCGGGCGCTCAGGCGCATGTCCATCCGGCATCCGCCGCTGAGCGATCAGCGCATACTCGCCAGCTTCCTGTCGCTTGGCCACCACGATGCACATCTGCGCCGGATACGCCCGATCCTGGCGGAACGGGCCGAACTGATCCGCCACGAACTCCCGCTTGCCATGCCCGATTGCACCGCGGTGCATGGTCCGGGGTCGCACAGCTTCTGGATCGCGCTGCCGGACGGACAGGACAGTCAGCGGCTCCTGCCGCTGGCGCAGGCCGAGGGCGTGCTGATCGAGCCGGGCGGCGTGTTCTTCGCCGACCCGGCCCGGGGCGCGCGCTACTTCCGGCTTGGCTACGCCGCGATCCGGACAGAGCGGATCGTTTCGGGGATCGCGGCGCTGGCCCGCGCCGTCAACCTGCTTCGCGGCGCGTGATACCGGGCTGATAGCCCTCGCTCGCCCGAAGCAACTGCCGGGCGTAATCCGTGCTGACGCGACCGCTGCGCATCTGATCGCCGGTCAGAAGCTCCACGGCCTCCCCGTTGCGCATCACAAGAATGCGCTCGCACATCGCACCAACCACGGCGAGGTCATGGCTCACGAAGAGGTAGGTCAGACCCCTCGTCTCTCGCAGGTCCATCAGCAGGTTCAGCACCTCGGCCTGAACCGAGACGTCGAGCGCCGAGGTCGGTTCATCCAGCAGAAGGATTTCGGGCTGCACCAGTAGGGCGCGGGCGATCGCGATGCGTTGCCGCTGACCGCCGGACAACTGGTGCGGGAAACGGTAAAGGAAGCTCGCGTTCAGACCGACCTGTTCGATGGCCTGGCGGATCCGGTCCATCCGGTCGTCCAGCCCCAGGATACGGATGGGTTCGGACAGCTGCCGTTCGACCGTCTGGCGGGGGTGCAGGGATCCGTAGGGATCCTGAAACACCATCTGGACGGCGCGTCGGAAGGCCCGGCTGCGCGTCGCACGCACCGGCTCTCCGCGGAACCGCACGGTGCCGTGGCTGATCGGGGCCAGCCCGCCGATGGCGCGCAGGATCGTGGACTTGCCGGATCCGGATTCCCCGACAAGGCCGAAACTCTCGCCATGCCGCACGTCGAAAGACACATCGCGGACGGCCCGGAAGTCGCTGAATTCGACACCAAGGCCAGCGACGCTGAGAGGGGCTTGGGTCATTCCGTTATCCATGAGGCCTCTCGTTTCAGGACAGGCAGGCGCTGCCCCGGCTTGTGGTCGATCGCGGGCAGACAGTTCATCAGCCCGCGCGTATAGGGATGCTGCGCGTTGTGCAGCTGGTTCGCGGCAAGGGATTCCACGATCCGTCCGGCGTACATCACGATGACCCGGTCGCAGAACTGCGACACCAGACGCAGGTCGTGGCTGATGAAGATCAAGCCCATGCCCCGCGCGGTGATCAGCTGGTCGAGCAGGGCGAGCACCTCAAGCTGCACCGTCACGTCCAGCGCGGAGGTCGGTTCATCCGCGATCAGCAGGTCTGGTTCACAGACGACCATCATGGCCAGCATGATCCTTTGCGCCATGCCGCCCGAAACTTCGTGCGGGTAGGCGCGCATCACCCGCTCGGGGTCGGAAATCTGGACCGCCCGCAGCACACGCACGGTCTCTGCCCGCGCCGCGGCCATCGTCATGCCGCGGCCCGCAATCGCCGCGGTGGCGATCTGGCGGCCCACGGTCTTGACCGGGTTGAGGCAATACTTCGGGTCCTGCATCACCAGACCGATCCGGCGTCCGCGTATCTGGCGAAGCTGACGGGGCGGCATGGTGAGCATGTCCTGCCCGTCGAACATCAGACGGTCGGCCGTAACGCTGGCCCTCCCGGGGGTCAGGCCAAGGATCGATTTTCCCGTGAGGGATTTGCCGGATCCGGATTCCCCGACGATGCCGATCTTTTCCCGGCCCATGGCGAAGGACACGCCGCGCAGCGCCTCATTCGGCCCGGCGGGCGTCGCGAAGGTGACGCGAAGGTTCCGGATGTCGAGAAGGTGATCCTGCATCTCAGGCCTCGTGCCGGGGGTCGAGTATGTCGCGCAGGCCGTCACCCAGAAGGTTGAAGCCCATGCAGACGAAAAAGATGGCCAGCCCGGGAAAGGTCGCGACCCACCAACCGGAAAGCAGGTATTCCTTGCCGTTCGACAGCATGACCCCCCATTCCGCCGCGGGCGGTTGCGCGCCGAGCCCGAGAAACCCGAGCCCCGCCGCAATCAGGATGACCCCGGCCATGTCCAGCGTCATCCGCACGAAAAGGGACGGCAGGCAGAGCGGCACGACATGCACCAGAATGATGCGCAGCCTGCTGGCCCCCATGAGCTCTACCGCGGCGATGTAGTCGGATTTGCGCATGGTCAGCGCCTCGGCCCGGGCGATGCGGACGTAGGGCGGCCAGCCTGTCAGGGCGATGGCGATGATCGCGTTGTTCAGGCCGGGTCCGAACGCGGTGACGAAGGCCAGCGCGAGGATCAGCCGGGGAAACGCCAGGGCGATATCGGTGATCCGCATGAACAGGGTGTCGATCCACCCGCCGAGGTAGCCCGAGCTTGCGCCGACCAGCAGACCGACGGGGGCCGCGATCACCGCGACCAGCACGACGATGTACAGCGTGTAGCGCGCGCCATTGATCACCCGGCTCAGTACGTCGCGGCCGAATTCGTCGGTGCCGAAGGGATGGTCCCAGGACGGCGGGACAAGCTGCCGGTCAAGCGCCTGGCCATAGGGCGTCTCGGGTGCAAGCTGGGGTGCGAACAGGGCGACCAGCAGCAGGGCGAGGATAATGGCCAGGCCGGTCAGGGCCGCGGGGCTGGCCCGAAGCAGCTGCCATCCGCGCCAGGCCTGCGCCAGTCGCGCCTCTCCGGGCGAAGACGGCAGGCCGGTGCGGATCCGCTCGAAAGCCCCGGTGGAAATATCGGTCATGTGCGTGTCCTCGGGTCGAGAATGCGGTACAGCAGGTCAGAGCCGAGGTTCAGCGCGACGAAGATCACGCCGATGACGAGGGTTCCTCCGAGCACGGCGTTCATGTCCGCATTGAACATGGCCTTGGTCATGTACTGGCCCAGCCCCGGCCAGGCGAAGACAGTTTCCGTCAGCACCGCCCCCTCCAGCAGCAGGCCGAAGGTCAGGGCGATCGTGGTGACAAGCTGTACCGCGCAGTTCGGCAGGACCTCGGTAAAGACCACGCGGAATTCGCTCAGCCCTTTCACCCGGGCGACCGAAACGTATTCCTGCCGGAGCTGGTCCAGCATGAAACTCCGCGTCATCCGCCCGATATAGGCCGCAGCGCCGTAGCCGAGACTGAAGGCCGGCAGGGCAAGATGGCCGAGGGCGTCCCGCATCACGTCCCATTCGCGGGCGAGGATCGCGTCGATGACGATCAGCCCGGTCCGTGTCGGCACCACCCCCTCGTAATATACCGACAGACGCCCGGGGCCATTGGCCCAGTCCAGCGCGGCGTAGAAGACGACGAGAAGTATCAGCCCCTTCCAGAACACGGGGGCCGAGTGGCCGACCAGCGTGACGACGCGGACCGCCCCGTCAATCGCGGTGCCGCGCTTGACAGCGGCCAGCACGCCAAGCGGCACCCCGATGAGGGTTCCGATCAGCACGCCGGCAGCCGCCAGTTCGACGGTTGCAGGAAACACCCGCGCGATGTCGCGGATGACCGGTTGGTTGGTTGAGAAGGAGACGCCGAAATCGCCGCGCAGCACCTGGCCAATGTAATCCAGAAGCTGGATCAGGAGCGGTTTGTTCAGGCCCATCTCCTCCTTTACGGCGTCGTAAATCTCTTGCGAGACGTCTGGCCCGACAGCCGCCGTGACCGGGTCCAGTGGCATGACCCGCCCGATCAGGAACGTCACCAGGACCAGCCCCAGGAAGGTGGCCGCGATCGTGGCCCCCTGCTTGAGCGCGATCCGGCCTGCTTTGGTCGAACGGGTCACCTGTCAGCCCCTACTTCTTGGTGACGGACGCGAAGCTTGAACCGCGCGTGTCATAGAAGACGCCCTCGACATTGTCGCGCATGGCCAGCTGCTGCGTGGCCTGGAACAGGAAGACGAAGGGGCTGTCCTCCCACGCCGCCTTCTGCAGCTCTTCGTACATCTTGGTGCGCTTGGTTTCGTCTAGCTCCTGCGCGGCGGCGGCGGTCTTCTCGCTCAGGTCCTCGGGATACCAGCCAAGCCGGTAGGTCATCTCCGAGGGCCATTTCGCTTCCCGGTCGGCGCCGGGCATGGCACCGGGGTTGAAGGTGAACTTCGACGCCGTCGCATTCGGATCGAGGTAGCCCGCCGTGTAGGACAGCTGAAGGGCCTGAAGCTTCTGGTCGCGGTAGAGGGGAATGGTCTGCGACACCGGTGCGTTGACGACGTCGACCTTCACCCCGGCCTGGGCGGCGGTTGCCTGGAAACTGGTGGCAAGGTCCATCTCGGGCTTGCGGTTGTAGGCGGTAAAGGTGAATTCGAAACCGTCCGGATAGCCGGCCTCCGCAAGAAGCGCCTTGGCCTTTTCCACAGCCAGCGAAAACGGCGTTTCAGTCACCGCGCCCAGGAAGCCCGCCGGCACGAAGGTCTGATGGACCGTGCCGATGTCCTTCATGATCGAATTGCTCAGCCCCTCGTAATCCACGAGATAGCGCATCGCCTTGACCACCCGCGGATCGTCAAAGGGTTCGATCATCCGGTTGAAGCCGAAGTACAAAATCTTCTTGGACGGCCGGTATTCGACCTTCACGCCTTCGGCGCCCGCCATCGCGGCGGCATCGGTGGCGGTGATGTTGAAGGCCAGATCGGCATCGCCCTTTTCGATCAGCAGCCGCTGCGTGCCGGCCTCGGGGACGTGGCGGTAAATGACCCGCTTCATCGCGGGCTTGAAACGCCAGTAGTCCTCGTTGGCGCTCAGCATGACCAGCGACTGCGGGCGGAAAGTATCGATCATGAAGGGACCGCTGCCGGCAGAGGCTTCGCCGTCGGCGCGCCCGGACAGCCACTTGGCGCCGAAATCGCCGTCGACCTCATGGGATTTCACCAGTTCGCTGTCGACGACCGAAAAGGCCGAGGAGGTCAGCATGTTGATGACCATCGTCGGGGCAAGCTTGTTCGGCAGCTTCATCACGAAGGTCTGGGGATCCGGGGCGCTCAGGTAGTCGTCGATGTTTTCGGCAGAGTAGCCAAGCGCGCGCATGTTCGACGACGGTTCCCGCCCGATCAGCATGAGACGGCGGAAACTGAACAGCGGGTCGGCCGAGGTCACGGGGTTGCCGCTGTGGAACGTCACGCCTTCGCGCATCTTGAAGGTGATCGTCATGCCGTCTTCCGACACCGACCAGCTTTCCGCCAGCATGCCGCCCAGGGTGTCCGGGTTGCGCGGATCGAAGCCGACGAGGCTGTCATACACGTCCCCGTTGATCAGGGCGACGTCGAGGATCTGCGAAACAGCCGGGTCCCATTCGGCGATGGATGAGATTTCGCGCACGATGACAAAGGTATCGGACGGCGTTTCGGCATGCAGCGCGGGGATTCCGGTCGACAGCGCGACGGCGATGGCGAGCGGGCTTGCGAACTTCAGGTTCATCAGGAGTTCTCCTCTGTTGGTTGGGTGCGGCCTGTTTCGCCAGGCTCTCTCGCATGACACCGCAGATGCGGGCTGCGGTTTGGTTGGGTTTCTTCAGCCGGTCACTTCGGCGTCCATGGGCCAGATCGGACGCGGCACGTGCTTCCAGTCGAAAAGCAGGGGGTCCGGGCTGGTGATGCCGCCGCTGTCCACGTCGAGGCACACGCCCGCGATCGGCTGGAAATCGGCGCGATGGCCCTGCATCGTCTTGATCACCAGCACGTCCATCTTCTCGGGTTCGATGCCGTAGATCCTGAGCTGTTCCTTGTCGTAGACGCTGCGGTGCAGGGAGGTGACGATCACCATGACACCGTCGGATTCGATCAGCGCGCTCTCGCCAAAGCTGCCGCGTGTGCCGGTGCCGTAGGGCCCGGTGAAGGCGAATTTTCCGTCCGAGATGCGCTTCACCGTCCAGTCCCGTTCGACCGGGCCCCCGCCGCGGACCGGGTCGTATTTGCCGCCGAGGGGCAGGGTGAGCGTTGCGCCCTCGCCGGCTGTGTAGAACGCCAGTGCTGCTTCGGGGTCGTACATCGGAACGACGACCGCATTCTTCGCGCCGGTCTCAAGCAGAAGCGAGAGCAGCGCGGTACCGTCCCCGTGCGCGCCGCCACCGGGCGCATCGCCGTAGTCGCCCAGCACGACGGGCCTGTCGCCGGGCCGGCGTTCGGCCAGCGCCCTGCGGGCGGCTTCCATGGATACCACAGCCTCGGAGGTTTCGTTCCGGGTGCGCCAGCATTCGTCCATCATGGTCTCCGCGACCTCGCGCAGCTTCTCCTCGGGCGCGAAGCCGGTCACGGCAGCGGAGGGGCCGACCATCGGGCAATCCGCCTTGGAATACCCGGCATGGATCGACACCCTGAGGATCTCCGGATCCGCTTCGAACGTCTTGGCAAGCGCGATGGCCTCGTGGAACGGGCCGTGGTCGTGGTAGGTGCGGGCGCCGTCGAAGCCGATCAGCATCCGGCGGCGGGCCAGGACACAACGCGACAGGGCGCCGCGCCGGAAGTTTTCGGCCAGCATCCGGGCCGTCACGATCCCGGTGCGGCGCTGGTCGACATGCGGCGAGGTGCGGAAGGCGTACATGCCCTGAACGTCCGCCGCCATCTCGTGCGAGATGTTGCAGTGCGGATCGAGCGAGACGAGAACCGGCACGGTTGGTCCGACCACGGCACGCACCCGGCGGACGATTTCCCGCTCGGTGTCCATGCAGGTTTCCGACATCATCGATCCGTGCAGCGCCAGCAGCACACCGTCCACCGGCATCGCGGCGGTCAGATCCTCGATCAGCATGTCGCAGAGCGCTTCGAGCGCGGCGCCCTCGACCGGCCCCGAGGAGCTTGCGAAGGCGGCGATGGAGGGGACGAGTTGCCAGCCCTCGGCCTCGGCCACTTCGATGAATCCGCCGGGTTCCAGATTGGTGCCACGGTATCTTTCGATCATCTCGGGACCGCGCAGGATGCGGTTCTGCGATCCGAACGCGGACAGCGGCGTGGTCATCTTGCTGAACCCGTTGGATTCGCTTTTGATGAGGGCAATCAGAACCTTGCGGGGCATGGTTGTCTCCGTATCCGGTGTTTGGCGGTCAATAGGTGGCCTGGGTGCTGGTCTGTCGGTGATCCTTTCGGACCACCTCGACGGCACGCCGCAGGTCGGTCAGGTAATCGTCGCGTGCGGGGTCGTGGAACAGCGACATCATCGCGTGCATGCCGCGCGGCGCATTCGTCAGACCCGGCAGCCAGCCGCCGCGCGACATCTCGTCGGCAACCGCAAAGATATCGACCTCGTCCGACCCGAAGTTGATGATCGACAGGTCGGGCACGGCATGCATCTTCAGCCCGGGGACGGCCTCGATCCCGGCCACGTAGGCATCGGTCATTTCCGCCAGCCGTCGGGCGATGTCGCGATACCCCTCCACCCCGAGGTGGTGGAGCACCGCCCAGGCCGCCGCCACCGCCCCGCCGGGCCGGGTGCCCACAAGGGTCGAGGTTTCGAACCGGCCATTGGGCCATGGACCCGAAACGAAGGAGGCGCGCGCCAGATCCTCACCGTCGCGGGCGAATACCGTGGACGCGGGCTTGGGGCAGAACCCGAACTTGTGCAGATCGGCCGAAATCGACCGCACGCCGGGATGGCGAAAGTCGAACGTCGGTGTGGCGCGGCCGTTCATGGTGAAGAACGGGGCCATCCACCCGCCGACGCAGGCGTCGACATGAAGCCATATGCCGGTTTCCAGCGCGAGATCGCTGAGCGCGGCAATCGGGTCCACGACGCCGTGCGGAAAACAGGGGGCCGAACCGACGATAGCGACGGTATTGCCATCGATCAGCGCCCGCAGGGTGGCCGGATCCGCGCGCCCGTCCTCCGAAATGGCACCGCGCCGCACCTCCATGTCCATCAGGTCGGCAGCCTTGTCGAAGGCGGGATGCACGGTTGTCGCCGCCACGATGTTCATCCGGCCATCGCCGGTCGCCTTGCCGGCGCGCTTCTTCTCGCGGGCCATCTTCATTGCGACGAGGATGCTTTCGCTTCCCCCTGTGGTGAACGCCCCGTCCGCGTCATCGGGCGCGGACATAAGGCTGAGACCGAAATCCAGGACATCGCGCTCCATCTTCCGGATGCTCGGAAAGGCCCGGTTCCGGCCGAGCGCGTTTTCGGAGAAGAAGTCGAAGAACGCCTGCTTGCCGACGTCATAGGTGGTCTGGTCGCTGCGGAAGACATACAGCGGGACGCGACCGTTCTGCCAATCGACATCGCCTGTCTTGAGCGCCTGCATCTCGGAGCGGAGGTCGCTCCAGTCGCGGCCGGTTTCGGGAAAGGGCTGTCGTGTCATTCTGTCCTGCGTCCGTTGGTTCGTCTTCATTCGTCCAGCACCGCGAGGATGACCCGCGATCCGTCCTGAAGGTCCGCCGCGATCTCGTCCCGGGCGGCCTGGCCATCCCGCGATCTCAGGGCGGTGATGATGTTCTTGTGGTGTCCCAGGCCTGTCCGCGACTTGCGGTATTCCCCGGACAGCCGCGTGCGTGTCGGGCCGGCCCGCAGCAAAAGGGCGTTGATGGTCGAGAGGAGAAGCGGCTGCCTGGCAGCGGCGTAGAGCCCGAGGTGGAATTCCGTGTCGAACTCCAGCGCCACGTCGAACTTCTCGGCCGACACTGCCTGTTCCAGGCTTTCGTTTGCGCGGATCAGGGTCGCGATCTCGGCTTCGGAAATGATCGGGGCGGCAAGTTCGGCGGCCATCGGTTCGAGGGCCATCCGCATCCGCGTGATCTCGGCATAGGCGTCGCGGGACAGTTTCGGCGTCCGGAATTCCCGCGTCGCCGTCATCTCAAGCGCGCCTTCGTTCACCAGACGCATCATGGCTTCACGGACCGGGGTCGGGCTGACGTTCATGGTGCGCGACAGCTGCCGCGCCGACATGCGCTGATCGGGTTTCCAGACGCCCATCAACATGCCGCGCCGCAGATTGGCGTAGACCTGTTCGGTCAGCGTCGTGTTGCGGAACACCTCGAGATTGAGGTGCGGTGCGCCGTCCGGGTCGGTTTCGGCCAGACCGCTCACGCTGCGCTCATCAACCTGATCTTCATGGGGGGTGTCGTCGTTCACCACGGGGTCCTTGCCTGCCGGTTTCGAACACAAGGTGAGCAATGCGCCCGATCAAAATCAACAACTGACATGTTATATATCGAAGATTGAGATCAGGGGACTCGGACATAATGCTCAATAAAATAAGGGTAGACTACATGATATTCGAGTTTCCAGCTCGGTAAATGGCACCATCTATAGACGAAATTGGATTCATCTCCGCGCTGTTTTGCCGGGCGATTTGCCCCTAGCTTCGGCCCGCGGTCCGCCCTCGGCAAACGTCCCGGGATTCGGTTCTCCCGCACCACCACACCTGAATTCGACTGGTCCCGGAGTATGGTGCGCTCTGGCACTTGGTCGCCAGCCATTGGCCCGTCTTCCTTTGCGGCACCACAAACACAGAGGACACCCCATGTACGACAACGACATCCGCCGCCTCGTGGACGCAGACCGGGCTCACGTCTGGCACCACCTCTTCCAGCACCGTCAACTCGACATCAGGGACCCTCGGGTCATCGTCCGGGGGGAAGGGATGCGGGTCTGGGACCAGAATGGCACCGAATTCCTCGATGCGGTGTCCGGAGGCGTCTGGACCGTGAACCTCGGCTATGGACGCGACAGCATCGGTGAGGCGATCAAGGAACAGGTAGTGCGGATGGCCTACTTCGCGGGAAGCGCCGGCACGGTGCCCGCCGCCCGCTATGCGGAGATGCTGATCGAACGGATGCCGGGGCTGGCGCGGGTCTATTACACGAATTCAGGCAGCGAGGCGAACGAGAAGGCGTTCAAGATGGTCCGCCAGATTGCCGAAAAACGGTCCGACGGCCGCAAACACAAGATCCTCTTTCGCGAACGCGACTACCACGGCACCACCATCGGCACGCTGTCGGCCTGCGGGCAGGAACAGCGGGCGTCGCACTACGGCCCGTTTGCGCCGGGCTTCGTCGCGGTGCCGCATTGCCTGGAATACCGGCGTCAGTGGGACGGGCCGGACTATGGTCTCCGGGCCGCGGACGCGATCGAAGAGGTGATCCTGCGTGAGGGACCCGACACCGTGGGCGCACTGTGCCTGGAACCGGTGACGGCAGGCGGCGGCGTCATCGTTCCGCCCGAGGGATACTGGGCGCGGGTTCAGGAGATCTGCCGCAGGTACGATATCCTCCTGCATATCGACGAGGTGGTCTGCGGGCTTGGCCGGACCGGGGAATGGTTCGGATATCAGAACTTCGGCGTGCAGCCGGATATCGTGACCATGGCCAAGGGGGTCGCCAGCGGTTACGCGGCCATCGCCTGCTGCGTCACGACCGAAGCCGTCTTCGACATGTTCCGGTCCGATGCCTCGGATCCGCTCGACCATTTTCGCGACATCTCCACCTTCGGGGGCTGCACCGCCGGTCCGGCCGCCGCGATCGAGACCATGCGGATAATCGAGGACGAAGGCCTTCTGGACAACGTCAGGGTCATGGGGGCCCGTCTGATGACCGGGCTCGAAACGCTCATGGACAGGCATGAGTGCATCGGGGACGTACGCGGGCTCGGCCTGTTTGCCGGGGCGGAGCTTGTCGCGGATCGTGCCAGCCGGACACCGATGGAGGAAGGTATGGTGTCCCAGGTCGTGGCGGCCTGTGATCGTCGGGGTGTCCTGATCGGGATGACGAACAGGTCGATTCCGGGGTTCAACAATACTCTCTGCCTGGCTCCGGCCCTGATTGCGGGACCGGATGAAATCGACAGGATCGTCGCGACACTGGACGAGGCGCTGACCGAAGTGACGGGTCATGCCTAGCCCCGAAGCGGTTCCGATACATGTCGATGGCGGCGCCGGTCAGGCCGTGGCGGCCAGCACGCTTTTCCCGCCCCGCGCGCCGGGGGTGCCGCTTCAGGCGTGGATCCGGCAGTCGCTGGTCAGGGCCATCGTGGCGGGCACGCTCGGTCAGGGCCAGCGCATGCCCGCCACCCGCAGCCTTGCCCGCAGCCTCGGCATCGGTCGGAACACGGTCACCGCTGCATATGAAGAGCTTGTTTCGCTCGGGTATCTCGATGCGCGCGAACGGCTCGGTTTCTTCGTCGCCCGGCCCGCCCCTCCGGCGGACCGGCATGTCCCGTCCGGCGTCCACGGACCAACCCGGCAGCCCGCGTGGGACAGGCATCTGAAGACCGTCCCCTCGCAGATGCGCCACATCACCAAGCCACACGACTGGCAGAGTTACCGGTATCCGTTCATTTACGGTCAGGTCGACCGCGCGCTGTTCCCGGTCGACAGGTGGCGCGCCTGTTCGCGTGATGCGCTTGGCCGGTCTGCCATCGACTTCTGGGCCCCTGACCGGGCTGTGGAGGATGACCCGATGCTGGTGGATCAGCTGTGCCGTCACGTCCTTCCGCAGCGCGGGATCTTCGTCCGGCCCGAGGAGGTGATGGTCACACTGGGATCGCAGGAGGGCATCTACATCCTCTCGCAGCTTCTGCTTGGTCCCGGGAGCACGGTCGCGATGGAAGATCCGGGCTATCCGGACGCCCGGAATATCTTTGCGGCGCAGCGGGCCCGCGTCATGGGCCTGCCTGTGGACGGCGAGGGGCTTCGACTGGACGCAGGGGCCGAGGCGGTGCTGGCCCAGGCGTCGCTGCTTTTCGTCACCCCGGCACACCAATGCCCCACGATGGTGAGCCTGTCCGACGATCGCCGGGCGCGGCTCCTGTCGCTTGCCGATGCCAGCAACTTCCTGATCGTCGAAGACGATTACGAGGGAGAGCTGCGGTCGCACGATACGCCGCCCGCGCTCAGGTCGATCGACCACACGGGCCGCGTGATCTATGTCGGGACCATGTCCAAGGTGCTCTCTCCGGGCGTCCGGATCGGCTACGTCGTGGCCGCGCCGCGACTGATTGCCGAGGCACGGGCCATGCGACGGCTGATGCATCGCTCGGCGCCGATGAACAACCAGCGGACCGTGGCGCTATTGCTGGCCAACGGTCATTATCAGGGCATGGTCCGGGCGATGCGCCAAACCCTGACGGAACGGCGCAGGGTCGCGGCGGAGTGTGTCGCGACGCACCTGCCGGATTTCGGCCCCGGCCAGAGCCTGGGCGGCACCGGGCTCTGGCTGACATGTCCCCCGGATGTGGATGCCAACAGTCTGATTTCCAGCGCCGCCCGGCGGAGCGTTCTGATGGAAACCGGTGATCCCTTTGTCGCAGCCGAGCTGAACGGCAGATACATCCGGCTCGGAATCAGCGCTATTCCGACCGGCCTCATCGCGCCCGGTATCGGCGAAATCGCCCGCGCCGTGAACGACCTCCGCGCGGGCTGAGCAGCCTGGACCCATGCTTTGGAACCGGCTGGATCTGTCTGGGCGGCGGGCGGTCTGCAAACTGGCGGCATGGAAACATCAGACATCATCCCGTCGCGCCCCTTCGATGACCTCTCTGCGGAGGACTGGCTTGCCCGCGTGGCTGACCGCAACCTGATCGACGGGGATCTGACCCCCGGACCTGCCACGCTGGACGTGATGGAACCGGCGCAGATGCGGCGGCTGGCCGGCACGCCGGCGTCGGGCGAAGACGAGGTGGCCGCAGCGGTCGGGGCGGCCCGCGCGGCGCTGCCCCACTGGGCCACGACAAACGCCAGACAGCGCGGACGGCTTTTGGCCAAAGCCGCGCGCGAAATAACCGCCTGTTCCGAAGCCATCGCCCGGCTTCTGGCGCGCGAAACCGGCAAGGCGCTGGCCACGGAATGCCGGGGCGAACTGGCCGTGGCCGCCGACCTGCTGGAATTCTACGGCGGCCTTGCGCCGGAGCTGAAGGGCGAAACCGTACCCTTCGACCCCTCCGTATTTGCCACGACGACCCGCGAACCACTCGGCGTCGTCGCGGCCATCGTGCCCTGGAATGTCCCGCTGGTCCTGACCATGCTCAAGATCGCTCCGGCCCTGGTGGCCGGGAATACCGTGGTCGTGAAAGCCTCCGAAGAAGCGCCGTTTGCCACACTTGCCTGCGCGGTCATCCTGAACAGGTTCCTTCCGGCCGGTGTGGTCAACGTCATCGTGGGCGAGGGGCCGTCCTGCGGTACGGCGCTCACCGCGCATCCCGACGTGGCCAAGATTACCTTCACCGGGTCCGAGGCCGCCGGCCGCAAGGTCTATGGCGAAGGTGCGAAACGTATCGTTCCGGTCTCGCTCGAACTTGGCGGCAAGAGCCCGATGATCGTCTGTGGGGACGCCGAACTCGACCGCGCCGTTGCCGGCGCGATTGCCGGGATGCGCTTTACCCGGCAGGGCCAGAGCTGCACGGCCGCGTCCCGCATCTACGTGCACGCCAGCCTTTACGACGCCTTCGTCTCGGACCTGTGCGGCCGGCTTGAAACCCTCCGGATCGGAGATCCGCTGGACGAAGCTACCGACGTCGGAACGATCATCAACACCCGCCAGAAGGCAACGATCGAGCGCTACGTGAAACTGGCAGAGGCGTCCCCCGGCGCGCGGATCCTGCGGCTCGGCACTCTGCCCGAACCCGGTCCGGTGGCGCCCGATCTGTTCATGCAGCCGACACTGATCCTCGACCTTCCCGCCGACAACCCGGCGGCCTGCGAGGAAATCTTCGGCCCCGTCTGCGTCATCAGCAAGTGGGACGATTACGAGGAGGTTCTGGCAGCGGCCAATGCGTCGCCCTACGGGCTCGCGGCGACGGTCTGGACGGACAGCCTCTCCACGGCGCTGGACGCGACACGGCGCCTGAACGCCGGATATGTACAGGTGAACCAGAACCTGACGATCCAGCCCAACCTCAGCTATGGCGGATTCGGGGTCTCCGGGCTCGGGAAAGAGGCGACGCTCGAGGCGATGCTGGAAAACTTCACCCGGAAGAAGACGATCGTCTTTGCCATGTGACACAACCCGACACGAGGGTTCGGCATGCCCCAATTTCCACTGCTGACGGACGCGGTCGCGATTGCCCTGATCGTCCTCGCATCCGCGGTTCTGCGCGGCCTCACCGGCTTCGGCTTCGCACTCACTGCTGTGCCTCTGCTGTCGCTTGTCCTGGAACCCGTACAGGCCGTGGCGCTGACCGTGCTGGTCCAGGCGGCGATCGGACTGCGCGATCTCCTGACCCACAAGGGTGAATGGGACGGGGCCATTCTGGCCCGGCTTGGCACAAGGGCGGTCCTGGGAACACCGATTGGTGTCCTGCTACTGCTTTGGGTCGATCCTGCTGTCGCCCGTCTGGCAATTGCAGCGCTGATCGTCGCCGGATTGGTGCTCATGCTGCGATCGCCGACGACAGCTCCGAAACCGCCGGACCCGATGCTCGGCGTTGTCGTAGGGGCGGTCTCCGGCGTCTTCGGCGGTTTCGCGGCGATGCCGGGGCCGCCGGTCGTGGCGTACCTGCTGAACAGCGACATGCCGTCGGCACGGGTGCGCGTCTCGCTCATCATCTTCTTCTTCGCGACATCGGTGTTGACCGTCCCGGGCCTGGTCTGGGGCGGCGCCGTCACCGTCCATACAGTTGGCATGGCCCTGTGCCTGATACCCGTGACGATCGGCGGCACATGGGTCGGCCACCGGCTGTTTCTAAGCCTGGGTGACATCGGGTATCGCCGCATTGCGATCATGGTTCTGACCGGCACCGCCATCGCGGCCTCGATGCGCGGGCTCTCCGGTTTGTTGTATTGACCGAGAGCGCCCGAACGTCTGCGGGCGCATAGCCAAGTCTTTCGGGTCGACCGTCTTTTTCCTCTGCGCAATAATTACATAATTCAAGTTATGCACCGAACGGTTCCCCACGGGGGCTCCCACATCTCCCGAAGCACAGGCCAACCTGACGTCACTACACGGCGGCGCTGTCCAGTGACCGCCCCCCCGCCTTTTCGAAACACCGGCGCAGCATCGCGTCGACGTCCAGGATCATGACGCCGCCGTTGGCCGGGCTCTGGATGCAGCCGCAGATATCCTCGGCGATTTTCATGGTCGCGTCGCGCAGGTTCAGTGAGGTCATCTCGGCGACCTTGTTTTCGGTCGTGATGACGATCTCGTCGACCGTATCGACGATGATCCCGTACTGGCTGCCGTCCTGACGAAAGATCAGCACCTTGTCGCCCATCCTGTCCGTGCCCGGCATGTCGTACAGCGTCCGCGGATTTATGAGGCTGATGAGGTCGCCGCGGAGGTTCATGACTCCCTCAACGAATTCAATCGCATAAGGCGGCTGGAGCAGTGATTCAGGATAGTTGATGACCTCGCTGACCTGCGATGTGTTCAGTGCGAAACGGCGGCCGAAACTGAAGACGATGAAGGTCATGCGGGCATGTGCCGACCGCTCTGCCCTGTCGGACACCGCCTTGTCTCCAGGTGGATGGACCTCCCTGCAGCGGCGCGCAGTGTCGGCGAGGATCGGGTCGCTTTTCAATGCGCCGTGGTCGAGAACCATGACGATATCGCTGTCCCTGCTCAGCAGGCAGCCCCTCACAACGTCGGCGCGTGGCAGGGCAAGCTTGGTGAACTGGAGGATTTCGTCCTGAAAACAGGTGATGATGCTGTCGATCGAATAGACCAGCAGGCCGATCGGTCCGCCCTCTGTCTCGATGATGAGCATTTTTCGCTTGGGCGGATAGGGGGTGCTGTCCCGTATGTCCGCGACATCCTTCATGAAGTTCCGGAAATCCGCGACCGGGATGATCGTGCCGCGCAGGTTGGCGATGCCGATGAAGCAGTCGTGGACGAGCAGTGATTCCATGATCTCCGGTGCATCCATGACGCGGTCGACGTGACGCAGATCGATGGCGCAGGTCGTGTGCCCGAACTGGAAGGAGAGACAGTTGAACCGGCGGCCGCGGGAACGGGCGGTCTCCTGCCTGTGATCCACAAGCGTCTCTCCGGTCGGGACCTTCTCAAGGTTCAGGATCTCGTAGGGATCGAGGATCTGTACGATCCGCTCCCCCTCCTCAAGCTTGAGAAGACCCTCGATCACCACGTCCTTGATCGCGCCATCGCGAGGGCGGAAATCCACGCGCGCGGCGTCCTGGACGTTCAGCACCTCTCCGGTGCGGTCGACGGTGAGACCGACGCAAAGGTCACCGTCTTCGACAATGGCTACCTTTCGCTCCGCGACCTCCCGATCCGGGTAGCCGAGCAACTGGCGCAGGTCGATGACCGGGATGATCCGTCCGCGCAGGTTGAACAGGCCCTGCATGAACGGCGGCGAAAGAGGTACAGGGGAAACGGTTGCAGGTTCGTTCACCACCTCCTTGATGACGCTGGCACCTAGCGCGAATTCGGTCTGGTCGAGCCAGAAGGACCCGTAGATCTTCTGCAACCCTGCCCTGTCTCGCCGTAGGGGTCCGTCGGGCTGCGGACGGGTTTCATCAGGTGTGATCTGCGGCAGGGTCATCTCGTCCCTCCGATGCGCGGGATCTGCGAGATCTGGAACTCTCCGCTCGTGCAGTCGATGGTGACCTGACGGCCCAGAACGCCGCCGGTATCCTCGTAAATGTTGCGCAGCCCGAGCTGGCGAACCGCCCGGTAGGCACTGCTTGAATTCGTCGCGCCGACAAGCCGGGACGGGTCGGTGTCGGGCGGCATGGTCATGTTCGCGCCGCCGGCGACAATCACCTTGACGTGCTGGTAGTCGGGCGGCGCGATCTTCATCAGCGACACCAGCGAATGCACGGCCTGATCCACGTGGCGGCCGTCGATCCTGTCCGTGACGCCGCCGGAATCACTTAGCAGACAATGTGCGAGACCGTAGGTTTCCCGGGCGGGACAGAGGAAACCGAGACCGACGCATGACCCGAGGATCGCCGTCAGGATCTGCCCGGGGCCGCCGGTCTTCACCTCGCCGATCTGGACGTGAAGCTTGGTCGCGATGGTCATGCCGGCACCCCGGCGGTGCGGGCGACCGGGCGGTAGATAATCGGTTCCACCTGCTCGAAATCGGTTTCGATGAACTTCAGGGATTCGCTTTCGCCGATGAACAGCACGCCTCCGGGATGCAGCAGGCGACGGACATGGCCAAGGATCCGTTCCTGGTCGGCCGGGGTGAAGTAGATCAGCACGTTGCGCAGGAAGACCACGTCGAACTGCGCGGTATTGGTCAGCGGTTCCAGCAGGTTGTGCTGGCGGAACCGGATGCGCGACCTGATCTGCGGTGCGACCTGCCAGCCCTCGTCGTCAGACCCGGTCATGTGGCGCGCGAACAGGTCGGGCTGGTCCGCGCGGAACCGGGCGACGGGGCGGCCACGGTACACGCCTTCGGTGGCCACACCGATCACGCGGGAGGAGATGTCGGTGCCGAGCACGGCATAGTCGAAGCCCGGCGTGCGGGAGCGGGTCTCTTCAAGAAAGGTGCCTATTGTGTGCGCTTCTTCCCCGGTTGAGGCGGCGGCGGACCAGACGCGCATCGGGCGGCCATGTTTCGCGGCCAGGAAATCCGGGATGAAACTGTCGGTGAAATAGGTCCAGACCCGGGGCGTGCGGTAGAAATAGGTTTCGTTGGTCGTGACCCGGTTGGTCAGTTCCTGCCGCTCTGCTTCGTCCGCCGCGACGCGGGCGATATAGGTGCCATATTCGCTGAGGCCGAGGTCCCGCAAGCGGGGACGCAGGCGCGAGACAAGCAACGATTTGCGCGTCTCGCCGATGGTGATGCCGGTCTGATCGTAGACAATAGCGCGGAGTTTCGCGAAGTCGCCGTCGCTCATCATGCTGGGAAGCTCCATTCTGGGTCTTGGCCGTCCGGGACACCTGTCACGCGTCGAGCTTTGCGATTTCCTTTGTCAGCCCCTCTGCCCCTGTCTTCAGGTTGTCTGTTGCCGCCGCGATGTTGTCCGAGGCGATGACCGACTGTTCGGAGGCGTCGACGATGCTCTGTATCGCCTCTGCCACGTCGCGGGCGGCGGTCTGCTGTTCGTTGGCGGCGACCGAGATTTGGGTGATGGATTCGGTCGTGTCGGAAATACCGGCGAGGATCTTGGTGAAGGCGGCGCCCGCCTCGCGCGAGACCTCGCTGCCTTGGGACACGCGCTTCACCGTCTCGTTGATCAGCTTGGTGATCTCCTTCGTGGCCTGGGAAGATCGTTCCGCCAGTTTGCGCACCTCGTCCGCGACGACGGAGAAGCCGAGCCCGTGTTCCCCGGCGCGCGCGGCCTCGATCGCCGCGTTGAAGGCCAGGAGGTTGGTCTGGCTGGCGATTTCGCTGATGACCTTGACGATTTCATTGATTTCCTCCGAAGAGGCGTTGATCAGGTCCATCGCCTCGATCGAGCGTTCGATCGCCTTCGCGCCGAGATCGGCCTCGTCCTTCGTGCGTTTCGCGATCTCGTCCGAAAGCCCGCTGTTCTGTGCGATGGAGTCGATGGAAGCGCTCAGTTCCTCGACCGAGGCGTTGATCTCCTCCGTGGTGCAGCCAAGTGTCTGGGACCCGGCGGCGACCTTCTGTGCCTGTTCCGCGATGTCGGCGGACATGGTGCGGAATTCGTCGGCGATGCGGGACACGTTCTGTTCGACCGTCTTCTGCCCGGTGATGTCGATGGCGAATTTCACCACCTTGAACGGTTTGCCACGCGCGTCGAGGATCGGGTTGTAGGAGGCGTTGATCCAGACCTCGCGCCCGTTCTTGCCAAGACGTCTGAACTGACCTGCGCTGATATCGCCGGCAGCGAGGTCCGACCAGAATGTCTGGTACTCCTTGCTCTGGACATAGTCGGTGTCGCAGAACATGCGGTGGTGCTTGCCGCGGATTTCGTCCAGCGAATAGCCGGTGGCGGCCAGGAAATTGTCGTTTGCGCTCAGGATGGTGCCGTCGAGCGTGAATTCGATCATCGCCTGCGCGCGGTTGATCGCGGCCATCCGGCCATCCTGTTCGGCGGTGCGGCGCTTCTCCTCCGTAATGTCGGAGGCGAACTTGACGACCTTGAAGGGGCGGCCACTGCCGTCGAGGATCGGATTGTAGGTGGCGTTGATCCAGACCTCGGTCCCATCCTTGGCAAAGCGCCGGAATTCACCGGTCTTGGGCTCTCCGTCGCGCAGGTCCTGCCAGAAAGCCTTGTACGCCCCGCCGCCGACCTCGTCCGGATCGCAGAACATCCGGTGATGGCGGCCGGCGATTTCCTCCAGCGCGTATCCCATGACGCTCAGGAAGTTGTCGTTCGCGCTCAGTATCTTGCCGTCCAGATCGAATTCGATGGTCGCCTGGGACCGGTCCAGCGCCGCGAGGATTCCGGCGGTCTTGCGCTGATCCGTCACGTCCGCCCATTCCAGCACATTGCCGGCGAGGGCCCCTTCGGCGTCGACGATGCCATGCACGTCCAGCGTCAGCATGCGGTCGCCGAGGGTCAGGTCCGTCCGCAGCGGCAGGCCGTCGAGGTCGGAGAGCGCCCTGCCCTTGTGGCCCGTCGCCTTGAGGATCGCGTCGATCCGGGCACCGACAATCCTGTCCGGATCGAAGCCGGGCCAGAGTTCGGCGAAGGCCGCCGCGTTGCGGCTCAGCAGATCCAGCATCGCGGCATTGGCCTGGGTGACGGAGAGGTCGCGGTCCACGGTCATCAGCGCCACGGATGCGGTGTCGAAGCCCGTCGTGCGCGCGCTGTCCTGCGCCGCGCGGCGTGCCTCTTCGGTTACGTCGGTGGCAAAGACCATGACGCGGCAGGGCTTGCCCGCCGCGTCCGGAACCGGGACATAGCCTGAGCGGACGGTCAGCGCACGTCCCCCCTTGGCCAGCCGCGAAAAAGCGCCCTCGACCGTCTGGCCCATGGCAAGCTGCATCCAGAGATCGCGGTCGTCGTCGGCACCGCTCTGGCCCGTATTGCACAGCATCCTGTGGCTGCGACCGCGCAGTTCCTCCGAACCGTATCCGAAGATATCGAGGAAATTCTCGTTGACAGACAATATCTTGCCATCAAGATCGCATTCGGCCACCGCCTGCATGCGGTGGATTGCATCGGTCAGGCCGGTGTCGGGCGCAACGGCCACCTGATCCTCCGCAACCGCGGCAGGGGTATCGACGGCGATGTTGGTATTTTCCTTGGCGGTCATGGCCCGGCCTCAAGTTGACTCTGGTCTGCGGGCACCATTGGGCATGCGCCTTAACATGCGGTTACATGCGGCCCGGATCCCTCCGCCGCTTCGTTGCCAATTCGATCTAAAATGGCGCGTCCCGGCAGTCAGCCGTCCGCCGCGGGGGACCCGAGGTCCGGCGCGGGCGGCATCGAGGCCGTCATGCCGCGCAGCCGGACCGGAAAGGGGACGGCGGGTCCGCTGGCGGTTTCGGTGATCAGCCCGCGGGCGGCGAAATGGTCCGAGGCGGTCGCCTCGTTCACCGTCAGGACCGGGCTGGCGGGAACGTCGTGCGCCCCGAGCACCGCCATGGCCGCGTCGCGGGTCATCGGCGCAAGGGCCGTGGCGATGGCGGCGTTGATATCGCGCATGGCGTTCCGGCGCGCGGCGAGCCGGTCCCACTCCGCCCCCGCAAACCGCCCGAGGTCGAGCGCGCGGCAGAGATTCTTCCAGAAATGATCCTCCAGCGCGGCGACGGAAACCGCGCCGTCGCTGCAGGCAAAGACCCCGTAGGCCGGACGCACCAGCGCGACCTCCCGCTGGCCCTCCGGGTCGTCGATGCCGCGGTGGTTGTAGACCCCCCGCCGCGGGTTCAGCCAATGCGCCATGCAGTCGGTGATCGACAGGTCGATATACTGCCCCTCCCCCGTCCGCTCCCTCTGGAAGAGCGCGGCGAGGACAGAGGCAAGACCGTAGAGCCCGCCGCCCAGATCGGCGACCGGCAGGCCGAAGGTGTGGTCCGGCGGTCCGTCGGGCGTCCCGCAAAGCGCCGTCACCCCGGCCAGCGCAAGGTAGTTCAGGTCGTGTCCCGGTGCGGACACCATCGGGCCGGTCTGCCCGTAGCCGGAGAGGGAAATGTAGACCAGCCCCGGATTGACCGCCGCCATCGCCTCGTACCCGAGGCCGAGCCGCGCCATCACGCCGGGCCGAAAGCCTTCGACCATGACATCGGCGGTGCGCACGATCTCCTCCGCCCGCGCGCGGTCGGCGCCGGACTTGAGGTCGAGCGTGACCGACTCCTTGCCGCGATTGACGATCCCGAAGGTGCCGGGCTGGCTCTGGCGCAGCCCGTCGCCGCCGGGGCGTTCGATCTTGATGACCCGCGCGCCCATCTCGGCCAGCGCGCCGGTCATGAAGGGCCCCGGCAGCAGTTCGGAGAAATCGGCGACGGTGATGCCGTGGAGAGGCTTCGGTCCGCTCATTCCTCCACCACGATCACCGCATCCAGCGCCATGACCCCCTGCCCTTCCGTGCCGGTCCAGACCGGGTTGATGTCCATCTCCACCAGCCCCGGCGTCGCCATGGCATAGTCCGACACCTTCACGATGAGGTCCGCCAGCGCGGCCACGTCCCGTTTCGGCTGGCCACGATAGCCGGTCAGCAGTTTCGCAGACTTCAGCTCTCCGATCATCTCCTCCGCCATGGGCCGGGTCACCGGCAGCATGCGGCGCGTCACGTCGGCGAACATCTCCACATAGATGCCGCCAAGACCGAAGGTCATGACCTGCCCGAAGACCGGATCGCGGAGAATGCCGACAAAGGCCTCCAGCCCGCCTGCCGGGGCCATCGGCTCGATCAGCACGCCGTCCAGCGTGGCCGACGGGACCGCCGCCCTGGCATTCGCCATGATCTCCGCGAACGCCGCCGCCGCGCCGTCGCCCGTCACGCCCAGTTTCACCCCGCCGATGTCGGACTTGTGGGTGATCTGTGCGCTCACGATCTTCATCGCCACCGTGCCCATGGCCTGCGCGATGCGCACCGCGTCCTCAGCCGTGGTGGCGATCTCGGGCGCGGTCGCGGGCACACCGGCGGCGGCGAGTGCGCGTTTGCCCTCCACCTCGCTCAGCGTACGGGTCGGGTCGGGATCGCCCTGCGATCCGGTGGCGATGATGCCCGGCTGCCAGCCGGTGTCCCGCGCCGCCCTCCACAACCCGTAGTCGATCCAGCGCCGGACCGCCTTGCGCATGTTCCGCAGCGACCGGAAGGGCGGCAGTCCGGCCTCCGCCAGTTTCGCGTATCCCCCGCCCTGCCGCTCCGACATCCAGATCGGTACGATCGGCACGGAGGCTGCGTCCTGCACCGCCTTCAGCGACCCCGCGTTGACCACCGAATAGGTGCCGTAGTCCATCGGCAGCGGCGCCAGCACCAGCCCGACATTGGCATCGTCGGCACAGGCGGCCAGCGCCTCACGGTAGGCGTCGGGGTGGGAAATGGAGATGGAGGTCGTGTCGATCGGGTTGGACATGCCCGCATAGGGCGGCAGGGCATCGGCCAGCCGTTTCGCCGTTTCCGGCGTGAACTCTGCCAGTTCCAGCCCCGCGATCCCGACGTTGTCGGCACAGAGAGACGCTGCCCCGCCAGAGCTGGCGAAGACGGCGATCTTCTCCGTCCCCTCGGGCATCTTGCGGGTAAACAGCATGGCGACGTCGACCAGTTCATCCAGATCGTCGACCTCCACCACGCCCATTTGCCGGAACACGGTCGAATTGACCTCGGCCGAACCGGTGATGGAGGCGGTATGCGACTGCGCCGCCCTGGCCCCGTAAGCGGACCTCCCGACCTTGAGCCCCACCACCGGTTTGCCCTTCCGCGCGGCCTCCTGACAGGCGGCGGCAAAGCGGGCTCCGTCCTTGAAGCCCTCGATCAGGCAGCCGATCACCTTGATCTCGGGATCCTGCGCCATGTGGTGCACGAAGTCGGCGACCTGCAGGTCGCATTCGTTGCCCGAGGATGACCAGAGGCCGAAGCCGATCCCCCGCACGTTGTGCTGGATCATGTTGCGTCCCAGCCCGCCGCCCTGGGTGGCCAGCCCGATCGGGCCCGGCGTGATGTCGTCCTTGAACGCGGGCGAAAAGGTGAGGCCAAGCGGCAGATTCAGGTTCACCAGCCCGGGGCAGTTCGGCCCGTAGATGCGGATGCCCGTGCGCTGCGAGATCTCCACCAGCGCAGCCTCCTCCGCCCGGCCCCAGTCATCCGCCTCCGAAAAGCCGGAGGTCAGGATGACGGCAAAGCCGCAGCCCTTTTCCCCCGCCTGTTCCACCGCCGCGCGCACGGCCGGGGCGGGCACGACGACGACGATCACGTCCACCGCTTCGGGAAGGGAGGCGACATCGGGATAGCAGCGCAGGCCCATGACCTCCGCCTGCTTGGGGTTCACCGGATAGACCGTTCCGGCAAAGGCCGAATGCTGCACGATGTTCCTCATCGCGTGGTTTCCGATGGAATGCTCCTTCTCCGATGCGCCGATGACCGCGACAGTGCGGGGCGCGAAGAGACGGGTCAGGTCGGGGAAGACGTAGGGTTCGTAATTGTCTTTCGGCATGGCGCGGCCTCAGGTGATGGCGTTCAGGCCAAGGATCTCCCGGCCCGCGATAAGCGTCTGGATCTCAGAGGTGCCCTCGGGGATCATGCCGCCGCGCGTGTCGCGGAAGATCCGCTCGATCGGGTAGTCACAGGCATAGCCCAGCCCCCCGTGCACCTGCAGCGCCATGTCCGCGACCTCGAAAGCCGCCTGCGTGGCGTAGAGCTTGGCGATGGAGCAGTCCTCCCGCGCCTCCTCCCCCGCGTCGAGCCGGGCGGCGGCGGCGTAGGACAGCGCCCGCGCGGCCTTCACCCGCATCGTCATGTCGACGATATGCTTCTGGACCAGCTGGAATTCCCCGATCAGCTTGCCGAACTGCCGGCGCGTTTTGGCGTAGTCGATGGAGAGATCCAGCGCCGCCTGCGCCTGCCCGACCGCGCCCATGGCAATATTCACGCGCGCGGTGTTCAGCCCCGCCAACGTGCCCGACAGCGCGGTGCCCTCCGCCCCGACACGGTTCTCGACCGGAACGACGACATTGTCGAACTCCAGCTCCGAGGTGCCGGTCGGGCGCAGCGTCATCTTCTGCACCCGTTTCGCGGAGAACCCCTTCATCCCCTTCTCGACCACAAAGGCGGACAGACCACCGTCGCAGTCCGGGCTGAAGGTCCTGGCCACCAGCAGGCAGATGTCCGCGTTGATCCCGTTGGTGATCCACAGCTTTCGGCCCGAAATGACGTAGTGATCGCCCTTGAGATCGGCCCGCGTTTCGATCCCGCGCACGTTCGACCCGACATTGGGCTCGGACAGGCCCGTGCAGGTGCGGATGCGGTTGGCGAGCAGGGGCTTCAGCCAGCGGTCCTTCTGGTCGTCGGTGCCGAAGCGCGACAGCTTCTGGATGGTGCCGTTGGTGATGTTGACGATGGTCCGCAGGGAACCCCAGCAATACCCGGCGCTCTCCATCAGCATGCCCCAGGTGACATAGGGCAGGTCAAAGCCGCCGTCGGCCTCGGGGATCCTGCCGCCGAGATAGCCGAAGTCCTTGAGGCCATCGAGGATCTCGAAGGGGAATGTCGCCTCCGCCTCGTGCTTGGGGATCAGGGGCGTGACGTTGGCCTTCAGCCAGCGATCCACGGTGTCCTTCAGCATCCGCTGTTCTTCGGTCAGCAGCGCGGTCATTTGCGCCGCCGCCCTGCGCAAGCGAAGCCCGGACCGCCGCGGCGGTTCCGTTTCGTGACGGTCATCCTGTCTCCTCCCCTGGCCACGGCCCACGGGGAGCCACGACACGTTTTACCTATGGGGCCCTAATTCTACTCATCAGTCAATAAGTGAATTAGCGGGGGCGGAGGAGGAGACGCGGATCGCCTACCAGAGCTTTGCGTCGGCACGGACCTGGATCAGCGGGCCGCCGATGCCCGGGCGCCCGAAGGGATCGATCAGCGGCACACCGATGATGCCGGATGCGGTAAACCGCCCAAAGCTCCACGACAGGCCCAGACCGGCCCCGGCGGCGTGTGTCCGGCGGCCGGTGGCGCGATCGCGGACCACCCCGGCGTCAAGGAACAGGTGCGGCTGGATCCGCGTCGCCGCCGTCTGGCGCATCGCGGCGGGAAGCAGACGGGTCCAGACATCCGCGGCCAGGTACAGATCGTTGCGCAGGTAGGCCCCGGTTTCGCCAGCACCGACCGCCTCCTCGTATCCCCGCACGGTCGAAAAGGAGCCGATCGCCATCTGCTCGCTGCCATAGAGCGTGTGCGGGCTGATCTGCGCCCGCAGGTCCGTGACCAGCGTGCCGGCCGCTCCGAACGCCCCCTGCCTCTGCCAGCCGAATTCCAGCCGCGCGAACTGCGCCCGCGGTTCATCCCGCGCGGGGCTGGCAGGGTCGCGGGTCGCGCCGAAGGCATCCAGCCCGAAGGACAGGGTCGCGTCGTAGGAATTGCGCGCCTGCTCCCCGATCCGGATGTGGCGCAGACCGAAGGACAGGGTCGCCACCCGCTGCGGGGTGAGGGCGGCGAAATTGATGACGCGCGTGCCGTCGCGCACGCCCAGGGTCACACTGCCTTCGGTTGTCGAGAACTGCCCCCGCGCCAGCATCCGCGTGACCGAGAGCGAGACGTTGGTCGACGTGCCGAACAGCTCTGCCGCCGGGGACAGCGGCACCAGGTATTCCGAATACCCAAGGTCCAGCTGCACCGTCGTGTAGCCGAAAGGAACCGAACCGGAGAGGGTCAGCGCGTTGGTGTTCTCCGTCCCCGCCAGTCCGACGGTCCAGGTGTCGTTGGCACCGAACAGGTCGTCCACCGTGGTTTCGAAGGTCAGCCGGTTGCGCCCGGTCCCTTCCGAGGCGAGCGTGTCGAACCGCCCCAGCCCGCGGAACCTGTCCTGCTGCAGCCGCTGCACGATGACGTGGGATCCGCCCGGCGTATCGCCCGGCTGCAGCCGCACCGTCGCCTCGACCGACCCGAGCCGGTTCATCTGGTCCAGCCCCTGTTCGAAGTCGCGCAGGTTGAAGGGCCGGGTGGCGGCGCCGGGGAAGGCCGTCGCGATCTGGCGGCGCGCGCGCGGGCCGGTCAGTTCCTCTGCCTCGCCGACAAGGTAGATGCCCTCGACATGACCCTCCAGCACCTCAAGCACCAGCACGCCGGTGGTGAGGTTCTGCGCCGGGATGTAACTGCGGGTGGTGATATACCCCTTGTCGGCATAGGCCCCGTCCAGCGCGCGCATGGCTGACTGGATGTCCGCCCCCTGCATGCAGGCGGGCGCGAAGGGGGCCATCAGCCGCGCGAGCGTCACCTCAGGCAGCAGGGTGACGCCGGTCACCTCGATCCGGTCGATCGGGAAACAGGGGCCACCCCGGGCCTGCGCCGGTCCGGGATCGGGCGCGCCGCCCTGGGGCCGGAACCCGCCAAGGGCCGAGGTCCGCTCGCTCAGCTCCTGCACCCGGCGCTGTTCGACCAGCGGGTCGGTCACGGCCTGTGCCGTTGCGACACCCGCCAAACCAAGCCCCGTGGCCAGCGCCACCGCCGCGATCCCGAGCCTGCGCATCTAGCGGCCTATCGCAGGCACGCGCGCCAGCATGCCAAGCGGCGCATCGCCCCCGCCCGGACGGATGCCGCCGACGGCGCGACCCGTGGCCTCGCCCGCCGTCATCTCCGTGCCGTCGCGGGCAGAGACATAACCGCCCTCCATCTCAACCGGGGTCAGCGACCGGATCACCAGTCGCCCCGCATCCGCCAGCAGCCCGCCGAAGCGGTCCCGCAGGATGATCCACGACGACGCCCCGGACCACAGGTTGTAGAGCCCGCCGGGGCGGCTCACCACCAGCGGGTCCTGCACGGAGGCCAGCCGCACCCGCGCCGCCGTCACCGTCAGATCGGCCAGCGACAGCACCTCTCCGCCCGCGTTGTCGAGAAGATCGGCCGTCACCGTGACATGGCCCGTCGCCGCGATCCGCGCCGGCAGGAAAGCCAGCTCCGAGGTCCCCGCAGACCGGCAGGACCGGCCGCAGGTCATCGTCATCGCGACATGGCCGACCGCATGCGTGCGATTGTCGACCGCCGCAGCGGTAAGAGCGATGTCGCCGCCGTTTGCGTTGATCTCTCCGCCATGGTTGCGGATCGTGCCGCCCGCCGTGACGGTCACGCCGGTCAGGGCGGTGACGATGGCGGTGCGGTCGGCGGCCACCGGGTCGGCGGCATAGGTCAGCGTCGTGACCCGCCGCTTCGGCAGGAAGAACAGCAGCCCGCGTGATCGCCGCACGGTCTGCACCGCGACCGGCGCGGCATCGGCGGTCAGCACGCCCACATCCCCCGCCGCCGCCAGCGTCACGGCGCCGTTGGCCAGCACACGCGCCTGCCGCACCTCAAGATCGCCGCCCGCGCGCAGCACCGCATCCCCCGCCGCGCCGAAGATCAGGCCGAGGTGATCCGCCGTGCTGCCGTGCCGCAGGTCGCCGGTGAAGGACAGGGTCACCGCCCCCTCCACCCCCGACCCGTCAGGCGCGGCGACCCCGTCGATCCGCTGGCCGCCCTGGATCAGCCCGCCGGCGTTGGTGAAGCTGCCGCCGGAGAGCACAAGGCTCCCGTTCTCCGCCACCACGTCCGCCTGCCGCGCGACAGACCTTACCGTCATCGCGCCGACCGTCCCGACAAGATGCCCCGCCGCGCGCAGGCTGCCGTCGACCAGTTCCAGCCCCTCGGCCTCCAGCTGGACCGATCCCTCCGCCGTGACATCCGCGCCGAGCAGGCGCAGGGTGCCGCCGGTCAGGCTCAGGTCCGGGGCGCCGCGCAGCCTGGCCCGCGTCGCGCCCTCCGCGTCGAAGCTCAGCACCGCGCCCATGGAGGTGCCGATGGCGAGCGCGTCGATCGTGCCGCCGCTGACCAGCGCGCTGGCGGTCCCGGTGATCTGCACTCCGCCGGAGGTCGCCGTGACCTCTGCCCCGCGCAGCCGCACCCCGCCGCCATTGACCGAGACGGAGCCCGCGCTTGTCACCCGCCCGCCGTCCACCTCGACCATCCCGTCGGCGCGGACGGAAAACCCGTGCGCCCCGGCAACGGCGGATCCGGCATGGCGCACCCCCGCCCCCGCCCCCGTGACCTCGATCCCGATGCGGTAGGCGTTCAGCACGCCGGGGCTGAGGATCTCCACCATCACGCCCTCAGTCCCGCCGGCCAGGGCGGTGCCGCGTGACCAGCCGAGGCTGGTGTTTCCCGGCACGATGGAGGAATCGAATTCCGTCACCCCATGCCCCGCGCGCAGGGTCAGCGCGGCCTCCGCCCCCTCGGCAGAGATCGCGCCGTTCACCCGGATCCGCTCCGCGATCAGGTCGACCGCGTCCATCTGTCCGGACAGCCCGCCGCCTTCGATTGTGATCGTGCCGCCGGTGACGCGGGCGGTGACGTTGCTCTGGAAAATGCCGGGCGCGATCTGCTGGTCGGCCAGCCCCGCCTGCCCCGTAGTCAGCCCGACGCGACCCGTGTTCACGAAGCGGCCGCCGTCGATGACGATGCCGTTCGGGTTCGCCACGATGACATGGGCGCGCTGGCCCAGAACAGTCAGCGGCCCCTCCAGCCGGGAGGGTGCGGTGCCCGTGACCTCATTCAGGATGGTGCGCGCCGCGGCTGTCCGGTTGTCCAGATCGACCCCGGCAGAGGGCACGGAGAACCGGTCATAGCTGTTACGGCTGATCCCGTTGCGCCCCGGCGCGGCCACACCCACGGTGACCCGCCCGTCGGGGGCGACGGTGACGGTGGTGGCCGTGCTGCCATCGGGCACCACCTGCGCGGACACAGGCAGTGCGGCGAGGATCAGCAGCAGGGCCGGCCGGAAGGCAGCCCCGCCCACGGTCTAGTTGCCGGCCGCCGGCGCGGTGACCGCAGCGGTTGCCGAGGCCTCCGCCGCACGCTTCTGGCTTTCTTCAACCCATGCGCGTGCCATTTTCTGCCCCTCCGCGACCTGCTCCGGGGTCAGCTCCGCCTCGATCTCGTCGCGCAGGGCGGGGGCTTCGGGATGGGTCATCGCGGCGGCTATATTGGCATAGGAATAAGCCTGAACCAGGTTTTTTTCCGTGCCATTCCCTTCGTGAAGGGCTTTTGCCGTTTCAAAAAGACCCATTGCATTGCCACGCTCTGCATTTGCGCTGAAAAGGGCAAACGCACGGGCCGGATCCTTTTCCACGCCTTCCCCTTCCTTATAAGCAACGGCCAAAAGATTGCCGGCGGCAATGTGGCCGCCTTCCGCCGCCTCGGACCACAGCGCGCGGGCCTTGTCCGGGTCCGCAGGAATGCCGCGCCCGTCCAGCATCAGCGCGCCGCAGTTGAACTGCCCGTTGGCATCGCCCATGTCAGCCGCCTTGCAAACAAGCTCCGCGCCCTTCTCGAAGTCACGCAGCACGCCCTGGCCGTCGATGAACATCAGGCCGAAACGGTTGAGGCCAAGCGCCGAACCACCGTCCGCGGCCACCCGGAACAGATCGCCCGCGCGGGTCATGTCGGCCTCTGTACCAAGGCCCAGCTCGAACATGCGGCCAAGGTAGAAGGCGCCGTCCGGCTGCCCCGCCTCGAAGGCCGCGCGGAACTGTTCCGCGGCGGTTTCGAAGTCGCTCTTGTCCAGCGCGGCGACACCCGCCGAGATGTCCGCGAAGGACATGGTTGCAGACCCGAAAAGCACCAGACCGGCAAGCAGCGAACGACCCATTTGAAACCCCTTTTTTCCCAAGGTGGAGAAGACAGCCAAAGCGGCCCCTATCCGAGTCTGAGCGGCTCCGCCAAGCGCAATCTTTTTAAGCCGCACACCCGGTTTCATTTCCCGCGGACAGTGGTGCAAAAAAATCTCAATTGCCTGAATCGATTTTTTTGGTTTACGTCGCGATCATGTGAACTCTTCGCCTGCAGGAACCCTAATTGCGCCCGAATCATATTGCCGTCCGGATCCCGCAGCGCCTTTTGAATAAACTACATGAACTTTTTACTGCATTTTTATGTGCAGTGCTGATCGTCCAGCCGGTGATGACGCAGATGGCCTCCGCACAGGAGGTCGTGATCGACCCGAACGGCAACGTAGGGTTCGCGCCCACGTTGAAGAAGTCAACTCGCCCTCAGGTTGTTGACATCGCCAAGCCGGGCAGCGGCGGTGTTTCCCACAACCAATACACGCGCTTCGACGTGACCTCACAAGGGGTGGTGCTGAACAACTCCACCGGATCGGTCACGACCCAGCTTCAGGGAACCATCGCGGGCAACGCCAACCTCGCCGGGACTCCGGCCACGACCATCGTGAACGAGGTGCGCAACACCACCGCCACGACCAGCCTCGTCGGCCCGGTCGAGGTCGCGGGCACCAAGGCACATGTGGTCATCGCCAACCCGAACGGCCTGACCTGTTCGGGCTGTTCCTTCATCAACGCGGGCGAGGCGACGCTTTCCACCGGCGTGCCGGGCGTCAGCGGATCCACCGTCACCCTGAACGTCACCAAGGGCACCGTCACCGTGGGCCGCAACGGGCTCGACGGGGCGGCGCGGGGCGTGGACACGGTCAACCTCGTTGGCCGATTCGTCGTGGTCGATGGCCGCGTGACCGCGCGCGACCTCGTCAACGTGCAGTCCGGCGCGCTGAGCTATTCCAGCGCCTCGCGCGCCTCCACCGGCGCGCTGACCGGAGCCGGGACCACCCGCGACTACGGCGTCGACGCCACCAGCTTCGGCGCGATGGAGGCCGGGCGCATCACCATCGTCGGCAACGAGACCGGCTTCGGCGTGCGGGCGCAGGGCGCGCTGTCGGCCAGCGCCTCGAACATCGCGGTTTCCTCTCCTTCCGACATCATCGTGCGCTCCGCCACGGCGACCGGCGGGGTCAGCGTCAACGCCTCCTCCGGCAGCGCGACGGTGGAACGGGACGTGGTGTCGACCAACGCCGCCGTCTCCGTCACCGGACGGACCGGGGTCACGCTGTTCGATACCGCCGGCGTCTACGGGCGCACCGGGGTCACCTTCTCCTCCTCCCACGGGGCGGTGGACATCAAGGGCAACATCCAGTCCGACAGCTTCCTGACGGCGACGGCGACGAACCAGACGCTCAGCTTCGGCGGCTATGGCTATGCGCTTGGCAACGCCACCCTGACCGGCAAGGCCGGGCTGTCGGTCGAAGGCGCCACGATCATCGCGGACCGGCTCACCGGCTCCTCCACCAACGGCGAGACGAAGCTGGCCTTCTCCGCGCTGTTCACCGGCAACGATGTCGGCGTGACGACCAGCGGGTTCATGCTGGGGCAGGACGTGGTGGTCGAACCGCTCGCCTCCGGCAGCAGCAAGCTCGTCGTCGCCGCCACCGGCACCTTCCGCAACGCCGGCGACCTGAGGCTCATGCCGACCGCGCAGATCTCATTCGGCAGCAGCTTCGTGAACGAGGCGACCGGCGTGATCGGCGCGGACCGGCTGTCCGCCCTCGCAAACAAGACCGTCACCAACCGGGGCGTAATGACCTCCGACGGGTCCTTCTCGCTTTCGATGACCAGCTTCACCAACGAAGCGACCGGCATCGTGCTCGGCAGCGGCATCACCCTGACCAGCGCCGGGATCCTGCTGAACGACGGGCTGATCTCTGCTTCCGCCGACGCGCGGCTGACCGCGACGACCACGCTGACCCAGAACGGCGCGATCCAGGGCAACGGGGTCTACCTGACCGGTGCCACCGTGGTCGCCAAGGGCGCGTCGGACATCCGGGGCACGGCGACGGTACAGGTCTCCGCCTCCTCCGCCTTCACGCAGCAAGGCACCATCGCGACGCCCGGCACCGTGACCGTGACGGCGCCGACCTTCACCAACACCGGGTCGATCACCAGCCAGAGCACCCTGACCGCCACCGTGAGCGGCACCATCCTGAACGAAGGCGCGCTCGTCTCCTCCACGCAGCTCACGCTGAACGGCACTGGGGCGATCACCAACCGCGGCGTACTGGCCAGCTACCGGCACGCGACGCTGACGTCCTCGGGCACGATCGACAACTCCGGCACGATGCAGGTGGACCAGACGCTGACGGTGAACGGGCCGCGCTTCCAGAACTCCGGCCTCAACGCGCTGGTGCGGGCGAAGAAGGGGCAGATCAACACCGACGTCATCACCAACTCCGGCAGCGTCTACCTGATCGACACGCTTACCCGGTCCAACGTCGACCTGTTCGACAACAACGGGATCTTCGCGACCCAGGGCTCCGTCACCATGACGGGCCGGGATTCCGCCTCGCGCTTCGTGAACGGCGCGGATGGCGTGGTGCTGGCGGGGCTGAACCCCGACACGGCCACCCAGACCCTGACCGCCGGGCGCGGCGTGGTGATGACCTTTGCCGGCATGACCCTTGGCGGCAAGGTGGCGGGCAGCGGCAACATCACCCTCTCCGGCCCCGCCTCCCTGACGCTCACCGGCCTGGTGCAGAGCACCACCGGAACCGTTCGGCTCGACGCCCCGACGCTTCGCATCACCTCCACCGGGAAACTGGTGACCGGAGGCATCGCCGAACTGGGCGCGACGACCTCCTTCCGCAACGACGGGCAGATCACGGCGGGCAACCGTCTGCAGCTGCTGGCCAACTTCGTCAGCATCGACAACCGGGGCGGCATCTACACCGGCACCGGGAACACCAACATCGCGATGTCGGGCGCGTTCACCAGCCCCGGCGCCTTCGTGACCGACGGCACGCTGACGATCAGCGCGGGCAGCATCTCCTCCACCGGCGCGCTGCAGTCCGGCGGGGCGCTGTCGCTGACCTCGCAGGCCGGGCTCAGCCTCGGCGGGTCGGCCGTCACCAACAGCTCCATCACGCTGAACGGCACCTCCATCGGGATCAGCAACGACACGCAGGTCTCGGCCACGCAGCTGAACCTGACCGGCACCAGCTTCTCCAACGGCGGCGATGTCGCGCTGACCGGCACCTCCAACAACACCTGGACGCTGAGCGGCGGACTGACGCAGAGCGGTCTGACCTATGCCGCCGGCGACATCCGGATCACCGCGGCCTCCGCAGGGATCAACGCGGGCAGCCTGCTGTCGTCGAACAAGGCGGTGATCTCCACCACCACCGGAAACACCTCGGTCAACGGACGGGTGTCCGGGGCGACGGTGACACTGGCCTCCTCGACCTTCACCGCCTCCGCCGACTCCGTCATGACGGCCACCGGGAACATCACCGTCACCGGGTCGGCCAAGACGCAGCTTCTCGGCGAGGCCAGCGCCGCGTCGCAGCTGATCGTCACCGGACCAGAGATCATCACCAACGGGCGCGCCTTCGCCAATATCGTCACGCTGAACGCCACCGGTACCAGCGTGCAGACCAAGGGCAGCCTGTTCGCCTATGACCGGATCGCCATCACCGCGGCGTCGAGCCTGACCAACACCGGCCTGATCGAGGCGCAGAACAAGGTCACCGTCAACGCCGCGTCGATCTCCAACTCCACCCCCGGCCAGATCACCACGACCGAGATGATCCTGACCGCATCGGACGGCGTGACCAACACCGGCGGGCTCTACGGGGCGAAGGACATCACCGTCACCGCCGACAGTCTCAACAACGCATCCGGTGCCACGATCGAGGCCGGGTCGCTTGGCTTCACCCTCGCGGGATCCTTCACCAACACCGGCAGCATCGACGTCTTCGGCCTGTTCGGCAAGGCGGGCGGCAGCGCCACGATCAACGGGCTGATCGACGCAGAGACGTACTTCGGCCTCGACGCGGCCAGCCTCACCATGGGGACCAGCGGCACCAACATCGGGCAGATCAAATCCAAGGGCCACGTCTACGCCGGCGTCACCGGCGCGATGAGCCTCGGCGTGTCCAACGTCATCGACTCCAAGGGGGTCGACCTGCGCGTCGGTTCCCTGTCCTCCGCCGGGACGCTGCGCGCGACGGACATCATGGCCGTCACCTCCGCCACCGGGAACATCGCCAACACCGGCGCGATCTACGGCAAGACCATCGCGCTGTCCTCCGCCAAGGACGTGACCAACACCGGCACCATCGGCGCGGTCGGGGTCTCCGGCCAGTCGACCACCACGCTCGCCCAGATCCGGGGCGGCACGGTGTCGACCAACACCACCGCCGTGGTCACCAACTCCGGCACCATCCGGGCCGACGACATCTCCATCCAGACGCAGGGCACCGTGTCCAACAACGCGGGCGCCACGATCCACGCCACCAAAACGGCCGAGGTCAATTCGACCAAGGCGGGCATCGTCAACGTCGGCATGCTGCGCGGCAAGGATGTCGACGTGCTCGGCAAGACCGACTTCGACAACCAGGGCACCACGCTGGCGACCGCCACCGTGCGCGCGCAGGCCGGGACAATCCGCAACCGGGTCATCAACGGCAGCGCGGCGAAGATCCAGGGCGACGTGATCTCGCTCGACGCGGACGCGGGCTGGATGGCGAACGACGGCACCATCGCGGGCACCACCGCTACCGGCATCCGGGCGCGTAACGGGTCGATCACCCTCTCGGCGGGCAGCGTCACCGGGCGCGACATCTCCCTCATCGCGGCGGGTGGAGGCGTCTGGGTTCCGATCAACCTTTCCGCCGCAAACTCGATCTATGCCGAGGGCGAAACCGTCGCCATGCGCGGCACCACAACCGGCACCAATGCGGTCACGCTGGTCTCCACCGCCTACAACGTGATCGTCGACAAGACCATTACGACCAAGAAGCTGATCATCGAGGCCGCCAACGACCTGGAAACCAAGGCCGGGCTCATCCGCGGCACCGAACTGGTCCAGGTCCGCGCCAGCGACATCACCCGCCCCGATACCACGGCCACCAACCGCAAGCTGAGCGTCATCTCCGGCACGCTAAAGGACGTGGTCGTCGAAATCCGCAACGGCGACTTCGGCACCTATACCGAGGCCGACAACTCCGGCTACGAACTCGCGAACCTCACCGCGTCGGGCTCCATCAGCCTCGCCGCGACCGGCGGCAAGGCCTACCTGCGCGGCACGATCAATGCCGCCAACGACGTGGTGATCCTGTCCAGCGGAGAGCTTTTCCTGCGCTCCGCCACCATCACCTCGGGCAAGGTGCTGCACCTGGAAAGCAACAACCGGGTGAAGCCGCAGGGATCGGTCACGCTGAACCCCGGCGACGCGCTGGAAATCATGCAGGGCAGCGGCTGGTTCTATACCAGCGAATGGCTGACCACGCAGAACATCAACTACAACCTCGTCGCCTTCGCCAAACGGATCGTGGTCGACACCGACCAGCGCTTTACCGGCCATGACGTGACCTTCCGCGCGACCGAGAACATCGTGCAGCGCGACCACGTCATCTCCGCCCGCAAGATCCTCTATGCCGCCGCCAACGACATCCTGATCGAATGGGACGGTTTCGACTGGCGCGACGCCAATCCGGGCGTGGCCAACACCGGCGATTACTGGAACGTGGCCGACGCGGGCATCCGCGGCCACACCCTGCTGGCCCAGGCCGCCGGGATGACGCTCTACGCGGGCAACGACATCCACCTGATCTCGGGCAAGATCCACACCGGCGGCGACCTCGCGCTGGTGGCGGGGGGCAATATCCTCTCCGAGCCGTTCTACCTGGAAAGCTACGAAGACAGCCGCCCCGGCGGGATCGGCTGGTCCTTCGACAGCAAGTACAAGGCCGTCCTGTCGGGCCACAACATCAACAACGTCCAGCTGACCGAACTGCGCGCCTACGAAAACATCCTCTCCGCCACCGGCAGCGTATCGATCATGGCGACCGGCAACATCGACCTGATCGGCACCCAGGTCACGGCGACCAACGGCGGCATCACCATCCACTCCGCACAGGGCACCATCACCATGGCCGCCGCGCCGGGGTTCTGGATGTACAACCACCAGACCACGACCACGAAGAAAAGCTGGTTCGGCCTGAAGAAGACCACCATCACCACGACCTACGACGCCTACGACGACCTCTACAAACCCACCACGATCAAGGCGCAGAACGGTCAGGTCTACATCGCCAGCGCTGCCGCGCCCTCGGGTGACTACAACCGGATCATCAGCGCCGGCACCCAGATCGTCGCGAAATCCATGCTGCTGTCGACGCTGAACGGCGGCGCGGGCGGCGGGTCGATCACGCTTGGCACCTATGCGGCGGAATCCCGTGTCTCCACCACGACCAAGTCGAAAAGCACCTTCATCGGGATCACCTACCGCAACCGCACCAACTCCACCGCCAAGACGGCGACCTTCAACTCCGGCAACGACCTGCTGGCGGATGACACGCTCACCATCACCTCGGGCAAGAATCTGACGATCCAGGACGGCAACCTCGCCGCCAAGACGATCACCCTCTCCGCGCTTGGCAACCTGAACATCCTCGCCTCCATCAACTCAGAAAAGAGCCAGAGCTACACCAACAAGCAGAACCTCGTCACGATCACCACGATCCAGGAGGGCTACGACCGCCAGACCGCCTCCCTTCCGCAGATCACCTCGCCCAACCCGGTGGTGTTCTCCATCGGCGGGTCGGCACATATCGCGGCGGCCCCGGCGGTGAGCCTGAACTCGCAGCTGCTGACGATCATCGGCTCGCGGACCTTCGGCACGACGCTGGACCCGCTGCACACCACCGCGGCGCGCACCGCTGCGGCGGCCACGGCGGCAACCGTCACCACCGACTACACCCGCGCCTACGCCCTGCCCGGCGCGACGAACGGGGCGCAATACGCCTACCTCGACCAGCTGATGGACGACTACAACGCGACCTACAGCACCATCATGCTGCGCGACCACAGCTGGTACGACAAGCAGGTCCGCCTGACGCCCGCCTTCCAGGCCCTGCTCTCCATCGCCGTCAGCGCGGTGACGGGTCCGGCCGGGCTCGGCCTCTCGGGCTGGCAGGCGGCGGCGGCGAACGCGCTGATTTCCGGCGGGATCGAGGGCGCCATCACCGGCAACCTCGACCCGTCGCAGGTGCTGCGCAACGCGGTACTCGCGGGCGGCTCGGCCTATATCTCCGGCGTCATCACGACGAACTTCCAGCTTGGCACGGCGCTCGGCCTCTCCGACGCAAGCCCCTTCGCCAGCGGCCTCGGCGCGCAGTTCTCGCCCCAGGCCGTGGTGAACCGCCTGAGCGACCAGATCGTCAACAGGATGGTGACCAACGTCGTCTACGGCCAGCCGGTCTTCTCAGGCTTCGACACGCTCGGCCGCACCTTCCTCGTGACCGAAGCCATGGGCGTCGTCCAGTTCGGCATCGGCAACCTCGGCACCGGCACCGCCAGCTGGGAGGGCTCCCTCCCCCATATCCTCCTGCACGGAGGCGTCGGCTGCGTCGCGATCCTGGCTCTCAACGGGAACTGCGCCAGCGGCTTCTTCGCGGGCGCGAGCCAGGCGGTTCTGGCCGGGTCGGGGCTGAGCAATGAACAGAAGGCGGCGCTGGCGCCGCTGATCGGGGGGCTGGCTGGCTTCCTCTGGGCGGATGGCCTGGCAATCGGCGTGTCCTTCGGGTCCACGATCGCCACGTCGGGGCTTGCAAACAACTACCTCCACCACGCGGAAGCACGGCGCAAGGCAGAGATCGTCGCGGCACTGCAGGTCTGCCAGTCACAGAGCAACTGTACCAACGCACAGATCAACGCGCTCCAGCGTGAGCTTGACGAAATCGAAACGCTCGACCGGGTCCGGGACGCCGCGGCGATGGCGGCGTGCCGCAACCAGATTTCTCAGGCGTGTTTCGAGGCAATCCGCGACGTGAGCGCTGCGGTGGACTCCTATCTCGGCACGTCCGACGGCTTCAACCAACTCTGGGCCGATAACCAGCGGGCCGGTCTGCTGCGCGGAACCATCATGTCCGGGCCGGCGTGGAATCCGGAAGCCTTCGGTCTGGGCATGGTCGCAGGCGCGCTCGCCGTGACCAACGTGATGGCCTTCAACGCCACCATCCGGTATGCCGCCCAGATCTGCGCGCGCGAACCGATTTGTACGGCTGCCGTCGCGGGCGAGATGCTGGGAACCGAGGTTCTTGCGGAATTCTCCGGCACCAATGTGGTCGTAAGCAGCGGAACGAAGCGTCTCGGCACCGTCGATCTCACCGTGCAGCCGATCACCTTAACCCGCGTGACGCCGCCGCAGTCCGAACGCGATACCGTCGCCATGCTCGGCGGGCTGAGCGACGACCTGCGGATACAGGTCAGCTACTTCAACGGTCGCGAAGTCCGCTATGGATACCCCGGAAGCGTCCGGCCCGACATTGTGGTGTGCAACGACATCGCCTGCGAAGTGAAGAACTATGACCTGAGCAACGGATACTCCAACCTGGTGAGAAACGTTGCCGGGCAGGCGGCACAGCGCGAAGTGCATCTTCCCGCCGGCATGGTCCAGCAGGTCTACATCGATATCCGCGGACAGACTGTCACCGCCTCGACCCAGGCGGCCATCCGGGTGTCGATTGAAACGCAGACCAACGGTGTGATACCGGCATCCAGCGTGTTCTTCATCCAGTAAGAGGCAGAATCGGTGGCGGCAGACATCCACCCCGCGGTGCGGCAACTGACGAATACCTTCGGCGTCATCGGTCCCGGCCTTCTTAAGGTCGTCGGAGCGCGCTCGGATGTGCTCGGCTTCTTCCTCCTTCTGGACCGGGTCGCCGCACCCGCGGATTTCCCCCTGATCCGGAGCGATTTCTTCAGGGGCTGGGTGTCGTGCGGGGATGAGGCCACGCTGCAGGCCGAAATCGGTGACATCAGGGCTCTGTTCGCAGGTCTGCCCGCAAAGGACGACCTGCTGGCCGAATGCGAATTCACGGCAGAGTTTCTCGATCATACCGGCCGAGGGACACTGCTCGACATATGCGAGATACATCTCGCCGCAGCAGAGGCCGCGATCGATACGATGACCGAAATGGTCAGGCTCACCGGCCCGCGCGACACCTACCGCATCGGTGCTGGCCCGACTTCCATCGTCGCCAACGCGCGCATGAGCAGACTGCCAAGGGACGCCTATTTTCAGCCCGGCCCGCCGCTGTGGCTGTCATCCGAGGTCTGATACCTCAGCCGTGCGGACAGTGGTGATCTCCGTTCCCGTATCGGCCACCGCAATCGGGGCCTCACGACCGGCCCCGGCCGGGTCCAAATACCGCAGCCGATGACCTACGCCATCGGCCTTGTGGTTCCGCCGCTCATGTTAGGAAATGGAACGATTGTTGACTGACCCTCACACATTTGCATCGCTTGTGTCCGACAACCAATGCAAAAGTCTTCTCAGGGATGCTCAGGAAGCGTTGACCCTGGTCCCAAGCATTCCACCGAAGTTCCTGCAAGAGGCTCGTTCCGCTCTCGACATCGCCGAGAGGGTTGCTGGTGGAGAAACCTCGCTCCTGCCTGAACTCATTCGCACGGTGAACGACGTCGACACCGAAAACGACTTCCCGACATGGGCAGGCCTGGTCGGCCATGACACCGACATCGCTGCCGCTCTCGACATCGGCGGATATGCCTGCGGGTTCGTTGCGCGCATTGTGGCGGAGCGGACGGGTTACGACCTGTTGCCTGACCCGGTTATCGAGGCGCGGCCTGAGTATCGCGATTATTTTGTGGCACAGTTGGAACGACTCCGACTTGCAGCTCGCTGATGCTGACTCAGGCTGCAATCTGCATCAGCCGGGCCGACGTCACCAAGTGCGAACCTGTCCGATGGGTCACTCTCAGAGGAACAACCACCTGAAAACCGAAATCCTCGCCATCACCGCCGCCACCGCCCCCCGCGCCGCCGAGGAAGGCTGGCGGTTGCGCAAGTCCGGGACGCGCTTTTCCCGCGATCTCTGCCCGGGCGTGACTTTGCATGTCGAACCGCGGTTCATCTTCCAGCACCAGGGCCTGATCTGCCTGACTGCCCCTGTCGCCCCGGTTGAAAGCCGGGCCGTGGGCCGGGTGCTGAAACAGGTCTTCGGGACCTCCGGTATCGGTCCGGTCTGCCATGACTTCAACGTCATCAATGCCGATCCCGACCGCCGCTCTCCGGGTCTGAAGGCGCGGTTCGATGCCTCCTCCGTGCACTTCATCGACATGGAGGTCCCCGGCTACGACGACTCCAACGGCCACTACCAGACCGAAACCCTGCCCGACTACCTTGCCGAACTGCGCAAGACCGCACTGACCGTGATGCAGGAGGACTACGACCTCAGTTCCGAAGCCGCGTTCCTGCGCAGCCTGCCGACCCGCCGCACTCCGGGGGATGCGTACTACGGCAATCCCCACACCGCACACGTCTCCTTCGCCGTCACCCGCATCCTGTGCGGAGAGACCGACGCCGTCGCCCGCCTCCGCGCCGACCACCCGGACTGGATCGGCGGACAGGCTGCAAAGCTTCTCGACCGGCTGGAGGCCGCCGCGCCCGAAGTCGCGCCGCTTGCCGACGGGGCCTGAGCGACGCATGGGGGACTGGATGAGCGGCCACCTGAAAACCGAAATCCTCGCGATCACCTCAGCCTCCGCTCCCGGGGCCGAGGCGGACGGGTGGCGATACAGCAAGTCCGGGCCGCGCTTTTCCCGCCTCCTCTACCCGGGCGTGACGCTGCATGTCGAACCGGGGTACACCTTCATCGAAAAGGGGCTCATCTGCCTTGCCCAGCCTCTGGCCTGGGTCCGGAGCGATGCCTTCGCGACCGCGCTGAAGCAGGTGTTCGGCAAGACCGGAACCGGGCCGGCACTCTGTTCCCTGCGGACGCCGGACCGGGATCGTCGCCTGCCTGGTTTTCTCCGGCAGTTTCCGACCCCTTCCGTGCATTTCATCGACATCGATGCGCCCGGCTTCACGCCCGAGAAGGGCTATTTCCAGACCGAAGCCCTGCCGGACTACCTGGCCGGTCTGCGGACCACGCTGGCCGCAATCGCGGCGGAGGACTTCTCGACGTCCTCGGAAGCAGCCTTCCTGCACGGACTGCCCGCGGCCTGCGATCCGGTGACGATCGCCACGCGTTACCACTGCGCACCGCACGGCGCGATGGCCGCCTTCGCCCTGACGCGGATGCTCTGCGGCGAAACCGGCGTGATCGACAGGATCCGGGCCGACCATGGTCAGGCCCTGCACTGGCGTGACGCGCAAACGCTGGAAACGCTGGCCGGCGCGCCTGTTCCCCGCGTAATAACCGCGGAGTGACCCGTTCGATGCCCGCTCCACCGGAAAGTCCAAGGATGCCCGCAGCCCCCCGCGCCCCGCACCCGACCATCGCGGAGCGCGCCGACATGATCGGCTTTTTCCGGCTTCTCGACGCACGCGCGGCGGAGGGCGATTTCCCCCTGACACGGGCGGAGTTCTACCGGGGCTGGGTGGACTGCAGGCAGGCGTCAGCCTTGCATGCAGAGGTCGGGGGCATCGGTGCCGGGCCGACCTCCATCGTCGCCGATGCGCGGATGAGCCAACCGTCGCGCGACGCCTACTTCCAGCCCGGTCCGCCACTCTGGCTGCTGAACGACCCATGGGGGAACGGGATGGGCGGACACCTCAAGGCCGAAATCCTCTCGGCGGCCCCCTCCGGCCGCAGTGACAGGTCTGACATGCCGCCCGTTCCGCCCCGGTCGTTCCGCCAGCGCCTCTCCGCCCTGTTCCGCCCCCGCCCTGCCCTGCCGGAGGTCATCGAACTGGGGCCGGAGACCCGGATCACCTCGCGCCGGACCCTGCTCACCTACCTCCGCGACCAGGGGTGGGAGATCTGGCGGTTCTCCGACGGCTCCGTCGCTGTGCGGGACCTCGGCGACCGGCGGCTCAAGCTCGACGTGCGGGCGGGAGCGTCCACCTACGGTTTTTCCGCCGACCTCTACGCCGCCCTCTCCCGTCCCGACTATGACGACGTCATGCATGCCGTGATGCCCGACCCGTTCGAAAAGCGGATGGTGCCCGCTGTCCTGGGCGGCACCGATTTCCTGCTTCCCCCGCAGCCCGAAATCGACGGCCCGCGCGACATCGACCCGCTTGTCGCAAGGGCCGTGGCATGGGCGAAGGCCCAGGACCCGGTCGCGCAGATCCTGCGGCAGGCCGCCCCGCCGACCCCGCACGCTTTGCCGACCGCACCGAAATCCAGCGCCCCTCTCCGCCTGACAGGAACCCTCCGCCATGTATGACCACGACCAGCTTGTCGAAAAACTCCGCCAGTTCCTCACCGCCCCGACCGAGGCCGGGCAGGACCGGCTGGCGGAGGAGATCAGCGCCAACGTCATCGACCCCGCATGGACCGACCGGATTTTCTACTCCGACGCCCATGTGGATGCGGAGGGGCGGGTGAACTACGACACGCTCGCCGCCGAAATCCTCTCCTACCGGGCGATACGGCTGTGAACGGGGCCACCTGGGACAGTTTCATGACTCTGGACGAAGACGCGCAGGCCCGCTTCCTGATCGCAGAGGCCCGCCGGGCCACCGCGCTCGACCTCGACTGCGACGCGGACATCCCGGTGCTGCTGGACGCAACGCTCGACCTGACGGAAAGGGTGCTTGCCGGGGACACCGCCCTGCTGCCCGATCTGATCCGCTTCCTCGACGATCCGGAGATGGAGCGCGATTTCATGGCCATTTTCAACCGCACAGGGACCGGCACCCGGGCCAGTGCAGCCAATGACCTTGTCGCCTATGCCGCCGGGTTCACCGCCCGGATGATGGCCGAAAGGACCGGTTTCGGCTCTGTTCCCGACCCGGTCAACGAAGCCCGGGCCTGGATCTGGGACTACTACCGTGACCAGTCCGCATTCCTCGGTCTCGCTCAGTCCCAGTAGCGCAGGGACGATCCCGACGGCGGCAGGCGGTTCACGTTCCGCTCAAGGTCCAGCACGTATCCGATGATCTCCGCCACCGCCTGCCAGTGCTCCAGCGGGATTTCCTCGTCGATCTCGGCCACCGCGTGCAGGGCACGGGCCAGCGGACGGTTCTCCACGATCGGCACGTCGTGGTCGCGCGCCACCTTCCGGATCTGCCCGGCCATCAGGTCCGCGCCCTTTGCGACGCAGACCGGGGCCTGATCCTTGCCGTTGTCATAGCGCAGCGCCACGGCATAGTGCGTCGGGTTGGTCAGAACGACGGTCGCGGTCGGCACCGTCGTGGTGATCCGCTGCTGCGCCCGCCGCCGGCGCTGTTCGGCGCGCTTGGCCTTGATCAGCGGGTCGCCTTCCGTTTCCTTGTGTTCGTCGCGGATATCCTGCACCGACATGCGCAGCTTCTTCGCCCACTGGAACCGCTTCCACATCACGTCGACCCCGGCCAGCGCCACCATGATGATGGTGATCGTGATCAGCAGCATGGAGGCGTATTTGCCCACGTAGGGCAGCAGCGCCTCGGGGTTCACCTCCTCCGCCTGCCAGAGACCGCGGATCGACAGCTGCGCGATGTAGATGGAGATCGCGCCAACCACGAGCACCTTGCCGACGCTCTTGGCGAACTCCACCAGCGCGTCGGCGGAATAGATCTTCTTGAACCCCTGGATCGGGTCAAGCTTGGACAGCTTGGGCTTGATGCGTTCGACCGCGACGACCACCTCGCCCTGGATCAGGACGGCGGCGATTGCGGCCAGCACCATGGTGCCCGCGACCGGGGCAAGGATCGTCGCCAGCCCGCCCGACAGCTCCATCGTCACCTGGCCGAGGTCATGGATGCCCTGCACGTCCTCCCCGACCCGGATCTGCCCCGCGTTCTCGAAAATCCGCCGCAGGACCCCGGCCATGACCGGGCCAAGCTGCGGGAAGAACAGGATCGCCACGAGGAACAGCGACAGCACCGACATCAGGTTGCCGACTTCTCGGGATGAGGGAACGTCGCCTTTCTCCCGCGCCTCGCGGAGCTTCTTTGGCGTTGCCTCTTCTGTCTTGTTTGATCTGTCTTCGTTCTCTGCCACGCGCGCCTCCTACAGGGTCAGAAGACCCAGCCACTCCACGAAGTGAGTGAGGAAGGTCCGCAGCGCCGATGGAACGGCCAGAACAAGTACGAAAAGCCCGGCGAAGATCAGCACGGGCGCGGCGACGAAGAACACCGGAAGGCTGGGCAGCATCCGGTTGGTCAGGCCCAGTCCGACGTTCAGGATCACGCCCATGACGTAGAAGGGCGCGGACACCGACAGCCCGATATAGAAGGCCGAGGTCGCCGCCTTGGTCATCTGCTGCGCCAGATCCCCGGTCATGATCCGGCCCGGCGGAAAGACCTCATAGCTGTTGATGATCGCCTCGATGATAAGGTGATGCACGTCGGTGGCAAAGATCACCGCCACCCCGCCCAGCATCAGGGCGGTGGCGATCAGGGTGGACCCCTGGAACGACCCGATGTTGGGCGCGAAGGCGTTGGACAGACCCGAAACAAGGCCGATCTGCGCCCCGGCGACCTGAAGCGAGGTCAGCAGCACCCGCGCCACCAGCCCGATCCAGATGCCGAGCGTGACCTCGATCCCGAAGGCGCGCACAAGGTCGAGCGCCCCCTCCGGTACCGGGCCGCGCGCGACCAGCGGGGTAAGCACCAGCGCCAGCAGCACGGCGGTCACCAGCCGGTGACGCACGAAGATGAAGCTTTCCCCGAACCCCGGCATGAACACCATCGCCGCGCCGATGCGGGCAAAGACCAGCGCCACGCCAAGGAACTGGGTGGTGAGCAGCGCGCCGAGGTCCATCACTCCTTCCCGATCGTCGCCAGCGTCCGCAGGTTGGCGTTGCGGTGGATCTCGTTGTGGGAAATCACCTGCGTCATCGGGCTGACGCGTTCCAGCATGTTGCGGATGAAGCTGCGCGCCTCGGGGGCGACAAGGATTGCCGGCCAACGGTCCTCCGCGGCGTGTTCCTGAATGGTCCGCCGCGCCTCCAGCACGAATTCCTGGATACGCTGCGGCGACATGATGAGATTGCGTTCATCCCCCTGCACGCGCACGGAGTCGAGAAACTCCTGATCCCATTTCGACGACAGGGTGATGACCTGGATATAGCCGTTCTCGTCCGTCAGCGCCTTGCAGATCTGGTTGGACAGACGGCGGCGCACGTGTTCGGTGATCGTGACGACGTTGGACGAGGTCCGCTTGGCCTCCGCGATCGCCTCGACGATCAGCGGCAGGTTGCGGATCGACACGCGTTCCGTCAGCAGACCCTGCAGGACGTGCTGCACAAGGATCGCCGGGGACTGGCCGCCGATCTCTCCGACCAGCTTCTGATAATCGCGGTCCAGCCCCTCGATCAGCCCCTGCACGGCGCCATAGGTCAGCAAGTCCGGCATATGTTCCTTCACCACCTCGGTCAGATGCGTGGTGATGACGCTTTCCGGGTCCACGACGGTATAGCCCTGCCGCTCCGCCTCCGCCGCCTGCCCCGGCTGGATCCACAGCGCGTCGAGCCCGAAGGTCGGGTCCTTCGCCGCCTCGCCCGGCATGTCGAGCGGATGATCGGAGGGGTTCACCACCATCATGCCCTGCGGCCGCACCTCGCCCCGCGCGACCTCCACCCCCTGCACCAGCAGCGCGTAGGTGTTGGTCGGCAGCCCCGGCTCGTCGGTGATCCGGACCGAGGGCAGGACGAACCCGAATTCCCGCGCAAACAGGTTCCTCAGCGACTTGATCTTGCCCGGCAGCGCGGCGTCGGCGGCGGACATCAGCGGCACCAGCGCCTCGCCCATCTCAAGCCGCAGGTCGTCCAGCTTCATGGTCGACTGCATGCTCTCCTCCGAACGCGTCTGCCCGGCGCGCTCTTTCTCGATCTCGGCGCGGCGAAGGGCCTCTGCGGCGCGCTCCTCCTGCTGCTGGATGTACCAGCCAAGCGCGGCCATGCCCCCGGACATGATGAGGAACACCATCAGCGGGAACCCCGGCAGCAGCCCCATGCCCGCCAGCAGGCCGGCGGCCATGTACAGCGCCTTGGGGAACTTCGACAGCTGGCCCAGAACCGCCTCGTTCGCCGCGCCCTCGGTCCCGCCCTTGGTGACGATCAGACCGGCGGCCAGCGACACGATCAGCGCGGGGATCTGGCTGACCAGACCGTCGCCGATGGTCAGCGTGGTATAGCTGTTGGCCGCATCCGACACCGACAGGTCGTATTGCAGCACGCCGATCAGGATGCCGCCGATCACGTTGATCAGGGTGATGATGATCCCGGCGACCGCATCGCCGCGCACGAACTTGGACGCACCGTCCATGGCCCCGTAGAACCCGGTCTCGTCCTCCAGCGCCTTGCGCCGCCGCTTGGCCTCCGTCTCGTCGATCAGACCGGCGCCGAGGTCGGCGTCGATCGCCATCTGCTTGCCGGGCATGGAATCGAGACTGAAGCGGGCGGAAACCTCTGCAATCCGCGTCGAACCCTTGGTGATGACGAGGAAGTTGATGACCACGAGGATCCCGAAGATCACGATCCCGATGACGAAGTTGCCCGACACGATGAACCGGGAAAAGCCCTCGATCACACCCCCCGCCGCGCCCGGCCCGGTATGCCCCTCCGACAGGATCAGCCGGGTGGAGGCGACGTTCAGCGACAGCCGCAGCATGGTGACCACCAGCAGCAGCGTCGGGAAGGAGTTGAAGTCCAGCGGCTTCGGAATCCACAGCGCGACCATCAGCACCAGCACCGACACGGCGAGCGAAATCGCCAGACCGAAGTCGAGTATGATCGGCGGCAGCGGGATGAACAGCACCGACAGGACCAGCGTCACGCCAAGCGCAAAGCCGATGTCGCGGTTCTTCAGGCCGAAGGCGAACATGCCCCCGCCCCGGGTCCCGCCGCCGATGAGATCGCTGTTCGCCATGGCCTACGACCCCCGCATGAAGACGGGCAGGATCGGCTCTATCTCGCCCGGACCGAACAGGCTGCGCCCGCCGCCCCCTGCCCCGCGGCCCAGATCGGCGGTCCAGAACGCCCCGCTCGTCGGCATCCGCGGCTGCGGCGCGACCGCGCGGCCGTCACCCGGCCCGACCATGGCGCGGAAACTGTCGAACCGGGTGTTGGCCACCTGCACGTTCTGCTGCAGCCGGGCAAGGTAGGCGCGCCCCAGTTCCTCCGTCGCGGAATGGTACGACGCCGCCGCCCTTGTCCAGTCGCCCTTGGCCCGGTACAGCCGCGCGAGATAGGCCGCCGCGTAATCCACGTTCCGCGCCGGGTTGAACCCGTCGGCCACGGTGTCGAAGGCGTCCGGATGCCAGTGCAGGTTGATCTGCATGCAGCCCACGTCGATGGAGGTCACGCCCTCCCGCCGCCGCTGGTTCACCCAGTCCACGGCCTCGCCCGCGCTGTCGAAATACTTGCCCTGCCCCTCCGCATTGGCGGTATAGGGCCAGACCGTCAGGTCGCCGTCACGATACAGCCCGCTTTCCTGAAGCCCGATGCCAAGCAGCAGGTTGTCGGGGATCTGGTACCGCATCTGCGCCAGCAGGATCTCGCGGATGCAGGCGCCCTTCATCCCCTCGACCCGCGTCACGGGGGCGGAGGTGGGCCGCGCGGTCGGGGTGTAGAACCCCGTCCACTGCGCCAGCGCGGGCCCGCACCAGGCCAGCAGGATCACCACCAGAAGCCGCCACATCAGACGGACCCGCTGGCGATCAGGTCGAACACCTTGTCCGACAGGCCCTTGACGGTGGAATAGATCAGCGGGGTCGCGATCAGCAGCACGACGAAGATGGCCGCGATCTTGGGCACGAAGGTCAGGGTCATCTCCTGGATCTGCGTCAGCGCCTGGAAGAAGGCGATGATCAGCCCGACCACAAGCGCCACCCCGAGGATCGGCGCGGATCCGATCAGCACCGCGAGAATGGTGTCGGACAGGATGTCATATGCGTCCGCCTCGGTCACCCATGGCTCCTTAGATCGGCATCTGCATGACCTGCTGGTAGGCCTCCACCAGACGGTCGCGGACCGATACGGCCAGCTTCAGGGTGGTTTCCATTTCCAGCGTGGCCTCGACCACCTGCTGCGCCGAGACATCGCCGACCAGTCCGGCCTGCTGGACCTGCTCGGCCTGGCGCACGGTCTGGATGGTGTCGTGTGTCGCGTTCTGCACCATCTCCGCAAAGTTGATGCGCGGGCTCTCCGGTGCCGCCCCGGCAATCGCGCCGGGGCCGCCCGTCAGCTTGCTGGACGACCCGTAGGCAGTGTTGACCAGCCCGGTTGAGATCAGCTTGTCCATTCAGCGCCTCACTTCAGCAGGTCGAGGATCTGGGAACGCATCTTCCGCGCCGCCTCGAACATGTTCATGTTGGCCTCATAGCTGCGTGCCGCCTCGCGCATGTTGGCCATCTCCATCACCGTCGACACGTTCGAAACCTTCACGAAACCGGTCTCGTCCGCGGCCGGGTGCGACGGCTCGTAGCGCATGGAGAAATCGCTGTCGTCGCGGTCGATGCTGGCGACATGCACGGTCGACACGCCGGTGTCGCGGTCCAGCAGCTCCTCGAAGGTGATGGTCTTGCGACGGTACGGGTCCTCGCCCGGCGTCATCGCGGTTGACGAGGCGTTCGCCACGTTCTCGGACACGACCTTCAGCCGTTCGCCCTGCGCCAGCATCCCGCTGGCGGAAATCGTGAGGATTGACTTGAGCGGATCCATGAATAGCCCCCTGCCCTACCTGATGCCCGTCGCTGCCAGCGTCAGCATCTCGTGTCCCTTGCGGTACAGTTGCGCCGCCAGCCGGTAGTTCTCCGTCACCTCGGTCGAGGTGATCGTCTGCTGCTCCAGCGCAACCGTGTTCCCGTCAAGCGACGTCTCGTAGGCCTCGCGGTCGTCCTGGATGGAAATGTCGCCGCTGCCCTTGTTCAGACCCGAAATGTGCTTGCTGTTCGTGGTCATGACCGCGCCGCTCGTCCCGCGCAGCACATCGGCAAAGGCGCTCACGTCCTGCGCCCGATAGCCCGGAGTGTTGGCGTTGGCGATGTTCTGCGCCACGACCTGCTGACGCACGCCCAGCCAGTTCATCCGGCGCGAGGCGAGGTTGAAGAAGGACATGTCACTCAGTCGCACAGCAAGGTTTCCTTTACGGATTGCCAAGGATATACTACTCTCGATGCTAAGATTAGCATGATTAAATCCGCAAGAGCAATGGATAGTTACCATGAAAACGGCATTCTCTGAGCTTTCTACCCTTGCTCGCACCTCCGAAGGCGCAAGGATAGCGGGTGAGGTCTCAGCAATCGTCGGGCTCACCCTGACGGTCGTGGGCCTGAACCGCGCGCTCGGGATCGGGCAGCGGTGCACCATCCACGGCAAGAACGGCCCCGTGCTGGCCGAGGTCGTCGCGGTCGACGGCGGCGGCACCCGCGTCCTGCCCTTCGGCACCTGGACCGGCGTGACCATCGGCGACCGGGTGGAAATCTCCACCGGCGGCGAAAACATCCGCCCCGACCTCAGCTGGATCGGCCGGGTCCTCAACGCCCTCGGCCAGCCGATCGACGGGCAGGGTTCGCTGCACGAAGGTCCGACCCCCTGCCCGCCCCGCAACACCCCGCCGAACGCCTATGCCCGCCGCCGCGTCGGCGACCGCATCGACACCGGTGTCCGGGTCTTCGATGTCTTCACCCCGCTCTGCCGCGGGCAACGCATGGGCATCTTCGCGGGCTCCGGCGTCGGCAAGTCCTCTCTCCTCTCCATGATGGCCCGCCGGGCCGAGGCCGACGTGATCGTCGTCGGTCTGGTCGGCGAACGCGGGCGCGAGGTGCAGGATTTCATCCAGAAGGACCTCGGCCCCGAGGGGCTCGACCGCTCCGTCGTCGTGGTCTCCACCGGGGACGAACCCCCGCTGATGCGCCGCCAGGCCGCCTGGACCGCCACCGCCTGCGCCGAATACTTCCGCGACCAGGGTCTGCAGGTCCTCCTGCTGATCGACTCTGTCACCCGCTTCGCCATGGCGCAGCGCGAGATCGGTCTGGCCGGTGGAGAGCCGCCGACCACCAAGGGTTACCCCCCGACCGTCTTTGCCGAACTGCCGCAGCTTCTGGAACGCGCCGGGCCGGGCACCGGAGAGAAGGGCGACATCACCGCGCTCTACACCGTGCTTGTCGACGGCGACGACCTGAACGAACCGATCTCCGACACCGTGCGCGGGATCATGGACGGGCATGTCGTGCTGGACCGGAACATCGCCGAACAGGGCCGCTTCCCGGCCGTGAACCTGCAGCGCTCCATCTCCCGGATGCTGCCGGACTGCCACAACTCCGGCGAATACGCCGTGCTCAAGGCCGCCCGCCGCGCACTCGCCCGCTATGCCGACATGGAAGAACTGATCCGCATCGGCGCCTACCGCGAAGGCACGGATGCAGAGATCGACGCCGCCATCCGTTTCGCCAAACCGGCAGAACGGTTCCTGACGCAGGCCAAGAAGGAAAGCACCACCTCCGAACAGGCCTTCGCGCGGCTTTTCGAACTGCTCGGCCACGCCGGGATCGAGGTCGAGGTCGAAAAGGAAGGCGACGCCTGACGCCGGAGAGTTGACAGCTGTCAACTTCATGCCGCCCGCCGGGGATCGCCGATCCGGGACAGGGACAACAGCAGGGGGAGTGGTGAGTAATCGCCCTCCCCCGCTTTCCTTGCCAGAGTCCGGAAATAGGCTCCGGGATTGCCGATCGTTCCAATTCTCTGCACCATGGCCGCAACGGTGATCGCCGCGTCCCGCGGACCCATGTTGCGGCAGGCCTCACCCCAGACAGCCGTGTCGAGTCCGATCATGGGCACCACCGGACAGATGGCAGAGGTGAAGCTCTCCCAGTCTGTCACTCTCCTGTCGAGATAGGGCAGGACGTCCGGACAGCTTTCCAGGACAAGCGCAAGGGAAACAGGCTCTGTTCTGCGGTTTTGTCTCTTATCAGAAAGATCTTTATCTGATCTCTGATAGTGCCGCTCATTCCGGGTGTCCCTGCCGCTCACTTCCGCCGTTTCATGCTCTGTTGCGGCTGTTTCGACCCTGATCGGTTGCGGAACGTCCGGTTCGATTTGATCCCTGATCTCCGCCACCAGCGCCTGCATCTCGTCTCGCATGACGGTGAGCTGATCGAGGCCAAGCTTCCGCCGCAGATACCGCCGCGCCAGCTGTGTGCGGTCATCCAGCGCATCCCACATTCCGCCAATGGCCTGCCCATAGGCGACGAGTTTCAGGGCGTCGCGGAGCAGCAGGGAAACCTCCTCTCGCAGCGCATCGATCTGTTCCCGCCGGGCGGTTTCCTCCGCTGCCCTGGTGGCGATTTCGGGCGCCAGGACAAGCAGCGGGCGCAGGTCGAAACCGAAGGCGCGGGTGATCTCACCGCCACGGCCACGACGGGCGTAGCGTTTGCCGTTCGGGCTGTCGTGGCGCAGGATCAGACCGGCGTCGACCAGCGCGGCGATGTGGCGGCGGAGCGTGCTTTCGGGCATCCCGTGGGCGCGGTCACAGATGGCGGCGTTAGAGGCAAAGACCACCATCGGCGTGCCGTCGCGCAGAACCTGATCGGGATGAAAGCTCAGCAGGACCTGAAGGACGGAGAGCGTGCGATCCCCGATGCCATAGTCCTTGGCGATCAGACCGAGCGCATTCAGGACCTGCCATTTGTCCATGCTTCCGATAGCCGGTTCCGCCCGGCCGCGCGCCTGATTTTCCATCAGACCAGCCGTCACCGGCCGCGCCCCGAAGGGCGTCGTTGTCACTGTCCTCATTTTTCTTCACGGAAGGCAAATCTTTCCCGCTCTCCGCGCTCTGGCGGAGTTGACAGCTGTCAACCGAAGGGGCTAGATTCGAGGTGCTAGAACGAAAACGGCCTCTCGGGATGATATGTCTCGGGGGGTCTTTTTTATGGAATTTGCCTCGGGTCGTGCCTCCTTGGTTGCTGCTCTCTGCTTATTCTCCGCGGGCCTTCAGCCAGTCGCGGTGAATCTCCGTCATGTTGTCGATCAGCCAGTCCTCGAACCCGTCCGTATGCGTCGCATCGAAGGTGAGGGTGGTTTTCCGACCCGACTTCTTTGCCTTGGCGAGCGGCTGTTCCGCACTGCCGATCAGGGTCGAAAGAGGGGTTTCGGGTCTGTTTTCGGGCTTGGGAGCGGTCAGCGCGGCAAGCGCGGCCTCAAATCGCTGATCGCTCGGCGCTTCGGACTGGGCCGTCAGTTTTCGGATCATCGTGCGCCGAACGTCGTTGCCCGCCGCGGACAGCCGGTCGGCCAGCGCAAGCCAGCGGTCGCGCCCGGCGGAAGGGGCGGGGCCGATCGCCTCGATCATCGACAGGGGGATGGTGTCGACCACGCTCAGCATGCGCGAGATCACCGTCTTGTCGATGTTGAGCGCGTCGCAGATCACCTTTCGGTCAAATCCGGATTCGCGCATCTGCCGGGCGAAGTTGGCCTTTTCGATGAACGTCAGGTCCCGGCGGGCGGTGTTTTCCTGCCCCTGCGCCACGACAAGATCGTGGTCGGAGAGGTCGCGGACCATCGCCTTGATCGGAATGCCAAGGGTGCGCAGCGCGGCGACGCGGCGCCGGCCGTAGACGATCTGATACCGCCCCTGGGACTGCGGGTCGGGGCGAAGCAGCACCGGTACCTGCTGGCCGTAGGTCCTGAGCGACTCGCGCAGGGACGCCATGCCCTCCGGGTCCTCCTCCAGCCGGTCCTTCAGCCCGCCGGGGTCGATCCGGTCCGCCGTCACCTCGATCAGCGCGCGGCTTTTCAATTCGGCGATGGACTGGCTGACGGCGCCGATGGCGCCCTTGGAATAGCGCGGGCGGGCGGGGGAGGGACCTTCGTTGACAGCTGTCAACTTCGCCTCGTCCTCCGGTGCGCCCATCAACCCCTTGAGAAGATCCTTGCGTGCCATGTCAGCGTCCCCATGCCTGCTGGATCAGCGCCTCGATCTCCCCGTTCACCGCGTCCAGGCTTTCGCGGGCCCTGTCGTAGGTGGTGCGGGTGAAGGCGCTTTTTTCCACTTCGTAGAGTGTCTGCTTGGTGATGCCCGCGTCGGAAATCGCAGTGGATTTCAGTACGGTGTGGTTCAGCACATGTTCCCCGAACATGGAGCGCATGAAGCTGACCATCTGGTTCTGCGGCCCGTCGCCGGGTTCATAGCGGGTCACGACATAGCGCATCCAGTCGTAATCCATGTTGCCGCCGGCGTCGGAAACCACCCCGAGAAGGTTGGAGGTCATCAGCAGGAACTGGCACATCGACATGACGTCGAGCATCTGGGGATGCACGGTGACCAGCACGGCGGTGGCGGCGGACAGGGCGGACATGGTGAGGTATCCAAGCTGCGGCGGGCAGTCGATCACGACCAGATCGTAATCGGCTTCGACCTCCGCCAGCTTGTCGCCGACACGGGTGAAGAAAAGGGAACCGGAGCGTTCGGTCATCACGCGCGGGCTGTCATATTCGAACTCCATGAGGTCGAGATTGCCGGGGATGATGTCGAGATTGGTGAAGTAGCTTTTCTGGATCACGTCCCGAAGCGGGCAGGGGTCTTCGTAGCGGATCGCGTCGTAAAGGGTGCCGCCGTCGAGCAGGTCGAATTCCGGCTGGAACCCGTGCAGGGCAGAGAGCGAGGCCTGCGGGTCGAGGTCGATGGCGAGCACGCGGTACCCGTCGAGCGCGGCCTTCTGGGCGAGATGCGCGGCGGTGGTCGTCTTGCCGGAACCGCCCTTGAAGTTGATGACCGTCACAACCTGAAGGTGATCGCCATCCCGACGACCGGGCCTGTAGGTGCCGGGCACCTTGGCGCCCTTTTCCAGCTGGACCCGCAGCGCCTGAATGTCTTCGGAGGTATAGTACCGGCGGCCGTTGCCGCGCATTTCCACGTCCGGCGCCTTGCCGTCGAGGTGGAGCTTGCGGAGATAGCTGTCCTTCACGCCAAGCAGGTCGGCGACCTCACCGGCGGCGAACTTGCGCATCTCTTTCCGGGCGTTCGGGGGAAAAAGCTGGGCGCGGTGCTGCTGGAGCCGCTCGGAGAGCCGGGCGGCATGTTCACCGACAAGTCTGTCGATCCGTTCGTGACGGCGCATGGCTGCTGGCCCCTCTTACGCATCCGGTTGTTACGGATTTTGCCGTTCTTATCGCTTCTTTGCGTAATTTGATGGGCGAGTTTCCAGATTCGGGCAAGAGGAATCTGCAAGGATTGGTGGTCTATCCTTGGTTTAGACACTTATCTGGGGTCGAATAACCACATTCAGCGGTTCCAGCGGAGGATCGTGAGCTCCTCCATCTCCTGCATTTCGCGTTTTTCCTGGGCGCGGCGTTCTTCACGCAGATCCCGCAGTCGGACCGATTCATAGACCTTCTGTTCGCGGTATAGGTCGCGCAGCCGGTCTTCGTGGCGGCGCAGAACAGGGTCTATTTCGCGCATTTTCGCCTCGATCCGCCGGATCTGCTGCGTCACGGCCTGAACGAAGTCGGCGACGTAGGGCTGGGCTTCGATGCTTGAGACCTCGCGTTCGCGCTGCATCTTCTCGCGCAGTTCGTCGCGGGCCTTGCGGAGTTTTTCCATCTGGGACCGCGCATCCGCCATCTCGCGCGAGACCTGGTCGATGTCGAGCCCGCGGAGCCGTTCCATTAGGGCGAGGGCGCGGCGGCGTTTGGCGGACATCAGTGACCCCCGGCATTCTTTTCCCCGTGCGCGCCGTCGGATGTTTCGCCGCGCTGTTCGAGGATCTTGTTGCGCATCTTCGTCAGGACGTCCTGGGGCAGGGCGACGTAGGATCCGGGCCAGGTCGCGCGGACGGGGGCGAAAGGATCGTCGCCGCCCTCGGGCTTGGACTCCTCGCTGCCGCCGCCCGCTGCGAAAACGGGGCCCGCGAGGGACCCCGATATCGCAATCGCAAGGAGAGTGGCGCGGATCATGCTGCCGGGAGTTCCTTGAGGCTGGCCTCGACCTGATAGAAGTCGGGCTGCATGCGGGAGGGGATGTTGCCGCGGCCGATCTCGATGCAGATGTTGGGCGGGTGGCTGGCGACCATGGCGACAAAGATATCGCGGATGACGTTGTAGATCGCGGCGTCCTCTTCCTCGATCTGGGTGAGGCGGCCGGCGATCGGCTGGACGATACAATAGGCCAGGAACACGCCGAGGAAGGTCCCGACGAGCGCGCCGCCGATCATTGCGCCCAGAACCTCGGGCGGCTGGTCGATGGAGCTCATCGTCTTGATGACGCCGAGAACGGCCGCGACGATCCCGATGGCGGGCAGGCCGTCGGCCATGGCCTGAATGGCGTGGGCGGATTCGAGCGCCTCGTGGTGATGCTTCTTGATCTTGCGGTTGATGACGTCTTCGGTGCCGTACTTGTCGTCGAACTGCATGGAGAGCATGCGGAAGCTGTCGCGGATCAGGTCCAGCGCGAAGTGGTCCTTCTTGATCTTGGGATAGCGGCCGAAGATCTCGGACGCATCCGGGTTCTCGATATGGTCGTCGAGCGCGAGGATCCCCTTGGCCTTGTAGATGCGGGTGAGTTCGAACATCAGCGAGAGGATGTCGCTGTAGTCCTGCGACTTCCACTTGTTGCCCTTGATGACCTTGCCGACGCCGCCGGCCGCCTTCTTGAGGATCGAGAAGGAGTTGGCGATGACCAGCGCGCCGACGGAGGCGCCGATGATCATCATGCCTTCGTAGGGCAGGGCGTGCAGCACGATGTCCATCTTGCCGCCGGACAGCATGAAGCCGCCAAAGACAAGGCCGAAGACCATCGCCAGTCCGAGGAACAACGTCATGTGAGATCACCTGTGCTTGCTGCTGCCCGATTTGTTCGGGATTGTTGGATTTCACCATATGTATAATTGACACGGGATCAAGTATAAACAAGAATAGATGGCGATTGTTTCTTGCTATGGATGGGGCGGTTTGATGCAGCGACCGGACAAACTGGCGTACTTCCTCGAGGCGGATCAACTGGCTGGCGTCTTCGCGGAATGGCCGGACGAGATGAACGTGGTGCTGTGCCTGGACGAGTCGGGCGGCTGCGAGGTCATCGCCTATCACCAGGCCGAGGGGCGCGGGGTGCTGCGCAAGGTCGCCTCGGTCATGGAGCGTCCGCTTGGCAAGTTCATCGTGGTGCCCGAGATCAAGGGCTACCCGACGCGCAAGGTGCTGTTTTCGGAAGAACAGAAGATGCTGTCGCTGGTCGCGGGTCTGTACGACCTGCCGGAAACCGCGACGGATTACGCGATCAACTACCGGTTCGCGCTGGAACAGGGTCTGGATCCGGAGACGATGAAGCGCCCGGAGTCCCGCAAGACGGCGGAGGTCATCACCCCCGCCTTCCGCCATCGCGAGGTCGGAGAGATCACCGCCGCCGCCACGACCTTTGCCACCGCCGCGCCGCTGGTGGCGACCCGTGCCGCCAATGGCGCGCGTCCGGCGTCGGTGCGTCCGCGGCTGCGGCTGTCCATGGGCGGACTGAAGAAGCCCAAGCCCGAGCCGGTGGTCGTCGCCGCCCCCGCGCCGGAGCCGAAGTTCCCGACCGGCTATGTTCCGGCGGACGGTCTGGGGCGGGACGAATGCCATTTCTTCGACGGCCAGCTGTTCGAGCAGGACGACTGCATCCGCATCGTGATCTCGCGCGACCGGATGAGCGTGCGCACGGTGCCCGTGCGGGTGAACGAGGTGCTGTTCCGCGACGACTTCTCGCGCTTCATGATCCCGCGCGAGGTGCTGTCGGGCTGGCGGCCCGGTGATGCCGCGGTGCTGGACGTGCCGGTGGAGCAGTTCCCGGCGTCGCTGGTGCGGCGGTTCCAGCAGTTCGCGCGCCATGGCGAGGTCACTGTGACGGCCAAGGGCGTCTTCATCGCGCCGGGTGGCAAGATCGAAGGGTGGAAGCCGCTGGAGGCGAAACCCAAGCCGCTGCTGCGCCGGGTGGTGACGCCGCTGCGCGCGGCGATGCTGGCGCTGATCGGGGTCGGCGCGATCACCGGAGCGCTGCTGTCCACGGCGCAGGAGAACGGCCAGCAGCTTGGCGCGGACTGGTCGATCTTTGGCGGATCCGAGGCGACGGCGGAGGATCCCGAGGTGACGCGGCGTCTTGGCACGCCGCTTGATCTTCTGGGCACGATGACGCGAGAGGCGGCGCAGGGGGCCAGCCGATGAAATGCGCCGTCATCACGCCGGTCGGTCCGGGGCATGAGGCGCATGTCGCGGGAGTGAGCGGGGCCTCGCTCGGGGTCGCGAAGGCCTATGGCATGGGCCCGTTCACCGAGATCGACCATTACGTGATGGACGACACGAAGGGCGAACACGGCCGGTCCAACCGCCGCAACGATGCGCTGAAGCAGGCGCTCGGGGCGGGGGTGGACTGGGTGTTCTTCCTCGACGCGGACGACCGGATCACCCCGAATGCGTTCGAGGTCTTCGGCAAGGTCATCGCGGCGGAGCCGGATCTGGATGCGGTCTGGGGCCTGATCTGCACCACCCGCGACGACAGGGACATGGACCTGCGCGAGGAGCAGCCCGCGAGCCTGGACACGCGGGACGACCTTCTGGCCTATCCGCCGTATCTTTCGCTGAACATCGGGCATTTCGTGCGTACCGCCTGTGCCGCCGCGGTCGGGTTCGATCCGGAGATGAACGCGGGCGAGGACTTCAAGTATTACTTCGCGCTGTGGCGGGAGTACCGCTGCGCCAAGCGGCCCGAGATTTTCTACATCAACCGGCAGGGCGAACATTCGTCCGGTCCGCGCGGGGCCACCGGGCGGGACTGGTCGGTCAGCGTGACGGATCAGTGGCGCGACGAACTGCGGGGGTCGCGGATCTATGTCGACCTGCGCGACGCCGCCGGCGCGACCGAGGCGCGGATGCGTCTGACCAACCCGACCGACATCATCCAGAGCGAGCATGCGAGCGGGCGGTTCTTCGAGGCCGGGTCGCTGGAGAAGCTGCGCCGCCTGCTGAAGTCCGACAATCCCAGCATCGTGGAGGTCGGCGCGAACATCGGCAATCACGTCGTCTGGTACGGCAAGCACCTGAACCCGGCGCGGATCTATCCGGTCGAGCCGAACCCCGAGGCGCTGGCGATCCTCGAGGACAATATCCAGGTCAACGGCATCGACGGCTATATCGACCGGCGCGGCATGGGGTACGGCGCGGGGCGGGGCAACGGGCGGTTCCGGACGCAGACGGAGAATGCCGACAACCTCGGCGCGACCTTCCTTGTTCAGGACGACGAGGGCGGGATCGAGACACGCAGTCTCGACGAGCTCATGGGTGATGCGCCGGTGGACTTCATCAAGATCGATGCCGAGGGGATGGAGTTCGACGTGCTGGAAGGCGCGGCCGGGGTGATCGAGCGCAACAGGCCGGTTATCTGGGTCGAGGTGAAGCGCGAGAACATGCTCGGCTTTGCGCAGACGTGGTGCAAGCAGGCCGGTTACCGGATCGTGGACAGCACCCCCTACATCAACACCATCGACTATTTCGCAGTGCCGAAGGAGTGACATGACCGATACAGCCCTGTCCCGCAAGGATCGCCGCGTCATGATCGCCAAGGCCGCCAAGGCCTACGGGATCAAGGGGCAGGAATCCCTCGACCTGCACGAGGCCTACCAGGCGCTTGGCCAGAACAACGTCATGAAGGCGGTGCAGCTGGCGCATCCGATCACACTGAGCCATCCGAAGTCCGTGCACGCCTGGATCGTCATGGGCGGCGCGGCGCTTGCACAGCGCGAGGGTGCGACGGCGGAGGCGTTCTTCCAGCGCGCGCTGGACTTCGCGCCCAGTGAATCCGCCGCGCTGGTCGGACTGGCCAAGGCGCATGTGCTGCAGGTCCAGCCGGAACAGGCGGTGCAGGTCGCGGCCCGTGCCTTTGCCGCGGGGGCGACGGAGAAGGGGCTGATCGCGCTCTACATGGAGCTGATGTCGGAGATGGGCCGCATCCAGGCCGCGACGGAGATCGTCGCGCCGGTGATCGCGGACCTGAACGACGCGCATCTGTGTCTGCGGCTGGCGGAAATGCTGATCGACATCGAGGAGACCGGCAAGGCCGCCTACTGGCTGGACCGGGCGTGGCGTCTGTCGCCGGAGCCCGAGATCTATCGCATCGGCCGTCTGCGCGGGCTGGTCTATGGACGCCGCCACGAGGCAGCGGAGCAGCTGGCCGACGAATTGCTGGCGGATCCGAAGACGCAGGATCGCGATACCGTTGCGGTCTACAAGGTGCTGCTGATGCGCCTGACCGGCCGGCCCGAAGCGGCGCTGGAGCTGGCGGAGAGCTATGAATTCGCAAGTGCCGAACGCTATGGCGAGATGCGCGGCGTGGTGGCGAACATCCTGCAGGATCTGGGGCGCGAGCCGGAGGCCGACGCCGCCTATGTCGAGGGCATGCATGTCACCGGCACTCCGCTGAAGGTCGCCAAGGCCTATGGCGCCTACCTGATGCGGCGGGGCGATTTCGCGCAGGGGTCCGAGCAGTTCTCCAACCGGCTGGAGGTCGGGGCGCGACGCTATATTCCCTATGAAAACTCCGCGCCCGAGAACCTGTCCGCGCAGGACAGGATCGTCTGGATCGGCGAGCAGGGGATCGGCGACCAGCTGGCGCTTCTGTCGCTGCTGAAGGTCGCCCCGGTCGATACCGCCAGGGTGGCGATGTCGCTGGTCACGGATGCGCGTCTGGTGAAGGGGCTGGCGGGCAACGGCTTTGGCTTCGACGTGATCGACCGGCGGATCTTTACCTCGGAACCGCAGCAGGTCACGCCGAAGCAGCTGGTCTATATCGGCGACCTCGTCCGCTATATCGACCCGGCGGACCGCGCGGCGCATCAGGGCGGCTGGCTGAGCCCGGACATGGCCCGGATGCAGCACCTGCGCGACAAGTACGACAGGCTGGCGAAAGGCGGGCCGGTGATCGGGGTCGCCTGGGCCTCCGGATCGATGATGGGGCACCTGCGGTCGGTGAAGCTGATGGACCTGCTGGAGTCGGTGCCGGAAGGGGCGCTGGTGGTGAACCTGCAGTACGGCGACTGCAAGGTGGCGATCGAGGCGGCGCAGAAGGCGCGGCCCGGCGTCACCATCCTGCAGGATCCTGAGATCGACCAGATGAAGGATCTTGCCGGGTTCTTCGCGCAGGTCGCGGCCATGGACCGGGTGCTGACCATCGACAACACGACGGCGCATGTCGCCGGTGCGCTTGGCCATCCCGATACTCATGTGCTGATCCCGACCGGGTCGGAATGCATGTGGTACTGGGGGCTGGAAGGCACGCGGGACCCCTGGTACGGCAACCTGACCCTTTACCGGCAGGAGAAGCTGGGCCAGTGGGACAAACCCCTGTCCATGATGCGTCAGACCGTGTGTCCTTGACCTTTCCGCAACAGATCTTGGCCGGGTCATGAAAAAAGCGCAACGTATAACCCCCTTTAACCTTGATGGGCTATTTCTTGCTCAGCACGGCGCGGATCAGCGCGCGACAAGGGACTGATGATGGGACTCCGGCGGATCGGAAGATGGGACGGAAAGGGGATGCTGGCGTGGCTGGCATCGGCTTCTCGTTCGCTGCGCTCTGCCGGGCAGACCGGGTCCGCCCTGCGACCTGCCGTGCGGATCGAAGACAGCGTGACCCCGAATTTCCTGATCTGCCTGGAAACCGGGACACGCCAGGTCCTGCTTAGGCGCCACCTGCTGCAGACGCTGCGGATGACGCCGGAGGAGTACCGGACAAGATGGGGGCTGCCACCCGAATACCCCATGATCGCGGCCAATTACCTGGCACGGCGTCGCGCCGTCCGTCAGGCGCGCCATGGGTAAAGGACAGGACAACAAGAGGGCCGGAGCCGGCGGTTAGACCGGACATGGCCCCTGATGGCAGTGATTGAGGACAGGCATGGCAGACCAATCCAGGAAGGACATGATCGCAACGATCGTCGCGTCCTTCGCGGCGCGACCGGACGCGACTCCGGACGCGATCGTCGACCTTTACAACAAGCTGATGGAAGACGCGGGGGAGGCACCGGTGCCGGCCGCGTCCTCTGCCGCACCCGCGCTTCCGCTTGAGCGCGCGGTCACCGAGGACAAGGTCTACTGCCTGTGCTGCGGGCGGGGCTTCAAGATGCTGAAGCGGCATCTCGGCGCGGAACACGGGCTGACGGAGGCGGAATATCGCACGATGTTCAGCCTGCCCGCCGACTTCCCGCTGGTGGCGCCAAGCTATTCCCGCAAGAAGGCCAGCCACGCCAAGCAGGCCGGTTTCGGCAAGTACGACCGCGCCGTCCAGAAACAGGACAGCGACGAGAGCATGTCCTGACCGGGAGGCCCTGAGCCATGGCAACCAACGCACCGATCGTCATCAAGAAGGTCGAAGAAGTTTCAGGCGGCGGACATCACGGCGGCGGCTGGAAGGTGGCCTACGCGGACTTCATGACCGCGATGATGGCCTTCTTCCTGCTGCTCTGGATCCTCGCCGCGTCGGACGAGGAGGCGCTGCGCGGGCTGGCGGATTACTTCACCCCGTCGCTGTCCCAGTCGGGCGGCCGGGGGCAGGGGATGCTGGACGGCACGGTGATCGCGTCGAACGGGGATCAGGGCGGGTCGAATTCGCCCGAGGGCGACACCCGCCTGCCGACCTTCGGGATGGAGAACCCGCTTGCCGTCTTCGACAGCCGCCTGCGCGACACGGAGACCGAGGCGATCGTCGAGTATGAACAGCAGCCCGACGGCACCATGGTCGAAAAGCAGCAGGAGCAGAAGGAAAGCGAGGCGGAGCGCATCGCCGCGGAGCAGGCCAATATCGAGCAGTACCAGGCCGAGGTGAAAGAGCGGGCGGAGAACATGACCCGGCTGGAGGACGAGATCCGACAGCACATCCAGGAGCGCACCGACCTGTCCGACCTTGGGGAGAACCTGCGGTTCGACCGCACCTCGGACGGGCTGCTGGTGCAGATCATGGACAAGGAGGGGCGGTCGATGTTCACCCGTGGATCGGCCCGCGTCGACACCCGCACCCGCGACCTGCTGCGCATCATCGGCGAGGCGATCATGGACATGGAGAACGACATCGTCATCACCGGCCACACCGACGCCGTGCCCTTCGCCAACAACCTCGGCTATTCCAACTGGGAGCTGTCGGCGGACCGGGCCAATGCGACGCGCCGGGTTCTGATCGACACCGGGGTCGCGCCGGCGCGGATCAAGCGGATTTCGGGCCTCGCCTCGACCGAGCCGCTGAACCCGGCGGATCCGGAGGCGGCGGAGAATCGGCGCATCTCTGTCCTGCTCGCCTATCCGGAGCCGGTGCCGCCGAAAGAGTGATTTGCGAATCGGAAAAGCGTGGATTTGGGGCCGGGCGGGGGTGTCCGGCCCTTTTTCGTGCCGATCTGCCCGATTTCTGACGCCCGGCGCGGGGCGATTTGTCCACAGCGGCAGGGGCGGGCAAGAACGCCGCCCTGCAAAGGGCTTGTCCTGTGGTGCTGATGTGGGATACCGCTAGATATAGCGGCGCACGCAAAAGTTATCCCCACATTTCGGCAAGCCCTGTCCGATAGATTACTTTCAAGATGGCCAACCTAATTGTAGCTTCGACCCACTAGATATTGGGGTACAGGCATGGGCCAGGACAGATTACTGGAAGACATCTGGATGGGCCGCATACGGGCGGCGCGCGGCGGAGAGGCACAAGCTCTGTCGCGCCAACTCCGTGCGCTTCTGCCGGTACACCATGTTCTGCTGACGACGGATGCGGGGGACGACCGGGTCACCGTGCGGATGGACGATGCGGAGATGATGCCCGCCCTGCCGCTTGGCGACGTACTGACGGAGGAACTGGGGCTGGACGTGCCTTACGGCGCGCTGGTGATCCTGCGTGACGGCGGATCCGCCGGTCCGGTGTCCTATGACGCGGGCATGATCCTGGCGGAGATCCTGCTGTCCGTCCTGCGCACCGGGCTGTTCCCGATGGAGCGCGAGACGGACGCGCTGTTCGCCATGGCCGCGTCCTATGACCGGCTGGTGGAGGCGAGCGGGTTCCGCCATTCGGGACTGGACGCGGCGGAGTTCCGGCTTGGCCTCGCCGCGTCGCTTGGCGCCTACTGGTCGGGCGCGCGGCGTGCCGGGGCGGATACCTGCGGGCTGTTCGACAGGCCGGATTTCCTGCGCCGCCCCTCGCTGCTGCGCTACCTGCGCGCGCTGGACGCGAGTTTCACGCTGAACGGGGCCGAAGCGGTGCCCGCGCGGCTGATGCTGGCGCAGGGCGGAACGCGGCCGTTCGACGACTGGATGGAGCATGTCGGGCAGGTGGTTTCCGCCGAAATTGGCCTGTCCCCAAGGATTTCCGATGCAAAGTCCCGGAATTCCCACAAAAACTAGGCTTTTTAACCTTCTGTAAATCAAACAATTCTTCAAAGAATTGTTAAACTGTGCTTTCCTGTCCTTGCTTTTTTGGCAGGGAAAGCCGGCACAATGATGCCCAACACCATGCGGGCGGCGGCACAGGTACCGCTGCTTGCGGCAGACGAGGAACGGGACGCGATCCTGCGCTGGCAGGACCATGGCGACCGCGTGGCGCTGGAGCTTCTGCTTCGGTCGCACGCCCGGCAGGCCTGGTCGATGGCGGCGCGGCGGACGGACAATCCCGCACATCTCGAAGACCTCGCGGCGGAGGGGATCATCGGACTGATCCGGGCCGCCGACAGTTTCGACCGCACGCAGGATGTGCGCTTTGGTACCTATGCGGCGTGGTGGGTTATGAACGGGATCTCGGCGGCTTCTGCGCGCATCAGGACGGTGATCGACGTGCCTCCGCGGGTGGCGGGGGCGCAGCGGCGGGGCGAAGAAGATCACATCGTCCGCATGGCGCTGCAGGGCGTGGTGCCTCTGGATGCGCGGGTCGGCGAGGGCACGGTGATGGACGTGCTGGTGAGCGCCGACCTGACGCCGGAGGAGTCGGCGGCGGCGGAGTCGCAGCATGCGGCGCAGTGCCACCTGATCGACCGGGCGATGGCCGATCTGGACGCGGACGAGGCGGAGGTGATCCGCCGCCGCCGCCTGCAGGCCGTGCCGGAGACGCTGGAGGATCTGGCGGAGGCGATGAACATGACCCGCGACCGGCTGCGGCAGGTGGAACGGCGGGCGATGCAGAGATTGCGGCGGGTACTTTTGGAAAACGGTTTTCACAGGGCGATGTTGGGCTGATGGTTGATATTTTCTCGATAGGGGCCGGGGTGCAGGCCCAGGCGGGCAAGGCGGCCGGCAAGGGTTCGGTCGGGGCGGAGTCGCCCTTTGCCGCGCTTCTGGCGCAGGCGCTCGGGGGTGAGGCCCCGGCGTCGGAAACCGCGGCAGAGGGCAAGGCGGGCAAGCTGGCCGCGCTGATCGGCAAGATCCGGAGCGAGGCGCAGGAGAGCCTGGCAGAGGCCTTTCCCGACGGTGTGATCCAGCCGGGCGCGGTGCTGAACGACTGGGCGCGCGGGGTGCTGACGCAGCTGGACGGCGCGCTGAAGGAGGCGGGGCTGTCGGTGGCGGATCTGATGCAGGTGCTCGGCCCGCTCGATACGGCTGCGCTGGCGGAACCGGGGTCGTTGCTGGTGCAGGCGGCGGGTGTTCTGCTTGAGGATGCGGGCGTGGTGGCCGCGCAGCCGGGTGTCCCGGTCACAGCGCAGGCCGGGATCCCGGGCGCGGTTCCCGTCGCGGGTGACGCGGCAGCGGCGCCGGTCGTTGCGGCGGCGACGCCTGCTGCCGTGCCGGTCGGCGACGCGGTGAAGTCGGTCGAGAAGACCGGGACGCTGGCTGTCGCTGCGGAGGTGGTGACGGATGCTCAGGAGGCGTCCTCGCCCGGTCCGGTACAGACACAGACCCAAGTACAGGCCCAAGTACAGACCCAGGTACAGGCCGCGCCCCTGCCGGATGCGCTGCGCATCGTTCTGGCACAGGTCGTGGCGGCCCCCGGCGACAAGGGCCTGCCGCCCGAGATACAGGCGATCCTGGCCACCCCTCAGTCCGCCGCGCCCGCGCCGCAGATCCACATGGCGCCGGTCGCCCCGGTGCCCGCCCCGTCGCAGACGCCCGACCCGAACCAGGGCCTTGCGCGCAACCTCGCCGGGCAGATCCGGGGCGTGTCCTTCAACGAAGGCACGACGCGTATCGAACTGTCGCCGCAGGGGCTCGGCCGGCTGGAGATCGAGATCGCGCCGGATGAAACCGGCCGCCTGCGGGTCGTGCTGCGCGCCGAGAATCCCGCCGTGCTGAACGCGATGCGGTCGGACCGCGACATGCTGGCCGGGCTGCTGCGGGATGGCGGCGCGTCGGTCGACAACTCTTCCATGAGCTTCGAGGACCTTGGCCAGCGGCGCAATCCGCTGGCGCAGGACCCCGCCGCCCCCTCTGCCCCCCGTGCCGCCGCGCCGGAGGAGGAGGAGCAGCCGCAGCCCGAACAAGAGGTGGTCGAGGACGGCCGCCTGAACATCCTGACCTGAGGAGGCCCCCATGGTCGAAACCGTCAACGGCATCACCTCTGCCACGCAGAGCGCATCGTCGGTCGCGTCGAACAAGCTTCAGAACGACTACAAGAGCTTCCTGACCCTGCTGACCGCGCAGCTGACCAACCAGGACCCGCTGGAACCGATGGACAGTTCGACCTTCGTGACGCAGCTCGCGCAGCTGAGCCAGGTGGAGCAGTCGATCCAGACGAACTCCTACCTCGAGTCGATCGCCTCGCGGCTGTACAATTCGGGGCTGACCAACGACCTGGGCCTGATCGGGCGCGAGGTGTCGGTGCCGGGCAAGCTGTTCGACCTGATCTCGGGCTCCGGCAGCTTCGACTACGTGCTGGACACCGCCGCGCAGGATGTGAAGGCGCTGATCAAGAACAGCGCCGGGGTGACGGTGGCCGAACTGGACGGGTTGGCGACCGATGGCGCGACGCTGCATTCGGTGCCGTGGAACGGGCTGACCTCGGACGGGCAGAAGGCCGAGGACGGTATCTACGAGGTGGAGATCGTCGCGACCGATGCGGAGGGCGAGGCGGTGGAGGCGGAACCCTACACCAAGTCCACGGTCGAACGGCTGACGCTACAGGCCGGGCAGTCCCTGCTGCACCTGTCGAACGGGGAAACCGCGCTGGCGATGCTGGTCGCCTCGGTCGAGTAATCAGCCGCGCGGCACGTCTGTCTTGTAGAGCGACAGGAAGAGGAAATCCTCGACCCCGGCGAATTTCGCGCGCAGGTCCTCTGCCACCCGTGCGGCCAGCTTTTCGCTGTCCACGTCGTCGCCGCGCATCAGCTGGTTTTCGGCGGCCACATGCATGGTCGCGATGATCTGGTCGCGCAGGCGGGCGGCGTTCTGACCGTCGTAATAGTGGCTGGCCTGGTCGAGATCGGTGACGGAGACGCCGAAGTCCGCGACGAAATAGGTGACCTTGGAGGCCTTGTAGACCGGCACGGTCATCCGGCCGAGCTTCACGACGTGATCCGGGGAGGCCTCGATCCGCTTGATCGCATCCGCGGCGATGGCGGCTTCGGTTTCGACGGGCAGGAGCGAGGGATGCGCGGTGGTCTGTTCGCCCTTCGCGTCCATCGCGGCGATCTTTTCGTCCAGCTTGCGGCGGGCCTCGTCCTTCGCCTTGGTCATGGCGAGGTCGGTCCGGTAGGCCTCGATCAGGGCGGGGTCGATGCGGTGCATGCCGGACTGCGGCGCGGCATGGGCCTGCGCGTGGTCTTCGGCGGTGTCCTCATGCGTCATCGCGGCCGGGTAGAACCGTGCGCCATGGCCGTCATCCGGTTCCAGCGCGCCGTGGCGTTCGTTCTGCGAGACCTCCGGCGCGTGAAGCTGTTCCTCTCCGGCGAGGTCGTGCAGGACGCCTTCGGCCGGGCTGAGCGGTTCGGCAACCTGATGCGCCGGGGCGGCGGTGGCCATGTCGCCCTTGAGGAACTGACCGGCGCCAAAACCGCCAAGGCCCCCGATCACGGGGACGGCAGCAAGAATCAGGACGGATTTCTTCATCGTTCGACACCTGGGAGGGTTGCTCTCGGGTGTCGGTATGCATCCGGATCAAGGCGAGACTTTTATCGAACCGGGGCAATAAGTGAGAGTTAATAGGGCAAGACTATGTCAACCACGTCTTCCCCATAGCTCCGCCGCTGCTGGCGGGAGAGGCTGCCTTCGCCGCCGTAGGTGATGCGCGCCTCGGCGATCTTCTCGTAGGGAATGGTGTTGTTCAGCGCGATGTCCTGCGGCCGGATGATGCCGGCGACGCGCAGTTCGCGCAGTTCCTCGTTCACCTTCACCTCCTGCCGGCCCGCGACGACCATGTTGCCGTTCGGGAGCATTTCGACCACCAGCGCGGCGACCTTGAGGTTGATCTTTTCGTTGCGGTTGATCGTGCCGGAACCGCTGGCCTGTGTGCTCGAGGAGGTTTCGACCAGGTTGTCGCCCAGATCGGCGGGGCCGACGCCGGGCAACAGCTTGTGCAGCTTGCCGCCGTAGCCGAAGAACCCCGGCTTGGCGAATTCGCTCGACCCGGAGCGTTCGCGGTCGGAGGCGTTGGCGAGGCGGGCGTTGTCGTCGATTTCGATGTTGATCGTCAGGATGTCGCCGACCTTGGTGGCGCGCTGATCGGCGAAGAACCCGGCGGAATTGCGCTGCCAGAGGGACGACGCCTCACCCCGTTCGGGAATGCGGGGCGCTTCGGGGGGCGGCATGGGGACCTGCACGCGCGCGACCTCGGGCATCGACATGGGCGACATCTCAACGCCCGAGATCTTCGGGTCGCGGTCAAACGGGTTCTGGGCGCAGGCGGCGACCGAAACAAGCGCCAGGGCCGATACGGCGAGGCGGGGCAGGGGGGACTTCAACGGGTGACCTCCACGATCCCGTCACTGACGGCGACGCCGGTGAGGGAGGTATTGCTGACGAGATTGACGATGCGGACTTCCTGCCCCTTGTGGGCATCGTCCAGCGCCTTTCCGGGCGCGGTGAGGGCGAGCAGGCCGTCGTTGTAGCGGATCGAGATGCGCGCGCCGCGACCGATGATGATCGGCTGGCCGATGGACTGGGTCATGACGGGCCGCCCCTGCGTCAGCATGCGGCGCACCTGCATGCCGACAAGGTCTTCGCGGTCGGTGACGGTGAAGCTGCCGATGCGGGCGAGCGGCAGCTCGACGGAGCCGAGGTCCGCCGCGGTGATCTTGTCGCCCGGCTGCATCCGCCGCAGCGGCACCGGCACGTCCAGCGTCGCGATGGCGAGCCCGGCGAGGCGGATGACGCTGCTGTCCTCGGCCACCGCATTGGCGAGGTACTGGCCGGTGTCCTTATCCATCCAGAAGGCCGAGAGCATCACCGCCTGTTCCGGCGTGCCGGCGGGAACGGTGATGTGGAACCCCGCGTCGTCGGGAAGCTCGGGACCGTATTTGTCGCGGGCGCTTTCCTCGATCAGCATCTTCACGTCCTCGGCCAGCACGGCGGCGGGCAGGACAAAGACGATCAGGACGACGGAGAGGTAGTAGAGAAATCTCATGGCTTACCGGATCTGGTTGGCGGTGGACATCATCTGGTCGGCGGTTTCGATGGATTTGGAGTTCATCTCGTAGGCGCGCTGCGCCGAGATCAGGTCGGTGATCTGCTGGATGATGTTGACGTTGGAGTTTTCCAGATAGCCCTGCCGCAGGATGCCGACGGCCGGATCGCCCGGATTGGCCTGGGTCGCGTCGCCCGAGGCAACGGTGGCGGCCAGCAGGTTGTTGCCAAGCGGCTTCATGCCCGCGTCGTTGATGAAGGTGGCGAGGGAGACCTGGCCCAGTTCGACCGGGAAGGGATCATTGCCGATATAGGCGGAGACGATCCCGGTTTCGCTGATCTCGATCTGGGTGGTGTCGGCGGGGACGACCACGCCGGGGTTCACCTCGTAGCCCTGCTGCGTGACGATCTGCCCCTCCGCATTCAGGCGGAAGTTGCCGTCGCGGGTGTAGGAGGTCGTGCCGTCGGGCATGTTGACCATGAAGTAGCCGCGCCCCTCGATCGCGAGGTCGGTCTGGTTCTCCGTCTGGAGCAGCCCGCCCTGCGTGTTCAGCCGGTTGGTCCCGGCTGTGCGCACGCCGAGGCCGATGTCGATGCCGACAGGCAGGTAGGTGCCCTGGGCCGAGGTCGGGGCGCCTTCGCGCTGCTGGTTCTCGTAGAGCAGGTCCTGGAAGGAGGCGCGCGCCGACTTGAACCCCGTGGTGGAGGCGTTGGCGATGTTGTTCGAGATGACGTCGACGTTGGTCTGCTGCGCCATCATGCCGGTTGCGGCGATGCCAAGGGCTTTCATGTCTCTACCTCATCCTATCCTGTTGTGCTGCCGAGACGGCGCAGCAGGTCGCGGCGCAGGTCGTCTTCGGTTGTCATCAGCTTGGTGGCCTGTTCGTAGGCCTTCTGGATCATCATCAGCCGCGTGACCTCGGTGATCGGGGCGACGTTCGACATCTCGATGGAGCCCTGCGCGACCTCCGACCCTTCGGCGATACGGGCCATGCTGGCCTGTCCCGGCGGCGGCACCAGCATGGAGTTGCCGAGCCGCATGTAGGACTGGATGTCGGGCAGGTCGAAGAGGCCGATCTTGCCGATGACGCCGTTTTCCTCGGAGGCGATGGTGCCGTCGACGGAGATGATGATCTTGCCGGAGTTCGCGGGGATCTGGATCTCCGTCCCGCTTTCGTCCAGCAGGCGCGACCCGGCGATGGTGACCAGATAGCCGTCCTTGTCGAGCGCGAGCTGGCCGTCGCGGCCATAGGCGGTCTGACCTTCCGGCGTGGTGTAGGCGAGGAATGCGTCGCCCTTCACCGCGATGTCGAGCGGGTTGTCGGTCTTGGTCAGCGCGCCCTGCGCCTCGTCCAGGTAAGACCCCTGATCGACGACGAAGTTGGTGCCCTCACCGACCTCGGCCCCGTCGTCGGGAAAGAGGTAGGAGGAGAAGATCACCCTCTCGGCCTTGAATCCGGCTGTGTTGGCGTTGGCGATGTTGTTCGCCGTCACGTCGAGGTCGCGCTGCATGGCGCGCGCCAGCGACAAGGCCACATACGTGGTATTGTCCATCTCTGTGGTCCTCTGCCCGGTCCCAGATCGCCGCCTATCCATTTTCTTTTCTTGCGGAAGCGGCGTTTTTCTTGGAAAGATAGAAGCACCTCCAAGAACAGAAGTCAATAATTGCGCCGTTCTCTTTGCATATCCTTTTCCCTGATCTGCACAGTTCTTGCCGATCCGGGTCTTGCAGAGACCCCGCCGGAGCCGGCGCAGGGCACCGCCCCCCCCATGACCATACAGGAGCAAATGGCGCATCTGGCCCCGCCGGTCATGGACTGGACGGTGCCGGCGCAGATGCTCTACCAGCCGCAGAAGCCCGACCGGGACTATGTCGAGCAGCGGCAGGCGATCACGGAGGGGCTGGCGGTGGCGCTTGGCCGGCCTTCGGCCCAGTGGGGCATGAGCGCGGCGACGTCCGACGCGCTGCTGATGCTGGCGCGGCTGCACTACCAGTATGGCATGGCGCCGGAGGGGCTTTCGGTGCTTCAGGGGCTGGACGCGGCGAACCTGTCGGAAACCCAGTCCCTGCGCCGCGCCACGCTGGAACTGGCGCTTGGCATCGTCGACCCGCGCGGGACCCCGCTGACGGCGGCGGCGCAGGCGATGCTGGAACAGGGCTACGCGGAATGGCCCGACCAGATGGTGTTCGTCGCGCTGAAGGCGGTGCAGGAGCGGCGGTTCACCGACAGCGCGGACCTGCTTGGCGTGGTGCGGGACAAGCTGAGCCGCCTGCCCTCGGGCTATCAGGCGGTGGTGCTGCCCGGTCTGCTGGAGGCGGCGATCGCGACGGAGCAGTGGCGCATCGCCCGTGATTTCGCGCTGGAGTTCCGCAAGCATCCCGGCATGGCGCAGGGCAGCGCCTTTCGCTACCTGCTTGGCCGGGCGGCGGAAGCGGGGCACGACATCCTGGCGGCCTTCGACAGCTATGCGCTCGCCGGGGAACAAAACGACCTTTTCGGGCATCGGGCACGCATGGCCATCGTGTCGCTTGGGCTCGCCAACAATCTGCTGACCATTCCCGAGGCGCGCGACCTGCTGGCGCGGGAAAGCAACCTGTGGCGCGGGGACGATTACGCGCTAGCCGTGCTGACCGACCTTGCCGCGCTGGATCAGGCGAGCGGCGACCGGGTGGCGGCCATTCACACCTACGGCACCATCATCGACCGGTTCCCCGCCGCGCCGGAGGCCGGTCTGTCCCGCCAGAAGGCCCGTGCCCTGATCGCCGAGGTCTATGAGGAGGGCGCGACGGGCAAGATGCCGCTGTCCGATTTCCTGACCGCGCATCGCACCATCGCCCCCGACTTCCGGTTCGAACCCGGCTTCGACGCGCAGTCGGAGCGGTTCGCCAACCGTTTCCTTGCCGTCGGGTCCACGCTGGTGGCGGCGCAGGAATACGAGGCGGTGCACGATCATCTTGCCGTGGCGCGCGACCTCGGGCTGGCGGAGGTCGACGATCAGCGGCTGGACGAGCTGCGCCTGAAACAGGCCCGCGCGCTGTCCATGGGCGGGCAGATGGACGTGGCGCTGTCGGTCCTGCGAGAGCCGCTGCTGTCGGCCGATCCGGAACTGGACAACCAGCGCTCGCAGCTTCTGGCGCGGCTGTACAGCGAAACCGGGCAGACCGCGGCGGTGCTTGAGACGCAGATCGCCGACCCGAGCCTGTCCTTCCTGCGCATCAAGGCCAAGGCGCATTTCGACCGGGCCGACTGGGCCGAGGCGCAGGCGACCTATCAGCAGATGTGGGACCTGATCGGCAACGAGCTTCCGATGGAGGACGCGATCCCGCTGCTGCTGTCGGCCTATCGAAACTCCGACCTCTCCACCACCGTCGCGCTGTCGAAGGCCTTCCCCGACCTGACGGAGATCCCGCAGTGGACCGCCATCGCCGAGGGGCTGGTCGACCCGGCGGCAGAGCTGTGGCCGCTGCGGCAGGACACGGCCAAGTTGCGGATCAATTCCGCGTCCGAAGCCATGGATAATGTCGGAACCGTGGTGCCGGGCACGAACTGAGCCAACGATAAAAGGCCCGTCGCGAAGAATAGCGATAGAACCGTCAAGATGGGGCCAAGATGTCACGCCCCTGCAAAATTCGTAATTCTTTAACTCTGCTGAAAAGTCCCGCGCGTAGATTGGTGGTGAGGCAAAACCAAAACCCACCAAAAAAAACCGGGGGCAATAATGAGCATATCACAGGCAATGATGTCTGGAGTCAGCGGTCTTATGGCCAACTCCAAGGCAGTGTCGCGGATTTCCTACAACATCGCGAACTCCGACACCTACGGCTTCCGCCGCAGCTTCGCGCAGATGCTGACGGCCGGGTCGACGATCCCGACCGCGGGCGCACAGGCGTCGGGCGTGCGGGCCGAGGTCACGCATCAGAACACCAAGGACGGCACGCAGCTGGCGACCACCAGTGCGACCAACCTCGCGATTTCCGGCAACGGCTTCTTCGCGGTGACGCGCGGAGTGAACTCCGGCGACGGCGAACCGCAGCACTTCCTGACCCGCGCGGGCGACTTCCAGCCCGACAGCATGGGCTACCTGCGTAACGCAGCGGGGCTTTACCTGGCCGGGTTCCCCTATGACGAGACCGGGTCGCTTGGCGTGATCGACCGCAACCAGTTCTCGGGTCTTGAAACGGTGCGCATCGCCGAGATGTCCATCGCCGGCAACCCGACCACGGCGATGACCCTGTCCGGCAACCTGCCTTCGCAGGAAACCGGGGTGGCGACGCCGGGCGATCCGTTCGTGTCCTCCATCGAATACTTCACCGCGCTCGGCGCGGCGGAGCGGCTGCAGTTCTCGTGGCAGCCGACCTCGACCGCAAACGAATGGACGCTGAACGTCACGGACGCCGAGGGCGCGACCTACGGGTCGCTCACCGCGACCTTCAACGACAGTGGCCCGATGGCCGGGTCGATCAACAGCTATTCCGGCGTGACCTCGACCGCGACGGCCCCGGCGGCCTTTGCCTTCGACACGACGACCGGGCAGGCGACGATCACGATCAACAACGGCACCACGCCCCAGACCATCACCGTCGACATGGGTGCGCCGGGATCGTTCAGCGGGCTCAACCAGTTCGCGGGCGACTACATCCCGCTGGTCGGCAATGCGGACGGCACGCAGTCCGGGTCGCTGGCACGGGCCGAGATCAGCGCGAACGGCACCGTCTACGGCATCTTCGACAACGGGATGCGCCGAGCGCTCTATCAGATCCCGCTGGCCACGGTGCCGAACCCGAACGGGCTGCTCACGGCGGACAACTCCATCTTCCTCGTCGGAGAGGACTCCGGCGCCTTCACCCTGGCGCAGGCAGGCACGGGTGTCGCGGGCGAGATCACCGGCGGAGCCATCGAAAGCTCCAACGTCGACATCGCCGAGGAACTGACCGAACTGATCCAGAAACAGCGCGCCTTCTCGTCCAACGCCAAGATCATCACGACGGCGGACGAGATGCTGGACGAAACCGTCCGCCTGAAACGCTGAACCTGACCGTCCCGCGCCGGGCTGATCCGGCGCGGGGCAGCCGATCCCAGGGGCAAGAGCACCATGAGCATCATCTCCGCGATCCTCTCAAGCCGGTCCGGCCTTCTGGCCAATTCCGCCAAGGCGGAAATCGTGTCCGGGAACATCGCCAACTCCCAGAACGAGAACTACTCGCGACGGGCCCTGCTGACCGCTTCGGCCGTTGGCGGCGGGGTCAACGTGATGGGGATCAACCGGGCCATGGACTACACCATGGACGGGCTCTACCGCACGGAATCCGCCTATGCGGCGAAACAGACGGCGATTGCATCGGCCCTGTCGGTCTATTCCGCGCAGCTTGGCGCCATCGACAGCGAGTCCAGCCTGCCGAACCTGATGTCCAAGTTCCAGAACCAGCTTGGCCTGATGTCGAACGATCCGGGCGATTCAAGCCTGCAACAGGAGGTGCTGCTGGCCGCGAAGGCGCTCACCGCCTCCCTGCGCAGCGCGAATTCGGCCCTGGCCCAGGTGTCCAAGACCGCGCTGAAGGGCGTGGAGACGGATCTCGAGACCGCCAATGCGGCGATGAAGGAAATCGCCCGCATCAACGCCGACATCGGCAAGTCCGTGCCGGGAAGCGCGACCTATGCCAACCTGCAGGACCGCCGTGCCGCGGAGCTGGACAAGCTGGGGCAGGTCATCCAGATCGAGGTGCGCTATGACGGCGACGGGCGGGCCAACGTGCATTCCGCCGGAGGCCAGCCGCTGGTCATCGCCGGGCTGGTCAACGAGCTGAGCTTCGACCGCTCCACCGGCACGCTGATGTCCGGGACCGACGACATCACGCCGGGCAGCGCCGGGCGGCGTGGTGCGGATCAGGGTTCGCTTGCCGGCTATATCGAACTTCTGAACACCACCGTGCCGCAGCAGCAGCTGGAACTGGACGAGATCGCCCGCGCCCTGATCGAGGGGTTCGAGGGATCCGATGCCAGCCTTACCCCCGGCCAGGCCGGCCTGTTCACCGACAACGGCTCTGCCCTGTCGGCGACCTACGCCACCGGCCTCGCGGGCCGGATCAGGGTGAACGCCGCCGCCGATCCGGGGCAGGGCGGGGACCTGACGCTGATCCGGGACGGGCTTGGCGCGGTGACGCCCGGCGCGACCTCGGACAACACGCAGGTTCTGGCCTTCCTGAACTTCTTCTCCTCCTCCGTCGCCTTCGATCCGCAGGCGGGGCAGGGGACCAGCACCACGATGATGGATTTCACCAACGGCATCATCGCGCAGCAGCATGCGCGGCGGGTGGCGTCGGAATCCTCTCTCTCTGCCTATACCGCCAGCGCCGAGACCTACCGGGCGGCGCGGCTCAACGCCAACGGCGTGAACATCGACACGGAACTGCAGAACCTTCAGCTGGTGGAACAGGCCTACAACGCCAATTCCCAGGCCCTGAAGATCGCGACCGAGATGATCGACACGCTTCTGAACCTCGTCTGAAGGGCCTGACACATGATTTCCTACGTCCAGACGGTTTCCACCCTGCAAAGCCTGCTGACACGGCAGCGCACCACGACCGACATGACCAAGCTCATGCTGCAGGCGGAGGTCGAGGTTTCCACCGGTCGCCACGCGGATCCCTATGCCGCGCTCGGGTCACGCTCGATCGAGGCGATGAGCACGCGCGCCGCCTATGAGCGCACGCTCGGCCGGATCGAGTCGAACACCCTGCTGCAGAACCGGCTGGACCTGATGGCGACCTCCCTGTCGAACGTCCGCGAGGCCGCGCAAGAGGTTCTGACCATGGCGATGACGAACCAGGACCCGAGCTCGGCCAGCCCGCAGTACATGAAGGATCTGGCGCGTGACGCCTATGACACGATCGCCTCCTTTCTGAATGCGGGTTATAACGGCAAATCCCTGTTCGGCGGCGTGGCGAGCGACAAGACCCCGGTGAATACCTGGGGCAAGGCGAACGGCACCACCGGCTACAGCCCGGCGGACGTGATGGCCGGCATCGTCGGCGGCGGGATCACCGATGCTGCGGATGCGGCGGCCAAGCTGGCGCAAGTCGACGCGGTCTTCAACGGCACGCCCGGCGATCCGGCCACGGCCTATGAACAGACGTTCTACAGCGGCTCGCCCCTGATGACCGGCGCGACGCCGACCCCGCGACTGAACGCCCAGATCGATGATAATTTCGAGATCAACTATGGTGTGCAGGCCAACGACCAGGGTTTCCGTGACCTGATGCGGGGTCTCGCGATGATCGCGAGCGGTGACCCGGCGACGATTTCCGATCCCGATGCCTACAAGGCCTGGGTCGGCGCGGCGACCAAGGCGCTGAGCTCGGGCGTGTCTGCGGTGCTGTCGGCGGAAAGCCGGACGGGCAGCATGCAGAAGCAGGTGGAGGACGCGACCACGCGGCTGTCGGCCAAGCGCGACGTCTATTCGCTGCACATTTCGGACCTGGAGTCGGTCGATCCCTACGTGGCGGCGACCAAGCTGACTTCGGTCGAAACGCAACTGCAGGCGAGCTATGCCGTCACCGCACGGCTGGCGCAGCTGTCGTTCCTGAACTTCATGTAATGTCTTTGCTGCGTGATCCTCGGGATAGACCGGAGGATCACGTGCTGCACAGCGTGCGGGCAGGGGAGAGATCCCCGGATCGGGTCCGAGGATGACGTCGATCTTGCGGATCGGGGGGTGTCACATCCCGCCGGCGCGGGCCATCGGGGCGGCGGCGACTTCGGGGGCGGGGGCGAACTTGTAGCCGCGCCCGTGCACCGTTTCGATGTAGTTGTGACCGGACTCCGCGGACTGGTCGATCTTCTTGCGGATCTTGCAGATGTAGACGTCGATCACCTTGTCGAAAGGCTGTTCCTCGGACATGCCGTAGACCGCGTCATAGATCGCGCCCTTGGACACGACCCGGCCCGCGTTCAGCACGAGCTGCTGGAAAATCGCGTGTTCGCGGCGCGACAGCTTGACCACCTGGCCCGAGATCTCGGGGTCGCGGCCGTCGAAATAGGCGGTGACCTCTCCGACCTGGACGCTTTCGGCGGCGTGACCGTGAGAGCGGCGGGTGATGGAGTTGATGCGGGACTTGAGCTCGACCGATTTCACCGGGATCACGATGTCGTCGTCGGCGCCCGCGTCCAGTGCGGCAGCGGTATCCCGGGAGTTGCGGAAGTCACGCATCACCAGCACCGGGTTGGAGCATCCGGCGGCCCGGAGCGCGGCGATCTGGTCCAGCAGGTCGGGGTTCTCCGCCAGCAGGAAGGGCCGGTCCTCGTGCCCTCCGCGGTTCAGCAACCCAAGTTCGCCGCGGAAGAAGTTGGCCTGGATCGGCACCGGCTTCATCCGCGCGGAGCGGAGTTCGGCCATGAGTCCATTCAGACGATCCGCGCGCGGCTCGTAAAGATATATATGCATGCTGCTCCCCGATCCTTGTTTTTTGATGATCGGCCTCTGATTTTTCATGTATCTTAGAAACACAGTGGCGTGATGGTCAAGCAATTCCGTGCCGCGCACTTACACTGTTGCAATCTATTCTTGAGTTTGTGACCGACTTGCGGCAATAATCCTTGCAACAAAACATAAAGAATGTTGGACATGCGGGCTTTTCGAGCACTCCTTGCCCTGGTGATCGCCATCTCGCCCGCGCTGGACGCGGCGCGGGCCGACGTGCGCATCAAGGACATCGCCCAGTTCGAGGGCATCCGGGAAAACCAGCTGGTCGGCTATGGCCTCGTGGTCGGGCTGAATGGCACCGGCGACACGCTGCGCAACAGCCCCTTCACGCAGAAGAGCATCGAGGGGATGCTGGAGCGGCTCGGCGTCGGCAACCTGGCCGATGAGCAGATGCGCACCCAGAACACCGCCGCGGTCATGGTGACATCCATGCTGCCGCCCTTTGCGCGGCGCGGGTCGACGATTGACGTGGTCGTGTCCTCGCTTGGCGATGCGTCGTCGCTGCGGGGCGGGACGCTGATGGTGACGCCGCTGTCCGGCGCGGATGGTGAGGTCTATGCCGTGGCGCAAGGGCCGATCGCGGTGGCGGGCTATGCGGCGCAGGGGGCGAATGCCTCCATCGTCGAGGGCGTGCCGACCGTGGCGCGGATCGAAAACGGCGCGACGGTCGAGAACGAAATCGACTTCAACCTCAACTCCCTCCGCTCCTTCAGGGTGGCTCTGCGCACGCCCGACATCACCACGGCGAACCGGGTGGCGGACAAGATCAACCAGTCGCTTGGCCCGCGCACCGCGCAGGTGCTGGACGCGACGACGATCGAGGTGATGAGCAACGACAAGGGCGCCACGGCCGAGATGATGGCGGCGGTGGAAAACCTGATGGTGCAGCCGGATTCGGTCGCGAAGGTGGTGATCGACGCGCGGTCCGGGACCATCGTCATCGGGTCGAACGTGCGGGTGGACAAGGTCGCGGTATCGCAGGGCGGTCTGACCGTCATCGTGCGCGAGGACATCCAGGTCAGCCAGCCCGAACCGATCACCATTGGCGGCACCACGGTTGTCGTGCCGCAGACCGAGGTGCAGGCCCAGGAAGCGGAAGCGCATTTCACCATCCTCGAAGGCGACGTGAGCCTGCAACGGCTGGTGGACGGGCTTAACGCCATCGGTGTGACGGCCAGCCAGACCATTTCGATCCTTCAGGCCATCAAGGCCGCCGGCGCCCTGCACGCCGACCTGGAAATCATCTGAGGAGCGCGCGCCATGGAGATCCCCTCCACCAACTTCGTGGCGATGGCGCAGGGCCAGGCGCAGCTGACCCGCAACGGGCAGGCGACGGATCCGGCCAAGACCACGGCGCGGGAATTCGAGGCGGTGTTCCTGACGCAGGTGATGGAAGAGATGCTGAAGACCGTGAGCATGGGCACGATGGACGGCGGCTTTGCCGAGGAGACCTGGCGCAGCTTCCTTGCCCGGGCCTATGCGGATCAGCTGGCGCTTCAGGGCACGACGGGCATTGCACAGAGCGTTGAGGCCAGCATCGGCGCCTACCGCGCCGCGATGGTGAAACAGGGGTAAGGGGGACACGGACATGGCAAACATGGCGCAGGCATTATCGGTCGTGGACCGGCTGTCGCGGCTGCTGCGGGACGAGATCGCGGCGATCACCGGCGGGCGGCTGGCCGAGGTGACGGAGATCTATCCCAAGAAGACGGCGTTGCTGGCCGAGGTGGAGGAGGCCTTTGCCACCCCCCGCGCGCTGCTGACCGATCATCCGCAGTCGGCAGAGCTGCGCGGCAAGCTGGTGGAGCTGCGCGAACTGATCGCCCAGGACCATGCCCTGCTGGAGAAAATGACCCAGGCGACAGGCGCGATCATCGACGAACTGGACCGCATCCGCGACCGCCATTCGCTATCGGGAACCTACGGGCCGGACGGGGAAAAACGCGCGCGCAGCACCGTGGCCTCGCAACATTTCGACCAGTCCCTGTAAACTTCCTTAATTTCGCCTCAAATGGAGTGTTGATTAACCGCACGGGCAGGCCCGTTTTCGGAAGAAATCCGATGACTCGATAAAAAAAATGTATCGGAGCAGAAGATGTCTTCCATTCTTACGAACCACAGCGCGATGACCGCGCTGTCTACCCTGCGCAGCATCAACAGCAACCTGAGCTCGACGCAGAGCCGTATCTCCACCGGTCTCAAGATCGAATCCGGCAAGGACAACGCAGCCTATTTCTCCATCTCCAAGACGATGGCCGGTGACTCCGGCATGTTCAAGGCGATCGACGAGAACCTGACGCTGCAGAAGAACGCCGTCTCCACCGCGCGCCTCGGCGCCGAGACCCTGGTCGACCTTGCCAAGGAATTCGCCGAGCGCGTTGCCTTCGCACAGGGCGGCACCCAGGAAGTCCGCGACGACGTGCAGGCCGAACTGGACGAACTTGCCGCCCGGATGGCCACCACGATTTCCCAGTCGACCTTCAACGGCACCGACTACGTGAACGGTACCGCGAGCGTTTCCGTCGTGACCGGCATCAGCCGTGGCGCCGGCGGCACCGTGTCGACCACTTCCATGTCGTTCCTGCAGCAGGACCTTGGCGCGATCCAGTCCGTTCTGGCAAACCTCGACCTGTCCGCAGCGGCGTCCGCCGGTGCACAGGCGACGATCCTGCAGTCGGCCGAAGCGCAGCTGGCCGCCGCCGTTGCCTCCGCGACCGCGCTCGGCATCGCCGAGAAGTCGATCGAGACCCAGAAAGAATTCCTGGGCGCCCTGACCGACCGTCTGGACAGCGGCATCGGGTCGATGATCGACGCCAACATGGAAGAGGAGGCCGCGCGTCTCCAGGCCCTTCAGGTGCAGCAGCAGCTCGCCACGCAGTCGCTGTCGATTGCCAACGCAGCGCCGCAGAACATCCTGAGCCTGTTCCGCTAACCGCGGCACTCGCCTTAAGGTAGGAAAGGCCGCGGGATCCGCGGCCTTTTTTCGTGTCGGAAAAACGCCTGCCTCAATCTTGCCACATTTCGCCGGGGCGGTCCGCGGAGCGGCGCGGAAAACTGCTGTATACCTCTGGCGAACAAGGCTTTTTCAGAAAAAACCAATAAACCGGGATCTTGCCTAACTGTTTCTTAATTTCGCCCGAAACGGGGTGTTATCTGCACTCACGGGCAGGCCCGGTTTCGGAAGAAATCCGATGAAGCAAGAAAAAGAATATCGGAGCAGAATATGTCTTCTATCCTGACGAACCACAGCGCGATGACTGCGCTGTCGACCCTGCGCAACATCAACAGCGACCTGAACTCGACCCAGAGCCGTATCTCGACCGGCCTGAAGATCGAGTCCGGCAAGGACAACGCAGCCTACTTCTCCATCTCCAAGACGATGGCCGGCGACTCCGGCATGTTCAAGGCGATCGACGAGAACCTGACGCTGCAGAAGAACGCTGTCTCCACCGCGCGCCTCGGCGCCGAGACCCTGGTCGACCTGGCCAAGCAGTTCACCGAGCGCGTCGCCTTCGCGCAGGGCGGCACCCAGGAAGTCCGTGACGACGTGCAGGCCGAACTGGACGAGCTGGCGGCACGTATGCTGACCACCATCAACCAGTCGACCTTCAACGGCACCGACTATGTCAGCGCCGCCGCAACGATCACCGTCGTGACCGGTATCTCCCGCTCCTCCACGGGGTCGGTGAGCACCACCAGCATGACCTTCATGTCGCAGAACCTGGCCGCGATCCAGACCGCGCTCGACGCCGTCTCGATCACCTCCGCCACCACCGCGACGCTGCAGGAAGCCGCGCTGACCGCCGCCGAAGCCGAACTTGGCAAGGCGATTGCATCGGCCACCGCGCTCGGCATCGCCGAGAAGTCGATCGAGACCCAGAAGGAATTCCTGGGTGCCCTGACCGACCGTCTGGACAGCGGCATCGGGTCGATGATCGACGCCAACATGGAAGAGGAGGCCGCGCGTCTCCAGGCCCTTCAGGTGCAGCAGCAGCTGGCAACGCAGTCCCTGTCGATTGCGAACTCGTCGCCGCAGAACATCCTGAGCCTGTTCCGCTAACCGCGGAATAGCACATGAACAACCTTGAGGGGCTGCGGTTTACCGTGGCCCCTTGAGAGCATCCGGGTCCCCGCCAGCAGAGGACGATGCGAGGCGATTTGCGCTATCGCACTGATGGGATTGCAAAGTTTTCGCTCCGTCACAGCCGCCGAAAATTTGGCAAAAGCGTGACGGCGCCGCAACAGTCCCGGTGATTGCGCAGAATTGCTTACACATCGTCAACTATGAGTGGTAGTGTATAACCACGGGCAGGCCCGTTTTCGGCAGAAGTCGACGACGCGATAAAAATAAATCGGAGCAGTACGATGTCATCTATCCTTACGAACCACAGCGCCATGACGGCGCTGGCCACCTTGCGACAAATCAACACCAACCTGACCGATACGCAGGGCCGTATCTCCAGCGGGTTGAAGATTGAATCCGGCAAGGACAACGCAGCCTATTTCTCCATCTCCAAGACGATGTCGGGCGACTCCGGCATGTTCAAGGCGATCGACGAAACCCTGACGCTGCAGAAGAACGCCGTCTCCACCGCGCGCCTCGGCGCCGAGACGCTGGTCGACCTCGCCAAGTCCTTTGCGGAGCGCGTCGCGTTCGCCCAGGGCGGCACCGAAGAGGTGCGGGCCGATGTGCAGGCCGAACTGAACGCGCTGACCGCGCGGATGACGACCACGATCTCGCAGTCGACCTTCAACGGCACCGACTACGTGAACGCCACGACCTCGGTCACGCTGGTCACCGGGATCAGCCGCGCCGCCGGCGGGACGATCTCCACCACCACGATGTCGTTCCTGCAGCAGGATCTTGGCGCCATCGCCTCCATCCTGGCCGCGATCGACCTGACCGCCGCGGATTCCGCCGGCGCCCAGGTGGCCGCGCTGCAGAGTGCCGAAGCCCAGCTTTCCGCGGCCGTCGCCGCCGCAACCTCTCTCGGCATCGCCGAGAAGTCCATCGAGACGCAGAAAGTCTTCCTCGCGGAACTGACCGACCGTCTCGACAGCGGCATCGGGTCGATGATCGACGCGGACATGGAAGAAGAGGCCGCACGCCTTCAGGCGCAGCAGGTCCAGCAGCAGCTTGCCACGCAGTCGCTGTCAATTGCCAACGCAACGCCACAAAATATCCTAAGTCTCTTCCAATAATAGGCGCGCGTTGATCGACAACCACGGGGGGCCGTCAGAGCAAGCGGCCTTTCGAAGAGTGCCCACCCCGGATCAACCGGGGGGACATCCAGCCAAAAACAAACCGCACAAGCGGAAATGAGGACAGGTCAAAATGAGTATCGCGGCGTACAAGCGCACGATTCGTGAGAGCGAGAGCCCCCGTCAGATCGAACGGCGGGTCTTTGTCCGGGTCACCGGCGAGCTTGAAAAACACAGCACGGTCTATGACACGACCCGGTCCCGCCCGGACCGGGTGGCCATCCTGGCCCAGGGCCTGCGTGCGCAGCTTGCCGACAACCTGAAGCTCTGGTCGACCATCAAGCATGACCTGTCCCATCCGGAAAACGGCCTGCCCCTGCCGCTAAAAGCCGGTCTCATTTCCCTTGCGCTGTTCGTCGAACGCCAGTCCGCCCAGGTGCTGGGCGGGGAGGCGGGGCTGGGTGTCCTCGTCACCATCAACCAGAGCCTGATCTCCGGGCTCTCCGGCGCGATGCCGGGACCGCGGGGGTAGGGCGCATGGCACTCCAGCTGACCCTGAAGCCCTTCGAGCGGATCGTGATCAACGGTTGCGTGGTGCGGAACTCCGCCCGCAAGTCAACCATCGTAATCGAGACCAAGGCCGATGTCGTGCGCGGCCAGGACCTGCTGAGCCGCAAGGCCGCCGTCACCCCCGTCAACCAGGCCTATTTCCTGGTGCAGACTGCACTGACCGACCCGGCGTTGCAGGACAAGCTGCGCTCGCCGATCCAGAAACAGCTGGCCGCACTGGCCACCACCTTTGGCCCGCCGACCGTGCATTCGGTCTTCGAGGCCGCCAACTTCGTCAGCCAGGGCGACTTCTACAAGGCGCTCCGTGCCCTCCGTCCGCTGATGAAACGCGAGGCTGAAATCCTCGGCGCGAACGTTCCGCGCCCGGCCAGCCTGCGCGGTGACATTGTGTCTGAGGAAGAGGAGCCGGCGTTAAGCCGTGATGCAGGATGATACCCATTTCAGGACTGTCGTCGATCAACGGGCTGAACATCGTTGATGCGACACGCGACAAGCAGCTCGACCTGATCCGCAACTCGGCCCAGCACAAGCGGGAGATCGAGTATTTCAAGGCGAACATCAAGGATGTCGAAAACGTCGACCAGCTGGTCGACGACAGCCGCCTCTACAGCTTCGTGATGCGCGCCTTCGATCTTGAGGATCAGATCTTCGGCAAGGCGATGATCAAGAAGGTCCTGAAAAGCAACATCGAGGAATCCGATGCGCTGGTGAACCGTCTCACGGACCCGCGTTTCCGCGAGATGTATCAGGAAATGGGCTTCGGCACCGACGGCGAAGGCAACCTGAACACCATCCTCACGCGCTGGCAGGACCGTATGGTGAACCGTTACGTCGAACGGCAGTTCATCAACTTCCAGGACGAACAGAACGCCACCGTCGGAACCGCGCTGGAGTTCCGGCGCAACGCGGGCGACATCGAATCCGCCTTCGACATCCTGAAAAACACGCAGATGACGGAGTTCTTCCAGACCGCGCTTGGCCTGCCGTCCTCGCTCTCGGGGCTGGACATCGACAAGCAGGCCGAGATCATCAACAAGAAGTTCGATCTGGAAACGCTGAGCGATCCCGAGGTGGTCGAAAAGCTGATCCGCAAGTACGTCGCGATCTCCGACGCGCTGAACGGATCCGCCACGGCGAACAACGGCGCGCTTCAGATGCTGACGGCGACATCGAACGCGGCGGCAGCCTCCATCATCTCCATCACGATGAGCATCGACCGCGTCGGATACTCCGCCTCCCGGCTCTACAGCTGAGCGGGGCGGCGCCGACCGCTATCAGATGAATTCCTCGTCGTCCGCCATCGGCAGGGCGATGACCTCCTCGTCCGCAAGTTCCTTGGCGTAGTCGAGCAGACCGGCCTGCGCCTCGCGGACATCCTTGCCGCGGACGGGACCCATGGTGTTCATCTCTTCCTCAAGCATGTCGCGCGACCGGCCCGGAAGGGCGGCGAGGAACACGTCGCGGACCTCTTTCTTCGCGCCGCGCAGGGCGATCGGCAGCGCGTTGCCCGGTGCACCGCGCATGACGCGGGCAAGGTCCATCGCGTTGAGGTTGGCGAGATCGTCAAAGGTGAACATCTTGGACTTGATCGCGCTGAACGTCTCGGGGATGCGCTGCTCCAGGTCCTCGGACAGCTGCTGGAAGGACACGACGTCGAGCTTGTTGAACAGGTCCGCCATCTTCTGCTGAAGCTCGCCGGATGTTGGCTGAGCGGGGGCGGAGATGATGTCGGTCTGCAGCGTTTCCTCGATCTGCTTCATCATGTGATGGGGCACCGCCTCCATCCGGATCATGCGTTCGACCACGTCGTGCATCTTTTCCTGACCAAGCAGGGGCAGGACCTTGGCGGCGACGTCGTTCTTCACGTTGGACAGGATCGCGGCGCAGGTCTGTTCGTGTTCGTTGCGCAGGTAGTTGGCGATGACGTTCTCCGACAGGGAGGAGAAGCGCGTCCAGAGATCCTTTTCCATCAGCGGGCCGCGGATGTCCTTGAGGATACCGTCGACCTGGTCGGAGGGGAGGAAGGAGCGCAGCATGTCCTCTGCCACGGTGAAGGACCCGACGACGCCGCCGCCGTTGGCGATGCCCTCCACGAAATCCGACATGACCTGTTCGACCTGGTCCGCCTCGATCACGCCGAGCCCGGCCATGGCGCGGGTCATGATCTGAATCTCCTCGTCCGTCAGCTTCTGCATCAGGGCCGACCCGCGCTGTTCGCCGAGGCAGAGGAACAGGATCGCGGCCTTCTCGGGCCCGCGCAGCGCGCGCTTCTGGGGCAGGCGGCGTTCGGTCTGCTTGCGTTGCGCTTCCATTACGGCCATGTCGCGTTTCCTTTTCTTATCCGCCGCCGACCGCGGGGAGGTAGCTTTCCATCAGCGACCCGGCCAGCATGTACCAGCCGTCGATGAGGACGAAGAAGATCACCTTGAACGGCAGGGAGATCAGCACGGGCGGCAGCATCATCATGCCAGCCGACATCAGGATTGAGGCAATGATGAGGTCGATCGCCACGAAGGGCAGATAGATCAGGAAACCGATCGAGAATGCCCGGCGGAGTTCCGACATCATGAAGGCCGGCACCAGCGCGCGCCAGGCGGGCAGGCCGTCCTCCGTCACCTGTTCGTTGAGCGGCCCGGTCTCGCCCGCGCTGCGCGCCGCGATGTCCTGGAAAAGCGCCAGGTCCTTGTCGCGGGTATTGGCGGCCATGAAGACGCGGAAGGGTTCGGCGGTGCGGTAGAGCGCCTGTTCCTCGGTGATCGCGTTGTTCATCAGCGGCTGGATCCCGCCCGTCCAGGCATCGTCGAAGACCGGCTGCATCACGAAAAAGGTCATGAACAGCGCCATGGAGGACAGCACCATGTTCGGCGGCGTCTGGTTCAGACCAAGCGCGGAGCGGAGCATCGAGAAGACGATCACGAAGCGGGTGAAGGAGGTCATCACCACCAACAGACCCGGCGCGATGGACAGCACCGTCATCGCCGCGATCAGCTGCAGGATGCGGCCCGACAGGGTGGCGCGTTCGTCCGACCCCGGTGCCGCATCGCTCAGCGCATCGGTGATGCCCGACAGGAAGGACCCGCCATCCTGCGCCACCGCATGCGAGGCGCAGAGCATCAGCCCGGCCGCGACGAGCGCCGGGATCGACAGGCGGACGGCTGATCCCGTCCGCTTCATTCACTTCTCCGACACGTAGTCTTTGACAATCTCGATCAGCGACACGCCGACCCGCTCCTCGTCAAGCTTGACGAGGTCGCCGCGCGCCACCAGCCGGTCGTTGATGACGATGTCGACGGGTTCGCCGATGCGCTTGTCGAGTTCGATGATCGACCCGCGCGACAGCTTGAGCAGGGCCGAGATCGGCATCCGCGTCTTGCCCAGCACCACCTGCACGTTCAGCCCGACGTTGAGCATCGCGTCGATGTTGTAGCCGGCGCCCTCTTTGGACTTGCCCATCATGGCGTCCATGACGGTTTCCTGGATCTCGGGATCGGCCTCGGGGATTTCGGCGGTGTCGGTCTTCTGGTCTTCGGTGTTGTCGGTTTCGTCAGCCACGGCTTACTCCAGTTCGGCTTTTCTGCGGGCCAGGGCGTCGCCCGCGGCCTGTTTCAGGGCGGTCAGGATCTTGTCGCAGAGCTCGGTCAGGCTGAATTCCATCAGCCCGTTGTCCCATTCGACCCGGGTGTCGCCCGCCCGCATCCTGTTGTCGGTCTGGATCTGCACACGTCCCTGGAACCCGGCCCGCTGCACCTGATCGTTGATCCCGTCGGTGAGTTCCCCGGCAAGGTCGGCGGGGACGTGGATCCGCAGCAGCGACGCGCCGATGGCCATGCGGATGGCCTTCTTGATCTCGTGTTCGGTGCGCAGCAGGGCGGTCTGGTCCAGCAGTTCCGGCGCAAGCTGGCGGAAGATGGTCAGCACGTAGTCCAGCACCTGATATTCCAGCGCCGCCTTGTGCTGATCGGCCTGGGTCAGGATCTGCTGCAGCCGCGGGGCCAGAACCACAAGCGCATCGGCGGTGCGGGAGGAGGTGCTCTCCGCCGCCTCGACCGAGGCCTCCGCGCGCCCGGCAAGCCGTCCGTCCTCGTAGGCTTCCTTGGAGGCCTTGCGGACGGCTTCGTCCATGTCCTCGGGCGTGTAGATCGACCGTTTCTGATGGATCCGGCGGCGTGCCTCGAATTCCGCCTCTTCGTCGAAGTCGCGCTCGAATATGGTGTTCATGCCTTACATCCCCTCTGCCAGCCAGGTCTTCACGACCTTCAGAGAATCCGTCGGCTGGCTTTCGATCAGCCCGCTGACGGTGTTGATCCAGCCGCGATGCACCCCGCCGCGCACCGCGCCGATGGTGACCATGTCGTCCGGCCCGGCCTTCGCGTCGTCGTCCAGGATCTGGCCCGTGACCACGCCGTTGGCGGCCACGGCGGGCTGGTTGCGCCGTGCGCGGGTGGCCGAGGCGGCGGGCAGGTTCTCCGGCGCGCCTTCTTCGTCCTCTGCCTCCGCCCCGTCGGCAGCGGCCCCCGGCAGCGCGGCGAGGTCCTTGTTGCCCTCAACCCCTTCGACCGGGGCGAGGCGGGCCATCATCGGCATCACGCCGAACTTCAGGATCGCCGCGATCACCGCCAGCGCGAAGACCGCGCGCAGGATCGACATGAGGTTGTCCTTGAGGATCTGGCCGACCCCGGTGGTCACCGGCTCACCCACGTCCATCGAATAGTCCATGAACCGCAGGCTATCCACAGAGACCGAGTCGCCGCGCCCCTCGTTGAAACCGATGGCGGCCTGCACCAGCTGGTTCAGACGGTCCAGTTCCTCGGGCGTGCGCTCCTCATAGGCGACATCGCCGCCGTCCTGCACGTTGTAGATGCCGTTCACCAGCACCGCGACCGAGACGCGGGCGATCTCTCCGGGTTCGCGCACGGTTTCGGTGGCGGTGTTGCCGATCTCGTAGTTCACCACCTCGTCGGTGCGGTTGGAGCTGTTCTGGCTCTGCGCCGACCCGTTCTGCGCGAGCGAGGCGGGGATATCGTCGTTTACGCCGACCTCGCCCGTGTCGCTCTTGGTGTCGGAGCGGTTCTCTTCCCGTGTCTCGGTGGAGCGGACGACGCGCTGCTCGGGGTCATAGCTCTGGTTGCGGATCACCTGGCGTTCGTTGGTCAGGTCGACGCTGACCTTCACGCGCGCATTGCCCGCGCCGACGCGGGCGGTGAGGATTTCGGTGACGTTGGCGGCGATCCGGTCTTCGATCGAGGCACGCAGGGCCTGCTGGCTGACCTCCGCATTGTCGCGCCCCTCCTCGGCGAGGATCGTCTCGCCATTCGCGGTGAGGACGGTGACACGGCCGGCGGCCATCTCCGGCACGGCCGAGGCGACGAGTGCGCGGATCGACTGCGCCTGCCGGTTGGAAATCTGATGCCCCGCACGGCCCCGCACGATGACCGAGGCGGAGGGCTGCGGGCGTTCCCGCGAAAACGCCTCTCTTTCGGGCAGAACCAGATGGACGCGGGCGGCATCGACCCCGTCGAGCGTCTGGATCGAGCGGGCCAACTCCCCTTCCAGCGCGCGCAGACGGTTGATCTTCTGCATGAAGGTGTTCATGCCGAGACCGCTGCCCTCGTCGAACAGTTCCCACCCTGCAACGCCGTCACCGACCAGCCCCTGACCGGCCAGCTCCATGCGGGCGCGGGCAAGATCTTCCTGCGGGACGGAGATGATGGAGCCGGAGGCGTCGACCTTTACCGTGAACCCGGAACCCTCGAGCGAGGAGACCATGCGCGAGGCGTCGGACGGGGTGAGATCGCGGTAGAGCGTGGCGTAGCTCGGCTCCAGCACGGTGCGGATGCCGAAGACCAGGGCAAGGACCAGCACAATACCGGTTGCCCCAAGGGCGATCAGCCGCCCCTGGCCCAGAGCCCTGAGATTTTCCAACAAGGCCTGCACGTCGCCCCCAAGTTCTTTTCTCGTTGATCCAAGAATAGGCGAAACTATTCTTGAAAGGCAAGATAACTTTGCGGTTTAAGCTTGCAAAATCTCGCGCCGCGCGGCATGTTTCCTTGAAGATCACAAGAAATAGCCGGGTTCTGTTCTTGAGGGGCGCAAAGAATCATCCGGCAGGGTGACGGTGAAGGGCAGTCGATGAAGAAAAAGCTCGTTTCGGTGGCGCTGATCTCGGTCGTGGGCGTTGTTGCCCTCGTCGGCGGTCTTGTCGCGGCCATGGGCTTTGATGACGCGCTTGCGCTTGTCACCGGCGGCAAGGGCGGGGCCGAAGAGGTCGCCGCGGCCGAGGTTCACAAGGCTGCGCCGCCCGAGATGGGCAAGACGATCATGATCACGCCGTTTCAGGAGATCATCGTCAACATCTCTGCCACCACCGCGACGGGGCGGCAGACGACCCGGTTTCTAAAGCTGAACACCGCGCTGGTTTACGATGAGGCCGCCGAGGGCGCGAAACATGTCGAAGAGCGCAAGCCCTTCGTGCGCGATGCCTTTCAGGATTATCTCCGCCAGCTGTCCGAGCGCGACGTGCAGGGCAGCGCCAGTCTGGCCATCCTGAAGGCGGAACTGCTGCGCCGCGCGCGGACCGTGTCGGGAACCGACGCGCCGCAGGAAATCCTCATATCCGACCTGATCGTGCAATAGACCCATGTGCCCACCCTCCGCCAACATAGCCCTGCCCGAAGGTGCCCCGGTCGAAGAAGAGATCATCCAGCGCGCCAAGCGGTCCTATGAACGCCTGCCGACCCTCGAGGTCATCCTCGAACGCTTCGCCCTCGCCGTCGGTCCGGCGCTGAAACATTACGTCGGGGCGATCTGCGAGGCGAATATCGACACGCTGGACTACCTCACCACCGGCGATGCACTGGAAAGCGTGCCGAACCCGGCGCTGATCTCGGTTGTCGAAGAACTGAACTGGGACGGACCCTTTGCGCTCGCCCTGGACCCGACGCTGCTGATCTCCACTCTGGAAATCACCTTCGGCGGACGGTCCACCGGGCGCAGCAGCTGGACCCCGCGCAGCTTTACCGCGATCGAGAAGAAGATCGGCCGGGACATGACTCAGCTGATCCTCGAAGAGCTGGCGGAATCCTTCGGCAAGCTGTGCGACGTCGAATTCACCATCAGCCATATCGAGACCAACGCGCAGGCCATGGTGCTGGCCCCGCCCAACACCGGCTGCGTGCGGCTGCGCATGCATGTGACCATGGACGACCGCGACGGCTATTTCTACCTCGTCATCCCGTTCAATGCCCTGGCAGAGATCCGCAACATGCTGGTGCAGCCTTTCCACGGCGGATCGCTTGGCGGCGACAAGAGCTGGCGGCGGTCGATGACCGAGGTGATCGAGGATACGGATGTCCTTGTCACCGCTCTCCTGCACGAGGCCTTTGTGCCGATGCAGGAAGTTCTGGAATGGAAGAAAGGTCAGGTTCTCGACCTCGGGATCGTCAAGGACCAGCGGGTGTCTCTCAGCTGCAGCGGCACCGAAATGTACACCGCCGAAACCGGCAAACGGCGCAACGGGCATCTTGCGCTCAGGATCACCGACCAGCTTATCGACGAAGAGGAAATGACCAATGTCCTACCTGATTGACATCATGATCCTGCTGCTGCTGGCCGGGACGCTTGGCTATGCCTATATCGTCGACCGCCGCGTGCGCATCCTCATGTCCGTGCTCAAGGAGATGGAGCCGATGGTCGGAAAGTTCTCCGAGGCGGTGGACCGGTCCGAAAGCTCTGTCGGGCTGCTCAAGACCATGACGGAGAAGGTGCGCAACCCCGTCACCGCCGCGCCCGAGGTCGATCGCGGCCAGATCGTATCCTTCCGCACCAGCCGCGAAAAGGCGACCCGTCCGGCAGGCGTGACCCGCGTGACCGGCAAGTCCGACCTGGTGCGCGGCTTCTTTGAAACCGCCCGCACGAAAGGCGCGTGATGGCCCTGCGTCCCTTCCCGATGATGCTGATCGCGCTGGCCGGCTTCGGCGCAGCCAAGCTGGCGGTGGAGGTCGTCGCCCCGGCCGCACCTATGCCGGCGGGAGAGGGGCTGTTCGTCGGCCCCGCCATCGCCGCCGCGCCCGCCGAGGAGACGCCGAAAGAGGCCGCCGCGAAGGACGCGCCCCGATCCTCGGACGAGGTGCAGGCCTGCGCCATGCCGGAAGAGATGCTCCAGATCATCACCACGGAACGCGAATACCTGGCCGAACAGAAGACCGACATGGCCCGCCGCGAGGCGGAGATCGATCTTGCGCGCGAAAAACTTCAGCTGGAACAGACACGTCTGGACGAACTGAAAACCGCGCTCGAAGGCCTCTTGGCCAAGGTCGATGCCGCCCAGACCGATGACGTGCGCCGCCTGGTCGCGCTCTATTCCAACATGAAGCCGAAGGATGCGGCGGCGATCATGAACGACCTGGATATCGAGGTGTCTGTGATGGTGCTGGGCACAATGTCCGAACGCACCGCCGCCCCGATCCTCGCCGGGCTGAACCCGGTGCGGGCGCGGGCGATTTCCAAGATCATCCTTGAACGGTCCAAGCTGCCCGGCGACCAGCGCCTGAACAACCTCAAGCTCTGATCCTCGCGCTTACCGCCGGAATGTGGTAGACCTGACGGTAGTTTTACCGGCAAGACGAGTCGTCCCATGGCCAAGACCCCGCGCAAATCCACCTCCATGAGCCTCGACGCCGACCTGCTGGCGGAGGCGCGTGCACTAGGCGTAAACATCTCCCGTGCCGCCGAGAAAGGGCTGGAGGAGGCGGTGAAGAGGGAACGCACCCTCGCATGGCAGAAGGAACACGCCGGGGCCATTCAGGAATTCAACGACTGGATCGAGAAGAACGGGGTGCCCTTCGCCGAATTCCGCAAGTTCTGAAGATGGCGGCACAGTACGATCTGTACCATGCCGTGAACGGTCGGCTCTGTGTCGTCATTCAGAACGATCTGCTGACCGGCATCGCCACCAGTGTCATCATGCCGGTTCTGCCGCGTCGCCAGACCCCGATCCTCTACAAATCCCTGAATCCGGAAATCATCATTGGCGACGAAGTCTATGTCCTGATGCCGCAGCTTGTGGCCACCTTGACGCAGACCGAACTCGGCACCCGCATCGGATCGCTCGCCGTCTACCGGGACGAGATCACGCGCGCCTTGGATACCCTGCTCTCGGGCATCTGATCGTCAGGACTCGGGCAGTTTCAGTTTCAGCCGCGCGGCATAGCTCTGGCGGATGTGATGCGCGGCCAGATCTTCCGCCTTGCCAGCGTCACGCGCGGCGATCGCTTCGGCCAGCGCGCGGTGTTCGCCGATCACGGCATGGCGGCGCGCGATGTCGACAAGCGAGGTGCCGCGGCGGTCGGCGGCGACGATGTCCTCCAGCGTATTGGTGAACTTCATCAGGTAGCGGTTGTGCGCGCAGGACCGGATCATGCCGTGAAAGGCGCGGTTGTGGCGGATCATGGCGTCGCGGTCCTCCACCAGACCGGCCTCGCGGTCGGTCAGGGCGATCAGCTGGTCCATTTCCGGCCCCGATGCGTTGCGCGCCGCCTGTCCCGCAATCGCCCGCTCCATCACCTCGCGCGCGACGAAGATCTCCTTCAGCGCCTCGTTGTCGATGGAGGCGACGACCAGCCCGCGCCGGGGATGGTTGGCCAGCAGCCCCTCGGCCTGAAGCCGCAGCAGGCCCTCGCGCGCGGGGGTGCGGCTGATCTTCAGCCAGTCCGCGGTCTTGTATTCCGAAATCCGGTCACCGGGTGACAGCGTGCCGTCGGCAATCGCATCGCGCACCGCCTCATAGGCATGGTCCGCGAGGTTCGAAGAGGTGCTGCGCCCGGTCATGCCGATCCTTCCGTCCATCATGGCATACTATACGGTACAGCCCGCCCGGCGGTCAAACCATGCCGCCACGTCGCCGGAAATGCCCCGGTTTCGTGCCTGTACACCTGCCGCTGCCCCTCACAGCACCCGCCGGGCCGAGTTGACGCGCCCCCGCGATGCCGGTAACGGTAGGTTCAAATGGCATACCATATCGCGGTAAGCCCGACCATGGAGACGGGGAGAGCACCATGGACTTCTCACTGAGCGACGAACAGCAGATGCTGCGCGATCTCTGCGCGCGGTTCCGGGACGACCATGTCCGCCCGCTGGAACGGCTGGTGCTGGCACGCGAGGCCGACGGCGGCAGCGCCGAACTGACCGCGGAGGAACGCGAGCCGCTGGATGCGAAGGCCAAGGAACTGGGGCTCTACGCGCTGGACGGCCCGGAGGAATACGGCGGGTCCAACCTCGACTGCACCACCATGGTCGGAGTGTGGGAGGAGATGGGCCAGACCTGCGTCGAATACTATTTCCCGCCCGACAGTCCGAACCTGCGGATGCTGATGCAGACCTGCACGGAGGAGCAGAAGGTCAAATACCTCGAACCCTATTCGCGGGGCGAGGCGATCAGCGCCATCGCCATCTCCGAACCCGGCGGCGGCGGCGATCCGGCGGCGATGACCACGCGGGCGGTGCTGGACGGGGACGAATGGGTCATCAACGGCCGCAAGATCTGGATCAGCAAGGCCACGAAATCGGATTTCACGATCCTCATGGCCTCCACCGATCCGTCCAAGGGGGCGCGCGGCGGGATCTCTGCCTTCGTGGTGGAAAAGGACACGCCGGGTTTCGTCATCCAGCGCCGGATCCCGATGCTGGGCGGACGCAATACCTACGAGATCGTCATCGACAACCTGCGCCTGCCGAAATCCGCGCTTCTGGGCGAAATCGGCAACGGCTTCGGGCCGATGCAATTGCGGCTGAACACCCGGCGCGTGCAGATGGCGGCCTGGTGCGCGGGCAAGACGCGCTATGCGCTGGACCTCATGAAGGATTGGGTCAAGCAGCGGAAGACCTTCGGGGATCTGCTGGCCAACCGGCAGGCGATCCAGTGGTGGATCGCGGATGCAGAGATGCAGCTGCACGCCCTGCGCCTGATGATCTACAACACCGCCGACAAGATCGACCGGGGGCAGCAGGCGCGCACGGAATGTTCGATGGTCAAGCTGATGTCGACCGAACTCGCCTGGGATACGATCGACAAGGCGATGCAGGCCCATGGCGGGATGGGGATGACGCGGGAGATGCCGCTTGCCATGATGGCGAACCACGTCCGCGTCATGCGGATCTACGAAGGGCCGAGCGAGGTGCACCGCATGCTGATCGCCCGCCACGCGCTTCAGGACAGGATACCGGGGCTCTGACCCCGAACGGAGGACAAATGAGCGAAGTCACCATCACGCGCGACGGCCATGTCGCCATCGTCGAACTGCACCGCGGTCCGCACAACTTTGTCGATATCGCCGCGATTGCCGCGCTTGGCGATGCCTATGCGGAGCTTGACGCGGATCGCGACTGCCGCGCCATCGTGCTGTGTACCGAGGGCAAGAATTTCTGCGCCGGAGCCAATCTGGCGGAGCGGGTGAAGGACGACGGCGACTCCATTACGCAGGAGGCCGGGCGGCATCTGTACCAGGAGGCGCACCGGCTGGTAAGCAACGCCAAGCCCGTCGTCGCCGCCGTGCAGGGTGCGGCTGTCGGGGCCGGGATCGGCCTGGCGCTCACCGCAGATTTCCGCGTCGGCTGCCCGGAGTCGCGCCTGTCCGCCAACTTCGCGCGGCAGGGCTATCACCCCGGCTTCGGCACCACCTTCACCCTGCCGCGCGTCGTCGGCCCGCAGAAGGCCGCGTGGATGTTCATGACCGGGGAACGTGTTCCGGGGCAGGAGGCCTATGACATCGGCCTGCTCGACCGGCTGGTCGGTCTGTCCGAACTGCGCGCGACGGCGATGGAGATGGCAACGGAAATCGCGACCTCGGGTCCGCTGGCGGTCCAGGGTGTGCGGCGGACCCTGCGCATGGGTTTTGCCGACGGCTTCAAGCAGGCGACCTATACCGAACACTTCGAACAGAGCCTTGTCCGCCCGACCGACGACTTCAAGGAAGGCGTGCTGGCGATGAACGAACGCCGCACCCCGGTCTTCAAGGGATACTGAGCGGCGTGCTGGACCTGCCGGATGCCCTCTGCCGGCCGGACGCGCAGCTGGACGGGCTGCGCGACACCGCCCGGACCCGCGTGACGGGGCCGGAGGGCGCGCGGATCCACTGGACGGAATGGGGGCAGGGGCCGGTTCTGGTCATGCTGCACGGCGCCTACGGATCTTGGCCGCATTTCGTGCGCAACATCGCGGCCTTCGCGCAGGACCACCGCGTGCTGATCCCCGACATTCCCGGTTATGGCCTTTCGGACATGCCCGTCGGCCTGCCCTCCATGGTCGGCATCGGCCGGCAGGTCGCGGCGGGGCTGGACGACCTGATAGGGGTGGACACGCCGTATCGGCTTGTCGGCTTCTCCTTCGGGGGCGGGGTCGCGGGGCGGCTGATGGTGGATCACCGCGGACGGCAGAGCCATGTCCTTCTGGCCGCCCCCGCAGGAATCGCCAGCGCCCATGTTCCGCCGATGAAATCCATCCGCGGCCGGGTCGGAGAGGATCTTGCCGACGCCATCGCCTTCAACCTGCGTTCCATCATGTTCGCCCGCGACGATACGCTTGGACCGCAGGCGATGCGGATCCAGCACGAATGCGCCTCCGTCGCGCAGCTTCGGGTGGAAAAGGTGGACTGGGGTCCGGGTCTCGGCGCCGCCGTGCCGGGTTTTGCCGGGCATCTGATGGCTGTCTGGGGCGATGCGGATTCCTTTACCAAACCGGGCGAAGTGCCCGACCGCCCCGGCCAGATCCGGGCCTGGAACCCGGCGGCCGAAACGCATGTCCTGCCTGCGACCGGCCACTGGCTGCAGTATGAAAATGCGGAGGGGTTCAACGCCCTTCTGCGCGACCTGCTGTGTCGCTAGACGGCCCGCTTCACGCCTTTGAGCATCATGCCGACCCGGAAGCGGGGCCAGGGCTCTGTCAGGGTCCGCATCGCGCGCGCCGGATCGTCCACCACGCGGCAGTCCGCGTCGAAGATCATTGTCGGCCGGCGGGCGCTGTCATAGGCGGGCCAGTCGGGCAGCGTCCCGGCATTCGGGTCCCCGGTGCCGGCGAAACTGGCCCAGGCGGTCAGCATCCGGTCGGACAGCGCGTCTGCCTCCGCCTTCCGCCCCAGCATCTCCCGCGCGGTGTGTGTGGTGCCGAAGGCCAGCGGGATGCAGACGGTATGCGGCGCGCCAAGGTCCCCGCCCCAGGGCGCACAGGTCCAGTCGACGCGATAGGCCCAGACCGGCGCGCTGCCATGGTCCGCCTTGAGATCGGTGGAGATCCGGCAGTTTCGCGAATAACGGATGTCGGTCAGGATCGCCTCTGCCACCAGCCCCGGCTTCGGATTGTCCAGCAGGGCGCGCACCTGATCGTAGAGCGGCGCGGTCTCGGCCTCGGTCATCGTGAAAAAGTCGGCGACGATCCGGCGGGCGCGGGCTTCGGGCATGTCGAAGACGCCCTCTCCCTCCACGCCAAGGAAGAACGACATTTCGTTCTTCGTGGACCCGATCAGCAAGGGGATGTCGCGGTGCATCTCCAGCCCCTCGCGGCTGAAGGGATCGCAGGGCAGCACGGTGCCATCGACGACAGGGCGGAAGTCGTCGATGCCGCCGTTCCGTTCGACCGCACGCAGCCGGGCCTGCAGGATCGCCTCCATCGGGACCCCGGCCAGTGCCGCGCGGTTCCCCGGTGCGAGCCCCAGTTCGTCATACAGCAGTTCCGCGCAGCGGATCGCGCCCTCGGGTCGGGCCATGTCGATCTGCAGCGAGGCGCTCTGCACGATCGCGCGGTGGAACAGCCCCTTCGCGGAGGGCATGGCCATCAGCACCGACACCTTCGCCCCGCCGCCGGACTGGCCGAAGATCGTGACGCAGCCGGGATCGCCGCCAAAGGCAGCGATATTGTCGCGCACCCACTCCAGCGCGCGCACGATGTCGGTCATGCCGACATTCGGATCGCTCGCCTCCGTCCCGTCCCAGGTGAAGCCGAAGGCGTTCAGCCGGTGGTTCAGCGTGACCACCACGACATCCCCCCTTTCGGCCAGCACCGACCCGTGCACGCAGGGCCGGTTGCCGGAGCCGGAGATCCAGGCGCCGCCATGCAGCCAGACCATCACCGGCCGGGGCCTGTCCGCGTCACGCGGGGCAAAGACGTTCAGCCGCAGGCAGTCCTCGCTCATCGGGCTGGGATCGGCGAGGAAGGAATAGAAGGACGGCCCGCGCCCCTCGGGTACGACCTGTGGCGCGCGCGGGCCGATATCCGTTGCGACTGCCGGCTGCACTGTCGCCGGTCCGGCGTGGCGCAGCCGTCCCTCTCTGCCGGTGTCGGTGCCGTAGGGGATGCCCCGGAACACCATGGTCGCGTCGTGAAAACGCCCTTCGATCGCGCCGAGGCGCGTTTCGACGACCGGATGTGGCATGGGTCTCTCCTCCCTGATGCCCGGTCATTCAAACAGGTTACCATACGTACGGCAACTCTCGACATCAGCCGATATTTGCCGAACGCTCTTTTCAGTAGAACATCTGACTCGCTGGTAAAGGAGGAGAGACCATGCGCATGTCCGGAAGACTGGGGCTCGTGACGGCGGCGGCATCCGGGATGGGTCGCGCCGGGGCCATCCGGTTCGCGAGGGAAGGGGCGGCGGTTGCCGTCGTGGACATAGATGCCGAAGGTGTCGCCAGGGTGGTTGAGGAGATCAACGGCGCGGGAGGCACAGCCATCGGCCTGATCGGAGACCTGACGGATGACGACTTCTCCCGCGCCATCGTGCACGACGCGGCGAAAGCCTTCGGCGGGCTGGATTTTGCCTGGATGCATGCGGGACACCCCGGACCGGCGAGGGTCGAAGGCATGGACATGGAGGTCTGGGACCTTGGCGTCGACCTGAACCTGCGCACCATCGCGATCACCACCGGAGAGGCGCTGCCCGTGATGCGCAAGCGGAGCAACGGCGCATTGCTCTACACCTCGTCGATCGCGGGGATCAAGGGATCGGACCGCAGCCCGGCCTATTCCGCGATGAAGTTCGGCGTCGTCGGCTGGACCCGGTCGCTGGCGCAGCGTGTCGCGAAGGACGGCATCCGCGCCAACGTGATCTGCCCCGGCGGGGTCGACACGCCGATGCTGCGCACCTTCGTCGCCCGCCCCGATCAGGACAGCACCCACAACATGGACCCGGAGGAGATCATCGCCACCCGCCGCGCCGGTTACCCCATGGGCCGCCCCGCGCAGCCCGACGAACTGGCCAACGCCGCGCTGTTCCTGCTGTCGTCCGAGGCCTCTTACGTCAACGGCGCCGCCCTCGCCGTGGACGGGGCGATGACCGCATGACCCGGCTGGCTGGAAAGGTCGGGCTCATCACCGCCGCCGCCTCCGGCATGGGGCGTGCCGGGGCGCTGCGGTTTGCGGCCGAGGGCGCGGCGGTCGGAGTCGTCGACATCGACGCCGCCGGGGTCGCCTCCCTCGTGGCCGAGATCGAGGCGGCAGGAGGCCGCGCGCTGGCCCTGCCGGGCGACCTGACGGATGCGGACTTCTCCCGCTCCATCGTCGCGGACACGGCGGCGGCGTTCGGCGGGCTGGACTACGTCTGGATGCACGCGGGCCATCCGGGGCCAAGCCGGGTCGAGGACATGGACGAGGCGGTGCTGGAACTGGCGCTGCACCTGAATCTTCGGACCATCATGCACTCCACCGCCGCCGCCCTGCCACTGATGCGGGAGCGGGGCGGCGGGTCGCTGGTCTTCACGGCCTCGACCGCCGGGATCTACGGGTCGCCGCATTCCCCGGCGTATTCGATGATGAAGTTCGGCGTCGTCGGCTGGTGCCGGTCTCTTGCCAAGCGGGTGGCGCCCGACCAGATCCGCGCCAACGTGATCTGCCCCGGCGGGGTCGACACGCCGATGCTGCGCGCCTTCGTCGCCCGCCCGGACACGCCGCAGGCCAACGGCGACAAGGAGGAGATGGTGGCGGCGCGCGGCGGCAAGACCCCCCTCGGCCGGAATGCGCGGCCCGAGGAGATTTCCAACGCCGCGCTGTTCCTCGTGTCGGACGAGGCCTCCTTCATCTCGGGCGCGGTGCTGCCGGTGGACGGGGCTATGACGGCGTGAGGCCGAGCGTGGAGGCGTGCCAGCGCCGGTCAGGGGGACGGCGCTTCTGTCCGATGAGCATGGCGCTTTATGCCAGCCAGATACGTCTTCCGTCCGGCATGGCCACGAACGTCGTCAAAGCGCCGGCCCACAGGGCCGGACCGGCGCTGGCACGGCGGGCCTGCGGCCCTTGATTCCGTGCCGGTGCATTGCGGGGCGGCTGTTCCGGAGCACCTCCCTCGCCCTTCAGGGGGAGGGGGTCAGAGACAGCGACGGGGTCACCGGGCCGAAGCCTAAAGCCCGTCCTCCAGCGCCCCCTTCAGCCGGTCGAACCGCGTCGCGTAGTACCCGAGCAGGCCAAGGACCAGCACGACCCCGACGATCAGCGGCAGCCGCATCCCCCAGACATCCGAGGCCGCGCCCATCATCAGCGCGCCAACCGCCGGAGAGCCCCGGATCGTCAGCCCCCAGATCCCCAGCACCCGGCCGCGCAGGTCGTCCGTCACGATCATCTGTGTCAGCGTCTGCGCCGAAATCGCTCCGATCACCATGGCCGCTCCAATGAGCATCGCCAGCGGCAGCGCCATCCAGATCTCCCACGAACTCGCGAACAGCAGCAGCACGAGGCACATCGCGATCTGCGAGCCGAGCATGATCGCCGCCAGCCCCCGCGCCGATCCGCGCGACGCCAGCCAGAGCCCGCCCATCACCGCCCCGATCCCGAAGGCGGAGGTCAGCGCGGCGAAATCTCCCGACGTGCCGTGAAAGACCCGCGCGGCCCAGCCCGGCAGAAGCTCCACCACCGGGCGGACGAGGATGCCTGAGGACACGGTGATCAGCAGCAGCGCGTTCACCCCCGGCGTGGATACCGCATGTCGTATACCGACGGCCGTGTCGTGCAGGAAGCTGCCGGTGCTTGGCCGGCGCGTGGTGTTGTGCAGCCGAACGACGCTCAGCGTGACGGCAAAGATCACGAACGACACGGCGTTCAGCGCATAGGTGAACCCCAGTCCCCCGAGCGCGATGAACAGCCCCGCCGCAGCCGGGCCGAGAAACCGGGCGAGGTTGAAGGTGACGGAGTTGATCGCGATCGCCGTGTTCAGCCATTCCGTCGTGACAAGACCCGAGGTGATGGCCAGCCGGAACGGCTGCAGGAACCCGGTGACCGTGCCCATGAACAGGGTGATGAGGAACAGCGGCCAGATGCCCAGATACCCGGTCTGGTAGAGCAGGCAGAGCAGCAGCGCCTGCGCCAGCCCCAGCCACTGCCCGATCCGCATGATCTTCAGCCGGTCCCACCTGTCCGCCGCCGCGCCGGAAAACGGGCCAAGCAGGACGCAGGGGAACAGGTCGGCAAAGGCGATGGCACCGACCCAGGTCGCGCTCTCCGTCAGGGTCCAGGCCAGCCAGCCAGAGGCGATGCGCTGCATCCACGTGCCGATCAGGCTGAGCGAATTACCAAGCGTGAACAGGCCGTAGTTGCGCTGGCCGAGAACCTGGAAGATGCGGCTGAAGCCGAGGCGGGGCATGGGATGCGGACCTTGCGGGCGCGATCCGGATAGATGCGGATCGCATGGATTTCCCCTTTCTTCGCGCATGGCGCCGCGGGGTGCAAGGGGGCACGGGTGGAAACGTTTTCAGTTTGCCTGTTATCAGGGGCTTAGCGGAACCGGCCGCCCCCGGGTCAGGCGTCCTGTTCCGCCGCCAGCCGCGCCCGGAGGTCGGTTTTCAGCACCTTGCCATAGTTGTTCTTGGGCAGGTCGGGCAGGAAGACATAGCGCTTCGGCTTCTTGAACCGGGCGATCTGCGCGACGCAGACAGCGTCAAGCTCTGCCGGGTCCGGGGCCGTGTCTCCGGCGACGACAAAGGCGACGACGATCTCGCCCCATTCCGGGTCCGGGGCGCCGACGACCGACACCTCCTGCACGCCGGGATGGGTCAGCAGCACCTCTTCAACCTCGCGCGGGTAGATGTTGGATCCGCCGGAGATCACGAGGTCCTTGGCCCGGTCGTGCAGCGTCAGGTAACCGCTGTCGTCCAGCTGGCCCATGTCGCCGGTCCAGAGCCATCCGTCGCGGATCGCCTTGGCATTGGCCTCCGGGTTGTCGAGGTAGCCGGTCATGACCTGCGGACCGCGCACCACGATCTCCCCGATCTCGCCGGGGGGGAGGGGGGTGCCGCTGTCGTCGACGATGCGCACCTCCGCCACCGAATGCGCCCGACCGACAGAGGCGAGCCGCCTGTCCCAGTCCGGATGCGCCCTGTCGGCGATGTCGGCGCGGGACAGCGCCGTGATGGTCATCGGCGCCTCTCCCTGCCCGTAGATCTGCACGAACTTCGGACCGAAGACGTCGAGCGCGGCCTTGATGTCGGCCACGTACATCGGGCCCCCGCCATAGACGATGGTCTTGATGCCGTCGCCATCCGACCCCTCGGCCCGCGCCCGGTCCACCAGCCGCTTTACCATCGTCGGGGCGGCGAACATGGAGATGTTGCGCAGGTCGCGGGCCAGCGACAGGATCTCGCCCGGGTCGAAGCCGCCGCTTTCGGGGATCACATGCCGCGCGCCGCGCTGGACGTGGATGAAGTTGTAGAGCCCCGCGCCATGCGACATCGGCGCGGCGTAAAGCGCGGCATCCTCCGCCGCGACGTCGTCCACATCCGCAAGGTAGGAGAGCGAGGCCGCCATGAGGTTGCCAGCTGTCAACTCCGCCCCCTTGGGCCGCCCTGTGGTGCCGGAGGTGTAGAAGAGCCAGGCCGGGGTATCGCCCGCCATCGCAACCGGGCGGGGCATCGGCGGGGAGGCCAGCATCGCCGCAAACTCCGGATCCGCAGGCGACAGGCAGGGGGTCGCGCCGATGTCGCCGGTCCCTGTCAGCGCGCCGGGATCCTTGGCAAAGACCAGCCGGGAGGAGGAATGGGCAACGATCCAGGCGGCTTCTTTCACATGCAGCTTGCCGTTGACCGGCACGGCGCAGGCCCCGGCCCAGAGGATGCCGTAGAAGATCGGCAGGTAGTCGACGGAGTTTGGCAGGAAGATCGCCACCCGGTCGCCCGCGCCGATGCCCCGCGCGGAGAGCGCGGCCGCAATGGACCCGGCGCGCGCGGCAAATCCGGCATAGTCGCAGACCAATTCCGGCCCGCTGAGGAGCGCCGGAGCCCGTGGGCGGGCCCGCGCGGTGCGGGCCAGCCATTCGGCGGGGTTCATTTCACCGCTTCGAGGATGGAGCAGTAGTTGGCCACGCCAGATCCGCCCATGTTGAACACCAGCCCGAGGTCGGTGTTCTCGGCCTGCATCTCGTCCGCCGTGCCCGTGACCTGACGCGCGGCCATGACATGCATCGACACGCCAGTCGCGCCCACGGGATGCCCCTTGGCCTTCAGCCCGCCCGACAGGTTCACGGGCAGTTTCCCGCCCTTCATCACGGTGCCGTCCTTCACAGCCTCGGCACCCTTTCCCTTGGGTTTCAGGCCCATGGCCTCGTAGATCATCAATTCGGCGATGGTGAAGCAGTCATGCACCTCGGCAAAACCGATGTCCGCGACGCTCACCCCGGCATCGGCATAGGCGCGTTCAAACGCGACGCGCGGGCCGGTCAGTTCGGTCATGTCGCGGCGGGACATGGGCATGATGTCGTTCACCTGCCGCGCGGCGCGGAAGGTCACGGCCTGTGGGAAGTCCGCCGCCAGTTCCGGCGCGACGATGACCAGCGCGGCGGCGCCGTCGGTGATCAGCGAACAGTCGGTCATGCGCAGCGGCGCGGCGATCATCGGGTTCTTTTCCGATACCGTGTTGGCGAAATCGAAGCTGACGTTTTTCTGCATATGCGCCAGCGGGTTGGACAGCGCGTTGGCGTGGTTCTTCACCGCGATCCGGGCCAGCGTTTCCGACTGGTCGCCGAAGTTCTGGAAGTACCCGGCGGCGACGCGCCCGAAGATCTGCGGGAAGGAGACGCCGGATTCCTCTTTCTGGTAGGACGCGCCCGCCAGCGCCTTGGTCACGCCGGCGGTGTCAAGTTCGGTCATCTTCTCGACCCCGACGACCAGCGCGATCTTGGCCTCTCCGGCGCGGATGGCGTTCAGCGCGGAATAGATGGCGGCGGAGCCGGAGGCGCAGGCGTTTTCGCAGCGCGTCGCCGGGATGAAGCGCATGTCGTCGTCCAGCCCCAGCACCAGCGAGGAGGCAAAACCGTCCGGCACCATGCCGGAGTTGAAATGACCGAGCCAGACGCCGTCCACGTCCTTGGGCGTGATGCCCGCGTGATCCAGCGCCTCGCGCGCGGCGGCGAGGATAAGGTCCTCGAGCCGGTCTTCCTTCAGCGCGCCGAACTTGGTGTGGCCCCATCCCGTGATGCAGGGTTGCATGCGACTCTCCTCCTGTGACTTTCGGGCCAGTCTAGCCGGACGCGCGCGCGAGGCCAGTCCGCAAAACTACCTAACCGTGCGGCGCCACGTCGAGCCGGAGGATCGATCCCTCATGTCCCGGCAGGCTCGGGTAGAGATCGAGCAGCCGCGGATCATGGGCCGGGAGGACATGGTCGTCGCTGTCGGCGAGGTCGCGGATCAGGTCGTGCGCGGCGAGCATGTCGCCGATGCTGAACGCAATGGCGAAGGGGACGCCGCGTTCGTATTCCTCGTAATAGTGCAGCGCGTCGGAGGCGAGGACGACCCAGCCCCGTTTCGTATGGATCCGCAGCACCTCCTGCCCCGCGCAGTGGCCGCCGGTCCAGTGGGCGGTGACGCCTTCGGCGACCTCATGGGTGCGGCCGTGCAGGTGCAGGCGGTCGTCGTGGAGAAGATGCACCAGCCGCGCGATCTCGTCCGGCCAGTAGGCGTGGCGGAAGGCGGGTTTCTCCATCCACGGGCCGGTGACATAGGCCATTTCCTCGGCCTGCATCAGGAAACGGGCGTTCGGCAGGGCGTCGAGATAGCCGAGGTGGTCGTAATGGGCGTGGGTCAGCACGACGGTTTCGACCTCAGCCGGATCGATGCCGAGCGCGGCCCAGCCCTCCGGCGGGCTCATCACCTGGCGGTGGCCGTTTTTCCCGCCTTTCGCCGGGTCAAGCCCGGTGTCGACGACGATGATTTCCTCCCCCGATTTCAGCACCCAGCAAAAGAAGTCGAGCGTCAGGGGCGCGGTCGGGTCCCTGTCCGCGATGAAGTTCACACCCCGCGTGCGGGTGTCGTTCGTGGCATGGCGGATCGCGTAGATCTCCCAGGTCTTCATGGCGGCTCCTCAGGCTGCGGCGCCGAGGTAGGCGTCGATCGCCTCCTGCCGGGCCGCCTTGTCCTTGAGCTCTGCCGCGCTGCGCTGGCCGACGATGCGGCCGCCGCGCAGGAAATGCAGGTCATCGCAGAGCCGCATGGTCACGGCGAGGTTCTGCTCCACTAGCACGATGGCGAGATCGGTTTCGCGCCGGATCACGGCGAGCCGGTCGAAGACGCGGCGCACCAGCAGCGGGGCGAGGCCGAGCGAGGGTTCGTCGAGCAGCAGCAGCCGCGGGTTCGCCACCAGACCGCGCCCGATCGCCAGCATCTGCTGTTCGCCGCCCGACAGCCGCCAGGCCTGCCGGTCCGCCTTTTCCGCGATCTCCGGGAACAGGTCGAGCACCATGGCCATGCGCTGCTTCCGTTCTGCCGCCGCCTTCTGGTAGCCACCGAGGATCAGGTTTTCGCGCACCGTCAGGTCCCCGACGATCTCGCGGCCCTCGGGCACGTAGACGATGCCGCGGGCAACGCGGGTGCGGGCGGGCAGTGCGGCCAGATCCTCCGCGCCGAACATGACGGTGCCGGAGGCCGGGGTCAGTCCGGCGATGGCTTTCATGATCGACGACTTGCCCGCGCCGTTCGCGCCAAGCAGGGCCACGACCGCGCCCTCGCCAACCGTGAAGGACACCCGTTTGACGGCGGGGGCGCCGGAGCCGTAGGCCACGCTCAGATCGCGGACGGTCAGCAGGTCACTCATCTTCATCGCTCCCCAGGTAGATGCGGATCACGTCGGGATTGCTGCGCACCTCGGCCGGGGACCCGACCGCGACGAATTCCCCGAAGTTCAGCACGTAGATCCGGTCGCAGATGGACATGACGAGATCCATGTCATGCTCCACGACCACCATGACCAGATCGGGCGAGACCAGCTTTCGCAGGGCGGCGGTCAGGTCCTGCGTTTCCGCGTTGTTCAGCCCCGCCGCCGGTTCGTCGAGCATCAGGACAGACGGCTTCCCGACCACGGCGCGCGCGATCTCGACCAGCCGCTGCATGCCGGGCGGCAGTTCGCCCGGGTGCCGGTCACCGACATCCGGCAGGCCCAGATCGGCCAGAGCGGCGTCGGCGGCGCGGGCCATGTCCGACCGTTCCTGCCGTCCGCGAGGCAGGGGCAGGAAGGCCGACAGCCATCCCGCCGTGCCGGTGCGGGCGAGGCCCATCATCACGTTCTCGCGCACCGTCAGGTCGGGGCAGAGCGCGACATGCTGAAAACTGCGCACGATCCCCCTGGCCGCGCGGGCGGCGGGAGGCAGGCCGTTCAGCGGCTGCCCGGCGTAGCTGATCGTGCCCTTCTGCGGCGAATAAGCCCCGGTCAGGCAGTTGAACAGGCTGGTCTTGCCCGCGCCGTTCGGTCCGATCAGGCCGGTGATCTCGCCCGCGCGGAAATCCACGTCCAGACCCTTGAGCACCTTGATCCCGCCGAAGGACAGCGCGATCCCCTCTCCGCGCAGGGCGTTTGTCATCTGGTCCATCAGCCTGTCTCCCGGTTGCGGTTCAGTGCCTTGCGGATGCGTGGCATGTAGTGGCCGATCAGGATCATGCCGAGCAGGGCCAGTCCGTAGAGCACCGGGATCCACGCGCCCGAGGCCGAAAGCAGTTGCGGCACCAGCGTCACGAAGGCGCCGCCGATCAGGACGCGGGGCAGGGACAGGCCGTAGAAGCTGACCACCGATCCGACGAGCAGGAAGATCGCCTGCCAGAAGGTGAAGCCGCCCGGAGACACGGTCGATCCGGAGAAGGCCAGCGTTGCCCCGCAGAGCGCGCCGACCCCGCCCGAGATCCCCATGACGGAGATCCGCGCCCAGACCCTGCGGGTGCCGAAGGCGTCCGCCGCCGCCGGGTGCGTCTTGGCCAGCAGCAGCGCCATGCCCTGCCGCGACAGGCGCAGGCGGGCCACGGCGAAGCAGACCAGCACCAGCATCGCGAGCGCGACGTAGTAGCGCTGCGCCCCCATGTCGACGCCGGGCAGGAACGGGGTCGCGACGTAGAGGCCCTCGTACCCGCCGGTCAGCCCGTCGAAATTGTTGATCATCTCGGGCACCGCGAGCGCGAGGGCGAGCGTCGTGACGGCAAGGTAGATGCCGTGCAGGTTGCGCGAGGGCCAGGCGAAGAGCAGGCCGAACGCAACGCCCAGCACCAGCGCCAGCGGCACGGAGGCCCAGAGCGAGATGCCGTAGCGCGTGTCGAGCACCCCGACGGAATAGGCCCCGAGCGCAGTGAAGAAGGTATGCCCGATCGACACCTCTCCGCCGTAGCGGACCAGCAGGGACACGGCGAGCACCCCGATGGAATTGGCGAAGCAGAGGCCGAGCGTGAAGGTCCATGACCCGCCGAGCAACGCCGGAAGGAACAGCAGCAGCGTGACCAGCACGACGGCGGTGACCCCGGGTGTCGCAAGACCCGACAGGCGGGACAGGGCGGAGGGCGGGGATGGCATGTGGGAGACCTGATCAGACACGGGACCCTCCGACCTTCTGAAGGATACCGTTCGGGAAGATGTTCAGCGCCACCAGGATGACCCCGAGAAGGAAGGTGGAGGAGTATTCGGGGGACACGTAGAAGGTGAAGAGGTTCATCAGGATGCCGATCAGCACGCCTCCGACCAGCGCGCCGGGGAGCGAGGCGAAGCCGCCGATCACCGCCGCCGCGAAGGCCTGCAGCATGAAGGTCGCCACGGTCGTCACCGACAGAAAGGTCGTCGGCACGATCAGCAGCGCCCCGATCACCCCGAGGATCGCCGCCGTGATCCAGGCGAAATAATGCACGGAGCGCAGGTTCAGCCCGCAGACCTCTGCCGCGAAGGGGTTTTCGGAGATCGCGCGGAAGGCGATGCCAAGCTTGGTGTAGTCGATCACGATGAACAGGGCGCCGATGGTGACGATCGCCACGGCCAGCACGGTCAGGTCATAGCCGGTCACGAACAGGCCGAGTACGGAGAAGGCGAAACGCGGGATCGGCAGGTCGAGCGCGACGATGTCCGCCCCGAACATGAGCAGCGTCACCCCCTGCGCGATCAGCCCGAAGCCGAGCGTCGCGATGGTCGAGGTCAGGTCGCTTTCGAACACCACCGGGGAGATGATGGAATAGATCAGGAAGGCGATGGCCACTGCCGCCAGCATCGCCACCAGCACCGCGGCCCCCCAGGACAAGGACATCAGCACGCCCGACGACAGGCCGTAGACCAGAAAGGCCGTCAGTCCGGCCACATTGCCGTGGCTGAAGTTCACCACCTTGGAACATTTGAAGATCATCACCAGCCCGAGCGCGCCGAGCGCATAGAGGCAGCCGGTAATCATCCCGGACCAGATCAGCGGAAAAAGATCGTAGAGCAGGCTGTCCCAGACGGTCATCGCGCACCTCCGAAGGTTCCGTTTTCGACCAGCCTGATGACGGCCGGGAAATAGCGTCCTCCCAGCCCGTGCTCGACCGCCGCCTGGTAATAGGCGCGTGCCTCGGCGGCGGCGGGCAGGGCGGTGCCGGTGTCATCGGCCAGGTCGAAGACGTAGGAGATGTCCTTCAGCACGTATTCCGGCGGGAAGGACTTGTCCGGGAAATCGCGCGGCGCCATCGCCTTGCGGCCATGGTTGCGCAGGACAAAACTGTCGCCCGACCCCTTCGACACCGCGTCCAGCAGCGTGTCCGCCGTGACCCCGGCCCGTTCTCCCAGGACGATCATCTCGGCCAGTGCGACGGTGTTGGCGAAGACGAGCATGTTGTTCACCAGCTTCAGAACCTGCCCCGCACCGATGTCCCCGCCATGGGTCACGTCGGCGGCCATGTAATCGAGCACCGGGCGGATCCGGTCGTAAAGCGCGGGATCGGCCCCGACCATGATGGACAGCCTGCCCTGCTGCGCGGCCTCGCGGGTGCGGGCGACGGGGGCGTCGGCAAAGTCGATCCCCGTCGCCTCGAGCAGCGCGCCCGTCTTGCGGGCGTCGCCAACGGTCGTGGTCGACAGATCGACAACCACGGCACCCGGGCGGGCAGAGGCGGCGATGATTTCGGCCACCTTCAGGACCTGCGGTCCGCCGGGAAGCGACAGGCAGATGATGTCGGCGGATGCGGCCAGCGCCTCCACGCTGTCCATCGGTTCTGCCTTGGTGTCTGAAAGCGCGGCGAGCGCATCGTCCGACAGGTCGAAGCAGAGCACGCGGCCGGGATGCTTCAGCGCGATGTTGCGGCACATCGGCCCGCCCATGACGCCAAGCCCGATGAATCCGATTGTTTCCGTCCCTGTCATTGGCTCAGTCCATCAACATGCCGCCGTTCACGTCGAGAACGGTGCCGGTGATCCAGTTGGAGGCGGGGGAGGCGAGGAAGAGGATGGCCTGCGCGATGTCCTCGGGCTGACCGAAGCGGCCCAGGGGCACACTGCCGTTCGGAGAGGGCGCGGCGCGCTGCGTCACGGTTTCCCACATCGGCGTTTCGACCGGACCGGGCGCAATGACGGAGGCATAGATCCCCTTGTCCGCACCGTTCTTGGCCACCCATTTCATCAGCCCGTGCACGGCGGATTTCGCCGCCACGTAGGACGGGCCGGAGGCGACGCCGCCGATCTTGGACGCGATGGAGCCAAGCGCGACGATCTTGCCGAACCCCTGTTCCGCCATGACCGGAAACACCTCGCGCACCGGGTTCACGACGCCCATGAGGTTCACGTCGAGGATAGAGCGCCACTCGTCATCGGTCGAGTCCACCAGATGCCGGTGAGAGATCGTGCCGGCGCAGAGGATCAGCGCATCGACCGCGCCATGTTCGGCCCGTGTTTCGGCGATGATCGACCTGGCTTCGGCGCGCGAGGTCACGTCGTAGCGGCGGTAGGTGATCGCGTTCGAACCGAACTGTGCGCTGTCAGCGATGTCGGTGGCGATCACGGTGGCGCCGGCTTCGGCGAGGGCGAGCGTCGTTGCCCGGCCGATGCCGCCAGCCGCGCCGGTCACGATGGCGATCTTTCCGTCAAGGCGCGCAGGGCCGCTGACTGGGATGAAGGACATGAGGTTCCCCGGAATGTATGTGGTTGAGATGCCCGCCGACCCGTGGCCGGCGGGCATGCGGATCAGTTGCCCGCGGCGGCGTCGAAGGCTACCGAGGGGTAGGGCTGGAAATCGCGCACCAGGACGAATTCGCCGTCCTTGTACTGGATGATGCCTTCCTGCCGGGTGCCCCGGTGATCCCCTTCGATGAAGGTCACGCCCCGCGCGCCGCCGACGGCCGCGTCGGACATGGTGTTCATCACGGCGATCATGTTGGCGCGGGTGATCTCCTTCCCGCTGTCGAGCAGCATCTCGAACCCCTTGTGGAACAGGGCCGCATTGCTCCAGCCGTTCAGGCCAAGCACGCCGACGGGATCCTTGGGATAGTACTTCGCGACCGCTTCCCGATAGGCGACGATCTCGGGCTCGTCACTCGCCACCGGCAGCAGCCAGGAGGAGAAGTAGACACCTTCGAGCAGGTCCCCGGTCAGCTTGAGCGTGGAAGGATCGGCGGTGAAGAACGGCGCGAACCATGCCACGTCGACGCCCTGCAGGTCGGCAGCCTTGAGTGCCGCGGCGAGGTTGGCGTTGGACCCGTACAGGATCACCGTCTCCGCCCCCGAATTCTGGACGCGGCGGATATGCGCGCTGAAGCTCGTCGTCTTGACGTCGAAGGGCACGGATTCTACCGGCTCGATCCCGAGGTCCTTCATGACCAGGTCGAAGCCGCGCTTGGCGGATTTGCCGAGTTCGTCGTTTTCCCAGAGCAGGGCGATCTTCTTGTGACCCAGCCCATTGACCGCGTATTCCGCCGAGGCTCCGGCGGACCAGCCGTAATCGGGCAGCAGCGGGAAGACCGACGGTTCCACGAAGAACTGGCTCGCTCCGCCAACCGGACCGATGATCGGCACGCCGACCTCGTTGGCATAGGGAATCACGGCGACGTTGGTGGCCGTGCCAAGCGGTGCGGCGAGGGCGAAGATCTTGTCATCCTCGACCAGCGACCGGGCGACGGCGACGCTGCGCGCCGGATCGTAGCCGTCATCCTTGGTGATGAAGTTGAAGGTCCAGCCATCGACCTCTCCCGAGTCGTTGAGCCGTTTGAAATAGGCTTCCGACGCATGGGTCAGCGTGGCGTAGAACGGCACGGGGCCGGTGATGGGCGTAAAAGCCCCGATGGTCACGACCTTGTTTTCCAGATCGATTCCCGCTTCGGCGCGGACCTGATCCGCAAGCGGGCCGATCAGGAGCGCGACAGCGGCGACGCCCTTCCAGATTCCGTCTAGCATGTGTTCTCCTCCCTGGAGTTTTCCTTGTCTCTTGCCTTTCCGGTCGGCCTGTTCCCGACGGCGGCATGATGCATTATCAAGTCTTAGTGTCAACAATCTACATTCTACACTACAGTAGTTTTTGAACTCCCGCCCTCCTCAGGGGGTGCAACTGCGATCTTGACCTAATGATAATGCATTATGCATTGTAGTTGTGGCAAGCAAAATTCGAAATATGGCGGGATTTCTGGCGAATCCTGCCGACGCGAGAAGGAAAAAATGCATGAAAACAGGTGTGCTCAGCGGGAAGACCGTGGTTGAGCTTGGCAGCATGATCGCGGCGCCCTACGCCGCGCATCTGCTGAATCAACTGGGCGCGGAGGTCATCAAGATCGAACCGCCGGCGGGTGAGACGACCCGGAAACTGGTGCGCGGCGGGCCGAGCGGCAGCTACATCGCCTTCAACCGCGGCAAGCGCAGCCTGTGTCTCAACGTGGCCTCGCCCGGGGGGCGGGAGGCGTTGCACCGGCTGATCGCGCGGGCGGACATCGTCCTGCACAACCTGTCGCCGTCGGCCGCGCGGAAGCTTGGCGTGACCTTTGATGACTGCAACGCGAACAATCCCGGCGTCATCTTCTGCCACATAACTGGCTACGGCGCCGGACCGCAGGAGGACCAGGTGGCCTCCAACCCGATTGCAGAGGCGGCGACCGGGGTGATGTACCACAACCGGCCAGAGGGGCGTCCGGCCCGGCTCGGACCGTCCTACCACGACCAGTTCGCGGGCTGTTACGCGGCGATTGCGATTCTCTCGGCCATCCTGTCGGACGGATCGCCCGAGCGGCGCAACATCAACATCGGCCTGTACGAGACCGGCCTGCACATTGCGGCGCGCGACCTCCTTGGCGTGCAGCTCAAGTCGCAGTTGCTGGGACGGCCTGAGCAGGAACCGTCGGCAGAGTTCTCGATCCCCGGCTATGGCGCCTATGAAACGCGGGACGGCCGCTGGATTTATCTGGTGATGCTGACCGACGATCACTGGCGCAGGTTCTGTCGCGCGCTTGGCCTCGCCGAAGCCCCGGACCTGTCGCAACTGCGGCAGCGGCGGGCTCGGCGGCCCGAGGTGGAGGAGATCGTGTCGCGCGCCGTCGCTACCCGCACCTATGACGAGGCGGCGGCGCAGCTGGACGCGGGCGGTGTCGGGTTCACCGAGGTGCTGCCCTTCGACCGCGTGCTGGACACGCCACAGGCGCGGGCGGGGGAGAAGGTGTCGGACTTCGGCTTTGCGGGCTACCAGTTCCAGACGCCGGACCTGCCGCTCGGCGCGCTGCTCGGCGCGGTGTCCGACGCGCTTCCCCCGCCTCTTCTGGGGGAACATACGGCGGAGCTTCTGGGCGAACTCGGATACTCCGAAGCGCAGACCGCCGACATGATCGGGGCCGGGACGGCGGTCGCCGCCGATCCGCAGGCCCTGCTCTGGGCCCTGCCGAAAGAGCGCAGGGATGCAGGCTGATCCTATAGTGTCAACAGTTGACATCCAATAGAGGATTGGACAGAGTGGTCCCGAAGTCAACGGGATCACCTTCATGCCTGACACACACACGCCGCCCGCGCACAGCGCAGATCCGGCCGAACGGCGCAGGCTGTTTCGCGCGCAGGTCGCCGCACGGTCAGCGACGCTGCTGCCGGGGGCAGCCAATGCGCTGACCGCGCGGATCATCCAGGACCTCGGCTTCGGCGCGGTCTACCTGACGGGGGCCGGGCTGACGAATACGACGCTCGGGCTGCCGGACCTCGGGCTCGTCACGGCCTCCGATCTGGTGGATGCGACGACCCGGATTTCAGACGTCTGCGAACTGCCGCTTCTCGTCGACATGGACACCGGTTTCGGCAACGCGCTGAACGCCTATCACACCGTGCGCCGGCTTGAACGGGCCGGCGCCGCGGCGATCCAGATCGAGGATCAGGTGTTTCCGAAGAAATGCGGACATTTCGCAGGCAAGGGCGTGGTCCCGGTAGAGGAGATGCTGGGCAAGCTCCGGGCCTGCCTCGACGCCCGACAGGATGAAAACACCCTGATCGTCGCCCGCACGGACGCCCGCGCGGTCGAAGGCTTCGGCGCCGCCATGGACCGTGCACAGCGGATGATCGAGACCGGCGCCGACGTGATCTTTGTCGAAGCGCCGGAAAGCCGGGAAGAGATCCTCGCCATCGCCGCGCTGCCCGCCCCGCAGATCATCAACCTCGTGGTCGGGGGCCGGACGCCCATGATCGAACATGCGGAGCTGAAGCAGGCCGGGTTCGCCTTTGCCCTCTACGCCAACGCCGCCCTTCAGGCGTCGGTGCTGGCAATGCAGGAGGTACTGGGGTCGCTGGCCGAACACGGTTCGCTGACCCATGTCGCGGATCGGCTGGCCAGCTTTTCCGAACGGCAGCGGCTGGTCGGCAAACCGGGTCTCGACGCGCTCTCCGCCCGATACGAAGGATCCTGAACCGTCATGCCGCTGCAGGAAATTCCGGCCGCGTTCTGGCGCGGCGGCACCTCAAAGGCGGTGGTGTTCCGGATCGGCGACCTGCCGCCGGACCGCGCGGACTGGGATCCTGTCCTGCTTGGCGTGATGGGATCTCCGGATCCGAACGGGCGGCAGCTGGACGGGATGGGCGGGGGGATCTCCTCTCTCTCCAAGGTCTGTGTTCTCGGGCCCGCGACGCGGGCGGATGCGGATGTGGACTTCACCTTTGCGCAGGTTCCGGTCGGTGCGGGGCCGGTGGATTACGGCGGCAACTGCGGCAACATGATCGCGGCCATGGGACCGGCGGCGCTGGACCTTGGCCTCGTGCCCGCCCCGGCGGATGGCATGGCGCGGGTCCGCATCCACAACACGAATACGGCCAAGGTCATCGTCAGTCATTTCCCGGTGCGAGCCGGGCAGGCAGAGACCGACGGCGCGCTTGCCATCGACGGCGTCGCGGGAAGCGCCGCACCGATCCGGCTGGAGTTCCTCGACCCCGGCGGGGCGAAGACCGGTCGGCTGCTGCCAAGCGGGGCGGCGGTGGATGACCTCTCCGTCGCCGGCCGGGTGATCCGCGCCAGCCTTGTGGACGCGGCGAACCCCTGCGTCTTCGTTGCCGCCACCGATCTGGGGCTGACGGGGGCGGAGCATCCGGACCTGCTGGCCGGGGACAAAGCCTTCCTGAGCACGATGGAGTCGATCCGCCGTGCCGGGTCCGTCCGAATGGGGCTGGCCCCGGATCCTGAGGGCGCGGCGGGCATCCAGAGCATTCCGAAGATCGCCATCGTCGCCCCGCCCCGCGACGCGACCCTGCTCTCCGGTGCCATGCTGCCTGCGGACAGGGTGTCCATCATGGTCCGCATGCTGTCGATGGAACAGCCGCACCGCGCCGTCCCGATCACCGGCGCGATCTGTCTTGCCATCTCCGCGCGGATCCCCGGCACCGTCGCACATGCCGCCTGTGCGGCGGGGGAGGGGCCGCTGACCATTTCCCATCCCTCGGGTTCGACCCTGGTGGACGCGGAGCTGAGCGGGGCGCAGGCAGTGAGTGGCAGTGTCTATCGCACCGCCCGGAAGCTGTTCGGCGGCGCGGTATTCTTCAGGGGTTAGCCGTGTCGGGTGCCGGGGGTGGTGCGTTGTGAACCCACCCTACGCAGGGTCCCGACGTGGGTGCAGGGTGGGTTTCAGACCCACCACCCGCACCGCCGCGGCGCCTCCGGTCACTCCGCCGGTTCCGCCACCCTCGCGCCCGACCCGCAATAGGCCGCCGCGCTTTCCCCGGCCAGTTTCCCGAAGACGGAGCCCGACATCAGACCCGTACCGCCGGGGTAGTTCTCGTAGAACAGTCCGCCGACGAGTTCCCCCGCCGCGTAGAGGCCGGGGATCGACTGGTCCGTCATGTCCTGCACCTCTCCCTTCGTGTTGATCTGCAACCCGCCGAAGGTGAAGGTGATGCCGGTGGTGCAGACATAGGCCTCGTAGGGGGGCTGGTTGATCGGCAGGGCCCAGTTGGTCTTTTCCACCGCCAGCCCTTTTGTCGTCACCCCGTCGAGCACCGAGGGATTGTAATCGCCGCCCTGGCAGGCCTCGTTGTAGTCCCGCACCGTCTTCGCCAGCTTCGCCGGGTCGAGCTCCAACTGTTCCGCCAGCCCCTCGATCGTGTCGGCGCTGGCCTTGGTGACCTCCTTGATCCGGTATTCGTCGCGCAGGCGGTGGATCGTCTGCTGGTCGAAGATCTGGATCGCGGTACGGTTCGGCTGGGCCATGATCTCGCGCCCGTATTTGGCGTAGGTCAGGTTGCGGTAGTCCGCACCCTCGTCCACGAACCGGTCGCAGTTGGTGTTGACCATGATGCCGAGCGGGTAGGAATGCTTCTGGAAGTTGTCCAGGACCCATCTGTCACCGTAGGGCGGGGCCGAAATGTCCCATTCGCAGGCATGGCAGGACGACCAGTTGCCGAAGGGCTTCGCCCCGATGTCGAGCGCGGCCTGGATGCCTTCGCCCATGTTGTGCCGCGTGCCCCGCACCCGGCAGAGATCCCAGCCCACGCCCAGATAGCGCACCCGCCACTGCTGGTTCGATTCGAACCCGCCGCAGGCGAGGATGACGGCCTTGCCCCTGATCTCGGAATAGCCGTCCTTCGTGCGGACCTTCACACCGGTTACGGTCCGGTCGTTCGACTGCAGAAGGCCGATCGCGGCATGACCATAGCGGATCTCGATCCCCAGCTTCTCGGCGCGCGCGATCTCTGCCTCCACCAGACCGGCGCCGCCGCCGACGGCCTCGATGTTCACGCCGCCATAGAAGTGGTGCTTGCCGTCGACCAGATAGCTCTGCCGTCCGAACATCGGGACAAAGCGGATGGAATGGCTGCGCAGCCAGCCCATGGTCATGCGCGACCGGTCGACCAGCAGCTGAGCGAGATCCTCGTCGCACTGGTAGCGGGTGACCTCGCGCATCTGGTCCATGAAGAATTCGCGGCTGTGCGGGGGCAGGATGATCTGGTTGCGCTCTTCCTCGCTCAGGTCGGTCAGGATGTCCTCGGTGACATCCTCTAGCCCCTCGTGCGCAAAACGGAACCCGCCGGCGGTGAAATAGGAATTCCCGCCGCGCTCCTCGAAGGGCGCGCGTTCCAGAACCAGCGTCTTCGCCCCGTTTTCATGCGCGGACAGGGCCGCGCAAAGCGCCGCGTTCCCGGCCCCGACGACAATCACGTCGTATTCGCTCATCATCTCACTCCCTCTGCCGTCCGCATCTCGTTCGGTTTGATCCTCTCGTAAAGTGTAGACAGTTGACAGTCAAGCCGGAACGCGCCAAACCTTGCCGGGCACGGCGACCCCGTGCGGCACGGCAAGTCGGGAGGACGAACAATGAAGATCAAGGGCGGCACGTTCATGGTGACCGGGGGCATCAGCCTCATCGGCTCCCACGTGACGGAGCAGTTGCTGGAGCAGGGGGCGAAGGGCGTGATCCTGTTCGACAACTATTCTCTCGGCACCACGGACATGATCGGCCATATCCTGAAGGACGACCGGGTGCGGCTGGTGCGCGGCGACATCACGCGGGTCGGAGAGCTTTACAACGCGCTCGATGGCGTGGACGGCATCTTTGCCATCGCCGGCTTTCTGACCCTGCCGTTTTCGGCCAATCCAGAGCTTGGAATCACCGTTAACGCGCTTGGACATGTCAACGTGCTTGAGGCCGCCCGCTACCGCGGTGTGAAGAAGGTGATCTTCTCCTCCTCCGTCGCGACCTATGGCGATCCGGAGCCGGGTCTGATCGACGAAACCCGGCCTTTCCGGTTCCACACCATGACGCCTCCGGGCGTGCTGTACGGGTCGACCAAGATCATGGGCGAACAGCTGGGACGGCTCTATTCCGACCGCTACGGGGTGCAGTCCGTGTCGCTGCGCTATGCGACGGTCTACGGTGAACGGCAGCACTATCGCGGGGTCAACGCGCTTTACATCATCGACACCTACGACAAGCTGATGAAGGGAGAGCGGCCGCAGATCCCCGGCGACGGGTCAGAGGTGCATGACTACATCCATGTGGCCGACGTCGCGCGGGCCAACCTGATGGCCATGGACAGCGACGTCACGGCAGAGGCGTTCAACGTGGCCACCGGCACCGCCACCACCCTGAACCGCCTGTTCGAAATCATCGCGGGCATCGTCGGATCCGACGTGACGCCGGAGTATGGCGACAAGGCGGGCGCGGTGCGCGTGACGACCTCCAGCCAGCTTGATTTCTCGATCGGGAAGATCGGGCGGATGATCGGCTGGAAACCCGAGGTCAGCATCGAGGACGGGATCGCCCGGCTGATCGACTGGCGGCGGGCGCAGGGCTAGAAAATGACCGTACACATGACCGACGCCTCCACCGCCCCCTCACAGGCGCTGGCCGATTTCGCCAGCCGCCTCCGTTTCGAGGATATCCCGACGCCGGTGCTGGACCGCGCCCTGGTCCACATCCTCGACGGACTGGGACTGGCGCTTGCCTCGACCACCTTTCCCTTTGCCGGACCGACCCTCGCGGCGGTGAGGGAGCTCAGTGGCGGGACGGGGTGCCGGGTGATCGGCCAGACCTTCCGTGCCGCGCCGCGCGATGCGGCCATGGCGAACGGGGTGCTGATTCACGGGCTGGATTACGACGACACGCACCTTCAGGCCATCGTGCATCCGACCGCCGCCGTACTTCCCGCCGTTCTCGCCGTGGCAGAAGATCGCGGCCTGTCGGGCAGGGACGCGCTCACCGCCTTCTGCATCGGGATGGAAACCTGCATCCGACTCGGCGCGGCCGTGAAGGGCGGGTTTCACCACACCGGTTTCCATGCGACCGGGGTCCTCGCGCATTTCAGTTCCGCGCTTGCCGCAGGACGCCTTATGCACGCCCCGGCAGAGGCGCTGGTCAGCGCGCTTGGCATCGCGGCCAGTACCGCCTCGGGCGTGCAGGTGTTTCTCGAGGAAGGCGCCTGGACCAAGCGGCTGCATCCGGGCTGGGCCGCCGCCGGGGGGATCACCGCCGCGACCCTCGCGCGTCACGGTTTCGTCGGCCCGACCCGCGCGCTCGAGGGGCGGTTCGGCCTATTCGACACGCATCTGCACAGCCATGCGAAAGACGTCGACATCCGCTTTCTGACCGAAGGACTGGGAGAGCGGTGGATGATGGAAGATACCGCGCTCAAGCCCTATCCCGTCTGCCATTTCATCCACGGCGCCGCCGATGCGGCGCTGGAGCTGCACCCGCAGATCGGCGGCGCCGCGATCCGGTCGGTCGACATTGCCCTGCCGCAGGACACGCTCAAGATCGTGGCCGAACCGATCGACCACAAGCGCAACGCCCGCAACGAATACGAGGCCAAGTTCAGCGCCCCCTTCGTGGTCGCCGCCACCCTGCTCAGGGGGCGGTTCGGCCTGCCCGACCTGACAGATGCGGCCATCGCGGATGAAACCGTGCAGGCCCTTGCCCGGCGCTGCACATGTCACGCGGATCCAAAGTCGCTGTTTCCTGAGTATTTCTCCGGCGGCGTGCGGGTCACGCTTGAGGATGGCCGCCAGCTCGGGACGCATGTCCCCGTGAACAGCGGGGCGGGGACACGCCGCATGACCCTGGAGGAGACGACCGAGAAATTTCTTCAGAACACGGGCCTCGCCATATCCGACGACCGCGCGATGACGATCCGTGACCGCGTGCTTGGGCTGGCCTCGGCCCCGGTGGCGGATCTGGTCTCCGTGCTCGGCGGCGAATAGGGGCGATCAGCCCGCCGCCGCCTCCCGCTCCGCCCGCTCCATGGCCAGCTGAGCGTGGATGCGGGCGTTGCGGATATGGGTGCGCATGGCCGCTTCCGCGGCGTCCGGATCCCCGGCGTCCAGCGCATCGAGGATCGCATGATGTTCCGCAAGCGCCGCCGCCGCACGGCCGGACATGGTCGAGGACTTGTAGCGGTACAGGCGCAGCAGGTCGTAAAGATCGCCCGAGATCATCGAGATCAGATAATCGTTGCGCGACGCCTTGGCGATGCGGAAATGGAAATCGAAATCGCCGCTCTGCTGGTAGTAGCCCTCGCCCGAGACGACCTCCTGATGCGCGGCGTGGTCAGTCAGCATGGCCCGCAGCTCCGCGATCTCGGAGGGCGGTATGCATCCCGCGGCAAGACGGCAGGCCATGCCCTCAAGCGCTTCGCGGACGTTCAGCAGTTCCGACAGGCGACCGGGGGAGAGTTCGACGACGCTCACCCCGATATTCGCCCGCCGCTCCAGCAGCCGCCGCCCTTCCAGCCGCCGGATCGCCTCGCGCAGGGGGCCGCGGCTGATGCCGTATTCCGCCGCCAGAACCTGTTCGCGCAGCCGTTCGCCCGGTGCCAGCTCACCCCCGATGATCGCGGCCTCCAGCCGTTCGGTCACCGCATCCACCAGAGATTTCGCTTCGATCTTGGCCATGTCGCCCGCCTGTTCCCCCGGCCACCCGGTCACCGGGCGTGCGCGGAGCGTTGTGTTGATTGTAGACAATATTGAAGCGCGCGCCCGAGGGCAAGGTTATCCACGGCGCCCGCAACGGGTCTCAGTCGAACTGGCCGGTGCCGAGGACATGCTGAACGCCGCTTTCGATATGCCGGGTCAGCAGGGCGATGGCCCCGTCCGCGTCCCGCCCGATTACCAGGTCGCGCAGGCGGACATGATCGTCCACCACACCCTGACCCCGGAAATCCAGCGCCAGCATGTGATAGCGGGCAAAGCGGTCGAAGATCGAGGCGTAGGTCCTGAGCAGCACCGGCTGGCCGCAGGCGGCAATCGTGGCGTTGTGAAAGCCCCAGTCGCAGGACACCCAACGATCCACCCCGCCGGGCCGCCGGGCCATCAGCTCGCGCTCCACCACCGACAGCTTGTAATGCGCGGCGACGACGGAGGCCTCCCATTCCAGATCGCCCCGTTCGATCGACGCCCGGAGCGCATGCGCCTCAAGCAGGGCCCGCAGCGCGCCGAGTTCGCGCAGCTCGCCGGCGCTGACCTCGCTGACGCGGAAACCGCGCTGGCCTTCGGCGCTGACCAGTTCCTCCACCGCAAGCCGGTTGAGGATTTCGCGCAGGGTGGTGACGCTGGCGCCGTATGTCTCTTTCATCCGGTCCAGCTTGAGCTTCTCGCCGGGCCGGAGCCGCCCGTTGACCACATGCGACCTTATCCGCCGATAAGCAATCTCTCCGACGGTATCGCCGGCCTGTCCGTCCGTATTGAAACGCAGGTCTTCCATCGTTTCTGCATACATCGGGGGCACGGGCCTTGGTAAGCGGGAAATCCGCCGCCACGGTCAGGTTCCGTCCGGCTTTGCGCCAATTGTTTACATAACCTTGATTAACGGGCGTCCGGTGCGTCCGGTCCGCCCCAGTCGTCCTGAGCCGAGGGGTTCAGCGGTGCGACCTCGATCCGGTCGAGCGCGGCCTGTTCCAGCGGCTTTCTCGGCAGGAACTCCGGCAGAAAACGGCGGAGGTAGGTGACGGCGCAGGCGGTGCCCTCTTCCCTGTATTCCTCGGTGATACGGCCGTGTGCGCCGTAGGACAGGGCCCAGATCCCGTCCATCGCGGCGGCGGAAATCTCCAGCCAGTGCGGCAGCATCGGCAGTGGCTGGATGTCGAAAAAGGCCTCAAGCATCCGCGCGCGGCTTTGCGCGATACGGGCGTTTCCGGCGAAGTCGGCATTGCGTACGGCGACCGAAACCCCGGCCCCGAGGAACAGGCGCAGCGCGGCGGGGCGGCTGTTCTGAAAGGCGGCGGCGGCGGTGTGCTTGATCGCCAGCAGCTCCTGCCAGGACTGGGGTTCGGGGTCGGTCGGCGGGATGATCGACCGCTGGTATATCTCTTCGTTGAAGCGCCGCGCGAGCGCGACGTAAACGGCGTTCCGGTTCGGAAAGAAGTAGTACACGGAGGCCAGCGACACCCCCGCGGCCTCTGCAATCTGGGCGAGGCTGATGTCTTCGTCCTCATCGCGCGACAGAAGCCGTTCCGTGGAATCCAGCAGCAGGTTGTAGCGTTCCACGCCGCGCCGGCGCATCGTCCGGCCCGGGGCCGCGAGGTCGGTGCTGGCGTCTTTGGTGGTCACTGGGTCGATACCTGTCTCGGCTGTGAAGGACAGGCAGGGCGACCCGGGGACCGCCCTGCCCGAAGGGATGGGATTACTGCAGCAGCCAGTTGGTCCAGCGCTCGCGCAGTTCGTCACGATGCGCGCCGATCCATTCGAAATCCGGATCGACCAGCAGTTCGTAGTTCGCCGGATAGGTGGCGTAGAGCTTCTGTTCCTCTTCCGGCAACTGGCTGAGCCCGATGGTCGAGGAGGTGGCATAGCCGACCGCCTGGATGAAGCCCGGATGCCCCTCGGCGGAACCGTAGAAGAAGTCGATGAACTTCATCGCGCCTTCGGTGTTGGGCGAATTCTTCAGCACTGCGAGATAGCCGGTATCCCGGATCGCGCCGTCCCAGGCCATGGCAAAGGGCGATCCGTCCTGGATCACCTTCAGGGCGCGTCCGGAATAGCTCATCGTGATGGCGACTTCGTTGTCGCGCATGATCTGCTGCACCTGGTTGCCGGTCTTCCACCAGACCGCGATATGCGGCTTGATCTCGTCCAGCTTCGCATAGGCCCGGTCGAGGTCGAGCGGATAGAGATCCTCCTTCGCCACCCCGTCGGCCAGCAGCGCCACGGTCGGCAGCCACCAGTCGCGGTCACCGGTGTCGGGCAGGCCGCGCGGTCCGGGGAATTTCTCGGTGTCCCAGAAATCGGCCCATGTCCTGGGTTCGTTCCCGGCGAAGGTGTCGGTGTTGTAGGTCATCACCATGCCGCCGGTGGTCCGGGCGATGCCCTTGGGCTGGCAGGCCCCCGGCAGGGCGTATTCCTTGACGTTGGCGAGGTCGTCGCAGGGAATGGTTTCAAGGATCTCGGCCTTCCCAACAAGGTCGGGGCCGGTGGCGGTGACGATGTCGAATTCCACGTCCCCTGTCCGCGCCATGCCCTCGGCCCGCGCCCACTGGTCGGGCACCTCGATGTCGAATGGGATGACCTCGGTCCCGCTGGCCTCGGCGAAGGGAAGGTAGAAGTACTCTTCCATCATGTTGCGCATCAGCCCGCCGGTGGTGGCGATGACGATCTCGTCCGCGCGCACGGCCTGACCCACGGTCGCAACCGTCAGGGCCAGGGCAATCCCGGTCAGTTTTCTGGTCTGTTTCATCCTGGTCTCCATGTTGCTGTTTTCTTGGTTTTGGTGGTGGATTGCGGATCACCCGTCCGGGGACGATGCGGTCCGCGAGGCTGCCGCGTGTCGTAACAGGGCTGCGGCGAGAAGCACGAAAACAGAGATGCCGGTGAGCAGGACGGCGATGGCGGGGATGATCGGCGTCAGGTTCTGTTCGATGTCGTCGAACATCATCCGGGGCAGCGTCTTGTCCCGGATTCCGGCGAGGAAGAAAGAGATCACCGGTTCGTCGAAAGACAGGATGAAGGCGAACAGTCCCCCCGACAGCACGTTCGGCAGCACCAGCGGAAGCGTCACCAGCCGGAAGGCGTCGAAGCGCGAGGCGCCGCAGCTCATCGCCGCATCCTCCAGCGTCGGATCGACCGAACTCAGCGCCGCGGCCACGGTGAAGACAACGAAGGGCATGGCGATGACAGAATGCGCCAGCACATAGCCGAAGACGGTGCTCGACAGCCCGGTCTGCTTGAAAAACAGGTAGAGCGCCACGGCCAGCGCGATATGCGGCACCACGATCGGCGCGATCAGCATGCCCTGAAACAGCGTGCCGAGCCGCCCCGCCCCGCGCATCAGCGCATAGGTCGCCATGGTGCCGACAACCGAGGTGGTTACGGCGGTCAGAAGCGCGATCTTCAGCGAAAAGCCGGTGGCCTTCATCCAGCGGGAATTGCCGAAGAATTCTCCGAACCAGCCGAAGGTGAAGCCCTCGGGCGGGAAGGTCAGGTAATCGGGTTCGCTGAAGGCCATCGGCAGGATCACCACGATCGGCGCGAGGATGAAGATCAGCACCGCGTAGACATAGGCGTTCAGGAGGATTGCACGCGGGTTCACAGCTGACCTCCGAGCATCCGGTCGAAACGGAAGACCTTGCTGAAGACCAGCGTGATCGCGGTGACGAAGAGCGTCAGCACCCCGACCAGTGCGGCCGCGAAGGGCCAGTCGAGGAATTCCCGCAGCTGCTGCGAGATCAGCGTCGCGATCATCATCTCCTTGGGCGACCCGAGCAGCGCGGGCGTGATGAAATAGCCAAGCGCGGTCAGGAAGACGAGGATCACGCCGCCCAGCACTCCGGGCAGGGCCAGCGGCACCGTCACCTCGGCAAACCGGCGCAGCGGACCGGCCCCGCAGATCGCGGCGGCGCGGTCGTAATCGGACGGGATGTTGCGCAGGGCTCCGTAGATCGGCAGTACCATGAAGGGCAGCAGCACATGGGTCATCGCGACCACCACCGCCCCCTGCGTATACAGCAGCCGGATCGGTTCGGAGGTGATGCCGACCACCTGCAACAGGTCGTTCACGATGCCGTTCCGCTGCAGCAGAACCGCCCAGGCCGCCGTGCGGACAAGGACTGATGACCAGAAGGGCAGCAGCACGAAGGCGGTGATGAATACGGCCATCGGACCGGAGGAGCTGACCATCGCCATGGCCACCGGAAAGGCCATCAGCAGTGCCAGCACCGACACCAGAACGGCGATCCAGAGCGTGCGGAGCAGCACCTTGAAATACAGCGGATTGTCGAGGATTCGGACGTAGTTCGACAGGCCCGGCTCCGGTTCGGTCACCGACAGGGACAGCAGGCTGAGCAGCGGGTAGAGAAAGGCGAACCCGATCAGCATGAAGAACGGGGCCATCAGCAGCAGGATTCCCGCCGAGGACAGCTGCCGCCCGTTCGGCTGGAAGAAGCCGGGCCGGGTCATGCGGCGGACTCCTCCGCGTAGACCAGCAGGGCGTCGGGTGGCAGGGTCAGGCCGATGCGCTCTCCGGGCGAGAGCCGCGGCAGCCCGGCCGAGGGAACCCGGGCGCGCAGTTCCGTCCCGTCGTCCAGCCGCGCGATGACCAGCGTTCCCGCCCCGGCATAGACGACCTCTGCCAGCGTCGCGCCAACCGACCCCGGCGCCTCCGCCGCGCCGACCTGCACCCGCTCCGGCCGGATCGCCAGGGTGGCGCGGCCATTGGCGGGGGTCGTCACGAAGGCACCGGGAGGCGGGGTGACGCGGTCCGACTGGCACAGCATCATGGCGCTGCCGTCCCAGGCGGCGGGGATCATGTTCATCTCGCCGATGAACCCGGCGGCGAACAGGTTGGCGGGCCGTTCATACAGTTCGCGCGCCGGCGACATCTGTTGAATCCGTCCGCCGCGCAGGATCGCGATGCGGTCCGCCATGGTCAGCGCCTCACCCTGGTCGTGGGTAACGAAGACGACGGTGATGCCCAGTTCGGAATGCAGCCGCTTGATTTCAAGCTGCATCTCCTCGCGCAGGTTCTTGTCCAGCGCGGAGAGCGGTTCGTCCATCAGCAACAGGCGCGGCTCATAGACGATGGCGCGGGCCAGGGCGACCCGCTGGCGCTGTCCGCCGGACAGCTGCGATGGCATCCGGTCGCCGTAGCCGCCAAGCCGAACGACCTCCAGCGCCTCCCCTGCCCGGCGGCGGCGCTCGGCCCGACCCATGCCGCGCATCTTCAGCGGGAAGGCCACGTTGTCGGCCACGGTCATGTGCGGGAACAGGGAATAATGCTGGAACACCATCCCGATGTTCCGCTTCTGCGGCGGCAGGCGGGTACAGTCGGTACCGTCGATCAGGACGGCGCCGCCGGTCGGCACCTCGAATCCGGCAAGCATCATCAGCACGGTCGACTTGCCGGATCCGGACGGTCCGAGCAGGGCAAGGAACTCACCGCTCGGGATGTCGATCGACACGTTGTCGACGGCCTTGAGCAGGCCAAAGGATTTCTCCAGCCCCCTGATCGAGATCTCTGCGCCGCGACTGCCGGTCATCCGTCCTCCGTTCCGTTTTTCGGGACTCACTTTCCGTTGACCGTATATGATATACCAAATCGGGCAAGAATTTTTGATATTTCACCGGACAAATCTGCCTGAATGCCGTCATATCGGGCGAAGGCCACTCAAGATGCGCAGCACGGAACCGCGCAGTCCTTGCTTCTCATCGATTGTAAAATAAGGATCCAGATTGACCGAACCACGCGCCCGGGCCGATCACGGCACTGTCTGAAATTTCTTCAAGTATAAACCAGATCATCTTGACGTGCCCGATGAAACTGCGATTTCTGTTATATCATGATACCGGCCTCGGGACGACTCGGAGACCGCCACGGCGGCCCGCCCACAGGCAGCACCCGCCCAGAAAGGACAGCAGATGCCCCGATCCTCCTTCCGCTTTCCCGAAAACGGGCCCCACGCGATCCGGCCCTGGGCCGTGCGCAAGGGGCATCCCGACGAACATTTCCTCGCCGACTACCGTTACCATGCCCCGCGCGAGGATCCGGAACTGGCGGAGGTCTACGTCTATACGCCACGCATGTCCTACGACCCGGGCGAGACGGTGGAATTCCACGGCTCCTGCAATGCCGACACATGGTCGATCCAGATCTACCGCGACGGCCACAGGCCCGAGATGGCGCATGAGGCCTTCGACCTGCCCGGCGCGTTCTATCCCACCTCTGCCACCGCCTATGTCGATGGCTGCGACTGGCCCGTGGTGCACAGCTGGACCATCCCGAAGGACCAGCGCCCCGGCTTCTACCGCGTCGTGTCCACCTGCCTGCGCAAGTCCGGCGAACGCTTCGTGCAGCACCATTTCGTCGTCGTCCGCCCGACGAAGGAGACGCGGCAGGGAAAGATCCTCTTCATGCTCGCGACTGGAACCTGGACCTCCTACAACGACTGGGGCGGCGCGAACCACTATTTCGGCACCTACGGGCCGGAGAAGAACGAAGGCTCCCCGCATCTGTCGCTGCACCGCCCCTGGACGCGCGGGATGCTGTGGCTGCCCAAGGGCGCGGCGCGGATCGCGCAGAACCGCATGCCCGAGATGAACGACCTGCCCGGCTACCCGTCCAAGGAATGGGGCTATTCGCACGGATTCGGGCAGTACTACGCCGCGGCGGGATGGGCCCAGTTCGACCGGCATTTCGCCGTCTGGGCCGAATCCCAGGGCTTCGGCTTTGACATCATCACCCAGACCGACCTGCACTACCGGCCCGAGATACTGGACGACTACGCCTGCCTGGTTACCGTCGGGCACGACGAATACTGGTCGTGGGACATGCGCAAGGCGGTCGAGGACTTTGTGGAACGCGGCGGCAACTTCTCCCGGTTCGGCGGCAACTTCCTCTGGCAGATCCGGCTGGAGAACGACGGCGCGCGGCAGGTCTGCTGGAAGGTCAAGGCCCCGGCCGAAGACCCGGTGCGCGACGATCCGGACCGCAAGCACACCCTGACCGCATCCTGGGAATCCGGCGGCGTGAACTGGCCCGGCGCTTCGACCGTCGGGGTGAATGGGTGTCACGGCATGTACGGAAGCTGGGGCGGCTTTGCCCCGCGCGGGTCACGCGGATTTACCGTGTACAGACCCGAACACTGGGCTTTCGAGGGCACCGACCTGCGCTATGCCGACGTCTTCGGCGCGGAGGCCGGTATCTTCGGCTACGAGGTCGACGGCCTGAACTACACCTTCGAACGCGGCCTGCCCTACCCCGTCGCCGACCCCGGCGTGCCCGAGGGGATCGAGATCCTCGCCATGTCCCCGGCGGTGCTGTTCGAATACGAACACGAAGGACCGGGCTACAGGTATTACGTCCGCGACAGCGACCTGCACGGGCTGGCCGAACTGGGACCGGACGACTACGCCACCAATCGCCGGGCGTATCAGTACGGCTCCGGCATGGTGACCGCCATGAAGCGCGGCAACGGAGAGGTTCTGTGCGCCGGGTCCTGCGAATGGGTCATGGGCCTGACCCGGCGCGACCCGTTCACCGAAACCATCACCCGCAATGCGCTCGAAAAGTTCAGCGGTGCCTGGGACTAGCCGCGGACCCGGGGGAGGGGAGCCAGCATCATCATGACACCGTCCTATGGCGTCATTTCCGACGACTTCACCGGCGGCCTGCTGATCGCCAGCTACTTCGAGGAGGCGGGGCTGGAATGCCCGGTCTTCTTCGACCCCGCCGAGGCCATGGCCGCCGGCCCCCTGTCCGCGCCGATCGTGGTGATCGCCAGCCGCACCCGCCTGATCCCGGTGGAAGAGGCGCGGGCCGATCTGACCGCCGCGCTGGACGCGCTCGACGCGCTCGGCTGCGGGACGATCGCCTACAAGGCCTGCGCCAGCTTCGATTCGACCGAGGAGGGCAACATCGGACCCGCCGCCGACCTGCTGTCGGACCGCTACGATCAGGTGCCGCTGCTGCTGTCCGCCGGGTTCCCCGAATTCCGCTGCACCGTCGCCATGGGGCACCTCTTCTACCAGTCCGTCCTGGTGAACGAGAGCGTGAAGCGGTTCGACCCGGTGACGCCGATGCCGGACCCGAACCTCGTCCGCTTCCTGTCGCGACAGACCCGCACGCCCCTCGGCCATGTCAGCCACCTTGAACTGGTGCAGGGCGAAGCCGTCGCCCGGCAGGCGCTGGAAGGCGAGGTGGCGAAGGGGCATCGCCATGTCTTGCTTGACTGCGCCGACGATCACGACGTCGAAATCAGCACCCTTCTCGCACGGGGCGTCCGCGCGCTGGTGGTCAGCGATCCGCTTTGCGTCGCCGCCGGGCTGGACCGGGGCGCCGGACGCACCGGCACCGCCGCTCCGCCGCGCCACGCCGACGGTCCCGCCGCCGTACTGGTCGGCAGCGTGGGTCCCGTGGCCGAACAGCAGACCGCCGCCTTCGAAGCGCAGCATCCCGTCCTGCGTATCGACCTGACCGCTGACGACACCGAAGAGGCGCAGATCGCCGCCGCGACGGACTGGGCGCGCAGCCATGTCGGGCAGCGCCCCTTTGCCGTCACCACCCTGTCCGACGAGACCGGGGTGAAGGCCGCGCAGGCCCGCTACGGCCGTCTTGGCGCCGCGCGTCGCGCCGAACGGCTGCTTTCCGGTCTGGCGGCGGCGCTGCACGGTGCGGGGGTGCGGCGGTTCATCGTGTCGGGCGGCGAAACCTCGGGCGCGGTGGTCGGCGCGCTTGGCATCCGCCGCGTCCGTCCCTTTGCGCGCGGCGCGCTCGGCGGCGGTTTTTGCGTGACCGAGGGCGCGGACCCGGTGTCCTTCTTCCTGAAATCCGGCAAGCTTGGCGCAATGGACGTGCTGCTCTCTGCGCTTGACGAAATGAAAGGCTGACCATGACCGAAACGGAACTCCGGCAATCACTGGTCGACTACAGCCGCCTCTGCGTGACCCGCCAGCTGTCGAACGCGACGGCGGGGAATATCTCGGTGCGCTACGGCGAGGGCATGCTCATCACGCCGTCGGGGATCGACCCCGACCTCATGCAGGCCGACCAGATTGCCGAGGTCGCCTTCGACGGCAGTTTCCGCAGCAACTGGAAACCGTCGAGCGAATGGGCCCTGCACGCCGCGCTTTACAAGTCCCGGCCCGAAACGCAGGCGATCGTGCACGCGCATCCGACCTATTGCGTCGCGCTGTCCTGCCTGCGCGAACCGATCCCGCCGTTTCACTACATGGTGGCCAGCTGCGGCGGCAACGAAGTCCCCTGCGCCCCCTACGCCCCCTTCGGTTCCCATGCCCTCGCCGATGCGGTGGCAGAGACCATGGGCACCACCTACCGCGCCTGTCTCATGGCGAACCACGGGATGATCGCCATCGGCGCCAGCCTTCGCAGCGCCTTCGGACTGACCGAAAAGCTCGAGGTGCTGGCACATCAGTACCAGCTCGCCCGCTCCGTCGGTACGCCCGTCCTGCTGAGCGATGAGGACATGGCGACCGTTCACGACTCCTACAGGACCTACGGCTACGGCAAGCCCTCGGCGACCTAGGCGGGGCTGCGGGGGTTCCGCAGGCCGGCAGTTTCGCCGCCATCCACCGGGATCACCGCGCCGTTGACATAGCTCGACGCGTCCGAGATGAGCCAGGCGATGACCTCTCCGACTTCGGCCGGGTCCGCTATGCGGCCCGCCGGGATGCGCAGTTCCAGCGTGCGGCGCTTCTGGTCGTCGGACAGAACCGCCCCCATCATCCGGGTGCCGATCTGGCCGGGGCAGACGGCGTTGAAGCGCACCAGATGCCCCAGCTCAAGCGCCAGCGACTGCGTCAGGCCGATCAGCGCCGCCTTGGACGCGGTGTATATCGCAAGGTTCTCCTCCCCCGCGCGACCCGCGACAGAGGAAATGTTGACCACCGACCCCCGCCCCGCGATCAGCCCGTCCAGCGCCAGCCGCGTCATCAGGAAGACAGAGCGCGCGTTCACCTGCATCATCTCGTCCCAGTCCGCCAGCGTCGTCTCAGCGAAGACATGCCGCCGCCCCATGCCGGCGTTGTTCACCAGCCCTGTCAGTTTCCCCTGCCCCAGCTCCATCGCCCGGTCGACGATGGCGCGGCAGTCCGCCTCGACCGAAACATCGGCGGCGACATAGCTCAGCCCCTCGGTCTCCGCCGCAAGCCGTGCGCCTTCCTCCCGGTCGCGGCCTGCAATCAGGACGCGATGACCTGCCGCACACAGCAGCAGCGCCGCCGCGCGGCCGATTCCATGGGTTCCCCCTGTCACGATGATCATTCTGCCTGCTCCCCTTGGACCCGAACCGGCCGCGGGGCGGCCCCTGGCCCCGAAACCCGGCGTTTTTCAGCAAGATAATATATCAAGTATGCCAAAGATTCAGCCAAATCTCATGCAAAACACTCTCTCTCTATCGCAAAACCGGGTAGTTGACCGAATTTTTGCCCTATGCGGTTCGATTTCCCCGTGTTTATGATATATCCATAGACAAGGACACAGATGATGACGGCGCAGACCACCTCCTCCGCGACAGCCACTCTCTCCCTCCCCGGTCTTGCCGCGACCGGAGAGGTCCTGCGCGACGCCTGGGGAATCCCGCATGTCCGCGCCGCCTCCACCCGCGACGTGTTCGTGCTGAACGGCTATGTGCATGCCTCCGACCGGATGTGGCAGATGGAGGCCGCGCTGCGCCGCGCCGTCGGCCGGTTCGCGGAATGGGCGGGCCCCTCTGCCCTGCCCGCCGACCGCCTTGCCCGCCAGCTCGGGGCGGAGGCCGCGTCGCGCCGCGACTACGACGCGTTGAAGCCCGAGACGAAGGAGATGCTCGACGCCTACGCAGCCGGGGTGAACGCCTGGATTGACGCGGGCGGCACCACGGCGGAGCACGACCTGCTGGATGCCAAACCGATGAGATGGGAGCCCTGGTTCAGCGTCGCCGTCATGCGTCAGCGGGGGATCCTCATGGGTTCGGTCTGGTTCAAGCTCTGGCGCGCCGCCGCGCTTGGCACCATCGGGGCGGAGGCCGTGCCGCTGCTGCGCTACGATGACGGCGGGCCGGAACGTCATATCGTACCGCAGGGCAGCACCGGCGACCGGCTCACCGCGTCGCTGGCCGATCTTGCCCCCGCGATCGAGGCGCTGTCGGGCAAGGCCCCGCAGGACGGCACCGTCGGCGGGTCCAACAACCTTGTCGTCGGCGGCGCGCGCACGGCCTCGGGCATGCCGCTGGTCGCGGGCGATCCGCACCGCCAGTACGAGATTCCGGGCATGTACACGCAGCTGCACCTGACCGGGCCGGAGTTCGACGCCATCGGCTTCTCCGTTCCCGGCGTGCCGGCCTTCCCGCATTTCTGTCACACCGAAAACGTCGCATGGTGCGTCACCCACACCTTTGCCGACCTGCACGACGTCTATGTCGAACAGTTCGACGAGGCGGGCGGCAGGGTCCGCACCGCCGGAGGCTGGCAGCCCACCACCCGGCGCGAAGAGGTCATCGCGGTCCGTGGCGCGGCGGACGACTCGATCACCGTCACCGAAACCGGCCACGGCCCCGTTATCGCGGGCGATCCGGGCTCCGGCACCGCGCTGGCGCTGAAGTCGTCGCAGCTGTTCGACACCGACCGGTCCATCGACTGCCTGCTGCCGATGCTGACCGCACCCACGCTCGATACCTTCTATGACCGGTGCAAGGGCTGGGGCGTGATCGATCACAACCTCGTCGGCGCCGACCGCGACGGCCATATCGGCGTGCTGGTCCGCGCCGTGGTACCCGACCGCGACCGGATCAACGGCTGGCTGCCGGTGCCGGGCTGGACCGGGGACCACGAATGGCGCGGCTACATCCCTTTCGAACGGATGCCCCGCCAGCTCGATCCCGAGTGCGGCTATATCGTCACGGCCAACAACCGCCCCGTCCCCGAGGATCATCCCGACTATATCACCACCGACTGCCACCCCACCACCCGCGCCTCGCGGCTGGCCGGGCGGATCGAGCGGCTGTCCGGCCTGACCCCGGGTGACATGGCGGATTTCCTGCGCGACACCGACAGCGCCCCCGCGCGCGAGATCACCGCGCGCATCCTCGCCGCGCAGCCGCCGGGCGCCGACAGCCTGCTGCGCGTGCTGGCCGCCTGGGACGGACGGATGGATCCGGGGCTCACTGCGCCGACGATCTACATCCTGATCCGGCAGGAAATGACGCGCATCCTCTGCCGCCTGTCCGGGCTGGAGGCTGCGTCCGCCCATTACGCCGCCTCTCCCGCACCCGGGATCCCGGCGCTGAACCAGTTGTGGTGGACGCTGCCGAACCTTCTGCGCCATGACGACACGACCCTGCTTGGCGGCAAGAACTGGACCGACGTCATCCGCGAGGCCGTCGCGACGGTCGCCAGGGCCGGCGTACCTGCGCCGTGGAGCACCGCCCATCTCCCGGCCTTCGTCCACCCGCTTGGCCACCTGTTCCCCGACGCCCCCGGCGCGGCGGCGCCGTCCTCGGATCCGACCGGGGGCGACGGCGATTGCGTACTGGCCACCGGCGGCTTTCCCGGCACCGGCACGCGGTCGATCTACGGCCCGGTCGCGCGCTATGTCTTCGACCTCGCCGACTGGGACAACAGCCGGTGGATCGTGTTCCACGGGTCCTCCGGGGATGCGGGAAGCGCACATTATTCGGACCAGAACCCGCTCTGGGCGCGCGGCGAATTCGTGCCCATGCCTTTCAGTGCCGACGCGGTCGAGGCGCATGCCGTCTCCCGCCTCCGGCTCGATCCGCACTGACCCGCGAAGGGACAGGACAAGCCATGAACGAGAAGGCCGCCGGACATCCCGGACGGCCCGGACACACCCAACCAACCGGGAGACACGACAATGAAACATTTCACCCCCGGCCGGACCGCAGCGCTGCTGCTTTCCGCCGCGCTGCTGACAACCGCCCCCCTGGCCCCCGCCTTCGCGCAGGACCCCAAGATGGGCGGCACGATCCTTTACGCCAACAACTCCGGCCCCGGCCAGCTTGACCCCCAGATGGCGGCCAGCCTCGTTGAGCTGGAGGTGATCGCGCATGTGTTCGAACCGCTGATCTCCATGGATGCCAATTACGACGCCAAGCCGATGCTGGCGGAAAGCTACGAGATTTCGGACGACGGCAAGACCTTCACCTTCCCGCTGCGCAAGGGCGTGAAGTTCCACGACGGGCAGGAGATGACCTCCGCCGACGTCAAGGCCACCTTCGAACGCTATGCCGAGGTCAGCCCCGGCAAGGCCACGCTGGCGGATGTGAAGGAATACCGCACACCGGACGACTACACCTTCGTCATCGAACTGAACAACCTCAACGCCGTCTTCATCGACCAGCTCAAGACGCCGGTCTATCCGTTCTCCATCATGCCCGCCTCTCAGCGCAACAAGCCCGCACGCGAAATCGACGTGGTCGGCACCGGCCCCTTCAAGCTGGGCGAATGGGTCAAGGACAGCCACCTCGTCATCGAGAAGAACCCCGACTATACCCCGCGCGACGACGCCGATGGCCCCGACGGCTATGTCGGCAAGAAGGAGGTCTACGTCGACGCCGTCCGCTACAACTTCCTGCCCGAGGCCAACGCCCGCGTCGCCGCGATGCAGACCGGAGAGGCGGACATCACCACCGCCCTGCCGCTCGACCTGGCCAAGCGGCTTGAGGGGAACGACAAGGTCACCCCGGTCACCGTCTTCCCCTACTGCCAGCAGTACCTGATCGTGCATTCCTCGCAGGCGCCGACCGACAACCGGCAGGTGCGGCAGGCGATCCGCGAAGCGGTGAACGTCGAGGACCTGATCCTCGCCAGCGGCGAGGCCGCGCGCGAGAACTTCTCCATGGTCTATCCCGGCGGCGCCTTCTTCGTCGGTGACGACAACGCGGGCTGGTACAACCAGAACGACCCGGCCAAGGCGGCCGAGACGCTGAAGGCCGCCGGTTACAACGGCGAGGAGATCGTGCTGCAGTCGAACACGAACTACAGCTACATGCGCGACTCCATCCTCGTTCTGGCCGAACAGCTCAAGGCGGCGGGCATGAACGTGAAGGTCGACATCACCGACTGGACCACCAACGCGTCGAACATGCAGTCGGGCGACGGCGGCTGGAACGTCTCCACCACATCGTTCTGCTCCAACCCGATCCTCGGGCCGCAGCAGTGGCAGACGATGATCTACAACTTCCCGCACGTCGAGAACAACAAGGTGCTGGATGACGCCTACGCCAAGTTCTACGCCTCTCTCGACCTGTCCGACCGCGTTGCCGCCTGGAAGGATATCGAGGCCGAGGTGCTGGACGGCGCCTACATGATCAAGGTGTCGGACCGCGGGTCGAACCGCGCGATCGCCAATGACCTCAAGGGCTTCCGCGAATTCAACATCAACCTCTTTTGGGGAATGTGGCTCGACCGCTGACCCTTTCGAAGACGTCGCGCGGGCAGCCTCCCGTTGCCCGCGCGATCCGTGATGACCCTCAGACAGGCAGGAGCCGCCCTTGCTGAAACTGATCGCCTTCCGCATCGCCCAGGCAATTCCCGTGATGCTGGTGGTGGCCGTCCTGACATTCCTGCTGATGCACCTGCTGCCCGGAGACCCGGCGACGATCATCGCGGGCGACCAGGCGGACCAGGCGTCGATCGACCAGATCCGCCGCGACCTCGGTCTGGACCGGCCGGTTCCGGTTCAGCTCTGGCACTGGATCGTCAATCTGGCGCAGGGCGATTTCGGGCGCTCGCTGATGCTCAACCAGGCGGTGGCGGACGCGGTGAAGGAACGGCTGCCCGTCACCCTGTCGCTCGCCATGCTGGCCTTTGCGATCACCCTGCCCTTCGGCATCGCCTTCGGCGTGATCGCCGCGGTCTGGCGGGATACCTGGGTGGACAGCGCGGTGATGATCCTCGCCCTCGTCGGGGTGTCGGTGCCGAATTTCTGGATCGCGATCCTCTCGGTCATCCTGTTCTCCGTCACGCTCGGCTGGCTGCCCTCCGCCGGCTACGTGCCGCTGCACGACAGCTTTTCCGGCTGGCTCGCCTCGCTCATCCAGCCCGCCGTGGTGCTGGCGCTGTTCCAGATCGGTTACCTTGCCCGGATGACCCGGTCTGCGATGCTGGACGTGCTGGACCAGGACTATATCCGCACCGCCCGCGCCAAGGGCGTGGCGGTCAACACCATCATCGTCAAACACGCCTTCCGCAACACGCTGATGCAGGTCGTGACCGTCGCCGGATACATCCTGTCGCTGCTGATCGGCGGGTCCGTGGTGATCGAACAGATCTTTGCCCTGCCCGGCATCGGGCGGCTTCTGGTGCAGGCGATCATGGCCCGCGACTACCCGGTGGTGCAGGGCACGATGCTGCTGCTCGGCTTTGCCTTCGTCTTCATCAACATCCTGATCGACCTGATCTATGCCTATGTCGACCCGAGGGTCCGCTATGACTGACGCCACGACCCTGCCCGCCGCCGCCATGCCGCCGCGCTCTGCCCGCCGCCGCATCCTGATGCGCCGCCTCTGGCGGCACCGCTCCTTCCGGGTCGGGGCGGGGATCGTGGCGGTGATCGTGCTCATGGCCGTCGCCGCGCCGCTGCTGTCGGGCGGCCAGCCGAACGCCATGTCCCTGCGCAACCGCTTCGCGCCCCCTTCCGCCGATTTCATCTTCGGCGCCGACAACTTCGGACGCGACATCTTCACCCGCGTCCTCTACGGCGCGCGCATCTCGCTCTGGATCGGCTTCGCCTCGGCGATGCTGGCGGCGGCGGGCGGAGCACTGGTCGGCATGGCCTCCGCCTGGTTCAGGAAGCTGGACGGGATCATCATGCGGATCATGGACGCCCTGCTGGCCTTCCCGGCGATCCTGCTGGCCATCGGCATCAACGCCGCCCTCGGCCCGCAGGTGTCGAGCGTCATCATCGCCCTCGCCTCCGCCTACGTCCCCCGCATGGCAAGGATCGTGCGCGCCGCCGCGCTGGTGGTGCGGGAGCTCGACTATGTCGACGCCGCCCGGGTGTCGGGCGCGGGCGCGGGGCGGATCATCTTCCGCCACATCCTTCCGAACGTCATGGCACCGCTGCTCGTCTCCGTCACCTTCGTCTTCGCCTACGCGATCCTGGCCGAGGCCGCGCTTTCCTTCCTCGGCATCGGCCCGCCGCCGCCGCACCCGTCCTGGGGCAACATCATCGCGGAGGGGCGTGACTACTCGGTCGAGGCATGGTGGATCATGCTCTTCCCCGGCCTCGCCATATCCCTCGCCGCGCTTGGCATGAACCTCCTCGGCGACGGGCTGCGCGACGTGCTTGACCCCCGCCTGAAGATCGAGGCCTGAGATGCTGCAAATCGAAAACCTCTCGGTGGACTTCCGCGTCGACAGCGGCTGGATCAGCTCGGTCACCGATGTCAGCTTCACGCTCGGCCCGCGCGCCAGCCTCGGCATCGTGGGCGAAAGCGGGTCGGGGAAGTCGGTCACCGCGCTGTCAGTCCTGCGCCTGCACGCGGCACGCAACACCCGGATGCGCGGCAGGATCATGTTCGACGGGCAGGACCTGCTGACCCTGCCCGAACGCCGGATGCGCGAGATCCGGGGCCGCGACATCGCCATGATCTTCCAGGACCCGATGCATTCGCTGAACCCCGTCCTGACCATCGGCGACCAGATCGGGGAAACCCTGCGCATCCATCAGAAACTTGACGCCGCCGCCGCGCAGAAGGCCGCCATCGGCCTGCTCGACATGGTGCGCATTCCCGATGCCGCGCGGCGTGTCACCGACTATCCGCACCAGCTGTCGGGCGGAATGCGCCAGCGGGTGATGATCGCCATGGCCATCGCCTGCCGCCCCCGCCTTTTGATCGCGGACGAACCGACCACCGCGCTCGACGTGACGGTGCAGGCGCAGATCCTCGACCTGCTCCGCGACCTGAGGGAGGAGATCGGCATGTCCGTCATCCTGATATCCCACGACCTCGGGCTGGTGGCGGAGTTCGCGGAACGGGTGCTGGTCATGTACGCCGGCGAACTGGTCGAGGAAGCGCCCTCGCTCACCATGTTCGCCCGCCCCGCGCATCCCTATTCCGAAGGTCTGCTCAAGGCGATCCCCTCGGCGGACGAAGACGTGGGAAGGCTCTATGCCATTCCGGGCCGCATCCCCGATCCGGGCCGCCGCCCGCCGGGCTGCAACTTTGCCCCGCGCTGCCCGCTGGTGCAGCCCGCCTGCACCGCCGCCCCCCCGCCGCTTGCGACGATGGAACCCGGCCACCTGATCCGCTGCCCCGTCCGGCTGGCCGCGATGGAGACGACAGGATGAAGGACATGGCCGACACAACCGATCCTATCATCCGCGTCCGCAACCTCAGCCGCGACTTCCAGGTCGGCGGGCGCGGGCGCAAGCGCCAGACGCTGCACGCGGTCAGCGACGCCAGCTTCGACGTGCTGCCCGGTGAAACGCTTGGTGTCGTGGGCGAAAGCGGGTCGGGCAAATCCACCATCGGGCGGATGCTGGTCGGCCTGCTTCCCGCCACGCGCGGAGAGATCGAGCTGTTCGGAGAGACCATCACCGGCCCCTCCGGCAAGCAGGCGCTGGCGAAGGTCCGGCACAAGCTCCAGTTCGTCTTTCAGGACCCCCACGCCGCGATGAACCCCCGGATGCGCATCTCCGACATCATCGCGGAACCGATCGACGTGCGCGGCGGCTGGACCCGCAAGGACCGCGCCGACCGGGTCGCGGAACTGCTGGAACTGGTTGGCCTCTCCGCCGCCTTCGCCGACCGCTTCCCGCATGAATTCTCGGGCGGTCAGCGCCAGCGGATCGTGATCGCCCGCGCGCTCGCGCTCGACCCCGCCTTCATCGTCTGTGACGAGGCGGTCGCGGCGCTCGACGTGTCGATGCAGGCGCAGGTCATCAACCTGCTCATGGACCTGCAACAGCGGCTTGGCCTGTCCTACCTCTTCATTGCGCACGACCTTGCCGTGGTCCGGGCCGTTTCGACCCGCATCGCCGTTCTCTACGCCGGAGAGATCGTGGAGCTGTCGGACAAACGCTCGCTCTACACCGACCCGAAGCACCCGTACACGCAGGCCCTTCTCGCCGCGATCCCCCGGCCCGAGGTCGGCACCCGCAAGCCCCCGATCCGCGGAGAGGTGCCGAGCCTGCTGAACCGGCCGCCGGGCTGCACCCTCTGCCCGCGCTGCCCCAAAGCCTTCGACCGCTGCCGCACCGAAGCCCCCGCCCTGCGCGAGGTCGCCCCGGGCCGCAAGGTCGCCTGCCACCTCTACGACGGAGTCTGACGACATGACCGACCTCACCTGGCTGACCGCCGCGCAGGCCGTCGCGATGATCGCGCGGAAGGAGCTTTCGCCGGTCGAATACCTCGACCACATCCTCGCCCGGTCGGATGCGGAGTCCGACCGCCTCAACCCCTTCGCCTATGTCGCCGCCGACCGTGCGCGGGACGAGGCGAAGGCGGCGGAGAAGGCGGTCATGGCGGGCGAACCGCTCGGGCCGCTGCACGGGCTGCCGGTGCATGTGAAGGACCTGTTCAAGACCGCCGGCATCCCGACCGAATACGGGTCCGCCGTCTACGCGGGCAACGTGCCGGATGTGGACGACGTGCTGGTCACACGGCTCCGCGCCGCGGGGGCGGTTGTCTTCGCCAAGTCGCACACGCCCGAATTCGGCCACAAGGGCCAGACCGACGGACCGCATTTCGGCACCACCCGCAATCCATGGGACACCTCGCGCTATGCCGGGGGATCCTCCGGCGGGGCGGCCTGCGCGGTGGCGGCGGGGATCGGGCCGCTTGGTCTCGGCACCGACGGGGCGGGGTCGATCCGCATCCCGGCTGCGGCCTGCGGCACCGTCGGACTCAAACCCTCCCCCGGCCTGCTGCCCTATAACGAAGCCGTCGACGCCTTCTTCAACTACGCCGCCGCCGGTCCCCTGTCCCGCACGGTCGAAGACGCCGCACTGATGATGTCCGCGATCAGCGGCACCGATCCGACCGACCCCTGGTCCATCGCCGCCCCCGCCCCGCGCGCCACCCGCGCGGGTGCCAGCCTGCACGGCCTGCGCATCGGCTATATCGAGAAGATGGAGAACCGCCGCCTCTCTGCCGAGGTCGCCGCCAATACCCGCGCCGTGCTCGACACCCTCATCGCACGCGGCGCCCATGTGGAGGACGTGACGGAAGAGATCGACTGGATCGAATACGAAGGCCGGGTGATGTACCAGGCGAACATCTGCGTCGCCGGAACCCCGCATATCGCCAAGTTCGGCAACCGGATGGACCCCGTGTTCCTTGGCTTCATCGAACGCGGGCGCGGCTTCAGCACCGACGATTACCGCAAGGCGCAGCTGGCCCGCACCCGCCTGTTCCGCCATGTCCAGACCCTGTTCGACCGCTACGACGTGCTGATTTCCCCGACCCTGACCCGCACCGCCCTTCCGGCCGACTTCGAGGCGCTGAACGGACAGGTCGTCGTCGACGGAGAGGAAAACGGACTGACCCGGCAGGGCATGTCGCCCTATTGCTACCCGTTCAACCTGACCGGCCACCCCGCGCTGGCGCTGCCCTCCGGTTTCGCTTCGGACGGGCTGCCGACCTCGGTTCAGCTGATCGGACCTTGGTATTCGGACCTCGACCTGCTGACCATCGCCTCGGCCATCGAAACGGACCGCGCCTGGGCGCATCTGAAACCGGCGATCTGACGGGTCAGCCCCGGCGGCGGCCCTTCTGCAGGGCGGCCTGCGCGGCGGCATGATCGGCGAGGTGCTGGCGCAGCGCGCGCCCGCCCTCGAACAGGTCCATCCGGATCGCCTCGCGCAGGGAATAGGGGTCGCGGGCGCGCAGGGCGTCCAGCACGTTCAGGTGCTGGTGCCGTTCGGCATAGGTGGGATGGGCGTGGGGGTAGAGTTCGCTCAGGATCGGGCCGATGCGGATCCACAGCCCCTCCAGCACCTCGGTCAGGGTCGGCATGCCCGACCGGGAATACAGCCCGAAGTGAAAGTCGAAGTTCGCCTGCAGCGCGGTCGGCCAGTCCCCCGTCGCCTCGGCATGCACCAGCGTTTCGTGCACCACCGCCAGACGGTCGATATCGGCCTCGGTGATATGCGGCAGCGCGCGCTCTGCCGCCATCGGCTCAAGGCTCATGCGGATGTCGCGGATCTCGGTGTATTCGTCCAGAGTCAGGCGGCGGACGCGGATGTAGTAGCGCGGGCGGATTTCGATGGCGCCCTCGTGGGCCAGCTGGAACAGCGCCTCCCGCACGGGGGTTTCCGAGGTTCCCATCTGCCGGGCGAGATCGCGGACCTTCAGCCGTTCATGCGGCTTCAGCTCCGCCCGCATCAGGGACTGCCGCAGGCGGGCATAGACAACCTCGGACAGCGGAAGCGGATCGTCCTCCGCCGCCGCCGTTTCGTCGATCATCCCGTCCGTCACGTTATCCCCGGCGCCTCGCCAATGCAGAGAACGCAGAATCCGTCACATCCAGCGCCCTGTCAATCTCTTCGGCCGTATGCGCCGTTCCGAGGAACATGTTGTGCCTGTGGTGCATGTAAACGCCGCGCCGAAGGGCCTCCTGGCAGAAGGCCTCGCCCAGTTTGTCGCCGGTATCGCCGACGAACTGCATCAGCGGCATCGCCGGCGGGCCGGACTGGACCACTTCGAACCCGTGGCGCGCGGCCTGCTCCGCCAGCCCCGCCCGCAGCCGCTCGCCCGAGGCGCGCATGACCGCAGGCCCGTCGACCCGGTGCAGTTCGTTCAGCGTGGCAATCGCGGCGGCCATGGGCGCGGCGGTGTACCAGAAGGACCCGGTAACGAAGACCGTCGCGGCGGCCTCGCGCCAGGCGTCGCCCCCGATAATCGCCGACAGCGGATGCCCGTTGGCGATCGCCTTGGAATAGGCCGACAGGTCGGGCCGCACGCCGTATTGTTCCCACGATCCGCCAAGGTGCAGCCGGAACCCGGCGCGCACATCGTCGAGGATCAGCGCCGCGCCGGTCCTGTCGCACAGCGCGCGCACGGCGGTGGCGAACTCCGGGTCCGGCATCTCGAGCGCCCGGCCCAGATCGTGCCGGAAGGCCGAGACGATGACGCCCGCAAGGTCCTCTCCCGCGTCCGCAACCGCCTGCTCCAGCGATGCGATGTCGTTGAATTCGTAATAGGCCAGATGCGCCCGGTCCTCCGCCGTCACCCCGACGAGCGAGGGCGAACACCACGGAACCGCCCCGTGATAGGCGCCGCGCGCCACGAGGATCCGGCGCCGCCCGGTCCTGGCCCGCGCGATGGTCACGCAGCCGGTGGTCGCATCGGTGCCGTTCTTCTGGAACAGCGCCCAGTCCGCGGAGGGCATGGTGCGCACCAGCAGTTCCGCCAGTTCCACCGCCTGATCGGTCGGGCCGTTCAGGCAGTCGCCGCCGCGCCAGCGCGCCGCCGCGGCCTCCTCGACCGCCGGATGCTGGTGGCCCAGCACGATCGGCCCCCAGGAGCACATGAAATCGATATAGTCCCGCCCGTCCGCATCCGTCACCCGCGCGCCCTTGCCGCCGGTGAAGAATTGCGGATAGCCCTCGGGCACGGCGGCGGCGCGCATGTGGCCCCACATGCCGCCCGGTATCACCTGCGCCGCACGATCCCTCAGCAGGCTGTCGGCGGAACGGTTTCCAATCTGGTCGGTGGCGGTCACGACGCTTTCCTCCTGCGGGGGACCGGCATCCTGCGGTCTTCACTGTTTTGATATATCATATTCTCGAAACTTCTCCCGGAGGAGTCAAGCGCGAACGCAGCGTGGAATGGTGTTTTTTGCAGGCGCAGCGAGGCGGAACGCGGCGTCATTGCCATGTCATTACAAGATAAATGCGGAAACTCCGCGCGTAGATCCCACACGTAGCCCGGTGGCAGATCGCACGACGCTCCCCGCCACATCCTGCCCTCCTGATATATCTTAAACGAGGTCATATCGGCGTCGACACCAGCTGGCCGGCAAAGCCAAGCGTGATCCACAGCCGTCCGCCATGCACGCAGACGTTGGTCGGATCGGTGCCGGGCCCGGTCTCGATCATCTCGATCAGCTCTCCGTCCAGAGAAATCACCGCCACCCGGTCGCCAAGGCTTCCTGCGGAATAGATCCTGTCGCCGTGGCGGATCATGCCGTCCGGGGCAAAGCCGTCGTCCAGCCGCAGCCACTCCGCACCCTCGTCCAGCGGCGCACCGCCCTTCCAGTCGAAGCGGACGAAGCGGTGCTCCTTCGACAGGCCGACGATCAGCGACCCGTCGGGGTGGAACAGCAGCCCGTTCGGAAAACCGGTCATCTTGCGCAGCGCCGTCACCGCGCCATCCGGCCCGGCCAGCAGCAGCTGACCGCCGTGATAGCCCGCGCCCGGCACCTCCCAGTTCTGCGGGTCGGTGAAGACCAGCGCCCCCTCGGGCGTCACCACCAGATCGTTCGGGCGCGACGGCTTGGCCCCCGGCAGCGGCCCGGTAAAGACCGACCACGTTCCGTCCGCCGCCAGCCGCATCAGGCAGCCGTCGATCTCCGGGTCCGCCACCTTCAGCCTGCCCTTGCCCTCGGGCGCGAGCCCGCCGTTGTTGCAGATGTAAAGCGCCCCGTCCGGCCCGATCCGCATCCCGTTCGGCGCGCCGGGCAACTCCGCCAGCAGGCGCGTTTCCCCGTCCTTCCAGGCGCGGACCTTGGCGTGCAACAGGTCGACGAAGGCGACGGAGCCGTCGGGCAGCGCCACCGGCCCCTCGGGAAAGCCGAGCCCCTCGGCATGGACTGTGAATTCGCGTGTCATGCTGTCTCCTTCACTTTGCTCCTCGGCGCTCGACTCTCAGGGCGGGCGCTACGGCGCCAAGGCCCAGGCGGCTGCGGCCGGTCTCCTGCCCCGTGGCCAGGGTTTCGTCGGGGGCGAAATGGCAGGCGACGCGGCGTCCGTCCGGCAGGGTGCGCAGCGCGGGCGGATCGCTCCGGCAGCGGTCGCGGGCCAGCGGACAGCGCGGATGAAACCGGCAGCCCGGCGGAGCGTCGGCAGGATTGGGCGGATCGCCCTGCAGGATCTGCCGCCGGAAGCTCCGCGCCCGCCGCGCCTTCAGCGTCGGGGCCGCGGACAGCAGCGCCTGCGTATAGGGATGCAGCGGCGCGGCCAGCAGGTCGGCGGCCCGCGCCTCCTCCACGATCTGACCGAGGTACATGACCACGATCCGGTCCGAGATATGGCCGATCACGTCGAGATCGTGCGAGATCACCAGCATCGCCACCCCCCTCTCCCGCCGGATCTGGAGGAAGAGGTTCACGATCTGCGCCTGAATCGACGGGTCCAGCGCCGAGGTCGGTTCATCCGCCACGATCAGCTCCGGTTCCACCGCAAGCGCACGCGCGATGGCGATGCGCTGCAGCTGCCCGCCCGAAAACTGGCGCGGCCTCAGCCCGGTGTCGATGTGACCCAATCCGACGTTCTCCAGCAGCGCCCGCGTGCGCGCCTCGACCCCGCCCTCGGGCTTCAGGCCATGGGCGGAGAAGGGTTCGGACATGATCTGCGAAATCGTCATCCTCTGGTTCAGCGACGCCAGCGGGTCCTGAAACACCGCCTGCATCCGCCGCCGCACCGGCTGCATGGCGCGGATCCCGTCTTCGGTGACATCCTGCCCGTCGAACCGGACCCGCCCCGCCGTCGGGTCGATCAGGCGCAGGGCGATGCGCGCCAGCGTGGACTTGCCGCAGCCGGATTCCCCGACGATGCCGACCGTCTCGCCGACGCCGACCTCAAGGTCGATGCCGTCGACGGCGCGCACCTGCGGGGCCTTGGAATTGCGGCGGAAATGCTTCTCGACTCCGCTCAGCGACAACAGGCTCACAGCGCATCCTCCGGGGTTTCGACCAGCGGGTGATGGCAGGCCGCCTGCCCGCCGCCGACGCCGCGCAGGACCGGCACCTCCGCCCGGCAGCGGGCGGTGGCGCGGGGACAGCGGGGGTGGAACCGGCAGCCCTCGGGCATGGCGCCAAGCGGCGGGGTGCCGCCCGGTACCACGGTCAGCGCCGTCTGCGGCGGAGCCTCCGCCATCATCGCGCTGGCCAGCAGGACCGAGGTATAGGGATGCGCGGGCCGGTCCATCAGCGAGGCGGCGGGCCCCACCTCGACCACGGTGCCGGCGTACATCACAAGGATGCGGTCCGCGACCTCGGCCACCACGCCCATGTCATGGGTGATGAGCAGCGTGGTCAGCGACAGCTCTGCCTTCAGGTCGCGCAGCAGGTCCAGCACCTGCGCCTTGATCGTAACGTCCAGCGCCGTTGTCGGTTCGTCCGCGATCAGCAGCTTCGGATTGCAGGCCACGGCCATGGCGATCACCGCCCGCTGCCGCATCCCGCCGCTGATCTGGTGCGGATAGGACCGCGCGACACGCGCGGGATCGGGGATGCGCACCCGCTCCAGCAGGGACACCGCCCGTGCCATCGCCTCCCGGCCCCGCGCCAGCCCGTGCACCCGCAGCGCCTCCGCGATCTGGTCTCCGACCGTGTGCACCGGGTTCAGCGCGCCAAGCGGGTCCTGATAGACGATGCCGATCTGACGTCCGCGCACCCGCCGCATCCTTGCGTCCGGCAGCCCGACCACGTCCTGCCCGTCGAACCGGATCGCGCCGCCGACCCGCGCGCCCTCGGGCGCGAGCCCCGCGATGGCCATGCCGGTGAGCGACTTGCCCGACCCGGACTCACCGATGATGACAAAGGTCTCCCCCGCCGCGACCGAGAAGGAGATGCCGTCCACCGCCACCGCCCGCCCGTCGCGCCCCGAGAACGACACCGTCAGGTTTTCGACCTCCAGCATCACGCCCCCTTCCGCGCGTCCAGCGCATCGCCAAGCAGGGAACAGGCCGTGGCCGTCAGCATCACGATCCCGCCGGGAAAGACGAGATACCACCACGCCGATCCGAAATAAGGGCGGGAGTCGCGGATCAGCAGTCCCCATTCCGGCGTCGGTGAGGTCGCGCCGAGTCCGAGGAACGACAGAGCCGTCACCGCCACCAGCGCATAGCCGATGTCCGTCGTGGCGCGCACGTTCACCGCCGACATCACGAAGGGTACGATATGCCGCCACATGATCGTCACCGGCCCGAGGCCGAGCGCCCGCGCGGTTTCCACATGCGGTTCGGTCTTCAGCCGCAGCACCTCGCCCCTCACCAGCCGCGCGAAACCGGGCCACCACATCAGCGACAGCGCCAGCGTCACGCTGTCCAGCCCGCGCCCGATCGCCGCCGAAATGGCCAGCGCCAGCACCAGCGCCGGGAAGCCGAAGACCATGTCCACGATGCGCATCATCAGGTTGTCGAGCCAGCGCGGCGCCATGCCCGACACCACGCCGTACAGCGTCCCGAAGACAGCCGCGAAGGCCACGATGGCCAGCGCCACGCCCATGGAATACCGGGTGCCGTAGATCACCCGGCTGAAGATGTCCCGCCCCGCCTCGTCCGTGCCGAAGGGATGCGCGGGCGACGGCGGTTTCAGCCGGTTCACCACGTCCAGCGCGATCGGGTCATAGGGCGCGACCACCCCCGGCATCAACGCAAAGACCGCCAGCAGGGCGACCACGACCAGCGCGGCCATGGCCAGCCAGTCGATCCGCCGGGCGGCGCGGAAGGTTGCGGCGGGGGCGCTCATGATGTCACCGCCTCGACCCGCGGGTCGATCACCGGATACAGCAGATCGGCCAGCAGGTTCAGCACCACGAAGCCGAAGGTCGATACCAGCGCCAGCGCGATCACCGGCGAATAGTCGAAGACCTGGAAGCTCTGGAAGGCGTAAAGCCCGATGCCCGGCCAGTCGAAGATCACCTCCACCAGGATCACCCAGGACAGCAGGTAGCCGAACTGGATCGTCGTCACGGTCAGGATCGGGCTCAGCGCATTGCGCAGCATGTGCCCGAAGAGCACCTGTCGCGGGCTCAGCCCCTTGCCGCGTGCCGTGCGGACGTACAGCCGCTCGCGTTCCGCCAGCAGGGCCGCGCGCGACATCCGCGTGCCGACGGCCAGCAGGTTCAGCACCACGGTCAGCGCCGGAAGGGCGATGTATTGCAGCGCCGACACGAAGGCCCCGGGGTTCCCCGCGATCAGGCAGTCGACCAGCAGGAAGCCGGTGACCTCGGGCGGCGCGATCTCGCGGATCGGGAAGCGCGCCCCGAGGGGAAACCACTGAAGCTTGTAGTAAAAGACGAACTGCAGCGCCATGCCCAGCCAGAACACCGGGATCCCGGTGCCAAGCATGGTGAACAGCCGCACCGCCCCGTCCATCGCCCCGCCCGGCCGACGCACGGCCAGAATGGCAAGCGACAGAGACAGGACGAGATAGGCGGCAAAGCTCACCAGCAGCAGTTCCAGCGTCGCGGGCAGAAACTGCGCCATGTCCTGCGCGACCGGCCGCCGGGTGCGGATCGACTCTCCCAGATCGCCCTGCACCAGCCCGGTCGCGTAGTCCCGGAACTGCAGCAGCATCGGCTGGTCCAGCCCGTGTTCCGCCCGGATCCGCGCCACCGTCTCCTCGCTGGCGTTCTGCCCGGCGAGAAAGGCCGCCGGATCGGCCGGAACCACCCGGCTCAGGAAAAATGTGATGACGGCGACCAGCAGCAGCACAAGCGCGCCCCAGAGTATCCGCCGTCCGATAAATCCCGCCATGACTGCCTGCCCCGTCTTCGCCTGCGGATCCGGGCGGCGCAGGGCCGCCCGGATCGCCTTGTCATTCGACCGCGTGGATTTCCCAGAAGCGGATGTTGACGTATTCCGCCGGGTCGATGCGGTAGCCGCCGATGCGGTCCGGCTCCACCACCACCGTGGTCGGGCGCGCGGCCCAGATGATGTAGTGGCTGTCGACGACGATCTGCGCGGCCTTCGCCAGCATCTCCGCCCGCTTCGCCTCGTCCTGCTCTGCCGGCATGGCCGCGATCAGGTCCTCGAGCTCCTGGTCGCGGAACTTGCCCGCGTTAAAGAACCCGCCCTCAAGGTAATGGGCGGCGAAGAACTTGGTGGCATCGTTCGGCGACAGGTTGGCATTGCCGAGGATGAAGCAATTGGACCGGTTCTCCTTGATCGCGGTGATCGCCTCGACGAACGGCGCCTCCTCGATCTCGACCGTGACGCCGATCTGCTGCGCGGCGGCCTGCAGCACGGTGGCAGAGAAGCGGAACTCCGTCACCGTGTTCGGGATGACGCATTTCATCGTCGCCCCCCCGAGGCCCGAGGCCGCGAGATCCGCCTTCGCGCCCTCAACGTCGGTCTTGATTTCGGGCATGTCGGCCTCGGGCGAACCGGGGAACCAGGCGGGCACCGGCCCGCGCGGGATGGTGCCGAGCCCCTGGTTGAACGCCTTGATCGCCTCGTAATCGAAGGCCTTCACCAGCGCCGAGCGGAAGTCGATATTGTCGGTCGGGGCGAGGTTCACGTTCAGGTAGATCGCCGGCCAGGCCCAGAGGTTGTTGCCCTCGACCTTGTGGAACCCCTCGCGCTCCACGATGCGCATGGCGTCGTCCAGCGGAATGAAGTTGGCCATGTCGTAGGTGCCGCCCTCGACCCCCTGCGCCCGGTTCTGGCCGTCGGCGACGACGCGGACCAGTACGCGGTCGAAGACACCCTCGGGGAAGCTGCCCCACCACTCGGTGTTGCGCGCCAGCTCGATCTGGGTGCCGCGGGTCCATGAGACGAACTTGTAGGGCCCGGTGCCGTTGGCGTTTTCGCCGAACCACGCCTCGTCATGATTGGCGATGTCCTCGTCCGAGGCGATCTCGATCCGTGCGAGGTTGCCGGCAAGGTAGACGTTCGGCGCCTCCGTCGTGATGACGACGGTGGCCGGATCCGGCGCGGCGACCTCGGATATACCCGAGACGAGGTAGGACTGACCGCGTCCCAGTTCCTTCAGCCGGTCGAGCGAGGCCTTCACATCGGCGGAATCGAATGGCGTCCCGTCATGGAACGTCACCCCCTCCCGCAGCTTGAAGGTCCATGTGGTGCCGTCCTGGCTCCACTCCGTCGCCAGCGCGGGCTCCAGCACGGCGGGATCGTCGAGATCGAAGTTGACCAGCCGGTCGAACACGTTGCGGGTGATGGTGAATTCCCAGTTCGCGTTGGCCTTGGCCGGGTCGATCGTGCTGGGTTCGCTGGTGTCGGCGTAAACGAATGTGGACTGCGCCTGAACCGGGGCGGCGCAAATGGCGAGGACGGTCGGAAAGAGGGCGGAAAGAACCCTGAGTTTCATCTTCTGACTCCCTGATAATGGTGTCGGCCTCTGCGGCTCGTTCGCGTTCTTGATCCCGGCGGGGTGCCCGATTCCCTCGGATCGCCTGTCCGGAATGGCTTGTTGATATATCATGTTTGCGCTGAATGACAGAGTTATTGACGCTTTGCGGGTCAAAAAGGCTGGTTTGCGGGCAAATCCGTTGCACATTGCCACTTTGTGATATATCACGAAAGCCAAGCCGTCTGTGGCAATCAGAAGCGAGAGGCCGATGCCGAACCGATCCAACGTCAACATCGCGGTGCTCGAGGACCGCGCCAAGTTCATCCGGACCGAAACCGTCCGGCTGACGCGAATCGCGGGGGCCGGGCACTATTCCTCGACCTTCTCCTGCGCGGAAATCCTCTCGGCCCTCTACTACGCCCAGATGCGCATCGAACCGGCCAATCCGGACTGGGACAACCGCGACCGCTTCGTCATGTCCAAGGGGCACGCCGCCATCGGCCTGTATCCGGTGCTCGCCGACCTCGGCTACTTCCCCCCGGCGGAACTGGACACCTACACCCGTCTCGGCTCCAAATACGGCGACCATCCGGACATGAAGAAGGTGCGCGGGCTCGATTTCTCCTCCGGTTCGCTCGGACACGGCCTGTCGGTCGGGCTTGGCATGGCGCTGGCCGGTCGCATCCGCGGTCACGACTACCGGACCTACGTGATGCTCGGCGACGGCGAAATCTCCGAAGGCCAGATCTGGGAGGCGGTGAATGCCGCCAACCACTTCCAGCTTGGCCACCTCGTGATCCTGCTCGACCGCAACGGCCTCTGCATCGACGGCCATACGGAGGAGATCATGTCCATCGAACCCGTGCACGATCGCTTCGCCAGCTTCGGATGGGACGTGCAGCGCGTCGACGGCCATGACCTGCCCTCGATCCTCACCGCCTTCGACAACCTGCCGCAGGGCACCACCGGCAAACCCCAGGCCATCGTCTTCGACACGGTCAAGGGCCGCGGCGTGAAGCGGATGGAGATGTCGCTCGACTGGCATGTCGGCAACCTCGTCGGCGAGGATTACGACGACGTCATGGCCGAACTCGAAGCCGGCCTGAAACCCTACGTACCGGAGCCCGCGCAATGACCACCGAAATGCAGAACGAGGCCGAGATCTTCCGCGGCACCACCGAAGGCAAGACCGTCTTCAAGGACACCCGCTCCGTCCGCGGCACCCCCAAGGCCGGCATGCCCGCCTTCGTGCTGGGCGAGGAACTGGCCGAGATGGCGAAGACCGATCCCCGCATCGTCGTCGCCACCGCCGACCTGGCCTCCGCCAACCGCACCAACGACTTCAAGGCCGTGCATCCCGACCGTTTCTTCGACTTCGGCATCGCCGAGAAGAACATGATCACCGCAGCCGCCGGCATGGCCGCCTGCGGGATGGTGCCCTATGTCGCCACCTTCGCGAGCTTTGCCGCGATCCTCGGCGCCGAACAGATCCGCACCGACTGCGCCTATCCGAAGATGCCGGTGCGCGTGATCGGCACCCATTCCGGCATGTCCATGGGCTTCTACGGATCCTCGCACCACGCGCTCGAAGACCTCGGGATGCTGCGCTGCATGGCCGACCTGACCGTCATCTGCGCCACCGATGCCAACCACCTGCGCGCCGTGCTGCGCGCCTCTGCCGACCATCCGGGCGCGATGTACATCCGCCTTGGCCGGGGCCGCGACCCGGTGGTCTACGACACCGTCCCCGACCTCACCATCGGCAAGGCCATCCGCCTGCGCGAGGGCACCGACCTCACCCTGATCGCGACGGGAAGCGAGGTGCGCGCCGCGCTCGACGCCGCCGCCGCGCTGGAAAAGACCGGCACCTCCGTCCGCGTCATCGACATGCACACGATCAGCCCGCTCGACCGGGAGGAGGTCGCCGCCGCCGCGCGCGAGACCAGGGCGATCATGACGGTGGAGGAGCACAACATCACCGGCGGGCTCGGCTCCGCCGTGGCCGAGGTGCTCATCGACCTGCCCCGCCTGCCCTTCCTGCGCCACGGCGTGCCCGACCGCTATGTCGAGGTGGGCCCGCCCGCCGCGCTCTACGATGCCTACAAGCTCGACGCGCCGGGGGTGGAGTCGGTGGCGCGGGACTTCCTGTCCCGCATCGGCTGAGCGGATGGCGAAGGACCGATCCGCACCCGGTCCGGTCCGGCTGTCCAACGCCCGCCGGCCGCAGCGGACGCGCGGCAAGGAACGCTTCGCGCATCTGCTCGACGTGACCGAAACGCTGCTGGCCGACCATACCAACAGCGACGTCACCCTCGCGACCATCGCCGAACGGGCCGAGGTGCCCCTGCCCTCGGTCTACCACTTCTTCCCGAACCGGAACGCGATCTTCGTCGAACTCGCCCGGCGCTTTCACGAAGACCTCGCCGCCCTGTCCCGCACCGACGTCACGCCCTCCCCGCCGCGCTGGCAGGACCTGCTGCTGATCCGCCAGCGGCGCGGGCGCGACTACCTCAACGCCCATCCCGCAGCGCTGCAGCTGTTCATGGGCGCCGGCGTCAGCGCAGAGGTCCGCACGCTCGACCTGCGCGGCAACTCCTCGCTCGCGCGGCTCCGGGCCGGGGAATTCCGGCAGCGCTACGAATGCGCGGGGATGACCGATCTGGAACAGTGGCTCGCGGTATCCATCGGGGTGATGGACGGGGTCTGGACGATCTCCTACGCCGAGCACCGCGAAATCACCGATCACTACCTGCACGAGGCCTGGCGCGCCTCTGTCGCCTACCTGCGCTGCTACCTGCCCGAGGACCTGAAACCGAGGATGTGACAGGCACATGAAGCGCCTCCCGAGTTAGTCGAATTTTCTACCACTAACGACATGTCCCGACAACGCAGCCGCCAGATCCCTCACCGGAAGGAGGCGAAACGACAAACACCTGACAGAACACGGGAAAAACGCCTTCCGGCGCGCATTTCAGCAGGCGACGAACAGGTCCCGAACCGGAAAGCAACTGCGTATCAATAACCGTTGTCAGCAGAAATTCCCTTCACTAACCTCAACCTTAAGATCCTGAAAACCAATGGGGAAACGCTCAGATGTGGAGCAATGAGAAGGATCGCGCCCTGCGCGAACGGGCCGCCGAAGTCATTCCCGGCGGCATGTACGGTCACCAGTCGACAGCGCTGCTCCCCGAGGACTATCCGCAGTTCTTCACCCGCGCCGAGGGCACCCGGATCACCGACGCCGACGGCAACGAATACATCGACTTCATGTGCGGCTACGGCCCCAACCTTCTGGGCTACGGCCATCCCGACATCGCGCGTGTGGTGGCCGAACAGCAGGCGCGCATCGACACCTCCACCGGCCCCTCGCCGCTGATCGTCGACCTGGCCGAGGCGCTGACCGGCATGATCTCCCATGCCGACTGGGCCATGTTCTGCAAGAACGGTGCCGATGCGACGATGATGGGGCTGATGATGGCGCGGGCCTATCGCGGCAAGCGCAAGGTGCTGCTGGCGAAGAACGCCTATCACGGCTCCATGCCCTGGAACACGCCGCGCCCCGGAGGCGTGGTGGCCGAGGACCGCGCCCATTTCATCTATTTCGACTACAACGACCCGCAGGCGCTGACCGACGCGGTGAAGCAGGCGGGCGACGACCTGGCGGGCATCTTCGCCGCGCCCTTCCGTCACGATACCTTTGCCGATCAGGGGCTTCCGGATGCGGAATACGCCCGCACCGCGCGCAGGCTGGCGGACGAGAATGACGCGCTGCTGATCGTGGACGACGTGCGCGCCGGGTTCCGGATGGCGCGCGACTGTTCCTGGGAAACCGTCGGCGTGCGCCCCGACCTGTCCTGCTGGGGCAAGGTGCTGGGCAACGGGCAGCCGATCTCTGCCATCGTGGGCAGCAACCGCGCCCGCGAGGCGGCGCAGTCGATCTTCGTCACCGGGTCCTACTGGTTCTCGGCCGTGCCCATGGCCGCCGCGATCGAAACCCTTCGGCTGATCCGCGAAACCGACTATCTCGAACATATCACCATGATCGGCGACCAGTTCCGCAAGGGTCTCGTCGAGCAGGCGGCCGACTTCGGCTTTGCGCTCAAACACACCGGCCCCTCGACCATCCCCATGGTGCTGTTCGAGGAAGACCCCGATTTCAAGCTGGGCTACGGCTTCTGCCGCGCCGCGATGAAGCGCGGGGTCTACATGTCGCCCTATCACAACATGTTCATGAATGCCGCGATGACCCGGACGGACATCGCGGATACCCTCGAGGCGACCGGCGCCGCCTTCGAGGACATCAAGCAGAGCCGTGCTTCCCTGAAACCCCTGGCCGCCCTGGCGGCCCTCATGGAAGCCTGAACGGTCACAACATGCGCCAACAGGGAACCCGATCATGAAACACTTCAGTCTGAAGCAGGGGCTTTCCGCCCTTCTGCTGGCCGGAACCGCGATCACCGCGGCGCCCGCCCTCGCCCAGGACAGCGATACGCTGGTCATCGCGCGCTCCATGGACGTCAATTCTCTCGACCCGAGCCGCGCCTTCTGCGACACCTGCCAGTTCTACCTGACCGCGGTCTACGAGACGCTGGTGACGCTCGACGCGGACAACAAGACGCTGGTGCCGAACCTCGCGGAGAGCTGGGAGGTCAACGACGACTTCACCGAATTCACCTTCGCGCTCAAGGACGCGACCTTTGCCGACGGCTCCCCAGTCGAAGCCTCGGACGTGGTCTGGACCTTCGAACGGCTCAAGAACCTCAAGGGCTCGCCCTCCTTCCTGATGGACGGGCTCACGGGCGCGGAGGCGGTCGACGCGAAGACGGTGAAGTTCACGGTCGAGGCGCCGAATGCCGAATTCCTGAACAAGGTCTCCGCCCCCTATGCCGGCATCATCAACGCCGAGGTGGCCGAAGCCAACGGCGCCATGGCCGGTGAGGACGCGGCAGAGGCGGACAAGTCCGAACCCTGGTTCCTCGCCAACTCCGCCGGCTCCGGTCCCTTCACCCTCGCCTCGTACTCGCCGGAGGCAGAGCTGCGGCTGGCGAAGAACGACGCCTACTGGGGCACCGCACCCGCCTTCTCCGAGGTGGTCGTGACCCAGATCCAGGACGCCGTCAGCCAGGCGCAGGCGCTGGAGACCGGACAGGTCGACATCGCGATGCAGATCGACCCTGACACGGCCAAATCCATCCGCTCCGGTGACGTGACGACCGAAATCGTGCCGTCCTTCAACTTCGTCTACATCGGCTTCATCCCCGGTGCGAAGGGCATGGAAGAGGTCCTCACCCCCGAGGTCCGGCAGGCGCTCGCGCTCGCCATCGACTACGACGGGATGCTCGACTTCACCGTCGGCGGCAACGGGGCCAAGCAGGCCGCGCCGATCCCGAACGGCTTCCCCGGTACGTCCGGCCTGACGCCGCGCGAACAGGACGTGGAAAAGGCGAAGGAAATGCTCGCCGCCGCCGGGGCCGAGGGGCTCAAGCTCACCGCCGGCTACCCGAACGACAACATCTACGGGGTCGACTTCAACATCATGATGCAGAAGGTCCAGCAGGACTTCGCCGCGGTTGGTGTCGAACTCGAACTCAAGCCGCTGACCTGGGCGGTCTGGCGCGATGAACTCGGCGCGGGCGAATGGCCTGTGACGGCGATCTACTACGCGCCGGACTACTACGGGTCGGGCCAGTATATCGCCTATTTCGCGATGATCGAAGGCTTCCCCTGGGTCGGCCGCGCATCCGTCGGCAAGCCCGAGCTGGTCGTGAACCCGGCCGAGGCGGATCTCTACGCCAAGGCCCTCGCCACCTCCGGCGCGGAGTCCGAGGCCGCCTATACCGCGCTCGGCGAAGAGATGATGAAGGATGCGATCATCCTCCCGCTGGTCTCTCCGAACCTCGTGCTGGCCTACCGCAACGACATCGAAGGCGTGCGCTACTCCGCCTGCTGCAACCTGCCGCTGGCGGAAATCACGCGGAAATAACCACGGATGCTCGCCTATATCCTGAGACGGCTGATCATGATCCCCTTCCTGCTGCTTGGGGTGGCGAGCGTCTCTTTCCTGCTGTCACAGATGACCAAGGGCGACCCGCTGGCCGCCCTTGTTCCCGAACGGATGATGTCGAACCCGGACATCGTCAACGCGGTCAAGGCACAGTGGGGCCTGGATCAGCCCCTGCCCGTCCGCTACGTGATCTACCTCGGCAACCTGGTGCAGGGCGATCTGGGCACCTCCTTCTCGACCCGCCGCCCCGTCGCGACCGACATTGCCGAACGCCTGCCCGCCACGCTGGAACTGGTGGTGGCCGCGATGATCATCGGCACCGTCATGGGGCTCGCGCTCGGCCTGCTCTCCGCCCGCTTCCGCGGCACGCTGTTCGACAGCGTCGCCCGCATCTTCGCCCTGATCGGATCGTCACTGCCGATCTTCTGGTCCGGGCTGATCCTGCTCTACCTGTTCTCGGTCCGCATCTCCTTCGTGCCCGGCACCGGCCGCCTGCCGCCCCGCGTGACCGCGCCGCCCGACGTCACCGGCTTCTACACCGTCGACGCACTGATCGCCGGGAATATCCCGCTCTTCCTGCAGGCCCTGTCGCACCTCGCGCTGCCCGCGTTCGTGCTGGGCTGGGCAGTGACGGGGGTCATCACCCGGCTCGTCCGCTCCTCCCTGATCGAAGGCCTCTCGCTCGACTATGCCCGCACCGCCCGCGCCAAGGGGGCGCCGGAACGCACCGTGCTGGTGAAACACGCCCTGCCGAACGCGATGATCCCGCTGCTGACGATCCTCGGCTTCACCTTCGCCTATCTCATCACCGGCGCCGTCCTGACCGAGGCGATCTTCTCCTGGCCCGGCATCGGCTCTTACGCCGTGCGCGCCGCCGCCTCCCTCGACTATCCCGCGATCGGCGGGGTCACCATCGTCGGCTCCGTCGCCTTCCTGCTGGCCAACCTGCTGACCGACATCGCCTATGCCTGGGCCAACCCCCGGATCAAGGTGCACTAGGTGGCGGATGTGACCCGGACCCCCGCCGCCGCACCCCGCGCCAGCCTGTCCCGGGCCAAAGCGGTCTGGCGCACGCTGCGCCGCCTGCCGCCGACCGCGCGGATCGGGGCGCTGATCCTGCTGTTCTGGGCGATCACCGTGCTGACCGTGCATCTCTGGCCGATTGCCGATCCGCTGGCCATGGTCGGACGGCGGCTCCAGCCCCCCTCCCCCGACCACTGGCTCGGCACCGATGCGCTTGGCCGCGACGTGTTCGCCCGCACCCTGCGCGGCGCGGTCTGGTCGATCCCGATCGCCACGGTCGTGGTGGCCTGTGCGGTGGCGCTCGGCTCGGTCCTCGGGGCGCTCTCCGGCTTCTACGGCGGCTGGACGGATTCCATCGTCATGCGCCTTGTCGACGTCACCCTGGCCTTCCCGCCGATCCTGCTGGCCATGGCGGTTGCGGCGATGCTCGGACCGGGGCTCGCCAACGCCTCCATCGCCATGGTCATCGTCTGGTGGCCGATCTACGCCCGCCTCATGCGCGCCCAGGTGCTCGAGGTCCGCGAACGCGAACATGTGGAGGCCGCGGTGGCCGGCGGCGCCCGCGGCCTGCGGGTCCTGCGCGTGCATATCCTGCCGCTCTGCTGGACGCCGACGCTCATCAACGCGACGATGGATTTCGGACAGGTGATCCTGCTCGCCGCCTCCCTGTCGTTCATCGGCCTTGGCGCGACCCCGCCCGCGCCGGAATGGGGCAGCATGATCTCCGAAGGGGCGACGCGGTTCTACGAATGGTGGATCGCCTTCGGCCCCGGCATGGCCATCCTGTCGGTCGTGCTGGCGACATCCTTCCTGGGCGACGGCCTGCGCGACCTCTTCGACCGGAGATCGGGATGACCGCGCCCCTGCTCGACCTCCGCGATCTCAGGATCGAATTCCAGAACGCCGACGGCGTCCGGGCCGAGGCGCTGCGCGGCGTCGATCTCTCCGTCAATCCGGGCGAAGTGCTCGGGATCGTCGGTGAAAGCGGCTCCGGAAAATCCATCGCCATGATGGCCTTCCTGCAGCTTCTGCCCAAGGGCGCGCGCGTCACCGGCAGCGCGAAGTTCCGCGGAGAGGAGCTGATCGGCATGGCCCCCGCCCGCATCCGCCGGATCCGCGGCAAGGCCATCGGCTGCATCTTTCAGGACCCGCTGTCGGCCTTCAACCCGGTGCTCCGCATCGGCGACCAGATTGCCGAGGCGATCCGCCTGCACGACCGCACCGTCTCCCGCAGGGCCGCGCTGAAAGAGGCGGTCGACCTTTTCGAAATGGTCGCCATTCCCCAGCCCGAACGCCGCGTGCACCAGTATCCGCACGAATTCTCCGGCGGGATGCGGCAGCGTGCGATGATCGCCATGGCGCTCGCCAACCGGCCGGAGCTCGTGATCGCCGACGAACCGACAACCGCGCTCGACGTGACGGTGCAGGCGCAGATCCTCGACCTGCTGGCCGACCTTCGGCGCGATCTCGGCATCGGGCTGGTCATGATCACCCACGACCTCGGCGTGGTGGCGGGCATCGCCGACCGCATCGCCGTGATGTATGGCGGCCGGATCGTCGAACGCGGGCCGACGGACGCGATCTTCTACGACACCGCCCACCCCTATACCGCCGGTCTGATCGGCGCGGTTCCGACCATCGACGGCGGCGGGCAGCTGCGCCAGATCGACGGCACCCCGCCCTCGATCTTTGGACGGCCGCCCGGCTGCTCCTTCCATCCGCGCTGCCCGCGCGCCGCCGCGCCATGCCGGACCGACGACCCGGACCTCCGCCCGGCCGGAGGATCGCGCTGCGCCTGTCATTTCCCCCTCGTCCCGGCGGGGGCAGCCGGATGACCGGCCTCTCCCCTGCCCCGCTTCTGGTCACCGGAAAAACCCGCGTGATGTTCATCCTCGGCGATCCGATCAGTCATGTAATCGGAACGTCCGTTCTGAATACTGCCTGGACCCGACTCGGCCTCGATCTGGTGACGGTGCCCCTGCATGTGCGCCCCCCCGATCTCTCCGCCACCCTCGACCTGATCCGGCGCACCGCGAACGTGACGGGCAGCGGCATCACCATTCCACACAAGGTCGCCGTCGTGCCCCTGCTCGACCACCTTACCGAAGCCGCCCGGCTGACCGGCGCGGTCAATTTCCTCCGCCGGAACGACGACGGCACGCTCACCGGCCATAACGTCGACGGTGCCGGTTTCCTCGCCGGTCTGCAGGCGCAGGGCATCGACCCCGCCGGTCACCGTGTCGCCCTCGCCGGGGCCGGAGGGGTCGCCCGCGCCATCGCATTCGCCATCGCCGGCGCAGGGGCCGCCAGCCTGACCATCCGCAACCGCGACACCGCCAAGGCCGACGACCTAGCCGCGGCCATCTCCGCCTGGCCCGGCGCCAACGGCTGCACCGTCCGGTCCGGCGACGACCCCAAGGCCACCCTCCGCATCAACGGCACCTCCCTCGGCATGCGCGACGGCGACCCCCTGCCCTTCCCCGATAGCGGCGGAGAGGTCGCGGCCGAGGTCGTCATGACCCCCGCCCTCACGCCCTTCCTGAAAGCCGCGCAGCAGGCCGGAGCCCGAACCGTCCCGGGCCGCGCCATGATGGACCCGCAGGCCGGCCTCGTCGCTCGCTTCCTGGAAGGAGACCCGGCATGACCGACCCCGTGCTCAGCGTCCGGGACCTGACCAAGTCCTTCCCCCTGCGCGGCGGTCTCCTCGGCCGCGAGGTCGGGTCGGTGCAGGCTGTCTCCGGTATTTCCTTCGACATCGCCCCCGGCGAAACCTTCGGTCTGGTCGGTGAGTCCGGCTGCGGAAAATCCACCCTCGGCCGGTCCATCCTGAGGTTGATCGAACCCACCTCCGGACAGGTGATGCTGGGCGGCCGGGACGTGACCGCCGCCGACCCGCAGGCCCTCCGCCAGCTGCGCCGGGACATGCAGATCGTCTTTCAGGACCCCATGGCCTCGCTGCATCCCCGGATGAGCGTCGAGCAGATCCTGGCCGAAGGCATGCGCCTCCTCGGTCTTGGCCGGACGGAACTGAAGAAGCGGATCGCCGGACTCATCGACATGGTCCGCCTGCCTGCTGACACCGCGAAACGCTACCCGCACGAACTCTCCGGTGGTCAGCGCCAGCGGATCGGCATCGCCCGTGCCCTGTCTCTGAACCCCAAGCTGATCGTGCTGGACGAACCTGTCTCCGCCCTCGACGTATCGATTCAGGCCGGGGTGCTGAACCTGCTGGAGGAACTGCAGGGTGAGGTCGGCTGCGCCTATCTCTTCATTGCCCACGACCTCGGTGTTGTGCGCCATATCTCCCGCAGGGTCGCGGTGATGTACCTTGGCCGGATCGTGGAGATGGCCCCGGTCGACATCCTGTTCAGCGCGCCGCAGCATCCCTACACCCAATCCCTGATCTCCGCGATTCCGAGGCCGGATCCGAGGACGGAGCGCACCCGGAAACGCATCGTTCTGACCGGGGATCTGCCGTCGCCGATCAATCCGCCGCCGGGGTGCCGGTTCCATACCCGCTGTCCCAAAGCCACCGCGATCTGCCGGACGGAAGCGCCTGCTCTGGCGAAGGAGCCGGGCGGAGGGTTGGTTGCGTGTCATCATCCGGGGCCGATTTCGGACTGAGATTGCGAGCGGGTTCACAGCTGTGAACTTTACGCCGCGTGTTTTTCGGATGGGTACGAAATCCGGGCCGGGCGGTAGGTTCCGGCCAGTGCCTTCAGACCCAAAGCCCGCATGTAGGCACTGGGTGAGCGGACCTCGCGGTATCTCTCCAGCATGATGGCAAGGGCAATGCTTGCCTCTCTCACGCCCAGCCTGAGCTTGGCTTCTTCCCAGACCGGAAGGGCGATGCCGGTCATCGGGGCGATGGTTTCGGCAGCTCTGAACAGCCCTTCCCAGGTCCTGATCGGCTCAGGTGCGTAGACCTGGATTTCACTGCATCGGTCCAGAACGTCGTGGAGGGAGATGCCGTCGGAGTTCGGCGCAAGCGGGACGGGGGGCTCTTTCTTAACAAAAGAGTCTATATCTGTCTTATGTTGGTGCTGCTCAATCGGGGCGTCACTGGTGCTCAGTTCTTCCGTTTCGACCGGGCCGGCGCAGGGGATCATCGGCTCTATCGCGGCAATCAGAGCCTCTTCCATCCTCTCGAGCGCGGGCAGGTCCAGTTTCCGGCGGAGGGCGCGGGCGGTGAGGATCGCGAGGTCGGAGAGGGCGTCCCAGTTGGCGCGGTCAGGGGCATGAAGCCGACCGTCCTCGACATAGGCGGCGAGGTCGCGGCGCATGAGGCTGACGCGTTCGCGCAGGGCCCTGATCCGGTCCGCCTCTTCGCGGGCCTGATCGGCGAGCATGGCGAATTCACCGGCACGGGCGAGGAGGGCGGAGAGGTCGAAGCCGTAGGCCACCCGGTTGCCGCCGTAGCGGCGGGCGTAGCGTTTGCCGTTCGGGCTGTCGCGACGGATGAGGACACCGGCGTCCACCAGCCGGGCGAGGTGGCGGCGCATGGTGGAGCAGGGCATGCCGTTCAGCCGGTCGCAGATCGATGCGTTGGAGGGGAAGACCACCAGATCGCTGCCGGCGTCGAGCATCTGCGGCGGATGGAAGCTGAGCAATGCCTGAAGCACCGCGAGGTCGCGGTCCGAGAGGCCAAGCGCGGCGCGTCCGGTGACAAGGTCGCGCAGGACCTGCCACTTGTCCGCGGTGGTCCCGGCCTGCGGTTTCGGAGTGCGCGGAGCCATGGTCCGGGCACAGTTGGTCGGGCGCCGGAACGGCACCTGTGGGATGTAGGTCATGCTGGCTGTCACGGGGACAAAAAAATTCGGTCCGCGAATCACTAATGACTTGCGGGGACGGTGTCTGACCACTAACCTGAGAGTGCGAAAAACAAGTCTGGGTCTCGTGAAGCGCCGTCTTTGCGGGACCTTTTCTTTTGCCGGCTCGTGCCTCCTTTTTTTCTGTTGCTGCTCTTCCTCAGTCTTCCGCGCGCCGTGTCCAGCGTGCGTGAAGATCCGCGATCAGATCCGCCGCTTCGGCTTCGATCCAATCGGCGAATTCGCCTTGTTCGAGACTGATTGTCAGCCCCTTGGTCGTCCGTTTCACCGTCCCGGCCTTCTGCCCGTCAATGACCAGCGTGCGCGGCGGCGTGCGGCGCGGGCGGTCGGTGTCGGGGTCGCGCGGGGCAGGGGCCTTTCCGACGGCGCTGAGCACCGCCTCGAAGGCGCGGACGGAGGTGTCGTCCTCTGCGGCCGGTTCGCCGCGGATGTCGGCGACCTGGGCCCTGGTGTGCACATCTTCTGCAATCGCGGCGAGCTTTTCGCGATCGGCGCCGGTCTGTTCGATGCGGTTGGCCAGCAGTTCCCATCTGGGGCGGCCGATCCCGTGCGCCGGGCCGATGGCGCGGGCAAGGTCGGGGCCGATGGCGTCGGCAATGGCCAGCGCCATGGAAACGGAGGACTTGGTGACTGTCAGGACCTCGGCCACCTGCGACTGGTTGCCGAAGCCGTTTTCAACAAGCTGTTGAGAAAAAACGGCTTTTTCGATGTAGGAGAGGTCGCGCCGCGCCATGTTCTCGGAAATCTGGGAGCGGACGGCGGCGTCGTCGTCAAGGTTGGCGACCAGCGCGCGCACTTTGCTGACCTTGTCGGAGGCGCGGATCGCCTCGAGCCGGCGGCGGCCGTAGACGAGGAGATAGCGGTCGGGATCGCCGGGTTTGCGCCGGACGAGGATCGGCACCGCCTGGCCGTTGGCGTCGATCGCGTCGCGCAGTTCGGCCACATCGGTCGGGTCGAGCCGGTCGCCGATGCGCGTGTCGTCGATCATGTCGGGATCGAGGTCCCAGACATGGTGACTGTCCACCGCGTCGCGGGCGGACCGCAGCGCGCGGTTGGTGGTCATCATCGATGTCTGCGGGGCGGGCACTCCGGCGGCGGCGAGGCCGTCCAGCATCGTCATCCGGCGTTTCTTGGTATCGCTCATGCGTGCCTCCTTCCGGTCAGCGGCCCCAGGTCCCCTGGATCAGAGCCGCAATTTCGTGGTTCACGGCGTTCAGGCTTTCGATGGCCCGGTCGTAGGTGGACCGGGTGAAGGCGCTGCGTTCGACCTCGTACAGGGTCTGTTTCGTCAGCCCCGCGTCCGAGATCGCCGTGGATTTCAGCATCGTCGCGTTCAGCACCTTGTCGCCGTACATGGTGCGCAGGAAGGCCACGATGCGGTTCTGCGGCGCGTCGGTCGGTTCGTATCTGGTCAGCAGGTAGCGCATCCAGTCATGGCTCATGTCGGCGCCGCTGTCGGCAATCACGTCCATCAGGTCGGCGGTCATCCTGAGGAACTGGCTCATCGACATCACATCAAGCATTTCCGGATGAATGGTTACCAGAACGCCCGTTGCCGCCGAGAGCGCCGACATGGTGAGGAAGCCGAGCTGCGGCGGGCAGTCGATGACCACCACGTCATAGTCCGAATCCACCTGATTCAGAGCCTCTTTCACCCGGAAGAAGAACAGCCCCGCATGGCCCTGGGCGAGGGCGCGGGGGGTTTCGTGTTCGAACTCCATCAGTTCGAGGTTGCCGGGGATGAGGTCGAGATTGGGGATGTAGGTCTTGCGGATGACCTCAGCGATCGGCACCGGATCCTCGTAGCGGATGGCGTCGTAGAGCGTGCCGCCGTCCTCGAGGTCGAATTCCGGCTGGACGCCGTGCAGCGCGGTCAGGGAGGCCTGCGGATCGAGGTCGATGGCGAGCACACGGTACCCGGCGAGCGCGAGGTACTGGGCCAGATGCGCCGAGGTCGTCGTCTTGCCGGAGCCGCCCTTGAAGTTCATCACGCCGATGATCTGCATCCGGTCGCCGTCGCGACGGCCGGGGATGTAGTCTCCGGGGCGGCGGGCGGTCTTTTCCAGCAGCTGGCGGAGGTCCTGGATATCCTGCGCGGAATAGTGTCTGCGATTGCCCGGAGAGACTTCTGGAGAGGGGCCCTTGCCGTCCAGATGCAGCTTGCGCAGGTAGCTGTCGTTCACGCCGAGCAGCGCCGCGGCCTCGCCGGAACTGAAGGTCCGCATGGCCTTTGCGGCGTCGGGGGGGAACAGGGATTCGCGCTGCGCATGCAGCTGCGTGGCCAGCCATTCGGAATGTTGACGGATGACCTGATTCAGGTCTTCCTGCGGATGGCCGGTGCCCATGTGTTCTGCCCTCTGTCCGTGTTCACGGTTCTTGGCGTTTTCCTGCGCCTTTCCGTGACTATTGTCCCGTTGCCGGGAGTCGCGCAAGAGTTTTCCACATCTTGTGGATAATTCCGATGGCATATCAAGGCGGATCCGGGTCTAAATATTGAAAAGTACCGGATATTGGTATAGAGTCCGGGCAGGAGGTCCTCATGGCCAAGAACACGTCCATGTCCGTCGGACAGCATTTCACCGATTTCATCGAATCGCAGGTCCGGTCGGGCCGGTACGGTTCCGCCAGCGACGTGGTGCGCGCCGGGCTGCGCCTGCTGGAAGAGCGGGAGGCCCGTGTGCGTGCGCTTGGCCTGGCGCTGGAGGAGGGGGAGGCGTCGGGCGCGGCGGTGCCGTTCGACCGTGACGCCTTTGCCGCCCGCATGCGCCAGCAGGGCTGATGCGCTATCTGCTGACGCCCGCGGCGGAGCGGGATCTTGAGGAGATCTGGCTCTATTCCGCACGGATCTGGTCCCCGGAGCGCGCGGAGAGCTATGCCGGGGACATCATCGACGCCTTCGAAAACCTCGCCTCCGGTGCGCGCGGCGGGCTGCCGGTGGAGGCGTTTCCGCGCTATCGGAAGTACCTTGTCGGGCGGCACGTGATCTTCTTCCGCGCGGGGGAGGCGGGGCTGGTCGTCGTCCGGGTGCTGCATCAGAGCATGGATCCGGAACGGCACATGTGACGCCGCTCAGCCGGTGGTGATGCGGCAGGTCTGCGGCAGCGGGTCGAGGGAACGGGCGAGCGCGGCGGCCGTGCCGGGGGTCGCGCCGGTGAGGCGGATGTCGACGAGGGGGCGCTTCTGGTCGTCGGTGCCGATCGTGACCTCTGCGCGGGCGGTGTCGCCGCAGTGCTGCAGGACCTCGAGCCGGATCTTCTCGGCCACTGCCCGGTCGCGCAGGTCGGGCTTGAAGATCTTGCCGACGGCGGTGACGGGCAGGGCGTCGATCACGAGGATGCGGCGGGGGCGGGCAGGGGGTTCGTGCAGCCCCTCCTCGAGGTGGCGGTAGAGCGCGTCGATGTCGATGGTCGCGCCGGGGCGGGGGACGACGAATAGCACCGGCACCTCTCCGGCGTACTGGTCGGGCATGCCGACGGCGGCGCTGATCGCGACCCCGGGGGCAAGGTTGGCGACATCCTCGATCGCGGCGGGGTCGATGTTGTGGCCGGAGCGCACGATCAGGTCCTTTTCGCGCCCGGTGAGCACCAGCCGCCCGTCCTCGCGCAGATACCCGACATCGCCGGTGGTGAGCCATCCGTCCTGCAGCACGCCGGTGTTGTGGGCCTGTTCGACATAGCCGGGAAAGACCTGCGGGCCGCGCACCTGCACCAGACCCGATACACCCGTGGCGCAGGGCGTGGCGGCGTCGGAGACCTGCACGATGCGGGTTTCGGAATAAGGCGCGCGCAGGCCGGCGCTGCCGGGCAGGCGGTCGCCGCGACCCGGGTTGAAGGCGATGGCGGCGGCGGTTTCGGTCATGCCGTAGGTCTCGTAGACCCGGATGCCGGTCGTCTGTTCGAACCGGCTGCCGACGGCGGCGGGCAGCACCGCCCCGCCGGTCACCGCCATGCGGACGGAGGCGGCATCGGCGGCGTCCTCAAAGGCCGTCGTCATCGCGGCGAGCGAGGTCGGCACGCCGCTGACGACGGTGGCGGAGAAGGCGCGGACCAGCCGCCAGTAGGACCGGATCACCTCGGGCGGGCGGAGCGCGTAGGGCGAGGGCACCACCATGTGCCCCCCCGCCGCCAGCACCGAAAGCCCCACGGTCATGGTGCCGCCGACGTGGAAGAAGGGGAAGCCGTTCAGCACGGTGTCGGTGTCGTCATAGCCGAAGACCTGACCGAAGCCGAACGCCGCGTGGATCTGGTTGCCATGGGTCAGCGGCACCAGCTTGGGTCGCCCCGTCGTGCCCCCGGTGTGAAACAGGGCGCAGACCGTATCGCGACCGGCGGTCACGGGGAAGTCGAGCGCATCGGACCGCGCGGCGTCGAGCATGGGGTCGAGCGCGGCGTGCTGGTCGGGCAGGGGGCCCGCGCCGCCGATCACCAGCACATGCCGCAGCGAGGGCACGGCAGAGAGCAGCCCGCGCGCCTTGTCCCAGCAGTCGGGGTCGAGGCGCTGCGCCGGGATCACCAGGATCGTCGCGGCTTCGGCGGTCAGCAGATCGGCAATCGCGGTGGCGCTGAGCAGGTAGTTGATCGTGCTGGCCACCCCCGCCACCTGCGCGCCGAGCAGCAGTGGCGGCAGGTCGGGCAGGGTCGGGGTGAGGAAGGCGGCGACTCCGGACCCTTGGTCGAGCCCGAGCGCGCGGAACAGGTTCGCCGCCTGCGTGACCCGCGCCAGCAGCCCGGCATGGGTGAGCGCGGTGCCCACGTCGTCCGGATCGGGGGACCGCAGGACGGTGAGGGCAGGGCGGTCCCCGACGCTTTCCGCTGTTGCCAGCAGCAGGTCATAGAGCGTGCGGGCGGTGACGTTTTCGTCGTAGGGGCGGGATTCGATGGCCCGGATATCGTCGATGCCGCGAACGGGGCGGACGGGGCGCGTTGTTCTGAGGCCGGGCATCCTGCGGTTATCCTTCCCTGCGGTATCCGGCATGGGCCAGTTCCTGCGCCCCCTGCGCAGCACCCGACGCGGGCACGGTTTCGCCGCTGCGGTCCGTCACCCTGTCCCATGCGGCGGCGAGCGCGGAGGCGGTGTCCGGCCCGGTGCCGATGGCCGCGCCCGCGGTCAGGGTGATGTTGGCGGTCGCGAAGGCCCCCGCGCCGGCACAGAGGATCGTGCGGTTCGGCGCGTCCCCGGCCAGCAGGGCCACGACGCCGGGGCTGACGAAGCCGGGTTGCAGGAGGTCGAGTTCCTGCTGCGGCAGCAGCCCGTCGAGCATCTGCGTCGCCGCCGTCGGCGCGATGCAGTTGACCCGGATGTCATAGCGCGCGCCTTCCAGCGCGAGGGTCTGCATCAGTCCGACAAGCGCCATCTTGGCCGCCCCGTAGTTCGATTGCCCGAAGTTGCCGTACAGCCCGGACGACGAGGTCGTCATGACGATACGGCCGGACCCCTGAGCCTGCATGATCGGCCACACGGCCTTGCAGCAGTGTACCGCGCCCATCACGTGCACGTCCATCACCAGCCGGAAATCGGCGAGGTCCATCTTGGCGAAGGACTTGTCGCGCAGGATCCCGGCGTTGTTCACCAGCCCGTCGATGCGGCCCCAGGTGTCGGTGATGCGGGCCACCATCGTGTCGACCGCCGCCATGTCGGCGACGGATCCGGCCAGCGCGATGGCCTCTCCGCCCGCCTGGGCGATCTCCTCCGCCACGGCCTGCGCGGGGGCGAGGGCAAGGTCGTTCACCGCCACTTTCGCGCCGTGCCGGGCCAGCAGGAGCGCGTGGTCGCGGCCAAGCCCGCCGCCCGCGCCCGTCACAAGGGCCACGCGGCCCGTCAGATCGGTCATTTTCTGCTCCTTGCGTCTATGTCCGTGCGTCCGCGCCGGCGGGTCGCGGGGCGGCGGTGCCGACCAGCCAGTTCCACGGCGTCGTGCCGGTGGCGCGTCGGCGGGCGAAGTCCTCTTCCACCAGCTCGTACATGCCGGGGAACAGGTCGCGGCGGACCAGCGGCCGGTCCGCGATGTGCAGGATCGCCCCCCTGTCCGCGTAGGGCGGCCAGTCGGGTGCGCCCTCGGCCGTCGGGGTGCCGTCGCGGGTGAAGGCGGTCCAGTAGTCGCCGATGATGCGGGTCAGCGCGGCCTCTTCTTCGGTGTCGGGGGCCTTGGGCCAGGCCGGGGGCGACTGGCGCATGGTGTCGAAGACATAGGGCAGTTCGGCGGCGTGGAAGGCGTGCAGGTCGCGGGCGTCGGCCTCCGGATAGCCGTGATCGAAGAAATAGACATGGGCGGGCCGGCCGTTGGCGACCTGTGCCTTGGCGGCGGCCAGCACGGTCCAGCCGAAGAGCGCATCGCCCGCCGCCGCGTCGCCGCTGCGCGCCGGGTCGTCGGCGGGATAGCGGGCGAGGAACCGGTCGGCGAGGTCGCCATAGCGGGCGCGGATGATCCGTTCGTACTCGGCCGGGCTGGCGGGCACCGGGGGGCGGAGGAATTCGAGGGTCGGGATCTCGCGCGCGTTCCAGCCGGCGAGGAGGGGGACCGGCGCGGTCTGTCCGGTGCGGAAGAGGGTGAGCGGCTGGTCGGGCAGGATGAGCCCGTCGACCACCCCCTGCGCGGCGAACCCGGCGGCGTCAGCGGCGAGCGACAGCTCCTGCGGGTCGCGCCGCCTGAGGTCGTCGATGGAGATGGCGCCGAGCGCGGCGAGCAGCCTTTCGCCCGCGGCTTCCCCGGAGCCCATGCCGTGCCGGTCTTCCTTCAGGTGCTGGGCGGAGCAGATGTGCCCGCTCTGGGCGATGGCGCGGGCAAAGAGCCCGCGGGCGGCGGGCGCACAGAGCAGGTAGTAGACGCTGAGCGCCCCGGCGGATTCCCCTGCAACAGTGACGTTATCAGGATCGCCGCCGACCGCCGCGATGTTGCGCTGCACCCATTGCAGCGCCGCGATCTGGTCGAGCAGGCCGTAGTTGCCCGAGACGCCGTCGGGCGATTCAGCCGAGAGGTGGGGATGGGCGAGGTAGCCATGCACGTTGAGCCGGTAGTTGATCGTCACCACCACCTGTCCGCGCCGGGCCAGGGCCGCGCCGTCTGTCAGCGCCTCGCTGCCCGCGCCGCGCAGCAGGTTGCCGCCGTGGATCCAGACGAAGACGGGCAGGTCGCTGGCGTCCTTCGGGGCCCAGATGTTGAGGTTGAGGCAGTCGTCGCCCTTCTCCTCGATGTGGCATTCGTAGACGCTGCCCCTGCGGCGGAGCGGCTGCGGACAGGCGAGGCCGAAGGCGGTGGCGTCGAACAGGTCCGCGCGGTCGGGCACCGGGACAGGGGGCCGCCAGCGCAGGTCGCCGCCGGGGGGCAGGGCGTAGGGCAGGCCGCGCCAGACGTTCAGCGCGCCTTCGGTCCGGCCGAGGGCGGCACCGGAGGGGAAGCGGGCGACAGGCCCGTCAGGCTGCTGGTTCATGGATCGGGTTTCCGTTGCTGTGGCGGTCCGGGCGCCCCCTGTGGCCGGGGACGGGACGGGGCCGCGCGCTGTCAGATGATGCCGGCGGCGCGCAGGCTGGCGATCTCCTCCGGCCCGAGGCCGGCGGCGGCAAGCACCGCCTCCGTATCCGCGCCGAGCAGGGAGGGGGCGGTGTCGGGGTGCAGGTTCGCGCCATTGGCCTTGAACGGCAGGTTCGGCACATGCACCGGGCCGTCGTGGCCGTCGAGGGACATCTCGGACACCAGGTCGCGGGCGGCGAACTGGTCCTCTGCCACCATCTCGTCCAGGCTGCGGACCCGTCCGGCGGGCACGCCGGTGCCGTCGAGGAGGGTTTCCCATTCCGCCGCGCTGCGGGTCATGAACAGGGCGACCAGTTCCTCCCGCAGGCTGGCGGCTTCGGACATGCGGGTGGCGGGATCGGACCAGCGCGGGTCGGCGAGGATGTCGTCGCGCCCGGTGGCGGCGCAGAGCAGGCGGAACTGCCGGTCGTTGTTCGCGGCCAGCATGAGCACCCCGTCGGCGGTCTGGAACGCGCCGGAGGAGGGGCTCTGGCTCCATGCCTCGTTGCCGTTCTGCGACGGCTGCCAGCCGGCGGTGAGGTGCTGCGTGACGAGGGAGGCCATGAGCATCAGCGCGGTGTCCATCATGGCCACGTCGAGCCGGACCGCACGGCCGGTGCGCCGGACCTCGGCCAGCCCGGCCATGATCGCCATGGCGGCGTTCATGCCGGTGGCATAGTCGACATAGGGCGCGCCGACCTTGGTCGGGCCGTCGCCCTTCTTGCCGGTGGTGAGCATGATGCCGCACATGCCCTGTATGACGTGGTCATAGGCCGGGCGCGGGCTGAGCGGGCCGTCGTGCCCGAAGGCGGAGACAGAGCAGTAGACGATGTCGGGCCGCAGCTCCCGCACCGCCTCGAACCCGAGGCCGAGGCGGTCGGCGACGCCGGGCTTGAAGTTTTCCACGAAGATGTCGGCGGAGGCGATGAGACGACGCAGCGCGGCCAGCCCGGCCGGGGCCTTGAGGTCGAGCGTCACGGATTTCTTCGCGGCATTGTGGGCCAGGAAGTTCAGCCCCATGCCCCGCGCGCCAAGCGTCATGTCCGGCCCGCCGTTGCGGGTCCAGTCGCCTTCCCCCGGCTTTTCGATCTTGAGCACCTCGGCCCCGAGGAGGGCGAGCTGATAGGTCGCGAAGGGACCGGCCAGAACCTGGCTGAGATCGACGACGCGCAGCCCGGCAAGCGGGCGGAAGCCGTCGCCGTCGCCTGCGGTCGTATCCTGTGCTGTGCCTGGACCTGCCGGACGCGCCTCCTCTGCGCGGCCGGTGCCGAAAGTGCTGTTCATCACGTTCTCCTGCCTTGACGTGAAACGGCCGGAATTCTCTCCACCCCCTCTTGCCATACGGGGTCGCTATCCATAAAAAAAATTCAAAAAATCTGCACCGTGATAGGCAGGGTTTATGACTCACTCACCGCAACATCTGGACCGGCTGCGCCTGCGTCACCTGCGCCTGCTGGAGCTTATCAACGATCACAGATCGCTGCGCGCGGTGGCGGAACAGCTTTCCCTGACGCAGCCCGCCGTGTCGCAGATGGTCAAGGATCTGGAGTTCGCCCTTGGCGCCGTGCTGGTCGACCGATCGGTGCGCGGGGTGGAGCTGACGGCGGTCGGGCGGCTGGCGCTGCAGCGGGCGCGGTCCGGGCTGGCGGCGTTCCACACGCTTGCGGCGGAACTGGACGAGGGCCTGCCGCCGACGCTGCATGTCGGCACCAATCCGGCCATGATGTTCAACATGATCCCGGCGGCCCTGCGCATCGCGCGTGAGGCGGATGCGGGCGTGCGTTATGTCCTGCGGACCGGGCTGGCAATGGACATGGCGCGCGCGCTCTGGGACGGGGAGATCAACTGCTATGTCGGGCGCATCGACTGGGAGGTCGTGCCGGGCGAGATGAAGCGCAGCCTGCGCCACGTTCACCTGTACGAAACCGACCTTGTCGCCGTGTGTTCGCAGTCGCATCCGCTGGCCGGGCGCGGCGACCTGACCCCGGAGGACCTGCGCGACACGGTCTGGGCCCTGCCGCCGGAGGATTCCAAGAACCGCATGGGGCTGACCTCGGCCTTCCGCAACAACGGCCTGCCCGAGCCGCGCATCGCGGTCGAGGTGGCGGCGGATCCGAACGGCCTGATGAACATCGTGCGGGAGATGCCGCTGCTGGCGGTGATCCCCCGGCTGGTTCTGAACACCCCGGCGGCGGGCACGCAGCTGGTGGCGCTGGACGCGCCCTTCCTGAACCTGCCGCCGGTCGAGATCGGGTTTCTCACGCTGGTGGAGCAGGAGCAGCTGATCGGGCTGAATGCATTCCGGGAGGCGCTGGTCGCGGCAGTGGCCTCGGAGTTCGGGTAGCGGGCGTTACTTGCGGCGGAAGACCACGGGGCAGTCGCCGATCCGGTCCTCGATCAGTTCGAGCCAGTTCCAGGCGCCGGGGCGGTTGGCCAGATGCGCGTCGAGAAACGCCGCCGTCACCATCCTGAGCGCGTCGAACTGGTGCGGCACGACGGAGCCTTCGGGCGTCATGCCGCCAAGGTAATGGGTCGCGTCGTCCAGCACCGCCAGCATCTTCCCGCCCGGCGGGGCAAGGTCGAAGGGTTCGCACTTCCAGTGCCAGTCCTGCCCCTTCGCGCCGCCGTCGCGGGTGCCGGTGACGGTCAGCACGGGGCCGGTCATGGCGTCCCACGATCCCTCGCGCAGGCCCTGCTGGTCGCGCCCCTGTCCGCTGAGCACGAGGGCGGCCGAGAAGCGCGGCTCCGCGAAACTGCGGGTGCCGTCGGGCAGATCCACCACGGCCCCGGCGAGGAGCTGCGCGGTATAGGCCCCGAAGGAATGGCCCGCGATTGCCAGCGGCAGCCCGGCGGGGTCGGTGCCGATGGTCGCGAGGATGTCGGGCAGGCGGTCGAGGATCGCCGTGACGATGCGGATGCGATCCAGCCCGTAGGCCGGGTCGTGCAGGATCCGCATCATCGCCTCGCGCGCGGCGGGACGTGTGCGGGACCACAGGACAAGGGTGTCGTCGGACGGATCCAGTCCGAGATCGGGATGCGTCTTCGCGACCTCGAATATGCTGTCGGCGAAAGTCGGGTGGATCACCACGTAGCCCTGGCGGACCCAGGCCTCCGTCAGTTCTCCGTAGGCGCGGCCGCTGGAGCCGAGACCGTGGCAGAAGACCACGATGCCGCGCGCCGTGCCGTCTGCGGGGTGGCGCAGGATCAGCGGCGGGGCGGTGTCGGCCTCTCCGGGCAGGGGGGTTGTCGTGACGGCGGGGTCGGAGCCGTCGCAGCGGGCGCTCCAGGGCATGGTCATGGGGCGGTGACTCCTTCGGGGCGTGCCGGATGTGCGGCGATGTCGGACTCAGCCAGGAAGCAGCGGGCGGTGCCGCCGCCGGCCACCGGCAGGACGGGCGGGGTTTCGGCCCGGCAACGCGGCATGGCGAGCGGGCAGCGGTTGCGGTAGGGGCAGCCGCCGGTCGCGGCGCGCGGCAGGTCGCTGACGGGGGCGCTGCGCCGGGCGGCCCGGCGCGCCCGCTGCCGCGCGGGATCAAGCAGCGGGACCGCATCCAGCAGCGCGCGGGTATAGGGGTGGGCGGGGGCGTGGTAGACCCGGTCGGCGGGCCCTTCCTCGACGATATGGCCCAGGTACATGACGGCGATCCGGTCCGAGATGTGATGCACCAGCGCGAGGTCGTGGGCGATCAGCAGGTAGGACATGCCGGTCGCGTCGCGCCGTTCGTAGAGCAGGTTGATGATCTGGTTCTGGGTGGACACGTCAAGCGCGCTGACGGGTTCGTCGAGCACGATCAGCTTCGGCTGAAGGGCCAGCGCGGCGGCGATGGCGATCCGCTGGCGCTGGCCGCCGGAGAATTCGTTGGGATACCGCCCGAGATGCGTCGGGGCCAGGCCGACGAGCCGCAGCAGGTCCTCTGCCCGGTCGCGGCGCGCGGCGGGGTCGAGACCGGTGTGGATCTTCAGCGGCTCGGTGACGATCTGTTCGACGGTCATCGACGGGTTGAGAGAGGAATAGGGGTCCTGGAACACGGCCTGGATCTGCCGCCGGACCTCGGGCGGATAGCCGTCGCGCAGCGCGGCCAGGTCGGTGTTGTTGAACATCATCCGCCCGGCGCTGGCGGGCACCAGTCCAAGCAGGGCGTTGGCGATGGAGGACTTGCCGGAGCCGGACTCCCCGACGAGGCCGAGGGTTTCGCCCGCGCCGATGGTCAGCGTGGCGGCCTTCACCGCATCCACGCCCGAACGGCGCAGGCCGAGCAGGGAGCGGCCGCCGTAGGTGACGGTCAGGTCCTCGATCCGGAGCAGGGCGTCGGTCATTGCGCGGCCTCCAGCGTCAGGGCCGCGGCATGCACGCAGCGCACCTGCTGGCCGGGGACCTCAGCCGTGGTGAGCGGCACGGGCGCGGCGCAGGCGGCGTCGGCATGGGCGCAGCGGCTGGCAAACCGGCACCCCGGGGGCCAGCTGCCCGGCGGGGGCACGGTGCCGGGGATGACCGGAAGGGGTGGCGTTCCGCTGGCCCCGTGCGGCATCGCGGACAGCAGGCCGGAGGTATAGGGGTGCCGGGGATGGGAAAACAGCCGGTCGACGGACGCGGTCTCGACGATCTCGCCGCAGTACATGACGGCGATGCGGTCGCAGATGTCGGCGGCAACGGCGAGGTCGTGGGTAACGAACAGCATGGCCATGCCGAAATCGTCCTGCAGATCGCGGAAGAGGTCGAGGATCTCCTGCTGCACGGTCACGTCCAGCGCGGTGGTCGGTTCGTCCGCGATCAGCAGCTTGGGGCCGCAGGACAGGGCGCGGGCAATCGCGATCCGCTGCGCCATGCCGCCGGAGAGTTCGTGCGGATAGGCGTCGGCCCGTTCGGCGGGGCGGGGAATGCCGACCCGGTCGATCAGTTCGACCGTGCGGTCGCGGGCGGCGCGTCGGGACAGGCCCTGCTTGACGCGCAGCACCTCGGCGATCTGGCTGCCGACGGTAAAGGCGGGGTTGAGGCTGGTGGTCGGGTCCTGGAAAACCATGGCGATGTCGCTGCCGCGCGCGGCCTCCAGCCCCGAGGCGGGCAGGGACAGCAGGTCGGTCCCGTCCAGCAGCACCCGGCCGCCGGCGATCCGCCCTCCGGCGCCGATCAGCCCCATGAGCGCCAGCCCGGTGACCGTTTTGCCCGACCCGGATTCCCCGACCAGTCCAAGCGTTTCGCCCCGACCGATGCGGAAGGACATGTCGGTCACCACCGGCACCGGCTGCCCGCCCTTGGGCGATACGGTGACCGTCAGCCCGTCGACCAGCAGGGCATCGTCCGCCCGCGGCGTCATCGGTTCGGAGCTCCGGCTGCGGGCGGGGGCGCTGGCGGGGACATGAACGGGCGTGGCCTCGGGCAGGCGGATGCCGCGTCCGATGGAGTCGCGCAGCACGTCGCCAAGCAGGTTGACCGAGAGCACCGTCGCCACGATGGCCAGTCCGGGCGGCACGGCGAGGAAGGCGTTCAGCTCCATATAGGCGGCGGCGGTGTTGAGCATGGTGCCCCAGCTTGCCTGCGGCGGCTGCACGCCAATGCCGATGAAGGACAGCCCCGCCTCGGCCAGCAGCACCGCACCGACGGTCAGCGTGACCTGGACGATCAGCGGCGGCGCGATGTTGAGGAAGATGTGCCGGACCAGGATGCGCGAGGGAGAGGCGCCGATGACGCGGGCGGAGCGGACGTAGACCTCTTCGCGTTCGGTCAGCACGACGGAGCGGGCGAGGCGCAGGAAGGCGGTGGAATAGAGGATGCCAAGCGCGAACATCGCGCGGTGCAGCCCTGTGCCGAGAATGGCGATGATGACGATCGCCACCATGATGCCGGGGATCGACACGATGGCCTCGACCAGCCGCATGGTGACCCAGTCCCACCATCCGCCGCGGTAGCCGATGAACAGGCCCACGGGCACGCCGATCAGCACCGCCAGCCCGGTAGCCTCGGCCGCCGCGATGACCGCGATGCGGCTGCCGTGGATCATCCGCGACAGCACGTCCCGGCCCAGGTCGTCGGTCCCGAGCCAGTGTTCGGCGGAGGGACCCTGCAGCATGTCCATCAGGTTCTGCTGCAGCGGGTCGTAGGGCGCCAGCCATTCCGCGAAGAGCGCGCAGATCAGCAGGGTCGCAAGCACCGCGACCGAGGGGATGACCACGGCGAGGGTGGAGGGGCGGACGTGGGAAAGTTTCATGCCGGACGGGCCTTCGGGTTGATGAGGCCATAGAGCACATCGGTCGCCAGTTGCACCGCCATGACCACCAGCACGAGCACCAGCACGATGCCCTGGATCATCGGGATGTCCTGCTGGCGGACGGCGGCCACGGCAAGCGATCCGATGCCGTTGATGGCAAAGACCTGTTCGACGATCAGCGCGCCGCCGAGCAGCACGGTGATCTGGAACGACAGCACGGTTACGACGGGCACCAGCGCGTTCTTGAGCGCGTGGCGGAAGATCACCCGTCGCGCGGGCAGGCCCTGCGCCCGGGCGGCGCGGATGTAGTCCTGCTGCAGCACGCCGACCATGGCGGACCGGACCTGACGGGCGATGGCCGCGCTGGTCGACAGGCCAAGCGCGAGCGCCGGCAGGGTGATGGAGCGCAGCCAGCCCGCCGGATCCTCGGCCAGCCGGACATAGCCGGTGGCGGGGAACCAGCGCAGCGACACGGCGAAGACCGAAGCGAGGATCAGGCCGAACCAGAAGTTCGGCACCGCCTGACCGATGGTGGCGCCGACGGTGGCCAGCCGGTCGATCCAGCTGCGTGGCCGCAGCGCCGCCGCCACCCCCGCGCCCAGTCCGACGACCACCGAGATCAGCACGGAAGCGAATGTCAGCGACAGGGTGGCGGGCATCCGCAGCATCACCGCGTCCGTCACCCGCACGGAGTTGAAGAACGAGGTCCCGAGGTCGCCCTGCACCGCCTGTCCCAGCCAGGTGACATAGCGGGTCACGAACGGCTCGTTCAGGCCGAGCCGTTCGCGGATCATCTGGTACTGCTCTTCCGAGCCGCGGTCGCCGATGATCAGGTCGACCGGGTCGCTTGGCAGGAGCGCGGTGAAGGAGAACGTCAGGACCGAGACGATCAGCAGCAGGGGCACCATCGCCAGAAGACGCTGTCCGATCAGTCTCAGCATGACGGTCTCTTTCCTGTTCGCGCCGGGGGCCGGTCAGTTGCCGAGGCGGATGCCGGCAAAGTACGGCGTGTCGGTTCCGGGCCGGAACTGCACCGTTTCGTTGGTCGCCACCGCGTCGGAGGCCCCGAAGAGGATGGGCGTCGTGGTGATGAAGATCATGTAGCTCTCCTCCGCCAAGCGACCGAGCATCTCGCGGTAGATCGGCGCGCGGCCGGCTTCGTCGGCGATGGCGAGCCCGGCTTCGCTCAGCTCGGTCAGCTTCGGGTCGGGCTTGATCCTGAACGGATTGAACACCGCGTCCTCGGCCACGTAGTAGGTCGTGACGAATTTCGGATCGATGGCGTTGTTCCAGACGAGGTTGGTCGCGGGGAAGTCGGTCGTCCGGCTGCGCCGCGCCAGGGTGCCCGGTTCAACCGTCTGGATGTTCATCGTGACGTTGATTTCCTTGAGGAACCCCGCCACCGCCTCGAGCCGGGAGGCGAAGATCGGGATGGAGGGCATGGTGAACTCGAACCCCTCCGCATAGCCCGCCTCCTGCATCAGGGCCTTCGCCTTGTCGAGGTCGTAGGCATACCTGCCCTCGAGTGCCGGATCGTAGGCCCAGAGACCTTCGGCGTAGGGCTGGGTGGCCGGGGTGGAGAGGCCGAATTCGACCGCCTTGGAAAACGCCTCCCGGTCGATGGCATAGTTCATCGCCATGCGCACGCGGGGGTCGGCGAAGGCGGGCACCTGCGTGCCCTCGCGGTCGAGAACGGAGAGGTGATAGGTCGTGCCGCCAGGCTGGCGCAGCAGCTTGAGCCCCGGCGTGCGGTCGACAATCGCGGCCTGCGGGGAAGACAGGAAGATCGCCAGATCCACCTGCCCGGTCTTCAGCGCGTTGAGCCGCGCGGTGTTGTCGGGGATCTCGGAAATCTCGATCCGGGCAAGGCCCTGCGCCTCCGGGTCGCGGTAGCCGGGGGCGGGGGTGTAGACCCGCAGTTCGCCTTCGCGGGACTCTTCGGGGCTGTAGACATAGGGTCCCGTGCCGACCGGGTTGCGGTCCAGCGCCGGGTCGTCCAGCGCGGCGGCGCTGACCATCATGCCCGCGGTGCCGGACAGGGCGTCGATGATCGAGGGATCGGGGCTCTTCAGGGTCAGGGTGATCTGGTCCGGTCCGGTTGCCTCGGCTTTCTCGGCCAGCTTCACGCCGGCGTTCACGCCCAGTTCTATCACACGGTTGAGGTTCCGCGCGGCCAGGTCCGCCGTCAGGTCGGTGCCGTCGGAAAACGTGATGCCGGGCTTGAGGGTGATGGTCACCGTGCGGCCGTCGACCTGATAGCTGTCGGCCAGCACCGGAACGATGTCGCCGTCGGGGTTGCGGTCGAACAGGGATTCGTAGACCGGGCGCAGGTAGGAAAAGCCGCCGCCGCTGTGATTGTGCGGATCCATGGTGATCAGCTTGGCCTGTTCGGCAAAGCGGAACGTTCCCGCAGGGTCTGCCGTGGCGGGCAGCACGAACAGCGCCGCCGCGGCAAAGGTGGAATACGCGAGTTTTCTGATGGCAAATGTCATGATGGGCCCTCCCTGCCCTTGTCTCCTCGTCAGGAGGCGTAGCGCAGGCAGGGCAATCAAAAAAATTCAGAACTTCTTGCCGGGTTATAAATTTTAGCTATGGCTTGCGGCGGGCGGAACGCTCTGGGACCGTGTCGCGGCGCCCGGCCCTGACCGTGATAAGGCAGGGTTATCAGATGTAAGATACTTTCGACTATTATTATCACCCGCCATCTGGTCCGCTGCGCTTCGATCGGGGCCGCCGCGCGGAAGAGGAGCCAGCGCGGACCGGCTGACGGCGGGACCGTAACCGATCCAGGTGGAGGAATCTCATGCGTAGCGCCAATATCGTGTCCGGCGTCATTCTGATCGTCTTCGGCGCGGCCATGCTTCTGGTCATCATCCCGGCCCAGATCGAGGAGGGACCGGAGGGCATGATGTCGCCACGCCTTGTGCCGCAGATGATGATGGCGCTCATCATGGGGCTGTCGCTGCTGCTGGTGCTGTCCAACCTGCGCGCCGCGCCGGATCCCGATGCCGCGCCGCCTTTCACACGGTCCGAACTGATCGCGTCAGCCGCGCTTCTGGGGCTGTTCGCGGTAACGGTGGCGCTGTTCCTGACCGTCGGTGTGCTTGCGGCGAGCGTCGTGCTGATCGTCGGCGCGCTGCTGATCTTGGGAGAGCGCCGGCCGGTCGCGCTGGTGCTGATGCCGCTGTGCCTGATCGGCGGGGCCTATCTGCTGTTCTACCGCCTTCTCGGCACGGCAATCCTGTGAGCGCGTCATGCAGGACCTGATCCACGGATTTGCCGACGTTCTGACCGTCTACACACTGGCCTGGATCTGCGCCGGGGTCACGCTTGGCTATGTGCTTGGCGTATTGCCGGGGCTGGGCAAGGCGACCGGGGTGGCGGTGGCCATTCCCCTGACCTTCTATCTTGAGCCGGTCGCCGCGATCGCCCTGCTGATCGGCATTGCAAAGGGGTCGGCTGCGGGCAGCGCCGTGTCCGCCATCCTGCTGAACACGCCGGGAGAACCGTCATCCGCGCCGACCGCGCTGGACGGCTATCCGATGGCGCGGCAGGGCAAGGCGCAGAAGGCGCTGAAGATGGGGCTCTATGCCTCGGTCATCGGGGATTTCCTGTCGACGGTACTGCTGATCTGCCTTGCCGCGCCGATGGCCCGCTATGCGCTGCTGATCGGCCCGGTGGAGCTGTGCGCGATCCTCGTCTTTTCCATGACATTCATCGGCGGGCTTTCGGGGCGGTCGCTGCTGAAGGGGCTGATAGCCGGGGCCTTCGGCGTGTTCTTCGCCACCGTCGGGCTGGAGACCGAGACCTTCATCCCGCGGCTGACCTTCGGCCTGCTCGACCTCGACGACGGGTTGCCGCTGGTTCCGATCGCCATCGGGATGCTCGCCGTGGCCGAGATGATCGTGCAGGCGGGCAACATGCGCCAGCTGGACCGGGAGACGGAGCAGATCGTCGACGGCACCCGGCCGGAGGACCGCGTGGTGCTCTGGTCCGACTGGAAGCGCTGTTTCGCGCCGATCCTGCGCGGCACGCTGATCGGGTCGGTCGTCGGGATCCTGCCCGGTCTGGGCGCGAGTGTCGGGTCCTTCCTGTCCTATGGTGCGACGCGCCGGGCCTCGGACCGCCCGGAGGAGTTCGGCACCGGCCGGATCGAGGGCGTCGCCGCAGCCGAGAGCGCAGACAACGCGGTTGTGCCCGCCAGTTTCGTGCCGCTCTTCGCGCTTGGCATTCCCGGCTCTGTCATCGCCGCGATCCTGATCGCCGCCTTCGTGCTGCACGGGCTGACCCCCGGCCCGCGCATGTTCCAGGAACAGCCCGAACTGGTCGCCGCGGTCTATGCCGCCATGCTCTGCGCCAGCGGGATCCTGCTGTTCATCGGCTATACCGGGCAGCGCATCTTTGCCCGCGTCGCCACGGTACCGGTCCGGCTGATCATTCCGGTGGTGCTGTTCCTCTGCTGCATCGGCGCGTGGATGGAGACCGGGTCGATCTTTGCCATCTACATCATGCTGGCCTTCACCGTTCTCGGCATTCTCGCCAAGAAGCTGGATTTCTCCTTCGTCACCTTCCTGATCGGATTTGTCATCGGGCCAAGCGTCGAACTGTCGTTCCGCCAGTCGCTGCAGATCCTCGATCACAGGTGGAGCAACCTGACCGGGCATCCCATTGCCCTTGTCTTCATCGCCCTGACCGCTGTCGTTCTTGTCGCGCTGGCGCGGGGCCGCAGCGGGGGCGGGGCGGTCGGAACCGTCCGCGACACCGGAACCACCATCACGAAAGGGAGGATATCGTGAAACATCCAGACAGACGCAAAGTCACCGCCGCGCTCGCGGCACTGGCGCTGGCCGCCTTCGGGCAGGCCGGCGCGGCCCAGGCGCAGGGCTATCCCGACAAGCCGATCACCATGCTTGTCGGTTACAACGCCGGCGGCCAGACCGACCTTGTCGCGCGGGCCGCGGCCAAGGTCCTGTCGGACGAACTGGGCCAGCCGGTCAACGTCGTCAACAAGCCCGGTGCCGGGGGCGGGGTCGCCGCGCGCGAACTGACCCAGGCGACGCCGGACGGCTACACGATCATGTTCCACGCGAATTCGGTCGTGAACCAGGATCCCTTCCTGATGAAACGGATCACCTTCACCCCCGAGGATTTCGAATGGGCGGGGTTCATCACCGTCTACCAGGCCGGTCTGATCACCCAGAAGGACGCGCCATACGACGACCTTGACGGCTTTGTGGCCTGGGCGAAGGAAAACCCCGGTTTCGCCTATGCCACGCTGAGCCCGGGGGCGCGCATGATCATGCAGGAGATCGCGAAGAAAGAGGGGCTGGAGGTCAATTATGTTCCGGTCAAGGGCGGCGGAGAGATGATCAACGCCATCCTCGGCAAGCAGTCGGTGCTGGCGATGTCGGGCGGGTTGCATGCCAAGTATCCCGACGACATCAAGACGCTGGCGGTGCTGACGACCTTCCGCCAGCCCTCCTGGCCCGAGGCCAAGTCGATTGACGAATACGGCTACACGCTGGCGATGGACGGTCGCGCGGGGATCATGGCGCCGAAGGGCACCCCGCCGGAAATCATCGAACGGCTGTCCGACGCGCTCGCCAAGGCCGAGACGGACGAGACCTTCGCCAAGGTCACCGGCGCGGCGGACATTCCGATCATGTACATGAACGCCACCGACGCGAAGGCGGAGATCGAGCGGACCTACAGGGAATACGGCGAGATCTTCCGGAACGCGGGGATCGAGCCCCAGTAGGCGACAGCAGGAAACAGCCGTGCCGCCGGAACCGATCCGGCGGCGCGGTGCCGTCTGTCAGGCGGGGGCGAGGGTGGCGGTGGCCTGCATGGCCAGTTCACCCTCGGGACCTTTCGCCCAGAGCGGCAGGGTCCCCTCCGTCTCCGCCCCCGCCTGCAGCGTGAAGGGGCGGTCGCAGAACAGGGGGGCCACGCCGCGGAAGTCGAAGCGTGTCAGCCGGCGGCCACCTGCGGCAGCGAAGCCCTGCAACAGCGTCGCGGTGAGGGGGCCGTGCACGACGAGGTCGCGATAGTCCTCCTCCTCCCGCGCGTAGGTGCGGTCGTAGTGGATGCGGTGGCCGTTGGAGGTCAGCGCGGAATAGCGGAACAGCAGCACGGGGTCGGGGGTGACGGTCTGCGCGCGGGTGGCGCCTTCGGGCGCGTCGGGCGGGGTCGGCCTTGGCGCACCGGGGCCAGGGGCCTCTCGGTAGACGATGTCCTGCTCTTCTTCGATGCAGAGCGTGCCGGACTGGCTCAGCCGGTGCCGCACGGTGACGAAGACCAGCTGTCCCGCGCGACCCGACTTGGAGGTGACGTCCACGATCTCGCTTTGCTTCCGGGTCTCTGTCCCGATGATCAGGGGGCTGTGGTAGGTCAGCCGCCCGCCTGCCCACATCCGGCGGGGCAGGGTGACGGCGGGCAGGAAGCCGCCGCGTTTGGGATGCCCGTCCGCACCGACGTCCCTGCGCCGCACGAAGGGGTTGAAGTACAGCCAGTGCCATCCCGGCGGCAGCGCGTCGCCGGTACCGGGCGCGTCGTCCAGGTCGAGCGTCGCCGCCAGTGCCGCGGCGCGGTCGGGTGACAGAGGGTCGACGTGCCGTTCGGTCCGGCCGATGGCGTCGGAATGGTCGGGTTCGGTCATCAGCTGTCCTTCAGTAGATCGCCCGGTCCGCAACCAGGTCGTCGATGCGCGCCCGGCTGAGACCGAGGAGTTCGCCATAGACATAGTCTTCGTCGCCGCCCAGGTCAGGCGTGCCCCGCGTGATGCCGGGACTGTCGTCCGAGGAAAAGCGCGCCACCCGTCCGACCGCGGCGCGAATGGCCCCGCCGGTTTCCGCGACATCGAGGATCGATCCCCGCGCCCGCATATGCGGATCCGAAACGATGTCCGACGCGGCCCAGGAAACGTGGGCGGCGATCCCGGCGGACTGGAGCAGATCCGTCGCGGCCTCGGCCGTCCGGGCAGAGGTCCAGGCGGAGATCTGCCCGTCGAGCCCGGCGGCATTGCCATGGCGGCTGGCGGCGGTGGCGTAGCGCGGATCGGTGGCCAGTTCCGGATGGCCGATAACCGCGGCGAGGCTGCGGAATTCGGCATCGGAGGACACCGCAATCGCGATCCATCGGTCGCTGTCCCGTGACGGATACAGCCCGTGCGGCGCGCGGCGGAGATCGGCGTTACCCATGCGGTCGACCCTGATCCCGGCGGAGGCGGCGGTCAACGCATCCCCGACGAGGGCCGAGGCGACCTCGCGCGCGGCGACGTCGACATGGCAGCCCGCTCCGGTACGGCGGCGGCGGTGCAGGGCGGCCAGTGTCGCGAGCGCGGCGTTCATCCCGACCGAATGGTCCATGACATGCCGCATCTCGACCGGCGGGCCGTCGGCGTGACCCGAGAGGTGACCGATGCCGCCCCATGCCCCGAAGAGCGGGGCGTAGCCGGCGAAGTGGCTTTCCGGCCCGGTCTGGCCGGAGGAGGAGACGGAGACCATCACGATGTCCTCCTTCACCGCCTTCAGCACGTCGTAACCGAGGCCGAGCCGGTCCATCACCCCGGCGCGGAAACTTTCGGCGGCCACGTCCGATACCGCCACCAGTTGCTTCGCCAGCGCGACTCCATCGGGGTGCTTGAGGTTCAGCCGCACCGACAGCTTGTTCGAGGAGACCTGATCGAAGGTCGCCGGCCCCTGCCGGCCATAGACGGCGTGGGATTTGCGGAAGATGTCGGGGCGCAGGGCGGTTTCAACCTTGATGACCTCTGCCCCGAGCTGGCTGAGCATATGGGTGCAGAAGGGTCCTGCCGCGTGGACGGTGAAATCGGCGATCCGCAGTCCGGCGAGGGGCTTCATGCCGTGGCCCTCCGCATGTCGGTCCGGGTCAGCAGCGACTGGTCCGCGCCGGGGGCCGGGACGGCGGGGCCGACGGGCAACGCCTCCGGACCGAAGCGGAAGGGCAGGGACTGGACGCGGACCGGGCCGCCTTCGGTCTTCACAGGATGGAAGATGGCGCGCGCGTTTTCCTGCGCCCCGTCCAGCACCTGTTCGGGGGTGTTGTAACGGGCCATGGGGACACCGCGGTCCTGCGCCGCGCGGACGAGGTCGGTGACCTTCCAGTCGCGCGCCCAGGCCCGGATGCGGGCGTTGATCTCTGCCCCGCGGGCCGATCGCCCGACCTCATCGGCCAGGTCGGGATCGGCGGCCCAGTCCTGCGCGCCGAGCAGGTCGACCAGGCCCTGCCACTGGCGGGATTCCAGCGTGAGGAGTTCGACATATCCGTCGGCACATTCGATGACGCCGCCGAACTTGAATGACCGGGTGAGACGATGTTCGACCGATCCGTCGCCAAGCCGCTGCACAGCAAAGGCGCCGACCGCGACATTGGCGTCCTGCACCGAGACATCGACAAACTGCCCCTGCCCGGACCAGAGCGCCGCAAGCGCCGCCATGGCGGCGGTCGTGCCGCCCTGCATCTGCGCGAAATGCCCGGCGATCTTCAGCGGGGGGCGGTCGGGGAAAAGGTCGGCGGACAGCCCGTTCGGCAGCAGGAAGCCTTCGCCGCCGGAATGGATCAGGGTCAGCTCCTCTCCCCGCCAGTCGGCCTTGGGCCCATGGGCACCGAAGGGCAGGACGGAGAGATGGACCAGCCCCGGATGATCCCGCGCCACTCGGTCCCGGTCGAGGCCAAGTGCGGCGCGGTCCCTGAGCGGGGTGTCGTCGATCAGGATGTCGGCGGTGGCCAGAAGCCGGTCCATGTCCGGCCCGAAACCGTCAGAGGCCGGGTCGCAGATCACGCTGCGCTTGCCGGCGGAAAGGAACGCGAAGAGCGCCCCGGTGCCGCCGGGCAGGAGGGGAGGCTCCTGCCGCAGCGGGGTGCCGTCCGGGGGTTCGGCCATGATGACCTCTGCTCCCATCTGGCACATCAGCCGCCCGGCCTGTGCCGCCGCCGCGCCGGTGGCGCGTTCGATGACGCGGATGCCTGCAAGCGGCGTGTCGGTCATGGCCGGGTTCCTTTCTTCAGCGGACGACGGGCAGGTCCAGATCCAGCGCGCCGCAGTCGAGGAAGGCGCGCAGCTGCGGGTCGCGCGATTGCAGCGCCACGGTGGCGGTGCCCGGCGTGGTCAGTTCGCCGCGCTGGTTCTCGCCCCAGATCTCGATGTCGACGAGCGCGTGACCGTCCTTGATATACTTCTTCGCCACCTTGCCCTTGCACCAGGTGCTGTCGCCCATGGTGTTGAAGCGGCGCATCTCGGTCCGCACCCGCTTGAGAAAACCCGCATCGCCCATCCAGTTGGTGACGAGCGAGGCCATCCACGACGACCTCTGCGGGCCGTAGTCGTAGACGCCGGGCACGCCGACCTCCTTGGCCGTGCTTTCGCGATGGTGGCCGATACCGGTGTATTCGATGCCGCCGCCCGCCTCGGGATTGCGGAAGAAGTGACCGGGGTGCTTCATCGCGGCCTGGAAGACGACGCCATGGGTATGGCCGCGCCCGGATCCGACGAGGAAGCCCATGGTGTCCATCAGCGACAGCGGGCCGCGCACGATGGTGTCGAGCGTTTCGCCCTCGGTCACGTCTTCCCAGTAGCGCACCTTGGAGCCACGGATCTTCGACGGTTCCTCCATGATGCAGGCGTCGAGCTGTTCGTATTCCTCGGGGCTGTAGTCGTAGGTCTTGATGTCCTTGTACTTGCCCGCGTCCCGCGCCGCCTTGCGTTCGTGGCGGGTGCAGGTGCCAAGCGCCCGGGCGAGCATCTCTCCGCGCTGGTTGAAATACGTGGCTTCGACATATTGCAGGACGAGACGGCCGGAGAATTTGGATTCCTTCTCCTCGATCCCGATCACGCGCTCGATCGCGTTGACGCGGTCGCCGGGGCGGATGTGGCGGAAGATCTCCCAGTCGTTGCCGGCGTAGAAGCCGTGGACGCCCGGCAGGCCCCATCTTGTCCGCCCGATCCAGCCAAGCGCCATCGGAAACATCGGGTGGCCGAGCTGCGTGCCGAAGCGGGAAGCCGCGCCATACCCGGTATCGCGGTAAAGGGGGTTCAGGTCGCCGATGCCGTTGCACCAGTTGCGCAGCGTATCCGAGGTCGCGTCCTGGAGGTAGGGGCCCTCGGGACGAAGCTGCAGGCCGATCATGTCCTTCGCGGCGGCAATCGCCTCGTCCGTGATCTTTCCTTCGGCGGGCGCGCCACCCATGCCCTTGGCGTCGTCGTCCTTGATCTTCTCTGCGGTGCTCACTGTCGGGGTCTCCTGTCGGTCTGATGTCTCGTGTCGTGGCGTCTGCCGTTGGATTTCATATAATGCATTATTCTGAGGCAGGTCAAGTCAGCGTGTTTTGTTGTTTTTCAGGTGTATGCTATCGTTCGATACAGTTACGTGACGGGCTTCGAGGCGACCCTTTCCTGTTTTAATGCATTATTCCTGCGACTCGCTCAGAAACTGACCTCGGCCGCCGTGGTGACGGTGGCGTAGCGGCGCAGGCCCGACAGCGCGTGCTCATGCTCTTCGGCGGTCGCCCCGGCGCAGCAGTCTTCAAGCAGGATGCAGGTGTAGTCGCGGTCATGCCCTTCGCGCACGGCGGCGGAAACGACCCCGTTGGTCGACACTCCCGAAAGCACCAGCCGCCGGATCCCCTGTGCGCGGAGCAGGGGCTCCAGCTTCGTGCCGTGGAACGGGCTGACGCGATGCTTGACGATATCCGGATCGCCGGGCTGCGGGGCAAAGGCGCCCAGCACCTCCGTGCCCCATTCACCCAGCTTGAACACGCCGTTGTCCCGCGCCTTGGAAAACACCGGGGACCCGGGCGGGCATTCGGCGTAATCCGGCGAGAAACCGACGCGCACGTAACCGACCATGACCCCGGCCGCCCGCGCCCGGGAAATGGCCAGAGCGGTGGCGTCATAGACTCCGCGTTCCTGCATGAGCGGAACATAGGTCTTCCCGCCCATGCCCTCGGGGTGAACGAGGTCGTTGAGCATGTCCATGACAAGCAGGATCGTATCAGAGGCCATCGCGGTGTCCTTTCCGGTGCGGGGCAGGGGCCCGCGCCGGAGAGGGCGCGGGGACTATTCTGTGTAGCTGGTCTTGAACTCGTCCCAGCCCGCGCGGATGTGCGTGCGCAGGGCCTGCAGGAAGGCGGCCTCGTCGCGGGAGATCAGCGCGCTCAGCATTTCCCGGTGTTCCTGGCTGGCGCGGTCGATCCGGTGATCCAGCTTGTTGATGAGATCGAAGGGAAAGCGCGCCCAGAGCGTGCGGACGAACCGCAGCGTCTGCGGCAGGTCGGCGGCCTGGTAGATGCGTTCGTGGAACCGGTAGTTGATCGACCGGACGGCATCGCGATCCCCGCGCGCTGCGGCGGCCTCGATCTGGTCCTGCAGGTCGCGCAGGCCGTCGATGTCGTTCTTCGTCAGACGGCTGACCGCCCGGAGCGCAAGCTTGCACTCCAGCGTCACGCGCAGATCTGTGATTTCCTCCGTCGCGTTGATGTCGAAGGGGGCCACCGTCGCGCCCCGGTGCGAGCTGCCGAGGATGAAGCCCTCGGCCTCCAGCAGCTTGATCGCCTCGCGGACCGGGGTGATCGAGGTGCCGATCATCTCCGCGATCTGCGCCTGCTTCAGCTTGGAGCCACGCGGGAAATGCCCGGAGATGATGCCTTCGCGCAGAAAGTCCGCGACATATTCTTCCTTGGTCTGGTGCTTCACGACGCCGTCCATGTCTGGCCCCTTCCGCCCCGCAGCGGGGTGATCGGGGGTGCAAAATGCATCCCTTCATGACGCTTTCCCCGGCGGCTGGTCAAGTCGCAGGATACGCCCCTCATGTCCCGGCAGGCTCGGGTAGAGATCGAGCAGCCGCGGATCATGGGCCGGGAGGACATTGTCGTCGCCGTCGGCGAGGTCGCGGATCAGGTCGTGCGCGGCGAGCATGTCGGCGATGCTGAAGGCAATGGCGAAGGGGACGCCGCGTTCGTATTCCTCGTAATAGTGCAAAGCGTCGGAGGCGAGGACGACCCAGCCCCGTTTCGTGTGGATCCGCAGCACCTCCTGCCCCGCGCAGTGGCCGCCGGTCCAGTGGGCGGTGACGCCTTCGGCGACCTCATGGGTGCGGCCGTGCAGGTGCAGGCGGTCGTCGTGGAGAAGATGCACCAGCCGCGCGATCTCGTCCGGCCAGTAGGCGTGGCGGAAGGCGGGTTTCTCCATCCACGGGCCGGTGACATAGGCCATTTCCTCGGCCTGCATCAGGAAACGGGCGTTCGGCAGGGCGTCGAGATAGCCGAGGTGGTCGTAATGGGCGTGGGTCAGCACGACGGTTTCGACCTCAGCCGGGTCGATGCCGAGCGCGGCCCAGCCCTCCGGCGGGCTCATCACCTGGCGGTGGCCGTTTTTCCCGCCTTTCGCCGGGTCAAGCCCGGTGTCGACGACGATGATTTCCTCCCCCGATTTCAGCACCCAGCAAAAGAAGTCGAGCGTCAGGGGCGCGGTCGGGTCCCTGTCCGCGATGAAGTTCACACCCCGCGTGCGGGTGTCGTTCGTGGCATGGCGGATCGCGTAGATCTCCCAGGTCTTCATGGCGGCTCCTC
>NZ_BMFJ01000005.1 GCF_014638275.1 Primorskyibacter flagellatus
TGCTTCCGTTTCGACATCTCTGATCTCCTTCTCGTCGAAGATCAGCAGACTGCAAATCATAGCTTATGTCAGTGTCCGAATTTCGGGGGGTAGCTCAAGCAAAGTCCCGCATTGCTGCCTATTCGCGAAAACAGGGCCAAAGGTTGCTTCCTTGATCCAAGCCGAGATCGAACCGGGGCCTAAGCCCCGATCCTCTTGATGCGGATTCCGAGCTTGCGGGCCTTGTCGACGATGTTCTCTGTGATGCCCGAACCGGGCGTGGCAATCAGACCCTGCGGTATGGTCTCGAGCATCTTGTCGTTGCGCTTGAAAGGGGCGGCCTTGCCGTGGCTTTTCCAGTCGGGTTTGAAGACCACCTGGGTGACACCTCGGGTATCTGCCCAGCGGGCGGCGATCATTTCGGCGCCTTTGGGCGTGCCGCCGTGCAGAAGCACCATGTCGGGGTATTTCGCAAAGGTGGCATCGAGGACGGACCAGATCAGATCGTAGGCGTGATAGTCCCCGCCTGAGAAGGCGATCCGCGTGCCTTCGGGGCAGTGCACCTCGGTCTCCTTGCGGCGTTTGGCAGAGAGATAGGCCCGGCTATCCACCACGGCGGAGGTGAGACCACGATGGGAGACCTTGGATCCTGTCCGGGGCAGCCAGGGCGAGCCCGTGGCGGCCGAGAAATGGTCCACGGCGAGATCGCGCATCTGCTCGAAGGCGTCGCGATGGTCCCAGAGCTTCAACCCGATCATCTGGAGGCGCTCGAGCTCGACCGAGGCGACCTCGGAGCCGTCTTGGATCGCAAGGCTTTCCCGGACCTCGAATTCGTTGTCGTCGAGGAGCTTCTGGATATGGGTCAGCCGGCGATGGAAGATCGAGGTGAGGGACCAGAGCATCTCTTCGAGATTGTCTTCCAACTGGCTGCCGGTGAGGAGGCCGATGGTGGTGTCAAAGAGGGTCGCCATGGCGAGTTCGACCTCATCTGGCTGGGGCAGGGGGCGATGATCGGTCTCGCCGGGCCTCGGCGTTGCGCCGTGAAGTGCCAGGTGGTCGAGGATGGCGGAGGTTACGCCGGTTTCTTCTTGGATGTCTGTCTGATGGGGCATTGTCTGGTTCCTCTGATTGATCTGACCCGATTTGGATGGGGCGATATCAGGACCGGCGGCGACCGGGCCGCATCCGCCAGGATCGAAGCGCAGCGGAGAATGTGACCCGGGCCGGAAAATTGTTCCCGCGAGGAATGAGCCGACGCGGCCACGCGGCGGGGCAGGGGAATTTTCTGGTTCGGGGCGCATTGCTGCCCGGGCGAGGGGCACTCAGCCCCGACCCGCCGGTCCATCGCTCCCCTTATCCAAACGGGATCAGATCGAGACCGCGGAACCTTTGCCCCGTCGATCATCACGCGAGGAAGCTGGCACTCAACCGTCCCCGATCTCCAGACCTTGCGCTTTCATGGCCTCAAACAGGGACCGGCGCAGCGCATCCCTGCCAAACGCCCGCAGATCGTCGTTGAAATCGCCCATGCTTGGCACGAGATCACCACAGTCAATTCCAAGAGATTCCAATTGGTTACGCAATCTCATTGATGCGTTACGTCCCGCTTCGTCATTGTCCCGCGCGATCCAGATGCGCTGGATGCCCGGCGGCGGGATGAAGAGACCGAGATGGGTGGCGGTGAGACAGGACGCGAGGTCGAACTCGGGGAAAGCGGTGCCAACTGAGAGGGTGTTCTCGAGACCTTCGCCGACGATGAGATCAGAGCGCGCCTTGCCGGACCAGAAGCGGATGGCATGGCCATGCAGTTGCCCGAGGATCCGTTTTGGGCTCTCGATTGCGGCCAAGCCGCCCGTGGACGGGTCGAGATAGGTGCGCGCGCAGCCGGTGATCTGGCCCCGATTGTCGGTGATCTTTGCCAGCAGGGCAGGAGTCCTTTGCGGCGGATCGGCGTCGTCCTCGCCCCACCGCAGGAAGACCCGCGGGTGATAACGGAGGGCAGGTCCAAGCCGTGTGATACCGCGCCCCTGAAGATAGGTGGCGGCCAATGTGCCAAGCACCGGTTTGCCTGCCGCGAATAGTTTGCGCGCCCGCGCGCTGCGATTGCTGGAATCTGCATCCGGGCGCTCAGATTTTCGTGGCTCTCGTGGCTCGGCAGGGCAGGGGGCCTCGCCGAGAAAGGACCGGGCCTCCCTCAGCGTTTCCTTGAGCGAGACCGACCCAAGCCGTTCATGCAGCAGATCAATCAGATCGCCATATTCACCCGTCGCGTAATCGACCCAGGCGCCAGCCTTGCGCCCATCCTGCGAATGGAGCCTAATGGCGAGGCTTTGCCCTTTGGCGCCCGAGGTGTCGCCGACCTGCCAATAGGTCCCCCGCTTGCGCCCCTCTGGAAAATACTGGCGGCAGAAACTCTCGGCACGGGTCGCTAGATCGGCCGAGAGGTCTGCGATGCTGCGCTGCGCACTCATGCGGCGGTATCCGCAGCGCTTGCGCCAACTGGATGCTCGGCAAGCACCCGCGCCAGCACGTCAATGCCGTCCACCGGAATGAACACCCGCGTCTTCCACTGGATCACCTCGGTGAAGCAGCCCATGGCTTTCAATCCGGACAGGGCCGCGCCCGAGGCGCCAATGAGTTCAAGTCTCGGCTGCCCCATGACGAGCGACCTGCGCAGCTGGTAGCCGCCGAGGAGGTTCAGGGGCGTCCTGGCCTCCATCACGGCCGCGAGCACCTCCTGCGGCGACATCTCGATCTTGCAGTCGAGCCCAAGGCGCGCATAGACATTGAGAAGCTGCTCCTGGCTGACCAGACGGCCGATGGCGCGTTCCCCGTCCTCGGTCTGCAGACGATAGATGCGCATGTTATCGGCAGGCAGCCGGTCCCAGATCGGCAGAAGAAGCCCGCAGATCAGCGTGATCTTCGAGGTGGTGAACTCCGGAACGGCGTCGACCTCGGCCTGCCAGAGATGCTCAAACATCGCGTCATCGATCTCCTCCCAATGCGAGGTCGAAAATTCGCCGAGCGGGAGGATTTCGGTTCCCATGGGCCGCAGCAGTTTCACCCGCAGGATCGGAACACCATCCTCGTCCATGAAAGCCGGCGCATTGACCATCAACGCCGCGCGCTTGGAGGACTTGTTCCAGCAGAGCGTCGCGCCGTCCGTTTTTGCGCAGATCGATTTGATCCGGGGCAGGGTGAGCGGGTCATTGCGATCGGTGCGCTCGACGGTGAGCGCGGTCGCCGTCGCGCCCGTCGCCTCATGCTCGAAGATCACCTTGCGATCGACGATCTCGAACTTTTCGGCGCGCAGGGTCTCGAGGCCGACGTCCAGCGTGCCCGCCTGGCGCGCATCTTCGATGATGGCCGAAAGGAAGGTGCCGAAGGCCTCGAAGATCGCGTCCTGCATGTCGATCCGGAGCGCCAGGCAACGGTTCAGGAACTGCTGGATCGGCGGCAGATTTTCTTTCATCGTGCCATCCGCCTCGTCGAGCGTCAGCCCGGTCATCTCCTGAAACTTCGTATAGGAGCAGGCATCGATCTTGCCCGCGCGCAGCTTGTAGAAAAACTGCCGCAGCGCCGCCCGCGCATAGGGGCTTTCGAGGTTGTCCTCAGCACGGAACATGTTCTGCCCGCCGGTCTCGCGTTGCCCCTTGGTGATAGCACCCAGCGTGTCGAGGCGGCGGGCGATGGTGGAGAGAAACCGCTTCTCACCTTTCACGTTTGTGGCGACGGGGCGGAAGAGCGGCGGCTGCGCTTGATTGGTGCGGTTGGTGCGCCCCAGCCCCTGGATCGCATTGTCGGCTTTCCAACCAGGCTCGAGCAGGTAATGCACACGGAGGCGTTGGTTCTTAGCACCGAGATCAGCATGGTAGCTGCGCCCCGTGCCACCGGCATCGGAGAAGATCAGGATGCGCTTGGCATCATCCATGAAGGCTTGGGTTTCTCCGAGGTTGGAGGAGGCAGGGCGGTTTTCGACCTTGAGCCGCCCTTCAAGGGTTTTCACGATGCGCCGCTTGCGCCCCGTGACCTCGGCCACCGCGTCCCCGCCGAAATGCCAGAGGATCTGGTCGAGCGCGCCCTGCACCGGGGCGAGCGCGCCCAGATGTTCGATCAGATCGTCCCGCCGCCGCTCCGCCTCGCGGCAGATGATGGGGTTGCCACTCGCATCGACAGCGGGGCGCGAACGCAGATCGCCATTCTCGTCGGTGAAGGGCTCGAAGAACTGCGTCGGGAAGCTGTGCATCAGGTAGTCCATGATGTTCTCCCTCGGCGTGAAATCGACCTGCAGGTCGTCCCAATCCGAGGGCGGGATCTCCTCGAGGCGGCGTTCCATGACCGCCTCGCTGGTCGAGACCACCTGAATCACCGCCGAATGACCCGCTGCCAGGTCCGCCTCGATGGCGCGGATCAGCGAGGGGCATTTCATTGCGGTGATGAGATGGTTGAAGAAACGCTGCTTGTTGCTCTCAAAGGCCGAGCGGGCGGCGGATTTTGCCTGAGCGTTCAAAGTTCCAGTCTCGGAGGAAATACCCGAGGCATGAAGGGCCGCCTCGAGGTTGGTGTGGATGATCTGATAGGCATCGGCGTAACTGTCGTAGATCGCGACCTGGGCGGGGGTCAGCTCATGCACCAGCATCTCGTATTCGACCCCGGCATAGGAGAGCGAGCGTGCCAGATACAGCCCGAGCGCTTTCAGGTCGCGCGAGATCATCTCCATTGCGGCAATACCCCCGGCCTCCATCGCGGCGACAAATTCGGCCCGCGCCACGAAGGGGAAATCCCCGGTGCCCCAAAGCCCGAGGCGGGTGGCATAGGCGAGATTGCCGACCACAGTGGCGCCGGTGGCCGAGACATAGAGGACGCGGGCATCTGGCACGGCATTTTGCAGCGCGAGGCCGGCAAGACCTTGCTGCGACGCCTTTTTGTCGCCGCGATCGGACTTTTCGCCGGCGGCATTCGCCATGGCGTGGCTTTCGTCGAAAGCGATAACCCCGTCGAACCCTTCGCCCAGCCAGGACGTCACCTGGTCGAGCCGCGACGCCTTCCCTTCGCGTTCGGCGGAACGCAGAGTCGCGTAAGTGACAAAGAGGATGCCTTCGGACTGAACCGCCCCGGGTTTACCGGAGAGTTTGAGGTTCAATAGTTATGCCGCTTTCTCAGTGGCGCTCAAGTCTGCGAAGAATGCCTCCTCTGCTTCTTGTGGCGTGACATATCCGATGGCGCTGTGGAGGCGCTCGGTGTTGTACCAGGAGACCCACTTCAGCGTTTCCCATTCGACTTGTCCGACCGACTTCCATGGGCCGAGGAAGTTGATGACCTCGGTCTTGAACAGGCCGATGATGCTTTCAGTCAGGGCGTTATCATAAGAATCCCCGACGCTGCCGACAGACGTGTCGATGCCGGCCTCAGCCAGACGCTCAGTGTACTTGATCGACAGGTATTGCGATCCGCGATCCGAATGATGGATCAGCTTGTCTGCCCCGGACGGCGCCCGCTGGCAGATGGCCTGGTTCAGGGCGTCGAGAACAAAGCCTGTGGTCATTGAAGTCGCCACGCGCCAGCCGACAATCTTGCGGGCAAAGACGTCGATGACGAAAGCGACGTAGACCATCCCTTGCCAGCTTGAGACATAGGTGAAATCTGACACCCAGAGCTGATAGTGTCCCGGGAAATGGTGTAACTTTGCTCTTCGGCCTTGGCTTGGCCGCAGTTACAGGGCGGCGATCTTCGCCGGGTCCATGGGGTCAGTGTCGCAAATGGCGGCGACGGTTTCCAGTGTCATGTAGCGCCGCGTGATCGCCCACTCATCGTTTTGCTCCAGCATCAGCGCTCCGACCAGACGCGTCACCGCGGCCTCGTTCGGAAAGATTCCGACGACGTTGGTCCGGCGCTTGATCTCTTTATTCAAGCGCTCAAGCGGATTCGTCGAATGGATTTTCGGCCAATGATCCTTGGGGAAGCCCTTGTAGGCCAGGACGTCCTCTTCGGCACGGCGCATCAACTCGGCGAGCTTTGGATGGCGTGGTTCGAACGCGTCGATCAGCTTGGTCCAGTGGTCTTTCGAGGCCGCGAGCGTGTCCTGGTCGAAGGCGGTCCGGAGCGCCGCGGTGACGATCGGGCGGTCCTTCTTGCCGACGCAGGCTAGCGCATTGCGCATGAAATGCACGCGACAGCGCTGGACGGTCGCGCCGAGCACCTTGGCGGCTGCAGCCTTCAGGCCCTTGTGATCGTCGGCGATGATCAGACGGTTGCCGCGCAGGCCGCGATCCGCGAGAGAGCGCAGGAACTCGTCCCAAAAGACCTCCGCCTCGCTGGGCTGGACGGCGATGCCCAAGACCTCGCGGCGGCCGTCCAGGTTGACCGCCACGGCCACTATGGCCGCGACACTGACGATCCGGCCGCCGCGGCGCACCTTGATGTAGGTAGCGTCGAGCCACAGGTAGGGCCATTCGCCTTCCAGCGGGCGGTTCAGGAACGCGTCGACCCGTTCGTCGATCTCGCCGCAGAGCCGCGAGACCTGGCTTTTCGACACGCCGGTCATGCCCATCGCCCTGACGAGGTCGTCCACCGAGCGGGTCGACAGGCCTTGGACATAGGCCTCCTGAATGACCGCCGTCATCGCCTTCTCCGCCGCCCGGCGCGGCTCCAGGAACTCGGGAAAATAGCGGCCCTTGCGCAGCTTCGGGATCTTCACATCGACCCGGCCTGCACGCGTCTCCCAGGCCCGGGACCGGTATCCGTTCCGGCGGTTCACACGGTCGTCGCTGCGTTCGTGCGCGCCGGCGCCGCAGAGCTGGTCGACATCCAGCGCCATGAGCCGGTCGGCAACAAACCCGAGCATCTCGGCCAGCAGGTGGGTGTCGGACGTCTCCGACAAAAGCGCGCGCAAGGCTGCGGTCTCTGATAGGCTGTCTTTGGTCACGGTTGATCTCCTCGGTCATCGGTCAGGTCGGCAAACCGAACCTTAGCCGAAGAACAACCGTGGCCGCCAAGCGACCCACGCGGGCCTCGCTTCGCTACGCGAAGGCTCCGCTCAGCCCGCGCTACCGGCGGGCATTACACCAACCGTTGGGACACTGCTTCATGTCTAAATCTGATAGCGGGCCGATCGCCGGACGTGATGCAGATCGTTCAATCATCGCGGCGAGCGCGATGTCAGGCGAAGAGCGCAAGAAGCGGTGCTACGGCCTTCTGCCAGCTGTCACGCGCTTCAAGCCGGCCGATCCAGCCCGCGATTCTGGGGAATTCGTCCAGCGAAATCCCCGCTTGGTCGCGATACATGAATGTGGTCGCCAGATAGAAGTCGGCAAGGCTGAGTGCGCCTGCAATCCAATCCTTATCGTCGAGTCCGGTTTCCAGAACGGCAAGGAACTGATCGGTGGCTTTCCGTTCCACTTCGACCACAGTAGGATCAGGATCGCCCATGCCGAATTTCTCTTTGAGGAACAGCTCAAAGGACAACTTCTGCATCGCCGGGCCAAGGTGGATGGCTTGCCACCAGGCCCACTGATCGACGAGGGCCCGCGTCTTGAGGCCATCAGGATAGAGCCCTGCCTCGGGCCGGATCCCGGCCAGATAGGCACAGATCGCCCGGGACTCCCAGAGCACGAAATTCCCGTCCTCCAAAACAGGCACCTTTGCATTTGAATTGCGGGCAAGAAATTCCGCCGCGCGGTTGTCCCCGGCACGGATGTCGACCTCGACGATTTCGAGTTCCACGCCCAGTTCGTGCGCCACCGCCCGTACACGCAGCGCATTCGGTGAGAAGTTCGCGTTGTAAAGCCTCATGACATTTTCCAGCATTATTGTTCCTGCGGCGCCTGAAGAAGCGCCGCGCGGTTAGCGGCCAGGAAATCGGCCACCGACTGTCCGGGCTTGCCGGTGAGCGATTCGAGATCGCCGCTGGCCACATCGAGATAGCCCTGCGCGATTGCTTCGTCGAAGGAGGCAAAGACCCTCGCCATGAACTCCGGCAGTCCATTTGCGATCATCGCCTGCACCAGATCCTCGGCGGGCAGGGCGACATAGGGGATTTCCTTACCCGCAATTTCGGACAAGATCGCCGCGACCTCGGCCTGGCTGACCGTCTCCGGCCCGGTGATATCGAGGGTCTTCCTTCCCGTAGCTTTCATTAGCGCCGCGGCTGCGGCACGGGCGCAATCCGCGCGTGTCACATATCCGGTCTTGCCATCTGCTGCGGCGGAGAAATGCGTGCCCATGGCGACGCTCTGCTGGCCGCCCATCAACAGAAAGTCGGTGTACATATTGTTGCGCAGGATCGAATGATCCGCCCCACTTTCCGTGATCAGCTTCTCGGTCCCTTCGTGGTCTTGAGCGAATCCGATTGGACTTTCCGCGACTGGGCCTGCGAAGGAGGTATAGACGATGTGGTCGATACCTACCGTCTTGGCCGCAGCAATCGCATTGGAATGAGCTGCGAGCCGCTTGCCCGGCTCCAGATCGTCGGTGGAGATGATGAGGAGACGCTTGCCGCCCGCGAAGGCTGCTTCAAGAGAAGCCGGGTCGTTGAAATCGCCCTCGCGCGCCTCGACTCTTTTTCCCGCCAGATCGGCAAGCTTGTCGGGAGTGCGCGAGATCGCGATGACCGGCCCGGCACCTGCCTGAACCAGCAGGTCGACCACCTGCCGGCCAAGTTGTCCGGACGCGCCGGTCACGATGAAGGGGCCGTTCTGGATGTTGGACATGGTATCTCTCTTATCTTGATATTTCTGCAAGCGCGCTTGCGATCAATCGTGGATTTGGGTGGGGGCGGGATTCGCCAGCTTGCCGCGCGCGAAACCCCAGCTTGTGGTCAGGATTTTGATCATCACATCGACCTCTGCCTCATCGCGTGGAGCAAAGGCCATGATCGCATTGGCCGGGATGTATCCGGCCGAGGCCATCGGGTGCTGTTCGCCCCATCCCTTCGCGATGAGTTCCTCAATCGCCGGCAGCGGCAGCATCATGTGCGACGAACCGTCATAGGCGGGATGCACATGCGCAAATTCGCGTCCGATCATGAAGGCTTCGCGCGGGCCGCAGGCATGCGGCCGCGGCAGGACTAATGCCTCGGCGCCGGGGACCGAAATACCCGATCGGCAACGCTCGACGAAGGGCAGGGCGAAGGCCTTCTGCTTGAACAATGCGTGAATCTCGGCCGAGGAGTTCTGCGACACTTGCTCATGCGGGGCGCACTCGGTGGCTTCGGGGCGCGGACCCTGCCGCAAAGGAAGTTCGAAGCACATATCTGGTCCTATCCAAATCTGAACGCGCTTTCGACCGCGCCCAATACGTGATCCTCGAGGGTCTTTTCCCCCCGATCCGCAAGCGCGGCGCCGGCCACGACGTGCAATGGAATTAGATGTTCCTCGCGCGGATTGGCGTCGCGTGCGCCGGGTGCCCGATCCCAAGCAGCCAGCATGGCGCGGCGCGCCCCGGGGTCTTCATGGGTCACCGCACCCGTGAGCCATCGGTCAAAGTCGCCGCCGTTCACCGGGCCATCGGGTCCGCCCCTCATCGCCCGCATCATCTTGCCCATGTTGTGATAGGTGTTGCCGGACCCGATGATCAGAACACCTTCGTCTCGCAAGGGCGCCAACGCGCGACCAGCAGCAAGATGCGCCTCAGCGTCGAGATCATCGCGCAGGCTCAGTTGGACGGTAGGTAAGTCGGCCTCAGGCAAAGCCACCTTTAGCGGAACAAACACCCCATGATCGAAGCCACGCGTGGCGTCGGCCCGGGTTTCAAAACCCGCGCCATTCAATAGCTCGCTTGCACGGGCCGCCAGCGTAGGATCGCCTAGCGCGGGCCAGGTCAGCTGATAAGTATGGGGGGGAAACCCCTGATAGTCGAACAGCAGCGGCGGCGCGGAGTTGGTCTGCACGGTAAACACCCGTTCCTCCCAATGGCCTGAGATCACGAGAAGCGCCTTTGGCTTTGCCGGCAGGCTCGCAGGCAAAGCCTCAAGGAATCTGCGGTGCCTGTCCCAGGTGTCAGGCGGGTTCCAGTCCATGAAGAAGCAAGGGCCGCCTCCATGGGGAACAAACACTGTCGGCTGCCTTTCGGTCATTCTGTCGTCCTTTTGAACCCCAAGCCCGAGGGTGGATGGCCAGCGCCGTGGCAACTCCGCATCGGATTAATTCGTCTCTGTCGGAAACGTCGGCGCATATGCCGACTTTACCGCACGCACGCGATTGGCTGTCATCCACGAGGCGATCAGGAGCACCCAGGTCGCAAGAGCCGGTGGCCAGCCTGGATCGCCCGCGCCCACATGCGCCCCGAACGCCAACACCAGATGCCAGAACATCGCCGCGTAAGCCCAGTCCGCCAGCATCGCCGAAGGGCGCCAAAGAATCACCACCGCGCCGACAATCTTCAAAATCGCGAGCGGCCAGATGATGTATGTGGGATAGCTCAACACCTCGCGATACATGCCCGCGACCATATCGTGGGATGAGATGTAGAAAGTCGCCGCACCCAGATAGACCAGCGCCACAAGGCCGGTCGCGATCCAGTAGACATACTTTGCCACGTTGTCACTCATCACCGCACTCCCTGTTTGCAAGGGCTTGTTCAGCCGCAGTTTCCGCTCTAAGTACCTTTAGGTGTCTTGCATCGCTCGTGAAAGTAGGCACTTAAAAGTAACTAGATTACTTTAACCGCGAGGATAATCCACGATGAAGAGCGTCCAGCCCCCCTCATGCCCGATGGAGGCGCTTCTGCGTGTCATCACAGGCCCTTGGACGATCTATATACTCTGGGTTCTGTCCGAGCAGGGACCGCAGCGTTTCGGCGCGCTCAAGCGTTTGGTGCCCGGCATTTCCACCCGGGTCCTGACCGAGAGGCTGAGAATGCTGGAACATGCTGGCGTTGTATGGCGCGAGCAGGCCATGACCATCCCACCCGCTGTCACCTACGGGCTGACTGAGCGCGGCGCGGAACTGCGCGGCGTGCTGGACAAGCTTGGCTCGATCGCACGCCGCTGGGAGGCCGAGGGTGCCTTTGTCGGGACCGCAAGCGCGGCAGAATGACGGTACCCCTCCTGTTCGCGGGATAATCCCGCGCCCGAGAACAACTCAGGCAGAATCAGACCCGAAGCTCATGACGAATTGAAAACGGCGCTAGAAAAAGCCGCCAAGCGGCGCTTGGTGGGGTAGATCCGCACAGCTTTACGCTTTGCTGCTAAATCAACTTCTATCTACTATACTCACTAGACGGTACAGTAAAGCTTGTAACCGCCTAGTCCTGCCTGGGATAGAGAGAACGAGATGCCCGTGAGAAAAATGGCCGACGTCATGATTGGTGCGCGCGAGGTTTTCTTCCGATGCGGTTACGAAGGAGCCACGGTCGATGCGATTGCCGCTGAAGGAAAAGTGTCGAAGGCAACCATGTATTCGTATTACCCGACCAAGGAGCAACTGTTCCTGAGCGTGGTTGAATCCGAATGCGGTCGGCTTGCGGACGAAATCCTCCGGCCCTTGATCGCGTCTTTGGAGCCGCGCGCCCAGTTGGAAGAACTCGCCCTTCGCATGGTCGACCTCACCTTGGACGACACCTACATCCGTCTCCTGCGAACGTGCGTTGGCGCCTCCGAGGCACTGCCCGAAGTGGGTGAGGTTTATTTTCGCGCAGGCCCGAAACCTGCTCGCGAACTCGTCGGTAGGATTCTGGAGCGCCTTACGCGCGAAGGCGCGCTCGATGTCGATGACGACCGGCGCGCGTCCGATCACTTCATACACCTTTGCGTTTCGGGGCTACTTATGCCGCGCCTTCTCGCAGTGAAACGAGCTGTCCACCGCGAGCAACATGCGCGCGAAGCGGTCGCTGCATTCCTGCGACTTTACGGTAGCGGCCACAGAGACAAATTTTCAGATTGAGCTCGCTTGCCAAATACGGGGCAGCGCATTAGCTCGCCCAATGACTTAACCGACCGGACGGTACAGGGTGACTGCACAAGTGGAAAAGCAACCGAAGAACGCCTCGCCGAAGATTCTCGGCGCTGCGCGGGCGATTGCGCTGCGAGAAGGCGCGGGAAAGATCACGATCGACGCCGTCGCTCGGGAATCCGGCCTCAGCAAGGGTGGGGTGTTGTACAACTTCCCCACCAAGAAAGCGCTTCTGGCCGGGCTGCTCGACGAAATGCTCGCGGAGCACCGCGAACGTCTGGCGTCGGTCCCGGAAGGGCACAGTTCCCGCACCCTGCGCGGTCATCTCGAGACAGTTCTGCAAGCCGGAAGCACCGATGATGACCTTTCGATGGCTATTCTCGCGGTTTCGGCGTCGGATCCGAATCTTCTGGACCCGCTGAGAAAAGAACTGTCCCGTGATGTCGAGCGCATCCGTTCGGACGCGCAGGACGACACTGCGGCGATGGTTCTCTTTTTGGCGATCCAGGGTCTTCGTTTCCAGAGGCTCCTTCGCCTCGCGGATGGTGATGCCGATCAGCAAGACGCCACCATCGACAGATTCAAGGACATGATCGATGAGCTCGAATAGAACCAGATACTTCCGAGGAGGTGTCGCCGGATTGGTCGCCCTCCTTCTCGCCATTGTCCTTCTCGTGCAATTCGGCCCGAACCTCGCATCCAAGGTCTTCGCGCAGACTACGGATGAGGTTTCCGGTGCCGATGCGCAAGGGAGCGCCGAGCAAGACATGGCCCAACCGGTCACGGTCGAAGTATCGCGTGCCGAGCTTCGCGATAGCGATAGGGCGCGCAGCCTGGCAGGCCGCGTGGAGCCCGCCCGGACCGTGGATATTGCCTTTCAGGTTTCGGGTCAGCTTTCCGACCTCGCGGTAGATGCTGGGACTCGGGTCGAGAAAGGCGATTTAATCGCCGCGCTCGACCCGGTCGATTTCGAATTGGCTCTGGACCGGGCACAGGCCTCTTTCGACCTCGCAAAATCCGAATACGATCGTGCGTTGAGTCTGACCGAGAGGGGGGTGGCGACCGACGCCCGACTTGAAACGAACCGCGCGCAGCTTGCCCAGGCAGAAGTCGCCCTCCGTGAAGCGAAGCGTCGTCTGGCTCAAGCCACGATCGCGGCGCCCTTCGAGGCCATTGTCGCGCGCATCTTTCTGGAGGAGTTTTCGAACGTCACCCCTGCGGCTCCGATTGCCAGGTTGCAGGACATCAGTGAAATGCGGGTGCGGATTTCGCTGCCCGAGGAACTCGCCGCGATCGCACGGGCCCAGCCCGATGCATTCAGGGTAACCGCCTCTTTCCCCGCTGTGCCGGGATATGACGCAACTCTGTATCTGCGGACATTCGTGACCGATGCAGACCCCACAGCCCAAACCTATGACTTCGAGCTTGCAATCGAGGGCGCCATCGACCCGAGATTGCTGCCCGGAATGACGGCGAATGTGCGCGTAGCCGCCGCCGCGGAGGGTGCGCAATCGCGGTTGGTAGTCGTCCCGGTCTCAGCGATCGACACGACGAGCCGGAGCGAGCCGTCCATCTGGCTGTATGACGAGGGGACCGGCCGGGTGTCCCGTAAGACGATCCGCCTGGGGCTGCCGAACGACGACGAAATCGTCGTGCTTGAGGGGCTCTCCGGAGACGAACTGGTTGTGTCCGGCGGGTGGTGGCGCCTGAAGGAAAACGAAACAGTCGCGGTTCGCGGCCTCTGAACGATCCTGGACCGGAAAACCGAAACCATGACAATGAGTATTTCCCGCGCAAGCATCCGACGTCCGGTCGCCGTTTGGCTGGCAATTATCTTTTGCCTTCTCGGCGGTTTGTGGGGGCTGAACACGGTCGGACGCCTCGAAGACCCGAGTTTCACGCTCAAGACGGCGCTCGTTTTCGTGCCCTATCCGGGCGCGACGGCGATGGAGGTGGAAGAGGAAGTCACCGATGTCGTGGAAAGCGCACTCCAACAGATGAAGCAGCTCGACCGGGTGGAATCGAAATCCATGCCGGGCATGGCCCAGATCACGGTCGAGATCGAGATGACCTATGGGCCCGACGAGATCCCACAGGTCTGGGACGAAATGCGCCGCCGCATCCGCGACATCGAAAGAGAGCTCCCCTCCGGTGCGCAGTCTCCGATCATCAATGACGATTTCGGCGACGTCTACGGCATGTTCTACGCTGTGACGGCCGATGGGTTGAGCGCCTCGGAACAGCGAGACCTCGCGACTAAACTGCGGCGCGGCTTTGTCACCGTCGACGGGGTGGCCAAGATCGAGGTTCAGGGGCTGGCTGAAGAGGAGATCATCATTTCGATCCCTTCGGCGCGCCTGACCGAACTGGGCCTGCCACCGGACCAGATCCTCGGTATCATCGCCGACGAAAACCAGGTTTTCTCCAACGGCGAGATCAGCGAAGGGCTGTCTCGGCTGGGCGTGTCCGTTCCGCCGGGTTATGTCAGCGTCGAGGGCATAGAGGCGCTGCGGCTCGGCGCCCCCGGAGAGGTCGGGCAGATTGCGCTCTACGACATCGCTCGCGTGGTCCGAGAGGAGACAGAGCGGCCGAGCCAGATCGTGCGTCACAATGGCACGCGGGCCTTCACCCTCGGGGTCTCGGCGCTCGTGGACCGCAACGTTGTCGAGGTCGGCAGATCGGTCGAGGCACGGCTGGACCAGCTGAAGACCGAATTGCCGGACGGCGTCGAGATCGTACCGATCTATGAACAGCATAAGGTCGTCGACGAAGCGGTCTCGAGCTTTCTCGTCGGCCTCGGTCAATCCGTGGCCATCGTCATCGGGGCGCTGATGCTGACCATGGGTTGGCGCGCGGGTTTGGTCGTGGGTGCCACCCTGGGCCTAACGGTGTTTTCCACGCTGTTTTTCATGTCTGTCTTCGGCATCGAGATGGAACGGATCAGTCTCGGGGCACTGATCATCGCCATGGGTATGCTGGTCGACAACGCCATCGTGATCGCCGAAGGCATGCTGATTGGCATGGCGCGGGGCAAGTCCGCCGAAGACGCCGCCGCCGATACCGAGACCGCGACATCGTTTCCTCTGCTTGGGGCCACCGTGATCGGGATCATGGCGTTCTCTGGAATTGGATTGTCGCCAGATGCCACCGGCGAATTTCTGTTCTCGCTGTTCGCGGTTATCGCGATTTCGTTGCTGATGAGCTGGATCCTCGCCGTAACCGTCACACCCTATCTCGGGAAGCTTCTTCTGAGGGCACCGAAAGACATTTCCAAGGATCCCTATGGCGGCCTCATCTATTCGGCCTATCGCGGTTTCCTCTGGATGGCGCTGCGCGCCCGCGTGCTCGTCGTCCTGACGATCGCCGGAATCACGGTCTGGTCGGTCATGGCCTTCGGCCAGGTCAAGCAGGCTTTTTTTCCGGCGTCGAACACACCGATATTCTACGTCGAATTCCAGATGCCGCAAGGCACGGACATTCGAGTCACGAATGAAGAAATCGCTCGGCTGGAGGCGATCATCTTAGGCGAGGAGATCGTGACAGACGTGACGACGCTTGTCGGGCGAGGGGCCAGCCGCTTCATGCTGACCTACAACCCTGAGCAGGCCGATGCGAGCTACGGTCAGCTGATCGTGCGTGCGACCGATGCCACACTCATCCCCGATGTTGCGGCGCGTCTCAATCGCGAACTGCCGGCGCAATTCTCCAATCCTCTTATCCGCGTCGAGGAGATCGTCTTCGGTCCTCCTGCCGGGGCCGATGTCGCCGTGCGATTTTCCGGACCCGATCCGGTGGTCCTTCGGCAGCTATCGGATAACGCGCTTGCGATCTTCGACGAGGCCGGCACGATCACAAACCCGCGCACAGACTGGCGGCAGCGCGAAATTCTCGTCGAACCCATCGTCGACGAGGCTCGCATGCGGTTGGCCGGTGCGACTCGCGCTTCGATCGCCGACACCGTGCAATACGGCACCTCGGGCCTGCGGGTCGGCACCCTGCGCGAAGGCGATGCCGAAATCCCGATGTATCTGCGGCTTCCCGAGGTCGAGCGCGACGGGCTGGATCGTTTGCGCGATCTCTCCGTCTGGTCGCCGGGTGCAAATGGCTATGTGCCGATGGCCAACCTCGTCTCCGGCTTTGAGCCCCGCCTCGTCGAGGCCCTTATCCACCGCCGCGACCGTGAGCGTACGATAACGGTCCTCGGCGGCGCAGGCGGCGACCTGACAGCAGATGAGGCCTTTCGCAGTGTCCGCTCTGATATCGAAGCCATTCGGCTTCCCGAAGGCTACACGATGGAATGGGGTGGCGAGTTCGAAAGCGCTGGAGAAGCGCAGGCAAGTCTCGGCAAACAGCTTCCCTTGGGCTTTCTGGTAATGCTGACAATTTCGATCCTGATGTTCAACAAAGTGCGCCAGCCACTGATCCTGTGGCTCGTGGTTCCGATGTCGGTCACGGGGATGGTTCTTGGTCTGCTGTTCACTGGGCTACCGTTCACGTTCACGGCGCTTCTCGGCTTCTTGTCCCTTTCCGGGATGCTGATGAAGAATGCCATTGTGCTGGTGGAAGAAATCGATCAGCAACGCGCCGAAGGTGTCGAGGACTATCAGGCGTTGATCGATGGCTCGGTCAGCCGTTTGAGGCCCGTCGCGCTGGCTGCGGGCACAACGATTTTCGGTATGATTCCGCTCATATCAGACGCCTTCTTCGCATCGATGGCTGTCACAGTCATGGGTGGCCTCGCGTTCGCCTCGATCCTGACACTGGTCGCGGTGCCGGTATTGTATGCGCTGTTTTTCTTGATCAAGCCGCCTAAACAAGAAACCGCTCCTTCAGGTTCCCCAGCGACAGCCTGAACGCAGATGCAGTTATAAGCGTTTCTCTGAGCGCCCTCGACCCGTCTTAAGGACGGTGTAGGCATGTTCCGTCGCCTCAAGCGCGCCTTCGAGAAAACCGCCGAATGTCGGAGCCACTTCGGTGCCGCCAAAGACGAGCGCTTCGTCCCACAGGCCTGAAAGAACGCACGGCAGGCCATAGTTCGGGTGGGCAAAAAAGACAGCGGAACTGCGGCTGGCAGCACGCCAGGCGCACTCCCGCTCCATGGTCTAGGCCTTCAAGGCATGGACCGAGGCCCAACTGCGACGCATTCCCGGCAAGGGCGATCTCGCGAAGGCCTTCCGCTATGGTCTCAGCTGCTGGCCGTCATTCGAGCTCTTCCTTGGAGATGGCCGCGTCGGCATCGACAACACCGCCGAGCGCGTCATGCGCCCGATCAGCGTCGGGCGAAAGAACTGGCTTTTTGCAGGCTCCGACAGCGGTGGCGAAACGCTGTCCTGGGCGATGTCCCTTGTCGAGACAGCCAAGATGAACGGCCTCTATCCGCCAGCCTGGCTGGCCGAAATCCTCGACCGCATCCACAATCACATGACCAACCCGCTCAACGAACCGCTTCCATGGAACAGGACGCCAATGATCTGATCCATGGTAACAACCGGGCGGTTACGTTTTCGGGGAGGTGATTACCTTTGAATCTTGAGGTCCGACTTCGCCTTTGCTAGGAATCGAACAATCATTAGAAAATTAGCAAAGTCGAAAGTGCAGATGTCTGGACCCCTTGATCAACTGAAGATTATAGAACTTGGTCACGTAATTGCCGGACCACTTGCGGCAGCTTTACTCTCGGATTTTGGTGCAGATGTCATCAAGATCGAAGCCCCCAACCGGACGGATATGATGCGCGACCTTGGACCCAAGGCAGAGGATGGGGTGGGCGTCTGGTGGAAGACTTTGGGCCGTAACAAGAAAACACTAGGTCTGGACTGGAAGTCCGACGAGGGCCGGGACATCCTGCGAAAGTTGGTCGAAGATGCCGACGTGCTGATCGAGAATTTCCGACCGGGTGTGCTGGAACGTGCCGGTGTTGGGCCAGACGTCTTGCACGATTGGAACCCGGACTTGGTTGTCTTGCGGGTTTCAGGTTACGGACAGGACGGTCCGATGCGCGACCTGCCAGCGTTTGGGCGTGCTGCGGAGGCCATGAGTGGATTAGCGCATCTGACCGGTTTTCCCGACGGGCCGCCGATGCACCCCGGCTTTCCGGCGGCTGACAGCACGACAGGGCTAATGGGCGCTTTGGGAATCATGATCGCGCTATTTGCTCGCGAAAAGGGGATAGCACGCGGTCAGGTCGTCGATATTGCAGTATTCGAGGCCCTGCTTCGGTTGATGGATTATCCTGTTCCCGCATTGACTGGCGCGAACCTCTCGCCGCGACGCAATGGGCTGCGCCAGCCGATGGACTTTGCTCCGGGGGGGATGTTCCGAACGTCCGATGGGGTGTGGCTGAGCGTTTCGGCAGGGAGCGCGGAAACCGCGCAGCGCCTGTTGCGGGCGGTCGGAGGCGATGCCCTCGCCGATGACCCGCGGTTCGCGACATTGGGCGAGATGTCGCGGCACATGACGGTGGTCTTTGACGCGATCAATGATTTCGTCACGCAGCACACGGCTAAGGAAGTGGAAGCGGTATTCGCCCGCCATGATGCGGTTGCCTCGCGTGTGTTGAGCGTCGAAGAGATCATGACGAACGAGCAGATACGCCATCGTGGGGACATCGTGTCGGTCGACGGCGAACAGACCCAGGTCATTGGTCCGGTCCCTCATCTCAGCGCGACGCCCGGTCAGCTTCGTTGGCTGGGACGACCGCCTAGCGCAGACAGCCAAAGCATTCTGCGTGATCTTGGTTTTAACGATAAGCGGATCGCTGCCCTATGTGAGGCTGGGCTCGTAAGATTGGAGGGAGGGCGCGCGCTATGACATTTCGATTGACCGCCGACCAACAAGAGATTCGCGACCAGATTCTGCGGATTTGCGCAGGGTTCGACGACGACTATTGGCTGGATCGGGATCGCAACGGTGGTTTTCCCCATGATCTGCACAGGGCAATGGCCGATGGCGGCTGGCTAGGTATCGCCATGCCAGAAGTTGTCGGCGGCGCGGGTCTGGGGATCACCGAGGCGACCATAATGATGCAGGCAATTGCCGAGTCGGGGGCCGGCGCAAGCGGAGCCTCGGCCATCCACATGAACATTTTCGGGCTCAACCCGGTGGTGAAGTTTGGGACCGATGAGCAGCGCGCGCGTATGCTTGGCCCTCTAATAGCAGGCGATGAAAAGGCCTGTTTCGCCGTAACCGAACCGACGATCGGGTTAGACACCACAAAGCTGAAGACCATGGCGGTGCGGCAGGGGGACAGATATGTCGTGCACGGACAAAAAGTCTGGATTTCTACCGCGCAGGTGGCGGACAAGATGTTGCTTCTGGCCAGAACAACGCGGCTAGAGGATGTGAGCAGCCCGACCGAAGGGCTGAGCCTGTTCTATACAGATCTCGACCGAAATTTCGTTGACGTGCGAGAGATCGAAAAGATGGGTCGAAAGGCTGTCGATTCGAACGAAGTCTTCATCGATGGATTGCCGATTCCGGCTGAGGACCTGATCGGGGAGGAGGGCAAAGGCTTTAGGCAAATTTTGCACGGGTTGAATCCCGAACGCATCCTGGTGGCCGGTGAATGCATCGGTATTGCGCGCAACGCACTGGCGCGAGCGGCGCATTATGCAAACGAACGTGTGATTTTTGACCGCCCGATCGGCCAAAATCAGGGGGTTCAGCATCCACTCGCCAAAGCCTGGGCGCGAGTGGAATCTGCCAATCTCATGGTGATGCACGCTGCAGCCCTCTACGATGCGGGAGAACCCTGCGGCGTCGAGGCGAACGCCGCCAAGCTTTTGGCCGCCGACGCCGCGGTCGAGGCGACCGAAGCCGCGCAAATTACGTTTGGCGGATTCGGATATGCTAAGGAATATCACGTGGAGCGACTGGTACGTGAAGCTCTGCTGTTCCGCATCGTACCGGTGACACCGCAGATGCTTCTGTCGTTCATAGCAGAAAAAGCCCTTGGACTTCCAAAGTCTTACTGATCGGAGATAACGGGCGGGGCTGGTGGGAAAAGTTGTCTTGACCAATTTTCTAACACTCGTTAGATTGCTGGCAACTGCCCCTAATGGGGAATGGGAGGAGGCGTCATGAATAAGACGCAGTTTGGGTCTTCGAGGGAGGACCTATCAAAACGTGCAACCGTTTACGCATGCGGTTTATTCACCGGCAAAACTGTTGTGGTGACCGGCGCTGGAGGCGGATTGGGGCTGGCAATTGCGACCCTGTTCGCGAGGCTCGGGGCCAATCTGGCGATCAATGGACGCAACGAAGAGAAACTGGCTTTGGCGAGGGAGTTCCTCGAAAGTTTCGGGGGTAAAGTCTTCGCTGTGCCTATGACCATCCGGGAGCCTGAGCAGGTCGAGGATTTTGTCGCCAAGACGAACCAGGAGTTCGGGGCGATTGACGTATTGGTGAACAATGCTGGGGGTCAGTTTCCGCAAGCAGCGTTGGAGTTTAGTCCAAAGGGCTGGAATGCGGTCATAGACACCAACCTGAACGGCACGTGGTGGATGATGCAATCCACGGCGCGCCACTGGGTTGCCAACAAGCAATCGGGCTCCATCGTCAACATCGTGGCCGATATCTGGCGCGGCATGCCCGGCATCGCGCATACCTGTGCGGCCCGGGCAGGGGTAGTTTACCTGTCCAAGTCGGTTGCGGTGGAGTGGGCCCCGCACGGTATCCGAGTGAACTGCGTGGCGCCGGGTTGCTGCGAAAGCAACGGTTTCGGGAACTACCCTCCGGAGGGTTCTGCGACCTTTCAGGACTCCAACCCGATGCGGCACGCCGGGGACGAATGGGATGTCGCTGAAGGGGTTGTCTATATGGCGGCGAATTCAGGGAAATTCGTAACCGGAGAAGTTCTGAACATCGACGGTGGGCAGCAATTGTGGGGGGATCCATGGCCAACGGGGCGGCCGGACTACTTCCGGATTACCTGATGTTGGCCATGAACCTTAGGGGGACAATGATATCTAGATGACGACAAGGATTAAAACAGCAATCGGAGCCGATGATGGGGCGATACTGGAGTGCAGCGGGGTCGAGCGACGGTTCGGCGGCATCGTCGCTGTCACCGGTGTGGACCTCGTCATTCGGCAGGGGGAAATCTTTGGACTTGTCGGCCCGAACGGCAGCGGCAAGACAACACTGACGAACGCAATTACCGGGTTCTACCCACCGAATGTGGGGACTGTCCGGTTGGCAGGAAAGGAAATCACGGGTACGGCACCTCACAAGGTTGCCAAGCTCGGCGTCGCCCGGACGTTCCAGAATCTTGCCTTGTTCAACGGGATGAGCGTTCTGGACAACATCCTGCTGGGGCGGCACATCCACATGAAACCGGGCGTTCTGCGCACCGCGCTTTACTGGTGGGCAGCACAGCGTGAAGAAATCGAAAACCGCAAGATCGTCGAAGAGGTGATCGAGTTTCTACAACTCGAGAGCATCCGGCATGAGTTGGTCGATGGCCTTCCGATCGGGTTGAAAAAACGGGTCGAGCTGGCGCGGGCATTGGTGGCCGAGCCACAGATGCTGATTCTCGATGAACCGATGGCCGGCATGAACCAGGAAGAGAAAGGGTATATGTCCCGTTTCATTCTGGATGCCCGTGCCGAACGCGGCGTCAGCGTTCTGCTGATCGAACACCATATGGATGTCATCACCGGCATTTGTGATCGGATGCTGGCCCTGAATTATGGTGAAATGATCGCAAGTGGCATCCCCAAGGAGGTTGTGAAGGACCCGCGGGTCATCGAGGCATATATCGGAGGGTCGCATGACTGATTTGACGAAGAAACAGTCTTCGGGCGGCGACACGATCGGCGCAATTCTGGCGCGGAACGCCTCGAAACACGGTTCGGAAATCGCGCTTCGCGAAAAAGAGCGTGGGATCTGGAAGGAAACCACATGGGCGGAATACGCCGAAGAGGTGCTGGCCTGCGCGGCCGGGCTTGAGAAAATCGGCGTAACACCGGGCAAGGCGGTGCTTATCCTGGGCGACAACCGGGCGCGGCTGTATGGCGGAATGCTGGCTATTTCGTTGCTGGGTGCCTATGCAATGCCTGCCTATCCCGGCGCGACGCTCGAAGAACTCCGGCACTTTCTTGGCGAAGTCGAAATCGTCGCGGCCATCGCCGAAGATCAGGAACAGGTTGACAAGATCCTGGAACTGAAGGACGCGGGCGCCGAGGGCATCGACCACATCATTTATGATGAAGCGCGCGGTCTTGGCTTCTACGAGGTTGAAGGGCTGTTGTCCTGGGATCACCTGATCGAAGTTGGTCAGCACGATCTGAACGAAACCCCGGGCCTGCGTGAGGAACTGCTTAGTCGTGCGAAGCCGGAAGATCCGGCCATTTTTCTGCACTCCTCCGGAACGACGGGCGCGCCGAAGGGCATCGTACTGAGTCAGAAGAACGTTCTTGCTGCTGCTCGGAATGGACATGCGGCGGGTGCCTTCGACGAAAATGAGGAGATCCTCGCGTACTTGCCGATGGCCTGGGTGGGAGACTACGCCATAACCGTTGCCGCGGCACTCCTTTGGCGTTTCACCGTGAATGTGCCTGAGCGCCAGGAAACGGTCGTGCGCGACATGCGCGAGATCGCTCCGACATTCTATCTGGCGGCGCCAAGAAGCTGGGACCAGATGCTGACGACAATCCAGGTTGGTATCGAAAATTCGACCCCTTTAAAGAAATGGCTGTACCATTTTTTCATGGATCGGGCCATCGCGGCGGAAACGCGCAAGCTGAATGGCAAAAGCGGCGGTGTTCTTGAGCCATTGGGCCGGCTTCTGGGCGAGGCGATTGTTTTCGGTCCGATCAAGGACCAGTTCGGGATGAGCCGCCTCAAGAATGCGTTCACCGGCGGTGAAGCGATCGGGGAAGACACCTTTGTGTTCTACCGCGCCCTGGGGATCAAGTTGCGTCAGCTCTACGGCCAGACCGAGAACAGCGCGATCAACGCGATTCAGGCTCCGGGCGAGGTCCGTCTTCATACGGTTGGCAAACCCGCGCCTGGCGTCGAGGTCAGCATTGCCGAAGACGGTGAGATCCTGGTGCGCTCGGACAGCGTGTTTGAAGGGTACTTCAACAAACCCGAAGCGACCGCCGAAGCCCTTGACGGCGGGTGGCTGCATACAGGTGATGCCGGCTATCTGGAGGACGACGGACACCTGGTTGTTCTGGGGCGTGTATCCGAGGTCATGCACACCGCCGACGGTGAACGTTACGTTCCAAACTACATCGAGAACCGGTTGAAATTCAGCCCGTATATCAAGGATGCGGCCGTGATTGGCGCCGGGCTGAAGGAACTGACGGCGATGGTCTGCGTGGATTTCGAGGCCGTGGGGCACTGGGCCGAAGTGAACGGCGTACCTTACGTGTCATATGCCGATCTTTCTCAGCGTGAAGAGGTCGCGACGTTGCTTCGCGAGGCCTTCCAACGGGTCAACAAGGCCGTCACCGAACCATTGCGCCTGCAACGCTTTGTCAGTCTGCCGAAAGAATTCGACCCGGACGATGGTGAAATCACGCGAACCCGAAAACTGCGGAGGAAGGTCGTTCAGGAACGCTATGCTGACGTGATCGCGGCGCTCTACGACGGTTCAAAAGAGGTCCATGTAAGCGCGCAGGTGACTTACGAGACCGGGGAAGTAGGGAAGGTCGAAAGAAGCCTTCCCATCAGGGAGGTATAAATGGACTGGGTCTTTCTATCAGAGCTTGCGATCAACGGAGCCTTGACGGGTCTGCTGTACTCGCTATTCGCCATCGGCCTCGTGCTGATTTACAAGGCATCTTCGGTGCCCAATCTGGCGCAGGGCGGGTTGACCATGGTCGGGGCCTATGTGGTCCTGGCGCTGGCACGCGACGTGGGTTTACCCTTGTGGCTGGCCATCCCTCTGGCTGCGGTTGTCATGTTCGGCCTTGGGTTCGGCATTGAGCGTGTTGCCCTGCGCCGTCTCGCAGGTCGGCCGGTTGTCATGATCTTGATGCTGACACTCGGCCTCGACATTTTTCTGCGGGGTACAACGCTTGCGATCTGGGGCGGGACGTCGCGTTCGATGGAACTGGGCGTCAGCTATGATCCGCTGTTCCTGGGCGACATCTTCATCAGCCGCATCCATCTGGTTGGTGCCGGTGTTGCGCTCGCCTTGTTTGTCGCATTCATGCTGTTTTTCCGAACCCGGACCGGGATCAAGTTGCGGGCGATCGCGGATGATTACATGGCTTCGTGGTCGGTCGGTATCGCGGTTGAGCGCGGCGTTGGGTTGTCCTGGGCATTGGCATCCGTTGTTGCCGTCGCCGCTGGCGTTATCTGGGGCGAGATTCAGGGTGTCGATCAGGCGCTGTCGCTGTTGCTTCTCAAAGGTCTGACGGTTGCCGTTCTCGGTGGTCTCGACAGTATCCTTGGCGCCGTGATCGCAGGCATCATCCTGGGCGTCGTCGAAAACGTTGGCGCTGATTTCCTCGATCCGCTTGTCGGAGGCGGAAGCCGTGAGCTTATCGTCGCTGCCGTGCTCATTCTTACCGTCATGATCCGTCCGCACGGGCTGTTCGGTCGTCACGACATCGAAAGGGTGTAAGGCATGTTTTACAGACTTTCTGGCGTCCATCACGCCAACTACGTTTCGGACAGCCGAATCTTCAAGTTGCCTGCTGACCGGAATCTGACAGCATTCATCTTCTTGATTGGCCTTGCCGCGCCATTCATCATCCCGTCGCTTTATCTGAACAGCTACATGCTTCCTTGGCTGATCTGGACGGCCGCCGCGCTTGGATTGAATCTGGTGACAGGTTGGGCAGGCCAACTTCACTTGGGTTATGCTGCAGTCATGGCCGTCGGAGCGTATTCGTCGATCCATGCCGCGCGTTTCGGGGTGCCGTGGGAATTCGCCCTTATCATCGGCGGATTGACGTCATCCGTGATCGGCAGCCTGTTCGCTTTTGCCGCTTTGCGGGTCAAGGGCCTCTATCTCGCTCTCACTACTCTCGCTATGCAATTCGTGATGGACTGGGTTCTGACCCACTCTCCGGCGATCTCGGGGGGCTCACACGCGTCGCTCCAGTCACCGACATTGGCGCTGCTCGGGCAAGAGATTACCACTGATACTGGCTTCTACTATGTCGCCTTCGGCTGGTGTGTGTTGGTGACGATCTTCATGCTTAATCTAAAGCGGACTGGACTCGGTCGCGCCTTGGTCGCTGTCCGGGAAAAAGACTTTGCGGCCGCGATCCTGGGTGTGAACAGTTTCTACTACAAAATCCTCGCATTCGCGACTTCTTCGTTCATCGCAGGCGTCAGCGGTGCGTTGCTTGTTGCCACCTTTTTCTTTCTCGCCGCACCCGAGCAATTCTCGGTTGCCGTTTCGATCCAGGTTCTTGCGATGGTGATTGTTGGCGGCCTTGGCAGCATTATCGGTTCCTATTTCGGTGTTGCCCTGATCCTTCTTGTTCCGGGTATCGTGAACGGTCTCGTCGTCACGTTGAGTGACGGGCTTGGCACGCAGATCGATGTTGAAACACTCGCTCACATCCCGAACGCAGTCTATGGCGCACTGATCGTCATTATCCTTCTGATCGAACCACTCGGTTTGGGAAAACTCTACGGCAACATCAGAGACTATCTGATGGTCTGGCCCTTCGATCAGTTCAAGAAATAGGGGAATGCCGATGCAAGAAAAAGTTGAAGCCCAGAACATTCTGTCCATGAACAGTGTCGAGGTGCTGTACGACAATGTAATGCTGGCGATCAAAGGTGTTTCGGTTCAGGTTCCAAAGGGCGAGATGATCGCACTTTTGGGTTCTAACGGAGCGGGAAAAAGCACCACGTTGAAAGCGATCAGCGGTCTTTTGAAAGCCGAGCGCGGACGCATCAGCCGAGGTGAGATAACGTTCCAGGGAACGGACATTACCGAAGCGCTCGCGCAAAAACGCGTAGAGATGGGCATCTGTCATGTCATCGAAGGGCGGCGGGTCTTCGAACACCTGACCCCCGACGAGAACCTGACCGCCGCCGCGCCACGCGGAATGTCCCGATCAACGCTGAATGCGGAAAAGGAAAAGATCTACGGATATTTTCCGCGGCTTGCCGAACGCAAAAATTCGCAAGCAGGCTATTTGTCGGGTGGTGAGCAACAGATGCTTGCCATTGGGCGGGCCCTCGTGACCCAGCCGAAGCTGTTGATGCTTGATGAACCAAGTCTCGGGCTTGCTCCGTTCCTGGTCGAGGAAATCTTCGGCATCCTACAAAAGATCAATAAGGATGAGGGCCTGTCCGTCCTGCTGGTGGAACAGAACGCCTTGGCGGCTCTGGAAATCGTTTCGCAAGGGTACCTTATCGAAAACGGCCGCGTTGTTATGCACGGCACCGCCGAGGCGCTCAAATCTAACTCCGACATTCAGGAGTTCTATCTAGGCGGCGGAGAGACCGATTTTCACAACGTCAAACACTACAGCCGACGCAAACGTTGGTTGAGTTGAGGTACTAATCAGAAGCTGTTCAGGGAGGAACAAATGAAGAAACTTACCAAAGCGTTGGCCGTATTATCAATGTTCGGCGGAGCAATGTTTGGCACCCAGGCGCTGGCCGAGCCATTCAAGATCGGCATCTGCTACGATCTCAGCAAAGCCTATACCTTTGCCACGCCGCAGGTTTCGCAGGCCGCGATGGACCTTGCCAAGCTCATCAACATGAAGGGCGGCATCGGTGGGGAACCGGTCGAAGTCATCGTGCGTGACCACGGGAACGAACCGCAGCGCGGAATCGAGTGCTACTCGAAACTCAGCCGCGAGGGCGTCTTTGTTTTCGATACCCTGTCCACTCCGGTGTCTCTGGCTATCCTGCCGCGGGCCATGGAAGACGGGCGTATCCTGATGCAGTCTCTTGTCGGGCGCGGCGATGCCGTTGATGGCACCGTCTTCGATTGGGTCTATCCGATCGGGCCGACCTATTGGGGACAGGCCGCCAACGATGTCGCCTACATCAAGCAATTGAATGACGGCGATCTGTCAGATGTGAAGGTCGGGTTTGTTTACTTCGATTATCCCTTCGGGCAGGAGCCGATCGAGATCCTGGAAACCCTGTCCGAGAAAGAGGGTTTCGAGCTTGAACTGTACCCCGTGCCACTGCCTGGCAGCGACCAGGCCGGCGTGTGGTCCAAGGTGCGCCGCGACAAGCCCGATCATGTGATCGTCTGGATGCTGGGCGGTGCCCATGTGGTTGCCTCGAAAGAGATGAAGCGCAATCGCATTCCGATGGACAAATACATCTCGGTCAACTGGCTGAACGAAGTCGATATCGCCAACATCGGTAAAGAGGCCGCCAAAGGTATCAAGCGCGGGACCAATGTCGTGGGCGGTCAGGATATTGCCCTGTATCAGGAAATCATGGCCGAGCTTTATGACAAGGGCGAGGGATCCGGCCCGATCGAGAAGACGCAGGACGTTTTCTACAACACCGGGCTGGCCATGTATTCTATCATGTTCGAAGCCGCGCGCAAGGCGGCGGAAGCCGAGGGGCTGCCGATCACTCCGACATCCTACAAGGCCGGACTGGAGTCGCTTGAGGGCTATGACGCGAACGGGCTGATGGCCCCCATTACGGTGACGGCCGAAGATCATGGCGGCGGGGGCAAGACCCGTATCGAAATGTGGGACGGAGAGACTTGGGTGCCGCAAACCGACTGGATCTCTGAGTACACGGACGTTGTGTGGGGTGTGGTTAAAGAGAGTTCCGCGAAATACGAGCAGTGAATGACTGATTGCAGGAAGTGTGACGCTACGCGGGGCGGCAGTGGCGCTTACGAAACGGTATCACCGCCCTACACTAAACCAACGGGAGAGAGATAACATGAAAGTCAAACAGCACATTAAGGCAGTGGCCGTTGCTACTGCACTGGCAGCAAGCGCGACTGTTGCCTCAGCGCAGGACAAGGAGCCTATCCGCTTCGGACTCTGCTTCGACCTTAGTAAATCCTACACGTTCATTTCACCGCAGGTGGCCCAGGCCGCGCAGGACCTGGCGATGTACACCAACGAAAATGGCGGTATCGAAGGTCATCCGGTTGAAGTCATCATTCGCGATCACGGCAACGAACCGCAGCGCGGTGTGGAATGCTACGAGCAGCTCAAGCGCGAAGGCGTGTTCCTGTTCAACTTTCTGTCCACGCCGGTCACGAACGCGGTTTTGCCGCGTGCCATGAAGGACGGTAACGTACTGATGCAGTCTTTCGTTGGCCGCGGTGACGCGGTGGACGGCGAAGTGTTCGAATGGGTTTTCCCGGTCGGTCCGACGTACTGGCAGCAGGCGGCAAATGACGTTGCCTTCATCAAGGGTCAGATGGGCGGTGACTTGAGCAAGGCGAAGATCGGGTTCATCTATCTGGATTATCCCTTTGGCCAGGAACCGATCGAGATCCTGAAAACGCTTTCCGAAAAGGAAGGGTTCGAGTTGGAGCTGTATCCCGTACCGCTTCCCGGGTCGGATCAGGCCGGCGCATGGAGCAAAATCCGCCGCGACAAGCCTGACTACGTGATCAGCTGGCTGCTGGCGGGCGGGCATGTGGTCGCCTCGAAGGAAATGCGCCGCAACCGTTTCCCGATCGACCGATATCTGTCGGTGAACTGGCTGAACGAAGTCGATATCGCCAATATCGGCGCACAAGAGGCGAAAGGCATCCTGCGCGGGACCAACGTGGCCGGTGGCCAGGAAGTTCCGATCGTCAAGACGATGCTGGACACCTACTATGCCAATGGCAAGGGCAGCGGTCCCGAGAGCCTGGTGCGCGACGTGTACTACAACACGGGCATGGCGATCTACTCGGCCGGTTTCGAAGCCGCGCGGATCGCAATTACTGAAAACGGTTGGCCGATCACACCGGAAAGCATGAAGAATGCCTATGAATCGATCGAGAACTTCGATGGAAACGGCATCATGGCCCCGGTTACAGTGACCGACAAAGACCACGGTGGTGGCGGCAAGACCCGGGTCGAGCAGTGGAATGGCGAAACCTGGGTTCCGCTGACCGACTGGAGCGCCGACTATCTTGACGTTGTTTGGGATGTCATCAAGCACAGCTCCGCGACGTTCACCGTCGAATAAGACAGAGCTTCCCCGCGGCAGACATGTCGCGGGGAAGCTTTCCGCAGTTAGATTGTCCCGAGAAAGCGAAGCAGGTATCATGAGCCCCATTGACGTGAAGATCGAAGACGGAATTGCGACCGTCTGTATCAACCGGCCCGAACGTAAAAACGCGCTTTCCGTGGCGGCGACGAACGGGCTGACCGACGCTTGGGAGAAGATCGAGGCGGATGACAGCGTTCGTGTGGCCATTCTGACTTCTGCCGATTGCGGCGTTTTCAGCGCCGGACTGGATCTGAAGGAAGCCACACAAATCGCACGCGACGAGGGTGTCGATATTCTGACCAAGATGCGCGACCCGTTTCACGAGACCATGCGCGCCTGCAAGAAACCGATCATCGCGGCGATGACAGGGTCGCTGATGGCGGGCGGCATGATGCTGACCTTGAATTGCGATCTGCGGGTCGGTCTCAAGGGGACCAAGGTCGGTATCACCGAAGTAAAGATCGGTCGTGGATCGCCCTGGGCATCGCCGGCACTGTCCATGCTACCGCAGCCCATCCTTATGGAAATCGTTCTGACCGGCGACTTGATGCCGATCGAGCGCCTGCACGAATACGGGTTCACCAACTATATCGAAGACACTCCCGATGCTGTCCGCGCAAGGGCATTTGACCTTGCCAAACGCATTGCCAGCGCGGCCCCGCTGTCGGTTGTTGCCGCGAAAGGCGGCGTTCGCGCGACCATGGACCTGGGCTGTGCGGGTGGCCTGAAAGAGGGCAAGCGCCTTCACGAGGTGGTTTACGCCAGCAACGACGCGATTGAAGGCCCAAAGGCCTTTGCTGAAAAGCGAGCACCCGTCTGGACCGGGACCTGATGGAGACTTGAATGACTAAGCTTATTCGCCTGGACAGGGAAGGCCCTGTCGGAATCCTGCGTTTTCTTCAGCCGACAAAACGCAACCCTTACAGCATCGGGTTCGTCGAAGAACTGGTGGCGCTTCTGCGCGAAGCCGAACGGGACGCTACGATCCGTGTCGTTGTTATGACCGGTGGCAATCATTTCAGCAGCGGCGGCGATCTTGTCGGGTTTCAGTCCGAGATCGCCAAAGGCGCGCGGGCGACGTCGGAAATGGTGGACCTGGTTCACGATGGCGGACGCGCGGCCTATCTGTTTCGCAAACCTCTGATTTCCGCGGTATGCGGCGTGGCTTTTGGCGCGGGCCTCAGCCTGGCCTTGTCGGCGGACATTGTCGTTGCCGCCGAAGATGCCCGGCTGTGCGAAGTATTTGCACGCGTCGGCGGTTGTCCCGACACGGGATCAAGCTGGCTGCTTCAGCAGCGCGCCGGTGCGGGCGTTGCCCGGATGCTTGTGCTCACGGGCCGTGAAATCGACGGGCGCACCGCCAGGGACCTGCGCGTTGTCGAAGAATGCGTGCCGGCCAACCAGGTCGAGGTACGGGCGCTGGAAATTGCCCGCGAGATTGCAACGCACCCGATGTTTGGCGTTCAGACCGCCAAGCGTGTGATGCGCGCCGCAGCCGAGTGCAGCTATCTCGAGGCGCTGGATATCGAGCGCGATGCCCAAAGCGTTTTGCTGTGCGCGCATGACTTTCCCGAGGCCATGAAAGCGTTTTCGGAAAAAAGAACTCCAGAATTCAAAGACCGTTAGCTCGGTTGAAACCTTATCGCAAAACTCAAGGAGACCACGCCAATGAAGGTACTCGTGCCTGTGAAACGCGTGATCGACTACAACGTGAAGGTTCGTGTCAAAGCGGACGGAAGCGGTGTCGATCTGGCCAACGTTAAAATGTCGATGAACCCCTTTGACGAAATCGCTGTCGAAGAAGCCATCCGCCTGAAGGAAGCCGGTAAGGCCGAGGAGGTCGTTGCGGTCTCGATCGGCGTGAAACAGGCCCAGGAAACCCTGCGCACCGCCCTGGCCATGGGTGCAGACCGCGCGATCTTGGTTGTCGCTGCCGATGACGTGCACACCGACATCGAACCCTTGGCCGTTGCCAAAATCCTCGCCAAGATCGTCGAGGAAGAGCGGCCCGGTCTGGTTCTGGCGGGCAAACAGGCCATTGACAACGACATGAACGCCACCGGCCAGATGCTGTCGGCCCTGCTGGGCTGGTCGCAGGGTACCTTTGCCTCGGAACTGGACATCGACGGTGACAGTGCCGTCGTGACCCGCGAAGTTGACGGCGGCCTGCAGACCATCAAGGTCAAGATGCCCGCGATCGTCACCGTGGACCTGCGCCTGAACGAGCCGCGCTATGCGTCGCTGCCCAACATCATGAAGGCCAAGAAAAAGCCGCTGGATGAGAAAACCGCCGATGATTACGGCGTTGATGCCACGCCGCGTCTGGAAATCGTCAAAACCTCCGAGCCCGCGGCACGCGCGGCCGGTATCATGGTCGGCTCGGTGGACGAGCTGGTCGCAAAACTCAAAGAAGCGGGGGCTGTATAATGGCTGTTCTTCTTCTCGCAGAAGTCTCCGATGGTGAACTGGCAATCGACGCAACCGCCAAGGCCGTGACCGCGGCCAAGGCCCTGGGCGATGTGACCGTTCTGTGCGCGGGCGCCTCTGCTGCTGCCGCAGGCGACGCCGCCGCCAAGATCGACGGCGTGACCAAGGTTCTGGTCGCCGAAGAAGCATCGCTGGGTCACCGCCTGGCCGAACCGACCGCCGCGCTGATCGCATCGCTGGCCGGTGACTATGAACATATCGTCGCCCCGGCCACCACGGACGCCAAGAACGTCATGCCGCGCGTTGCCGCGCTGCTGGACGTGATGGTCCTGTCGGACGTGTCCGGCGTTATCGATGGCAAAACGTTCGAGCGCCCGATCTATGCCGGGAACGCGATTCAAACCGTCAAATCGTCGGATGCGAAAAAGGTCATCACCTTCCGCACCTCGACCTTTGATGCCGCTGGCGAAGGCGGGTCTGCCTCGGTCGAAAGCATCGGTGCCGGGGACAACCCCGGCCTGTCGGAATGGGTCGAAGACAAGGTCGCCGCATCGGATCGTCCCGAACTGACCTCGGCCGGTGTGGTCGTGTCCGGTGGGCGCGGCGTCGGCTCCGAAGAGAACTTTGCCCTGATCGAGAAACTGGCCGACAAGCTGGGCGCCGCCGTTGGCGCATCCCGCGCCGCCGTCGACTCGGGCTTTGCACCGAACGACTGGCAGGTTGGCCAGACCGGCAAGGTGGTCGCGCCTGACCTGTATATCGCCGTTGGCATCTCGGGTGCGATCCAACACCTGGCCGGCATGAAGGACAGCAAGATCATCGTCGCGATCAACAAGGACGAAGAAGCCCCGATCTTCCAGGTTGCCGATTACGGTCTGGTTGCCGACCTGTTCGACGCCGTGCCCGAACTGACCGACAGGCTGTAAGTCATTGCGAAAAAATTACAAAAAGGCCCGCCTGTTTTGGCGGGCCTTTTTGTACGAGCCGAATGGGCGGCGCGTGATTGGATAAATCCGGATGCGCACGGTCCGAAGCCTTGTGACGCCCCGTCAGAACGCCTCGGGTTCATTGCCAGGAAATAAAACGCTTGTTAGATTTCTTCAATGCAAGCATGAACCGATAGGAATAAAACATGTCTCTGATCAAGAACTCCCCGAGTTGGGCAGTGGATGAACACAAGATGTTCGCCGATAGTACACGCAGGCTCTTCGATGCAGAGATGGCTCCGAAGATTGAAAAATGGGCGGAGCAGGGAATTGTTGACCGCGACTTCTGGAAAACAGTCGGTCAGCAGGGTGTCATGGGTGGCTCGATTGCCGAAGAATATGGTGGGTTCGGTGGCGGCATCGGGTTCGACGCGATTACCGTCTACGAGCAGGGGCGCACCGGTGATACGGGTTGGGGCTATGGGATTCAGTCCATCGTAATCCATTATCTCAACGCATATGGCAGTGAGGAACAGAAGAAAAAGTGGTTGCCGAAACTGGTCAGCGGCGACAGCGTTGCGGCGATTGCCATGACCGAGCCTGGAACGGGCTCTGACCTCCAGAACGTACAAACCTATGCGGAAAAGGATGGCAACCACTACAAGATCAACGGTTCGAAGATCTTTATCACAAACGGGCACACGGCGGATCTCGTTGTTATCGTGGCAAAGACCGATCGCAACGCCGGCGCCAAGGGCGTTTCGTTGATCGTTCTGGAAACCGAGGGCGCCGAGGGCTTTCGCCGGGGACGGAACCTGAAGAAACTGGGTATGAAAGGTTCGGATACTGCTGAGCTGTTCTTCGAGGATGTGCGCGTGCCCACGGCGAACCTGCTTGGTCCGGAAGAGGGGCAGGGGTTCTACCAGCTGATGAAGCAGCTGCCTTGGGAGCGGCTGATGATCGGCATTACCGCGCTCGGTTTTATTGATTTTGCGATCGATGAAACGGTGAAATATGTTCAGGACCGCAAGGCATTTGGAAGCCGGATCATGGACTTCCAGAATACACGCTTCAAACTGGCGGAATGCAAAACCAAGGCCGAATTGCTACGTTCCTTCGTAAATGACGGGCTCGCGCGTCTTGAAGCGGGCGAACTTGATGCGGCCACGGCTTCGATGGCGAAATGGTGGGGCAGCCAGACGCAGAACGAGGTCATGCATGAATGCCTGCAACTGCACGGCGGTTACGGTTTCATGATGGAATACCCCATCGCGCGACTTTATGCCGACAGCAGGGTCCAGATGATCTATGGCGGCACCAACGAGATCATGAAGGAACTGATCGCACGCTCGATGGATGTTTGATCCGTCCGGTGCCGGGTGGGGCTACTCCCTGCCCGGCCCCAGAATTTCGTCGCTGTGTTCCCCAAGTCGCGGGGCCGGGCGATGATCATGTCGCGCAGGGGTCGCCGAAAAGCGAACCGGCGGGCGTGTCGTCCAGATCGCACCTTCGGTCGGGTGATCAATCCGTTGAAAGAACCCGGTTGCGGCAAGATGGGGATCGTTCGGCAAATCTGACAGGTTGCGCACTGGCATGGCGGGTATGTCGGCCTGCTCCATGAGGTCAAGCCACTCATCTGTGGTCCGGGTCAGCGCAATGTGCGCCACCATATCGTATACTGCGCCGATGTTGCGGCTACGGGCGTCCATGTCCGTGACCCAGACATGGTCGATCATGTCATTGCGCCCAACCGTCTTGAAAAACCGTGCCCATTGTACGTTGGTGTAAGGCAGAATTGTGATGTAGCCATCTGCGGTCTGAACCGGACGCCGGTGCGGAACCAGCATGCGGGCATAGCCGAAATCCTGCGGAGCCTCCTCGAAGGTGGCGCCATCCATATGTTCGGCCAGCAGGAAGGCGGCCAGCGTCTCAAACATCGGAACTTCGACATGCTGGGCCTGTCCCGTACGCTCGCGGTGGAACAGGGCGCCCATCACGGCATAGGCGGCGGTGACCCCGCCAAGCTTGTCGGCCAGAATTGTCGGGGCATAAGCGGGCGGTGCCTCGGGGTCGCGCAAGGTTGCCAGGCTGGCCAATCCCGACACCGACTGGACGGAATCGTCGAATGCTGGCTTGGCGGCATAGGGCCCGTCCTGTCCGAAACCGGTGGCGGATACCGTGATCAGGTTCGGGTTTTCCTGGCGCAGGGTTTCGGGTTCCAAAGACAATCTGGCAAGCGCCGCAGGCCGGATGCTCGAAATCATCACATCGGCATCGATGAGCAGTTTGCGCAACTGATCGAGACCGGTTTGTGTTTTGAGGTCGAGTACGACACTGCGCTTGTTACGGTTGGCCCCCAGAAAAGCGGCACCCATCAGCTTGTTGCGCGATGGCTGGACCTGGCGAAGAAGATCGCCCTCGGGGCCTTCCACCTTGATCACATCGGCCCCCAGATCGCCCAGCATCTGCGTCGCCAAAGGTCCGAAAACTACAGAAGTCAGATCGACGATCTTCACGTCTTGAAGGATCGCCTGATTGTTCTCATCGGTCATTTGATTGTCCACTTAGCTGCCTACCGTTTTTTATGAACAACGGCCGAACTCGGCGCGAAGGGCCTTGCCTTGCGCATCGAAGGCCGGGCAGGGGCCCAGTGCCGTTTCGCCGAGGCTGCGCCGGATCGGGGGGGTCGGGACGTTGATTTCACCGGAAGGCGTGCGAATTACGGACCGGTCAAGCTGGGGGTGACCGGACAGGGTCGCCACGTCGTTCACCGCGCCCGAGGCAATGCCCGCAGCGTCAAGCCGCTTCAGCATCTCGGCGCGGTCATGCGAGGCGAACACGGCCTTGATGAGAACTTCGAGCGCGGGTTTGTTTTCAATTCGCGACGTGTTGTCATGGAACCGGGGGTCGGTTGCCAAAGCCGCATCGCCCAGTATGTGTTCACAGAACCGTTGCCATTCGCCGCTGTGCTGAACGGTAATGACGACAAGCTGACCGTCCTTGCATTCATAGGCCCCGTAAGGGCAGATGACCGTGTGGTTCAGCCCGACACGCGGTGTCGGCTTGCCAAGGTAATCGTGATACAGCAGCGGAACCGACATCCAGTCGGCCATCACATCAAACATTGCCACGGAAACGCCGCTGCCCTTGCCGGTGCGATCACGCCCGACAAGCGCTTCGCAGATTCCGGCATGGGCTGTCATACCTGTGGCGATATCGCAGACCGATACGCCCACCCGTCCCGGTCCGTCCGCAGTACCGGTCACTGATGCCAGACCGCTCTCGCATTGCACCAGAAGGTCATAGGCCTTGGCGTTGCGCATCGGGCCGTCTTCGCCGTATCCGGTGATGTCGCAGGTCACGAGGCGCGGGAATCTCTCTCGCAGACTTGCGGAATCGAGCCCGAGCTTGGCCAGCGCGCCCGGCAGCAGGTTCTGAACAAACACATCCGCGTTTTCCAGCATCCTGAGCAGGATTTCACGGTCTTCGTCGGCTTTAATGTCCAAGGCGACCGCTTCTTTGCCTCGGTTCAGCCATGTGAAATAGGCGCTTTCGCCGTTGGCGGCGGTATCGTAGGCGCGGGCGAAATCGCCGGCTCCCTTGCGTTCGATCTTGATCACGCGCGCGCCGGCATCGGCCAGCCGCGAGGAGCAAAAAGGCGCGGCGACTGCCTGTTCCAACGCAACGACGAGTTTGCCGGAAAGGGGGGCTAAGTCTGAACCTGGCATGAGTTTCTCTCAATTGATCCTAAAAGGTTGACTAAATCTAACAATTGTTAGAAACATAATCAATACGATTAGACAAAGACTGGATCGCTTGAAGGAGAACGCCGGTGCAGGACGCCATAGGACCAGACCAGTTTTTCCAGCGCGCGCTGGCAGAGGGAGAGATCCTGCTGCCCAAGTGCGACGACTGCGGGGCCTATCACTTTTTCCCGCGAGTCCTGTGTCCCCATTGTCATGGCGCCGCGATTTCGTGGAAGCAGGCAGGCGGCAAGGGACGGGTCCACACCACAACAGTCGTGCGCCGAAAGCCCGAACGGGGCGGCGACTACAACGTATGCGTCGTCGAGCTGGACGAGGGTGTCCGGATGATGAGCCGGGTCGAGGGCATTGCCCCAGGTGAGGTCGTCATCGACATGCCTGTAACCGCATTCGTGGGCGAGGCTGAGGGTGTTCCGGCCGTGCTTTTCAAACCGTCGGAGGGATAGGCCATGACCACTGAACTTCGGGGAAAATCCGCCATCGTGGGAACCGGTCATGCCGGTTTCGGAGAAGCCCATGGCCTGACGGCCTATGATGTCATGGCGCAATCCGCGCTTGCGGCGCTTGGCGATGCCGGGCTGAACCTGTCCGACGTCGACGGGCTGTTTTGCACCATGATGGAAGACAGCATGCCGGCGCTTATGGCGGCGGAGTATCTGGGCATCCAGCCCCGTTTCATTGATGGCACAATGTCGGGCGGTTCGTCCTTCGTAAACTACCTGACGTCCGCGACCATGGCCCTTGATGCCGGTCTGTGTGATGTCGCGCTGATTGTTTATGGCTCCAACCAGCGCACCGCATCGGGCAGACTGGTGACCGCTTCACGTCCGCCGGCCTACGAGGCGCCGTATAATCCGCGCTATCCGATCTCGGCCTACGCGATGGCCGCGGCGCGGCACATGCATGAATACGGCACCACCCGCGAACAGCTGGCCGACGTGGCCGTTGCCGCGCGGGCCTGGGCGCAGCGCAACCCCGAAGCGTTCGAGCGCGGCCCGCTGACCCGCGAGGACGTGCTGGGTGCGCGCATGGTGGGCGATCCATTGACCGTGCGCGACTGTTGTCTTGTCACCGACGGTGGCGGCGCGATCGTTATGGTCCACGCGGACCGCGCCCGGGATTTCCCGAAGGCGCCTGTCTATGTGCTGGGCAGTGCTGCGGAAAGCTCGCACCGGCAGATTTCGCAAATGAAGGATTTCACCGTGACCGCCGCCCGCGCCTCGGGCGCGCGCGCTTTTGCGGCGGCCGGCGTGACCCCTGCGGACATCCAGGCGGTCGAGCTTTATGATGCCTTCACCATCAATACCATCCTGTTTCTTGAAGATCTGGGGTTCTGCGCCAAGGGCGAGGGAGGGGCCTTTGTCGAGGGCGGACGCATCGCGCCTGGCGGCGTCTTGCCGGTGAACACGAATGGCGGCGGCCTGTCCTGTGTGCACCCCGGGATGTACGGCATCTTCACAGTGATCGAGGCTGCCCGCCAGATCCGTGGCGACGCGCCAGGCATTCAGTTGAAGGATATTGATCTGGCGCTGGCGCATGGCAACGGCGGTGTGCTGTCCAGTCAGGTCACGGCCATACTTGGATCTCAAAACACGCTCTGACGGCAACTAAGGGAGGAAAGCAAATGCCATTGGATTTCGATGCACTGTCGAACTGGGACTTTGAGGAAATCGAACAGACGCTAACCGAGCGGGATACCATCCTGTATGCACTCGGCCTTGGGTTCGGTGAGGATCCGACCGACAAAAAGGAGCTGGCCTATGTCTATGAGGACGGGCTCAAGGCAGTTCCCTCGATGGCGGTTATTTTGGGGTATCCCGGCTTCTGGCTGCGCGATCCCAAGACCGGCGTAAACTGGCAGAAAGTGCTGCACGGCGAACAGTGGCTCGACATCTACAAGCCGCTGCCGACACATGCCCGGCTTGTCGGCCGTAGCAAGATCGATTTCATCGCCGACAAGGGCGAGGGCAAGGGAGCCGTCATTTACCAAAGCCGCGATATTATCGACGCGGACAGCGGCGAAAAACTAGCGCGCGTGGCGATGTCGGCTTTCTGTCGCGGTGATGGGGGGTTTGGCGGTGAAAACCAGGCGGGTCCGGCACCCGCAGTGCTGCCTGATCGGGCGCCTGATCATATATGTGATATCGATACCCTGCCGCGCCAAGCCCTTATTTATCGTCTCAGCGGTGATTTCAATCCGCTTCATGCTGACCCGGATGTTGCCCGTTCTGTCGGGTTCGACCGCCCGATCCTGCATGGTCTGGCGACCTATGGGCTGGCGGCCCGGGCGATTCTCAAGACGTTGCTGGACTATGATTCTGCCCGGCTTGTCGGTCTGGATGTTCGGTTCTCGGCGCCGGTCTATCCCGGCGAAACCGTGCGGTTCGAAATCTGGGAAGAGGACGGCGAGGCCCGGTTTCGAGCATCTATTCCGGCACGCGACGTGGTTGTTCTGAACAACGGCGCGGCGCGCTTCGCCTGAGGCAGTGAAGATGGCTCAACCGCTCAAGGATATCCTGGTGCTGGATTTCAGCACACTTCTTCCCGGTCCGATGGCGACGCTCATGCTGTCCGAGGCTGGCGCCGAAGTGATCAAGTTCGAGCGTCCCGGAGTCGGCGAGGACGCGCGCCAAACCGAGCCCAAGATCGACGGAGAGAGCATCGGATTTGCCGTGTTGAACCACGGCAAGCGATCGGTGGCCATCGACCTCAAGTCAAGGGGCGCAGTGGAACGTCTGCGCCCCTTGATCGAGAGGGCCGATGTTCTGGTAGAGCAGTTCCGTCCCGGCGTGATGGACCGGCTGGGGCTTGGTTATGAAGCGGTGCGAAAGATCAATCCCGGTCTCATCTATTGTTCGATCACCGGCTATGGCCAGACCGGACCAAAGGCCAGCGCCGCCGGCCACGATCTCAACTACGTCGGTGATGCGGGTATCCTGTCGCTCAGTCGCGGACCGGATGACCAGCCAACGGCCCCGTTCGGGCTGGTCGCCGATATCGGAGGCGGAACCTATCCTGCGGTGATGAATATCCTGCTGGCCCTGATTGCGCGCCAGGCAAGCGGGCAGGGGACGCATCTGGATATCGCAATGGCCGAGGGGGCGTTCGCCTTTGCCTATTGGGCCCATGCCGAAGGTGTGATTGCCGGGCAGAACATCGAAAGCGGTGGCAGCCGTCTGACGGGTGGCCTGGCCCGGTATCGGCTTTATTCGGCTGCGGATGGGCGTCAGATCGCCGTCGGCGCGTTGGAAGAAAAGTTTTGGCAGTTGTTCTGCGATGTCATTGGTTTGCCGGTGGCCCTTCGCGATGATTGGTCCGATCCAAATGCCTGTGCCGCGGAGGTTGCACGTCGTCTGAGGGAACATCCCTCGACCCATTGGGAGGCTTTGCTGGCAGCGGCAGATTGCTGCTGTTCGGTCATGAAAACGCCCGCCGAGGCGGCACATGACCCGCATTTCAAAGCGCGTGACGTGTTCGGGCGGACCGTAAAAATCTCCGGCCGGGACGCGCCTGCTTTGCCGCTGCCAATTGCGCCGGAGTTCCGTTCTTCCGGAAATTCGGTCGGAGTTGCAGCCACTCTGGGCGAAGACAATACGCGTTATGGCGTGGACCAACCAAAGACAGAGTAAATCCCGTTGACGGGCAGGTTTTGAATCGGTAATCTAACATTTGTTAGAAAAAGGGAGGGGCCAATGGACAAGTCTGACGATGACCTGCCGACTGAAGCTGAGCGATATGTCATGCCATCGCGCTTTGTGGAAAGCGATAGCTTGGAAGTGCAGGGTTTCGTGACATCGGCTTTGCGTGATCTCCCTGTGGGCGCAACCAATCGCGACAAGGCGATCCGCCTATTCGAAGCGGTGCGCGACGATATTCGCTATGATCCCTATTGTTTTGCGCTGGATGAGGACTCTTACCGTGCCAGCCGTATCGCTGGGGCGGAAGCGGCGTTTTGCGTTCCCAAGGCAATTCTTCTGGCGGCTTGTTTGCGTGCTGTGGGTATCCCCGCCGCTCTGGGGTTCGCGGATGTGCGCAACCACCTGAATACACCCAAGTTGCAGGAGTTGATGGGGACCGATCTCTTTATCTACCACGGCTATGTTCAGCTGTGGTTGGGGAATGAGGCCTACAAGGTGACACCTGCATTCAACATGGAACTGTGTGAAAGATTCGGGGTCAAACCCCTGGTCTTCGACGGCTATCACGACGCGCTCTTTCATGAGTTCGACGAACAGAATCACCGGCACATGGAATATGTGAACGACCGTGGTCTCTATTTCGACGCGCCGATGGGTGAGTTCCTGGTGGCGTTCAAGGAAACCTATCCGAAGCTGGAAGAATTCAACCGCATCCGGATATCCAAGGATGCGAGCGGATACGATGACGGTTTCGCAAAGGAGGGTGCCTCTTGAGGTATCTGGAAGACTTCTCGCCGGGCCAAGTCTATCGCTTTCGCAGCGCTCCGATGAGCGCGGATTCAATAAAGGCCTTTGCCAAGGAATGGGATCCGCAGCGGCTGCACACCGATGAAGACTATGCAACCGCCATACATGGCAGCCTGATCGCCTCGGGCTTTCAGACCATGCTTGAGGTGTTCAAGCCGGTCATGACCGAGATGATGGTCGATGTTGCCAATATCGGCGGCATGGGCTTTGACAATTTGCGCTGGCTGCGGCCTGTGCACCCGAACGAACCCCTTGATGTCGAACTGACGGTCAACTCGGTCACACCGTCAAAAAGCAAGCCCGACAGAGGTGTTTTGCACTATACGCTCAGCGCCAAAAACCCCGAGGGCGAGGTCGTTTTTTCGACCGACACCCCCGTGATGATCCAGCGAAAACAAAATGACACAAACTGATATCCTTTCCAGCGAACAAGAAGACCTTCGCCTGTTGCGCGAGAGCGTGCGCACGTTGTTTGAACGGGCGGGCGGAAGTGACAGAGCCCGACAACTCCGTGATGCCGGGGGCGGTTTCGATCCGGAGATGGTCCGGGAACTGGCCGAGGCCGGTGTTTTCGGCGTGGCGGTGCCCGAAGATCAGGGCGGGCTTGGCATGGGCCTAGCCGCCGGGGGTGTCATCGCCGAGGAAGTCGGCCGTGTGATTGCCCCGGAACCGGTCGTGTCGACGATCGGTCTGAGCCTCGGCCTTCTGCGCCGCCTTTGTCCGGATCATCCGAAGATGGCACAGCTCATCGGCGGCGAAATTTCATTGGCGGTTGCCTGGCAGGAACGCGGCCCCGACGGGGCGCCTGCCGATGCGACCTGCCGATACGCGGACGGAAAGCTGACCGGTGGCAAGGCCTGGGTCGTCGGTGCGATCGGTTCGCACGGGTTCCTTGTCGTGGCCGAACAGGATGATGGTCCGGTTCTGGTTCTGGCTGAGGCAGACGCGCAGGGGCTTGTCATCGACAAGCGGACGCAGGCGGATGGCAGCTCTCTGGGCGAGCTTTCGTTTTCGGGAACTCCGGCCGCGGAATTGGCCAGCAGCGGTGCAGTTCTCACTGCACTGGCCGAGGCTGTCGCCGATGCAACGGCGCTTGCCGCGGCCGAGCTTGTCGGCCTGAGCGAGCGCGCCTTCGAGATCACGCTCGACTACATCAAGACGCGGGAGCAGTTCGACAAGCCGATCGGATCATTCCAGGTCATCCAGCACCGTGCCGTCGACCTCAACGTGATGTGCGAGGTCGCGCAGGCCGGAGTGCGGGAGGCGCTTGCGCAGATGGATAGCGAAACCGATCCGAAGGTTCGGGCCCCGATTGCCAGCCGCGCCAAAGCGCGCGCCGTCACGGCCGCCAAGAAAATCACCCGCGACGCCATCCAGCTGCACGGGGCCGTCGGGTACACGGATGAGTTCGATATCGGGCTCTACCTGAACCGGGCGCTGGTGCTGTCGGCCTGGTTGGGCGACGATGCCTATCACAGGCGGGTATGGTTCGAGACACGCGAAGCAGAGGGGGCAGCACAATGACCGACTGGAACGCTATGACCGATGCAGAGTTCCGCAAAGAAGTGCGCCAGTTCTTCGAGGCGGAATATCCCGAGGAGCTGCGTCACCTGCCGCACCGACCGAAGTTCGCCGAGATCGAACATTGGCACCGCAAGCTTCACGCCAAGGGCTGGGTCGCGCCAGCCTGGCCCGCTGAATTCGGCGGTATGGGGCTGAACGCCGCCAAGTTGCTGATCTTTTACGAAGAGCAGCAGCGCTGGGGCGTCAATCGCGGCCGCGACATGGGCGTGCAGATGGTCGGGCCGCTGATCATCAAATTCGGCACCCAGGAACAGAAAGATTACTGGCTGCCGCGTATCCTGACCTGCGAAGACATCTGGTGTCAGGGATACTCGGAACCCGGCGCCGGGTCCGATCTGGCGAACCTGCGCACACGCGCGGATATTGATGGCGACGACTTTGTCATCAACGGACAGAAGATCTGGACCACGATGGCGCATGACGCCACGCATATCTTCATGCTGGTGCGCACCGATCCGGAAGCGCCGAAAAAACAACAGGGCATCAGTTTCGTTCTGGCCCCGATGGATCAGCCCGGTGTCGAGGTCCGCACGATCACCACCCTTTCGGGTGAAACCGAGTTCTGCGAAGTTTTCTTTGACGATGCCCGGACGCCCCGCGAAAACCTTGTCGGTGAGTTGAACAAGGGCTGGACGATGGCCAAGGCTCTTTTGAGCTTCGAGCGTATCTTCATCGGCTCGCCCAGTCTGGCCCAGAACGCGCTGGGGCAATTGGAGAGCTTTGCCCGTGGCCGTGGCGCGTTTGACGATCCGGTGTTCCGCGACCGTTTTGCCCAGGCGGCACTGGATGTGGAAGATCATGCCGCACTTTATGCCCGTTTTGCAGATCAGCTCAAACGTGGCGAGACGCTGGGTGCGGATGTCTCCATGCTGAAGATTTGGGTGACTGAATGCTTCCAGCGCATCACCGAGCTGATGATCGAAGCAGCCGGCCCCGATGGCGGCTCCATCGGGCCGCTTCAGGTCGGCAACATAAATGTCGATGTTCTGGCCAGCTTCTACAAGGCCAGACCCACCACGATCTACGGTGGATCGAACGAAATCCAGAGAAACATCCTGTCCAAGGCGGTCCTCGGGCTGCCTGGTTAATTCAATACCCCACGGAGGAAATAGAACTATGTCGGATCGTTATGCAAAATACGACAAACTGAAATTTGACTACCCGGCGGATCGCGTGCTGCGCATCACCTTCGACCGGCCCGAGACCTTCAATTCCGTGGATGCGGAAACCCACACCCAGATGACCGACATGTGGATCGACATCGACCGCGACCCCGACATTAACGCGGTCATCGTGACCGGCGCGGGCAAGGCGTTTTCCGCCGGCGGTGATTTCAGCCTGATCGAAAACATGATTGGCAATTCGCACGAGATCATGAAGACGTGGAAAGAAGCCAAGGATCTCGTCTATAACATCATCAACTGCAACAAGCCGATCATTTCCGCGATCAATGGCCCTGCGGCCGGCGCGGGCCTTGTGGTTGCCATTCTGGCCGATATCTCGATCGCCGGAAAGAAGGCCAAGATTGTCGATGGTCATCCCCGCCTTGGTGTTGCCGCCGGTGACGTCGCGGCGATCATCTGGCCGCTGCTGACCTCGATGGCCAAGGCGAAATACTATCTGATGACCTGCAAGCCGGTGTCGGGCGAAGAGGCCGAGCGTATCGGTCTGGTGTCAATGTGCGTCGAGGATGACGAGCTTCAGCAGATCGCTTTGGACACGGCTGTCGAACTGGCCAACGGCTCGCAAAGCGCGATCCGCTGGACCAAGTATTCGCTGAACAACTGGCTGCGCCAGGCCGGGCCGATCTTTGATGCGTCGACCGCGCTGGAGATGCTTGGCTTCATGAGCGAGGACGTCAAGGAGGGTGTGTTGTCGCACCGCGAGAAGCGCACGCCGAACTTCCGCAAGGACTGCCCGATTTAACGCCCGATTGGACGAGGAGGCATGGAAATGTCTGATGATATCTACCAAGATATAGCTCAAGCCTATGCCGCTGCGGCCAACAAGGCTCCTGGCCTGAAATCGCGATTTGCGGCTGCCGGATTCGATCCGGCAGCCGTCACATCGGTGACGGACCTCTCGCGTCTTCCAGTGATGAAAAAGGAAGAACTTCTGAAAATCCAACGCGAGAACCCGCCCTTTGGCGGGTTTCTGGCGTCTGATCTGAAGGATATCGGGCGGATCTACGTGTCCCCCGGCCCGATTTTCGAACCGGCCCTTTCGGGCGGCGGCGGCCACGGCCTTGACCTGCTGTTCAAGTCGGCAGGCGTGGGGCCGGGGGGTATCATCCTGAACACCTGGATGTATCATCTGGTGCCCGCGGGGCTTTTGTTCGACGAAGCCGCACAGGCTGCTGGCGCCACCGTAATCCCCGGCGGCGTCGGCAATACGGAGCTTCAGGCACAGATCATCGTCGAAACCGGCGTGACTTCGATCTGCGCCTCGACCGCGTTTTTCCTGACGCTGGCGGACAAGGTGATCGAAACCTATGGCCGCGACGCATGGAAGGTGAAGACAGCCTTCCTCGGCGGTGAGATGGGCGACTGGATGACCAAGCGCCGCCGGATCGAGGCCGAATACGGCGTGTCCACCTGGGCCGCCTATGCCACCGCCGATCTGGGCCTTGTTGCCTATGAGGATGGCGGCAAAGGCTACCTGGTTCATCCCGACCGCGTGGTGCAGATCTGCGATCCGATCAGCGGCGAACAGGTCGCCCATGGTGAACCGGGCGAGGTTGTCGTGACCGCGCGCGATGCCACCTGGCCGATGATCCGGTTCGGCACCGGCGACAGCGCCTTTGCCCTGGAAAGCAACGCGGATGGCACCGTCAGCCGGATTTCAGCATTGCAGGGACGGGTCGGGGCAGCGGTCAAAGTGCGCGAGATTTTCGTTTATCCGCGCGTGGTTGAAGAAGTTGTCATCGGCACGCCGGGCGCAAAGGCCGCGCAGGCCGTGGTAACGCGCGAGAACGATCGCGACATGATCCGCCTCTCGCTTGTGCTGGAAGACGGTGCCGACGCTTCCGCCGCGGAAGCCGCCGCCGCTGATACCTTCAAACTGCATGCACGAATTCGTGCTGACGAGGTGAACATTGTTTCGGAACTACCCGAAAATGCAGAACTGATCGTCAACCAAAACGACCGCTAAGATCGGGTCTCGATCATTCGCGACAACCGCAGAAACAGATGGGCGGCCGGGCAACTGGCCGCCCTCTTTCGTCAGGAACAGAGCGCATCTTTGGCGCCCTGGTATTCCCGGTCGAGACGGTCGACGTAGTCCGCCGTGGTCATCACCTCTTTCACCGCTCCGATCCCCTGACCGCTGCCCCAGATGTCACGCCAGGCCTTGGGGCGAATGTCGCCGGTGGCCAGATCGAGTTTGTTGCCGATCCCGGCCAGGTTGTCCGGATCGAGACCGACCGCCCGCACCGACGGTTTCAGATAGTTGGCATGCACGCCGCTGAAATAGTCGGTATAGACAATATCATCGGCCCCGCCTTCGACGATCATTTGCTTGTACTCCTCCGACGCGACCGCCTCGGTCATGGCAATGAAGGGGGATCCGATATACCCAAAATCCGCACCCATGGCCTGCGCCGCCAGAATTGAGCGCCCGGTCGCGATGGACCCGGACAGGGCAAGCGGACCATCGAACCATTTCCGGATTTCCTGAACCAGCGCAAAGGGTGACAAGGCCCCGGCGTGGCCGCCAGCGCCGGCGCAGACCGCGATCAGGCCGTCGGCGCCCTTGTCGATCGCTTTCCTGGCGTATTTGTTGTTGATTACATCGTGCAGTACAGTGCCGCCGCACTCATGTGCCGCCTGGTTGACGTCTTCCCGTGCGCCCATTGATGTGATCCAGACAGGCACTTTCCAGCGCGCACATATTTCGACGTCCCGCTCAATCCGATCATTCGATCGATGGACGATCTGGTTGACCGCGAATGGCGCGGCGGGCCGATCGGGATTGGCCTGATTGTGCGCGTCAAGCTCTTCAGTGATGCGCTTGAGCCAGGCTCCAAGCAGCGGCGGTTCACCTTCGGACTCGCGTGCGTTCAGCGCCGGAAAGCTGCCGATGACGCCGGCTTTGCACTGGGCGACGACAAGATCCGGCCCGGACACCAGGAACATGGGCGAGCAGATCACAGGCAGGCGCAAGCGGCCGAGAGGGGTGTCGGAGTACATTGTCTATTTCTTCTTTGCTGTTTCAACAGGGGGTGCCGAGGCCCGTAGCCGTGACGGGCGCGCATGGGAAGGGAAGCCGAAAAAACGTGCCAGCAGACCGCAAGGAAATACACAGAACGGGTGAATTTTACACATGTCTGATTTTCCGCACCGGACTATAGCCCGTCGCTCAATGCCACTCCTATCGTGTTCCATGCTAGCCCATTCCTGGGAGGAGGAAGCGGTGCCATTGCTCTACAGCCGCTCGGAAAGCGTTGGTCGGATGACTTTCGATTTTCCCGAGAAGAAGAATGCCCTTGATCAAGACGCACGCAAAGAGATGGAACGCATCGTCACCCAGGTGCGCGACGATGACCGCGTGCGCGCGCTGTTGATCACGGGCGCCGGGGGCGCGTTTTGCGCCGGAGGCGATATCAGCACTTTCGCCGGTTCTTCGCCTGTGGCCATGCGGGACCGCATGAAACAACAGCACCGCGTAACCCGGATGCTATATGATCTTGAAAAGCCGGTCGTCGCGGCGGTTGCCGGGCCGGCCTTTGGCGTGGGGTTCAACATTGCGCTTCTGGCTGACGTGATCCTGGCCGCGCCCTCGGCCCGCTTTTGCCAGGCCTATGCGCGCGTGGCGATCGTGCCCGACGGTGGCGGGCTTTACTTGCTGGCGCGGACGGTCGGGACGCAGCGGGCGAAGGCGATGTTCCTGACGGCCCAGGTGATCGATGCCCAAGAGGCGCACGACCTTGGGATCGTCCACGCAATCCACGAAGAAGACGCGCTCGACGCAGAGGCCGATGCGCTGGCCGCGCGTCTGGCCGAAGGGCCGACCCGAGCCTTTGGGCTGGGCAAGTCGATGCTGAACCGTGGCATGGATTGCGATTTCGCGACCTATCTCGAGATCGAGGCAACCGCCGAAGCCCATATCATGCAGACCGCAGATCACCGCGAGGCGGTCGCCTCTTTCAAGGAAAAGCGCCCGCCGCGCTTTGTCGGATCATGAACGCGGCGCCCGATAGTGGCCCGCTGGCCGGTCTTCGGGTGATCGACCTCGGGCAGGTCTACCTTGGGCCCTATTGCGGTCTGATGTTCGCGCTCATGGGGGCCGAGGTCATCAAGGTCGAGCCGCCCGGCGGCGACAGTATCCGCGGCATCGCGGGCGGGCGCGAGAACCCCGCAGCGATGATGCTCAATTCCAGCAAACAGAGCGTGACGCTCGATCTGGGGTCCGAGGGCGGGCGCAGCGCCCTGCTGGCGCTGGCAGATTCGGCCGATGTTCTAATCGAGAATTTCCGTCCCGGTACGATGGAGAAACTGCGGCTGGGGTGGGAAACACTCTGTGCCCGCAATCCGCGCCTGGTCATGGGGTCAGGAAAGGGCTACGCGGCCGATTCCGTCTATCGCGATGCGCCGGCGATGGATTTTCCTATTCAGGCCCTGACCGGGCTGATGTCGGTGACCGGGTTTCCCGATGGTCCGCCGGTGAAATGCGGCGCAGCGATCACCGATTTTCTGGGCGGTATCCACCTTTTTGGTGGCATTATGGCGGCGTTGCATGCGCGCGGCGCGACAGGGCGCGGGGATTTTGTCCAGATCGCGATGCAGGACGTCACGCACCACGCGCTGGCGTCGAATGTCGCAAGCTATCTGCTGGCGCCTGACGGGTTCGCCGACCGGGCCGGCAACAGTCAGGCCGTGCTCAAGGTCGCACCCTACGACCTGTTTCCGGCGCGCGACGGGCAGGTGGCCATCATGTGCCTGAATGATCGCCACTGGCAGCAGCTGACCCGGGCCATGGGTCGCCCTAATCTGGCCGAAGATCCCGAACTGGCCGCGGGACCCGCGCGCTGCGCGCGGCGTGCCCAAGTCGATGGCTGGGTGACGGCGTGGACCTCAAGTCAGACCCGCGCCGAGATTTTCGCGGCCCTGAGCAGCGCACATGTGCCGGGCGCCCCGGTGCGCACGCTCGCTGAGGTGGTGTCGGACGATGACATGCGCGCCCGCGGCATGATCCATGACCTTCCGCATCCAGACCTGGGCACGGTCCCTGTTCCAGGGCTGCCGATGCGTTTCGCGGCTCACCCACAGGTCACCCCTATCCCCGCACCAACCGTAGGCGCCGATACGGCGCGCATCCTGACCGCACTGGAACAGGACCTGCCCTCTGCTCAATCAAAGGACACCTACTGACATGTTCAAGCTCGATCCGGAATTGGAGGATTTTCGCAACGAGGCACGCAAGCTGGCTGAGCGCGAGTTTGCTCCCAGGGCCGCCCATTGGGACGAAGCCGAAGAGTTTCCAGCCGCGAACCGCGACAAGCTGGCCGAACTTGGCTATCTGGGAATGTTCATCCCTGAAGAATACGGCGGCTCCGGCGCGCCAGTGATCCAGGGCACGGTGTTTCTGGAAGAAATGGCGCGGGTCTGTTTCAACACGGCGCTGGTCTCGCAACTCTACCTGAACGGCCCATCCCGGGCAATCAGCGTTCTGGGCAGCGACGAGCAGAAAAAGCGGTTCCTGCCAGACATGGCGGCCGGCAAGAAATTCATCGCAATCGCCATCAGCGAGCCCGAGGCGGGGTCGGCGGTGACAGACCTGCGCACCACGGCCACAAGGGACGGCGACGGATGGGTGCTGAATGGCAACAAATGCTGGTCCACGGGCGCCCATGTGGCCGATTATGCGCTGGTCTTCTGCCGTTTCGGCAAGGCCAGCGGGGCGAAGGGGATTGGTGCCTTTGTCGTCGATCTGAAGAAGCCGGGCGCTCGGATCGGCCACATATCGCTGAAGATGGGTGGCCGGGGACTGACCGAGGCCGAGATTATCCTTGAAAACTACAAGGCCGGTCCCGAGGATGTGCTGGTCGAAGGGGACCCGGAAAGCTCGCGCTCCTTCGCGCTGTTGATGAGCAGTTTCGGACCCGAGCGGGTGGGCAACGCAGCGATGTGCGTGGGGCTGGCGCAGGGCGCTTTCGATGCTGCAAAGTCGTATTCCGAGATTCGCCATCAGTTCGGGCGCCCGATCAAGGAGTTCCAGGGCCTGCAATGGAAAATCGCCGACATGGCCACACAGATCCATGCTGCGCGTCTGATGGTCTATCGGGCCGCGACCAACCCCGCGCCGAACGGCTTTCCCGATCCGATGGATGCGACCATGGCCAAGCTTTACGCCAACGAAATGGCGCAGAGGGTCACGAACGAAGCGCTGCAGATCCACGGTCACAATGGTTACACGCGCGAATACCCGCTGGAACGTATGGTGCGTGACGCGCGCGGCTTCGCGCTTGGCGGTGGCACCGTCGAAATCCTGCGCAATACGATCGCCGCCATGGTCTACGGCCACAGCTTCGACCAGCGGCGGGGGTAGGGCGGATGCATCCCTCGTTGCTAACGACAGAACAGGTCGCTCTCAAGGATGCCGCGCGAAAACTGGCGCTCGGGGAATTCCGGGACCGCGCCGCACGCTGGGACCGCGACGGCATCTACCCCGAGGAAAACCACCATCGGCTGGCCGCGCTTGGCTATCTGGGCATGACCATTCCCGAAGAATACGGCGGTGGCGGTGCGCCGCTGGTGGATTGCTATCTCGTGATCGAGGAACTGGCCAAGGTGGATTTCAATACCGCGCTGATCGTTCACGATCAGAACGTCTCGCCCCGGATCATCGCCACCTGCGGCAGCGAGGCGTTGAAGCAGTCTTTCCTGCCCCGCTTCGCCGCGGGCGAGATCGAATGCGCGATCTCCTGGACCGAGCCAGAGGCCGGGTCGGACGCCACCGCGGTGACGACATCGCTGCGCCCGGACGGGGACGGGTTTGTGCTGAACGGCGGCAAGATCTTTACCACTTTCGGCGACAGGGCCGATTACCTTCTGGTCTATGCTCGGTTCTGCGAAAGCAAAGGCGCGCGAGGCATCGGAACCGTTTTGGTGCACCGCAAAAGCCCCGGCGTTTCGGTCCATATTCTTGAACAGAAGATGGGCGCGCGCGGCTGCAACGAATGCGAGATCCATTTCGACGATGTGCGGGTGCCGTCCGAAAACGTCGTGACCGAAGGGCTGGCCGGCAACTCCAGCGGCTTTGTCCGCCCGCTGGGTGTCTATAACGCCACGCGCGTCGGCATGGGGATACTGGCGCTTGGTGTCGCCGAGGGGGCGTTCGACCTTGCACGCGACTACATGAAGACCCGTCGGCAATTCGGCAAGGCGCTGTCCGAGATGCAGGGGCTGCAATGGATGATGTCGGACATGAAGGTGCAGATCGAGGCCGCGCGGTCGTTGTGTTATACGGCGCTGTCGCTGATCGACCGTGGCCAGGCCGATCCAACATTGTCTTCGATCGCCAAGGTTCAGGCCACCGAAATGGCACAGCGCGTCACCCATGACGCCATGCAGATGTTCGGTGGCTACGGCTATTTCGGTTCGCTTCCGTTGGAGCGGATGGTGAGGGATGTGCGGATGCTGACGATCACCGGGGGAACGACCCAGATACACAAGAACGGGATTGCTCGGGCGCTCTTCACTGACTGACGAATCTTCGCCAAAGGGAGGGGCGGTCATGACAAGCGATATCACTGTGGAACACTCAGAAGGTCTGGCCGTCGTGTCGTTGAACCGGCCCGACAAGCTGAATGCGCTGACCCTCGACATGCGCGTCGAACTCCTGGACGCGTTTCGCGATATCCAAACTGACCCGCGGATTCGCGCCGTATTACTGCGGGGCGAGGGCCGCGCTTTTTGTGCGGGTGCGGATATTTCGACCATGGGCAAGGACGATGTCTGGGGTGATCGGGCGCGCTTGTACAGGGCACACCAGATGATCCTTTCCATATTCAATTGCGAGAAGCCTGTGGTTGCCGCGGTGCGCGGTCCGGCGGTCGGGATCGGTCTGAGCATGGCGCTCGCCTGCGACGTTATCCTGCTCTCCGAGACGGCAAGATTCGGTCAGGTTTTTCGCAAGATCGGGCTGGCCCCCGATGGCGGCGCGGCGTTTTTCCTTCAGAATCTGATCGGTCGGCAACGTGCGACGGACCTTGCCTTCTCAGCGCGGATGGTGCCGGCGGATGAAGCCCTGAGCCTGGGATTGGCAAGCCAGGTTCATCCCGATGATGCCCTCGACCGGGCGGCCCTGGACTATGCGACAGACCTGGCCGCGGGGCCAACCTTTGCCCTGGCCGGTACCAAGCGGCTGATGCGCGCCGCGATGCAACCGTCTCTGGAGAACTTTCTTGAAACAGAAGCCATCATTCAGGGGCAAATCATCAAGAGCGCGGATCACGCCGAAGGCATCGACGCCTTTCTGAGCAAGAGAAAACCGGTTTTCCGTGGCGCATGACCAAGCGGATTGGCCCTTTTTACGACAGGGAAGAGATAGTGATGGAAACAGTTATTGCACGACTTGGCAGGGTGTCGCGGATTATTACCTATATTGCGACTGCCCTGGCGGCGCTGATGATGGTCCATGTGACGATCGATGTCGTTCTGAGCCAGTTTGTCGCCGAGCCGCTGCCGGGAATGGTGGACTACGTGTCATACTATTACATGGTCGGCTTGGTCTTCCTGCCGCTGCCCTTCGTCGAATTTACCAACGAGCACGTCAAGGTTGATCTGATTCACGATCTGATCCCGGCGGCGGGCAGGACCGTTCTGGACATGCTGGCGCTGGCATTGTCGGCTGTGTTCTATGGCCTGCTGACCTGGCAAACCTGGATAGACGCGCTCGAGAAATACGCCATTGGAGAAAAATCCATGGGTATGGCGGCGGTGACCGTCTGGCCCGGTCGCTTCTGTCTGCCTCTTGGTGCAGGGCTGATGGTTCTGCTTTTGCTGGCCAAGCTGATCCAGAGGCCTTTCACCGACGCTGGCATGGCCGGCCCCAATCACGACATGTACGAATAGGAGTGGAACGGTGAGCTTTTTCCAGATCGGCCTTTGCGGCATCGTTTCTGTCATCCTGCTGGTCTTGCTGCGCGTTCCGATCGCGGTCGCGCTGGGTATCGTGTCCTTCTTCGGGTTCTGGGCGATGCTGGGAAGCGGCGCGGCTTTCGGCCTGCTGACGGCGGTGCCCTATGACTTCGCCGCGCACTGGACGCTGAGCTCGATCCCGATGTTCCTCTTGATGGGCTACGTCTGTTACCAGACCGACATCACGCGCGGGATATTCAAGGCCGCCAGGGTCTGGCTGTCGTTCCTGCCGGGGGGGCTGGCGGTCGCCAGCGTGGGCGGCGCGGCGCTGTTTTCGGCGGCGGCCGGCTCCAGCCTGGCCTGCGCCGCGGCAATGGGCCGGATCGCGGTGCCGGAAATGCTGAAGCGCGACTACGATCCCGGGCTGAGTACCGCCGTGGTTGCCGCAGCCGGCACCATGGGGTCGCTCATCCCGCCGAGCATCCTTCTGATCATCTACGGTATTTTTGCCGAGGTCGCGATCAGCAAGCTGTTTCTGGCCGCGATCGTGCCGGGCGTACTGACGATGCTGGGGTACTGGGCCGTAATCATCGTTCGTGTGTGGATCAATCCCGCGCTCGCGCCGTCGCACGACGAAAGCGCGACATGGTCCGAACGGCTGGAGGCCCTGAGCGAGACATGGCCCGTGCTCTTGCTGGTGGTGGGCGTTTTCGGCGGTCTGTTCACCGGGATATTCACACCCACGCAGGCCGGGGCTGTCGGGGCGGCGTTGTCCTTCGCGATTGCGGCGGCGCGCGGCACCCTGAACTGGAAAGTTTCCAGGATCGCGCTGATGGACACTGCGAAAATGACCGCGGCGATCTTCATCATTGCGGTCGGTGCCAACCTGTTTTCGAGGTTTCTGGCGATCAGCGGTATCCCCGAAGCGATGACGGACTTGGTGATTGACCTGGGGGCCAGCTATGTGATGCTGGTTTTTGGCACCGCCGTGATCTTTTGCCTGCTGGGCATGATCCTCGATCCGCTGGGCATCCTGCTGCTGACGCTGCCAATCCTTCTGCCGATCTACGAGGCGAACCATATCAGCCTGATCTGGCTGGGCGTGCTTGCAACCAAGCTGGTCGAGATGGCTCTGATTACCCCACCGGTGGGGCTGAACGTGTTCGTGATCAAGGGCATCGTCGGAGATGCGGTCCCGATTTCACTGATTTTCAAGGGTGTTTTGTGGTTTTTGGCTGCGGATGTGGTGGTCCTTATCATCATGGTCGCATTTCCCGAACTGATCATGTTCCTGCCAGAGCTCGGCAACTGATTTGGCCATCCCGGCCGTGACGAACCCCGCGCAATAGCGGGGTCTTGAAAAAGAGGAGGAGACCACATGAAACTGACCAATGCGTTTGCCGCGCTGGCGGCGACGGCCGTTCTAGCGGCGACACCGGCCCTGGCCGAAAAGCGGGTGACTATATCCAACTGGACGTCACCCAATCACGCGACATCGCGTGGCCATGCCGCCTTTGCCGAAATGACCGAATCTGAATTTCCGGATGCCTTCGACTTCAAGCTGTTTACCGGCGGCGCCTTGCTTGGCCCCAAGCCAACACTGTCCGGCCTGCGCGACGGTGTCGCCGATGTAGGTCTGCTGGCGTTGACCTATTTCAGGTCGGAAATGCCCTATGCGCAGCTCGTCGCCGATCTCGCTCTTTTGGGCGAGGACCACTATGCCATGGCCGGCGCGACCAGCGAATTCGTCATGCTGCACTGTCAGCCATGCAAGGACGAGTTTGCCAAGAACGGTATGGTGGCGCTTAGCGGGATCAGCACTGCGCCTTATGTATTGCTGACGACCCAGCCGATTGTGACCATCGAGGATATGCAAGGGGTCAAGCTGCGCACGGGCGGGTCGGTCTGGGACCGCTGGGCGACACGCCTTGGGGCAGAGCCGGTAAACGTGCCGACGAGCGAGATGTACGACACGATGAGCCACGGTGTCGTCACCGCTGCGGTGCAGCCGGTCGGTGCGCTCAAGGGGCACAGTCTGATCGAGGTCGCCAAGCACCTGACGGAGTTGCCGCTGGGCACCTACCATTCCGGTTCGATCTTTGCCGCCAGCCCGACATTCTGGGCCTCACTTTCGCCGGAGCAACGCGAGCAATTCGCCAAGAACCTGCCCGACGCCCTTGCGCAGACCGAGGTGTATTACGAAACCGACGATCTGGACGTGCTGAAAGAGGCCGGCGACCTTGGTCTTGAGGTGCACGAACCCTCGCCCGAGTTTCTTCAGGATCTGATCGATTTCCGCACCGCCGATCTTGAAGAGATCGCCCGCATCTCGCGCGAGGAACGCGGCATCGAAGATCCGGAACCGCTGATCGCAAGCTATCGCGAACTGATCGTGAAATGGCACGGTCTGGTTCAGCCGCTGCAACCGATCCGGGACAATCATCAGCCTTATGCAGACCTTCTGCGTCAGGAGATTTATTCCAAGATCGACTTCGCAACCTACCCGAACTGAGCCGTTTCAGGCCTGAATACACAGCGGCCCTTCGCAAGAAGGGCCGCTTCATTGCTTCCTTCGTCTGTTCAGAGGGTGGCTTCGGTGCCCAGGATATTCGTCACCTGGCTGGACAGGACACCGCCGTTGCCATGGGCCAGGACCAGCTCGGCGCCGTCGATCTGGCGGTCTCCGGCTTCGCCGCGCAGCTGTCGCACCGCTTCGACCAGCGTGAAGATGCCGTACATGCCGGGATGGACGCAGGACAGCCCGCCGCCATTGGTGTTGACCGGCAGATGACCGCCGGGCGCGATGCCGCCGTTCGCCACAAACGCACCGCCTTCACCTTTCTTGCAAAAGCCCAGATCTTCTAGAAAAAGGATCACATTGATGGTGAACGCGTCGTAGAGCTGGACCACGTCGATGTCCGCGGGTTTGACACCCGCCATGTCCATGGCCGTTCGCCCCGATTGCGCAGCGCCGGTCACGGTCAGGTCCGCCATTTCGGAGATGTCGCGGTGCGTCGTGCCCTCGCCGCCGCCCAGCAGATACACCGGTGGCCTGGGGTGATCCTTGGCCGTCTCGGCCCGCCGCATAACTATCGCCCCGCCGCCATCGGTCACAAGGCAGCAGTCGCGCACCCGCAGAGGGTCCGAAACCGGCCGCGAGGCGATCACATCCTCGCGCGTCAGAGGATCGCGCATGAAAGCGTCGGGGTTCTTTTTTGCCCAGGCGCGGGCCGCCACCGCCACGTCGGCCAGCTGTTCGCGCGTTGTGCCGAATTGCGTCATGTGACGGTCCGCGGCAAGCGCGTAGGACGACAGCGGGAACAGCGGCTTGTAGGGGGCCTCGTAGGTCGGCAGGCCAAGCGCGGTCATCAGCTTGCCCGAGGCGGTGCGCTGGTTCGATCCGTAGCAGATCAACACGGTATCAGCGAGCCGCAATTCGAGCAGCATCGCGGCCCAGAGCGTGTGCGACAGGAACGACGAGCCGCCCATGCGATTGTTCATCGTAAACCTGGGGTTCAAGCCCAATTCCTGCGCCAGTGTAAGACCCGACAGCATATCCAGCGGCTGGCAGGTGGCAATGGCATCGACCTCGCCAAGTGCGATCCCCGCATCGGCAAGCGCGCCATGCACCCCCTCGATTGTGATCTCCATCGAGCTTTTGCCATGGGCCTCGCCGCAGCCTGCCAGCGCTGCACCGACGATGGCGGCTTTTCCCCGTAAACTCAATTTGCTTCTCATTCTGGCCGGAAAACCACGGCGGGGTCACCTTCGGCGCCTTCGCCGATCGACGCGGTTACTTTCAGCCCGGCGACAATCTGGTCATGCGCGATACCGTCGATGCGCGACATCATTCGTACCCCTTCCTCCAGGTCCACCAGAACCACGTTGTAATCGCCGCCTCGTTCCGGTTTTCGGCGCACGACCGTTCGCGCATAGACGGTGCCCCTCCCGGTTGGCGCGATCCATCCCAGATCCGCGCTGCCGCAGGCCGGACAGATCACGCGCGGATGGAATACATGGGTGCCGCAGCCGCCACATTTCTGAATCTCGAAGACGCCCTCGGCCAGCTTCGCGGCGAAGACGGCGTCCGGCCCTGGGCCTTGTCCAATGCCGGCCATCTCAGAACCCGATGTGGAAGCCACCGTTCACGCTCAGGTGCTGGCCGGTGATATAGGATGCCGCGTTGGACAACAGGAAACAGACGGGCTGCGCGACTTCTTCTGGGGTGCTCATCCGTCCCATCGGGATCTGCGCCATATACCTGTCGGCGAATTTTTCAGAGCGGATGGTCTCAGTCATTGGCGTCTCGACCATTCCGAAACAGACCGAATTGACGTTAATGCGGTAACGGCCCCATTCACGCGCGGCGCTCATTGTCAGACCCAGAACCCCGGATTTTGCCGCGCCATAATTGATCTGACCGATGGTGCCGCGACGCCCGGCATCGGATGAGATATTGACGATGGCACGGCGCGCGGCGCTTTCAGGGTCTTTTTCGGCCTGTTCCTTGTAATAGGTCCCAACGGCCTGCAGGCAGGCGAAGACACCGGTGAGGTTCACGTCGATGACCTGTTGCCAGGTGGCCCGGTCCATCTTGTGGATCATCGCGGCGCGCACGATCCCGGCGTTGTTCACAAGCCCGTTGATGTCGCCGAATTCGTCGAGGGCGAATTTCACGAGCTTCCCGGGAAAGTCCGGGTCGGCCACATTCCCCACGATGGCGCGGGCATTGCCACCGATCTGTTCGGCGGTTTCCTTGACGCCGTCCTCGTTCAGATCGTTCACCACGACCTTGGCGCCCAGCTCTGCCGACAGCGCCGCCACACCGCGGCCGATACCCTGTCCGGCGCCTGTGACGATAACCACTTGATTGTCCAATGCCATCGGGTTGATCATTTCTGTCTCCTTTTGTCCTTCGTTTGTTTGGTCTCGCTCACCATCGGATCACTCAGGTGGTCACGACGGTGGTGCGAGCCGCTTGATCACGGCATCGCCATGGGCCAGATGGTGCCCGTCCTGATTGAAGATCTCGCCCTGTACAAAAACCAGTTTGCGTCCGCCCCCGACAATGCGCGCGCGGGCCGTCAGCGTGTCTCCTTCGGCCGCCGGGGCGACGAAACTGGTGGTAAGCGAAAGCGTAAGGCAGCGATGACCGGGGCGGCCATCCCCCGCGTAGGACGCGCAAAAGGTGACCGCGTTGTCCAGCATGGTCGCGTAGACACCGCCATGCACCGAAAAAGCGCCGTTCAGGTGATCGCGTCCGATGGGCAACCGCAACTCGGCTTTGCCACCGGACCACGAGACGAAGCGCACGCCGAGCAATGCGTTGAACGGGGCGGGGATGTCCGGTCTGCCGTCTTGTGCGCTCATATTACGCTTTCTCCTGCTTGGCCGAGACCATCACCAAAGCGACCGCCACTGCCGCCATAGCGGCACCTGCGCCCACCGCGCCGAGGATCGGAACCGCCAGACCCGCGTTCGAGGGAAAGGCGAAGGCCAGACCGGCAATACCAAGAAGGACGCGGGCGATTGTTCCTGGCAGCCCGGTTTCGATCCGCCCGACGCCAAACAGATACCCCTGAATACCGGCGCAGATCAGCAGAATGCCGAGACCGGCGCGCAGAACCGTAAGCAGGCTTTCGAGTGGACCGGCTTGCAGGATGAACGCCGGATCAAGGACGAAGAAGAAGGGAATTATATAGACGATGCCTCCAAGCTTCATCGCTTCGAAGGCAGACGCAAAGGGTTTGGCCTGGGCGATGGCCGCCGCGGCAAAAGCCGCCAGCGCGACCGGGGGAGTGATATAGCTCAGCATGCTCCAGTAAAGGATAAATAAATGGACGCCGATCGGATCGAGTCCGCCGGCGACCAGGGCGGGTGCCAGCGACACCGCGAGAATCACATAGGCGGCGGTCACGGTCATGCCCATTCCAAGAATGAAACTGGTCAATGCCCCGAGCAGCAGAAGCAGAAAGATGTTGCCGCCCGCGATGAACAGCAGATCGTTCGAGATTGTCCCGGACATCCCGGTCACCGCCAGCCCGCCGACGATCAGCCCAACCGCCGCAAGAATGGCAACCAGTTCGACGAACAAACGTCCCGTGGCTATCAGAAAGTTCATCAGCTCTTTTCGCCCCCAGCGTGATTTTGAGAGCAGCTGGTTCAGGAAAAGAAGCAGCGCGGTCGCATAGAATGGAGCGATCGCCTCGCGCTTGAGGTAGAGCAGCATCCAGATCAGCAGCCCGAAGACGGCGAGAAAGTACCAGCCTTCGCGCAGCACCTTGCCGATCCTGGGAAGGTCGGCGCGCGGAACGCCTTTCAGTCCGTTGCGCGCGGAGTATGCGTCGATTTGTGCGAACAGGCCGAAAAAGTAGAACAGCGAAGGAAGCACCGCCGCCAAAACGATGTTGGTGTAGTCGGTCGCCAGGAATGTCGCCATGACAAAGGCCGTGGCGCCCATGATAGGGGGCATCAGCACCGCCCCCGTCGACGCCGCCGCTTCGATCCCTGCCGCATAAGTGGGCCTGAACCCCACCTTTTTCATCGCTGGAATGGTAATTGATCCGGTCGTCAGCACATTGGTGATCACGCTGCCGCTCATCGAACCGGTCAGCCCGCTGGTCAGAACTCCTACCTTGGCCGGCCCGCCCCGGACATGTCCGAGCGCGGCAAAGGCGATGTCGATAAAAAACGGACCTGCGCCGGTATGTTGCATCGCGACCCCGAAGATCATGAACCCCACGACAAGATTGACAAAGCTGCGCATCGGTATGCCCAGCACACTTTCGCCGCTCATCGCGTGGAAAATCGCCGTCTCGACGGGTGAGCGCTGGAAGCCCTGGATCGGGCCGGGCGCATAGCTGGCGACCATGGGGTAGATGGAAAACACTAGAATTACCGCGAAGAGCATCCAGCCGCCGGTGCGGCGCGCGGCCACGAGCAGCAGGAACCAGAAGGCGAAGCTGGCGATCACGGCATTAAGAGGAGCGGCGAAATCCCACCCTTTGTTCACCACGCTGCGCCCGTAGTAGGCAAAGAAGGCGCAGGTGATCAGGGCCAGCAGGGCCAGAAAGTAATCCCACCACCGCGTCGATCCGTAGGAATCTGACTTTGAACAGGGAAAGACAAGAAACACCAGCGGCAGCGTCAGCAGAAGCATCACATAGAGGTAGTGAATTTCAAGCAACCGGACGTTCATGAAGAACCCCAGATTGAAGAGGTGATTGACCGAGGCCGCGGTCAACAGCACTGCCGAGACGACGAGCAACCAGCGAACGAAGGCGGGCAGCGTGCCCATTTCGGTCGGTTGCGCCGGCGTGTCCTGCGATTTTGGTGTCATGCCCGTACTCCCGTTCTGTGCTGCGTTTCATCCGGCGCGGCGCCCCTGGACGCCGCGCTGTGTCGCATCAGCGAAAGAAGACTTCGTGGCCGGCCTCTTCCAGTGCGGCGGCACGGGCTTCCATCCATGCAGGGGCAAATTCTTCTTCACCCTCGGGAGCGCCGTCGACAAATGCGTTCCAGGCCTGGAGGAGCACCTCTTGCCGTTCCACCAACTTGTCTTGGTTGGCCTGGGCCTCCGGGGTCCAGAGGCCCTTTTCCTTGAAATACGCAACGCTGCCATCGCTCCACGGCATCACCCAAGACAGGATCTGGCGATCGATCGCATATGCATTGGCACCGGGGGCGGCATCCTTGTAATCGTCGAACCCGGCGTCAAGCGCGGCGACGATGTTGCGCACCTCGCTGGTATTCTGATCGGTTTCAGTGACGAGAAGCGGATAGGGATACAGCGCCATGGGCAGAGGCGAGTCGGGGTCGATGGCGGGTCCCACCGACACCATGTGCGGTGTCACGAAGGGCGTCACGCTGGTATAACGCTGCCACGCTTCGTCTTGGTCCGCGGGTGTTTCAAGCCATTTGAGACCGCGCGGGCTCGATTCGATCTGATAATTCACGGTCGTCGTCGTCAGGGCAAACGCCGCATCCACGCGATTTTCGAGAATACCCTTGAGAGAGTTCACATAGCCCGAAAACTCCACGGTTTCTACGTCGTCCCATGTCAGGTCGCCAAAGGCCAGCAGTCCCTCCATGTTGTTGCCAATCGCGGGAGAACTGACGGCACGAGCGACCCGTTTCCCCTTGAGATCCGCGATGGTTTCGATGCCTGCATCGGCGGCGACAGCGACACCCAGTCCGTAATCGCCGACGGCCTGAAGAACTGCCCGGATTGGCTGCGGCCCCCATTCAGGCGCAGCAAAAAGGAAAACCCCTTCGGCGGCGAAATATGAGGCAATGCCGCACAGGCAGTAATCGACCGTCCCGTTTTTGAGCGGGGTCATCCGCGAGACGTCGTTTCGCCCCGGAAGCACGCGGACCGTCGATCCGTATTTGCTGCGCATCATGTTACCGATGGCTATGGAATGTGCATGACCGGCTGATCCCGTGTCATAGGCCGACCAAGCGATCACGTCAGGCAATTCGATTTCCTGGGCATTGGCCGACGCGGCAATCGCCAGAAAGGCAGCAGCGATACCAGTTGACTTGAAGTTCATGATTTTCTACTCCTTGTTGGTTCTTACTCCGGGAATTCGCATTTTCGGATCAAAGCTCCGAAAATGCGACATCCTTGTCGACGCGTACTTCGGGCGGCAGCCCGAGAATGCGTTCTCCGATGATGGTGCGCTGGATTTCGTCCGACCCCCCGGCAATCCGGTTGCCGGGCGCGGTCAGGTATTCGTTGCGCCAGCGCGCCACGTCATCCCCGACCTTGGCCGATATGCCCGCCGAAGTTCCCGCCAGATCCATCCCGAAAGCGCCCATTTCCTGCCGCAGCTTGCCCAGCAACAGCTTGCCGATCGAGCCCTCTTCACCCGGTGCCTGGCCGCGCGAAAGCGACGTCATGACCCGGTAAGAGGTGAATTCCAGTCCGCGTTGACGCGCGATGAAATCGGCAATGCGCGCGCGCACCTCGTCGTCCTCGATGGCCGGGCGACCGTTCCGTTCGACACGGGTAGCCAGATCAATCAATTCCTCGGCCCGCGCACCGCCACTGGCCCGGCCGACGGAAATACTGAACCGTTCGTTCATGAGTGTGGTCAGCGCCACCTTCCACCCTTCGGATACACCGCCCAAGCGGGCGCTGTCTGGCACGCGCAGGTTGTCGATGAACACTTCGTTGAAACTGGAGCTGCCCGAAATCTGGCGAATAGGACGGGTTTCGATGGCCGGGTCGGACATGTCCACAAGGAACATGGTCATTCCCTTGTGCTTGGGCACCTGTGGATCGGTGCGCGCCAGCAGGATGCCGTGAGTGGAATATTGCGCCCCCGAGGTCCAAACCTTCTGACCGGAGATCACCCATTCGTCGTCTTCGCGGCGTGCACGGGTGCGGATACCGGCCAAATCGGACCCGGCGGCGGGTTCGGAAAAAAGCTGGCACCAGATGTCTTCGCCCGTGAGAGCCCGGGGCAAGAATCTTGTTTTCTGGTCTTCGGTGCCGTGGATCATGACCGTAGGCCCAACCAGCCCGATCCCGATCAGAAAGACGTTGGGCGGGACGGCGTAGCGCCCTTCCTCTTGATTCCAGATCACTTGCTCGATCGGAGTGGCGTCACGCCCACCGAAAGCACGGGGCCATGTCAGCCCCGCCCAGCCTGCGTCGGCCTTTCGTGCCTGCCAGTCGCGCGCACGGGCAACTTCGTCGGCGTCGCGGGCCATGAAATGGTCCTGGGCCTTTTCGCTTCCATTGCGGCGGGTCGTGTTGGCATCAAGCCAGTCGCGCGCCTTGGCGCGGAACGCGGCTTCTTCCGGGCTGTCGCTGAAATCCATCTGCACTTTGTCCTTGTCAGTTCGCGGCCCTTTGGCCGTCCGCCAGATTGCAAAGCAGCCGCTCGCGCCACAAATCGGCCAGGCCGAGTTCGGCCTTCAACTGCCATCCTCGCCGCAGAAACAAATGCGGGTCGGCCGCCCAGGTGAACCCGATCCCACCGTGAAGCTGCACCGATTCCTCAGTGGTGAATTGCACTGCATCGAGAGCCGCGAGGCGTGCTACCGCCGCCGCTTCGGACAGCCGTTCATCCCCGCTCGCCAGCGCCCAGGCGCCGAAAAAAGCATTGGACCGTGCCAGCTCGATCTTGGCGAACATGTCCGCGAGCCGGTGCTTGACCGCCTGAAAACTGCCGATCTGGCGTCCGAACGCCTGCCGCTCGCAGGCATAGTCTCTGGTCAGGAAAAGCGCCCGCTCGGCCAGGCCGATCTGTTCGAAGGCGGCCAACACTGCGGCGCCATCCAAAAGAGTCCGGATCGCTGCGGGATCGGAACCGGGAAGCAGTTCAACCGGCGTGTCGTGAAAGACAATCTCGGACGTCGGACGGGTGCGGTCGATCGCATCCAGCGCGCTGATCGACACCGAGGGGTCCGAAAGATCCGCCAGATAAAAGCGCGCGGTGCCGCCTTCGTCCAGGGCGGCGACGATCGCGAATGACGCATCGGATGCGAACGAAACTGGCGATTTCCTTCCCGAAAGGCGATCCTGCAGTACTTTTGCCGAGACCCGTTCCGGTGCAGACCCTCCATCCTCGGCAAGCGCGGCGGTAACGATCATGCGGCCTTCGGCGATCCGGGGAAGCAGATTTTCCCTTTGGCTTTGCGTGCCCAAGTCCTGAATCGCGGGGATCGCCAGGCCAAGAACCGGGCCAAAAGGTATGGCGGCCAGGCTACGGCCGATCTCTTCGGCGACAATGGCCAGTTCGATCGCCCCCATCGCCGCCCCCCCGTAGTCTTCGGCAATTGCAAGGCCCAGCCATCCGCCGTCCGCCAAGGCGGTCCAGGTTGCGGAATCGAACCCGTCGGCAGCCTCAAGACAGTCATGCGCCACCGCGAGAGTGGCGTGATCTCTCAGCATTCGTGCCAGCGTGTCGCGTATGGCATCGTGTTCGTCGGAAAAGCCGAAATTCATGCTGGTCCTCTTCGGGTCATGGCATTTGGCGCCTGTTCACAAAAGGTAAGGCCCGCGTTCGGTATGTCCCAACCGCTATCCGGCCCCAGCCGCGTAAAACCACATATGTGCTGCGGCGTGGAAAAAGGGGCCAATGGAGCTAAGAATGCGATTCATCAAGAATGTGCTCAATCGACGTGAAAGCCGCAAAAACGAGGCAGTCGATTGATTGCTGCGGAGCTTGCCGCCTAGCGTGAAGGAACCGGGGCGTGTTCCGGGCGCAGGACATGTGGCCGAACCCTCTCAGAAAATGGAACTGATCAAGGGATTTTTGCGGAATGGAAACTGTAGGACTCGGGTTTTGTTACGAAGATTTGCCTGTGGGGCGCAGGTTTCGGACCATTGGGCGCACCGTGACCGAAACCGATATCACGAATTTTGTCAGCGTCACCGGCATGCTTGAGGTCTTGTTCATCAATCGTGACTTCCAGGAGAAGGAATCCAATATCCCCGGTTTCGCCGCGCCCGGTGCGCTGGTCTATACCTTCATGGAAGGGCTCTTGACCCAATCCACAATGCAACATACAGGCTTTGCCTTTCTGGACATGGAACTGAAGGTCATGGGACCCACATTTGCCGGGGACACCATCCATTGTGAGGTCGAGGTAACAGAATCGCGCCGGTCGAAGAGCCGTCCGAACCGCGGATTGGTGCGGACGCGAAACAAGGTGTTCAAGCAAACCGGAGAACAGGTATTGGAGTATACGCCGCTGCGGATGATCAAGGCCCGCACGACGGATAAAGAGCCAGGAAAGGCATAGGCCTGTTCCGGATAGCGGCACTGGAGACATGACTATGAAAACCGCGCAATCTGACCCAGCCGAAGCCGCCGGGCGCACATCGGAAGGGCCCCGGTCCTTGACGCGTATCCTTGCGTTGTTCGATCTTTTGGCGCGCTGCAAACGTCACATGTCTCTTTCGGAACTCAGTATCGCGATTGATTGCCCCAAAAGCAGTTTGCTGGTGCTGCTTCGGCCCCTCACCGAGAAGGGGTATCTGATGCGCGAGGAAGACAATTACTTTCTGGGTCCGAGGATTTTTCAGTTCGCCCAGTCAATTCTGACCAACCATCCGTTCGAATCGGTCCTGCGCGGGGTGATGAATGATGTGGTTAACCAGACCGGTGAAACCATCCTGTTTGCTGTCCGGGACGGCGAGAAAGTCATTTATTCGTCGGTCATCGAAAGCCCCCAGCCCGTTCGGTATGTCGCCCAACAGGGGATCAACCGGCCATTGTTCTGTTCGGCATCGGGGCTGGTCATGCTGGCCTTTGACACGCAGCAGGAACTGGACGATTATTTTCGGCGCACTGAATTAAAGCCGCTGACGCCTAATTCGATCACCGATGAAAATGAACTGCGCGGGTTAATTTCGGAGATTCGCAAGACCGGGTATTCCAGTACAGCTGGAACCGCGCATGTAGATGCAGCGGGGTTCGGGGTTCCGGTCTTTCGCGCCGACGGACACTTGGCAGGGGCATTGGTGATTGGTGCTCCTCTGGAGCGCGCCAAGCGTAACAAGAAGCGATATGTTGCCGCTGCCAAAACGGCCGCTGAACAGCTCTCCCGAGCACTCGGCTATCGTTCGGAGGTTGGGGAAACCGGCCGACACTAGACGTGTGCCGCCCGCCGTTGTTGTCATTCCGCAGGCGGGATCATCTCAGTCCGAGTCCCCGCGCAATGATACCGCGAAGAATTTCGCGTGTGCCGCCGCGCAACGAAAACGACGGAACGGCGAGTTCCGTATACGCCAGAACAGCCGCATAGCTATCGCTCCCGCCAGGCACCGCCGGGCGCGACACAAGACTTCGGGCCAGGCGCGGAATGTCCTTTTCGAAAAGCGCTCCCAGATCTTTGACAATGGCGGCCTGAAGTGACGGGTTCTCTCCTTCGTTCAACATTCCGGCCACCGATCGTGACATCTGCCGCAGCACCATCAGATGCGCGGACAAACGGCCAATCTCGGCCTGCTGCGCTTCGGTTGCGTCGTCGCGCAGCAATCGGATCAGTTCCTCGATAAGGGCAAACGACGACAGGAACCGCTCGGGGCCGCTGCGCTCGAACGCCAGTTCGCTCATGACCTGTGACCAGCCCTCGCCCTTTTCGCCCAGCAGTGCATCGGAGGGCAAAAAGGTATCGTCGAATACCACCTGGTTGAAATGATGCTCGCCGCTCAGGTCGATGATCGGGGTGATCTGAATGTTGTCGGTGGCCTTGAGATCGACCAGAAATTGGCTCATCCCGCCGTGGCGGTCGTCGCTCTTGCCGGTGCGGCAGAACAGGATCATGTAATCGGCGACATGCGCATAGGTCGTCCAGACCTTCGTGCCGTTGATCCGGAACCCCCCTTCGACCTCGGTGGCCATCGTGCGCGTCGCCGCCAGGTCCGAGCCGGAATCCGGCTCGCTCATCCCGATGCAGAAACACAGTTCGCCCGCGGCGATGCGCGGTACGATCCGGCGTTTCTGATCATCGGTGCCCTTGGCAAGTATGAGCGGACCGCTCTGCCGATCTGCGATCCAGTGCGAAATCACCGGGGCACCGGCGGCCAGCAGCTCTTCGGACACGACATAGCGCTCCAACGCATTGCGCGCGTGGCCGCCGTATTCCTTGGGAAAGGTCATGCCGACCCAACCGCGCTGTGCGAGCTTTCGTGAAAAATCGCGGCTGAACCCATTCCACGATTTCGCGCGCTTTTCGGGGGGGAAATCGGCCAGCTCTTCGGCCAGGAACGTGCGGACCTCCTGCCGGAGGTCGTCAAAATCGGTACCGGGCGGGGGTGGCGAAAAGGCGGTGAGTGTCATGCCGGGGCCCCTTTTGCCGCGCTGTCGGTGATGAAATGCCAGAACGTGTCGTGGGGGCTCGACAGGGCGGCGCGCCCAAGTTCCCTGGTCCAGTCAAGCTCGGTACCGAAGTCGTCACGCCATCCCCAGATCCGTTTGGTGAAATGATGAAGCGCGTGTTCCTGCGTATAACCGATGGCCCCGTGAATCTGGTGGGCCAGGGCCCCGACCTTCTCCGCCGCTTCTCCGGCGCGGGCCTTGGCGGCGGCAACGGTCAGCGCAAAGGCCGGTGTGTCATAGCTGCCGGCCGCCATTTCGGCGGCCGTGCGCGAGGCAGCGGTTTCCCCGGCCATGGTCGCCAGATTGTGCTGGATCGCCTGAAACTTGCCGATTGGCCGTCCGAACTGCACCCGGTCGTTGGCGTATTGAATGCTCATCTCCAGGATGGTCTCCATCGCGCCGGCGGCGGCAAGACTGCGGATAAGAGCGCCGAGCTGGCGCATCCCGCCCATGGGTCGTGGTAGGGGCACCGCATCGGTCTCTGCCAGGGTATGATCGAGCTTGATGTCGTCGCGCGGCATCCCGGCGAGATCCTGCGCCGGGGCAACGTTCAGAACCTTCACCGGCAGGGACAGGACGTGATCGGTACCGTCCAGGACGGCAATGGTCACGATGAGGCTCGCCCAGCGGGCAAAGGGCACCAGTGTCAGATGCCCGCTCGCATGGACCCTCTTGCCGCGCTGTTCCAACCGCAGGGCTTCGCCTTCGGCGATGGTCAGCCTGCCACCGGGAAGGGCCATATTCGCGGTCGCCAGCACGGCATTTGCGATCAGGGTTTCAGCCAGAGGCAAGGGGAGGCCATGCGCCCCGGCAATACGCAAAAGTCCGAGCGCCTCGGCGGGTGGCACGCCGAAACCGCCTGCGTCCTCTGGCACCAGCGCCATGGTTAACCCTGCCTCCTCGATCTGCGTCCAGAGCGCCTCGGGGCATTGTCCCGAGGCGGCGTCTTCGCGCATGCGGTGGGTGACATGGTCGCGGAACAGTCGCTCTGCCATGTCATGAATCATCGATTCCATCAGACGGTCCTTTCAGACGGTGTTTGATCGGCGCTGGACATTTCCTTCACGGGCTTGTCCTGCCGCGCATGGTTTTTTTGCCCGTCGGGGGCCGACGCCTCTCGCAGTGGCGGCAGATGCAGCCGCGTGCGCAGATCCCGGCGGAACGCACTGGCAGAGGGCGCCGCGCCCCCGTCCCTGCGATATTTTCCGAGGCAATCGGCGATTTTGTCGCCGATCGCGGCAGGGGTTGCCGGATCCGAGGGAGAGCCGGGGTGCGCCGCGACCGAGGTTTCGGCCAGGGTTACGTTCCCTTTGCGCAGGCGGACATGGACCGTCCCATGGTCCACGCCAGCGTGATCCCGCCCCGATTCCGGTGTTGTTTGGATACTGATCATGTCCATAAGCCGGCGCACCGCGGGGCGATGGGGGTTGTCCCCTTCGAAATCCACCAGCCCGACCTGGCCCTGCTGCAGGGCCACGGCGAGCGTATAGGCGGCACAGAACTTGGCCTGCATTCCATCTTTGGGGTCGGTGACGTGCAACGGGACCATGACGCTTTCGGGCACTGTCATTTCAATCACCGATCCTTCGGGCACCGCCTCGCCGCCGCGTTCGGCGTGAAGGTGCCGCCCGGCGGCGATCATCCTGTGGGTGAGGTAGCAGCAGGGATACAGCTTGCGGGACACCGTGCCCAGATCGATCCGCGGTTCCACCGCTGCGGGGTCGGCCGCAATCCCGTCCGGGCCGGCATAAAGGTCGAAGAAGCCGCGCGCCGCGAAGATATCCGGGGCGCCTGTGATGCCGGCCTCGGCCATCCGGGTGGCCCGCAATCCGACAAGGGCGGCGTTTCCGGCCTGGATCGGTTTCGCCATGGCGCCGAAATTGATCTGCATCCCCCCGGCCAGCGACGCCGCGAGGGACAGAGCGTTGCGAACCGCGTCGTCGCCGAGCCCAAGCTGATGCGCGACCGCTGCCGCCGATGCCAGAACCCCAATGGTCGACGTTGCGTGCCAGCCCTTGTTGTAGTGGTCAAAACCCAGGATCTGACCGAGCGCGACATTGACGGCTGTTCCGACCGCAAGCGCAGGGGCAATGCGATCGACCGTATCCGGCCGGACATCCGCAATGGCCAGCAGCGCCGGCACGATCACAACACTGGGATGAGTGACGCTGACCGTGTGGACATCGTCAAAATCGAGCGCATGCCCGGCAACCGCGTTCAGGAACGCAGCCTGTTCGGGGCTGCCACCTGCAGTATTCCCCGCTGGGACTGCCGGTCCACCTGCGTCGAGCGCGGCCAGCCGGCGAACCACCGGCTCATGCCACCCGCCATAGATGGCGGCTATGGTATCCTCAACGCAAAGCGCGGCCTGCTCGGCGTCCGCATCGCTCAGCCGGTGCGGCGCGGCAACGAACCGCGACAAACGGCTGGTGAAATCGCTGACCATATTGTCCTTCACTGCACTGCACTGCACTGCACATTGCCTGATAAAGGAAGACGCAATCAACTCTCGGCGCAACACTTTCGCACATATGTGTTGGAACAGGATTTCGTATTGTGATACTTGCGGCAGTTGGACATTCTGGATGTCGAACTTCCACCCGTATCGGCGCTGAATCGGAAATTGACCCTGACCAGTAAAGCTTCGGAAAGAATGGCAAATCTGGCTGAGGGTGGTGGCGTATAAGGTCCAGAGGACTAGCGCGCGATTGCGAATAGATATTTCGAGGTGCCGTCGTGTCATTTTTCGCCAGACGATGTATCCTCGAAGACCAAAGAAAAATGCGGTCGGCTCCGACGAGAGTTGTTTCGTGCCATTCCCGCGTTCACGAGATCGACGCCCTGCGTGTCACAGCTTGTAGGGTGCAATAGTCGACCTCGCATTTGCTCCGCGTTCTTGCCTTGAGCGAACTCAGTTGCCGTCGCCTCGCAGACATGAGGGACGCTTTCGGAACGGTGGGGCGAGTTGTTGTCCAATAAATCCGTGAAGCCTTCCGCCACGCGCATTACTGCCCTATGTCTGCTGATTTGTCTCGGCGCAGCCATCGTGCAGGGCGTTTTCTCCTCCAGCATTGCGTCCATTGCAGCCGTGCCGTTCTTCGGACTCTATCTCGTTATTGCATCTCGCTATATCGCCCGCATCGGATGGGTACTGCTTTTCTTTTCCCTCGCGATTGCCCTTCTGGCGCTGGCAGACGGGATCCGAGCCGGCATCTTTGTCGAAGCGGCCGGGCGTGTCGTGTTCCTGTCCGCGCTGCTCACGGCTGTCGCCTTCCTGCGCATCGCGGCCACCCAAGACCCGATCGTCGAGGTTGCCGGTGAATTCCTGACACTGCAGCCGCCGACCCGTCGCTACGCCTCTCTGGGTGCGGGCGGGCATCTGTTCGGGGTGCTTCTAAATCTCGGCGGGCTTGGGGTGATGCTGGAGATCATAATGAAAGGGCTGGCGGCGCATCGGCACGAGATGGACGAATTCGTGTTCCAGGCTCGCAAGCGCAGGATGGTAAGCGCCTGTATGCGGGGGTTTTCCTCGATCGCTTTCTGGACGCCGTTCGGATTCGCTCTCAATCTGATGATTCTCACAATACCGGGGCTCGAATGGACGAAGCTAGCGCCTTACGGGATTGCTCTGGCCGGGATTCTGTTTCTTCTGGGATGGCTGTTCGACACGGTGGAATGGTGGCGCCCGCCCTCGGCGCGCGGCCGGGCACCGGCCCTGACCGGTGACTTGCCGGACTGGAGCCGCTGGGCCGTCCTGATCGTGTCCGGGCATGTGCTTTTTTTGGGCGCCGCCGTGATCACGCTGGACCGGTTGACCCAGTACAGTTTCCAGACCGTCCTGATCACCATCGTGCCGATCTATGCGCTGCTCTGGTCGGTTATGCGCAGCGGCAGTGGCAGCCTTGCCGGTATATCGCGCCGGTTTGTGACCCAGGCACCGGGTTTCGCGACCGAAATGAGCGTGATCGCATCGGCGGGATTCATTGGTCTTGTCGCATTGGAAGTCGCCCCGGTCGAATGGATTGCCGACCATTTGGGCTGGATGGCCACGCGGCCGGTCACGACTGTTGTGCTGTTGATCATGACGGTGTTTCTGACGGGGCTGCTGGGCGTGCATCCGATGATCTCGGTGGTCCTGCTGGCAGAGGTGGTCAACCGCGTCGGCGTGGAAGGTTTGTCGCCGCTTGCTCTGGGCCTTGCGCTGGCTGGTGGCTGGAGCAGCATCATCTGCATGGGACCGGCCATCACGGCGGTGGTCTACGCCTCCTCCATCGTGGGCGAGCGGCCGCTGACCATCGGCTTGCGGTGGAACGGGATCTTCGGTGTTGCGAGCATCCTCCTCATCACGCTCATCGTTGGCGGCGGTGTCGCGGCAGGGTGGTTCTGACCGGTCTCAATTGCCTGTGAGGGACCGGGCGCAAGCATTTCCACATATGTGTTCGATCAGGCTTTGCGCCAGTCGGAAGGTGATGGACCCCATAGCGTCAACTAGGATTGGTCAGCGCAATCACTATCGGAGTGTCACGCCCAACGATGGAAGGCCAAGCGAAACCCACACGTCGCAGCAAGGTCACAGGCCTGCAAGACGCAGCCCGGCTGGCACGAGGCGCTTTGGAAGAACGCCCCGAGCTTTGTCTCGGTGGTCTGTTCAAGCAAAGCCGCCCTGTCGCACTGGTGCGCGCGTTGCTGGCCGCGGGCGCAGATGGTCTGCATGTGTATTCCTCGCCGGGCGCGGGGTATGATGTCGACCTGATGATTGCGGCAGGCGCGGTCGCACAGGTCTTTATTCCCGGCGTTACGCTGGAAAACCGGCTTTGCCCGAACTTCCGCCGCGCGGTCGAGGCAGGGCAGGTGACCGCGCACGCGCTGGATGCGCTGACCGTGGTGGGCGGGCTGATGGCGTCGGCTCATGGCGTGCCGTTCCAGCCAATCGACGCGCTGCGCGGATCGGACGTTCTGAAGCACAACCCGCTTTTGCACGAAATCGACTGCCCGTTCTCCGGCCGCCGTATTCACGCCGTCGGGCCGATCCGCCCCAGAGTGACGTTCTTGCACGCGCAGGAAGCCGACCGTTGGGGAAACCTGCGCCATCTCAGCACGATGGTCTACGCCGATCAGCTGATGGCACGCGCGTCTGACATGGTCATTGCCAGCGTGGACCGGATCGTGCCGGACGAGGTCGTTCTGGACGATCCCTCGCGGGTTACCGTGCCTTCTAATTATGTCGATGCCGTGGTCGAGGTGCCCTATGGCGCGCACCCAACGGCGAGCTTTCCCAACTATGCGATGGACGAGGAACATATTGATGCCTACGCCGATCTGGGGGATGCCGCCCGGACCGGCGACAGCACGGGGCTGGACGCCTATATCACCCGCCACCTGACCGAGCCGAAAAACCAGAGCGACTACATCGAAGCGGTCGGGGGAACCGGGTATTTCGCCGTGCTCGAAGCCGAGGCACGGAACGAATGAGTGCAGCGGTTTCCCCAATTGAACAGATGGTCGTCGTGTTGGCCCGCGATCTGGCCGACGGAGAACTGGGTGCGGCGGGTGCAGCCGCGTTGGTGCCGATGGCGGCCATTGCGCTAGCCCGCGAGCTGCATGCACCGAACCTGACGGTCGGCGGCGAGATGTTCTTCAACCCCGAGCCGGGGCGTTTGTATCCGTCGATGCTGGACGATCGTGCGCTCGGCCGCTGCGAGGCCGCCGAGACCTTTATCGAGTTGTTCGGCCACAGCCATCACGGGCTGGATTTTTTCTTTCACAGTGGTTTGCAGCACGATGTGTACGGCAACATCAACCTGCACCACGTCGGCGGCACACTGCACGCACCAAAGATGCGCGGGCCGGGAGCGGCGAACCTGTCATACTGCCACACCTCGTCGCGGTATTACATTTGCCCCACCGTGCACACGGCGCGAAACTTTGTGGAAACGGTCGATTTCATTACAATACCCGGACATCTGTCCGGGCCTGCCGCGAAACGCGACGCCGGGTTGGTCAATGAAGGGCCGCGCCTGGTGGTGACGCCGCGAGCGGTTATGGAATTCGACAAGACGACGCTGCGAATGCAACTGAAATCGGTGCATGGGGGCAATACGCCCGAAGAGGTCCAGCGTCATACGGGGTTCGATCTGGCGATCAGAGGCGAGGTGCCGCAAACGCGGCCACCAACGGAGGAAGAATTGCGCGTTCTGAGAGAGCGGATCGACATATCGGGGGCCTTGCGTGCTTGAGCGGCCGGGCTGACGATTCTCTTAAAGTCAAAAACGGGAGGATAAAATGTTCCAACACAAGTTGACCGGGTTCCGGGCGGCGATGGGTGCTATTTCGGCTGTGGGGGCGATGGCCCTTGGCGGCGCGGCATCTGCCAAGGATCTCACGATGGGCACGACCAGCCCGACGTCGAGCCATTTCACCATTTCGGTTGCGATGAGCAAGGCAATCGAGACCGGTATGGAAGGCACCAATGTCAGCGTGATCGAAACCGGGGCCAGCGTGGACAATGTGCTGCGGCTGGCGCGCGACGAGATCGACCTTGGGCTTGCCACCACCGACATTCTGATCTCCGCCAGAAACGGGACCGGCAAGTTCGAAGGTAACGCAATCCCAGATACGGTTGCGCTTTATCCTTACAGCGCTTCGATCCTGCTGATCGCGGTCACCGACGAGTCTGGTGTGACGACGCTGGACGAACTGGACGGGAAGAAGTTCAATCCCGGCATCCGCGGATCGGCGGCCGAGACGTTGACGACCGGTGTCCTGTCGATGTTCGATATCAACGCGGACCTGGTGCATGGCGCCGTTGGGGACGCGGTGGAAGGCATCAAGAACCGCCAAATCGTCGGTTACAGTAAATACGGGGCCGCAGACTCCGTCGATGCAAGTCTACAGGAATTGATGACCAGCACCAAGATGCGCTTGATCGGCTTTACCGAAGAGCAGGAGAAAGCGGCGACTGGGGCTATGGAGGGCGTCGGTTTCACAACTCTTCCGGCAGAACTCATTCCCGGCTCCGAAGCAATGCGCGTTCCGAAGCTCAACGTTTTCTTTCTGACCCGCACCGGTGTCATGGATGACCAGACCGCCTACGACATCGCTCGCAGCATCCACCAGAACATGAGCCTGCTGACCGAAGCCTGGCCACAACTGGCGGACTATGACATTGCCGCCGATGCCGTCGCCACGATGGAGGCAGGAATTACCTATCATCCAGGTGCGGAACGTTACTGGAGAGAGGCGGCCGGAAGCTGACCGGAATCGCGGGCCGTCACGACGGCGGCCATAGGCTGATCCAGACGGGGTGCTGCGGGCACCCCGCCGTTACCGCTCTCGGAGAGAACATGACGCAGACATCGACCGCAATACCCAATTGGGAACGGCGCGGAGAGCAGGCGCTTGGCGTATTGTTCGCCGCATTCGTCGCGCTGCATTTCTATAATGCCCTCTTCGGACAGTTCGAACCGCTGGTTCAGCGACCGATTTTTGTCGGTTTCGGTATCGGCTGCGCGTTCTTTCTCTATGCGGCGCGGGCCTCGCGCACCGGTGCGCGAAGCGGGATTGAACGGGCTGTGGACATCATGCTGGGACTACTGGCGTTCGCGGTTTGCCTATATGTAATCGTGAACCGGGATCGCTTTTCGGATATCATGGTGCGCTACGGGCCGCTCGACAAGGCGGCCGGTCTGTTGGCTGTTCTGCTGACTCTTGAAGCGGCGCGCCGGGTGATCGGCTGGTTCCTGCCGCTGCTGGCGCTTTGCACTGTGATCTATTTTTATTTCGGCCATGATCTGATCGAAGGGGCCTGGCGCCCACCGCGTGTGTCGGCCCGTACGGCGGTCGAGACTTTCTACAGCTCGACTACTGGCCTCTTTGGCTACCTTGCGGATATCGGGGCTCGGGTCATCGTGATCTATGTGCTTCTGGGGGCTCTGCTGTTATCCACCGGGTCGACAGATTCCTTTATGAAAATGGCGACCTGGATCGCCGGGCGCTCTTATGGCGGTCCGGCAAAGGTCTGTGCCCTGTCATCGGCGATGTTCGGGACGGTGACCGGCTCGGCGGTGGCCAATGTCATGGCGACCGGGTCGATTACAATCCCCACGATGAAGCGACTGCGCTATCCGCCGGCCTTTGCCGGGGCGGTTGAGGCAGTCGCCTCCTCCGCCGGCCAGCTTACGCCGCCGGTGATGGGGGCGGCGGCTTTTATCATGGCCGAGTTCCTGGCCATTCCCTACACCGATATCGTCATCGCGGCGATCGGTCCGGCGTTTCTCTATTACCTTGCGGTATGGTTCGGCGTGGATCTCTATGCCCGCCGCACAGGGCTTCAGCCGACACCAAGGAGCGAAATGCCCGAACCGGCGGAATTCCTTGCGCCGGACAAGTCGATCCCGCTGTTCCTTCCCATCGCGGCGATGGTCTATTTCCTTTTCAACGGTTACACGCCAAGCTATGCAGGGGCGGGTGCGATCATCGTGCTGGTCGTGGCCTGTGGTCTGGTGCGTCCCTTCGCACGCGACGGAAAAAAGCAGGGTGTGCTGGCCTGTTGGGCCAAGCTGGCCCGCGACATCTATGAGGGGATGGTCGAAGCAGGGCGGGCGCTGGTGATGATCGCGGCGCTGCTTGCCTGCGCCGCCATCGTCGTCAAGGTTCTGACGGCGACGGGTGCCGGGGTCAAAGTCTCGAACCTGTTGTTCTCTGTGTCCGGTCAGGGGTTGATCGTGGCCCTGTTGCTGGCGGCGGTGCTGGCGATCCTGCTGGGCATGGACGTGCCGACGACGGCCTCCTATGTGCTGGCGGCGGCAATCGCCGCGCCCAGTCTCGTGCGGCTTGGCCTACCCGAACTGACGGCTCATCTTTTTGTCTTCTACTATGCGATCCTGTCGGCCATCACGCCACCGGTCTGCGCCAGTGTCTATGCCGCCGCCGCCCTGGCAGGGGCCAATTTCTGGCGGGTGGCGGGTCGCGCGCTGATGCTGGCCGGAGCGATCTATGTGGTGCCATTTCTGTTTGTGTTTCGGCCGGGCATACTGGCCCAGGGCGGCACGGGGCAAATCCTAATGGATATGGGCGTTGCCTCCGCCGCGGTTTTTGCCGTCAGCGTCGGCACAAGCGGCTGGTTTCGTGGAAAGGTGCCGGTCATCGGCCGGTTGCTGTTCCTGTCGGCTGCCGCCTTGCTGTTTTACGCCGCGCCTGCGGCCGACATCATTGGCGGGCTGGCGCTGGCCGGACTCTTGGCGTGGCGGTTTCTGCACGGAGCACCGCAGCCCGGCCGCGCCGGGTGACCTCCGAAAAGCGAAGAGCCACCGCAGATACCCTCTGCGGCGGCTCTCCTACATTCGACCCCGAAGTGGCTATGCCACTGGCCTCAGGTCAATTTGAAGTAGGGAAATGTCACTTCGTCGTTTGCCTTGACGAACGTCACTTCCACCTTGGCCCCGATATGAACCTTCTCGGGATCGCCGGTCTGGATCCGGCTCATCATCCGGGGGCCTTCCTCCAGCTCGATCAATGCCACGACATATGGCACGTCATCAGCGAATGCCGGCCCAGCCGGACGGCGCGCGATGGTGAAGGTATGCACCTCGCCTCGCCCGCTGACGGTATCGAAGTCGAGATTGTCGGAATGGCAATGCGGGCAAACGGATCGCGGATAGAAATGATGCTTGCCGCAATCGCCGCAGAGCGGGATGTCGAGGCGGCCCTGGCGCGCGGCCTCCCAGTAGGGGGTGCTGTCATGGTCGATTACCGGAAGCGGTTTTTCTGTACTCATCGGTTCAGTCCTTTTGCAAAATCACGGTCGCGCCAGAGGACAGCGTGCCCCCGGTTCCGTGTACCAGCGCGGTCTCGGCGCCCTTGACCTGGCGTTCGCCGGCCTCGTCGCGAAGCTGCCGGACCGCCTCAATCAGCAAGAACATTCCGAACATGCCTGGATGCAGCGCCGAAAGGCCGCCGCCACTGGTGTTCATTGGGAACGCTCCGCCCGGTGCAGTGCGCTGGCCCGACACGAAATCCCCGCCCTCGCCGATCTTGCAGAAGCCGAGAGCCTCGAGCGAGAGCAGCACGGTGATGGTAAAGCTGTCATAGATCTCGACCAGGTCGATATCCGAATGGCTCACCCCGGCCATTTTCATTGCGCGTTCCCCGGCCTTTTGCGCGGGAAGCAGGCGGGCGAGGTCCGGCATTTCGCCGATGGCCCAGTGGGTATGCGCCTCGCCATAGCCCTTGACCGCGACGGGACGGGTGTTGAGGTCCTTGGCCCGCTCGGCGGTGGTCATGACGATGGCGCCGGCCCCGTCGGTGACGAGACAGCAATCGAGCAGGTGCAGCGGCTCCGAGATCATCGTGCTGGACAGTACGTCGTCGATCGACAGCGGATCGCGCCGCGTCGCCTCGGGATTCAACTGTGCCCATTTCCGGGTCGCGACGGCGATTTCGGCGAGGTTTTCGGACGTGGTGCCGTATTCGTGCATGTGGCGCTGCGCGGCCATCGCATAGCCGCCCACAGGCGTGGGCATCCCAAAGGGTGTTTCATGTTGCATGGACAGGACCGAGGGCCGGCCCCCCAGGTTGCGGCTGCGCAGGGATTTCTGGTCTGAGCTGTAGACGATCAGCGCAACCTCGCAATAGCCTTCGCGAAGCGCCATGGCAGCATGTGCGACATGGGCCTCGAATGCCGAACCACCAATATTCGTGCCATCGACGAATATCGGCATGATGCCCAGATATTCGCCCAGCGTCACCGTGGCCAGTTGGCCGGGGCCGGGGACACCCCACATGCCGGCGGTCAGCAGGCCGTCGACATCGCTCAGTTTCAGTCCGGCTTCTTCGACGGCGGCTTTTGCCACCAACGCGGCATGACCAAGGACCGAAGCCTTTGTGACGAACTTGCCGTCCTCCAGCGGCGCATCGGCAACGCCGACGACCACCGGTTCTCGTCCGTTCTTCATATGCTCTTTCTCCTTCTTGTCGGGCTGTCCCGCTGCGCCCCGAACTGTCAGCCCGGGCGCATGGTCTTGGCGATGAGGGTGCGCTGAATCTGCGAGGTTCCGCCGCCGATGGTGCTTTGCATCCCTTCGCGGAAATACCGCTCCATATCTGCTTCGGGCAGCATCGAGTGGCCACCCAGGATCTGCATTCCGTTGCGCGTCACCGTCTGCAGCGTCTCGGAGGCATAGAGCTTTGCCATCGAGACCTCTCGCGTGCAGGGCGTCTTGGCTGCGGCCAGGCTGGCGGCGCGATAAACCAACAGCCGGGCGGCATCGACCTGGGTCTGCATGTCGGCCAGCATGTGGCGGATCACCTGAAAGTCGAAGATCGGCTTGTCGAACTGAATCCGTTCGTGGGCGTAGCGCAGAGCATCGTCTAGGGCTGTCTGGGCATTGCCCACATAGGCGGCGGCCACGGCCACGCGTTCCAGTTCCAGATGGTCGGTGATGATCTTCCAGCCATCGTTTTCCGTGCCCAGCAGCGCATCGGCCGGCAGTTTCACGTCGTCCACGAAAATCTCGGTGGTGCCGGTTGCGCGGCGCGCCATGGTCGGCAGCTTGCGGATGTCCAGACCTTCGGTGTCATTGGGGATCAGGAAAACCGACAGCCCCTTGTGTTTGGGCGCGTCGGGGTCGGTCCGGGTCAGCATGGCAAGGATTGCGTTATCGGCCGCAGCGCCCGAGCACCACAGTTTCTGCCCGTTGACGACCCAGCCGTTGCCGTCGCGCCGCGCCCGGGTCTTTGTCGATGCCGCATCCGACCCCGCGCCCGGTTCGGAAATCGAGATCGAAAAGCGGATGTCGCCATCGAGGAAGGGCTGGATGTACCGCTCTTTTTGCTCGGGCGTGCCGAATTTCTCGACATTCATCGCGGTGAACGTCGCCACCATCAACCCGGTCGAGAAGTCAAAGCCGTATTTGGCCAACCCTTCGCACATCAGGGCATAGTCCATGATGTCACCGCCAAGACCGCCGCTCTCTTCTGAAAACAGGATGCCGAGCCAGCCCTGCTTGGCCACTTTTTCATAGGCTTCGTAGGGGTATTCGCGCTCGCGGTCGCAATTGCGGATATAGTCTCGGCCGATCTCTTCCTCGACAAAACGCTCGACGGTCGCGCGCCACATCTCTTGCTCGGGTGTCAGAAAGTTCATGCGCTCTCTCCTTGTGTTTTGTCGCGCGACGCGTGGATTTTGGCCGGCTCTCCGGGGCGATCCAGACGCGACTTGCGGATCAACAGGCTGAACTCGCAGCGCAGGACCGTCTCGTCCCGCTGGTTGATGCCTTCCAGTTTGCTGGTCACGACACCGTGCTTTTTGTCATGGTCCTTCAGGTCGATGATTTCGGTTTGGGCCCAAAGGGTGTCGTTGATAAAAGTGGGCCGCAAAAAGCGCAGCTTGTCACAGCCATAGAAAGCGGCCAGCACAGAACTGTCGAAGGGGATCATCGCATTGACGATCGAGAACACGAGGCTGCCCTGCACGAGGCGCTGGCCATACAGAGACGATTTGGCGTGCTCGACGTTGGAGTGAAGTTCCAGCCAGTTCCCAGTCAACATGCAGAAATTGACGACATCGGTTTCGGTCATCGTCCGACCACTCGAAATGCCGGTCTGGCCAAGTGACAACTCTCCAAAAGGGTGACGTATCACGTTAATTTCTCCTGTTCGTCCGCGTTGGAAGACAAGACGATCAAGGCATCGGCGGCGACCAATCCCTTCCCGTCGGCCCGGACCATCACAGGGTTGATTTCAATTTCCGAGATCAGATCGGCGTTCTCGGCAAAGAAAACAGATATGCGTGAAATCAGGTCTGCCAGGGCACCTTTGTCGGCCGGTTCAGCGCCGCGTAATCCTGTCAGCAACCGCGCCCCCGGACCCGATCGCACCATGGCCTCGGCAGTTTGCGGCGTGGCGGGCGCAAGCCTGATTTCGGCGGCATCAATCAGTTCCACAAGGATGCCGCCAGGACCGGCCAGAACGATCGGACCAAAGGTGTCGTCGCGTTTGCAGCCGATGATCCATTCTGCCACGGACCCTTCTTCCATTTCCTCGATCAGCGCCGTGCCGCCCGCAAAACGTTCCGCCATTTCCGCGGCGGCCTGTTTCGCCTCTTCAGGGGAAAGACCCAAACGGACGAGCCCGTGATCGGACTTATGCGGATAGTCATCGTGGCACAGCTTGGCGGCACAGCGCCCGTGGTCGGGGTCACGTCGGGGCACCGGGATTCCGATCCGTTGCAGCAGATCCTTCGCATCGGCCTCGTGGATCACCGTGCGCCCGGCACGCTGCCAATTTTCCAGTGTTTCTCTTTGGGTCATGCCACTTCTCCTGTCGCGACCGCGAGGGCGGCGAGGCCCGATGCCGCCCGAGCGGGCGAATCATAGACAGGAACGGCTCGTTCGCGCAGCGCCTCGCCCGAGGCATTGCTGCGCGCCGAACCGGTCCAGACGATCAAGATTGGCTTGTCTGTGTTGTCGAACGCCTCGGCCAAGGCCTCGATGAACTGCTGATCTGGCACAAATGTGATAATTGCGATGGCAATATCCACGCCCGGATCGGCGGTAACGGCCTCCAGACAGCGTCCGACATATGTTGGATTCGCCAAAACCACACCGGTCAGATCGACCGGGTTTGTCACTGACCCATAAAAGGGCACATAGCGCGACAGCGCCGTCTGCGTCGTTTCATCCAGCACCGGAACTTCGAAGCCCGCGCTTTCGGCCAGGTCGGTCATTTCGACCCCAAGCCCGCCGGTGACAGAAATGATCCCGACCCTGTTTCCGGCCGGTCGCCGACCCGCGGCGAGCGCCGTTACGGCATCGACGGCTGCCACGGACTCACGGGCACGGATGACACCGGTTTCGCGAAAGACCGCGCTGATCACCCGGTCGTCCCCGGCCATGGCGCCGGTATGAGATTGGACCGCGCGTGACCCGGCGCGGCTGCGCCCGCTCTTGACCGCGACGACATGCTTCCCCGCCCGGGTCAGCCGCTGGGCCGCTTCGGCAAAACGGCGTCCATCACGCAGTTCCTCGACGTAGCAAAGAACGACCCGCGTCTGGGGGTCATTGCCCAGATAATCCAGCAGGTCCGCTGCGGTCAGGTCGGTTTCGTTGCCGCTGGAAACGATGGCGTTGATGCCCACGCCGCGTTCGCCCAGACGCAAAGCCATAAGGCCCGCAAGTGCGCCGGACTGGGAAATCATGGCCACGGGACCAGGCCGAAGATCGTTGAACATCGGGCTGAAAGTCAGTTGCAGGTCCGACGCGGGGCGCACCACACCTTCGCAGTTCGGCCCAACCAGTCGAAAGGGCGCGTCTTGCATGATCCGGCGCAAGCGCTCTTCGTTTTCATGCCCATCTTCGCCGGCTTCGGAAAAGCCCGAGGTGACCCCGACCACGACCTTGACATCGAGCCTGGTGCAGGTCTCCAGAGCGTCCAGCGCGACCCCGACCGGCGTTGCCAGCACAACCACGTCGATCGGGCTGTCGATCTCGTCCAGGCTGCGCACAGCCGGAAGGCCTTCGATCTCGCCGCCCGAAGGGTTCACGGGGATGATCCTGCCGCTGTAACCGTTGCTCTTCAGCAGGGCCAAAACGGCCTGCCCCAACTTGCCCTTGGTGCGGGATGCGCCAACCACCGCGATGGTGCGCGGATCGAACAGCCCGTCCAGAGCTTGGCCAACCGTGGGGCGGGGTGTCGTCATTTGATTCGTGTTCGGCTCTGGCACACTTTCCTCCGTCAAGTGAAAAAACATTGGTCCCTTTCGGAGATCTAACGGCTGTTCGATTATTCTCGCAATAGATTCCGGTTCCGAGCAGACTGAGGCTTTCAGAGCCGCAAACTAGGGCTTGACGTCGGAAAATTCGCAGAACGAGGCAGATACGTGAAAATGGATAATGGACCACTGAGCGATGTCAGGGTGATTGAACTGGGGCATGTGATCGCGGCACCGATGTGCGGCGCATTGCTGTCCGATTTTGGCGCTGACGTGGTCAAGATCGAGCGTCCGGGGATGGGTGACATGCTGCGGGTGCTGAGCGCGCGGACCAGCGATGGCGTGGGCGCCTGGTGGAAGACCCTGGCACGAAACAAGCGTCTGATGGCGCTGGACTGGAAGAGTGAAGATGGCCGCGCCGTTCTGCGGCGGCTGGTCGAAAACGCCCATGTGCTTATCGAGAACTTTCGACCCGGTGTTCTGGAACGGGCAGGGTTGGCCCCAGAGGTCCTGCATGAGTGGAACCCCGATCTGGTGATTGTACGGATATCGGGTTACGGCCAGACCGGACCGCGCGCCTCGTGGCCCGGATTTGGCCGCGCGGGTGAAGCAATGAGCGGGCTGGCCCACATAACAGGCTTTGCCGACAATGCGCCGATGCACCCCGGGTTCCCCGCGGCGGATTCGACCACAGGCCTCATGGCGGCTTACGGCACGATGATGGCGCTGCACGCGGTGCGAAACGGCAGTGCTCGGGGGCAAGTCGTGGACCTGGCCATTTTCGAGCCGCTCTTGCGCTTGATCGACTACCATGTGCCCACGCGCACCGGCGCGGGGATTTCCGTTGACCGAAATGGGCTTCAGGCCCCCAATTCCTACGCCCCTGCGGGGGTGTTCCGCGCCCGCGACGGTAAATGGATCACCGTCAGCGCGGGCAGTGCTGCAACCGGGCGGCGCCTCCTGGAGGCGGCAGTCGGCAAAAAATGGGCGGAGCAGCCGCAGTTCCAGAGCCTCGACGGCTTTGCGAAGCATATGGACGAAATCGTTGACCGGCTCGGGGCATTCGTTGCGCAGCATGACGCGCAGAAGGTTATCGACATTTTTAGCGCCCACGATGCCGTGGCTGCGATGGTCTATGACGTCGATGACATCCTGGCCGATCCTCAGATCGCCGCGCGGGGGGACATTGTCGGGGTGGAGGGCGACGACACCAAGGTCGTCGGGCCGGTACCAAAGCTGGACAAGACGCCGGGGCGGCTGCGCTGGCTTGGGCGCAGCGAACTGGGTGCCGACACCCGCGCAATCTTACAAGAGCTCGCGTACGACACCGGGCAAATCGACACCCTAATCGAACAAGGCACTGTGGCCGAACCGGGCCGCTGAGCCCGGTCTGCAAGACGTGAGGAGAAAATCATGACCTATCAGATGACATCCGAACAGCAGGGAATCCGCGATGCGATCCTGCGGATCTGCGAGGAATTCGACGACGAGTTCTGGCTGACACGCGATCGCGTAGGCGGCTTCCCGCGAGAGCTGCATCAAAAGCTGGCCCGCGATGGTTGGCTGGGGATTGCAATCCCCGAAGAGTACGGAGGTGCCGGTCTTGGCATCGTCGATGCCGCGATTATGATGCAGGCCATTGCGGAATCCGGCGGCGGCAACAGCGCCGCATCGGCGATTCACATGAATATCTTCGGTCTGAACCCAGTCGTGAAGTTCGGCACCGATGACCAGAAACAGAGATACCTTCCGCCTTTGGTGGCAGGCGACGAACGTGCGTGTTTCGGGGTGACCGAGCCGACAACCGGCCTGGACACCACCAAACTGAAAACACGCGCCGTGCGACAGGGTGACCGGTATGTGGTGCACGGCCAGAAAGTCTGGATTTCAACCGCTCAGGAGGCCGACAAGATCCTGTTGCTGGCGCGCACGACCCCGCTTGAGGACGTCAAGAAACCGACAGAAGGATTGAGCCTTTTTTACACCGACCTTGACCGATCTTTCGTCACCGTGCGCGAAATCGAAAAGATGGGCCGCAAATGTGTCGACTCGAACGAACTGTTCATCGACGGGCTTCCGATCCCTGCCGGGGATCTGATCGGCGAAGAAGGCCAGGGATTTCGTCAGATCCTGCACGGGCTGAACCCCGAACGGGTTCTGATTGCCGCTGAAGCAGTCGGAATCGGGCGGAATGCGCTTCGGCGCGCCGCGGATTACGCCAATGAGCGCGTCGTTTTCGGCAGACCAATCGGTCAGAATCAGGGTGTACAGCACCCCCTGGCCGCCAGCTGGGCGGAACTGGAGGCGGCCAACCTGATGGCGATGCACGCCGGCGCACTCTATGACGCTGGCAAGCCCTGCGGTAATGAAGCCAACGCTGGCAAATACCTAGCGGGCGAAGCGGCGGTGAAGGCGACTCAGACCGCGCAGCTGACCTTCGGCGGGTTCGGATACGCCAAGGAATACCATGTCGAGCGTCTTGTTCGGGAAGCCATCCTGTTCCGCATCGCGCCGGTCACCCCGCAACTGGTGCTTTCGTTTATCGCGGAACATGCCCTCGGCCTGCCAAAGTCCTACTAATTACGAACATCAAAGGAAGTCCAATGCGAATTCACGGAATGGATGCCATTTTCAAACCTCGCTCAGTAGCTGTGATTGGCGCCTCAAGCGACCCCAAGCGCATCGGTGGAAGGCCGGTGGATTTTCTCAAACGGCACGGTTTCGACGGCCCGATCCTGCCGATCAACCCAAAATCGCCCGAGGTGCAGGGCCTGACGGCGTATCCGTCGATCTCGGAGGCCCCCACGACACCGGACCTGGCTGTGATCGCGCTGCCCGCGCCGCTGGCCGTTCAGGCGGTCGAACAGTGCGCGGCCCAGGGTGTGCGGGGGGCGGTGATCTTCAGCTCGGGTTTCTCGGAGGTCGATGCTGACGGGGCCGCCCTTCAGGCGCGCATGGTCGACATCGCGCGCGAGGGCGGTATGCGGCTTGTGGGGCCGAACTGCCTTGGTATCGCGAATGTGCGCCATAACCTGTATGCAACATTCACACCCGGGGTCGAGAAGCATCTGCCAAAACCCGGCGGCGTGTCGATTGTCAGCCAGAGCGGCGCGTTCGGCTCGTATTGCATGACGCTCGTTCGAATGCGCGGACTTGGGGTCAATACCTGGGCGACGACGGGCAATTCCTGCGATGTCGATTTTGCTGATGCCGTGGCCTATTGCGCACAAGATGACGATACCCGCGTGATCATGGGATATCTCGAAGGTGCAACCGATCGCGACAGGCTGGTCGAGGCACTGGAGCTGGCGCGTGCCTGCGAAAAGCCGGTGGTCATGATGAAAGTCGGGCGCAGTGCGGTCGGGGCAGAGGCCGCGCAATCGCATACCGCCTCATTGGCTGGGGCAGACTCGGTCTATGACGCGGCTTTCCGGCAGTACGGCGTTTACCGGGCGCAATCGGTCGATGAAATGTTCGATGTGACTTATGCCTGCGCCGAATCCGCGGCGATGATGCAGGGCGACCGGCTGGGCCTTGTGACAGTCTCGGGCGGGGTTGGGGTGCTGATGGCCGACGAAGCCGAAAAGCTGAAACTTGACGTGCCTGCGCTTCCCGATCATGCACAGAAAAAGCTGAAAGAGGTGCTGCCATTTGCCGGTGTCCGAAACCCGGTTGATGTGACGGCGCAGCTGGTCAATCAGATCGACCTTCTGGAAACCAACATGGATGTGTTGTTCGGCGATGGCGACATCCACGGAGCAATCATCTTCATGTCGACGGTCGGTCTGGTCGCCGACCTGAACGAAGCCATTCGAAGCGGTCTTGAGCGCATCCGCGCGAAATATCCCGGTCGGCCAATGCTGTTCTGTTCGCTGACAGAGCCAGAGGGTCGCGCCGCATATGAAAAGTCGGGGTTCATTGTGTTCGAGGAACCGACCCGCGCGGTCCGGGCTATGGCCGCGTTGCGCTATTTTGCCCGTTCCTTCGCGCGGGCAGGAGAAAAGGACCCGATCCCCGAACTGTCCAACCTGTCGCCGTTGCCGGACGGAATGGTGAACGAGATCGAGGCCAAGGCCCTGCTTGCAGAGGCCGGAATCGGGATCGTGCGCGAAACTCTGGCCACCACCCCCGAAGCGGCGGCCCAGGCAGCGCAAGAAATGGGATTCCCGGTCGTGCTGAAGATTGCCTCGCCCGACATACTGCACAAATCCGACATCGGGGGCGTAGCGCTTGATTTGCATTCGGCCGAAGATGTCCGCTCTGCCGGGGCACGAATCCTGGACCTGGCGTCCGAGAAGATGCCCGGTGCGCGGATCGACGGACTGGTCGTGGCGGAACAGGCAGCACCTGGACTGGAGGCTATACTCGGCGTGACCCAGGACCCGGCTTTCGGCCCGGTGGTCATGTTCGGTCTGGGCGGGGTGTTTGTCGAGGCCCTCGAAGACGTGTCTTTCCGCGTCGCACCATTTGGACCTGCCGAAGCGCGCCGTATGATTGACGAAATCCGCAGCCGCAAACTGCTGGACGCATTCCGAGGCGCACCCGAGCGCGACCTCGACGCTCTCGCCAACGCCCTTGCCCGACTGTCTGCATTTGCCGCCCATCACGGGGCCGCGCTTGAGACTATTGATGTCAATCCATTGATCGTCGGGGCAAGCGGGCAGGGTGCCGTCGCCGCTGACGGTGTGATTATACCCGCCATGCGAGGAGACCACTGACAACCGGACCCGAAATCTTCCCTGATCCCCAAGTCGCTTGCGGCGTGCTCCCGGCGTTTTCTAACAGTTGACAGAATTCACAAGCGCGGCCATCCTTTCGCGTGGAACGCTGTGCATATAACTGCACGCGGAGGGAGGAGATCATGGAAACCACGCAACAGATTTCAACAAAATCAGGCGGCGATCACATTGTGAAATCGGTGGCGCGCACCTGTCAGACTTTGGTGTACTTCGATGAAGTTCGGCGACCGCTGTCGGTCGTGGAAGTATCCAAGGAACTGGGGTACCCGCAGTCAAGTACCTCGGCGCTGCTCAAAAGCTTGGTTAAGCTTGGATTTCTGACCCACGATTCCCGAAAGAAGAGCTACTTCCCCACCGAGCGCGTTCCGCTTTTAGGGTCATGGATGAATCCAGATCTGTTCGGCGAAGGCACGATCCACCGGCTGCTCAAAAACATCTCGGAACGCACGCAGCATGTGGTGGTTCTGGCAACCAAGAACGGGGACGAAGCTGAGTACGTCCAAGTTATCCTTCCGAAAGATTCGCCGATCCACCACATATCGCTCGGGACACGTCGTCCGCTGGGGAACTCCGGTGTCGGGCGCGTTCTGATGAGTCGTTTCAGTGACGACGAAGTGCGCAGTTTGTTCCGCAAAATCAACGCCTATCGCGCACCCGACAAACCGGCAGTGGACGTGAAAGCTTTCGTGGCCTCGTTGGCAGAAACCCGTGCCAAGGGCTATTACCTCTCAACCGATCAGGTGGTTCAGGGGAGCGGCTTGATTTCCATGCCGTTTCCTAACCACCTGAGTTCGCGGCTTTTTGCTGTCGGGGTTGGCGCTCCAACCGATGTAATCTTGCGATCCGAAGCAGAGATCGTAGGGATCATGCGCGAAGAAATCGTTCGAAATCTGAAGAAGATGGATCAACAGTCCCTGACTTCCTGATCGTCTGCATCAGCCAGTGCCGTAACAAAATGGCCCGGCTTCATGAAAACGGGACTTGGGGGTCGCGGACCAAACGCGCCATTTGCCGATTTCAGGGTCCATTTTCAGGCGGCGGAAATAGCCTCTTCGCGTCAGGCTCAAGGTTGAGCCTGACCGGCGGGGCGTCGTTAGCACCGGCATCCCCGAAGGCCGGGCGGTGTAGGATGCGCTGCCCAGAGCAGTGCGACCACGGTTTCGGCCCGCCCCAAGAATACCGGCTTGAAGAGAGGCGCCGCGAAAGAGGCCGACCATCATCGTGTTGATCGTAAGCGGCGTCTACGCCCCACCGGAGTTCAGCTCGACGGCTTGAAGTTCCAGGGTAGCAACTCGTCGATCCGGTTCGCGGGATGCCCTGCCGCGATCGCCTCGAGCGTCGCCTTGAGATAGACAAAGGGTTCGATTTCGTTGATCTTTGCTGTGGCGATGAGCGAGGCGATGCGGCCCCAGGTCCGACCACCTTCGTCGTGGCCGGCGAAGAGTGCGTTCTTCCGCGTCAGGGCGATCGGCCTGATGAGATTCTCCACGGCATTGGAGTCGATCTCGACGCGTCCGTCCTGCAGGAAGGTCTGTAGCCCGTCCCACTGCCGGTGGATATAGGCGAGTTTCTCACCGAGGCGGGACTTGGCGGAGATCGGCGGCGCTGGCTCTGCAACCATTCGCCGAACTCGGCCACCAGCGGCGCGGTGCGTGTCTGTCTCGCAAACAGGCGCTGTCCCGGTCCCATGCCGCGGATCTCGGTTTCGATCCGGTAGAACTCGGCGATCCGGCGCAGCCCCTCGGCGGCGATCTCCGATCCATCACGGTCGAAGACTTCCTTCAGCTTCCGGCGGGCATGTGCCCAGCAGTGCGCAACCGTGATCGGCGCGCCGCCCTTGCGCGAGGGGCGCGTCAGCCGATCGTAGCCGGGATAGCCGTCCAGCTGCAGGATGCCGTCGAAGCCCTGCAGGATCTGCTCCGCGTTCACGCCGGCGCGGCTCGGGCGGTAAGTGAAGACCACGCCGGGCGGGTCATCGCCGCCCCAGCCCCGATCATCTCGGGCCAGCGCCCAGAGGAAGCCAGTCTTCGTCCTGCCTCGCCCGGGCTCCAGAACCGGCGCCGTCGTTTCGTCCATGAAGAGTTTGCCCAAGCCCTTCAGGTGCTCGGCGAGCCGGTCGACCACCGGGGCAAGGTGGAAGGCCGCGGTGCCGACCCAATCGGCGGGCGTGCTGCGCCGAAGGTCGATCCCGGAACGCGCGAGGATCTGGCTCTGGCGATAGAGAGGCAAATGGTCGGCGAACTTGGCGACGAGCACATACGCAATGGCGCCCTCGGTCGGCAGCCCGCCCTCGATCAGGAAGGCAGGGGCTGGCGCCTGGGTGACCCCTTCGGCGTAGGCACGGCAGGCATACTTGGGTCGAACCGTCACGATGACGCGGAGCTGGGCCGGCACGATGTCCAGCCGCTCGCTGCGGTCCTCGCCGATCCGGTGCATCGTGCCGCAGCCGCAGGGACACTCCAGGCTGGCCGGCTCGATCATCTGCTCGATCCGGGGGAGGCTCCCAGGCAAATTGCCCCGATTGCGGCGGGCGACCTTGGATCGCCGCGGACCGGACGAGGCCGTGGCGTCTTCATCCTGCTGGGCCTCTGCCTCGACGACGGCAGTTTCCAGATCTTCGAAGGCCAGATGCCGCTCGTCCTCACTCAGTTTCTCGGACCTTTTGCCATGCACGACCTGGTTCAGTTCGGCGACGAGGTGCTCGAGGCGCTTGTTGGCTTCCCTGAGTGCATCACGCTCGCGCAGGACGGCCAGAACAGCGTCACGCTGGTCTTCCGGAATGGCCGACAGGTCGAGGGATAGGGCGCTGGACATGGCGGCATCATATCCCGCTCCTGCGTTTGTCAGGCCGGCTTTCCCCGCCCTGAGTCACTCTGCCACAGCGGGGGCGCGCGTCTCCAGAGACCGCACCCGCCGCCAGTCCAGCCCGGCGAACAGCGCCTCGAACTGGGCGCGATTCAGGGTCATCGCACCATCCCGGATCGCGGGCCAGGTGAAGGTGCTCTCCTCCAGCCGTTTGTAGGCCATGACGAGACCGCTGCCGTCCCAGAACAGGATCTTCATCCGGTCTGCGCGATTCGCCCGAAAGATAAAGACCGTCCCGGTGAACGGATCTTCGGTCAAGGTCGACTGCACCAAGGCTGCCAGTCCATCATGCCCCTTGCGGAAGTCTACCGGCTTCGTCGCCACCAGGATGCGGACCCCTTGAGACGGCATCAGCATGCAGGCGCTTCCAGAGCGCGCACGATCGCGGCGATCTGACCTGCCGACGTGTCAGAAGACAGCTCGATCCGGGTTGTTCCCTTGACGATCCGGATCACCTGCTGGGGCTTCGCGTCGGAAAGCTCGGGCGTCTCAGTCGGATCGCAAATGACCAGAGGCGCGAAGACCGGCTCTCCGAGTTCCGCCGGAGGAAGAACCAGCTGGCCCTGCTTTGCCAGACGCCGCCAAGCCGAGAGCTGGTTTGGGCGGATGTCATATCGCTCGGCAATCGCATTCACGGTCGCTCCCGGCTCCAAAGTCTCTGCCACAGCGCGAGCCTTCACGTCGTCCGGCCAGCGCCGATGACCTGACCCGTAGATCTCGACGCCCAGAGATCTGAGAAACGAATTTGTCGCGCACATTGCGAAACACACTCCCCATCATGAGATGGATATCACCTCGCAGTGCCGGAGCTCATCTACAACGTGGGGCGCAGCCGCCGCTTACTGTTGATCGGCAGGCCACGGAATCCTTTCTTTCGGCCGTGAAAGCGCTGGAGATTCCCACCCACGATTGGCGTTCGATCTTCTCTGTTGCGTCGCCGCGGATTCAGTTCGCGTATTCGCATATATGTGTGATCTCGCGACAGTTGCGCTCCCGGCCACCCATAAACATTGACCGGTTCACCGCACCATGGTGCGCTGATCGACAACGCCACAGGGAGGAAGACTGCCATGACAAGAAACACAAAACTCGATCGGTTTGCCGCAGGGGCGGCGCTGGTGATCGCGGTCGGAACGATGCCGCAAATTGCGGCGGCCGAAGTGACACTCAAGGTTGCAGATACCTTTCCGCCCGGCCACTACATCGTCGAGACCGGCACCACCTACTGGATGGACCGCGTAACCGAGCTGACCGATGGCGAGGTCAAGTTTCAGTATTTCGGTGCCGGTCAGTTGGGTTCGCTGCGCGATATGTTCTCGATGGTGCAGACAGGCGTGGTGGACATCGGCTATGTTCCGCCGGCCTATAACGGGGGCACGATGCCGCTGGCGGGCGTGCACACGCTTCCTGGCCTTTTCTCGCAGAGCGTTGTCGGGACGCCCGCTTTTTTTGAAACGGTGACGTCGGATCCGATCCTGCAAAACGACTTCCTGGCCAACGGGATGCGCCCAGTCTGGGGTGTAATGACCTCGACCTACAACCTGTTCACCCGCGACCAGGATGTTAGCGGCATTGATGACATCAAAGGGCTGAAACTGAAAACCATTGCCGGGAACATGGCGGAGTCGGTCAAGGCCCTGGGGGGCGCGCCGGTTGATATTCCCAGCCCGGAAACCTATCAGGCCATCCGCACCGGCACCGTCGACGGCACGATCTTTCCCACCACCAGCATCTATTCCTACAAGCTGGACGAGGTAATCGATACCGCCGTTCTGGGTCTGGATGTTTTTGTGTATTGGGCGCCCTACGCGATCCGCGAGGAGGTCTGGCAGGATCTGTCGCCAGAGCATCAACAGGCCATTCAACAGGCGTCGCAGGAGGCGATGCAGCGAGTTGCCGAAGAAACCGACCGATCGGCCGCCGAGCTTGAGGACAAGATGCGGGACAGCGGTATCGAGGTCATCGTTCTGGATGAAGCGCAGCGCGAAAAGGTCAAATCGGCCACAGCGCCGGTGTTCGATGCCTGGGTCTCTGGTCTGCAAGAGCGCGGACTGCCTGCGGGCGAAGTGCTGGAGATGTTTCGTGCGAACATCGAAAAGCACCAGACGCAGTAAGGCGCGCAACCGTGTCCCGTCACGATCTTGATCCCCGAGAGGACGCCGTGCCGTCGCCGAGAGTTGGATTGCACGGTCCTCTGGGCCGAGCGATGGACCGGGTGGATACCGGGATGAACTGGCTGTCGCGCGCTGCGATGATGGTCATGCTGGTGCTGATCCTCATACAGGTCTTTACGCGCTATATCCTGAATGACCCGATCGAAGGGGTCATTGGCGCTACAGAGCTATATCTGATGCCCATCATCGTGTTCGGAAGCCTGAGCTATCTGGAAATGTATGATGGCCACGTGCGAGTGGGGATAGTGTTTGATGCTCTGCCCGAAGGGCTGCGGGCCGGTTTCAATGTCGTCTTGCGATTGGCAGCGGCCGCGTTTTTTGCGCTGATCTGTTACGGTGCCTCGCGCGAGGCGCTTAAGGCGTGGGACTTCGGATATCGCACATCCGGCGACATCGACGCGCCTCTCGTCACCACGCTTGTGATTGCGCCGATTGGCTGCGTGCTGATCGTTCTGCGCCTTCTCGTAAATGCGGCGGGTGACGTTCAGCACCTTCGCGGCGCTTCGGATCGGATTGGCTGAGTATGGAATTTCTTGCACCTGTGTCGCTATTGCTGGCGGGGCTTCTCGTCGTCGGGATGCCGATAGGCTTCGCGATGGGCATCGCCGGCACCGTCGGCCTGTATCTGATCGGCGGGCTCAATCTGGCGCTCGGCATCCTGTCGGTGGCCCCGTATCGCAACACCGCCTCTTGGCTGTTGACCGCCATTCCCTTGTTCATCTTGATGGCCGAGATCCTGTCGGCCAGTCGGATTTCGTCGGACATGTTCCGCGCCGCCAACAGGTGGGTGGGCCATTTGCCCGGCGGACTGGCCGTGGCCACGGTCTTTACCAGCGCAGGCTTCGGGGCGGTTTCGGGCTCGTCCACCGCGGCGACGGCCACGATGGCGCGCACCGTCGCGCCCGAGGCTGAGAAATATGGCTATGACCGCGGCATGATCGTAGGCACGGTTGCGGCCGCCGGGACGTTGTCGATCATGATCCCGCCTTCGGTTGTGCTGATGGTTTACGGTATCATCACCGAAACCTCGATCGGCGGGCTGTTCATTGCCGGCATTCTGCCGGGTCTCATTACCGCGCTCAGCTTTGCCGGGATCACGATGGTCTGGGCGACGCTGAACCGCGATCTGGCGCCACCAGTGCAAAGCCATGGGTGGCGTGAGCGCTTCGCGTCACTGCGCGACATCTGGCCGGTGGTTCTGCTGTTCGTCTTTGTCGTGGCCGGGATTTATTCTGGCGCTGTCACCGTGACCGAAGCCGCCGCGGTCGGCTGCTTTGGCGCGATCATGATTGCCGCCGGGTTGCTCAGACGTATGGGCTGGCGCGAATTCATGGGGGCGCTCGAACGTACAACGCGCCCGACTGCAATGATCTTCACCATTATTATCGGGGCGCACATTTTCGGCTATTTTGTCACCCTGACCATGGCACCGCAGGCGCTGGTTTCGTACGTGCAAGGGCTTGAGATCGGGCCGGGCGTGGTGATTTTAATCCTGATCCTGATCTACATCCTGCTGGGCTGCGTGATGGATCAGCTGGCGATCCTGATCCTGACCATGCCGATCGTCTTTCCAATGGTCATGGAGCTTGGCTATTCGCCGATCTGGTTCGGCATCCTGGTGACCAAAACGGTCGAAATCGGGCTGATTACCCCCCCAATCGGAATGAACGTTTTCGTCGCCAGCTCGATCACCGGCGTGCCTCTTAAACGGGTCTTTGTCGGGGTGCTGCCTTTCGTGCTGGCCGAGTTCGCGGTCTTGGCCCTGATCGCATTCTTTCCCGAGATCGTAACCGTGTTCTCGGGCGAATACTGACAACCTGAAGGAGCGTAACTTGGAACTGGGACTAAAGGACAAGGTGGCTATCGTCACCGGATCGGGTCGCGGGATCGGCGCAGTGACCGCCCGCGCGCTGGCCGAAGAGGGGGCGAAGGTGGTGATCACCGATATCGACCCCGAAACCACAGAAGCCACCCGCGCCGCTCTTGAGGCCGACGGATACGACGCGATCGGCGTGGTCTGCGATGTCACGAACGAGGCACAGGTCGAAGCCCTCGTCTCGCGCACGATCGAAGCATTTGGCGCCGTCCACATCCTGGTCAACAATGCCGGATTTCCGCGCGACAACTACATCACCAAGATGCCCGAACAGGACTGGGACGCTGTTGTGGGCGTGATCCTGAAGGGTGCCTATACCTGCTCGCGCGCCGTGGTGCCGTACTTCATGGAACAGAAGTGGGGCCGGGTGATCAACATCTCCTCTCGCGCCTATCTCGGCAATCCGGGACAGACCAACTATGCCGCCGCCAAGGCCGGCATCATCGGCTTCACCCGGGCGCTGGGGATGGAACAGGGGCGCTTCAATGTCACCGTAAATGCCATCGCGCCGGGGTTCATCGCCACCGAGATGATCGAGGCGCTTCCAAACTACGACCGGATAAAGTCGCGCGCTCTGGCAATGAATACCGTGCAGCGCCTTGGCAACGAACGCGACATCGCCAACGGCGTGGTGTTCCTCGCCTCGGATGCGGCGGAATACATCTCGGGCGAGACGCTTCACATCACCGGGGGGCGATATGGCTAAACATGTCCCGGCCTCCGCCTGTGTCGAGGATCAAGAGACGCGGATGCTGCGAGACAGCATCCGGGGCTTCATGGCGCGCGAGCTGACCGAAGAGCGCATCTCGCAATGCGAGGCGACGGGCGATCTGCCCTGGGCGATAATGGGCGAGCTACGCCAGTTCGGCTATCTTGGCGGGCTTCTCTCGGAAGAGGCCGGTGGCTACGGCCTCAGCTATCGCACCTGGGCGATGATGATGGAGGAAGCAGGATACCGCTGGCTTTCACTCCGGGTTCTGCTCAACACCGTGAACATCGTGATCGCACTGTTCCACCACCTGGGCGATGCGCGCCAGAAGGAAAAGTGGCTGAAACCCGTCATGGCTGGCCAGATGCCGGTCTGGGTGGGGATCACCGAACCCGACCACGGCTCTGATGTTGCCTCGGTGCAGACCCGCGCCGAGGACAAGGGCGACCACTGGCTGATCAATGGCGGCAAGCTGTGGACGACGAACGGCGTCAACGGCCGGGTCGGAATCCTGGTGGCACGGACATTCACGGAAGGCTGTGATGGCGATCTGAGTCTGTTCATCGTGGACCTCGAGGAGACCGATTTCGAAGCTTCGCGGGTGGGCACGATGTTCATCAAGGCCACCGCGACATCGCAGCTGGCCTTTCAAGACGCAAAGGTGCCAAAGGAAAACCTGTTGGGTCCTGCGGGAAAGGGCCTCAAGGCGATCCTTACGGGGTTGAATTATGGCCGGCTCAACGTGGCGGCGGGCGCGGTGGGCGCGGCGCAGCGGTCGTTGGACCTGTCCACCGATTACGTCAAGACGCGCAAGCAGTTCGGCAACGTGATCGGAAGCTATCAGCTGGTGCAGAAGCTGATCGTCGACATGACCATCCGCACCGAAGCGGCGCGCGCGTTGACTGACCGTGCCGCCCAAGCGCTGGACGCGGGTCTGCCTGGGCGCAAGGAATGTTCGATCGCCAAGCTCTATGCCAGCGAGGCGGCGCATGAGGTGGCCTCGATGGCGCTGCAGGCGCACGGCGGGCTGGGCTATTCGACCGACTACCCCGTCGAACGGTTGTTCCGCGACACGCGCGGCGGGCTGATCCCCGAAGGCACATCGGAAATCCAGACATTGATCATAGGGCGCGAGGTTCTCGGGATCTCGGCCTTCACCTGAGGAGGCGGCTAAGCCGATGACCTTTCTCTATGCCCTCAGGCTGAATGCGCGGCGGTTTCCGACGAAACCCGCAGTGGTATTTGAGGGACGCAGCCAGACCTACACAGATTTCCTTGACCGGGTGGAACGGATGATGACGGTGCTGGCGCGGCGCGGCATCGGACCGGGCGACAAGGTGGCGGTGATCTCGGAAAATCATCCCGATTTCCTTGCCGCCTATGTGGCGGTGACGGGGCTAGGCGCAATTCCCGCACCGATCAACTATCGCATCGCGCCCGAAGTCATGGCCGATGTGGTTGCCCGCTCGGACAGCAAAACCCTGCTGCTGGGCGATGCGGCGCTGGATCATGCCGATCTGTTCCGGACCGTGGTGGACGACATCGTCACCATCGGCGACGGGGCCCCGCAAGGACTGCCGCGCCTGTCGGACCTTCTGGCAGACACACCGCCCGATCCGCCGCAAGGGCAGGACGGCACCACGATCATGCTGCACACGTCGGGGACCACCGGCAAGCCCAAGGGCGCGCTGCGCAGTCTCTTCGGCATGGAGGAACGCGCCATCGAGCAGCGTTTCCGCCCCGACGACCGGGCGCTGTCGGCGCTGCCGATCTGCCTGTCGGCCGGCTGCACCTATACGCTGCTGCCGCTTTATCTGGGTGCCAGCGTCTATCTGATGCGCCGCTTCGACGGGGCCGCCGCGCTGCGGCTGATCGAAGACGAGCGGCTGACCGCCACCATGCTGCTGCCCGCCATGCTCCAGCGGATGGTCGAGGCCGAGGGGTTCGCGAGCGCCGATCTGTCGTCGCTGCGGACTTTGCAATCTGGCGGCGGCGAGATGTATCTCGACCTCAAGCGTGCCGCGCTCGACAAGTTCGGCGATGCGCTGATGATCTATGCCGCCTCCAGCGAAGCAGGACCCTATGCCAACCTGACCGCTCGGGATCTGCGCCGCAACCTTGCGGGCAACTGCGTCGGCCGCCCCTTCTTCGGGGTGGAACTCAAACTGCTCGACGACGATGGAAACGAGGTGCCGCAGGGCGAGGTCGGCGAGATCTGCACCCGCAGCGAAAGCCGCTACGACGGGTATTACAAGGATGAGGCGCTGACCGCTGAAACCCGGCGCGGCGACTATCTGACCGTGGGCGATCTGGGCCGGATCGACGACGAAGGGCTGCTCTGGTTCACGGGTCGCAAGCGCGACATCATCAAGAGCGGCGGCATCAATGTCTACGCCCCCGAGATCGAGGAGGCGCTGGCCGGCCACCCGGCGATTGCCGAGGCGCATTGCATCGGCCTGCCCGATCCGCACTGGACCGAGGCGATCTGCGCAGTGATCGTGCCCGCGCCGGGCGCGCAGCTGACAGCGGCCGATGTGATCGCCCATGCCGAAACCCGGCTTGACCGATACAAGCGCCCGCGGCGCGTGGTCTTTATGACGGCGGTGCCGCGCAACCTGACCGGCCGCGTTCTCAAGGCTGAACTGAAAGAGGCAGTGCTAGCGCTGCCAGAGGAGGAAACCCAATGACACGGCCCGATCTTTCGGCCCTCAAGGGCCAGCAACTCTACTGGGAGGACCTGAACGAAGGCGACCAGTTCGATAGCCCCACCCGTACCATCACCGAGGCCGACGTGGCGAATTTCGCCTGCCTGTCAGGCGACTTCAACCGGCTGCACGTCGATGCCGAATATGCCGCCGATTCGGCCTTTGGCCAGCGTATCGCGCACGGGCTTCTGGTGGTGTCGGTGATGTCCGGGCTGACCACGCGGATGCTGATGAACACGTTCCTGGAACCCTCGCTTCTGGGGTTGCTCGACATGCAGTGCAGCTTTCCCAACCCCACCTTCATCGGCGACACGATTGGCGTGCGCGTTACCGTAGCCGAGAAGCGCGAGACTTCGAAACCCGAACGCGGCATCCTGTCGTTCCGGCGCGAGGTCATCAACCAGCGTGGCGAAACCGTGGTGGAAGGGGTCTGGAAACTGCTCGTCCGGCGGGCGCCGCAAGGTGGCTAAGCCGGTGGTCGCCCGCGACTTTCCCGATCTTTCGCGGCTCTTGTCGCCACGCAGCGTGGCGATCCTGGGCGCCAGTGAAAGGCCCCGTAGCGTGGGCAGCGACACCTTGCTGAACCTTGCCGAGCATTCCGACTTCGATGGGCAGATCTTTCCGGTCAACCCCGGGCGTGAAAGGGTGCATGGTTTGCGCGCCTATTCTGCAATGTCGGCCTTGCCTGGCCCCGTCGATGTGGCGGTGGTGTGCCTTCCAGCCGATGCGGTGGTGGGCGCCTTGCGCGATTGCGCGGCAGCAGGAACGGGGTTTGCGGTGGTCTTCACCTCTGGCTTTGGCGAAACCGGGGATGAGGGCCGTGCCGTCGAAGCCGAGATGGCTGAAATCGCCCGGCAAAGCGGGATGCGCATCTACGGGCCGAACTCGCCAGGGCTGAGCAACATCAACCGCCGCCTTGGGCTGACCTTTTCACCGGTATTCAAGAACGACACGCTGAGCGGCGGCATTGGGCTTGTCACCCAGGGCGGCGGACTTGGCCGCGCCTTCATCCAGGCAAGCGAACGGGGTATCGGCGTTGGCCTGTGGTGCTCTACCGGCAACGAAGCGGACCTGACCATGGCCGATGTCGTGTACCACATGGTGGGCGATCCCGACATAAAGGTAATCGCCCTTCTCGCCGAAGGCTTCCGCGACGGGCCGCGCTTTCTGGCAGCTGCCCGCGCCGCTGCTCGCGCCGGCAAGCCGGTGGTGGCGATGAAGGTGGGCAAGTCGGACTATGGCGTTGCTGCCACCCGTTCGCACACCGCCGCGCTTGCCGGATCGGCGGCGGTCACCTCGGCACTGTTTCGCCAGCATGGCATCGTCGAGGTGGAGGATCTGGACGAATTGATCGATACGGCGGCGCTGTTCGAGCGCGCCGGCATCGCCCCGCGGCGGGGGATCTGCGTCTATTCCTTCTCGGGTGGCACAGCGGCGCTGGCCGCCGATATGGTGGGCAGCGCCGGGCTGATCCTGTCCGAACTGGCCCCCGGCACCCGCGCGGGGTTGCGTGCGCTGGCCCCGTCTTATGCGGCGGTCGATAACCCGGTGGACCTGACCACCCAGGTCTTCACCCAAGACAAGCTCAACCGCGATTGCCTGTCGCTGGTGGCGCGGGACCCGGCCACCGATGTTGTGCTTCTGCCGATTCCCGCCGACTACGGCCCGATCACCGACCGGTCCGCCGACGACATGGTCGCGCTGGCGCCGGACAGCCCGGCTCTGCTCCTGCCGGTCTGGATGAGCGGGCATCGCGCCGCTGGCTATGCCACGCTGAACGCGGCAGGGCTGGCGCCTTTTCGCAGCCTCGGCAAGGCAGTGACGGCGTTGAAGCGGCTGATCTGGCGCGGCGACTGGAGCCCCTCGGGGACCTCCACGCTTGCTCTACCCGCATTTCCGCCCGGCGAGCTTGACGAGGCTGCCGCCAAGGCGGTGCTGGCCGACCTGGGTCTGACCGTGCCCGAAGGACGGGTCGTGACCAGTGCCAGACAGGCAGGCGAGGCGGCGCGCGGGATCGGCTTTCCGGTGGTGCTCAAGGCGCTGGTGCCCGGTCTTCTGCACAAGACCGAAGCCGGGGCCGTGGCCGTCGGGCTGATGGATGAGCAGGCGCTGGCGGCGGCCTGGGGCGCGATGATGACATCGCTTTCAGCACAGGGGCACAGGCTGGAGCGCGCTCTGGTTGAGCGCATGGAACATGGGCCGGGCGTCGAGGTGATGGCGGGACTGCACCGCGATCCGGTGTTCGGCCCGGTGGTGAGCTTCGGCCTCGGCGGCGTGATGGTCGAGGCGCTTTCTGACGTCACGCACCGCGCCGCGCCCTTTGGGCGGGACGAGGCGCTGGCGATGATCGACGAGATCCGCGGACGCGCACTGCTGGGTCCGCTGCGCGGCCGCCCCGGCGCCGATCTGGGCGCGCTGGCCGATCTTCTCGTGATCCTGGCCGCCCTGGGTGCGCGCGGCGACATCGCGGAGATGGATCTCAATCCGGTGCGCGCCGGTCCGGCGGGTGCGACGGTGCTTGACGCGGTGATCCTGCGCGCTCCGACCGAGATAGAAGGAAAGGCAAGGCAATGACGGCAAAGACGGACATCGGTTTCACCACCCGCGACCGCATCTATGTGCGCGGGCGCGATCTGGCCGATGAGATCCTGGGCAAGATGGATTTCGTCGACATGATCTATTTCACCGCCACGGGGAAAGAGCCGGATGCCCGCACCCGCGCGATGACCAACGCGATCATCGTCACCGCCACCGATCACGGCCTTACCCCCAGCGCCATCGCCGCGCGGATGACCATTCTCGGCGCGCCGGAATCGCTTCAGGGTGCGGTGGCCGCGGGCTTGCTGGGCGCGGGGAACCATTTTCTCGGCACCATGCAGAACGCCGCGGCCTTTACCCGCGACGAGATCGGCGAGCTGTCCGACAGCGACGACGACGCAGCCTATGCCGCCCGCGCGCAAGAGGCCGTGCGCGCCTTTCGCGCGGCGCGCCGGATCGTGCCAGGCCTCGGTCATCCGATCCATGTCGACGGCGACCCCCGCACGCCGGTCCTGCGCCGGATCGCCGGCGAGAATGGGTTCGACGGGCGGCACTGGCGCTTCATGGCGGCCGTCGAGGCCGCCGCCCGCGAGGAATATGGACGTCTGCTGCCCATCAACGCCGCCGGCGCGGTCGGGGCCACCGTTTCGGACATGGGGCTTGCCCCGATCTGGGCGCGGGCCTTCGCCCTGATTGGCCGATCCGCCGGGCTTCTGGCGCATCTGATGGAAGAGCTCGAAAATCCGCAGGGTCAGAAGATCTGGGACATGATCCTGGAACAGGACGACTCGGCGGAATGCGCCGGGATTGCCGACCCGGACCGCGCAGACAGCACGGGAGAGCAAAAATGACTGGCACTGCACCGCTTTCGGGGCTTCGCGTTCTCGATCTGACCGAGCTTCTGCCTGGGCCCTATGCAACGCAGCAACTGGCCGAGATGGGGGCCGAGGTCATCAAGGTCGAACGTCCCGCGGGCGACGCCGCGCGCGCCATGTTCCCCGGCCTCTTTGCCGCCGTGAACCGCGGCAAGAAAAGCATCGCCCTGAACCTAAAGGATGACACAGACCGCGCGGCTTTCCTGCGGCTGGCCAAACGGGCGGACGTCGTGATCGAGGGTTATCGCCCGGGCGTGACCGCGCGGCTGGGCATCGACTATGAGACGCTTTCGGCGCTCAATCCCGGCCTCGTCTACTGTTCGGTCAGCGGCTATGGTCAGACCGGGCCGGCGCGCGACTGGCCGGGGCATGATCTGAACTACGCGGCGATGGCGGGCGCGGTGGCGATCTCGGGCGCGCCCGACGGACCGCCTGAATACACGACGGGCGTGCCGATCGGGGATCTCTCGGCAGCCATGTATGCCATCATCACCATTCTTGCTGCGTTGCGCGGACGCGACGCCACGGGGCGGGGCCAGTATCTGGACGTGGCGATCACCGACGCGCTGGCCAGCTGGGTCGCCCCGCGCTACGGTGTGTGGGACGCCGGACGCCAGGCCGGGCGCGAGATCACAAAGGCCGATATCCTGCGCCGCGCCGCCTATGGTATCTTCGCGACCGCCGACGGTAAATACATCACCATCGGCGCGATCGAGACGCATTTCTTCCGCCGCCTGATCCGTGCCACCGGGATGACGGGCTTCGACGATCCTGCGCTTGACGACTTCGCCGCACGCACCGACCGCACGGATGATATCCGCGCCGCCCTGACCCCGCTGATCGCCGCGCGTCCCTATGCGCATTGGGCGGAGATCTTCGAGGCCGAGGATGTTCCCTTCGCCCCGGTCAACGGGCTGGAGGATCTGGCCCGGGACCCGCAGCTCAAGGCGCGCGGGATGGTGCGCTCAGCCGGCGCGGCCCAGGTGATGGCCTTCCCGGTGCCGATGGCTGGGATGAGTGATCCGGCGGGCCACGTCCCGGCAGTGGGCGAGCATCAGGCCGAAATTCTGGACCAAGCCGAAAAGCTGGAGTGAGGACCGATGCAGTTTGAGCTGGACGACTGGCAGGAAACGGCGCGGCGCAGCTTCCGCAAATACCTTGACGCCGAGGTGGCGCCCCTGGTCGAGGCGCACGAGGATGCCCACCGTCCGCCGCCGCCCGAAGTGTTGCAGAAGATGGGCGAGTTCGGCCTGCTGGGCGGTCTTTTGCCAGAGGCGCAAGGCGGTGCCGGGCTTGATTATCTGACATATTGCGCGCTGCTGTGCGAGCTGTCTCAGGTATGGCCGTCGCTGCGCAGCATCGTCAGCACGTCGAACCTTGTCCTGATGATCGTCGCGCAGCATGGAACGCCGGAGCAACAGGCAATGTGGCTGGGCGATCTGGTTTCGGGTCGCAAGACAGCCTTTTTTGCGCTGACCGAGCCGAACGTCGGCTCGGACGCCAGCAACGTGGAAACACGGGCCCGGCGCGACGGTGATGGCTGGCGGCTGAACGGACGCAAACTGTATATCTCCAACGGGACCGGGGCCGATCTCGGGGTGGTTTTCGCGCGGTCGGGCGACGGCGAACGCGCGGAGGTATCGGCCTTCGTGGTCGAGGCGGGAACAGCAGGGTTTTCAACCCGAGAGGTCCGCAGCATGGGCATGAATTCATGCCCGCTAGGCGAGCTGCTGTTTGAGGACGTATTGCTGCCCGCAGACCACCTGATCGGCGCCGAGGGCGAGGCGTTCGCCATCGCCAAGCATTATCTGAACGTGGGGCGCTGTTTCGTTTCTTTCACCTGCCTGGGCCTGTCAATTGCCGCCTATGAGGCGGCGCTGCGATATGCGGGCGCGCGAGAACAGTTCGGACGCAAGATCGGCGGGTTTCAACTGGTCCAGCAGATGATCGCAGATATGTTGACTGGCGTGGAAACCTCGCGGTTGCTGGCGTGCCGGGCCGCTGACGCGCTGGATCGCGGGGCACCGGATCGCGGCCGGGCCTGTTCCATGGCCAAGCGTCACAACTCCGATACGGCTCTGCGGGTTTGCGAGACTGCCCTGCAAGTGCACGGCGGGGCCGGATACACCCGTGATTTCCCCGTCGAGCGCTATTATCGCGATGTGCGACATCTCACGATCGCTGAAGGCACCAACCAGCTTCAGGCGCTGCTTCTGGCACAGGGGGCCCTGGGCATCTCGGCGCTACGGGGCTGATCGGTCCGCAGTTTGCGCACGGTCTGTCGCCGCTGCCGGTCTGAATGGCAGGCGGAATGCGGGCACAGGGCGGGTCAGATTCCCAAATACGAACGGCGCACGTGATCGTCGTGGCGCAAGACGTCAGAGGCTGCGGCGAGGGCGATTGTCCCGTTTTCCAGAACATAGGCGCGGCTGGCGAAATCCAGCGCCATGTAGACATCCTGTTTCACCAGAAGAATGCTCAGGCCGGTGCGGCGCCGACCGTCGAGGGCCTCGTACATCTGCTCGACCATCAGAGGCGCGGGGCCGAGCGACGGCTCGTCGAGCATGATCATGCTGGGCCGGGCCATAAGCGCGCCCGATCGCCAGCATCTGCTGCTGACCGCCTGAGAGCCCTCCGGCAAGTTCGCGGGCCTTCTGGCTCAGCATCGGAAAGGGCGTCCTTTCGGTCTTTCGCGTCGAGTGCGGCGCTCGCACCCACGATCAGATTTTGCTCGACCGTGAGTGACCCGAAGACGTGCCGCGCCTCAGGAACATGGACGAGGCCGAGGCGCGGAATCTCGCTGGCGGCAAAACCGCCGATTTCCTTGCCATCGTGGCGGATCGCTCTGGAACGGGCGGCCACAAGGCCCGAAATCGTGCGCAGAAGGGTAGATTTGCCCGCGCCGTTCGGTCCGATCACAGCCACGACCTCGCCCTCGGCCGATCTCGATGCTGACGCCGTGGAGCGCGTCGAGCAGACCGTAACCGGAGACGAGAGACTCGATCGACAGCTTCATCTTGGGCCCCGGTTATAGTTTTCGCATCAGTTCAGAGGATTGGGCTCTTCCACAGCCACCTCTGGCGGCCAGATCGTGACCTTTTTCGTGCCGCCGTTCTTCCATTGCGCGATCAGGTTCTGCGATCCGACGTTCCTGCCGTGTTCGTCGAATTTGATCCGCGAGAACGGCGAGATCAGCTGATCGCCGGGGATGTCGATCTTAAGGATGGCGGCGCGAAGGTTCTCGGTCGTCAGTTTCTGGCCGGACTCAAGCGTCTTCTCCAGCACGGCCTTCAGCGTGTAGACACCGCGGTTGCACATCGACGCATAGCTTGACGGCACGATGCCGTGCCGTTACTCGTAAGCCTTCACAAAACGCTGGGCGCGGTCCATGTCGGGATTTTAGTAGTCCACCGTGCTGAGATTGACGTCCTCGACGAAGCCCCTGTCCACCAGTTGCGGGGTGCGCACATCACCCGGACCGCCACTGATTCCGACAATGTAGGGCTTGAAGTCATGCTGCTGCATTGCCTGGAGCTTGGTCACCACATCTTCGGTGTAGCCGGCCCAGATCACCATGTTGGCACTCGATGTCTGCACCCGCTTGACCGGCGGCAGAAGGTTGCGATCGCTGCGCGAATACGGCGCGCTGGCGGCGATCTCGATGCCCCGCTCCTCCAGCAGAACTTCGATCCGCTCGATGGTTCCGGCGCCGCGCGGGCTGTCTTCATAAAGCAACGCCGGGACGACGTCGCCTTGCGTCATCAGGTGTTCGAAGAATTCCACGACCGTGGCCGCCTCGGTATCGGCTGTGATCTGATCGGAGAAATACCATTTGTAACCGCGCTCGAGGAGCTCGGCCGACACCGCCGGCGAGTTCAGGTGAGGAACCCGCGCCTGCTCGGCGAACTGCGCCGCAGCCGATGTGCCTGCGCTGATCTCGCAGCCAAGGATGACCGGAGCCCGCTCGAGGCGGGTCAACCGCTCCATCACCTGGCGCACCACCCCGGGATTGCCCTGTGTGTCGTAAAGTTGGATCTTCAGCGGCCGACCGGCGACGCCGCCATCGGCGTTGATGTGCTCAAGGGCAACTGCGATCCCCTTTTGCGCATCCTGTCCGGTCACGGCGATCGCTCCCGACATGGCGACGATCGCCGGCATCACGATTTCTTCGGCTTAGGTGTTTGATCCCACGGTTTAATGGTGTGATCCTTTCGCAGGAATGGAAGGAGGCCCTATGGGACAAGTTCGTCACGGAAGCGCCACGACCACGCACGCCGTCAGAACAGCAATACAGCGATCGCAAGCTTCGCTCGCGGCGCTGAGCCCTTGGGTCGCGGGTCGACTGACCGCCAGACTACGGCGCGCATTGCTGACTCGAAGGGTGCGATACCGCAAAGGGAAAAGAAAATGGACAGTCAGCCGCAGCAGCCAGCCGAGGGGGACGGACCGCTTGCGGGTTACAGGGTGCTTGATCTTTCGGTCAACGTGCTTGGACCGGTGGCGATCCAGATCCTCGGCGACATGGGGGCCGACGTCATCAAGATCGAGTCACCCGACGGCAACTACACACGCCAGGTGGGACCGTCGCGCAACCCGAAGATGGGGGCACTGTTCCTCAATACAAACCGCAACAAACGCTCGGTCGTGCTCGACCTGAAGAAACCCGACGCGCGGGCCGCGCTCCTTGATCTGGTGCGTTCCGCGGACGTGCTGGTGCATTCGATACGCCCCGGCGCCGCCGAACGGCTGGGCGTCGACTACGAGGCGATCCGCGCGGTCAATCCCCGCATCATTCATGCCTCGTCTTCTGGCTTCCGGCTGGATGGCGAGCGCCGCGACTGGCTTGCTTTCGACGATGTGATCCAGGGCGCCAGCGGCGTAGCCGGGATGATGGCCCGGGCCACCGATGAGCCGCGCTATTACCCACGGTAATCGCCGACAACTATGCGGTTACATCCAGGCATCGTCCATCGCGATGGCCTTCGTCTGGCGCGAGCGCACCGGCCACGGGCAGCAGGTAAACGTGCCGATGATGGATGCGATGGTCAACTTCAATCTGATCGAGCATCTCTGGGGCGCAACGCTCGACCGGCCCGATCTGGGCATGGGTTACAGCCGGGTATTCTCGCCCCATCATCGGCCTTATCCAACGCAGGACGGGCACATCTGTGTGATGGCGGCGATGGACAACCAGTGGCTGCGTCTCTTCGACGCCATAGGCCGGCCCGAGCTGCGCGACGATCCACGATTTGCCACAGCAGAGTTGCGCACCGATCACATTGACTAGTTATATTGGTTCCTCGCCGAGGCAATCGCGGGGAATACAACCGCCGAGTGGCGCCGCCGGTTCGACGCGGCCGACGTGCCGAATGGACCGGCCAACAGCCTGGAGGATCTGCTGGTTGATCCCTATCTGGTTCAAACCGGGTATTTCGAGCGCCACGAGCACCCGACAGAGGGCGCCGTCGTGACGCTCCGGATACCGGTCCAGTTCTCGGACAGCCCCGGCCGGGTGCGCCGGCTGCCACCGCGGCTGGGCGAGCACACGGAGGAGGTTCTGTCCGAAATCCGCCTTCCGCGTGCCGACGCCTGACGGAACCAGGCCAGGCGGGCAGCCGGTGCCCGGCTGGCCAGGATCGGTTCGCGGCCAACCGGACCCGCCTGTCCCAAGCTTCCGGCTCCGCCCATTTTGCTGCGCGGTATAGCCGCCATCGACCACCATTTCGGATCCGGTCATATAGGATGCCTCGTCGGACGCCAGAAACGGCACCGCCCCGGCTACTTCTTCCGGTTGGGCCGGGCGCTGCATGATCGTTGTCCCAAGTATATCCTTCTGACCGTCCGGGTCAGCCAGTCTGAAAGGAACCATCGCCGGAATCAAATGTGCGGAAGATCCTGTACGTTATCCATCCAGGATTTCTTTCGAGATGGTCATTCATGCGTCCTTTCGATGAAGCATGGACCGGATCAGTCATACACAAAAGGTCGGACACTCTCGCTGCCGCCCATCTGCGCCATATCGCCGAAACCCAATTCGCCCGCGCCGTTCGCGCATCAACTCGTCGCCGAGATCGGGACCGGCGAGGCGCATCTACGCCAGATCAATGTGGCCGAACGTATGCACGGCTCGCCCGGACTTCAGCTGCATAACGGACGACCAGGCTGAGTGTCGAAGGGCAGGATTCAGATGCACCCACCGGCTGACTTCTGCGCGTTTTTGGTGGCCTGGCCCGACACAGGAGCCGGGCCGTCCACGATCTGGTATCAGTTCCTTTTCAGCGCGGACCGGAAGGCTTCCAGGATCTCGGTTCCGGGCTTGCCTTGGGCATCGAGTTGCTCGGCCCATTCGGACCCAACCGTCGACAGGATCTGGTTCAGCTTTTCGACATCTCCGGCGGGCAGGTCAACGAAGGTCACGCCCGCCTCGGCGATCTGCTGCTTGACTTCAAGGTTCTGGCGGTCGGCAGTTTCGCATCCTGATCTGCCCCCATCGAGTGGTCCGGTTTGATTGTTAGTGCATGGTCGGCCTCTGGTCTATCGAGACGATGCTCTCGGGAGCTGGTGGACGATACCCAAGAGCGCTGTGCGGCCTGACAGTGTTGTAGTGTCGACGCCATCTCTCGATCAGGATTTGGGCTTCGCGTAGCGTGTAGAAGACCTCGCCGTTCAGCAACTCGTCCCGGAATCTTGCGTTGAAGCTTTCGCAGTAACCGTTCTCCCAAGGTGATCCTGGCGCAATGAAGGCCGTCTTGGCACCGACTGCGCCAATCCAGGCCCGCACCTTCTTGGCAATAAATTCAGCGCCATTGTCGGACCGTATGTATTCCGGCGGACCGCGCAGGATGAACAGGTCAATCAAGGCATCCACCACATCGCCAGAATTGAGCTTGCGTTTGACACGGATCACCAGCGCCTCCTTCGTGAACTCGTCAATGATGTTGAGCGTGCGATATACTCGCCCGTCGTGGGTCCGGTCCTGGACAAAGTCATAGGACCAGACATGGTTCGGGCGTTCCGGCCGGAGCCGAACGCACGAGCCGTCATTCAGCCAAAGCCGACCCTTCTTGGGTTGTTTCAGCGGGACTTTAAGCCCCTCCCGCCGCCAGATCCGTTCGACGCGCTTGTGGTTCACATGCCAGCCGCTGTTGTTCAGCATCCCGGTGATCATGCGATACCCGTAGCGCCCAAACTCTCGCGTCAGCGCGATGATGTCATCGGTCAGCCGTTCTTCATCCGGCAAACCGTTGGGCACCTTGCGCTGTGTCGAGCGATGCTGTCCCAATGTGCGGCAGGCCCGGCGCTCAGATACGCCAAGGGTCTGCCGCACATGGTCGATACATCGACGACGGCGGGCGGGGCTCAGTAGTTTCCCCGGGCGGCCTCGGTCAGGATCATCTTGTCCAACGTCAGATCTGAAACCGCGCGCCTGAGCCGGGCATTCTCAGTCTCGAGCTGCTTCAGACGTTTGAGCTGGTCCCGGCTCATGCCGCCATACTCTTTGCGCCATCGATAGTAAGTCTGCTGCGTCACGCCGATCTGGCGAACTGAGCTACCCCCCGAAATTCGGACACTGACATAAGCTATGATTTGCAGTCTGCTGATCTTCGACGAGAAGGAGATCAGAGATGTCGAAACGGAAGCA
>NZ_BMFJ01000006.1 GCF_014638275.1 Primorskyibacter flagellatus
ACCCGCGCCAGCACGTCAATGCCGTCCACCGGAATGAACACCCGCGTCTTCCACTGGATCACCTCGGTGAAGCAGCCCATGGCTTTCAATCCGGACAAGGCCGCGCCCGAGGCGCCAATGAGTTCAAGTCTCGGCTGTCCCATGACGAGCGAGCGGCGCAGTTGGTAACCGCCGAGGAGGTTCAGGGTCGTCCTGGCTTCCATAACCGCGGTAAAGACCTCCTGCGGCGTCATCTCGATCTGGCAGTCGAGCCCAAGGCGCGCATAGACGTTCAACAGCTGTTCTTGGCTGACCAGTCGACCGATGGCGCGTTCCCCATCTTCGGTCTGCAGGCGGTAGATGCGCATGTTGTCGGCAGGGAGGCGGTCCCAGATCGGCAGAAGAAGCCCGCAGATCAGCGTGATCTTTGAGGTGGTGAACTCCGGCACGGCGTCGACCTCGGCCTGCCAAAGATGCTCGAACATCGAGTCATCGATCTCCTCCCAGTGCGATGTCGAGAACTCACTGAACGCGAGGATCTCGGTTCCCATGGGACGCAGCAGTTTCACCCGCAGGATCGGAACACCATCCTCATCCATGAAGGCCGGCGCCTTGATCATCAGCGCCGCGCGTTTGGAGCTCTTGTTCCAGCACAGTGTCGCACCTTCCGTGTTTGCGCAGATCGATTTGACCCGGGGCAGGGTGAGGGGGTCGTTGCGATCGGTACGCTCCACGGTCAGGGCAGCTGCAGTCGCCCCCGTCGCCTCATGCTCGAAGATCACCTTGCGATCAACGATCTCGAACTTCTCGGCGCGCAGGGTCTCTAAGCCGACATCCAGTGTGCCCGCCTGGCGCGCATCCTCGATGATGGCCGAAAGGAACCCGCCAAAGGCCTCGAAGATCGCGTCCTGCATGTCGATGCGGAGCGCCAGACAGCGGTTCAGGAACTGCTGGATCGGCGGCAGATTTTCTTTCATCGTGCCATCCGCCTCATCGAGCGTCAGGCCCGTCATCTCCTGGAATTTCGCGTAGGAACAGGCCTCGATCTTGCCCGCGCGCAGCTTGTAGAAGAACTGCCGCAGCGCCGCCCGCGCGTAGGGGCTCTCGAGGTTGTCTTCGGCGCGGAACATGTTCTGCCCACCGGTCTCGCGTTGCCCCTTGGTGATGGCCCCGAGCGTGTCGAGGCGGCGCGCGATGGTGGAGAGAAACCGCTTTTCACCCTTCACATTGGTCGCCACGGGGCGGAAGAGCGGCGGCTGCGCCTGATTGGTGCGGTTGGTGCGCCCCAGCCCCTGGATCGCGTTGTCGGCCTTCCAGCCGGGCTCGAGGAGGTAATGCACCCGGAGGCGCTGGTTCTTGGCCCCGAGATCGGCGTGATAGCTGCGCCCCGTGCCACCCGCATCGGAGAAAATCAGGATGCGCTTGGCATCATCCATGAAGGCCTGCGTCTCTCCGAGGTTGGAGGAGGCAGGCCGGTTCTCGACCTTGAGCCGCCCCTCGCGCGTCTTCACGATGCGCCGCTTGCGCCCCGTGACCTCGGCCACAGCTTCCCCGCCGAAATGCCAGAGGATCTGATCGAGCGCGCCCTGCACCGGGGCGAGGGCGCCCAGATGTTCGACCAACTCGTCCCGCCGCCGCTCCGCCTCGCGGCAGATGATCGGATTGCCATCACCATCAAGGGCCGGACGGGAGCGCAGATCGCCATTCTCGTCGGTGTAAGGTTCAAACAGCTGCGTCGGGAAACTATGCATCAGGTAGTCCATGATGTTCTCGCGCGGAGTAAAATCGACCTGCAAATCGTCCCAGTCCGAGGGCGGAATCTCTTCGAGGCGACGTTCCATGACCGCCTCGCTGGTTGAAACCACCTGAATGACCGCCGAATGGCCCGCCGCCAGGTCCGCCTCGATCGCGCGGACCAGCGAGGGGCATTTCATGGCGGTGATGAGGTGGTTGAAGAAGCGCTGCTTGTTGCTCTCGAAGGCTGAGCGCGCGGCGGATTTCGCCTGAGGGTTCAAAGTGCCGGTCTCAGACGAAATACCTGAGGCCTGAAGGGCGGCCTCAAGGTTGTTGTGGATGATCTGGTACGCATCGGCATAGCTGTCGTAGATCGCGACCTGGGCGGGCGTCAGCTCATGCACCAGCATCTCGTATTCGACCCCGGCATAGGAGAGGGACCGCGCCAGATAGAGCCCGAGCGCCTTCAGGTCGCGCGAGATCATCTCCATGGCCGCGATGCCCCCGGCTTCCATCGCGGCGACGAACTCAGCCCGTGTCACGAAGGGAAAATCCCCGGTACCCCAAAGCCCGAGACGCGAGGCATAGGCGAGATTGCCGACGACCGTCGCCCCTGTGGCCGAGACGTAAAGGACGCGGGCGTCAGGAACCGCGTTCTGCAGTGCGAGGCCCGCAAGACCCTGCTGGGACGCCTTCTTGTCGCCGCGGTCGGACTTTTCGCCGGCGGCATTTGCCATGGCATGGCTTTCGTCGAAAGCGATGACCCCATCGAACCCGTCCCCGAGCCAGGACGTGACCTGGTCGAGGCGGGAGGCTTTTCCCTCGCGTTCCGCCGAGCGCAGCGTGGCATAGGTGACAAACAGAATGCCCTCGGGGAGGCGGATGTCGCTCCCCTGACGGAACTTCGAGAGCGGCACGATATCGCTTTCGCGGCCCCCGAGTGCCATCCAGTCGCGGCGCGCATCCTCGATGAGCTTGTCGCTCTTTGACACCCAGACCGCGCGACGGCGCCCTTTGAGCCAATTGTCGAGGATGATGCCCGCGACCTGCCGCCCCTTGCCGCAGCCCGTGCCATCGCCCAAGAACCAGCCCTTGCGCAGCCGGAAAGCACCTTCGTCGTCTTCGGCCGCCGCCATCAGCTGGCCTTCGATCTCCCCGCGCTTGAACCAGCCCTTCAGGTGCGTCTCATGGGCATTTCCCGCATAGATGACGCTTTCGAGTTGCGGCGCAGAGAGAAGGCCGCCCGCGACGAGCGATTTCGGCAGGACGGGGCGGTAGGTCGGGACGGGCGGCGGCACGGAGGCCATCGCGGCAGATTGTACCAGCGCTGTGGGATGTCTCGCTGCACCGTGGATCCGGATCGATTGCAGGTCATAGGCCTCGTAGACCGTATCCTGCAGTACGCCATCTAATTCACTCCAGGCTTTTGGCAAGTAGACGAGCGGGGCCGTCTCGATGTCGTCGAACGGGTGCTTGGCCCGTTCCTCAGCGAGGGCTCGGGTTTCCTGGCGGGCGGCGTTGCGCAAAGCGCGCGGGTTGGTGCGGATCGGGCGGGTCGGCACAGACAAAGCTGAATTGGTAGGGCAGGGCGGAGGGCTGCGGCGCTCCGGGCAATGCGCGAGCACTGCGGCGAGAAGGTCAGCGGTGCTCACGCAGAGCGGATGATAGGCAGCCTCGATGTCGACCGGCGCGGACTCGCTTTCGCCCGCCGCGCGCTTGTCGATCACCGTCAGCCTTGTGTCGATCGTGGTGCCATGCCGCGCGAAGACCTTGCCGTCGATGGCAGCAGAAAACACCACATCCGCGCTTTGCCAAATCCGCTGAAACGTCGACTGGAAGCTCTTCGTCGAGGGACGAAAGCTCTCTCCGGTGATGACCACAAGCCGCCCACCCGGCGCAAGGCGGGCGAGAGCGGACAGAACATGCTGACTGGTCGCCTGCCGGAACTTACCCTCGACAAGGTTCGCAGCAGAAAACGGCGGGTTCATCACGATGACCGAGGGCGTGATTGTGCGGTCGAGCCGATCGTCGATCGAGGCGGCATCGTGGTCTGAGACAACGGCCTCAGGAAACAGGTGCCCGAGCAAGGCATGGCGGGTCTCGGCAAGCTCATTGAGCGTCAACCGCGCACCCGCGATCCGTGCGAAGATCGCCAACATGCCGGTGCCCGCCGAGGGTTCCAGCACCAGGTCGCCCTCGCGAAACCCCGCCGCCTGCGCGACGATGGCCGCGAGAGGCAAAGGGGTTGAGAACTGTTGCAAGCGCACGCTATCTTCCGAGCGCCGCGTGTGGGAGGGGGCCAGACCGGCGAGACGCTCGATCATGAAGAGGAAAGCCTGCGGCGCTGCGGCTTGGCGCTGCATCAGCGCGCCATAGCGGGCGAGCATCAGGATCTGCGCAATCTCGGCGGCCTCATAGGCGTCTTTCCAGACCCAGGCGCCGCTGGTGTCACTGGCGCCGAAAGCCTCTTCCATCGCGGTTCGGAGGGCGGCAGCGTCGATGGATCTGCCGGCCTCGAACTGCGGCACGAGGGTTCTCGCAGCCTGGATCAGGTTTTGGGCGAAGCGCGAGGCTTCCGGACGGGCAGGGGCCTCGGGCGCGGCGGCTAGAGGAATGGAATGGGGGTGAGCGTTCATCGGCAATCTCCGGGGTTGAGGGTTGGCCCCGAGACCCGCGTGCACTCTCTCACCCGGGAGGGGTCACCCCTCCCGCCCTGTCTCTCGCTCTTTCATGGCATTGCTGATCTCCGCTTAACCTCGGAAAGTTATCCCCAGAATCTGGGGATGGGGCTGTGGGCGCTGTCGCGGAAGTCCTTGTCAGCTTGAAGCTTTATCGGTGCGCCCAAGTTTTGGGCAAGGTGCGACCTCGGCATCCAACTAGTGGGCACCTCATTGACCGAACGGCGACCGACAAACCGTGGTCAACCTTCAGAAAGAGCTCTGAACAAGAAAAAGGCGGCATCCGGGAGGAGGTGGATGCCGCCGATTATTCTGGATCGGTTCAGGGAGGAGGAGAGAACCGATCACAACTTCAAGATAGTGGCTATGCTGCGACCGCACAATAGCTGCGCCATGACAATTCTGCATTGCAGCAATGCGAGGCCGATTGGGATTCCCGTAAGAAAGGGAGCGTATGCCACCTGTGCCGGTTCTTAAGGATGAGCCCGCGCTTGAGCGGCAGCGGACTCGCGTGTTTGACTCGGCAAAAGTGCTGGCACCGCCCGGCGCGCCTCGAGCAGACAGTCCAGCTCATAGTCGCCGACGAACCCCCAGCAGGCGTCGACTTCCTCGCCGTCATGTTCGATGATATAACCGTACACTCGACCGGCGAGGTAGGCGTCGTAGCTGACGATTTCAGCGCGCAGGATGTCTTCAGTCTTTTCACGCAGCGCCTTGGTTACGCGCTTCACGCCGAACTCTTCCCGAACTGCCTCAAGCGTCACATAGACATAGCCGACCTGGCCGGAATCCCACGGGCAGTGGAACCCGATGGTGTTCATCGCGAGGCCGGAATGGTCGTAGAGATAAACCGGCAAGATGATCGCCTTGCGCTCGGCGCGCTCGCGCAACTGATCCATCGAGAGATCGCTCTGATCCGAAACGCCCGCAAGATCGCGCAGGAACACTTCGGGGCTATCGAACTGATGGCCGTCTCCAAGCCGATAGCGCCGATGCCAGCAGATCAGGGTGCCGAGGTTGGACCACTGCCGTGGGCTTTCGGGATCGAGGTCGTGGTAGATCTTGATGGTATGGCCGTGATAGGCCTCCTCAAAGACGGCGTCGTGCATGTCGATGTCCTTTCTTGGAACGAAAACGACCCGCCAGGCCGATTGGGCGCAGGCAGGTCGATCTGGATGAGATGAGATGGTGGTGAGTTCGCCGCCCGGCGGATCAGGCGGCGGCGCGGTTTTGGCGATGCTGAACGTGCTCGACCGAGACTTTCAGAAGCCATTCCTCGAAGCCGAGAATGGTCTGGTGATTTGCGACCGCGAGGACCCAGGCCGCGCGCGGATCACCGACGATCTGGGTCGGGTCGTTGTCGATCCGGCCGTTGGCCATCCACGGTTCCGGTTGGATGCGTCCAAGCCAGTCGGCCAGCGACGGGATGCGCCCTTGGCAGTCCTCACGGACATGCTGTTCACCGATCCAGCGGATGGGAACAACCCGGCCCGCGCTGTTGGTCAGGCTGCGGCCGAAGTGACGTTCGGCATCATAGATCCCAACCGTATGATGTTTTTGGGCTCTGTGAACAAAGAGACCTAGGTGCTCTTTGGATGAGTCGAACCAATCATGCACATGCTGGTAATCATCTGGAACTCCGCCGAACTTTCGGGCCGAGCTTTCAGCGTGATGGAGGGGATGTGCCATGTCAGAGCCCCTCGTGTTCGGTGGTGTTGGTCTCGATGTAACGGTTCGAATGACTGACATCGATCTTGTCGGTTTCGAGCACCCAGGTCAGCTCGCCATAGCCCCCCTCGTTGTTCTCGAACCCGGGGCTGAGCGCATAGGCAAAGTCCCAGCCGAAATCTTCGACGCGGCGGCGCAGGTCTTCTGTCAGGGTGATCGTGTCAGGCGCCACGACGACATCCTCGACATTGCCGGAATCGCCGTAGCCTTCGTATTGCACCTCGATGTTCGTCACGCCGAGGGCACGCAGCTCGGAGAGAAGGGCCGCGCGGGTCTCGACCCTCTGCTCGGTAGCCCGTTGCTGCGCTTCCAGCATCTGCGCGTAGAAATCATTCACTTGTGTCATGTCTTCGATCCTTTGGAATTGAGGGAAGGGGAGGGCGACCGTTGCAACTGGTCGCCCAAGAGGTTTCCTGCGGGCGGCTTCAGGCCGCGGCGTCGCCGCGTTTCTCAGCCGTCAGGTCAACCAGGTTGAAATAGAGGTTTTCGGTCGCGCGCTTGAACCCCGGCGGTTTGCGCGGGGCGAGGCAGCGCACCGAGGCACTGCAGCTCTCGCCATGCTCCATCGCGAATTGCGTCACTTGGTCGATGAGGTCATCCATGCCGGCAGCCTGGATGCGCTTTTCGGGGTAGTTCGCCATCATCTGGAACTGGGTGACAACAAACGCGCCATCGCGATGCGCGGGATAAAGGGTGATCTGGTAGTCGAGTGTTTTGGCCATCTCTGGTCTCCTGCGGCGGGCAGAACGCAATCATCGCGCCCCTTGGAACCCGCCAGCGCAAAAGGACCGCCCTTTGTGCAAGGACGGTCCCGGGGCGATGTCGATGAAAAGGGGGCGTCAGTATTCCGACGGCAGAAGCAGGGTCAGAACCCGGCGCGTCTGTTCGGGATCGGAGGGCTCGGGCGAGCCGTACATGTAGTCGACGTCGTACAAATCGACCTTGAACCAGACCGTAGTTCCATCGAAGTCGATGACACCCATCTCGTGCCAGCCATGGGGGTCGCTGTCAGCGTTGAACGCGTCAAACGAAGCGACGCGGCGGGTGAGAGCGAGCTGGGCGTCCGGCCCTAGTGCTGCAACACCACGGGTCATCACGAACTGGCCCTGCGGGGCATCGGCGACGGAGGTGGTCCCGAGAATGGAGCGACGAAAGGCATCATTCTGCCCGGCGATCAATTCGGCTTCCTTGACGGGATCGATATCGAGTGTGGTGGTCATGAGAATTCTCCGGGACGGGCCAGCCGATCAGACACCGGCTGTGTGAAACCCGTCAGTCGGATAGGGCCGCCCTCTGCGCGAGGACGGCCCATGGGTTAGTCAGGGTTCAGAGCGGCGCCTAGGTCTCAAGCGGCATCACTGCTGAGAAAGGCGGGCAAGGCATCCGGTTCGTCATCCGAGGCCGAAATGGACTCCTCGCCGGACTGATCTTCGCCAAAGGTGGTTTTCGCCGCATCAACGGGGAGGTCGAGGCCACTATCCGATGCACCAGAAAACACCATCCCATCGGGCAGCCATCGCGTCGTCTGTGCAACCGTTGCGGCGTCGAAACCTTCCGTCTCGCTCGCCGTTTCCGCGAACGCCCGCTCCATCGCGGCCGCGATGTCACCTTTACGCTCGCGGTTGCGATCCTCGGCGTAGTCGTCGCCGATGAGCTTGCGCGCCGTGGCCACTGCATGGCCCTTGTTGACCCGCCCCCAGTAGTTTTGCGCGGTCGGGCGCCAGCAAGCCGCCACATCGACATCAAGCCGCGTGCCGATCTCCTCGATGATCGGGGAAGGCCGATTGTCGGTGCTGAGCTGCGGCTTGATCGCAAGACCCGTGGCCCAGGCGAACAGCGCCTGCTTGTCCGCAAGGGGCAGCTCGGACATCGCCCGGAAGTCCTTTGGCTTCTCCAGCTTCATCCAGTCGGTGGCGAGGTCTTGTTCCAGCGCCTCGAGCATCTTCTGGGCGACGGTATCGGCATGCAGCACCTCGCGATTTTGCGCCTGGAAGGGCCGGATCGAGATGTCGATTGCCTCATTGTTGTAGGACCGGCCCAGAGCTTGCTCGCAGAGCGCGTAGAGCATCGCATCGAAGGCCACCTCGAAATCCGCCGCCAGATGCGCCCGCAGGATGTGCTGACGCGTCGCGCGCAGATCGTCGGCAATGCTCGCCGAAATCCCATCCGCCTTGCGCAAAGTCGCGGCCGGATCGGAGGTCGGCACCGGCGACGATGAGGTCGGCGGCGCCACATGCGGCCGGGCAGGGGAGTGGGCATCACCCGCATCAGCACGGGCCTCATCCGGCTCGGGTGCGGTGGGAATATCCGCGGGCCGCACCAGGCCTTTCTCGACCCGTAGCGCGCCGTCATGGCCGATGGTCAGAACCACGCCCGCAATGGCGCGATCTGCATCCGCGTAAGGCTGCCGCTCACGCTGCAGGGCCTCAATTTCGCGCAGGCGCGGTTCGATTGCGTAATATTCTTCGGTCTCGGCGTGGGTCCAATCCTCGCCGTCATTCTGCGCCGCCAGTTCTTCCTCGCGCGCGATGAGACGTTCCTCTTCGGCCAGCAGGTCCGGATCGGGTTCGACATCCTGCGGATAAACCCGTCCGAAACTGCGAAACGCACCGTAATCCACCGAGAGGTGCACCTCGACCCATTTCCACGTCCCTTCGAAGGGTTTGGCCGCAGCCTGGAGCTTCTCGATCGCGAGGCGCTCCAGGAGGTCGGGGTTTTCCATATGGGCGCTGGCACGATCGTCAAAGAGATCCCGAAGCAACACACCGCCCGCTGCCTCATAGGCCTCGATACCGACAAAGCGCCCGAGGGTCGAGTTCGCCGAATGCGCCGTCTCGGTCAGCTGGCGTTTGATACTTTGCGGGTGGATGTGATAGCCGCCTTTCACGGCGTTCCAGACCGCCAGCTGGCGGTCATGATCGTCGGTCAGGGTGAAGGCCATCACGCATTCTAGGGTCAGGTCGCCAGCACGGAACTGTTCGATGATCTCGGGAGCAACGCGGGCGAGTTTGAGGCGACGGCGCACGAGGTCGACGGAAACGCCGAACTTCAACGCAATCTCGTCCTCGCTGCGGCCTTCGGCGATCATCTTGTCGAAAGCCTCGAACTGGTCCGCCGGGTGCATCGCCGCGCGCTGAAGGTTTTCCGTAGCGGAGGTGAGGATGGCGTTGCGCTCGTCCTCGATGAGGCAGGGCACCGGGTGATCTGCGGGAATGATACCGTCTTCGGCAAGCTGCTTCAGTGCCTTGAGGCGGCGCCCTCCGGCATCGACGGCAAAGCGTGACTCAGACAGCGCATGCACCACCAGGTTCTGCTTGATGCCGGTCTCGCGAATGCTTGCAAGAAGCTCGGCGTCATCACTGGCGCTCGCGGCGACTTTGCGGACGTTGAGGGGGCTGGTCTCCAGCTGGTCGAGCGGGATCATCCGGATGTCGGCGGCGCCGTCAGGCGCTGCCGATCCGGCAGCTTCGGTCTTCTTGGTGGTGGCGGGTTTCGTTCGATTTGTGGTCTTGGCCATGGTCAGGATCCTTGTCTCGCCGGACCCGGATGAGACTCTCTCTATCCTTTCAAGCCCGGCACCCGGGCTTCCCTTTCTCTGGCTTTTTCTTGTGTTCCCTTACATGAGATCGTTTTGCACAGGCTTTGCTGTCTCCAAAGCCTACAGGCCTAGCTCACTGTTTGATTTTCCGAACCCACTTCCGCGAGCAAAATCTGCCGAATTGAGCTTTCAATTTTGACTTTACCAAATGTTGAAGCATCTCGGAAAACTGACTTCGTTTCGCATTCGAAGCAAATCAAGTCATGCTGACGGCCGACAACTTTTAGACCAACTGAACTTTCCCCGACATGGACCACATAGACCTCACATGCTAGGTTCGCGCCTGCTTTCACCGGCGCATGGAATTGTAGGTCCATAGAGACAAAAGGCATGGCCGTGTTTCTTTCCGTGAGGAGAAAAAGCCAGCCCCGGCCTGAAAGCAAATCGTCCCAGAAAGTCTCGATTGCTTCCAGCGCGAAATTCGTAATCCGGCCAGTAAAGGCGATTCCCAGCTGGTCACAGTCGCCAAAGAAAATCCTGCGTTCGAAGGCAAATCGTGGTTTAAATTCTGTTTCTGGTACATTCATTGCAGCGTTACGGGCTCAACATTTCTTTGTCTCTGGTGCGTGACAGCGATAGGAAGGAATAGTTTTCCGGTCATTATGCCATGCGCCGGAATTCGGCGGGGGTCGCACCTGTCATTTTTCGAAAAGTTCGACTAAAATGACTCTGATCTGCAAAACCGCAGTCAAGCGCGACCACTTTCAGGGGGGCATTACCCTTTCTCAGCATCTCCTGGGCCTTCGATATTCGCTTGCGCAAAACATATGCATACGGTGCCAACCCAAACTCCGCCTTGAACTGACGCGAAAAGTGAAACTGGCTGAAACCGATAGATGCGGCCATGTCTTCCAGACTGAGGTTTTCACCTAAGCAGCTTTCAACGAGATCGATGATTCTCTGCCTTTGAGCAGGGCTGAAGTTCGAGTTTGCGTCGCTGGTCAAAGAGACCTTGGCGTACTGACGCAGAAGGTGAACGGCGATCTGGCTGCGCAGGGCGTCGATGATCAATCTCTGGCCGATTCCACCGTTCTTTAGCTCATTCTCTAGCAATTGGATGCAGTTCAGGATACAGGGGTCCTTCGCAGATAGCCAATCATTGATCTCAATGGACTTCGGGTCACGGTCAAAGACCGAAAGGGCCGTGTTTTCGAGTTCGCTGTGATTGAGATAGACGTGTCTAACCGTGATAGGCTCGGACCAACTCCAAGTGGATTCCTCTGCACGCGTGAGCAAGGAAATCCTACCTTTCTCTACGCGCGCGCTTTGCCATGGGCCGCCACTCGTGCGGCGCATAGTGGTTGGCGCGCCATCATATGCAACAATCATATAGTCGCGCATGGGGGGAATTGCCGCGTCTTGTCGCTCATAACGATAGCCCTTCAGGGTAATGCCGTTCCAGTTGCACCCGGAACTGTCCAACGTAGTCGTGCCGGGAATCCATTCGGGTATCCGGTCCGGTGATATGAGCAATCTTTCCATCTTGGCCTCCCTGAACTTTTTCACGATCGTCCGCTTGAGCTGAAATTTCGGCTTAGGTCGTCTCGCGCATCCGCGGTTCTTCTCGAACGATATCCGCTTGAGTCAATCTATCGATTTCAGCTTCTGTCAGTCCAGCCTCGCTAAGCAACTGCCTACTATGCTGCCCGAAGCGAGGCGGTGCCGCGCGAACCGCTCCGGGGGTACGCGACAAGCGTGCTGGCACGCCGGTGCCGCGGTAGGTGCCAACTGATACCACCATTCCGCGATGTCGGGTGTGTGGATGCTCCAACGCTTCATTCACATTCCGAACGACTCCGGCGGGAATCCCAGCTTTCAAAAGCACCGGCTCAAGTTTGAAGGCGTCATGTTGCACCAGGCACTCTGACAAGACCTCTGTCATCTCTGACCGATGCGCAAGACGCGCGGCATTGTCGGCAAATCGTGGATCGCAGGGCACCTCAGGTAGGCCAAGCACGTCACAGAGTTTTGCGAACTGACCATTGTTACCGATAGCCAGATAGAGTTTGCCATTACTTGTTTCGAACATGTCGTATGGTACGATATTTGGATGCCCATTGCCGGTCGCCATTGGTATCTGTCCGGACATGAGGGAATTAGCCGCTTGGGGATGCATCATGCTGATCGCGCAATCATATAGCGGCACTTCGATGGCTTGGCCCAATCCGGACCGGCCCCGTTCCAAAAGTGCGGCGAGAATAGCGTTACAGGCGATCAGACCGGTGCCGATGTCCACGATGGGCGTACCCATGCGTGTCGGGCCTTCGGAGGGATTGCCGTTGATGCTCATGAGGCCCGTCATAGCTTGTACCACGGCGTCATAGCCGGGAAAACCGCCAAGTGGGCCATCGGAACCAAATCCAGTCACGTGGCAGAGTACCAGTCTAGGAAAACGTGCCCTGAGAACATCATCATAACCAAGCCCCCATTTTTCAAGAGTACCAGACTTAAAATTGTGAACTAAAACATCTGCATCCTGAAGAAACCGCAATATCAGGTCGCGCCCTTCCGGTTGCTGCAGATCGATAGCGATGGACCGCTTGTTGCGGTTGGCGCCAGAGAAATAGGCGCTGAGTTCATCATTGAAAGGCGGGCCCCAACTGCGGGTCTCGTCGCCCAGAGGCGGCTCCACCTTGATGACCTCAGCGCCATGATCCGCAAGCATTTGGGTGCAGTAAGGCCCGCCCAGCACGCGGCTGAGGTCGACCACCTTGATCCCGTCCAATGAGCCAGCCATCAAAGCGCCTCCTGATAGAGGCGCGACACATCTTCGGCTGTCATGTCGCGCGGGTTGGTCTCCAGCAATCGCGTGATACCGGTCACGACCTCATTAGCCATTCCGGGAATGGCTGCCTCGGTCACTCCGACACCAGAAAGTCGAGACTCAAGTCCGCTTTCGACTAGCATCCGTTCCATCTCGTCGATCAGGCCATGGGCCGCAGCCGCATCAGAGTTAAAAGGCCGCGAGGGCAGTAGTAACCGCGATAGACGAGCATATTCAGCTTCTGCAACGGGCATGTTGAACCTCATCACTGGTCCTGCGACCAGAGCGTTTGCGTGCCCGTGAGGAACCTTGAAACCTGTTCCCAGTGGGTATGACAAGGCATGAATCGCCCCCACGCTGGCATTAATGAAGGCCATCCCAGCCAGTGTCGCCCCCAACAGCATGGCCTCTCGCGCTGACAGGTCCGAAGGCGTTTCCATGACGATTGGTAAGTTCTGACCGAGAAGCACCAGCGCTTTGTCCGCCATTCCATCGGAAATGGGATTCTTTCTGGTGCGACTGGTTACTGCCTCAATGGCGTGAACCATTGCGTCTAACGCCGTGGCCGCTGTGATGTGACGAGGCATTCCCAATGTTAGCTTTGCATCTAGCAAGGCAACGTCAGGCAGAAGCTGCGGTGCATATACCGCTTTTTTTTCGTGGCTTTCCGAAGTCAGCACGGACACCCATGTTACCTCTGATCCGGTCCCTGCCGTGGTTGGCACCTGAATCAGTGGCAAGCGTTTATCGGTGACCTGATTGATCCCGATCATGTCCGTAATCGGTTGATCGTTGGCTACCGCCGCTGCGATGACCTTGGCAGTGTCCAGTGAACTGCCGCCGCCAAGTCCGATGATTCCGTCAGCACCAAAGGCCCGCGCGACCTCTACCGCGGCCTCGACGACAGCGATCGGGGGGTCCGCTTTGACTTTATGAAAAATCTCAACCTCGATGCCAGCAGCCCTAAGTGAGGCGGCTGCCTCGTCCGCAAAACCACAGGCCAATATGCCCGGGTCCGTCACGACCAGCGCACGGGTGCAAGACAAATCTTGCATCAGGCTGCCGATCCGGCCAAGCCCACCGCTCTCGCAGACGATCCTCGGGGTGGAAAGGAAATTGAAGTCCATAGTTTGTCTTCGCTCCTGTTAAGCTGCTGCAGTGCGGATCATATTCCGCGCGATCAGTATTTGCTGAATCTGGGTTGTCCCCTCGTAGATGCGGAAGAGACGCACATCGCGATAGAAGCGCTCGACCGCATATTCGGCCATGTATCCTGCACCGCCGTGGATTTGCACTGCGCGATCGGCCACTCGACCTACCATCTCACTGGCAAACATCTTGCAGCAGGCAGCATCAGTCGACACGTTCTGACCAGCGTCCTTGCGGCGTGCTGTTTCTTCGATCATGCAACGCGCTGCGAAGGCCTCGGCGCGACTGTCAGCCAGCATGGCTTGGATCAGTTGCTTTTCAGCGATGGGTTCACCGAATTGTTTGCGTTCAATCGCATAGGATAGGCTGTCACGGATCAGCCGTTCGGCGGCGCCCACACAGACGGCAGAAATATGCAGTCGGCCCCGATCAAGGACTTTCATTGCCGTTTTGAAGCCCTTGTTCAGACGGTCCGGCCCGCCGATGATGTTCGAGGCAGGCACGCGGACATTGTCAAGGATGACGTCGCATGTGTGCGAACCCTTCTGCCCCATCTTCCTGTCAGGCTGGCCAAGCGTTATGCCCGGCGTCCCTGCCTCGACGAGAAAAGCGCTTACGCCGGCAGAACCTTTCACCTCTGGACTGGTCCGGGCAAAAACCGTGAATAGATCGGCACGCGGCGCATTGGTAATGTAGCGCTTCGTGCCGTTCAGTAGGAAATCGTTTCCATCACGCCGCGCAGTGGTGCGCAGACCGCCAGCATCCGAACCAGCATCTGGCTCGGTTAGGGCGAAGGATGCGATCATATCTCCGGAGGCGAGAGCTGGTAGATACTTCGCCTTCTGCTCGTCGGTTCCATCGATGATGATTCCCTGCGAGCCGATCCCGTTGTTTGTGCCAACTAGCGACCGGAACGCAGGCGAAGCCTGGCCAAGAACGAAAGCGGCTTGCACTTCCTCTATCATCGACAAGCCAAGCCCGCCGAAATCCTCCGGGATCGACATGCCGAAAAGGCCCATCGTGCGGATTTCATCGACCAGCATAGGCGGAATCACATCTTCATCGGCGACGCGATCCTCGTAAGGGATTAGTCGCTCTTTCACGAAGCGGTCGAGCGCGTCGAGAAACTGGGAAAGGGTATCTGTATCAAGGGCCATTATGCTCTCTATTGTTCAGGGTGCGACCGCCGCAACGCGGCGGACAAGATCGACAAGGCGGTGCGCGACGTCGCTTTCGATCCAATCGCGCGTAAGGGTTTGCGAAGGACCGCCGCAGTTGAAGGCAATGATGGGTGAGCCGTCCGTCGGCACGAAGGGCACTGCTACTGCGTTCACATCACGCTTCCACTCCGTGAAGGACGTGCAATAACCGTACTGTTGGTAGTCTTCGATAGCTGCTTCGATTCCGGGCTGCACATTCGGCCAGTTGTCACCCTCATGTTCCTCCACAAGGGCCAGAATTCTGGCCTGCTCATCCGGGCCGTGTGCCGCTATGCAGGCGCGACCAACCGCGGTAGTGGCCAGTTTAATATGGGCACCAACCTCAATCGCCAGCGTGACGGCGTTGGTGCCCTTGCACCGCTCTAGATAGACCATCGATAGTCGGTCACGACTGGCCATGGCCGCCGGCATACCTGTGTAATCGGCTAATTCCTGCATAAAGGGCTTTGCGAGTTGCCGCAGCGGAATCCCTGCAAGGCAGGAGAAACCCAGCGAAAGCACTGGAGGGGCCAGTCGATAGCGTGCTGTATCCGGATCGTAGCTGAGGTATTCCAGCTTGTTCAGTGTATAGGCCAGCCTTGAGACCGTCGATCTGCTCAGGCCAGTGCGCTCGGCCAACTCACCATTCCCCAGAGCTTCCCCTTCCCGCCGAAAGGCCCGCAACAGCTCCAAGCCGCGCGCCAACGCCGTGACAAAATCGCGGTCCTGTCTCTCGGCGTCCTTGGTGCGGTCTTTCCTTGGTCTCACGACATCCCTCCTCGGGAAGAATTATGCGTCTTGAAACACATCTAAACGATCGATAACGTCCGCGTCAATACTGTGGTAAACTTTTCCGCTATGCGGAAAACTAAAGTCGTCCATCTGGTCCCCTTCGTGCCGGATCCTGCGGATGACACAACTGAGCGAGGGCATAACGCCATGAAAGAAATGAATTATCCGACCATCCAGCACCTCATCGGACGGGACTGGATCGCTTCTCCCACGCCGGAGGATCGTGCAGTCATAAACCCTGCAAACGGGCAAACTATCGGACAGATTCCGCAGGCTAGCGCCGCAGATCTGGACCATGCGGTTCACTCGGCCGAATCAGCTTTTCGCCGATGGAAAAACAGCTCTCCCATGGAACGAAGTGCAATTTTGCGACGGTTTGCCGACCTGCTGCGCCAAAATGACAGACTGATCGCTGGCTGGATCACTCTCGATGAAGGCAAGCCGCTGGCTGAGGCCTTGGCTGAGGTCCGCGCCTCAGCTGACCACGTCGACTGGCACGCCGAGGAATGTCGGCGCATTTATGGGCGCATCATTCCATCGCGCAGCCCGGGGGTACAGCAGCTTGTCGTGCGCGAACCGATAGGCGTCTGCCTTGCCATCACGCCTTGGAATTTTCCGCTGAGCCAAGCGGTACGCAAGGTCGCGGCGGCGCTTGCGTCAGGTTGCACGATGATCTTGAAAGCCCCGGCAGAGGCTCCGGCGGGCTGCATGGCAATTGCGCGCTATCTGCTGGATGCAGGCTTGCCCGAAGGCTGTCTGAACCTTGTCTGGGGTAATGCGGCCTTCATTTCGGAAACTCTTATTGCGCGCCCCGAGGTGCGCAAGATCACCTTCACCGGTTCGGTCGAGGTGGGCAAGCATCTGGCAGAATTGGCTGGCCGCCACATGAAGCGGGCGACGATGGAACTCGGCGGTCACGCGCCCGTATTGGTGTTCGACGACGCCGATGCCACGGCCGCGGCGCGCGCCTTGGCGGGCAACAAGCTGCGCAATGCAGGCCAGGTGTGCATCGCCCCAACCCGGTTTTACGTACAACAAGGCATCTACGACCGATTTCTGTCCGAGCTAGTTTCAGCATTTGAGAGCGTAAAGGTGGGCGATGGTTTAACCGAGGGCACACAGATGGGGCCATTGTGTCATCGCGGACGCGTGAATGCGATGGAAAAGCTCGTCGAGGATGCCCGCGAAAACGGTGCACGGGTGTTGACGGGAGGCAAAAGGGTTGGGAATCATGGTAACTTCTATGCCCCGACAGTCGTCGATACGCCCAACGACGACATCGACTTGATGCGCGAAGAACCCTTCGGCCCGATTGCTGTCGTCTCGTCTTTTCGTGAAATAGAGGACGGACTGTCGCGGGCCAACGGGCTACCCTTCGGGCTGGCGTCCTATGTCTTTACCAATTCGTTGGAGCGTGCAGATAAAGCAGCTGCGGGTTTGCAGGCAGGTATGGTAAGCATCAACCAGTTCGGCCTGGCTCTGCCCGAGACTCCGTTTGGCGGCGTAAGAGACAGCGGCTATGGGACTGAAGGCGGGACAGAAACCTTCGAAGGCTATCTCAATACCAAATTTATCTCGCGCAATCGAGCGCCAGTGCTGTGAGGATGCCCATGCCTGTTGAATTAAGCTTCTCAAATGGCGCAGCAATTCTGACCATAGACAATTCGCCGCTTAACCTAATCAACGCGGAGGTTCGGGCTGGAATACAACAATGTATCTTCCAAGTCCTCGAAACTGGCGCTACCAGGCTGATTATCACCGGCGCAGGAACGACGTTCGTCGCGGGCGCGGATGCGAAGGAATTCGGACAGTTGCCTGTTGATCCACAACTAAATGACGTGCTGTTGCAACTTGCGCACCTTCCGATTCCGACTATCGCAGCCATCAACGGGGCTGCGCTTGGTGGGGGACTAGAGATTGCTCTGGCTTGCTGCTATCGCATCGCCTCAACTTCTACCAAACTGGGCCTGCCAGAGGTAAACTTGGGGATCGTGCCTGGCGCAGGGGGAACCCAAAGACTGCCGCGACTTATCGGTATTGAAGCTGCGCTTGACATGATCGTCACCGGGAAGGCTGTTTCCGCCGAGCAGGCACTGAAAATAGGACTGATCCAGCTGCTAGCCGATGACCCGCTTGGCGCGGCCATAGCTCTCGATGACGCTGTTCTAGAGGCGGCACAGGCACCCGACAATCTTCCTTCACCAATGCCAAACCACTTCGCAGCGGAAGTCGCCCGCGCGCAGGTAGCGCGGCGTATGCCTGGCCAGAATGCCCCGCATGTTGCGGTGGACCTGGTCGCGGCCAGCGCGATGACGCCGCTGCACGACGCACTGGCCAGCGAGCGCGCTGCGTTTTTGGACCTTCGTGCCTCGGATCAGGCGCGGGCCCTTAGGCACGTTTTCTTCACCGAGCGTACCGCAACCAACAAGGGGCGCACCTACCCCCGACCTTCCCGAGATGCTGAAACCGCCATCGTGGTCGGTGGTGGTAATATGGGAGCAGCTATTGCGTACACGCTAGCGACCGCAGGGATCTCGGTGACTGTCGTCGAACGCAGTGCCTCGTCCGCAGAGTGGGCCAGAGAAAACCTGCAAAAGCTGATTGATCAGGGTATCAGTCGCGGCATTCTGTCCCCCGATGCGGGAAAGGCGGTTGAGGACCGGCTGGTTACGGTCTCAGGCTATGACGCTCTGCCACCAACCGATCTAGCAATCGAGGCGGCCTTCGAGGATTTTGCGGTCAAGAGCGCGATCTTGACCGAACTCGAAGGTGCTCTGCCGCCCGAGACGATTATTGCCACAAACACATCCTATCTCGATGTAAATCGGCTTTCTGATGGGTTGAAGCACCCAGCACGCTTTGTAGGGATTCATTTCTTCAGTCCTGCGCATATTATGAAGCTTCTGGAAGTCGTCAGGAGCGACCGAACGTCAGACGATACATTAGGTGCAGCATTTGTGCTGGCGCGCAGGCTTGGTAAAATCCCGGTACTGTCTGGTGTTTGCGATGGCTTCATCGGAAACCGAATTTTGTCTAGCTACCGTCACGCCGCTAATCGCCTTCTGGTGAAGGGGGCTATTGTCGACGAGATCGACGCGGCTATGCGCGGATTCGGTATGGCGATGGGTCCATATGCTGCACAGGACATGTCGGGGCTGGACATCGCCTACGCGAATATCCGTCGCAAGGCCGCTGCAGAAGGGAACTGCTGTGGTCACATGCCCTTGGTCGAGCGGCTGGTCGAAAAGCACAAACGCCTAGGACGCAAATCGGGCGCCGGATGGTACGACTATGGGCCGGACGGCAAACCCTCACCTTCGGAGCTGGTCGCTAGCGAAATACTCCGTGTCTCAGAAGAAATGAACTTCACTCGCCGGGAGTTCTCAGCTGACGAAATCGTAGAAAGGCTCTTGCTCGCAATGGTGGCGGAAGCCTGCGATATCCTTGACGAAGGCGTCGCAGAAAAACCGCAAGACATCGACCTAGTAATGATTCACGGCTACGGATTTCCCCGCTGGCGGGGAGGCCTGATGCACCACGCCAAAAATATCGGCAAGGATCGGTTGGCCGCGCTGTTTAGCGCGCTTGTCAAAGAGGACCCTTGCGACTGGAGGGTGCCTCGTTATTTAGAAAGGGTTTTCGCGACCTGACGGTCAAAGTCCCGCGCCATAAGGCGCTGCCCCAGCAACTTAACACAGTGCATCTTCGTCTCGACGCGGCTTAGGCGGTGATGGTCTTCCAAGACTTTGCGTTCTTACCTGGTGGGATAACGGCGTGGACGCCACGGTCCGCAATCGCGTCCTGGCATTTTCGTGTGTCATACGCACCGTCAGCCGTGACACTGCTGGTCTGCCGGGATCTGTTCAAGAAGGTTGGGTAACACTGGAGCGTCACCGATGTGGCTCCCGGTGATCTGAACAGCGCGCACTTCCAACGTTTGCTCGTCGATCCCGAGGTGGATCTTGCGCCAGACCCGTCGCTTGGGGCCGCCATGCTTGCGGGCATGCCACTCACCTTCAAGCTTGATCCCCGTGCTGTCCACCAACAAGTGCAACGGCCCTTTGGAGCCGCGATACGGGATGTTCACGGCCAGGGTCTTCTGGCGCCGGGACAGGGTGCTGAAGTCGAGCACCGTCCAGTCGAGACCGATCAGCCGCAACAGGCTCTCGACGAACCCGGTCGCCTGTCGCAAGGCCATGCCGAACAGGACCTTCATCGAAAGACAGGTCTGGGTCGCGGCGTCGCTGTAACTCTTCTGCCTGTCGGCACGGCCTCCCAGCTCATCTCGGGGTCAAACCAGATCGTCAGCGAGCCACGGCGCTTGAGCGCTTCGTTATAAGCGGGCCAGTTCATGGTCTTGTATGTCGGGGTTGTCGGTCTGCTCATGCACCTCAGCTACCACGCTGGATTCATAAGATGAGTCCGACACGGGATTTGTGCATGCATGCCCCCATTGGTGCAAGTGATTTTTTGAACGGCGCGAGCGTGTGATCGGGTGCGGTCATGTATCAGGCCTCTGTGTGCGGCGCTGATGTAACCGCGGGCCGGTATGGCGATGCGCGGACCAGAGGCATATCAACAAACCGAGCTCGGTGGCTCCTGCACAAATGCTGCTTTCTCTGACCCGGATCTGATCGATCCTTTGCCCTTACTTTTCAGTGACCTCCTCACACTCCCAACTTACCGGGACGTCGTGGCATGCCGTCTTCGCTATGCCATCGCCGCCACCGGATTCCGGTAATCCTCTTGTTTCATTATGATGGCCCAGAGGCCACGCGCCATCTTGTTGGCCAGCGCAATCGCGGCGACCCATGCGCGGCTTGCGGGTTAGTAGGCGTTTCAGCCAGCCATTATTCGGTGTGTCAAACCGCTCGACAGCCTGGAGGACAGCCATAGCGCCAGAGACCAAGAGTGTCCGGAGTCGCGCTGTCGCATCTTCGAGGTCTTCCCGAGCCGGGCTTTGCCGCCCGTCGAGTGCTGCTTCGGCACAAGCCCAAGCCAGGCGGCAAAATCGCACCCGCGCCGGAAGGTGGCCAGGTCACGGGCAAATGTCTCGATCGCAAGCGCCGTGACAGGAACCACGCCCGGCATGGTTTGTGTTCGGCGCACCAAGTCGGCTTTCTTGGCGGCACATCGCATCTTCGCGTCAAGCTCTGCAACACGCGTATTCAGCCCCTCAATCTGCCCCAGATACATCCGGCCGAGGTCACGAACCTCAGCATGCAGCGCGGTGTCATCACCTGCGATTGCGTCCGCGAGTCGCTTGAGATGGGCAGGCCCGCGGGCCGCGACCAATCCGTGTTCGGCGAGGTGGCCGCGTAAAGCGTTGATCATCTGGGGGCGCTGGCCGACAAACATCTGCCGCGTGCGAAACAGCATGGCACGGGCCTGCTGATCTTCCGTCTTCACTGCGAAAAAGCGCATGGTTGGACGCAATGCAGCCTCCAAGATGGCCTCTGCATCGGTCGCATCATTCTTCTGGCGTTTGACGAACGGCTTCACATAGACCGGCGGTATCAACCGCACGTCGCACCCCAGCTTCTCAAATTCGCGGCCCCAGCCATACGCCGTGGCCACGCCTCCATGGCGATCATGCATTTGGGTTGCTGTGCCACGAACGCGAGAAACTGGCCTCGTGAAAGCTTTTTGCGAAACGCGACTGACCCATCATTGTACGCACCATGCAACTGGATAACGCGCTTTGCCAAGTCGACACCGATAATTTTAATTTCGGACATAGATGCTCCTTCCTTCTGTGATGGCTTTTAACGCTCATCATAGTGGCACATTGCGATGCCGTCGGGAGGGGGTATCCACGCCATCAACAGAGCCTAGTAACGGGCATATCTGCCTCACGACAGGCTGAGCACGATCATACTATTTCCAAAGCAGGATTGTTCAATACATGGCGCATTTTTCGCCCTTACTCTGAGATAATTGGCGTATGCCGTTGACCGTTTGACGTCTTCGAGATTGGCGACGTCAGTTGGTGGCTTTGCCAAATGTTATGCTTGGGAGGATAAACATGGAAATCAGTAGAGAAGCCGATACGCTGCGGGCGCTTTATCAGAATTGGACCGATCAGATGGTCGAGAACCCAGACCTGACGATCGCGAACCTGCGCAGCATGTTCGATGAATGGGGGCAGCCCGCACTAGAGCCGGAAAACGTTAGCTACAAAAGCGATCATGTCGGAGGAGTTGAGGCTATCTGGGCCCTACCAGCCGGGGCAGATACCTCGCGTGTAATTGTTTACACTCATGGTGGCGGCTTTGCCGTCGGCTCAGCCGATAGTCATCGAAAAATGGCAGGGCACCTCGCTAAGGTGCTTGGGGTTACGTCGGTGATCCTGCACTATCGGCGCGCACCCGAGCACCCATTTCCGGCGCAGATCGAAGATGCAGTAGCCGCATACAAAGCGCTGCTGGATAAGGGTTTCAAGGCAAGAAATATTCTGACGGCTGGCGACAGTGCTGGCGGCAATCTTGCCATCGCCAGCGTGCTGAAGTTACGCGAACTTGGGTTGCCACTGCCCGGAGCGGTCATCGCCTATTCGCCCTGGCTCGACATGGCGATGCGCGGGGAAACACTGGAAACCAACGCGGAAACCGATGCGCTAGTCGGCAAACCGATCCTCGAAGCGATGGCGGGGATGTTCCTCGGTGAAGGCACGGATCCGCTTAATCCGTTGGCCAACCCGCTGGAGAACGATTTCACCGGTTACCCGCCGCTCTATATCAATGCCGGAGGGGCCGAGACGCTTAAGAGCGATGCCGAACGGTTGCACGAAAAGGCCAAGGCACAGGGCGTAAACGTGACCCTGTCTATCGTCGAAGGCATGCAGCATGTCTTTCCCGCGCTTTCGGGACGCGCGCCCGAGGCAAACGAGGAACTTGGTCGCATCGCCGCATGGTATCGGGCCCTCTGAGACCTGTACTCGCACTGCATTGCGGTGCGGTGCGAGACAAACCCCTACGAAACATTCATCTAGCATCTCACCCGCAATCTGCGGGGCGGAGCGGTCTTACTCTGGGAGGAGTGATATGAACATTCAGACTGAGAATACTAAAACGGTCGGAGCGGATTTTGACGCAGTCGTCATTGGCGCGGGCTTCGGCGGGCTTTACGCTGTCCACAAACTTCGCAACGAGCAGGGACTGAACGTCCGGGGCTATGACAGCGCCAGTGACGTTGGCGGCACCTGGTGGTGGAACCGATATCCCGGTGCGCTGTCAGACACGGAAAGCTATGTCTATCGCTATTCTTTTGACAAAGAGTTGCTTCGAAAAGGCCGCTGGAAAACCCGGTATCTGACCCAGCCCGAGATCCTCGAATACATGAACGAGGTAGCGGATCATCTCGATCTTCGACGCAGCTACAAGTTCGACACCAAAGTGGATGGCGCGCACTATAATGAAAAAACCGGTCTCTGGAACGTGATCACTGATAGTGGTGAGACAGTTACCGCAAAATACCTTGTCACTGGCCTCGGTCTCTTGTCCGCAACGAATGTTCCAAAATTCAAGGGCATCGATGATTTCAAAGGCCGTATCTTACACACAGGTGCCTGGCCCGAGGGAGTGGACTTGAGCAACAAACGCGTGGGCATTATCGGCACCGGCTCGACGGGTGTTCAGGTTATCACTGCAACGGCACCAATTGCAAAACACCTGACTGTTTTTCAGCGCTCTGCACAATATGTCGTGCCGATTGGGAACACCCCGCAAGACGATGCTACCATCGCCGAGCAAAAGGCGAACTACGATAATATCTGGAATCAAGTGAAGAATTCTGTTGTGGCCTTCGGCTTCGAAGAAAGCGCCGAACCCGCCGAAACCGCCTCGCCCGAGGAACGGGAGCGGGTCTTCGAAGCCGCCTGGCAGCGCGGCGGTGGTTTCTATTTCATGTTTGGCACCTTTTGCGATATTGCGACCAGCCAAGTGGCCAATGATGCGGCCGCTGACTTCATCAAGGGCAAGATCAAGCAAATCGTGAAGGACCCCAAGGTCGCAGAGAAACTGACGCCGAAGGACCTTTACGCCAAGCGCCCGCTTTGCGGAAACAACTATTACGAGGTCTACAACCGAGACAACGTGACCCTCGCCGACGTGAAGGCCGATCCGATCGCAGAGTTCACTCCGAACGGCATTCGTCTCGAAAGCGGCGAGGAGCATGAGCTTGACATCGTAATCTTTGCCACTGGTTTCGATGCGGTCGACGGCAATTACGTCAAAATGGACCTCCGCGGACGCGGAGGCGTGACCATGCGCGACACTTGGAAGGAAGGCCCACTCGGTTACCTCGGCATGATGGAGGTAGACTTCCCTAACTTCTTCATGATCCTTGGCCCTAATGGCCCCTTCACTAACCTGCCCCCCAGCATTGAGACGCAAGTTGAATGGATCGCTGACACGATTTGCGCAATGGAAGAAGAGGGGGTTCAAAGTGTGGAGCCAACCGTGGAGGCGCGCGACGCTTGGGTTGGCACCTGCCGTGAAATCGCCGACATGACACTCTTCCCCAAAGCTGAAAGCTGGATCTTCGGCGCAAATATCCCCGGAAAGAAGAATGCGGTGATGTTCTACATGGCCGGGATTGGCAATTATCGCAATGCCATTAGTGCGGTTAAGGAGGAAGGTTATACATCCCTGATCCGCGACCGCACTGCCGAGAAGGTGTAAAGAATTCCGTCGGGCATTAAGAAAACCCGGCGGAAACAATTAAATTTGTTCATGAACACTCAGGAGAGAACTATGGGACGGGTATCCGGAAAAGTCGCACTGGTAACAGGTGGCGCCATGGGCATGGGAAAAGCCCATTGTGAAACGCTGGCACGTGAAGGCGCGCATGTATTTGTAACCGACCGTGATACGGAAGCGGGTGAAAGCGTAGTAAAAGGTATCATTGGAGCCGGAGGGAAGGCGGAATTCATTCAGCATGACGTGACGCTTGAAGAAGATTGGAAGAATGTCATCTCCACGGTGCAATCAAGTGCTGGTCGACTTGATGTGCTAGTGAACAACGCTGGCATTCTCATTCTGAAGCCGCTCCACGAAACCTCGCCTGACGAATTTGACATGACGATCAACGTCAATGTACGCGGTGTTTATCTCGGTATCCGAGCCGCGGTTCCATTGATGAAAGAGACCGAAAAAGCATCAATTATCAATATTTCTTCAATCTATGGGATTGTTGGTGCCGCTTCGGCGGGAGCCTACATTGGATCCAAAGGCGCCGTACGGATGTTGACCAAATCCTGCGCAGTCGACCTGGCCGAAAGTGGCATACGTGTCAATTCGATCCATCCCGGTGTCATCGATACTCCCATGACAAAAGATCTGCTACACGCCGACGAAGAGACCCGGCAGGCAATTCTGGGGGCCACGCTGCTCAAGCGGCCAAGCAAACCTGAAGAGGTTTCGAATGCGGTCCTGTTCCTCGCATCGGATGAGTCATCGTTCGTTCACGGAGCAGAGATTGTAGTAGATGGCGGTTATACTGCGAATTGACAGAGACACATCCCAAGTAACGGCCTGGAACCCGGGCCGTTACTGCCATTGCAAATTTCCAAGACGATAAACGCCAATGAAAATAATTGCACCTATAAAACACCTAATTGATTACAACGTGAAGGTTCGCGTTAAGGCGGACGGTAGCGGAGTTGGTCTCGCGAATGTGAAGATGTCGATGAACCCGTTCGACGAGATTGCGGTTGAAGAGGCGATCCGTCTGAAGGAAGCGGGCAAGGCGGACGAGCTTGTCGTCGTGTCGATCGGCGTGAAACAGGCGCAGGAAACGCTGCGCACGGCGCTGGCGATGGGCGCGGACCGGGCGATCCTCGTCGTGGCCGCCGACGACGTGCACCAAGATATCGAGCCGCTGGCGGTGGCCAAGATCCTAAAGGCCGTGATCGACGCCGAGGCGCCGGGCCTGGTGATCGCGGGCAAACAGGCGATCGACAACGACATGAACGCGACCGGCCAGATGCTGGCGGCGCTGCTGGGCTGGGGTCAGGCGACCTATGCCTCTGAGGTTGCGATCGAGGGCGAGCATGCCGTCGTGACCCGCGAAGTGGACGGCGGTCTGCAGACCATCAAGGTGAAGCTGCCGGCGATCGTCACCGCCGACCTGCGCCTGAACGAGCCGCGCTACGCCTCGCTGCCCAACATCATGAAAGCCAAGAAGAAACCGCTGGACGAAAAGACCGCCGCCGATTTCGGCGTCGATGTCACGCCGCGCCTGACCGTCGTCAAGACGGCAGAGCCCGCCGCGCGTTCGGCCGGGGAAATGGTTGGCTCGGTCGACGAGCTGGTGTCGAAGCTGAAAGAAAAGGGGATCGTGTAATGGCTGTTCTTCTCCTTGCAGAAATCGCCGGTGGTGCACTGGCGCTGGACGCCACCGCCAAGGCGGTGACCGCTGCCAAATCGCTGGGCGATGTGACCGTTCTGGTTGCGGGCCCCGCTGCCGCAGGCGAGGCCGCGTCGAAGATCGACGGCGTGGCAAAGGTTCTGGTGGCGGATGACGCCGCCTATGCCAACGGCCTGGCCGAGCCGGTCGCCGATCTGGTGGTCAGCCTGGCAGGCAATTATGAACATATCGTTGCTCCGTCCACGGCGAGCGCGAAAAACATCCTGCCGCGCGTCGCGGCGCTGCTGGACGTGATGGTTTTGTCGGACGTCACCGCCATCGTGGACGGGTCCACGTTCGAACGCCCGATCTACGCGGGCAACGCGATTCAGACGGTAAAGTCCAACGATTCCAAGAAGGTACTGACCGTCCGCACCACCGCCTTCGACGCGGCTGGCCAGGGTGGTTCGGCCGCCGTCGAGGCCATCGCAGCGGCCGGCAACGCGGGCCTGAGCGCCTGGGTCGAGGACAAGGTCGCGGCGTCGGATCGTCCGGAACTGACCTCGGCCAAGATCGTGGTCTCGGGCGGTCGCGGCGTCGGTTCCGAGGAGAACTTCGCGATCATCGAGGGCCTGGCCGACAAGCTGGGCGCGGCGGTCGGCGCCTCGCGCGCGGCGGTGGATAGCGGGTTCGCACCGAACGACTGGCAGGTCGGCCAGACCGGCAAGGTCGTGGCGCCCGAGCTGTACATCGCGGTCGGGATTTCCGGGGCAATTCAACACCTTGCAGGCATGAAGGACAGCAAGGTCATCGTCGCCATCAACAAGGATGAAGAGGCCCAGATCTTCCAGGTCGCCGACTACGGCCTGGTCGCAGACCTGCTCGACGCCGTCCCGGATATGACAAAGGCACTCTAAGAATGACAAACGTCTACATCTGCGATTACATCCGCACACCAATTGGTCGCTATGGCGGCGCGCTTTCTTCTGTGCGAGCCGACGATCTTGGTGCAATCCCACTCAGGGCCCTGGCCAGCCGAAACCCGAAGCTAGATCTAGCGGCCATTGACGAAGTGATTTTCGGCTGCGCCAACCAGGCGGGCGAGGACAACCGCAACGTCGCACGCATGTCGCTGCTACTCGCGGGATTTCCGGATTGTGTCCCTGGCACGACGATGAACCGGTTGTGCGGATCGGGTATGGACGCCGTAATCACAGCCGCCCGCGCGATCAAAGCTGGAGAAGCCGATCTCATTGTTGCTGGCGGTGTGGAAAGCATGTCTCGTGCTCCGTTTGTGATGCCAAAAGCTACAACTGCATTCTCGCGCGAAAATTCTGCTGAAGACACCACCATCGGCTGGCGCTTCGTCAATAAACAGATGAAGAGTCAATACGGCGTCGACAGCATGCCTGAAACGGCCGAAAACGTAGCGGAAGACTTCAGCATCAACCGCGCCGACCAAGATGCCTTCGCCATGCGTTCGCAGCGAAAGGCGAGAGATGCCATGGCGAACGGTCGTTTGGCCCGTGAAATTGTCCCGGTAGAGATTCCTCAGCGAAAGGGGGAGCCAAAGATCGTCGTACAGGATGAACACCCTCGCGCGGGTACGACTTTGGAAGCGCTCGCCCAACTGAAAACTTTCGTAAAAGCGGACGGCACTGTAACCGCTGGGAATTCTTCGGGCGTGAACGATGGTGCCGCAGCATTGATCCTTGCCACCAGCGACGTCGCAAAAAAATTTGGCCTCACACCGATCGCAAGGGTCTTGGGCGGCGCAACCGCGGGCGTCGCACCGCGCATCATGGGTTTCGGGCCGGCACCGGCGTCGGAAAAGCTGATGGCGCGACTTGGACTGAAACAAGAAGACTTCTCGGTAATCGAACTTAACGAAGCCTTTGCTTCGCAGGGTCTGGCCACACTACGGCACCTGGGGATCGCGGATGATGACGCCCGCGTGAACCCGAACGGCGGCGCTATTGCTCTCGGCCATCCGCTTGGCATGTCAGGTGCCCGCATCACTGGTTCAGCGATGCTGGACCTCAAACCTGGAGAAAAGTCGTTATCGACCATGTGTATTGGCGTGGGACAGGGGATTGCAATCGCGCTCGAAGCTGTCTGAGGTGCCGCGACAACCACAAAACTAACATAAGTTCTCTTATGCGATTTTTGGCTGACCTCAAATTTCGCTGTAGAATTCGTCCTCTTGAACCTCCCTGTGGACGACCAACTGGCGGCACCGGTATTGCCGGTGCCGCCCTTTTCAGAAAGAACGATTGAACGGCCCAAAATGTTTGCGAGACGGATAATCCCGTGACCTGCGTTTCGGCAGGCATCCCATTTCGGCGATCTCGCGCCGCTCAAACATTTCTTCTCTGCGCCTCCGAATGTAACATATATCGCGTGGCGATATTTCGTGCATCGTGCCCGTTTCGCGGGCATGAACTTGCGGGACCGTGTAGCACTGAACATCCAGGAATTGAGACGCGCCCGCGGCCTCAGCCAGGAGGAGCTTGCTCATCGGGCCGAAGTGAGCCGCGGCCATATGGGCAAGGTCGAGAACGCCAAGTTCGCGGCTTCCCTCGACCTTCTCGAACGCATCGCCAAGGCGCTCAATGTCGACCCCGAAGAACTCTTCGCGAAGCGCAAGTCCGTTTCCTGAGGCTTTGATCCCGTCCCCCAACGCGAGAGACATAACGGCAAAAACGGTACGAGTGGCGCGGATACATGGCGAAGAGAAAGACAGGCTGGCCTTTCCAGGAAGGGTTTCTGAACGACGGGACGCAGAAGATTCACCTGTTCACCGATTACCGTTGGAATGATGGCTCGGTGAGCCGTCGTTGGCATGTCGATCCGGAACGCTTTGATGCCAGTCTTGCCATCGTGCGCCCGTTTTCCCTGACGCCCAGTGACAGCTCAGATCAGTAGGAAAACCACTCCGAATGGCCCAAGTTGCCCTCATAGTCGCCGTATTCGACCATGATGCTGCGGGAGTAGAAGTGCCAAAGGCCGCCACCGCTTGGGTAGGCAATCTCCTGCCCGCTTTCTGAGGTGAATGTCGCGGGCCAGGGCGTGTGGGATCCGTAGACCCGTTGGATATACCGACAGGTCCGGTTCTCGCGATCGCAAGAGCGGATCGACCAATCCCACTGACGCGGCTCGTCGCGCGGCTCGTAGGAGCGTCCGGTGAACCAGATTACGTGAGTGCGGTTCAGCCATTCGTATTCCGGCAGGTTGGTGTCGAGCTCACCCTCCCCACCTGGCCCACCAAGCTCGACCGGGACATGGGCAAAGGTGCAGACCCCGAAGGGCGGCAGGCTCGGCCAGGGCGTGATCCGACGAATCATGGTGCGATAGGCCCGCGCGCAGACCGCGCTCGGGGGGAAACCTCCCGCCATACAGAGCATGATGGCGCAGTCGATATCATAGGCCTGCGCTTTCTCAGGGGCACCAAGAGCACCAAACACCCCGATTATCGCCGCCATCATCTGACGTTTCATGCCACTCTCCCGCAAAAGTTGCGGCAACTATCGTGCAATTTGTATTTTTCTGCAATATGTCGTATTGACTCTATATGACTTTATGGCCTTAGTGTCGTGAAGTAGAAGGGCTCTCAACGGGAGAGTCCAAACATGCCGATAGCGCGCAACCAGATCCTGATCACCATCGATGGTGTCAAAGACCTCCAGGAGGAGGGCATCGCGTACCGCTGCCGGTATGAACTCGTGGGGTTCACGGACGATGGCAAGCCGCGCTACCAGTGCATCTACCTGCGCGAGGGCGAACCGGAAGCCATTCTGGTCTCGACCCGGATCACCCCACACGGGCCTGAGCCGCGGTATTTCAACATATGGCCGGGTCTCTTCAAACATCATCTCGAATTCGGTGACGGGCGCGATCTGCGCTTTGGTCCTGACTACAGCATCACCCTCGAAGAGCGCCGCTGACGTCATCGCCTTTGGCCGCGACGGCACGGCTAGGACCTCGGGTTGGACGTTTCATGGCGAGCGGCCTGCATGGGCCGGTCTGGATGATGGCGCTGGGGCCGAAGTCGTTCTGGCCTCGCTGGATGTTGCGCAGCCTTCCGGCCGTGACGACATCCTCTCCCTGATCCAGACGACTGCCGTCCGCCACCAGAGGAACCGTGCCCTGCGCCAAGTTAATCTGGGCGCCGACGACTGGCAGGTTCTTTTCCGCGCGCTGGTCGAAGCTGAAAGCAGCTATAACCCGACCGCCGTCAGCCCCAAGGGCGCCTATGGCCTAGGGCAGCTGATGCCGGACACGGCCCGCGCCCTCGGGGTCGATCCGCGCGATCCCTCCCAGAACCTCGACGGTGCCGCGCGCTATCTGCTCGCACAGCTTGCGACCTTCAAGGACATCGACCTGGCCCTCGCGGCCTACAATGCCGGGCCGCATCGGGTCGTCGAATATTCCGGTGTCCCGCCCTTCGCCGAGACCCGTGACTACATCGCCCGCATCCACCGGATTCGGTCTCGGCTGGCAGGCACCCCCGTTTCCGCGCCGGACACAAGCATCGCAGACCGGGTGCCTGCCCGCGCGCCCGTCCTTATCGATCTTCAATAAAACAAGGGAACTTCGCATGCTTCGACATCGCCTCAGCCACCTCTTGCCTGTCGCCACAACCTTGGCGGCTTTCGCAACGCCCGCCCTCGCGCAGGACTTGTCGCCGATCCAGACCATGCTGGAAACCGTCGAGGCCGCGCTGACCGGTCCCATCGGGATCGCGGTCGCCACGCTTGCCGTCATCGGCACCGGTTTCATGTGCATGATGGGGCGACTGAACTGGGGCTGGTTCGCCTCGGTCATCATCGGGATCGTGCTGATCTTCTCGGCCGGCACCATCGTCGACGGCTTCTCCTGAGATCCGAGTAGAGCAGTGGCAGAACGATCCCCCCTCTTTCTGGGCCTCGCCCGTCCGCCCAAGTATCTGGGTCTCCCTGTCGGATACCTCGTGGTGCTGGCGAGCGGGGTCGTTCTGCCGTTCATCTGGACGAAGTCGATGGTGTTTTTCCTGATCGGCCTCGTCGCCTATCCGATCCTCTGGTTCGTCGCCGACCGCGAGCCGCATTTCTTCGAAGTGCTGCGCGTCTCCTACGGCTCTGTGCGCGCGACGAAGAACCGGGCTCTGCATGGAGGCGACAGCTTTGGCGCGTGATGCAGGCACCCATTCTTCATTCGGGACTGCCTTGCATCAAGCGGGCGGAGGTGACTTCGCGCGAGAAAGCTATCTCGCGGAGCACCTGCCGTATTTCGCTTGCGCCGATGACGATGTCATGGTGCTGCGTGAGGGCGACCTCATGGCCACCCTCCGCCTCGACGGTTTGAACCCGATGACCACCGAGGATGCCCGGCTCGACGCGCTCAAGCGCGCGGTCGCGGCCATCGTCGCCCAGACCGGAAACGCCTTTGGCTTCTACATCCACCGGATCTCCGTGCCGCAGGATCTCGGAATGCGCCCCATTGACGGTGACAGCTTAGCCGCCGCGATCGATGCGCGGTGGCAGGCCCATGTCAAAGACCTGCGCCCGGCCAAGCGCCAGCTCTATCTCAGCGTCATCCGGCGGCCCGATATCTCCGCACGCATTCCGCTCCTGCGGGCGCTGGCCCGCAAGGCCTGGGTCAAGGACCGCGCGACGCGGATGCAGGAACTCAACGAGGTCATGGGCTTCTTCGAGGTGGCGCTCTCCTCCGCCAATCCGGTCCGGCTGACCCGCAGCGGCGGCGAATGGCTGGGCTATCTCAATACGCTGAACGCGGGTAGCTTCTCCCCCATCGCCTTCGGCCAAAGCGCCCTGCCCCTCTCGCATACCCTGAGCAACTGCCGCGCGACCTTTGATGGCGACGTGGTCACCCTGACCGACGCCGTGACCGGTCGGGTCAAATATGGTGCGCTCTTCTCGATGAAGACCTACCCGGCATTGACAGATGTGACACTGCTCGACGCGCTCGACCTGCCGCTCGATATCGTGCTGACGAACTCCTTCAGCCCGATCCCCAACAACATCATGGCCGAGCGCATCCAGCGGATCATCCGCCAGATGCAGGCTTCCGACGACGCGGCCGTCTCTCTGCGCGAACAGCTCGGCCAGGCCGCAGACGACCAGGAAGCTGGCCGCATCGCCTTTGGCGACCACCACCTCTCGATCGCCGTCTATGCGCCCGACCGCGACACGCTCGAACGGGCCGCCGCCCAGATCAAGCGCGTCGGACAGGAAATCATGTCGGTGATCGTGCGCGAAAACATGGCCCTGAAAGCCACCTACTTCGCGCAATCCCCCGGAAATTTCGGCTACCGGGCGCGCAAGACGCCGATCTCCTCGATCAATTTCGCCGACTTCGCAGCATTGCATGGCAGCGTCGAGGGCCGCGGTCCCGATCAATCGCCCTGGGGCCAGACCATCTCGGTGCTGCCCACGGTCGGCACCTCTGGCTATCGCTTCAATTTCCACGAGGCGGGCGGTCCGGGCAAGGAACCGACCGTCGGCCATACGCTGGTTCTGGGGCGCACCGGCACCGGCAAGACGCTGACCACCGCCTTCCTCGCGGCCCAAGCGCAGCGGGTGGGCGCGCGGCTTTTCTTCTTCGACAAGGATCGCGGCCTCGAGATGGCAGTCCGCGCCCTCGGTGGGCGTTACAACGAGATCCGTGCCGGCGTGCCCTCCGGCTTGAACCCGCTCGATACCGAAATCGATGAACGTGGCCGTGCCTGGCTCTCGGATTGGCTTTCGACCCTTCTTTCCCGGGGCGGAACCCTCACCGGCGAGCAGTCCCGCCATATCCAGAGCGCAGTCTCACAAAATGCCCATGCCGAGGGCTCTCTGCGGCGTTTCGCAAGCTTCGAGACCCTGTTCCAGTCGCTCGATGATGATGGCGAGCTGCAATCCCGCGTCGCCGAATGGGCCCCGGGCGGGCGCTATGGCTGGGTTTTCGATGAACCGGAATATGGCGCGGGGCTTGAACTCGCCTCCGACATCATCGGCTTCGATATGACCGAGATTCTCGACATGACCACCGAGCGGATGGCGGTTCTCTCCTACATTTTCCGCCAGATCGAACGCCTGGTCGAGGATCGCCGCCCGACGATCATCGTCCTCGACGAGGCCTGGAAGCTACTCGACGATCCGTACTTCGGAGCGCGGCTGGAGAACTGGCTGGTGACGCTGCGCAAAATGAACTGCGTCGTGATCATGATGACGCAGTATCCGAGCCAGCTGCGCGACAGCCGCGTCGGCAAGACCATCGTCGAGACGGTGCCGACACAGATCCTCTTCCCGAACGACCGTGCCACGATCTCGGATTACGACTTTCTGCGCGTGAACGCCAAGGAGGCCGCCCTTCTGGTCCAGCCCACCATAGGACAGCGCATCGCGCTGGTGCGCTCGGCAGGTGACAGCGTCTTCGTCGATGCGGACCTTTCGGCGCTCGGCACCCTCCTTCCCATCCTTGGCGGCGGCGCCACCGGCGAGGCGCGCGTGCCCGCCGATTGGCGCACCAACCCCGATTTTTGGAGACATGTGATATGAGTATGAAACCCCTCCTCGCGCTTTGCGCCGCCGCAGGCCTTCTCTCGGCTTGCGAAAAGTACACCGAGAAAACCTCGCCCTGCTTCGGGCGCAATGGCGAGCCGCAGGTGACGCGCGCCGCCCTCTCCTTCTCAACCATGGGCGCACCGGTGCAGGAGACGGCCAAACCCGACTGCACATTCGAGCCCCTGCCCCGCCCGGAATGAGCCGCGCCGCGATCATATCCGCCGGGCTCTGCCTCGGCCTAGGCGCCCTGCCCGCGCATACCCAGGGCGTGCCGACGCAGGACAATTCCGCGATCGGGCGCGCCATTGCGCGGGTGACAGCTCTCGCCGAGGATCTGGGCGTACAGCAGGACAAGGATCGCACCGAGTCCACGCTCGCTGATGTCCAGGCCGACCAGCTGCGCGTCCTCGAGGAGATGACCGCCGCAATCACCGGACCCGGCTTTGACATCCGCGCTCTCGAAGGGAATGCCGACTTCGGGGTCGCGGCGGTCTACCCCAATACCGACCCTAGCCCCATGAACAGCCGCCTCTTTGGCGAGGGCCGCGAGACGGTCGAGATGATGATCGTCGAGGTCGCGGGGGAATTCGCAGGCGCCCCCGGCGTGGCCCGCGCCGGACTTTCGGCCACCCAATGGCGCTGCCTTTTCCAGGCCCTGATCAAGCAGGAAAGCCGCTTCAATGTCGCCGCAGAAAGCCCGGTCGGGGCCTATGGCCTGACCCAGCTTATGCCTGGCACCGCCTCCGACCTCGGCGTCGACCGCTATGACGTGAAGGACAACCTGCGCGGCGGGGCCCGCTATATCACGACCCAACTCACCCGCTTCGGCAATATCCCCCATGCGCTCGCGGCCTATAACGCAGGACCGGGCCGGGTCATCGAATATGGTGGCGTGCCACCCTTTGCCGAGACCCAAGGCTATGTTCGCAACATCTCCAAGTTCTACAACGAATATCTTGCCGTGGTGGGTGGTGCCGACGCGCTCGGCACGCTCTCGCCCTCGGATTTTGCGCTCGCTGAATATGCCAGCATCTCCGAGGCCGGCGTCTATTACGCGGCCGACAGTTCCGCCACGACCGAACAGGTGATCAACCGCCTGCGCGCGATCATCCTGCAGATCGACGCGCAGCCCAATGCCAAGGCGGCCTGGGAGCTCAACACCTACGCCAAGGCCGAGATCGGCCGCATCCTCAATCTTCGTGTCCGGCTGATGGCCGCCAATCAGCAGCGCGAGGCGGCCTATGCCCAACACCTCGTCGCCGACCGGCTGGCCGAGCGCGACTTCATGCAGATGGGAGTTCCCGAATGAGACAGCTTCTCCTGACCGTGGCTGCGGTCACCACACTCGGGCTCGCCTCGCCCGCAACAGCCCAAGGCGTGCCGACCTTTGATGGCTCACAGCTTGGCCAGCTCGTGGCCCAGCTCGAACACATGGCCGAGGACCTGAATGTCCAGATGCAACAGCTCGCCACCATGCGGCTGGAGTTGGAAACCCAACTGTCGCAGCTCACCAACCTCGAGGCGCAACTGACCTCGCTCATCGAAGGCAGCGGGTTGGGAGAGCTTTTCGCCACGGTCGAGGAATTCCGCGCCCTGCGAGGCAAGCTAGTGGCCCCCCTCAATACTGCGCAATCGCTGGCGAGCGGGGATTTCCTGAGCGGGTTCAATCCCGGCGCGGAACTCTCGGCCTCTGTCGAGAGGGTGCTCTCGGGCAGCGGCTTCACTTCGGAGCGCCTCAGCACACTCTCGGGCTCGGATGAGCCCGCCGACAACCGGATCGCCGCCTCGGCCGGGGCCAGTGCCATGCTGTCCGTCGCGGCGCAGGAAAGCCACGAAGAGGCCGGTCAAAGCCTCGAGCGCCTCGAGACCATGGTCGGGCTCATCGACGATCAGGACGGCTTGAAGGCCGCTGTCGATCTCAACACCCGGGTCACCGCCGAGCTCGGGATCATCCTGACCCAGATCTGGCGGCTGGAAGCCGCCCAAGGCGTCAGTGCCGGTCAGCTTGGCGTTGTCGATGCCGCGACCCTCGCGGATGAGCGCAAGTTCCGCTCGATGGCGGTGGATCCATGACAATGTCCATGATCCACAAGTTGGTTTCAGTTCGGGCGCTTGGTCTTGCCGCTCTTGTCTTGGCCGCACTTCACGGTGCCGCACTGGCCCAGACCCCGAACACCGAACCATCCGGCGACACGCCCTTCAGCTCGATGGCTATCGCGCGGGACGAGGCCGACGACTGCCGCGTCGCGAAACCGCCCGTGGATCTCGCCGAAACCGCTTACCTGCGCAATGGTTACCGCGCGATCCTGCGCATCCTGATCGCCGAGGAGGCGCTGACCACAGAGAACTGCACTTGCCTGCTCGACCAGTTCACCTGGGATCAGGCCTTGGGCGCCCTGCCCCGGTTCCGGACCTCGGACAACCCGCGACTGCCGTTCAAGGTGCTCGATCTCTACGCCAAGGCCGATGCGCTGGAAGCCCAGGTTACGGAGGCCTGTGCGGAGTAAATGGGGGTCATTCGCGACATTCTGGGACAGGTCGATGCCGCAGTGAACACCGTGGCGCAGGACGGCTTTGTCTCTTCCGCAGCCTCGGTCGGCAATGTCATCTCGGCGGGCGCGACCCTCCTTGTCGTCCTTCTCGGGATAAACGCGGTGATGCAACTCCGTCCCCTGCCCTTCGGCACGGGCTTTGCCTTCGGGGTGAAGGTCGCACTTGTCGGGATATTCGCGCAGAGCTGGGAAAATTTCAGCGTCATCTATGGCGTGGTCACGGACGTCCCCGACTCCGTCGGCGCCTCGATCCTCGCGCTCACAGGCTCGGGCGACGAGGCCGGGGTCTATGAGAGCCTCGACAATATGGTCGCCCGAATAACCGCCTATGGCGACACGATTGGCGATCGCGCGGGCTGGGTCTTCGGCGCGGTCCTGGGCGCCATCTTCTTCGTCCTCTCCGCCGTCTTTGCCGCCGTCACCGCCGGGATCATCGCCTTCGCCCGCATCGTCTTCGCGCTGATGATTGTCATCGCCCCCTTCATGATCATGACATCGCTTTTCAAACCGACCCAATCCCTCTTCGAGGCCTGGACCCGCGCCACCATCGGCTATGCGCTCATGCCCGTCGCCGCCGCAGGCGCCGCAGGCATCATCGTCGCCATCGCCGAGGCGATCGGGGATGCTTCCGCCGATCCGGGTGACGTGGAGACCGTCAGCCTCATCCTGCCCTTCCTCGTGATCCTCATTCTCAGCGCCGGGATCATGGCTTCCGTTCCCTATATCGCGTCCAATCTCACCGGCGTGGTGGGCATTGCCTCCAACGCCGTTGGTCTGACCGGCCTTGCACGTCAGGGTTTCGTGAACACGCGGGAGTATGGCACGGGTGCGACCTCCCGCCTCGTCACCGGAAAATCGCCGCACGAGCTGAACCAGATGGCCAATGCGGGCGTGGTCAAGACCGGCGAGATGATCCGCCAAAGCCCCGGCGCGCTCCTCTCCGCAGCCAAGGCCTTCCGCAAACCCTGATTTGAAAGACGACGACTTTGAAGAAGACTGTGACCAGTTCCTCCGCGCCTGACCGCGACGCGTTTGAAGCGGATTTCATCTACGGGCCTCGGCGGCGCGAACGATTTGCCTGGTTCGTCGCGGCGGCCGGCGTGCTGGTTGGCGTCGCCGGCATGGTCGCAGGCGCGAGCCTCTTTCCCCTCAAGACGACTGAAACTTTTGTGGTCGTGGTCGACAAGGAAACGGGTGAGATGGACCGTGTTGCGGCTGTCCAGGCGCTGACGCTTTCCGAGAGCGACGCCATCATCCAGGCAAACCTCGTGGCCTATGTCGATGATCGCGAGACCTATGACCTGACCGATGGCGAGCAACGTATCAATGGAGTGCTCGACCGTTCGGATGGCGACGCCGCTCGCACGCTGCGCGATCTCTGGTCCTCCACCAATGAGGATTACCCGATCACCGTCTATGGGCGCGACGCCAAGATCGAGGTGGTGATCAAGTCGGTGAACCAGATCGAGCGCGGCGTGGCCCAGGTCCGCTTCACTCGCACGCTGCGCCGCCCCCGCGACACCCGTACAGTGACGCGCTCTTACGTGGCTACCGTCGGTTACGACTTCCAACCCGAAACCCGCCAGCGCCTTCAGGACGTCTGGGCCAACCCCTTGGGCTTCGTGGTGACCTCCTACCGCGTCGATGCCGAGACCCTGGAGAACTGACCAAGATGAAATCCTTCCCCGCGCTTCTCCTGGCGCTTGCCCTTCCTGTTGCCGCTTTCGCCGAAGCCACGCCGCAAGGCGGCCCGCTCGATATCCGCATCCGCACCGCCGTCTACAACGAAAACCAGGTCTACCGGATCGAGACGGACTTGCGGCATTCGACGACGATTCATTTCGGGGCGGGGGAACGGTTCGAGGCAGTGATCGTCGGCGACACCGAGAGCTTCCAGGTCGACCCGATCCCCGAGCTCGGCAATGTACTGACGATCAAACCGCATGTGGCAAATGCCTCAACCAACATGACGGTGATCACCAACCGGCGCACCTATTCCTTCCACCTGCGCGAGGGCTCGATCCCGAACCGCACCGGGATGTTTTTCGAGGTCCGCTTCCGCTACCCCGACGAGGAACGCCGCGCGGCGGGTGCCACCCAGCCCAAGGGCTATGAGGTGCCGCGCAACTACAACTACCGCGTATCGGGCGAGGGCGACTTCCGCCCCAGCCACATCTATGACGACGGGCGCTACACGTATTTCGTCTTCCCGGAGAACGGTCGCCAGCCCGCCCCCTTCAAAGCCGACAATCAGGGCCGTGAGCGCACGGTCAATTGGACCCAACAAGGCAACACCGTCCGCGTGCTCGGGGTGAACACCTACTGGACGCTGCGCATCGGCGACGAGGCGATCTGCGCCTGGCGCGACGAGAGCGCCATCTATGTGAGCAACTGACCATGGCCGATCAAACCCCTCCTGACCTTCAGGACCGCCTCGATCAGTTTAGCCAGCGTGGCAAATCCAAACGCCGCGGCAACAGCCTCGGGGTCGGTGCCCTCGCCGCCGCCCTCGCTCTTGGCGGCGCCGGGGTAGCGTATTTCCTGGCGACTGGTTTGCAAGAGGGCGACAGCGCGCTTGAGACCTCCGATGTCGAGACCTTCCAGGACCGCCGTCCCGGCACCGGCGGGCGGCTGGAGTTTCCGCCCGACGAGACCGAGCAAAGGGTCAACGAAGCGTTGATCGCCGTCGAAGAAGCGCTTGACGTGCCCGCGGCCCCTGCCCCGGAACCGAGCGCCGAGGTGCTGGCCGAGATCGCCAAGCTGCGCGAGGCTCTCGCCGCCAGCCAGGCCGCGCGGAATTCGGAAATCCAGTCCGCCGTCGCGGATCTGCGCGAAGCCTTCGACGAACAGAAGGCGACCCTTGAAGCGACACTCACCGCCAAGGAAACCGAGCTGGCCAACCTGCAGCGCCAGACCGAGAGCCGTATCGAGGGGCTGCAGGCCATGCTCGATGCCGAACGGGCGCAGCGCGAGGGGCTTGAGGCAGAATTGGACCGCGAAGGGCTGATCGCCGATCAACGCCTGCTCGAAGAACGCCGCCGTCAGGAAGAGGAGCAGCGCCAGCGCGAGGCCGAGCGGGTCGCCGATGAGCTTCTGACCGCGCAGATCAAATCCCCCGCCGTGGTCTATGCCGACGGTCCGCGCGGTGGCCAAAGTGGCGCGGCGGTGGCCGATCCTTCTGCCGCTGGCACCGGCGGGCCAGCCCTCTCGGGCAATGAGCAGTTCCTGCAGAGTGCAAGACTCCTCGAGGTGCAGGAGGCCGCCCGTCTCACACATCCCGAGCGCACGCTGACCCAAGGGTCTGTGATCCAGGCCGCACTCCAGACCGCCATCAACAGCGACCTGCCGGGCTCCGTGGTCGCGGTCGTCTCCGAGCCGGTCCCGGCCTTCTCTGGGGACCGGATCCTGATCCCCCGGGGCTCCCGCCTTTTTGGCCAATACCGCTCCGGGATCGAGATGCACCAGAAGCGCATCCTGATCCTCTGGACCCGCGTCCTGACCCCGGACGGCACTTCGATGGAAATCGCCGCCGTGGGCGGGGACCAGCTCGGGCGCTCTGGCCTCACCGGCCTCGTCGACACCAAGTTCGCCGAGCGCTTCGGCGGGGCGGCGCTGATTTCCGTAATCGGGGCGGCACCGGCCGTGGCGGCCGAAAGCGCCAACAATGAAACCACCAGCATCGTCCTGGGCGATGTCGGCAGCGACCTGCAGGATGCCGTCGGGTCGGTCATTGCCGACCAGGTTTCGATCGCACCCACAATCTATGTCGATCAGGGAGCCTCGGTGACCGTGCTCGTGGATCGGGATGTGGTGATTTACTGATGGAGCAGGCGTCACCAGCGTCCTACCTCGAGCGCTATCTCGACCCGTTCCGCGACCTTCTGCGGCGCGACGACGTGGTCGAGATCGCAATCAACCCGGACGGCAAGGTCTGGCTCGAGGCCGCGGGCGACGCCACCATGCGCCACGAAGGCCAGACCGTGGACCGGACTACCGCCCTCAACATGGCCCAGACCATCGTCGGCGATGCCAAGGCCCGCGTCTCCGAAAAGAACCCGCTCGTGTCCGGCAAGGTGGAATATGCAGGCCGGCCGCTTCGGGTCCAGGTCGCCGTGCCGCCCGCCATCGATCGCGGTGCTTCGATCACCATCCGCCTCTTCGCGTCGGGCAGCGTCCGGGACTACGCCCCGACCTATCTCTTCGGCAAGGCCGTCTCGCTCGATGCCCTCCGCGCCGAGAAGATGAAAAACATCGCCAGTCTCGCCGAAGAAAACCTCGAGGCCGCACTGCAGACCCTTGTCAAAGCGCGGCTGAACGTCCTGATCAGCGGCGGCACCTCGACCGGCAAGACCACCTTCGCCCGCCACCTCCTGACCCATGTCAGTGAACACGAAAGGCTGATCACCATCGAGGACGCCTTCGAGCTCTTCCCCGGTCAACCCAACACCGTCGCCCTCTTGGCCGACCGCGGTGCCGGCTCGCAACGCAGCGCCAACGCCCTCCTTCAGGCCTCCCTCCGTATGCGCCCCGACCGGATCATAGTCGGCGAGTTGCGCGGTGCCGAGGCCCTAACCTACCTCGAGGCCATCAACACCGGCCATGGTGGGTCAGTCTCTACAATCCACGCTGAAACCGCAGAACTCGCCATCGACCGGCTTGCGATCATGGTGCTGCAGGCTGGCACACCGCTGACCTTCGCCGAAGTGCGCGAATACATCCGGAAATCCATCGATGTGATCGTGCAGCTCGGCCGCGCCGAGGGCAAGCGAGGGATTACGGAGTTCTATCTGCCGGGGTCGTAAGCCCCTCGGCACAAAGGGTCGGAAGCTGCCGTTCGCGGCTGGAGCGAAGGCTCCAATGGTCAATTGCAGGAGCGGACTTTGATCGGCAGACACAGTTGCAGCGGGCTGGCTCCTACGCCCACGTGGGAGTGGCATTTCGTCGTGGCGAAGGGCTAGTATCGTGCAAGTCTTCGGTTGATTTCTTTTTGTGGAAGTCTGCATCTCGGATGGTCACGAACGGCCTCCAAACCCGCTTTTAGCGCGCTTGTCGCACAAACCATGTGTTTTTCCATTTCGTCAAACACCCACAACACACCGTGCATCGAGAGCTTTTGACTCTCTGCTTCTGCCCTAAGCGCACCATCGCCGGTTAGTAGTACCCAATTCCGTTCCACCGCTAAACAGAACGCAAAAACATCTGGCGTCGATAGCATTGCTTTCGCCCGTTTCAGTTCTGTTGCACGTGCGGTTTCTTGTGGAGTGAGTTGTTCGACCTTCAATCCAAGATCGAGCAAATCAGGGCCCAACCAATCGAGGAGTTCCGATTCATACAGAATATCTGGGACCACAAATTCATAAGGCAGGTCAAAAAGCCTCGCGGTCAGCGAGGCTCTTTCGATGTCAATCAAGACAGAGGTATCGGAAACAAGAACTTGCACATAACTACTATGACATGTGGTTCAACCGTTCTTCCAGCTCTTTTACTCGTATTTCGAGAAGTTCTGCCGCGCGAGACAACCCAATCAACCCTTCGGAGAGGGCACGAAAACACAGCCTCTGAAAGCGGTCAGGCTCTTCTCGTTCCCAAGGAATGGAATTCGGCTCCTCGAACGGCTCATCGCGCCAACCCCGTTGCTTATAGACCTTGAACAGGCGCGCAAATGTTGCCTGGTTGATGATGTCCAAATCCTTGCATCGATACGTCAGCGCTTGAATGCTGACGCCAAACCGATCCTTTAGACTAATGAGCTCACCAATGCTTATGTCCGTTCTGCGGGCACCGATCTCCTGCCGTAGCACTTCTGCCGGAACGAGAAATGCACCAGCAAATCGATTTGCGGCGCGTTCTGAATCACATCCTTCAGCGACCTTAAGAACCATGTGGCCCAGTTCGTGAGCTAAACTGAAGCGCTTCCGTTCAGACCAGGTCTTCTTCTTGATCATAATCACCCGCGCAGAGTGATGCTCTTTTCGACGGACTTTGGCCGCAAGGCCATCAATCCGATCAACGTCCAAAGACAACACCTTGATCCCGTGCTCCTCGAGGAGTTCAGCAAGCATTGGGATCGGATCGTGACCCAGCTGCCAGGAAGCACGCATGTTGCGAGCCGCGTCTTCGGCATCACGAACATCGGCCACCCAGTAGGGCGCTTCGTGTGGGGCATCCCATTCCTGGCTCGAAAGATTCAGCAAGCTTTCGATGGCGAGGTACTTTTCAACCATATTGAGCGTCTTGGCTTCGATCGTCGCGATCTCCTTGGCTGACGAGCTGGCTGACTTGCGAAACTCCACGCCCTCCAACTCAAGCTCGTCATCGCTCAGCAGGAAATCCACAGAGACCTCGAGTGCTCGGGCAAGACCTAGCAGCACGCCCGATCCGGGCATGTCTTCATTGCGCTCGTACTTGCCTATGGCTTGAGCGGACACCTTTTTCTCCATGGCATCGGAAAGTGCACGGAGCGAGAGGCCAGATGCTGCCCGGGCTCCTTTGAGTCGCTTGCCAATCATAACGTCCTCCCAGTGGGTGGTTTACATTTCACCCATATGATTGATATTTTGTAAACTACAATGCTTGAAAGCGCGGCTTTTTGTCCCTAACTTGTAACAGCAAGCCGAAAGAAAGGCAAATTTGTAAACCGCCAAGTCGCTTCACGAGGCGCTAAACAGGCAAAGAAAAGAGGAAGTAGCCATGAACGCACCGTTTGCGGGCGACCTACCTAGAGGAATTCAGAAGATCACGGCACTGCCGGACCCCGGTCTGGCAGAACTCTGGGACTCGATCATCGTCGAAGCCGAGATAAAGGAGCGCCTGCTCTCTCAGGCGGTGCTGAATTTCACAATGCGACCAAAGATGAGCCGAGCCGTGTTGCCACTCCATGGCGTCCTCCTGTTGGTTGGCGCACCCGGAACGGGCAAAACGTCGCTCGCGCGAGGGTTGGCCAACCGAACAGCAGCGGCTTTCAAGGGGGGGAACTTCCAACTGGTCGAGGTTGAAGCGCATGGCTTGACGAGTTCCGCCATGGGGAAAACGCAGCGAGCGGTTACTGACCTCTTCGCGCAAACACTTTCAGAACTTGCCAATGCAGGCCCGACGATTGTCCTGCTAGATGAAGTGGAAACCCTTGCGGTGGACCGCTCTAGGCTAAGCCTCGATGCCAACCCTGTCGACATTCATCGAGCCACGGACGCCGTTCTGGTACAGCTCGACCTGCTGGCAGAATCTCACAAGAACCTGCTGTTTGTGGCAACCAGCAACTACCCGGAAGCGGTGGACGATGCCTTCGTTTCCCGATGCGATCTGGTGCTTGAAGTGCCTCTTCCCGGAAAGGAAGCCTGCAAGACGATTTTGCGGGAATGCCTGTTGGGGCTAAGCAGCACGTATCCTGAGATAGAAGAGCTGACCAGCGACCGTGGTTTCGACACCTGTGCTGGCGAATTCGTCGGCCTCGACGGCAGGACAATCCGAAAGACCGTCGCAAACGCGCTCGCCTCTAACACTCAGGTGGCACTGAACCCCGGCTCAGTAACACTGCCCCAGTTAGCTGCTGCCGCAAAATCAGCCCAAACCAACAAAAGAGCGAATCGGGGGAAGTGATGATAACTGTAGCCCGCAGAACATTCCGAAGCTCTCCGCATCGCGACGCATTGGCAACATGGGCCGCCATCAGCGACTTGCTCACCCGTACAAATACCGGAGCGCAGCAAGAACTCAGCAGTGTCGCTGGCATTGCAAGCAGCATAATCGCGGACAAAGCCTGCGAAAACTCACCAATCATTGTCAGCTGTGAAGGGCCGCAGACGCGCATCTACTGTCTTTACGATGACGATGCGATCGACGGGTCGGACGCGAACGAAGACGTGCTCGGGTTTGACCCGCTGAAAGGTGATTGGTCGATTTCACTGCCATGTGAACCCGATGATCTCGGTTGGGTCCAATCTGCGCTGCAACAGAAGAGCAACCGCATCACAGCACGCGACAGAACCGAAACCAAAAAGCAAGACACAGCGAACAACTCGCAAGGTGCTACGCTCGAAATTGATCTCGAGGGGTTGTTGAAACCATGACAACAGTCATCACGTATTCCCGCACCCAGTCTGTCACCTATGTGGCCGATAACATCCTCAAGAGCCTCAAAGACATTATCCGTCTGAGTGGCATGGATCCAACAAATTTCGTGAACGACACGGAAATCAACATGCGCGGAATCAAGGCATGGTTGGAGAGCGAAGACCTCGAGAAGATCACACTCGAGATATACGATCCGGCAACCAATGGACTAATCCTGCGTTGGGATATCGACGTGAACTACAGTTGGTCTGCTGGAGATGGAAACTTCTGGACGGACACCGATCAACTTCGTTGGGCAATTCGCAAAGCGGGAGTTGCGCCGGCAAGCGCCAAGTATGACCTCCTGCTACGTACAAAGCCTGGACGACCTGATGTCCCGGGTTGGCACCGGACCACCGCCCGATCTACAGACGGTATGGTTCGCCAAAGCCTTGGCTCCACCATCGAACACAACGGTCTGGGAGCGACGGCAGCGTATTGGAGGCAGGCATCATGATTTCACTCCCGGACGCATTCAAAAAGTTCAAGAGCCGAATGGAGTTGAACGAAAGAGAGCAGCAGAACGCATCCAAGCGGCAGAAGGAAGTTCGCGAGCATCTGGATAAGGCCTTTCAGATCGACCGTAGCTTTTTGACAGGAAGCTACGCCCGCTGGACCAAGTCCAAACCACTCAAGGATGTCGATATCTTCTTCGTTCTTGGAAAGGACGAGGACCACTATCGAGACAAACATCCTGACAAGATACTGACCGCATTCTACGATACGTTGGTTGACGTTTATGGAAGCAGCGCCGTCAAAAAACAGGGACGCTCTGTGGGTGTGGACTTTGGTGTCGTCGTCGATTCCGACGACAACACAGATTACCGGGTTGTAAGCGTGGATGCAGTGCCCGCATTTGCAAAGGGCGACGACTACGAGATCCCGAACAACACAACCGGGAAGTGGATGGGAACAAATCCCGAAATCCATGCACAGAAGGCTGTTTCGGCCCACCAAGCTTATGGCAATGAGTGGAAGGGCCTGGTGCGCATGGTGAAGTACTGGAACCAAAACAGCCGCCACGGAGAAAAACCTATCAAGCCATCCTTTCTGATCGAGGTCATGGCGATGGAATGCCTCCATGGTGGATGGGGTGGTTCACATGACCGCGAAATCCAAGCGTTCTTCGCTACGCTACGCGACCGAATTCACGAGGATTGGCCAGATCCGGCCGGGCTCGGGTCTCCTGTTAGCGATCGAATGGACGCAGCGATGGTGAAGCGCGCCCAGACAATTCTGGATCAGGCAAACCGCGACATCGCTGCCGCAATTCACTTGGCGCGCCAGGGCAAGAACGGAGACGCCCTGAAAGCGTGGCGCGCTTTCTTCGGACCAAAATTTCCGCTGTCTTAGAAAGAAGAAACAATGGCTGAATGGTCGCTATCACAACTTCTATCATCGTTGCACGAGGATATTCAGCATCGGCTGTCAACGGCGCGGAAGTCGTTCAAGCATCCCGGTACAAAAGGGGACGCAAGCGAAGCGATTTGGATCGATATGCTCGCACAGTACATCCCTGAGAGATATCAGGTTGCAAGTGCTCATGTCGTCGATAGCCGGGGAAATTTTAGCGATCAAATTGATGCCGTGATCTTTGACCGTCAATATTCGCCCTTCATTTTCACCTACGAAGAACAGCTCATAGTTCCAGCAGAAAGTGTATACGCTGTTTTTGAGGCCAAGCAGACGGCAGATGCCGGTCTGGTGAGATACGCGCAAGACAAGGTGGCTTCAGTCCGAAATTTGCATCGGACCAGCCTACCAATCCCTCATGCTGGTGGGGTTTATCCGCCAAAACAGCTCATTCCCATCATTGGTGGGCTTCTTACTTTTGAGAGCGAATGGAAACCTCCCCTCGGTGCATCGTTCGAAAAGATCCTCAACGAAGGCGAAGATGATAGGAGGTTGGACATCGGATGCGTTGCCTCTCACGGGCATTTCCTGTTCGCCGAGGATGGGCGATATAACCTTGTTGAGGGGTCAAAACCGGCAACGGCTTTCTTATTTGCACTGATCTCACGGCTCCAGTTCAGCGGCACTGTGCCAATGATCGATATCGATGCCTACGGCGATTGGCTGACCAAGTAGCTGTCGCCAAAGTCCGCTTCGGCTTTTTGCTTCGCGGCGGCACCAACAGCTATCGATTGGCGGTTAAGGGACTTTGACTGTACTTCGTGTTCTTGGATGGGGCGACAAATGGTAAAGAACATCTGCATATTCTCGGACGGAACAGGCCAAATGGGCGGCGCCAGGCCTGACCAACGGCTGTCGAATGTTTACAAGATGTATCGAGCCATGCGTCCGGGTCCAGATTCACCAATTAGCCCGAAGGACCAAGTGGCCTTTTACGACCCTGGCTTGGGAACAGGAGAAAGTGGCGGGTTATTCGGTCGGATCAAGCCGATCTTGGAAAGCGCCGTCGGCACTGGCATCGACCACAACATCATCGATTGCTACGAGCAGATCATCGCCAATTACGAACCCGGCGACCGTGTGTTGCTGTTCGGGTTCTCGCGCGGGGCCTACACAGTAAGAGCACTGGCGAACGTTATGAACCTCTGCGGTGTCCCGACGCAGATGCCGGATGGTTCGCCGGTCCCGCGTCACGGTCCCGGATTGCGGAAGATAGCCAAGGACGCTGTAAAATTCGTGTATAATCACGGTGCTGGAAAACCGCGCGGACAAGATCCTTACTTCAACAACCGTGAAGAGCTCGGCAAACGATTTCGCAAAAAGTATTCGAGCTTTCCCATTGAAGGCGAAGACAATCAGGGAAACGTTCAGCCAACATTCATCGGGGTCTTCGACACCGTGGCGTCACTGCGAACGGCTGTTGTCCGCACCTTGGTCTGGGGCGTCACGTTCGGCGTCGGGTCGGCTTTTGCCGCAGGTGTTGCATTCGGGTGGTCTTGGCTTTTGGTTGTTCCACTCGGCGTACTACTAGTTGCGCTTCTTTGGCAGCTTGGTTCCCTGTTGCTCGACAACTTCAAATATTTCTCGGACGATCCCGAACGCAAACTGAAGCTTTGGCGCCCAACGGATTGGCCGCAGATCCTCAAGACGGGTCATTTCGCGGCTTGGAACAAGCGCAACTACGACAAGTGGCTTGATCCCGATGTCCAACACGCCCGTCATGCCATGGCGATCGACGAAGACCGTGCTGACTTTCCAAGGGTCGGATGGGCATCCAAGGCGGCCGCGATTGAGACCAAAGATCGAGAGCCGAAGTGGTTGAAGCAGGTCTGGTTCCCGGGCTGCCATAGCGACATCGGTGGAAGTTATCCCGAGGCAGAGTCCCGCCTGAGCGATATCGCCCTCGATTGGATGGTCGACGAATTGAAAGACTGCGTGCCGTCGATCCAGATCAACGAGAACGTCTTGAACCGCTCCCCTGACCCTCTGGGTTTGCAGCACCGCGAAGACGCGTTGGTAGCATTTGGCCCCCTCCGCATCCGCTGGAAGAAGGGAATTCGCGCAGTTGGCGACGACTTCCCGCTCCATCCTTCAGTCGAAGAGCGCATGCGAGCCAAGGCCGTCGCCCAGTGTGGCGAGGTTAAGCCCTACCGACCTGCCCAGTTGAAAGAGCGACGCGACTTGAAATTCTACTACGACGAATAGGGGACTAGTCGACGGCGCTCACCCTCCCAACAATTCCTCGATGAAGTCCTCCTGCCGGTCGAGCGCCGCCTCCCATTCCTTCGGCACGGCGGCTTCCCGCTCGAGCGTCTCCGGCTCTGGTTGCCCGCGCCCGGCCTCCATCGCCATCACGCTCATCGCGCGCGCTTCGCGGCGTTGCGAGCGATCCCGGACAGGCGTGCGGTCGGTTGGTTGTCGCGGCTCATCCTGACTGACTTCATCCGCACTTTCACGCGCCCAAGGCCCCACGCCCTGCACACTCGGCGGATAGGGGAAGGGCTTGCCCTCCTGGCGGGCCAGCATGTCCTTGAAGAACGGATCGTCGTAATACTTGATCCGGCTCGCCTTTATCGGGTGCTGCGGCGAGGCGAGGATGATGACCTCGTCAGGGTCCATCAGGCGCGCTTCGGTCTCGGAAAGCAGCGGCCGTTCTTCCAGCCGCGCTGATGTCGAGGTCGCGCCAAGGAAGCCCTTGTTTCGGCCATACATCCGGGTCACCGCCTCGCGGGTCGTGCTACCGACCGCGGCGGAAACTTCTTTCACCGTCCGCTGGTCCCGCGGGGTGATGTAGAGCTTGAGCCCTGCCCCGTTCTCGAGGCTTTCGCGGCCCTCGGGACCATAGATCCGGTCGAGCGAAGCGAGCGACTGTGCGATCATCGCGACGCGGCCACCATAGCTCGCCAGCGAATGAATCGCCCGTTCGAGATAGGGCATGGCCCCCATCTGCTGGAATTCGTCGATCATCATCATGACCGGCCAGGGCTCGTCCGGGCCCGGCTCATTCAGGCGGATCGAGGCGATGAGATCGGCGAACATCAGGCGCAGGAGCGGGGCAAGTGTTGCGATGTGGTCCTCGGAGACCGCGATGTAGAGCGACTGCGGGGTCTTGCGGAAAGTCGAGAAATCGAAGTCGCTGGCCTCGGTAGCCGAGCGCACCGCCGGGTTGTCCCATTGCTTGAGACCGGCAGTCATCAGCGCCTGGATGTTCGAGGTCAGCAGCCGCGACGAGGCCGAGGCGGCGTTGGTCCAGAGCTCGCGCAGGATGTCTTCCTCGGCCTCGTCGGCATAGGTCTTGTACTGGGCATTCTTGTATTCGCCCCCGGCGACGATCTTGTTCACCTCGCCAAGGTTCGGCGTGCCGCGTTGGATGGACAGCAGGCAGGCCGCGACAAAGATCGACTTGCCTGCCTCGGAAAAGGTGTCGAGCGTCTTGTTGTCCTTGTCGAGGAAGAGGTCGGCAAGGATCGAGACCTCGGTGAAACGCTGCGCGAAGCTCGGGGCCTTGGCGATCCGTGCAAGCGGGTTGTAGCGATGCGTGGCGTTGGCCCAGTCGAAGGGGCTGAAGCGATAGATCTCGTCTCCGTTCAGCGCCCGGAGCCGTGCGGTCTTCTCGAAGTTCTCGCCCTTCACATCGAGCACCACGACCGAGCCCGCGAAACTCAGGAGGTTCGGGATCACGAAGCCGACGCCCTTACCGGCGCGGGTCGGGGCCACCATCATCACATGGGGGATGGTGGTCGAAGAGATAAACTCAGCCTTGGAACTCGGTGCGCCGAGCTTGCCACAGACAAAGCCCTTGCCCGGCGCCTGCAGCATGTCGTTCTTCTTCAACTCCGCCTTTGTCTGCCAGTGGGCCGAGCCATAGTCATCCCGCTCCTTCTTCCAGGTCCAAGCGAGCGCCAGGGCGCCTAGGCCGATTGCTCCGAAGCCGACGGCGCCGAAGCCAACCTTGAAAGCCTCCGGATGGGCCGCGCGTGTGCCCGCGCCGGCCTTCCAGAGCGCCAACATGTCGAAACTCTGAAACCCGGTTTTCAGGGCCAGGGTCAGGTAGAAGGCGGCGACGATGGTGCCGATGACGGCGCCGCAGATCACACCGAAAAGAAGTGCGGCCCAGAGGGGAAGTGTCTTGGTCATGATGGTAATCTCCCTCAGAATTCCAGCTCGTCATCGAGGCCGCGGTCTAGTGTTTTGTTTCGGGCAAGATCACGCCCCAACTCTTGCGCCTCCTGCTGGCCGCGCAACCGCGCGACCTCGGTCGCCTTGTCCTGCTGCAACCCGGCGGCGCGGTCGGTGAACACCTGGTCGCCAGTCTCCTCAAAGGTCATTTCGAGGAATTCCTGCGTGACAGTGATCTGGTCGAGCTTGCTCGGCAGGGCCGCATCCAGCACCTCGTAGTTGCCGCGGCGAAGCTCGGCCAAGCCTTCTTCGCCCAACTCCTTGAAGAGCTCGGATTGCAGGGTCCGCTCGACCACCTCTTCCTGTTCCTCGCTGAGCTTGCCGTCCCGCAACATGTCGGCGAGGTCCTGCAGGTAGGGATTGGGCGTCCGGTCGTCTTCGTCGATAAGCGGCAGGATCTCCTGTTCTTCGTCCGCGAGGGTCCGACCGATCTCGACGCCCATCTCCTTTGCTCTTTCCATCAACGCGTCCATTACGCCGTCGACCTTTTCCAGCGCGGCATCCAGTTGGTCATCATTGGCGGTCTCGACGCTGAGACCGTCCTTCGCCAGCACCGCGTTCATGTCCCGCTCGACCCAGTCCTGCGCCATGCCGTAGTTCCGCGTGCCACCCGCCGCGATCCGGGCCACCAACTCCTCGCTGTCCATTCCTGCCTCCTCGGCGCGCTCGAGCACGTCGCGCAGCCCCTCGTCATTGCCGGACCGCAGCGCGGCGATCAGCACCTCGCTGCCAGCCCCCGGCGGATAGGGTTCTTCAAGCTGCTTGCCAAAGCGCGCGCGCAGGTCCGGATCCGGCACCATCTGCGACAGATCCGCGATGATCGGCGCGGCCTTGGCCTCGAACGCGGCGCGCGCGGCCGGGTCCAGTTCCTCGGCTTTCAGCCTCAGCGCCTCGATCGTCCGCTCGGAATAGTCGATCGCGTCACCGACGGTCTTGATGTCCTTCATGTCTATCTCTCCTTCGGTGAAGTTCCACGGCGTGCCGGAACCAAGCCCGTCCGCCATGCCGCGCACGGCGCGCGCCATGTGGCGCTGGTCCATCCGGTCCAACAGGTCGGCGAGGTTCTTGTAGTCCTTGGCGAAGCCCACGACCTGTGCCTGCGCGATTGCGGATTCCTGGGCCGTCATGACAATCTCGCGCGGCAGGCGGGCCTCTTCCTTGGCGCGGTAGATTTCCTCGATGCCTGCAGGCTTCTCGAAGATGCCGCGCTCGAGCCGGGTGGTGGCGTCGAGCATGACGCCATAGCCTTCCGCGATCTCCGCCTGCTTCTCGCGCATGAGCTGCGGCGACATCACGCCTTCGGCCCAGCAGGAAAACCAGGTGCCCTTCTCGACGCCGCGATTGTTCAGGATGATATGCGCGTGCTTGTGCGCCCGGTCGTCATGGACCGCGAGCACATAGTCCCACTGGTCGCCATATTCGCCGCTCTCGAAGAAATGCTCCGTCCAGTCCATGGCGATGTCGCGCACCTGGTCGACCGTCACGTCGGTCGGGAAGGACAGCAGCATGTGCGAGGTAAACCCGAGCTTGGTCGAGCCGCGCCAGGTCCCGGCCCAGTCCTCGATGATGTCCTCTTTCTGCTCCTCGCTGAGCACCGCCGCATCGGTCAGCGCGTTGGTCATCGTCGAGTAGGTGTAGACCGCCTTGTCATTGATGTAGGAGAGCTGCGCCCCGAGCGAAGCACGCGTCTTGCAGCCTCCGGCCCGGATCCGTTTGAACACCGCCGCCCGGCTTTGCCCCGTCGCCGCCTTCAGCGCGTTACGCGCCGACAAGGACCCCACGCGCGAGAAACTCCGACCCTGTCGACGCCCCGCCAGCCGCGCGTCGATCCGCGCCGCGGCCTGGCCCCGGATGCGCTCATCCTCCCAGAGCCGGCCCATGACCGAGGCATAGAGAGCGAGCGGATCAGCCATTCCTGACGAGCCTCAAACCTGTCACGGTCTCGCGCGGGGTGCTCTCCAGAACCGCGCCATCCGCCCCCTGCCCTTCTTCCCTTTGCGGCCATTCCTGATGACGCAGCGCCCGCGCCGCATCCTTCATCCGGCCCATCTCACGGCTCATGGACTGCGCCAGATCAAGGAGTTCGATCAGCACTGCACGGTCCGCCTCAGAGACCTCGAGCCGACCGCGATGGACCGCCTTGGCGAGCACCAGTCCGGCGTCGCTCACATCCTTCGCCTGACGCCACGCGGCACAGAACTCCGCGATCAGATCACGGGGTACATCGAGGAAACCGCACCGTCCGCGCAGCACCGCGTTGAGCGCCTGCGACCGGCTGGCATAGCCCCGTTCGCGCCACTCGGCATCGAACGCTGCAAGCTCAGACTGACTGACCCGGAAGGCCACCGTCTCGCTTGGATCGCGCACCGCGATGCCCTCGCCCGCCTCCTCTTTCGCGAGCCGGTTTACGTGGCGCGGAGAGATGCCAAACGCCGCCGCCAGCTCCTTCGCGCTCTCGCCCGCCGCAAAGCGCCGCGCAACTTCGATGCGCTGTTCGAACTTAAGGTTTTTCGCTGGCCTCGGCACGGGTCAGACCCCTCGGACAAAATGTGCAAACATTGGCCATATCCTGCCAACGTCTTTCTTTTCTCCTTCGCTTATACATCAATACATCACATTACACAATATTACGTTTTGCATGTTTTAACTTTTTGCATGGCTTGGCGGCGTCTTCAAAACCCTGCACAGCGAGGCGCTGAATGGGCGCTCTCCTCATCGACAGACAGAGGTTGCTCGGAAAGAGACTGCGGAAACTGGTGCCCGAGCAGCGCGTGAAAGCGCACATATCGAGCGCCCGAGCCGGCCACGGATTGGGCGCCAGGAACACGAAATCGGCCCGCGCGGGATGGCGCAGGTCACACCCGTTTAGGGCGACAAAATGTTGGTAAGTATCAGCGTCAGACCCCTGCGGATCCGAAGACCCGCAGGGGTGTCTGGGTCAGTGACCCAGTCCCTGAGAGCGCAGGTCGTCGTAGCGGCTGCGGGCGATCAGCGCCTCGGTCTCGAGGCCGTCGAGAGTCTCGGGATGGGCATCTTCATCGAAGGCGGCGAGGTAGGCATCGAAGGCCATGTCGGCTTGCAGTTCGGCGAGGTCGATGGATTGTTCGAGTGTCATGGTGTGATCCTTTCCGTTGATCGTCGTTGGACGGATCGTGGAAAAGACCGGGGGCATGAGAGCGGGCTGCACCCGGCACGGGGCGGAATGAAATGGAGCACGCCGGGGGCAGGTTTGTTGTGAGCGATGCCCCGCAGCGCTCAAGGCGCCAGCCGCCCAGAAACCTGTCCCCGGCGTTGCCGACCGCTCGACCCCGGGCTAGCGATCTCTAAGGCCAACAGGTCGACGGAAAGGCGCGCGGCAGTGACCCTGACGTGAGACATTGCCCCCCGGACGCATGACGTTGATCTGCGGTTTACACCCTCGCGGCACAGGGTGAGTTCGGCGCCCTGGCAGCTTCGCCAACACGACCCAGGCGCGGGTTGGTCGAATGAGAGAAGAAGTTCGCTTGCCTCGCTCAGCTGGCTGCCAGCTCTCCCTGCGGAAATTCTGTTCCGACTCGGGTTCGCGCGATGCACGTTGCCACTGAACAGAAGGATCGAAGCCGCGTCCGCGACCTATCCGGTCTGACGACCCGCCTCTGCGTCCGCTTCCGAAATATGCCGCGTTCTTCGAACATCGGCATTTGGGCCCGCCCATCAGACGCACCCAAGAACGAGAGATAGCCAGACCGCCGAAGCGGTCTGGCCTTTGGCTTACGCGGCGTCTTTCGGCCCCCAGGGGATGACGGCCTGCAGGGACAGATCGTCCTGGTTCGCGGCTTTGCCGAGGTTGGCGTTGAAGCCGTGGTCGCGGATGGTCAGCGTGTAGTAGTCCGCGCCGGTCTCCTTGTTCTGCTTCTTCCAGATGCCGCCACACTCGACCAGCTTGCCGCGCGGGGAGCGGCCGAGGACGCGGTGCGTGGGGGCCATAGGGTTCGTGCTCGCGACGGGCTCGACCGTGATGTCGAGGTCGAAGGTCAGGGTCGAGATGGAGCCTGTGCCCTTGGCGGTTTCGATGTCGGCGCTGGTGAATTTGATGCAGTTCGTGGTCATTGCTCTTCTCCTTGTTTGCGTTGCAATGATGGTCACCTTGCAGCTGGCCAAGGCCCGGCCACACCGAAGGCGAAGCGCAGCGGAGAGGGGCAGGCGCCGGTCTTTTTGATCCGCGAGGAATGGCCCGCAGGGACAGGGGAAAAAGATCGGCGACAACCTTTGTGGACGGGACGACAGCTGCGACCAGCATGTCATGCAACTCAGACAAAGGGAGAAGTGCGTTGGCCGCTAAGGAAGGATGGTGAACAGCCGTCAAAGATGCCAGAGGGCGTATGTTGATGCATGGATCATAGCTGGAGCAGGCATTTTCGGATCCATGTCACTTGCCAGATTCCCGACGCACCCACCTTGCGACGACAGCGAAAACTTGCTGTGACAAAAAAGTGCTACCGGGGGTATCGTAAGAGCGAAAATTTGGACCAAATCGTTTTCGGGCACAGACAAACTAAGCCAAAGTACAAGAAGTGAGGCAAAATAGCTTTGGAACTAGAAGAACTCGCAAAGCAGTGCCAAAACTGTGCACAGCATAGCCCAGTGATAGTCTTGGGCAGCGGGGCCTCGATACCGCATGGCATTCGTGGCATGGGGGATTTGGCCGTTTGGCTCCGCGATAATGTACAGGCCGACGATGGACCGGAAGTCGATGCCTGGACACTTGTTAGAACAGCCTTGGCCGCTGGAGATCATTTAGAAGCAGCACTAGAAAACAAGCCTCTACCCGACTCCTTGGTTGTCAAGATTGTCCGAAGTACCTGGGACTTCATCGCTCAGGGCGATTATAGCCTGCTCAAATCAGCTATAAAGACCGAGACCATTTTTCCGCTCCGCACCCTATTCACAGGGTTATTCCGAAGTACAAACCGCAATATCCATGTCGTAACAACAAACTACGACCGCGTTGCAGAGTATGCAGCCGATTCAGGCGGCTATATCCACCACACAGGATTCCTTCCGGGCTATCTGCGACGGGCCGATGGGGCAGAGAATCTGATTTTCAAACAAGGGGCCAATTTGGCGCGGACGGTCACAGTCTGGAAAGTCCACGGGTCTCTTGATTGGTTTTCAGACCCGCATGGGGGTGTGATGTCGCTGCCGATGACGAGCGAGTTGCCCGATGGTTTGGTGCCGCTGATTGTCACGCCAGGTGTAAGCAAATATCAGCGGACGCACGACGAGCCCTTTCGGAGCGCGATACAGGGCGCTGATCGTGTGTTGAGTGCCGCGACCGCGTTCATTTGCATAGGATACGGGTTCCGCGACGGCCATATCCATCCGAAGCTGATGACGCGTTGTCATGTGCATGACGTTCCCATCCTTGTCGTAGCGCGCACTTTAACGCCCGAAGCCAAGGATTTTCTCAAGAACAACGCCGGGCGTCACTACCTTGCGCTCGAGAACCACGATGACGGGACAATGGTTTACAACCGTGACAACCCAGACGGTATTGTTGTTACCGGAGGCAAATATTGGGAGTTGCCTGCATTGAACGAATTGATTGGGTTTTAGGAGGAAGAGTTGGGCATACTTGATTTCAACGATGATGAAAGTCTCGGCAGAATTATCGCCGTCGATACTGCCACTGTGACGGTGCGAGTCGATGAACTTGAACGCCTTAAACGGATTCAGGTCAATCGGTTGACCGCGATCAGAAGCTCGAAAGCTGGGCAGCACTTAATCGGGATAGTTTCGCGCATCACACGCAAGGCAGGTGACGAAACTGCAATAGATGGGGCTGAGGAGGATCCGGAAGCCGCGCTCCCCGAAAACAACCTTGTTCGGGTCGCTCTGATTGGAACACTCGTAGACAAAGAGGGACTGAAAGAGAACGTCTTTAAGCGCACCCTAGAGACTGTGCCCGAAATCGATGCGGATTGCTTTTCCTTGGAAGGTCAGCGCTTGACAGACTTCATGCAGGTCATTTCGCAGGTTTCCGGCGACGGCCCGCAGCTTGATCTTGGTCGCTATGCATTGGACGAGGACGCGCGGGCCTTCTTGAACGGCAACCGTCTGTTCCAACGTCATGCCATCGTGGTCGGTAGCACTGGCAGCGGCAAATCGTACACAACTGCGCGGCTCCTAGACCAGATTGCCGGTCTTCCACAAGCCAACGTAATCTTGTTCGATATCCATGGTGAGTACCAGACCCTCGATAGCGACGAGTTTCGGCATCTACGCATCGCTGGGCCGGGGGACATTGGCCACGATCGCCGACTGGCCGACGGTGTTCTGCATCTACCGTTCTGGCTTCTCGGCTATGAGGCATTGGTCGCTTTGTTTGTCGATCGGTCCGATCAGAACGCTCCGAACCAAGCCATGCTCATGACGCGCTGTATCACCGATGCGAAGCGTGCAATGCTTGATCCGGGAAAACACGCCGACATTCTTGCAAATTTCACTATCGATAGCCCCGTGCCTTTCGATATCGACGGTGTCCACAAGCAACTATCTGACTTGAACGAACAAATGGTTCCGGGTGCTAACAACAAGGAAAAGCAAGGACCATACTTCGACAAGCTCAGCCGCTTAATCGCGCGATTTGAAGCCAAACGGAATGATCGCAGGCTTGGGTTCATATTTCAGCCGCCAGCGGCCTGTATGGATATGGCCTGGCTGTCGGAGGTAACGCATTTCCTGATAGGCGGGCGCGGATCGCAAGCTGATGGCAAGGGTGGGATCAAGATCATCAATTTCTCGGAAGTACCGTCCGACATCCTGCCGCTCATGGTCAGCTTGATTGCTCGGCTGATATTCACAGTCAGCCAGTGGACGCCACCAGACAACCGTCATCCCATCGCATTGTTCTGCGATGAGGCACATCTGTATATCCCGGAGCGTGCATCGTCAGAGTCAGCCGATGAGATCTCGGTCGGGATTTTCGAGAGGATCGCCAAAGAAGGCAGGAAATACGGTGTTGGACTAGTGGTTATCAGCCAAAGACCATCCGAAGTGAACCGCACCGTTCTGAGCCAGTGCAACAATGTCATTGCGATGCGGCTGACCAACGGCGACGATCAATCCGTGATCAAACGGTTGCTGCCTGACAGCCTCGGCGGGTTTGGTGATCTTCTACCGGTCCTCGACATCGGTGAGGCATTGGTGGTCGGCGATGCGAGCTTGCTTCCGACGCGAGTTGTGGTGTCCGAGCCGCGCTTCAAGCCCAATAGCGCGACAGTCAATTTCTGGGATCGTTGGAGTAACGCGGCACCAGTTGCGGGAACGGAAGATGCCGTCCTTTCTTGGCGCAGACAAAGCAATCACTAGCCCTAGGAACGATGAAAACAGTCAACGAGGATTGCCGCACATATTATGCTGGGACGATTCTACCGACCATCGCGGTAAGAGTATCGGGCGCAAGCTTGGAAGAAATTGCATCCAACTCCAAGAGGGGCTGCGACAGGTATGGATGAAACTTCTCCGACATTAAATTCCCAGCTCCAGCGAACAGATCGACAGGTTCGCCAGATCGAATGTGCGCTAGTACCGCTTGAAGATCGGGGGTTTCGTCCCCGGCCTCCACCATCAGAAACCCGTCATGCAGTTCGACCGAAAACCCCTCACTTCTCAGTGCTAGCGCGAGGGTTGAAGTCTTCACCGTACCGACCCGCGTCGCAATGACTGATGTATGCTCGCCAATGGTGTGTATGTTTTTGGCCCTAAACCCCAGCTGTTCATAGTGAGCACGCGCTTCCTCGAGCATCATCAAAGAGACTGTATCCATGTAAGCCGGGCTGGAATCCCCCTCGAGCACGGCGAACATTCGGTCGATCACTTTGTCATGAATGTCCCCAGCATCGCCGCCGAAGACGGGCGGCACACCAGCCTTTGCGGGTTTGACGACGATGACCTTTTCACGATCATGGATTTCTTGAACTACCCAACGCCGCCCAGAAAAAATCAGCAGCATCCCAGGAGCAAGAACATTGTCGATTGGCAAGGTTCCAAGATCCCGCCCCTCTGCGACCAACCGGAACTCCTCAGGCGTCTGGAACACCGCATAGAAGCTGTAATGCTCGACCAGCTTTTCGCCCGCGGGTCCTAAAAGTAGCAGCCCGCTGCCGGCCTGTTCGATCAAGCCGGTTTCTGGGTGGCCGATTGCACGCAACACATCTGCGAAGACTTCGGTTGCAACCTTCCGAAAGGGGCCTTCGCGGCAGAGTACGTTGTAGACCACGCTTGCAGACGCACCGCCGCGCTGCGCTATGACTGACAGTATCTGATGAACGAGCGTCGAGAGATGAAGTGCTTGGGGTTTTGGAGGTTCGCACCAGCCTTCCAGCAGCAGGTCTATCATCGCGATGGACCTGATCAGGCCGAGGCGAAGACGATCCACGAAACTGCTCTCCGGCGTCAACTTGGCTTCGACAGCGTACTGCCTGAGAATGGCCGGCTGTCCTTCACGGCGGCCTGATCGGCCAAGCCGTTGTCGCAACGCCGCGACGCTGAATGGCGCACCGATTTGAGCCACGCAGGTCACGTCGCCGATGTCGATTCCCAGCTCGAGCGTCGACGTGCAAACGGCGGTCGTCGGTTTCGCAGGGTCCTTCAAGCGCCGCTCAACGAAGTCACGGTGTTCTCGGGAGAGGCTCGCGTGGTGAGGATAGAATTCCTGCGGCAGGTGCTCCCGTTCGCAAAGCTCCCGCAACCGATCTGCGTAAATCTCGACCCGTTGGCGCGCTCCGGCGAAGACCAAGTTGTCGCTACCTCGAAGGTGTTTGAAGAGATGGGCTGCTATGGCGTCCGTTGCGGATGGACTGTCTTCATCTTCATCGCCTGAGAGGTAGCCCCGAAGCTGAAGCCTCAATTCAGCCTCGCCGCCATCTGCTTCGATTAGCTGGACAGAGCTTGCTGCGTCAGGGCGCAGATAGGCCTTGGCGAGGTCCATGTCGCCCAGGGTAGCTGACAGACCTATTCGACGGATTGGGCGCTTTATCGCGAGCTCGAGCCGTGTGAGCAGTGAACGAAGCTGGACCCCGCGTTCGCTATCAAGAACCGTGTGCAACTCGTCGATCACGACCGCCTGCGTGGCCCCAAACAGGCGGGCAATTTCCAAACCGCGACGAATGAAAAGCGCCTCAAGAGACTCTGGGGTTATCAGCAGGATCCCTTTTGGAGATTTCAACGCGCGCGTCTTGATCGATTGCGAGACATCCCCGTGCCAGGGAACAACCGGAAGCTCTGCTTCCTGGCAGATGCCCTCCAGCCGCATGGCCTGGTCCGTGATCAGAGCTTTCAGCGGACCGATGTAGAGCAGGTCGAAACCGGTGCCGCCCGACGGCTCGTCAAGCACCTGTGAAATCAACGGCAGGAACGCCGCCTCGGTCTTTCCGCCCGCCGTAGAAGCTGCAACGATTAAATCGGCATTGGTTTCGCAGATCGTCCGGATGGATCGCGCCTGGATGTCGCGAAGTTCGCGCCAACCTTTCTGGCGTATCCATTTCTGCACAGGCCTCGCCAGTTTGTCGAACGCACTGCTCATCGGCGTCAGAGCTTGAAGCTGATCAGATCATCGTCACCGGGGTCTTGGGCACCAGTCGACTCGTCTACTTCGTTCATGTCTTCGCCGAGGTCTTCGGAGACCTCGATCTTTTCGATCAGATCGCTCCACTCGACACCGGGGTTTTGCTCAAGCACGGAAAGCAGGTTCACGAATGCCGTCACCGTATTGCGCGGGGTGCGGAAGTATGCTTCACCGATCCGGTCCGAACAATGCGCCATGAAGGCCTCGAGCGCGTCGTCCGGCAGAGCACCGGCATCGTCCTGCATGATCCGGCGCACATTGGCCAGAAGAACGAAGAGATCTTCAGGGGTCAGGCTGGCCAGCCGGACAACCGGTCCTGAAAGGTCGACCAATCCGTCCCGCGCGAAGGTGTTCTCGGCCAAACGCGATTGAAGGGCTTCGTAGCTATAGAGCCCTCGACGGGTGTTCATCAGAAACTCCGGGGTTCCACCCATAAGGAATCCGAGGTTCTCGGCGCTACCCTGCAGCACATCGTTCAGGATCCGGAGGATCTGTTCGTAGTTTGCATTGCGGGCCTGCGACGAGGTGAGCTTGTAGAGGTTCACCATCTCGTCGAGGCCGACCAGCAATCCTTTATACCCGGCCTCGCACACGAATGCCGACATCAGCTTCAGATGGTCATAGACACTGGCGTCGTCGATGATCGTTCGCACACCAAGTGCTTTGCGCGCGTCGGTGCGTGTCGCGAACTCGCCGCGCAGCCATCTCAGGGCTGCGGATTTCAGCTCGTCGTCGCCGGTCTCATGGCCTTCCCAATATCGACGGATGACTTCGGCGAACTCAAACCCTCCGGTAAGTTCTTCAAAGTGGCCAAGGCGTTCACGAATGACGGTCCCCGTGGGCAAATCCCGTTCTTCAGCATCTCGGTGAGCCTGGCTGACAAACCGTTCCACCACGCTGGCCAATGCCCCGCCATCGGGCTTTGTCCGCGTCGAGAGGTTTCGGGCCATCTCAGCATACAGCCCCCGAGCTTGTCCGCCGGTCGCGTGAATGCGGCGATCTGGCGCCAGATCCGCGAACATCACGACCAGGCCTTTCTCCAAGGCGACGAGGCGGATCAGGTTCATGAAGAACGTCTTGCCCGATCCGTATTCTCCGATAATGAACCTGATTGCCGATCCGCCATCGGATATCCGGTCCATGTCCTTAACGAGCTCTTCAATCTCCCGGACGCGGCCGACCTGAATATGGCGCAAACCTAGCTTGGGCACGACCCCGGCCCGAAGCGCCTGTACGATTGCATCGCGTTCACGTGGTTTCAACTTAGACATCCCTGCCCTCCGCACTCATCTTTTCTTTTACCGCCTCCGCAATCTCCGGGGACACGTCATATCCATCATACTCGTCGAGAAGCGCTTCATCGTAGGTCTCAAAAGCCCATTCATTCACAACTTCCAGTGCCCCGGACGCCATCAAGCCATGCGACGCGCAGATCGTCTCGAACTCCGTGTCAGACCAATGCTCCCGAGAAACCAGTTCGAGGACAAGGGCGCCGTGTTTCGGGTCAAGCCCCGCCAGCTGACTTTGGCTGGCGGGCCCAGACGCACCACTCTCTTCCTCTTCGACATCGAAAATCTGACCGAGGACGGACGACACGCGCTCAGTGTCCGAACGGATTGCTGCGATCCGAGACGCGTCGAGTTTGGGTCCGCTGGCTTTTTCAAGATCGGGTATCGCTTCGCCCGGGCGACCCGGTTGCGAGGCACGAACAGTGCGAGGACCATCCCCGACTTCGCCAGCATGCAGATCCGAGTAGGCAAGCGCAGAATCGAGGCCCAAAGCCTTGTAGATTTTTTCGATGCTTGCGACTTCGTCGGAGTGAATAATGCCATCGGCATGTGCTGCACCAACCAGCGCTGCCCGCATGGCGGCCTGGTTGTCTTGGCCCACCTCCTTCAGTTTCCGTCGAAGAAGCGCCATGTCCGGTGGCACCGCAAGGAACCATTCAAGGTTTGCACGCAGCCTGCGGCGTTCCTGATCGCTGAGGGTCGCGGCAGAAACCTGATCTTCCAACGCCCTGCGTTCAGGCTCCGCGATGCGACCATCCGCATGGGCGACGAACGACCCAAGTGCCAGTTCGATCAAGGCGCTTCGATAGCTGTCGGAAACTTCCTCCAGTCTTTCGATGGGTTCACCCAGACTAAAAAGCACAACGGGCTCCTCCGCCTTGGGCGACCGGAGAGCAAACCGAGGGTCGGGCGCCAGACCGAAACCGAGGCGCGCGAGCGCGTCGGCCGCTCCTGTCATCTGCCGTTTCCCGATTTTCTCGTTCGTTTCTCCCTCCAGACGTCTGATCACCTCCTTAAGCGGCACCAATCCCCCTCGATCGACGATATCGCTTGCCCAGGATTTCAAGCGGTCCATTTCCTCTGATGGGAAGGCATCCCACAGTTCAGAAGGCAGCAAGGCATGCGCTTCAACGCTTCCGCGACCATCAGGATTTCGGCCCAAGAAGCGACTGAGCTTGTCGAGATCGTTCATCACCTCGTCAGCCAACTCCTGGGCAATCTCTACCGGTTTGCGCAGGCCGGAAATATCCGGGACCGGCTTGCCGTCCACGGTTGGGTTGGCAGACCCCTGAAACTCGCTGGAGGCGGCCCGATAGGACGCCGTGAGCTTCTTCCTAGGCTTGGTAACTTTAAGTCCGTCCGGAAATCGTTGATCAAATCGCATGCGGAAGAGAGCGACGAACTCGTCACGGCACCGCGTCGCGGGAGTTCTCAGATTTGTTTCCGGATGGCAGATGAACCAACTCAGCAACCAGTCAGCTGTCAAGTTCTCGCCTTTGTCGATCCGAGCTCCGATTGCGTATTTCAAGGTCAGCGGCAAGTCCCAACCTTGCCGCTCAAAGATAGGCTCGATGGCACTAATGTCAGTTTCGAAGAGCATTACAAAGTCAAGAAACTCGCCCAGATAGCGCTTGACCGAGTGGTTGTCAGAGTAAAGTGACTGCAGCCGCCGAACCTCGTCGACGATTTCGGCGATTTCTTCGTCCGATTGATCCACAAAGCAGCGACGCTCCAAACCGTAGAAGTACAGGAACATGTAGCCAGGGTTGTAAGAGGCGTCGTTGCGCCCGCTGGCCAGCCAGTCGAGGTACGTTGCCCGGCACTGAGGTGAGATATCCGAGTACCCTGGCCAGTAGGGCATACCTTCACCAGCTTTGTCGGCTCCAGAGCGCGCGACGGACAGGGATGGATCGATATACGCTCGGCACTTGTCACGATACCCGTAGGTGTTCAGCAAGGGAGGCGTGCCGACATAGACCATCCCGCCGATGTTGCGGCCGGCGACGCTAGCTGTTTCATTAGACGGGACCCACCCGCTTTTCGATGATCGGGCCGATGCGCTCGATGCCACTCGCGAGGCCTGGTTTCGTTCTGCGGCCGCTGCAAGTGCCGGCGCCGCAGACTTTCCAGCCCGAACGATTTCAGCGTAGTCCTGCTTTGGTGGGGAATAAGCCTGAACGGCAGCCGGCTCTTTGGACGCGTTGGCTTCGCGAGTTCGTTCGCGCTCACGCTCGATACGCTTGTCGTAGGCACTTGGGCGCGGCACCTGCTCAGGTCGGGGGGGTAGGTTTTCAGAACTCCCCTCAGCTTGCGCCTTTGCGGCGACTTTCCGCGATCTCCGTTTTTCTTGCCACCAGACCAGAATGACGGGAACACTAAATGCAAACAACATCTGGCCGCCAATCGGCCAAGCCTGAAGCATTGTGGTCACCACGACCATGCATAAGAAAAAATACAGGACGAGAAAGAATGTAATTCGGAAAAACTTGATTATTGAAGACATTATCGGAACCCTCTCCGAACCACACTATTTTGGATGCCCATCATTGCAACGACTATCGCAATGATTGAATGCGCTTTTGATGCGTAGACGTTCTTCGGTCCGGTTCGATCAACGATCTAGCGCAGGTTCACTCCTTTCAGGTCGTCTGGTTTCAGCCGATAGCGGATTACGTTGCCTTCATGGAGCCCAGCGATCTGCTCACGAACGTAAGCGACAACATCCGCTCGATCAGCGTCGGGCACGCCAGCAGCCAAAGCCATCTCATCAACCGCATCGTTTCGGAACTCCTTGAATTCGAGAACGCAACGCCGGACCGCAGCGCGAACGAATTCCCGATATGCAAGCGCAGCCTTTTCCGGGCTCTCCACCTCAGCGCGAAGAATTCGGTATTTCTCCGCAGACGCCAAGTACGCGTCCATGTAGACCTCACGCAGCAGCGCGACATTGTTCAATTCATAAACCCCGATGAGCCCATCGATATAGTCGCTGTCGTCCATAGTCGTGAACGACATCGGCGCAAGATCCGACTTTAGAAGTGGGATGTTCGAGGCCACGCGCGAAGTTCGCTTGTTAACGTCGGCAAAGGCCTGGAGGTACGGAATGTGCACCAAGAGGAAAAAGGACTGCTCGAACGGATCGGTGATCTGCGCAGCCTTGTGGAGCAGGATGTCGAACTCCTCTGCGATCGTGACCGCATCGTCGAGCGGTCGATAGCTCGAGTGCGAGATCCCGACCGGCATCGCTCGCAATCGGCCCGACATTGCCGGATCCGCCAGGAGTCCGTCTGAGAGCAGCGCATGAATCGCGAACAGATCGGGACGCCGAAGCCCTATCTCATCGAGATTGTCGACGACATACTGGATGGCTTCCTTATGGTTGAGGATCATCAAGGCTTCTTTTCGATCCTTTCCCGCAGCTTCTTCGCCAAACCTGATCAGTCGCTCGGTCTGCAGAATATCGTAGGTGTTGCCCTCCATCCTGGATGATGCCCAGCTAAGATCAACCAGAAGCTGTTCAAGGATCCGGCGCGCGTATGTTCCGGCAGGAATTGCGCCGCCCTGCGGACGGCCGGCCTCCAACAGTCTTTCGCGGTCTGGTGCAGACAGGTACCAGGTCTTTTCTGGGACGTAGGCGTCGAGAAACTCCGGTCGATAGGATACCGGCGCTCGCCGGTTATATGGCGTCGACAAATGCGCCCGGACGACCGCGCCCCCGGCAATTCTGTATCCTGTCGCCCTGCCCTTGCCGGATACTTCGAGGCGCCCCTCATCCACCATGCGCTTCAAGAGACGCCATACGGTGGTTTCGCTCACATCCCTTGCAATGCCCTTCCGGATGGCATCGCGTCCAGCACCCGGGTTCTCACCGACAAAGTCGAGAATGTCTTGATCCGACAGGGCCATGAAACGATATCCTGCAAGCGTGAAACGATTAGGATATTGATACACCTACACTTTTCCCAGGCGCAAGTTTTCGTTGCGCGGATTTTGCAACGATTCAGGCGTCAGGAAGCAAAAGCCAACTTCGTCAAAAGCACGAAACGATTATCACCTTGAAATTGTGAATATTTCTGGTGTCCCACATGAATCGTTGCGCTGCAGATGAAACGATAACCAGAACGACCGAGTTTGCGCCAAGCATCGGCAACGTAGATCGGCAAGATTCGAAACCATGGTGAGGTAAAACAGTGCTCTCTCAGATCCTTAGCGCCCAACAAGATCGGCAACTCGCTATCCGAAATCGACTTGTGGTGCTTCGCCCACAACCCCGGCATCCACCAGCTGCTCCCGATCGGGAAGATCGCGGAGGCTATCCAACCCGAACGCGACAAGTAACTGCTCGGTCGTCACGAATGTATAGGGCGCCCCGCGCCGAGGCGACCTTGGCCCGGTCCCGATCAGGCCACGCGCATGCAGCCGCCCGATCAGCTCGCGGCTGATTTCCTTGCCGAAGATGTCTTTGAGGCCATCGCGGGTGATCGGCTGGTGATAGGCGACGGCCGCCAGGACCGCGATGTCGAATTCGCTCAGGTCCAGCAACTGATCCCCGACATCCGCAGCCGCGCGGATCGCGGGCGCATAGGCGGCTCGCGTCCGAAACATCCAGCCGCCGGCGACTGGGGCGATCTCGAACGCCCGCCCCTCCAGATCGGCGGCCAGATCCTCGACCAGCAGATCGACCGTGGCCCCCTGCCCCACCACTCGGGCCAGATCCTCGCGCGGGACCGGCGAGGCAGAGGCAAAGAGCACCGCCTCGATCCGCCGCATCCATTCGCGCCAGCGCAGCTCCGGCGGCAGGTCGGCGAGTTCGCGGTCAAGATCGAGGTCGGAACGATCCTTCGCCATCCCTACACCCCGTAGAGCCGGAACGTGTCGCGCCCGGTCAGCTCGCGGACCGCGCCAAGATCGACCAGCCGGTCGCAGAGCCGCCGCGCGGCGCGATCCGGCAAAGGCAAAGTCGACGGTGCGACAGCGTCGCGGGTCAGGAACATCTCGACGGCCTCGCCAGCGCCCTTGGCCCGAAGCTTCGGCGCGACGGCGTTCAGATGCGCCGCCCGACGCGCGAGATCGGCGGCAAGGCGCACTGCCTCGACCGCCGCAAAGATGAGCGCCCGATGACAGGCCAAGCAAAGGTCATCGCCTTGCTTGCGCAGGTCGGCGCGCTTCAGGCCCGGGGCCAGCAGCGGCACGAGACGGTCCCAACCAAGCGCCTGCGCGAGGGCCGCATCCGCGAGGATCAGCCCTGCTACGTCTGCGCGCGGCGCCTCGCGCAGCACAGCCTCCAACACCATTGCGGCACGGGTCACCGGCCCGCCTTTCCCCGCGTCGAGCCAGGTTGCGATCGGGCCCGGCTCGAGGGTCGGCAACGCCCGGCCCAGAGCTTTGATCGACATCGGCCGCTCCACCGCGCGCCGCCAGGCCAGGCAGGTTTCGCCCGCCGGTCCGGGCAGATCGCCGGGTCGCAGCAGGTGCACCGCGTCGCGCAGCTCCCCTGCCCGCTCCGGCCGCCCAGAGAACGCGATACAAGCCCCCGCAGCGCGCAACGCCAACCGCGCCCTCAACAAGGCTTGCGTCACCTCCGCGCGTCCTAGCACAACATGCAGGTGGTTCAACGCAGCGCCCGACAAAAACGCAACATCTTCAATGGTTTCAGCGCGTGCAGATGTGACCCAGGCGGGCATCCGGGGTAACGTGTCGAGGTCGCTGATGGGGTCCGGCCGGGCAAAAGTCATGCCTGAAGCCTACACTTGCGCGGCGCTTTCTGCCAGAAAATAGCAATCTAACCGCCCCACCTTGCGTCTTTCACTTATGTCCAATAAGTTTGCCTTATCGGACATAAAAAGATATGCTAGGGAAAAGTTCAATTTCATCGCTGGATTATCAGGAAAATGGCCTCAGAGACCGAGAAATCGACGTCAACGCCCTCTGATGAGCTGGATGATGCTCGCATCGACGACAGAGATCAAGAGGAAAGCGATGGCATTACTTTGCCGTCCCATGTCGCTGGCTCCGGCACGCTTGACCGCCTGGTCGACACGGCCCGAGACTATGCGCGCGCCGCTGCATCGGATAACACGCTGACAGCTTATGCAAAGGACTGGGCGCATTTCGCGCGCTGGTGCCGGATGAAGGGTACGGAACCGCTGCCGCCCTCTCCAGAGATGATCGGGCTCTATCTTGCCGACCTGGCGTCCGGATCGGGCCCCTCCCCTGCCTTGTCAGTCCGCACGATAGACCGCCGCCTGTCAGGCCTCGCCTGGAACTACGCGCAGCGGGGGTTCACCCTCGATCGCAAGAACCGGCACATCGCCACGGTGCTGGCCGGGATCAAGCGAAAGCACGCGCGCCCACCGGTCCAGAAGGAAGCCATCCTGGCCGAGGACATCCTCGCGATGGTGGCCACTCTTCCTTTCGATCTGCGCGGGCTGCGGGACCGGGCCATCCTCTTGCTCGGCTACGCCGGGGGTCTGCGCCGCTCGGAAATCGTCAGTATTGATGTGCACAAGGACGACACACCGGATTCCGGCGGCTGGATCGAGATCTTCGATCAGGGCGCCCTCCTGACCCTCAATGCCAAGACTGGCTGGCGCGAGGTCGAGATCGGGCGCGGATCCAAGGATCAGACCTGCCCTGTACATGCACTCGAGCAATGGCTGCACTTCGCGAAGATCGACTTCGGCCCAGTCTTTGTTGGCACTTCCCGTGATGGCAAGAAGGCCTTGGAGAACAGACTGAACAACAAACATGTGGCCCGGCTGATCAAGCGCACGGTCCTGGATGCCGGCATCCGGTCCGACCTACCCGAGAAAGACCGTCTCGCGCTGTTCTCTGGGCACTCGCTGCGTGCTGGCCTCGCCACTTCCGCAGAAGTCGACGAACGCTACGTCCAGAAACAGCTCGGTCACGCCTCCGCCGAAATGACCCGCCGCTACCAGCGCCGCCGGGACCGGTTCCGCGTGAACCTGACCAAGGCCGCCGGTCTCTGACCCCCTGCCCCATCATGCCGCCAGCCCGCTGAGCCTGCCATAGAAGCTGCGCTCGAGATGCAGCTCCCCTGCCCCGGCCTTTTCGACCATGCCACGCAGATAGCCACCCGGTGAGGACACTTCGCCCGCGCAATGCTTCTCAAAGACAAGCGCCAGCGCCGCTGTCGCCACCTGTTTGCCCAGCCGGTCTTGCGCTACGTTCCAAGCATGCTCGGACACCCCGATCATCGGCCTGAGTTGACCAGCAACCCGGTGCAAATCGCCCCAATCCTTCAGGAACCCGCCCATATTGCGGGCCCAGGACGCGAATTCAGGACAGGCTTGCATGACAGTAGGCAGATCCAGCGCCGCACGCTTCTTGCGCACTTCGGCCACCCATTCTTCCAGCTCCCTATCAACCTGGTCTTCGGGTTGAGCATTCGGCACCACGGTCGCGACTTCCTCAGTTTCTGAGGAATTACAGGTTACAGGATTAAGTTGGTTTGTAGTTAGTATATGAGGGTCAGAAATGACCTCCCTGGGGTTCATTTTTTGAGTCTTCTCAGAAACTTGTCCCATGGTTTCAGGCGTGTTTTCCACAGGCTCAACGACCTGAGTTGCCTTGAGATAGGCTGCCTCGACACGCTCCTGAAGCTCCTTGAACCAGGTTAGCAGCCGCACGAGCTGTTCTGAAGCTTCATGGCGGCGAGGAAGCCGGTCCAGAAGCTCATCAAAGAGGCCCGTGAACTGCGTCCAGGGCCCTCGCAGCGCGCTGCTGACGGCGGCTTCGATCCGAGCGCGGATCATACGGCGTGCCACCGTGATCTGGCGCTTCAGGCGCTGACAGAGTTCGCGCTCGGCCTGCAAATCGGCATGCAGTTCCTCGAACTCTTCGACACGCGCCGACAGCGGCGACAGATCGAAGCCGTAAGCCTCGACAATGCGCCCCTCGGCGTCCCTGCGACCCCACCGCTTGCCGTTGGGGCTGTCCTGGAAGGAGATCACGCCGATCTCTGCCAGGCGCCGTGCATGGCGCTTGAGCGCGGAGAGCGAGAACCCGGTCTGCTCCATCAGATAGGCGTTTGACGCCCAGACGATCGGGCGCTGCCCCTCCTCCCAGTCCTGGGCCTGCGTAAAAGCCCCGAGTGTGTCGAGGAGCATCATGTCTCCGGCCTTGAGGCCAATGTATGCACCGACCCGCTTTACGGCCACGAAGGCCCGTGTTTTGGGTACAGCTACCTGTTCACCGGCTTGGGCAAGCTGCTCTGCGGCAGCGAGACCTGCTGAGGCTTTGCGCCAACCGGAGGGCTGCCATGCGATGGACATATCACTCTCGTGCTGAGGCATGCCTGCCTCAGTCGCTCCAGACGGAGCACTACTGAATTTTTCCATACTTTGTCAGCAGACAAAGAAATCCCGTTCGCTCAGAAGCGTTTTCTCTTGTATGGCGATTCGCTGGCTGCTAGATTCTAGGTGTCTAATCTAAGAATTGCGCTCTGCGCAGCAGCCCTCGAAGCTTCGGTTTCGGGGGTTTTCTTTGTTTACCTTTCCTCCTTTCTGCTCTTCCTCACTTGTCATCCTCCGAGTTTACATCTGTAAATTCGGTGTAGGATCTCTTGATGATTTCCTCGAGATTGCTCTCAAGCCAGCTTGCGAACTCGGCACTTGTGCCAGACTTCTTCACCGAAAGAGACACGCTCCCTCGGCCTGCTTTGATGACAACGCCGTCCATCGGCGTAATCTCACGAGGACCGCTGGATACTTTCGTTCCGCGCTTGCTTGCTTCCTTGATCAGCGCTTCCAACCGCTCATCAGACGTCGATGAGGTGCTGGTTTTGGCCAGCAGATTGAGCGCGATCTTCTCGGTGAGCTTTCGTTCGAGGAACAGCTCGGCCAAGTCCGTCCACCTCGGCCGGCCGGACTTGGGTGCCGATCCAATCAGGTCTCCGACTCTGGACGGGACATTCTGCGTCACCTTCGTCAGGTGCGAATGGCCTGATGCAGAAAGATTCAAAACTTGGCGCACCGTCGCGCTTTCGTGACCCGCGGCTTGGATAGCTTCAGCAAAGCGTGCCTTTTCATAGAACGAGAGGTTGCGACGCGCCGCATTTTCCAACCCTTTGGCCAACAAGGCCGTGGCGTCATCGACATCCTGAACGTTGGCACGGACTTTAATGCCGAGCTCCCGGCAAGCTTTCAATCTGCGGCGACCATAGATCGCTTCGAAGCGCCCCTCGGCAGCTTTGGAGCGCCGAACGAGGATTGGCACCTGTTGACCGCCTTCGCGGATGCTGTTCTTGAGCGCCTCAAAACCCTCATCGTCATCCTCGACGTTTACAGCTGTAAACTCATCAAGCCGATCCTTGGGGCCCCAATCGTCGATCAGACCAGGATCGATCTCGCGGATAGACGCAAGTGACCCCTGAAGAGCCCCTAACGCAGGCGCGCTCGTCTTGGGGACCCTCTCGGCCGAAGTGCTGCTGGAACGCGCGATGGTGTTCGCGATGCCCGACATGTCTCGAAGGGATTTCCTAGCCATTATTTACGCCCCCATGATTGGTGGATCATGACTTCCACTTCCTGTCCCACAGCATCCATCGAGCCTTTCGCGCGATCGTAGGTCGCGCGGGTCATTTCCGAGCGCACAACCTCATAGATGGACTGCTTGAGCATGGTTGCGTCACTGATCGCAGTGCTCTTGAGAGCGGTCGCAGACATGACGCGGTCTTGGAAAAGCGCACGCATAAACGAGGTCAGCTGCTGTGAGGGAACATCCGTCGGCTCATCCCGAGTGATCAGGAACTTGAAGTGATCATACTGCAGCGTCGCGCCTGCATCCTCGATTACCCCCATGTAGGCACCGGCGAGTTCGAGAAACTGAGCGGTCGACGAAACGTCCAACATCGAAGGCGTTAGAGGTACAATCAGAGAGCTCGCCGCGGCCATTCCAGCGATTGTCAAGAAGCCCAACTGGGGCGGACTATCCATCAAGACAAGGTCGAAATCATCCTCAACTTGGGACAATGCATTTCGGATCCGCGTAAAGAACGGCTGGTCGGGGTTCGAATGAACTGCAGATTCAGTCTCGAACTCAGACAGCATGAGTCGCGACGGCGCAATAGAAAGCCCCGGGAAGTAAGTGGGAACAACGACATCGGCCATGCTGACCGGATCGTCGTAGCGGATCGCGTCATAGACAGTCAGCCCATCAAACTCGATTTCCGGGCTGATGCCGCACATGGACGTGAGTGATCCTTGAGGATCAAGGTCAACGACCAACACTCGATAGCCGCGTAGCGCGAAATAATGCGCAAGATGGATACTCGTGGTGCTCTTACTCGAGCCGCCCTTGAAGTTCATCAACTGCCATATTTGCAGTTTCTCATCACCAGACCGACGCGGCAGATACCGTCCTTTCTTGCGTGATGACTTCTCTAGGATCTCGCGTGCATCCCATATCTCTTGCGCCGTGTAATAGCGCCGCCCTCCACGAACATCCTCGGGCTCTGGGATCGTTCCCTCTGAGTGCACCTTGCGCATGAACTGACCGGAGACCCCAAGAAGTTCTGCCGCCTCAGGCGCAGAAAAAGACCGTAGCGTCTTGGTGCTATCTGGGGCAAAAGCAGAGAGGAGGTGTTCCCGGATGGCAGCGTTCAACCGCTCGGAAATATCTGTCGCGAGCGCTGAAGGCTTCTCGTTTGCCAGCGGTGTCACAGGAATCATCTAGTTGCCCCAAAATCGAAAATGTGGCCTTTTTCGCGCCACTTGGGGATAAGAGCCGTGATTCACGGCGCTAAGTCAAGATTTTTCCTCTATATAGTGTCTATTGAAGCAGGAAGAGACTACATGCGCGGACCGCGCTTGCCCTGGAGTTTACAGCTGTAAACGGGTTGGCAGAGGTGACCCCCTGCCAACCCTTCACTCACGCGGCGTCTTTGGGACCCCAGGGGATGACGGCCTGCAGGGACAGATCGTCCTGGTTCGCGGCCTTGCCGAGGTTGGCGTTGAAGCCGTGGTCGCGGATGGTCAGCGTGTAGTAGTCGGCGCCGGTCTCCTTGTTCTGTTTCTTCCAGATGCCGCCGCACTCAACCAGCTTGCCGCGCGGGGAGCGGCCGAGGACGCGGTGCGTGGGGGCCATCGGGTTCGTGCTCACGACGGGTTCGACCGTGATGTCGAGATCAAAAGTCAGGGTCGAGATGGAGCCGATGCCCTTGACGGTTTCGATGTCGGCGCTGGTGAATTTGATGCAGTTCGTGGTCATTGCTCTTCTCCTTGTTTGCGTTGCAATGATGGTCACCTTGCAGCTGGCCAAGGCCCGGCCACACCGAAGGTGAAGCGTGAGCGGAGAGGGGCAGGCGCCGGTCTTTTTGCCTCGCGAGGAATGGCCCGCAGGGACAGGGGAAAAAGATCGGTGACAACCTTTGTGGGTGGGACGACAGCTGCGACCAGCATGTCATGCAACTCAGACAAAGGGAGAAGCGCGGTGGCCGCGAAGGAAGCAGGGGAACAGCTGAAGGAGATGCGACAGAGGTTCTGGTCCATCTCAAAAAAGAACCTGAGAAAAGACATGGGCCAGACTTCAGAGTAGCGCGCCCGGGATGGCCTGCCGCAATCAAGGTCATCGCTGCAGCGTCCACGATGCGGACGAACACTCGATGCGCTCGAGGCGAAAAAACGAAGGGCCGAGCCGTTAAGTGACACCGCAACCCTCCATTATTATGAAACGACATACCGGTCGGTCGGATCTGTCATTCTGAGCAAAGGGACACATGGCCAGGGTAGCCGCGCGCATCTGACCGCGCATACCGATTGGTCCGGCAACCGTCGCCGACTTGCCCTTCAGGTGTGCATGCTATACGTCATTGACACATATGCCGCCGAAACCTATATGGAACTGATAATGACGCGATTGCAGACAGTGGTCGAACTGCCCGAATTCCAAAGGCGCGCCAAGGCAATCATGTCGGACCAGGAACGTGAGGCGGCGATCAACTTCATTGCCGCCAATCCGGAAGCGGGCATTTCTCTTGGTGGCGGGTTACGCAAAGTCCGCATCCCGAGAGAGGGGAGCGGCAAGAGCGGCGGCTTCAGAACGGTGTATGTCTTTGGCGGGACCCATATGCCGATCTTTCTGATCACGGTCTTCGCCAAGAATGAGAAAGCCAACCTGTCGAAGACCGAACAGGCTTCGGCGGTAGAGATGAGCAAGGCGCTTGTCGCGAAATATGGAGACGCAACATGAGTGCATTCGAATCCGTATCCAAAGGCCTGGAAGAGGCTCTGGCCTTCTCGACCGGTGACTTGGCAGGCGCCAAAGTGCATGAAGTTTCTGTTGCCGAGGTCGATGTCGCCGAAGTTCGGCTACGGACTGGCCTGTCCCAGGCAGAGTTCGCCAAAAGCATTGGCGTCGCGAAAGGCACGCTGCTGAACTGGGAACACGGGCGTCGGCAGCCGACAGGCCCGGCACAGGTTCTGTTGGCACTGATCGCCAAGAAGCCCTCTGTGGTTCAGGAACTCCTACGCGGCGCGTGAACCGGGGCCTTAGACCCCGATCCTCTTGATGCGGATCCCGAGCTTCCGGGCCTTGTCGACGATGTTCTCTGTGATACCCGAGCCGGGGGTGGCGATCAGACCCTGCGGCATGGTCTCGAGCATCTTGTCATTGCGTTTGAAGGGGGCGGCCTTACCGTGGCTCTTCCAATCAGGTTTGAAGACCACTTGGGTGACACCCCGCGTATCTGCCCAGCGGGCGGCGATCATCTCGGCGCCTTTGGGCGTGCCGCCGTGAAGCAGCACCATGTCGGGGTATTTCGCAAGGGTGGCATCGAGGACGGACCAGATCAGGTCGTAGGCCTGATAGTCCCCGCCCGAAAAGGCGATCCGCGTACCTTCGGGGCAGTGCACCTCGGTCTCCTTGCGGCGCTTGGCCGAGAGATAGGCCCGGCTGTCCACCACGGCGGAAGTGAGGCCGCGATGCGAGACCTTGGATCCGGTGCGGGGCAGCCAGGGCGAACCCGTGGCGGCCGAGAAGTGGTCCACGGCCAGATCGCGCATCTGCTCGAAAGAGTCGCGGTGGTCCCAGAGCTTGAGCCCAATCATCTGGAGGCGCTCGAGCTCGACCGAGGCGACCTCGGAGCCGTCCTGGATGGCCAGACTCTCCCGGACCTCGAATTCATTGTCGTCGAGAAGCTTCTGGATATGGGTCAGCCGGCGATGGAAGATCGAGGTGAGCGACCAGAGCATCTCTTCGAGAGTGTCTTCCAACTGGCTGCCCGTGAGGAGGCCAATGGTGGTGTCAAAGAGGGTCGCCATGGCGAGCTCAACCTCATTAGGTTGGGGCAGGGGGCGATGATCGGTCTCGCCGGGCCCAGGTGTTGCGCCATGAAGTGCGAGGTGGTCGAGGATGGCGGAGGTCACGCCGGTTTCCTCTTGGATGTCTGTCTGATGGGGCATTGTCTGGTTCCTCTGTTTGATCTGACCCGATTTGGATGGGGCGATATCAGGACCGGCGGCGACCGGGCCGCATCCGCCAGGATCGGAGCGCAGCGGAGAATGTGACCCGGGCCGGAAAATTGTTCCCGCGAGGAATGGGCCGACGCGGCCACGCGGCGGGGCAGGGGAATTTTCTGGTGCGGGGCGCATTGCTGCCCGGGCGAGGGGCACTCAGCCCCGACCCGCCGGTCCATCGCTCCCCTTATCCAAACGGGATCAGATCGAGCCTGCGGAACCTTTGCCCCCTCAATCATCACGAGAAGAGGCTGGCGCTCACCCGTCCTCGATCTCCAGACCTTGCGCCTTCATGGCCTTGAGCAGGGACCGGCGCAGCGCATCCTTGCCAAAAGCCCGCAGATCGTCGTTGAAATCGCCCATGCTCGGCACGAGATCACCACAAGCAATTCCAAGCGATTCCGGTTGGTTACGCAATCTCATTGATGCGTTCCGTCCAGCTTCGTCATTGTCTCGCGCGATCCAGATACGCTTGATCTCCGGCGGTGGGATGAAGAGGCCGAGGTGGGTGGCAGTGAGACAAGAGGCGAGGTCAAACTCCGGGAGAGCCGTGCCGACTGAGAGGGTGTTCTCGAGACCTTCGCCGATGATGAGATCGGAGCGCGCCTTGCCGGACCAGAAGCGGATGGCATGGCCATGCAGTTGCCCCAGGATCCGTTTCGGGTTCTCGATCGCGGCCAGGCCGCCGGTGGACAGGTCAAGATAAAAGCGCGCGCATCCGGTGATCTGGCCCCGATTGTCGGTGATCTTTGCGAGCAGGGCAGGGGCCTTTTGTGGCAGATCGGGGTCGTCCTCGCCGTGGCCCAGAAAGACCCGCGGGTGATAGCGCAGGGCAGGACCGAAGCGCGAGATGCCGCGCCCCTGCAGATAGCTGGCGGCCAATGTGCCGAGGATCGGCTTGCCAGCGGCAAAGAGCTTGCGCGCCCGCGCAATGCGTTTGCTGGAGGCAGCATCGGGGCGCTCAGCCCTTTGGGTTTCACGAGATACGGCAGGGCAGGGGGCCTCGCCCAGAAAAGACCGGGCTTCTCTCAGCGTCTCTTTGAGTGTGACCGACCCAAGCCGTTCCTGCAGCAGGTCGATCAAGTCGCCATATTCGCCCGTCGCGAAATCCTGCCAGGACCCGGCTTTGCGCCCGCCTTCCCCCTGTAGCCGGATTGCAAGACTCTGACCCTTTGCGCCCGAGGTGTCGCCAACTTGCCAGTAGTTGCCCTGCTTGCGCCCCTCGGGAAAATACTGGCGGCAGAAACTCTCGGCGCGGGTCGCTAGATCGGCCGAGAGGTCTGCGATGCTGCGCTGCGCACTCATGCGGCGGCATCCGCGGCGCTTGCGCCAACTGGATGCTCGGCAAGCACCCGCGCCAGCACGTCAATGCCGTCCACCGGAATGAACACCCGCGTCTTCCACTGGATCACCTCGG
>NZ_BMFJ01000007.1 GCF_014638275.1 Primorskyibacter flagellatus
CCCCCCAGGGCGGCGCTATCGCGCCACCCTCGGGTCGGGCGCTGCCCTCCCTACGGACCTCATGGCCTTGAAAGCGACAGCTTCGCCTTTTCTAGTTCCCCGGCGCATAGCCCGCCGGATCCACCTCGCCCGGCCGCCCGTCCAGCCGCAGCACGGAAACCTCCGGCGCCGTCTCCGCGATCACCCGGCCCCGCCGGATCACCTTCAGACGGACCGGGCGCAGGCGGATCGCCTCGCCCACGTCGCGCGCCTGCAGCAGCACCATGTCCGCATGACAACCGACCGCGAGCCCATAGCCCTCCAGCCCCATGATCGCGGCGGAATTCACCGTCACCGCGTCGAACAGCGCCCGCTTGTCCGCAACCGATCCCATCTGCACCGCATGCACCGCCATATGCGCCACGTCCAGCAGGTCGCCCGTCCCCATGGAATACCACGGGTCCATCACGCAGTCCTGCCCAAGGCCCACGGGAATCCCCATCTCCATCATCTGCGGGATGCGGGTCAGGCCGCGCCGCTTGGGATAGGTGTCGTGACGCCCCTGAAGCATCATGTTTATCAACGGGTTGGGGATCGCGGCCATCCCCGCCTCCGCCATCAGCGGCAGCAGCTTGGAGGCATAGTAATTGTCCATCGAATGCATCGAGGTCAGATGCGATCCGGCCACCCTGCCCTGCAGCCCGAAGCGCACCGTCTGCGCCGCAAGGCTCTCCACATGCCGCGACAGCGGATCGTCGGTCTCGTCGCAATGCATGTCGACGCGCAGGCCCCGGTCCGCGGCGATCCGGCACAGCGCCTCGACCGAGCGCGCGCCGTCCTCCATCGTCCGTTCGAAATGCGGGATGCCGCCGACGACCTCCACACCCATGTCCAGCGCACGCTCCAGCGCCTCAACGATCCCCGGCCCGCGGTAATAGCCGTCCTGCGGAAAGGCCACCAGCTGCAGGTAGAGATACGGTTTCACGATCTCCCGCACCTCAAGCAGGGCCTCCGCCGTGACCAGCCGGGGGTCCGACACGTCGACATGGCTGCGCACCGCCATCAGCCCCTTGGAAACCGCGAGGTCGCAGTACCGCACCGCCCGCTCGACCAGTGCCTCCTTCGTCAGCGTCGGCCGCAGCTCACCCCAGAGCGCGATGCCCTCCAGCAAGGTGCCCGACACGTTCATGCGCGGCAGGCCAAGCGACAGGGTCGCGTCCATGTGGAAATGCGGATCGACGAAGGGCGGGCTGACCAGCAGGCCGCCGGCCTCGATCACCTCCCCAGCCTCCGCCGCGATCCCCGGTTCCACGGCGGCAATCACCCCGTCGCGGACGGCAATGTCCATGCCGGTCCTCCCGTCGGGCAGCGCGGCGTTCCGGATCAGCAGGTCGAACATGGGAGGGGTCCTGTCACAATGGGGGTCGCCCCCATCATTCCGCCCTCAGAAGCCGGAGACAAGCAGGTCGATGGCCGCGACGATCTCGTCCCGCCAGGCCGACACGTCGCCGATGGCCGCACCGATCTCCGTCCCCGGAATGGCGACCATCTGGGACATAAGGATGACATGCGGCACGCCGCCCAGATCGACGGCGATATGCAGGCGGGGCACCAGCGCACCCCAGTCGGCCTTTGCCACCACCGGCGCGCACAGCAGGTACGGGGTCTCTGCGCCAAGATCGGTCTGCACGCGGCAGACCAGTTCTCCGCCGCCGTCCCCCGTCTCCCGCAGCCGGTAGACCGTGCCCTGGCTCACGCCGAACCGGGGCGGACGGGTGTCCGGAACCGGGCCAGGCTCGGCCCGTTCCGCTCAAGCTGCCGCGCCTCGTCCGCCAGGCCGGCACGCGCGGCGGCGACCCATTCGGCGCGGGCGCGCTCCGCCTCCGACCGGGCCAGCCCGTCGTCGATCCAGCCGCGCACGACCTCGGCGACAGAAACGCCCCGCGCCTTCGCCTCAAGGTCCAGCGCCGCTTTCCGGGTGTCCCCGATGTCGCGGATGTTCAGCGGTGCCGTCATGTCATCACCCTCCGGGCCTTCGCATATATGCTACACATAGCGCAACACATGCTGCAATACAACGGCGACGCCCCCTCCCCCACCTTATCCGCGGATAAGGTGGCCTGACCGATGACCTTACCCGCGGATAAGGTCCGCCATCACCACAGCAGCGCAACGCAACTCCCTCTCCCCACGGGGGAGAGGGCCGGGGTGAGGGGGCACCCCCGCAACACCTTATCCGCGGATAAGGTCCACCCCGCCTACCCGAGCCCGTCGATGAGCGAGGCAATCGCCCGCTCCAGCCGCGCCCGCTCGATCGAAGAGAAGTCGCGCGCCACCTTGATCTCCAGCCGTCCGGGGCTGGCGGTGCATTTCACCTGCCCCGCGCGGCTCGAGATATGGAAGGTCGTCTTGGTCCGCGTCCCCTGCCCCGCCGCCTTCGCCGGACGGGCGGCTACGGGCACCTCGGCTTCCGCGTCCTCCTGCCCGGTAAAGCGGCGCAGCACCTCCTGTTCCTGCAGGATGCTGCGGTTGTCCCAGCCGTCGAAGGCCTCCTTGATCTGGGCGACGATCTCGGGCCGCTCCTTGATCTCCCGCGCCAGGGCCACGCCAAGCGCCCTCGGAATCTCCGTCGGATACATCAGCACGCCGCTCAGCCGGTCCAGCAGATAGGCAAAGCTGCGGATGTAGCTGCGCTTGGAATAGGGCGCGGACTGGAACAGCGCGGCGACGGCCTCGGCCAGATCGCGCGCCTCCGTGCCCGGCTCCGCCGCATAGTTCTGCGCGGCATAGGCCATCTCGGCAAAGGACAGATCCTTGCGGATCACGTTCTCGTCCACCATCCGGCGGTACAGCCCGCCGATGTCCGGCTCTCCCGGCATGACCAGCGCGGGGATCTCCTCCCAGCCGCCGCCATGCTCGGCCTGCAGGGTCCGGTACGCGGTCAGGCGGCGGAAGCCCTGCACCAGTTCATAGCCGGTCCCGTCCGGACGCGGCATGACCCGGATCGGGTTCGACAGCCCCAACTCGCGGATCGAGGTGACAAGATCCGCCAGCTCCGGGTCTTCCCCGGGGATACGGTCGCGCACCAGCATCGTGGTGAACACGCGGTCCAGCGGCACGGTCTGCACCACCTGACCGGCCTCGCGCAGGGCGACGAATTCATGGGCGAGCGCGTCGTTCTCCTCGCGGATCGCCTCGGCGGCGGACTTGCGGGCCTTCACCGCTTCCGCGTTCTCGGCGATGGCGCTGGCCATGGGGCCGCGGCGGGCCGGTTCGGCGGTGGCGACGGCGACCGGGGCAGGGGCCTCGTCCTCGGGCAGGTCGATGTCGAAGACGCGCTTCTTGCGGCTCATGCGTTACTCTCCTCAAGCTCGACCTTATCCGCGGATAAGGTCCTCGCGGCCATGCCGTCCCAGTGGGGTTGCATGACCTCCCGGAACTCCGCAAAGGCGCGGTCGAAACTGGCACGCGCCCGGCGCCAGGTTTCGCGGGTCATCTCGCGGTAGTCCATCTCGTAGATCGAGGACAGGAAGCGGCCGGACTGTTCGACGGCCCGTGTCATCTCGATCGGTTGCTGGGCCATCCTGTCACCGAAAACCTTGCCAAAGGCTTCGAACATCGCGCGGTGCAGGTCATTACCCGGTTCGTAGCGGGTCAGCAGGAAGCGGATATCGTGAAACGCCTTGGGCAGGGTGACCTTATCCGCGGATAAGGTGCCATCGAACCCGTAGGCCAGATCCTCCAGAGCCTCGGACAGCTGGCCGATGAAGGAGGTGGTGGAGTCGTATTCCCAGTAGCCCGGCCCGGACGGGATGTAGAGCATGTCGGCGGCAAACACCGCGTTCATCGACTGGTAGCCGATGGCGGGCGGGCAGTCGAAGAAGATCAGGTCCCACTGGTCCTCCGGCAGCTGGTCGAGGAAGCGGTTCACGGCGGCAAAGAACGACCACTCCGGGTTGAGGTGGCGGTACTGGGCCGAGGCGAATTCGACGAAGGCCGCATTGGCACAGGACGGGATCAGGTCGATGGTCGGCCAGTTCGTCGGCTGAATGAAGTCCGACACCCGCAGGTCCTGGATGCCGAGCCCGGTGATCGAAGCGGGCAGGCTGCGCTGCGGCAGAGCGGTGCCCGAAGCGGCGCCCCGCGGGGCGGCATTCTGAGCCTCCGTTTCGCGGATCAGGTCGCGCGCCATGATGCCCCAGACGGTGCGCTCCTCGCTCACGTCGGTGAGGCCCATGGAGTGACTGAGCGTGGCCTGAGGGTCGAAATCGACGCAGAGCACGCGGTAGCCTTCCAGCGCGGCGGCATGGGCGAAATGCAGCGCCACGGTCGACTTGCCCGCACCGCCCTTGAAGTTGGCGATGGCGGTCCGGAAGGCGCGGCCCGCGGGGCGTTTCGGCATCAGCGCCTTGCCGCGGGGCTTCAACCGGCGGCGGAGGGTGTTGACCTCTTCCAGCGTGAACCAGCGCTGCCGGCCGTCGGGTTCGACCATACCCGCGGGTAAGGTGGGGTCGGCAGCCATCTTGCCGCGGAAGGTGTTCTGGTTGAGGCCGAGGATCAGCTCGGACACCTCCCAGGAGGAGAAACGGCGCAGGGTCTTCTGGTTCTCGGGCGAGAAGGTCTGCTGCCGGATGAAGCTCTGCATCTTCAGCGAACGGGCCTGTATCTCCCGCAGGTCGGTGTGGGTCAGCACGGTTTACCTCAAACGTAAATTTTTGTTCTGTTCCGATTTACGCCGAATTTGCCAAATTTGTCGAGTTTGAATTACAATACCGCCAGGCGCCGCGATACCGGCGAAAGGCCTTACCTTATCCGCGGATAAGGTCCGGGTCCGCCCGAATCGGAGGGCACCCGGATGATGAGGTCGGACCGGTGGAGAGGCCGAAACTTGGGGGGACATGTTCCAGTGGGCCACAACCGGTTGAGGGGACATCAAGGCCGATTGACGGGACATGCAGGATGTCCCCCAATACCAATACCATACCTGATCTGAATAGATTCAGGATCGGGTCCGGGCCCCAAATGACTCGAATCCTTGACAAGTTCCGGCTCTTCAACGCTAATTGATCCAAGATCGGGAAAAGCGTTGGAAATGGCCTGCACAGAACGGGCCGCGCCCCGGCAGGCAGACGAGACAGGACCGAGAGCGGGACACAGATGCAGACAGGCGCGGGCAGTGCCCTGGAGACGCGCAGACGGCTGACCGGGCCGGGCGCATCCTCTTTCAAATACGACATCCTCACGGCCCTGCTGGTGACCGCCGCGCAGGGCGATGCTGAGACATCGCGGCTGGCCATGCGGTTGTCGCTGCTGATTGCGGCGCGGTTCAACTGGCGGCTTGAGACCTTCGCCGTCGGCCAGGTGGAAATGGCCCGGATGTGGGGCGTGACCGACCGCACCGCCAAGCGGGAGATCGCCGCGATGCGCGCGCGCGGATGGATCACCGTCGCCGTGCCGGCGGCGCGGGGCAGGGTGGCGCAGCACCGGATCGTTTTCGACACTGTTCTGCGGGAAACCATACCGCACTGGGACGCGGTCGGTCCGGATTTCGCCGCCCGCATGACCGGCCTTCCGGAGCCGGAGACCGCGCCCGGATCGGTTCCCGACAACGTGGTGCCCTTTGCCGCGCGCACGATCGCGGCGGGGCAGGGGACCCCCTGGGCGACGGCGGCGGAGAAGCTGCGGCGGCAGGACCCGTCGGTCTTCAACGCCTGGTTCGCCGGACTGGTGCCGGTGGAGACGGAGGAGCCGGTGCTGGTGCTGATGGCGCCGTCCCGCTTTGTCGCGGACTATGTGCGCACCCACTACCGGACCCGGCTTCTGGCCGCCGTTTTAAGCGCGGAGCCGGGCCTGCGGGATGTGGAGGTCATCTGGTCCGCGCCGTAAATCAGTCTCTGAACCGCAGAACAGAGACTGTCAGGTGATGCGGGAAAGCAGGCGCAGCAGGGTTTCCTTTTCCCCGGACGACAGGGGGGCAAGCGTGTCCGCAGTTACCTGTGCCGCTGCCGCGACGGCCTCTGCGATCAGCGCCTCTCCCTCGGGGGTCAGGGACAGCTGGTGCCGCCGCCGGTCGTCGGGGTCGCGCCGGGTGGCGAGCAGGCCGCGCTTCACCAGACGGTCCACGACACCCTTGGTGGTGGCCCCGTCCATCGCCACGGAGCGCCCGAGCAGGTTCTGCGACATCGGCCCGTCCACCGCGATCCGCCGCATCACCGAGAACTGCGTGGTGGTCAGGTTGCCCGGCACAAGCGACAGGAAGATGGTCGAATTGCGCTGATAGGCCTTGCGCAGAAGAAAGCCGATCTGTTCCTCGAGCACATAGCTGTCGGCGGGAGTATCGGGGGCATGGGTCACGGGCGGATCCTTCCTCAGACCGACAGGTAGGCGTCGCGGATTTCGGGATGCGCCTCTAGCTCCGCAAAGCTGCCGTCGAACTTCTTTTCCCCACCCTCGATGATGATGGCACGGTCGGCCACGGCGCGGGCGAAATGCAGGTTCTGTTCCGAGATCACGACGGTCAGCCCTTCGGACTTCAGCTTGAGGATGGTCTCGGCCATCTCCTCCACGATCACCGGGGCGATGCCTTCGGAAGGTTCGTCGAGCAGCAGCAGCATCGGGTTGCCCATGAGCGTGCGCGCGATGGTCAGCATCTGCTGTTCGCCGCCCGACATGTGCTTGCCCCGGTTGGTGCGGCGTTCCGCGAGGTTGGGGAAGATGTCGAAGAGCTGGTCCACCGTCCATTCCGGCGCACCTTCGCGCCGGGGCTGGCGGCCGACCTCGAGGTTTTCCATCACGGTGAGGTCGGTGAAGATGCGCCTGTCCTCGGGCACGTAGCCGATGCCGGACTTGGCGACCCGGAAGGCGGGGGCGCCGACAAGGTCGCGGTCCTGGAACATCACCCGGCCGGTGCGCGGGCGGACCAGCTGCATCACCGATTTCATCGTGGTGGACTTGCCCGCGCCGTTGCGGCCCAGAAGTGCGACAACCTCTCCGCGGGCGATGCGGAACGAGAGGCCGCGCAGGATTTCGGCCTTGCCGTAGAAGCTGTGGATGCCCTCGACCTCAAGCATGGCTCGCCTCCTTGAAGAGCGTCCCGCCGCCCAGGTAGACTTCCTGCACCTGCGGGTTGGCGCGCACCTCCGCGGCGGAGCCGTCGGCGATCAGTTCGCCCCGGTTGAGGACCATGATGTGGTGGGCATGGGCAAAGACCACGTCCATGTCATGTTCGGTAAACAGCACCGAAACCCCCTGTTCAGAGACGATATCGGCCACCAGCTGCATAAGTTCGACGCGCGCGGTCGGCGCCATCCCGGCAGTCGGTTCGTCCATCAGCAGCAGGCGGGGGCGGTGCGTCAGGGCAATCGCCAGTTCCAGCCGCTTGAGGTCGCCATAGGCGAGGATCGAACAGGGGCGGTCGGCCTGGTCCTGCATGGAGACGGTCTTGAGGAATTCGAACGCCTCTTCCCGGTAGAGCTTCCAGGCGCGGGGCAGCACGGAATAGAGCCTGCGGTGGTGGCTGATGAGCGCCATCTGCACGTTCTCGATCACCGTCATGGACTGGTAGGTCCCGGTGATCTGGAAGGTCCGGCCCACACCCATGCGCCAGATCTCGCGCGGGCGCTTTCCGGTGATGCGGGCGCCGTCGAAGAACACCTCTCCGGCGGTCGGCTTCAGCTGGCCCATGAGCATGTTGAAACAGGTGGACTTGCCCGCGCCGTTCGGCCCGATCAGCGCCTTGAGTTCGCCCTGTTTCACGGCGAAGGAGACGCCGTTGACCGCAAGGAAGCCGTCGTAGGATTTCTTCAGGTTCTCGACGCGCAGGATCTCCGTCATTGCAGGGCCTCCTCGTCGGTGCCGCGCAGCCGGGTCCAGAGCCGCCGCAGCGATCCGACGATGCCCTCGGGCGCTATGATGACGACGGCGATGATGACCAGGCCCAGCACCAGCCGCCAGTATTCGAGCCGGGTCAGCCAGTCTTCGGCCACGGTCATGAAGCCCGCGCCGACGACACCCCCGGCCAGCGTCTTGACGCCGCCGAGGAAGACCACGATCAGCGCGTCGAAGCTTGCCGCGATCTCGAGCTCTGTCGGGAAGACGGAGCCCTTGGAGAAGACGAAGATCCCCCCGGCCAGCCCCGCCATCACCCCGGCCAGCGCGAAGGCAGCGAACTGGATGCGCTTGACGTCGATGCCCATGGCCTCCGCCTGACGGGGGCTGTCGCGGCCGGCGCGCAGGGCGTAGCCGAAGGGCGAATGGATGATGTGGCGCAGGACGAGGATGCCGCCGATCCCGAGCGCGAGGGTGAAGTAGTAGTAGGGCACCGTCCCGGACAGCCAGGGCGAGGGCCAGATGTTGACCAGCCCGTCATCGCCCCGCGTCACCTCGCGCCACTGGAAGGCGAGCGACCAGACCAGTTGCGAGAAGGCGAGGGTGAGCATGGCGAAATAGACGCCGGTGAGGCGGATGCAGAACCAGCCGATGCCAAGCGCCAGCAGCCCGGCGGCGAGGGGGGCGAAGAGGAAGGCGAGCTCCATCGGCGTGTCGGTGTGGAAGACCAGCAGCGCGGCGGCATAGGCCCCGCCGCCGAAGAAGGCCGCGTGGCCAAAGCTGACCAGCCCGCCGGAGCCGAGGATGAAGTGCAGCGACGCGGCGAAGAGCGCGAAGACCACCATGTCGATCATCAGGATCAGCAGGAAGCGGTCGGCAAAGAGGGGCAGGGCGGCCAGCAGGGCCAGCAGCGCGATGACCAGCATCTGCCCGGTCGTGCCATAGGGGCGGATCGGGGTCTCCGGCGCGCCGACCTGTCCGTGTTCGCCCGCGACCTCCTCGCGGCCGAGCAGGCCGTATGGGCGGATGATGAGCACGACAGCCATGACGACGAACATCAGGACAAGCGTGGATTGCGGCAGGTAGGTCACGCCGAGCACGTTCAGAACGGAGATCAGCACGGCGGCGATGAAGGCACCGGGGAGGGAGCCCATGCCGCCGATCACCACCACGACGAAGACGGCACCGATGATGTTGAAATCCATCAGCAGGTCCGCCCCGCCCTTGGGCAGTTGCAGCGCGCCGCCCCAACCGGCGAGCGCGGAGCCAAGCGCGAAGACCCCGGTGAACAGCCACGCCTGATTGACGCCAAGCGCGCCGACCATTTCCCGGTCCTGGGTCGCGGCGCGGACCAGCACGCCGACGCGGGTGCGGGTGATGAGATACCAGAGCGCAAACAGGATGAAGGGCGTGATCGCGATGATGACGATGTCGTATTTCGGCACCGGCTCACCAAATATTCGCCAGACCCCGCGCAGCCCAGGCGCGCGCGGTCCAAGCCGGTCCTCCGCCCCCCAGATCATCAGGGCGAGGTCCTGGATGACGAGGATCACGCCGAAGGTGGCGACCAGCTGGAACAGTTCCGGCGCGCGGTAGATCGGCCGCAGCACGACCATCTCGACAAAGGCGCCGATGGCCCCGACGGCCAGCCCGGTCAGCAGGATCGCGCCCCAGAAGCCGACATGGCCGGGCAACAGCTCCATCAGTGTCACGCCGATGAAGGCGCCGAGCATGTAGAACGACCCGTGCGCGAAGTTCACGATCCGGGTGACGCCGAAGATCAGCGACAGGCCCGACGCGACGAGGAACAGCGACGACGCATTGGCGAGGCCGGTCAGGAACTGGGCGAAGAGAAAGGCCATGGGAGTCCGATCACCTTGGGGCAGGGGGCATGACCCTGCCACTTTGGTCTGTCAAAAGTCGTCGGGGGATCCGGGGGGCGGAAAGCCCCCCGGCGCTTCGGTCGGCAGGATCACTCCGCCGGGCGCATGGCCTTGATTTCGTCATCCGTGGGCATGTAGCCGTCCGGGCCCTTGTAGGTCCAGTCGACCATGACGCCCTTGCCGTCCTCGATCGCGATGGTCCCGACATAGGCGCCCATGGTGGACTGGTTGTCGACCTCGCGGTAGGCCAGCGTGCCGATCGGGGTGTCGGGGATCTCCAGCCCCTCGAAGGCGGCGATCAGGCTGTCGGTGTCGGTCGCGCCGGCCTTCTCGATGGCGGCGGCGATGGACTTCGCGGTCAGGTAGCCGACCAGCGACCCGATCTTGGGCGTTTCGCCCGCATCGGCGGTGTAGGCATCGACGAAGGCCTTCTCGGGCGTGCCGTCCTCGAACGCGTACCAGGGGTAGCCGGTGACGAACCAGCCTTCGGGCGCTTCGTCCGCCAGCGGTTCGAGGTATTCCGGTTCGCCCGTCAGCAGGCCGTAGACCGGGCGGCCGTCGAACAGGCCGCGGTCGGTGCCTTCACGCACGAACTTGGCAAGGTCGGTGCCGAAGGTGACGTTGTAGATCGCGTCGGGCTTGGCGCGTTCGATGGCCTGTACCTCGGCCCCGGCGTCGATCTTGAACAGGCCGGGCCACTGTTCCGCAACGAATTCGACCTCGGGTTTGAGCCGCTTGAGGTTTTCCTTGAAGGCGGCGACCGCGTCCTGACCGTAGGCATAGTTCGGCGCGATGGTGGCATAGGTCACGGCGTCGGATTTCGCGGCTTCCTCTGCCAGCATGGCGGCCTGAATCCAGGTGGAGGCGCGCAGGCGGAAGGTGTTCTTGTTGCCGGACCCCCAGACAAGGCTGTCGGCCAGCGGTTCCGCGGCGAGGTAGAGATAGCCCTTCTCGGCGGCGAAGGACGACAGCGCCAGCCCGACGTGGGACAGGATCGACCCGGTCAGCATCACCGCGCCGTCGCGGGTCATCAGTTCCTCGGCGATCTTCACCGCCTCGGCCGGGTCGCCCTGGTCGTCGCGGTAGATGAACTCAAGCGGCTTGCCCATGACACCGCCGGCGTCGTTGATTTCCTTGAGCGCCAGTTCGATCCCCTTCTTGTAGGGGTCGGCAAAGGCCGCCATGCGCTTGTAATGGTTGATCTCGCCGATCTTGATCGTCTCCTGCGCCATCGCGGCGGCAGGGGCCAGCGCAAGCGCGGTGGCGGCGGCGAGCATCATGCGTCTCGTCAGGGTCATCGTGTCTTCCTCTGTTGGACCTCTTGCCGTTACGGCAAGGGCAGGTGATCCGGTCTTATGCCGGTTAGTCGTGGTATACAAACGCCGGGGAGGGATGGGAGGCCAGGTCCTCTGTCCGTTCCAGTTCCAGCAACTCGTTGATTCTCTTGCGGTAGACCAGCGGACCCTTGTCGATGGCGATGCGGATCGGGCGGCGCTTGGCGGGGCGTTCCTCTTCCTTCTGCACGGCTTCGAGGATCTCCTTGTCCTCCGCGAAGGCGATGCGGAACATGCGGTCCATGGTCTCTTCCGCCGTCGGATCGTCGAGGGCGGAGTTGCGGATGTGCATCCAGCGGTCGATCGTGTAGTCCTTCGTCACCGGAGTCACGAAATGCAGCGCGAAGATGCGCACGCCCCTGTCGCGTTCGTCTTCGCCGATCTGCATCTCCACCGGGGCGGAGCCGAAGTCGATCACGGCGGTCGAGGGCGTGTAGAGATAGTAGTAGTGCCAGCGGTCCACGTTGCCGGTGAAGCCGCCGAAGCCCTTGAAGAAGCCCACGGGTTCCGCGTCGCGGATCCAGCGCCAGGCGACGATGGCCTCGCCTTCGGTCTGGACATGCACGGGGACGTTTTCCGAGGCGGAGGAGCCGAGCGTGGTCGGGTGCACGAAGCTGATATGCGCCGGATCGACGAGATTCTCGGCCACGTTGAGGTAATTCGACTGCAGGTGCAGCGCGTCGCCGTGATGCACCTTCCAGCCCGGCGCGGTGAATTCGGGCATGTCGAAGACCTTGGTGCGGTCGGCCTTGTCCGGGTCGCCCATCCAGATCCAGACGATGCCGTGGCGTTCCTCGATCGGGTAGCTGAGGACATAGGCCGATTTCGGCAGGTTGGTCTGGCCGGGGACGCGGGTGCACATGCCGGTGGTGCCGTCGAAGGTCAGCCCGTGGTAGCCGCACTGGACGGTGTCCCCGATCCGCTTGCCCTTGGAGAGCGGCAGCAGGCGGTGCGGGCAGCGGTCCTCCAGCGCGGCGATGGAACCGTCGGACTTGCGGAACATCACCACATGCTCGTTCAGCAGGGTGAACCGGCGGAGCTCTTCGTCGATCTCGGTGGACCAGGCGGCGACGTACCAGGCGTTGCGGACGAACTGGGTCATGGGGTGGGGTCCCTTTCCGGCTGTGACGTTTGCGTGGTGTCATCCTCGGGCTTGACCCGGGGATCTCCCGTCATTTCGCCGCGCCGGTTGGTGGGAGATCCTCGGGTCGAGCCCGAGGATGACGGGGTGACCGATCCGAGACCGGCAAGCGCGGGGAGAGACGCGCCCGACCCTGGGTGGGCGCTTCGGGTCGCCTGTGGTCTGCGGTTTATCTCAAAAGCATTTTGGTTCGGCTGTGCGGCCAGTAACGTCAACATGCGCCCTCCCGGGGGGAGGGTCCCCTTTCGGGAGATTGCTGCGCAATCCCCTGCCGGGGCGACGGGGCGCGTCTCGGGCTGGTCGCCCGAGACAAGGGGCGAGCGGAGAACCTTCATCTCAGCCCGTCCTCCCCGACCATCTCCTCGTGCCGCAGCCCGCCGACCCTGGGGAGGGGCCGTCCGGCCAGCGAGAGGGCAACCGCGACGACGATCTCGCCCGCGCGGGGAGCGTCGGGGATCGTCACGCGCATGCCGTCGAAATGCGACCGGACATAGGCCGCGTCCTTGTGGCCAAGCGGCACATCGAGCACGACGCCCGGGCCGCCCATGGATTTGGACGAAGGCACCAGCGCCTTGCCGCCGCCCAGCACAGCGCGCAGCGGCGCACCGAGAGAGGGGTGCAGCAGAGCCGCGGCATGTTCCAGTTCACCGGCCTCGCCCACGAGCGCGGCCTTGCCGTAGCCCTGCACGTCACCTGCCGCGCAGCCGAGCGCTGAGAGAGCCTCGCGCGCCAGCAGGTCGCCGAGCGCCGCGCCGGTGTCGATCAGGTCGGACAGGTCATCTGTATAGCGCCCTGCGAAGGGGTTGGCGATCACCGCCGCGGCGAGCGCCCGGCGCGAGGGGACCGGCAGCGCGACCCCCATCTCGGTCCGGGTCTCCTCGACCATGGTGATGATCTTGCGCAGTTTCACCGGAGCCCGTCCTCGCCCTTCACGTCCTGCGCCGCCAGCCCGCCGGCGCGATTGTGCACGCGGGGGCCGGTGGTCATGACGAGGACCAGCAGCATCTCGTCCGCCTTGGGCGCGTCGGGGATCCCGACCTCCATCGCGTCGAAATGCGACCGTACGTAGGAGGCATTGGCATGGGTCACCGGCACATCCAGCCGCGCGCCCGGCGCGCCGACCTTCTTGGTGGAGGGCACGATGGCCATGGACTTCTCGATCTTCGCGCGCATCGCATAGCCGCCGGGGGCGTGCCAGAGCGCGCCGTGCTCAAGCTCTCCGTTCGTGCCGACGATGGCGCCCTTGCCGTAGCCCTCGATCACCGAGGGGTCGCCACCGAGCGCGTCGATCAGGTCCTGCGCCATCTGTTCGCCAAGCGGCTTGAGATCCTCCATGAAGGGCTGGATGTCTTCCACGTAGCGCCCGGCGAAGGGGTTGGCGATGACCGTCATGGCGGCGGCGCGGCGCAGCGGGGTTTCCGCGACGGGGCCGCCCTCGTGCCAGATGGTTTCGGTGACGATCGCGGATTTGCGGATCTGCGGTTCAGGCATGGGCGAGGGTCCTGTGTTCGGCGACGGCGGAGCCGATGGTGCGGCGCATGCCCTGGCAGGCGAGGCAGGCGGCGACGATCAGGCCGCGGTCGCGGTAGTCTTCGGCGACCATCACCCCGGCACGGAGCGCGCGGGCGAGGTCGTCGTCGGGCAGGGGGGCGACATCGGTGGTGACCATGCGGTCGCCGAGGTCGCTGTCGGGGGCAAGGCTGCGCGCAGGGGCGCGGCGGATGCCGGGATGGCGGGGCAGGTTGACCGCGTTGGCGATCAGCGTGGCGGCGGCGTCCGCCGTGGCGGCATCGGCGGCCAGCACCGTCACCGCATCCGCGATGCCGAGGGAGAAGGACCGCCCGCGCCAGCCGGAGGTCGCCACACCGCCGATCCCGTCACCGGGCGCGATGGAGGCCCGCGCCCCCGCCGCGCCGGTCACCGGATCCTCGCAGATGGCGAGGTGCAGGGGCGTCGTGCCGGTCCAGAGGGCGATGTCGCCGCCGTTGTTCACATGCGCGCGGTCCAGCGCGTGACCGGGGGGCAGCATGGCGGCGAGGATGTGATCGGCGACAGACCCGGCGACCGCGGCCATCGGGGTGACGAAGGTCGGGGCGAAGCGGTCCGTCGCTGTCTGCATCCGCCGCGCGACCGGGCCGGTCAGGTCGGGACCGTCGGGCGCGCGCAGGCGGGGGAGTTCCGTGACCAGCCGGTCGAGCACGGGGAGAAACGCGTCGCGGGCGCGGGCGAGGGCGTTGCGAGCAGCGTCGGACGCTCCCTCGGCGGTCACGATCAGGTCGATCGGCCCGTGTGTCAGGCGCAGCCGTCCGTCGGGCATCAGGCCTGCGGAAGGGGTTTCCTGCCAGCTCACGACGCGTCCTCCTTCGGGGCCTTGGCGACGGGCCAGGGGGCGCCCGGCTTGCGCGTTTCCGACCGGCGGCCCGACAGGCGGTGGTCGTTCTGGCGGCCCTTCATCCCCTTCAGCGCATCGGCCAGCGGCATGACATAGTCCATATGCCCGCCAAGCGCGGCATAGTCCGCGGCGGTCATGGTGAATTCGATCGGCGCGACGAGGGCCGGGGTGGGCACGTAGCCGAAGGCGTTCTTCGGCATCTGAGTCACGTCGGCCATGAAGGTGATCCCGCCGCCGGGCCACATGAACACGGGCGCGCCGCCGCAGGTGACGCGGGTCAGCCGGGACTGGACGGAACGGGTGAGCGACACCGGGTTCTCCGTCACGCCCGAGCGCAGCGACCCGCCCGCGCCTGCCATGAACAGGACGGAGGCGAGGGAGGGTTCGCAGTTTTCCTCGATCCGCGCGACGGAGGGGAGGAGGCGGGCCGGCATTTCCATCTGAACCGGCACGAGGTCGTCGTTCAGTTCGTAATAGGCGGCGTGTTCGCCGGTGGTCGACACCATGAGCAGGGACAGACCGGGGCGCGCGCCTTTGGCCTCCTGCCAGCTGTCGAGGATGGTCAGCGGGTCCGTCAGGTTGGTGCCGCCCCAGCCCGTGCCGGGATCCGCCACCTGGAAATAGCGGCCGGGGGTAGAGCGGCGGCCCTTGATGCGGATGCCCGAGGGTTCCCAGCCGATGACCTTGCCCGCCTGATGTTCGGACATGACGCCGGTGATGTGATCGTCGACGACGACAACCTCGTCCACCAGCCCCTTCCACTGCGCCGCGAACATGCCGACGGTGGCCGATCCGCAGCCGACGCGCATCCGCTGTTCCGGCTGGCCGTTCACGACCGGGGCCCTGCCTGCCGTGATCTCGATCTCCGCCCCGCCGTCGATGGTCATCGCGACCGTCTCTCCGTTGCAGAGCGCGAGGAGGGAGGCGCAGGTGACCCGCCCCTCCTTCTTGGATCCGCCGGTGAGGTGCTGCACCCCTCCGAGGGAGAGCATCTGCGAGCCGTATTCAGAGGTCGTGACATGGCCGATCACCTCTCCGTCCGCGCGGACGGGGGCGTTTTCGGTGCCGAGATGGCGGTCGGTGTCGATCTTCACCTTGGCGCCGCAGTAGGAGAAGATCCCCTCCGTCACCACGGTGATCATGTCCACGTCCTGCGCTTTCGAGGCGACGATGAAGGGCGCGGGCTTGTAGTCGGGGTAGGTGGTGCCGGACCCGACGGCGGTGATGAAGGTGTCCTCTCCGCTCACCAGATCGCCGTCCCATTCGCGGTCGAGGAAGGGGACCAGATCGACGCCCTCGCGGTTTTCCAGGATGGTCAGCGGGTCGAGGCGCACCAGCTCTCCGCCCTCGTTGGCGTAGCGGTCGCAGGCCCCGGCCCGGCCCTCGGCGATGTAGCACATCACCGGGCAGGCGTCGCAGCGGATTTTCTCCGGCCGGTCGGTGCGGGGTGCTGCGTCGGTCACGATGTGCGCTCCGGAATATTCGTTTGTACACGAACGCACGACAGTCGTTTGTGTGTCAACAGATTCGAACGGGTCATCGGCATGGCTCAGTCCACGAAGGCCTTTTCGACCACGAATTCAGCAGGCCGGTTGTTGGCCCCCTCTGTCAGCCCGGCAGAGAGGCAGATCGCCTTGCAGTCGGCCAGCATGGCGATGGAACCGCAGATCATCACGCGGTCATCTTCGGCGGCCATCGGCGGCACGCCCAGCATATCACAGATGTCGCCCGAGGTGATGAGGTCGGTGATCCGCCTGCGGACCGGATAGTCCTCCCGCGTGGCGGAATTGACGAGGCGGAGGCGGTCGTGCGCCAGCTCTCCGACCAGGGGATCGTGGCGGGTGGCTTCGGTGATTTCCGCGCCATAGGCCAGTTCCGCGACCTCCCGGCAGCCGTGCAGCAGGAGGACCTGATCGAAGCGCTCGTAGGTTTCGGGATCGCGGATGAGCGAGGCGAAGGGCGCGATCCCGGTCCCGGTCGAAAGCATCCAGAGCCGCTTGCCGGGCCGCAGCGCATCCAGCACCAGCGTGCCGGTCGCCTTCTGCCGCATCAGCAGGGTGTCGCCTTCGCGGATCTGCTGGAGGTGTTCGGTCAGCGGACCGTCGGTTACCTTGATCGAGTAGAATTCGAGCGTGTCGTCCCAGGCGGGGGAGGCGATGGAATAGGCGCGCATCACCGGACGCTCGGCATTCGGCAGGCCGATCATCACGAATTCGCCCGAGCGGAAGCGGAAGGAGGCGGGGCGCGTGACCCGGAACCGGAACAGCCGGTCGGTATAGTGCTGCACCTCGGTTACGGTCAGGGCGTGGCAGCCCGCGGGCGCGGCAAAGGGTGCGGGCGCACCGCGAAGGATCAGGTCGGGGGAATGGTCGTCCATGGCGTGCTCCGGTTGCTTGATTGCTAGGCAGATGCTGCGGGAGAATTCATTCGTACACAAACAATTTTCGAATTTCGGCGGGAAAGCTGTCACGGCGATTGACAACTTTTCAGGCAAGTTCCTACCGTGGGCGTATTGTTTGCACACAAATGATGTTCCGGACCGCTCCGGAACGGGAAAGAGGCCCGGATGACGCTTCACCGCCCCGAATCGCTGGATGCCGCCCTGGCGCTGCTGGAGGGGGGCGGCGTGCTTCTGGCGGGGGGGACGGATGTCTACCCGGCGCTGCGCGACGGCGCGCCGCCCTCCGCGATGATCGACCTGACCGGCGTGGCCGGGCTGCGCGGAATCACGCGGGACGGCAGCGGCTGGCGGATCGGCGCGGCGACGACCTGGACGGATGTGATCCGCGCCGCCCTGCCGCCCTGTTTCGACGGTCTGAAGCTGGCCGCGCGGGAGGTCGGGTCGGTCCAGATCCAGAACGCCGGAACGGTGGCGGGCAACATCTGCAACGCTTCGCCCGCCGCCGACGGGGTGCCCGCGCTGCTGACGCTGGAGGCGGAGGTTGAGGTCGCGGGGGCCGGTGGCACGCGGCGCGTGGCGCTGTCGGACTTCATCCTCGGCCCGCGCCAGACCAATCTGCGCGGCGGAGAGATCGTGACCGCGCTGCTGATCCCCGATGTGCCGGGGCAGGGCGGCTTCCTGAAACTCGGGGCGCGGAAATACCTCGTCATCTCCATCGCCATGGTGGCGGCCGTCGTGGAAACCCGGGCTGGCCGCATCGCGGGCGCTCGTGTCGCCGTCGGGGCCTGTTCCCCGGTCGCCCGGCGACTGCCCGCGCTGGAGGCCGCGCTGGCCGGTGCGACGCTGGCCGATGTTCCGGCGATCTGCGCGTCCGCCCCGCTGGACCTGTCGCCGATCGACGACGTCCGCGCCTCTGCCGCCTACCGGGCGGAGTCCGTCCGCACCCTGATTTCCCGCACCCTGTCGCAGGCCATGGAGGCCGCTCATGTCGCTTGACGAACCCAAGGGCCATATCGGTTTCACCCTGAACGGGGACGAGATCACCATCCCCTCTCCGGTAACGGCCCGCCTGTCGGAGGTGCTGCGGGAGGTCGCAGGGGCGAAGGACGTCAAGGTCGGCTGCAACGCTGGCGACTGCGGGGCCTGCACCGTGCTGGTGGACGGCGCGCCGGTCTGCGCCTGCCTGACTGCCGTCGGGCAGGTCAGCGGGCGGGCGGTGGAAACCCAGTCCGGGCTGGTGGCAGGGGACGTGGTGGCGCAGCGGCTCGCCCGGTCGTTCCAGCGGCACCAGGCGGCGCAGTGCGGCATTTGCACGCCCGGCATGATGGTGTCGGCGGTTGCCCTGCTGCGCTCCGGCCAGACGCTGGACGAGGCGCGGGTGGCGGATGCGCTTGGCGGCGTGCTTTGCCGCTGCACCGGGTATCGCAAGATCATCGCGGCGGTGCTGGATGCCTCGGAGTCGGATCCGGTGGCAGAGGGCGGCGTCGGCGCACGGATCGAACGGCTGGACGGCTGGCCCAAGGTGTCGGGGACAGAGCGGTTCGGCGACGATGTCGCCCCCGCCGATGCGCTGAGCGTGATGGTCATCCGGTCGCCCTACCACCGCGCCGCGTTCACCTTCGGTGACCTGGAGTCCTGGCGCGAGGAGGCCGGGCTAGACCTGATCCTGACGGCCGCCGACGTGCCGGGCGACAACCTGTTCGGTGTCATCCCCGGTTTCATCGACCAGCCGGTCTTTGCCGTGGACGAGGCCAAGTACCGGGGCGAACCCGTCGCCGCCGTTGTCGGTGCGGCAGAGCTTCTTGCCGCTCTTCCGCCCTTCCCCGTCACCTGGGAGGAGCGCCCGGCGGTGCTGACGCCGGAGGACGCCGCGAAGGCCGATCTGCTGCACCCGACGCGCGCGGGCAACGTGATGTGCCGGGGCTACGTGGCGCGCGGCGATGCGGCGGGGGCGATGAAGGGCGCGTCGGTCCGGGTCTCCGGCGATTTCTCGACCGGCTTCATCGAACACGCCTATATCGAGCCCGAGGCCGCCAGCGCCCGCCGCGTCGGCAACCGGATCGAGGTCAGCTGCTGCACCCAGGCCCCCTACATGAACCGCGACGGGCTGGCCGGTATCCTCGGCCTGAAGCCGGAAGATGTCCGCATCCTGCCGACCGCCGTCGGCGGCGGCTTCGGGTCGAAGCTGGACCTGTCCGCGCAGCCCTATGTCGCGCTGGCAGCCTGGATCCTGGACCGCCCCGTGCGCATGGCCTACACCCGCACCGAAAGCATCGCGACGACGACCAAGCGCCACCCGTCCGCCGTTCACATGGAGATCGGCGCGGACGAGGACGGACGGATCGTCGCGGCGACCTTCGATGGCGTGTTCAATACGGGGGCGTATTCAAGCTGGGGTCCGACCGTGGCGAACCGCGTGCCGATCCATGCCTCCGGCCCCTACCTGACCCCGAATTACGAGGCGAAGAGCGCCGGGATCCACACCAACACCGTTTCCTGCGGGGCGTTCCGCGGGTTCGGCGTGCCGCAGTCCGCCGTCGCGCAGGAACAGCTTTACGACATGCTGGCGGACCGGCTTGGCATCGACCGGCTGGAGCTGCGCCGCCGCAACGCGATCCGCAACGGAGAACCGACCGTCACCGGACAGGTGTTCGAGACCGGCATGGGAATCGATGCCTGTTTCGACGCACTGAAACCCGAATGGGACCGGGCGCTGGCAGAGGCGGAAGCGCATAACGCGGCCCGTCCGGCCCGGCGGCGCGGTGTCGGCGTGGCGGGGGGATGGTACGGCTGCGGCAACACCTCCATGTCCAACCCCTCGACCATCCGCGCGGGTGTGACCCCGGCGGGAGAGGTCATGCTGCATCAGGGTGCGGTGGACATCGGGCAGGGGTCGAACACCGTGATCGCCCAGATCTTCGCCACCGCGCTTGGCGTGCCGGTATCTGCCGTGACGCTTGTCGGCGCGGATACGGATGTGACCCCGGACGCGGGCAAGACCTCGGCCTCGCGCCAGACCTTCGTGACCGGCAATGCCGCGCGGCTGGCGGGAGAGGCCTTGCGGGCGCAGATCCTGCGGCTAGGCAACGGCGGGCAGGGGGCCGAGATCACCCCTGCCGGGGACGGCATCGCCCTGACGGAGGACGGCGTGACCCGCCGCGTGCCCCTGCCCGAGGCCGAGGGCTATGCGCTGGAGGTGGTGGAGACCTACGATCCGCCGACCCTGCCGATGGACGCCAACGGTCAGGGGTCGCCCTATGCCGTCTTCGGCACGGCGGCGCAGATGGTGGAGCTTGAGGTGGACATGGAACTGGGCACCGTCCGCCTGCTGAAATTCACCGCCGCGCATGACGTCGGCCGCGCGATCAACCCCCTGCTGGCCGAAGGTCAGATCGAGGGCGGCATCGCGCAGGGCATTGGCCTGGCGATGATGGAATCCTTCATTCCGGGCCGGACGGAGAACCTGCACGACTACCTGATCCCCACCATCGGCGACGTCCCCGCGATAGAGTCGATCCTGATCGAGAGCGGTGACATGCACGGCCCCTACGGCGCCAAGGGGCTGGGCGAACACTGCCTGATCCCGACAGCGCCCGCCGTGCTGAACGCCATCGCCCATGCCTCGGGCGCACGGATCCACCACCTGCCCGCCACCCCGGACCGGGTGCGTGCGGCCATTCTCGCCAAGGGGCACTGAATGACCCGGACAGACCTGACCGGCAGCTTCGCCGGCATCGACGTGGGCGGGACCTTCACCGACCTCGTGCATTACGACAGCCGGGCGGGCCGGGTGCGGCTGGCCAAGGTGCCGACGACGCTGGACAACCAGGCGCATGGCGTGCTCGCGGCGCTCGACGCGGCGGACGTCGATGCGGCGGCGCTGGACCTCATCGTGCATGGCACGACGACGACCACCAATGCCGTTCTGGAACGGCGGCTGTGCAAGACCGGGCTGATCACGACCGAAGGCTTCCGCGACGTGCTGGAACTGGGGCGGCGCACCCGACCGCAGGCCTACGGGATGCGTGGCCAGTTCGTTCCCCTGATCCCCCGCGACCTGCGGCTCGAGGTGCCCGAGCGGATGCTGGCCAACGGCACCGAACACCGCGCGCTGGACGAGGATGCGCTGCGCGCCGCGCTCCGGCAGCTGGTGGCGGAAGACTGCGAGGCGCTGGTGATCCATTTCCTGCACGCCTACGCCAACCCCGCCCACGAACTGCGCGCCGGAGAGATCGCGCGCGAGGAATGGCCGAACGGCAACATCACCCTCGGCCACGCGCTGCTGTCGGAAAGCCGGGAGTACGAGCGGGGGGTGACGGCGGCGGTCAATGCCTCCGTCCAGCCGCTGCTCAGGCGGTATGTCGAACGGCTTGCGGACCGGCTGGCCGAGCGGGGATACGGGCGCGACCTGCTGGTGATGAACGGCAACGGCGGCATGGTGTCGGCCCGCATCGTGGCGGAGGAGGCCGCCAAGACGGTGATGTCCGGCCCCGCCTCGGGCGTCATGGCGGCGGCCTATACCGGGCGGCGGGCGGGCATCCCGGACCTGCTGACCTATGACATGGGCGGGACCTCCACCGACGTGGCGATGATCCGGGGGGCGGATCCGGCGGTGTCCCACGAGATCGAAATCGAATATGCCATGCCGATCCACGTCCCCATGGTCGATGTGCGCACCGTCGGCGCGGGCGGCGGCTCCATCGCGCGGGTCAACGCGGCGGGGCTGCTGCAGGTCGGCCCGGACAGCGCGGGCTCCGTGCCCGGGCCGATCTGCTATGGCAAGGGCGGGACGGAGCCGACGATCTCGGACGCCAACATGCTGCTTGGCCGGATGAACCCGGACCGGCTCAATACCGGGGCGGGGGGCGTATCGCTCGACACCATCCGGGACGCTTTCGCCGCGAAAGTCGGTGCGCCGCTCGGGCTGGACCCGGTGACGGCGGCGGCGGCGGTCCTGCGGATCGCGACGGCGAAGATGGCGGATGCGGTGCGCATGGTGTCGATCTCGCTTGGCGAGGATCCGCGCGACTTCGCGCTTTTCGCCTTCGGCGGGGCGGGGCCATTGCACGCCTGCGCCATCGCCCGCGAACTGGGCGTGCCGCGCGTGCTGGTCCCGGCGCGCCCCGGCATCACCAATGCGCTCGGCTGCATCGTCGCGGACCTGAGGCATGATTTCGTGCAGACCATCAACCGCCCCCTCGACCTTTGCGACATGGCGGAGGTACACGCCGCCTTCGCCGCGCAGGTCGCCAGCGGCACCGCGGCTGTGGAGCGTGAGCGGGTCGAGATCGCCGAGCTGCGGGTCGTGCATTCCGTCGACATGCAGTTCATCGGCCAGACCCATCTCCTCCGTGTGCCGCTGCCGGACGCCGTGCCGACGCGCGAGGCGCTGCAGGCGCTGTTCGAAGAGGCCTATTTCCGCCGCTTCCAGGTGCGTCTGCCGGAGATCCGCCCCGCTCTGGTCAACGTCAACACATCGGTCATCGGCCGCCGGCCCGAGGTCGACCTGTCGCTGCTGATCGACACCTCCGGCCGCCGCGCCACCCTGGCCGAGGCCCGGAGCGGCACGCGTGCCGTGTATTTCGACGACTGGACCGACACGCCTGTCTACTGGCGCGACCACCTGCCCGCCGATGCCATGCTCACCGGCCCGGCCATCGTCGAACAGATGGACTGCACGCTTGTGATGGAACCGGGCGACAGCGCCGTGCAGGATGCGGATGGCAACCTGATCGTCACCGTGGGGGGCAGATCGTGACCCGCTGCGCCATCGAGTATTTGAAGCAAGATGAAGCCCGGGCCTCGCGCGCTTCATCTTGCCGGAAATACTCCCGCCGGAGGCTTCCTGCCCCCTCCGCCCGCCCAGGAGCCCGAACATGATCGACCCGATCACCCTCACCGTCATCCAGTCCGGGCTGCAGCAGGTCTGCGACGAGATGGACCTGAGCTTTTCCCGCGCCGCCTTTTCCCCGGTGATCGCGGAGGCCAACGACCGCTCCGACGGGATCTATTCGGCGGAGGACGGCAGCCTGATCGCGCAGGGCTCCATGGGCCTGCCGGTCTTTGTCGGCACGATGCAGTTCTCCACGCGGACGCTGATCGGGATGATCGCGGAGGGCCGCGCCGTCGCGCCGAAGCCCGGCGACATCTACATCGTCAACGATCCCTATCTCGGCGGCACGCATCTGATGGATGTGCGTTTCGCCATGCCGGTCTGGCGGGACGGAGAAATCTTCTGCTGGCTGTCCAACACCGGCCACTGGCCCGACACCGGCGGGGCCGTGCCCGGCGGCTTCTCGGCCTCCGCCACGGCGGTGGAGCAGGAGGGGCTGCGACTGCCCCCGGTCCGTCTGTTCAAGGAGGGCGAGCTGGATCCGGAGATCTACGGGATCATCTGTTCCAACATCCGCGTCGCGGACCAGCGAATCGGCGACGTCAAGGCGCAGGCGGCAGCGCTTTATGTCGGGGAAACCCGGTTGAAACGGCTGCTGGACCGGTATGGCGACGACACCGTGCGCGAGGCGATCGGAGAGCTTCGGACCCGTGCCGCGCAGCAGATGCGGGCGAACATCGCGCGAATTCCGCCGGGGGTCTATACCTCGGTCGCCCATGTCGACAGCGACGGCGTGGTGAACGAACCGCTGGAGATCCGGCTGGCCATCACAGCGGACGGAGAGCGGCTGACCTTCGATTTCACCGGGTCCTCCGCGCCCTGTGCCGGGCCGATGAACTCGGTTCTGGCGACGACACAGTCCTCCGTCTACCTCGCCATGCGGCATATCTTTCCGGAGGTGCCGATCAGTGCCGGTGCGTTCGAACCGCTGGAGATCATCCGGCCGTCGGGTACCTTCCTCGACGCGCAGTATCCGCGCCCGGTCTCGGGCTGCGCCGCCGAGGTCAGCCAGCGCATTGCCGAGGCGGTCTTTGCCGCGCTGGTCGGGCCGCTGCCCGACATCGTCACCGCCGCGCCCGCCGGATCCTCGGGCAACTTCGCGCTTGGCGGAGAGGTGCCGGAGGAGGGGCGGAGCTATGTGATGTACCAGATTTCGGGTGGCGGCTACGGCGGCTACGCGGGCGGCGACGGGATCTCCAACGGCTGTTCCACCATCGGCATTTCCAAGTCGCCGCCGGTGGAGATCATGGAGCAGCAGTTTCCCGTGCTTTACCACCGCTATGCCCTGCACGAGGGATCCGGCGGGGCGGGGCGGTATCGGGGCGGGTTCGGGCTGGACTACGAGGTCGAGATCCTGCGCGGAACGGCGCGGGCGAGCTTCGTGATGGACCACGGGCGGTTCGGTCCGCAGGGGGCGCTTGGCGGTACGGACGGGGGCGTCAACCGGGTCGTGGTTACACAGTCCGGCACCAGTTTCGTGCCCGAACACCTGTCCAAGGCGCAGGACATCGCCCTGCGCGCGGGCGACCGGGTGCGGGTGCGCACGCCGGGCGGCGGCGGCTACGGCCGGCCCGAGGACCGCGATCCGGTGCTGGTCGCCGAGGACGTCCGTCTGGGCCGCTACACGCCAGAGGAGGCCGCGCGGCTGTTCGGGGGGGAGGTCGTGGATGCACCGGACGCCCGTTAATCAAGATTATGTTGTTTTCCGTGATTGTCCGAACAGCGTTCCCGGGTCGCCCCTTCGGATCGTCTGCCCGAAGGGCCATCGAATCTGACATTGTGCAGCAGGACCGCCATGTTTCAAAGGACTTGCCGGGCGGGAACGGGTAGGGTCGGCGCATGTCTTTCCGAACCGGACGAGGACCAGACCGCATGACCCTGACCGCCGACCTCAGACACCGCATCCTCGCCGCCGTTGACGCGGGGTTCGAAGACCAGATCCGGTTTACCGAGGATCTGATCCGCTATCCCTCCCTGCGCGGGCAGGAGCAGACCGCGCAGGACTTCCTCGCGCGGGCGCTCAGCCAGCGGGGCTATGACCTCGACCGCTGGCGCATCGACCCGGAGGAGATACGCCATCACCCCGGTTTTTCGCCGGTCACGGTCGATTATTCCAACGCCTACAATGTCGTGGGGACGCTGAGGCCGAAGGCGGAACAGGGTCGCAGCCTGATCCTGAACGGACATGTCGATGTCGTCCCGACCGGTCCTGCCGAGATGTGGAGCCAACCGCCCTTCGAACCCCGGCGCGAAGGCGACTGGCTGTACGGGCGCGGGTCGGGCGACATGAAGGCCGGGATTGCCGCGAACATCTTTGCCGTCGATGCGCTGGCAAGGCTGGGATACCGGCCTGCCGCGACGCTTTACCAGCAGTCGGTGATCGAGGAGGAGTGCACCGGCAACGGCGCGCTCGCCTGTCTCGTCCGGGGGTATCGCGCGGATGCCGCCATCATCCCGGAGCCGGAGGACGACAAGCTGGTGCGCGCGAATGTCGGCGTGCTCTGGTTCAACGTGCGGCTCACCGGCCAGCCCGTGCATGTCCGCGAGGCCGGTACGGGCGGCGACGCCATCGGCGCGGCCTACCGGATCATCGAGGGGCTGCGCGGGCTTGAGGCGCGCTGGAACGACGACCAGTCCAAACACCGCTTCTTCGAGGATGTCGAACACCCGATCAATTTCAACGTCGGCCGGATCGAGGGCGGAGACTGGGCTTCCACAGTGCCGGCGTGGTGCAGCTTCGACTGCCGCATCGCGATCTATCCCGATCAGGACCCCGACGCCGCTGCGGCCGAGATCGAATCCTGCATCCGCGACACCGCCGCCACCATCCCCTTCCTCGCCAACCGGCTGCCCGAGGTCACGTTCAACGGCTTCTACGCCCGCGGCTACGTGCTGGAACCGGGGTCCGAGGCCGAGGAAACGCTTGCCCGGTCGCATTTCGCCAGCTTCGCGGACCCGCTCGGAACCATCGTGACGCCCGGATACCTCGACGGGCGGGTCTTCGTGATCTACGCGGACACGCCCTGCCTGGTCTACGGCCCGGTGTCACAGGCGATCCACGGGTTCGACGAGAAGGTCAGCCTGTCCTCCGTCCGCAAGATCACCGGCACCATCGCGCTGTTCATCGCGGAATGGTGCGGGCTGGAGGAGATCGCCCCGGCGGGCTAGACCGGGGCGGATCACCGGCGGATTGCGGACAATGTGACCGCCCTGCCCGCTTCTTGGGCTTGACGTTGCGGCCCCAGACTTCGACACAGTCGCACAGCGCCGACCGCATCGAGGACTGACTGATGAAGTTCCATTTTCCCATCGTCATCATCGACGAGGATTTCCGATCCGAGAACACCTCGGGCCTCGGGATCCGCTCGCTCGCCCAGGCCATCGAGGCCGAGGGGTTCGAGGTGCTGGGCGCGACCAGCTACGGCGACCTGTCGCAGTTCGCGCAGCAGCAGAGCCGCGCGTCGGCTTTCGTCCTGTCCATTGACGACGAGGAGTTCAGCCCCGGCCCCGATCTCGACCCCGCCGTGCTGAACCTGAGGACCTTCATCGAGGAGGTGCGCGCCAAGAACGAGGATGTTCCGATCTATGTCTATGGCGAGACCAAGACCTCCCGCCACCTGCCGAACGACGTGCTGCGCGAACTGCACGGCTTTATCCACGCATTCGAGGACACGCCGGAATTCGTTGCCCGGCACATCATCCGCGAGGCGAAGAACTACCTCGAATTCATCCAGCCGCCGTTCTTCAAGGCGCTGCTCGACTATGCCGAGGACGGGTCCTATTCCTGGCACTGTCCCGGCCATTCCGGCGGGGTGGCCTTCCTGAAATCGCCGATCGGGCAGATGTACCACCAGTTCTACGGTGAGAACATGCTGCGGGCGGACGTCTGCAACTCCGTCGAGGAGCTGGGCCAGCTGCTGGATCACAACGGCGCAATCGGCGCGTCCGAGAAGAACGCCGCGCGGATCTTCAACGCCGACCACTGCTTCTTCGTGACCAACGGCACCTCCACCTCGAACAAGATGGTCTGGCACCACAATGTCGCCCCCGGGGACGTGGTTCTGGTGGACCGCAACTGCCACAAGTCGGTGCTGCATTCGATCATCATGACCGGCGCGATCCCGATCTTCCTCAAGCCGACGCGCAATCACTGGGGCATCATCGGCCCGATCCAGCGGTCGGAGTTCGAACCCGAAGCGATCAAGGAGAAGATCCGCGCCAACCCATTGCTCGAAGGGGTCGATCCGGAGACCGTGAAGCCACGCATCCTGTCCCTGACGCAGTCGACCTATGACGGTGTGCTCTACAATACCGAGGTGGTGAAAGAGCTGCTCGACGGCTATGTCGACACACTGCATTTCGACGAGGCCTGGCTGCCGCACGCCGCCTTCCATCCCTTCTACGGCACCTATCACGCAATGGGCCGCAAGCGCGCGCGCACCAAGCATTCGGTGACCTACGCGACCCAGTCCGTGCACAAGCTGCTGGCCGGGATCAGCCAGGCCAGCCATGTGCTCGTCAAGGATTCCGAGGACGGCATGTTCGACCGCCACCTCTTCAATGAATCCTACCTCATGCACACGTCGACCAGCCCGCAGTATTCGATCATCGCCAGCTGCGACGTGGCTGCCGCGATGATGGAACCACCGGGCGGCACCGCGCTGGTCGAGGAAAGCCTGACCGAGGCGCTCGATTTCCGCCGCGCCATGCGCAAGGTCGATGAGGAATACGGCAACGACTGGTGGTTCCAGGTCTGGGGCCCGGACAACCTGGCCGAGGAAGGCGTCGGCCGTGCCAAGGACTGGGAGCTGAAGAAGACCGACAGCGAGGCCGTCGAAAGCTCGGGCGAGGACGCATGGCACGGGTTCGGCGACATGGCCCGCGGGTTCAACATGCTTGACCCGATCAAGGCGACGATCATCACGCCGGGGCTGAATATCGACGGCTTCTTTGCCGAACGGGGCATTCCCGCGTCCATCGTGTCCAAGTACCTGACCGAACACGGAGTCGTGGTCGAAAAGACCGGGCTCTACAGCTTCTTCATCATGTTCACCATCGGCATCACCAAGGGGCGGTGGAACACGCTCCTCGCCGCGCTTCAGCAATGCAAGGACGACTACGACCGCAACCAGCCGCTCTGGCGGGTCATGCCGGAATTCTGCGCCAAGCAGCCGCGCTACGAACACATGGGGCTGAACGACCTGTGCCAGCACGTCCACAGCCTCTATGCGAAATACGACGTCGCGCGGCTGTCGACGGAGATCTACCTCGGCGATCACCGCCCCGCCATGTCGCCGTTGGACGCGTTTTCCCATATCGCCCGGCGACAGACCGAACGGGTGGCGATCGACGATCTGGAGGGGCGCGTGACCACCAGCCTCGTTACCCCCTACCCGCCCGGCATTCCCCTGCTAGTTCCGGGCGAGGTCTTCAGCAAGGAAATCGTGGACTACCTCCGCTTCAACCGCGAATTCGCCCGCGAATGCCCCGGTTTCGAGACGGATATCCACGGGCTGGTGCAGGAGGTCGGAGACAACGGCGAGGCGCGGTATTTCGCGGATTGCGTCGCCCTCTGACGTCGGGGCTCCGCGCAGGCCGCATCGTCCGTGAAGTTTTCATGACGCCCTCCGGCGTTCATTGCATCCCCGGTCCGTTCCCGATACCCGGCGTGCCGGGTGTGCCGGAGTGTCGAATGTCGGTCTTACTGGAAGGCGTGAGCAGGCGGTTCGCGGGAACGGCGGCGGTGCGTGAGATCACGGCCCGGATCGCGGACGGGGAGTTCTTCGTCATCCTTGGCCCCTCCGGCTGCGGCAAGTCCACCCTTCTGCGGCTGATCGCCGGACTGGACCGGGTCGATTCCGGCCGGATCGAGATCGGCGGCGTTGAGATGTCCGCACCGGCCCGCCATGTGCCGCCCGAAGACCGCTCCGTCGGGCTGATCTTCCAGTCCTATGCGCTCTGGCCGCATATGAACGTGCGCGACAACGTCGCCTTCCCGGCCGAGGCACGGGGCGCCTCCCGCTCAGAGGCGCGGGCCATCGCGGATCAGAGCCTGTCGCTGGTCGATCTCGCCCCCCTCGCCACTCGCCCCCCGGCGGAGCTGTCGGGCGGTCAACGGCAGCGGGTCGCCCTGGCGCGCTGTCTGGCAAGCGGGGCTCGGACCGTTCTGATGGACGAACCGCTGGCCAATCTCGACCCCCATCTCCGCGACCGGATGGAGGGAGAGATCGCGCGATTCCACAAACAGAGCGGCGCCACCACGCTCTACATCACCCACGACCAGCGCGAGGCGATGTCGCTGGCCGACCGGATCGCGGTGATGTGGGACGGCGCCTTCCTCCAGACCGGCACCCCGCAGGAGATCCACGACCGACCTGCAACCGAACAGGTCGCGCAGTTCATCGGCCGGGCCGCCGTCGTGACGGGCCATGTGGCGGGCGGTGAGGCCGATATAGGGCCCTTCCGCCTCCCCCTCCCCGATGCGCCGGACGGCCCCGCGCGTATCGTGCTGCGCCCCGGCAACATCCGCCTTGGTGACGGTGTCCCCGCGCGCATCGACAGCGCCACCTACCGCGGCGGCGTGTGGGAAGCATCGGCCCATGTCGCCGGGCTTGACGACCCGCTGCCGGTCTCGGCCCCGAACCCGCTGCGCGACGGCGACAGGATCGCGCTCAGCCTGACCGGCGGCTGGCCGCTCCCCGCCTGATCCTCACGCCCGCCATGGCACGACCCCCGGCGGCAACCGCCGCCCGACCCGGTCCAGTGCCGCCATCAGCAGCATCGTCGCCACCACCGTCACGCAGGACATCGCCGCCGCCAGTGTCGTGTACCCGCCGTCCTCGTAGTTGAAGATCGCCGTGCCGATCGTCTCGTTCCCCGTAGACCAGAGAAGGGCGGACACCGTCACCTCATTGTAGGCCGTCAGGAACACAAGGATCGCGCCCGAGGCCGCCGCCGGGGCCACCAGCGGCGCGAAGACCCGGCGCATCCGCATGCCGTAGCGCGCGCCAGACACCCGCGCCGCGTCCTCCAGCGCCGGGTCGAGCTGCCCGTAGGCCGCGACGACGCTTTTCAATCCGATCGACAGGAAGGCCGTCAGATAGGCCAGGAAGATGATGCCGAGCGTGTTGTAAAGCGACACCCCGACCACCGGCAGCGGGCGGATGAAGGTCAGGATGAACGCGATGGAGATGACGAGGCCCGGGATCGCATAGCTCACATCCGCCACCGTGGCGAAGCCGGCCCCGAAGCGGCGCGGCAGCCCCCCTCCCCTGCGGGTCGCGGCATGGCCGATCAGGATCGCCAGTCCCGCGATCACCAGTGCAGCGCCGCCCGCCACCAGGGTGGAATTGCCGAAGGCCCGCAGGGTGGACCCCTGCCGCAGCAGCACCTCCGCGAAGTTGCCGAAGGTCAGCGTTTCGGCGGTCAGCGGCAGTCCGTAGGTCTTCACAAGCGCGGTTGCCGTCAGCGCGGTCAGAGGCAACAGCAGTGTGATTGCGACATAGACCGCCAGCACCCCCTCCGCCACCGGCCGAAGCGGGCCGAGCGCGATGCGCAGGGGCGGCTGCGGCGGTCCGACGACCGCCGACCTCATCCTGCGTTGCATGGCGAACTGCAGCGCGATGGCAACAAGGCTGACCCCGGCCAGCAGCATCGAGATCACGGCAACATCCGCCAGCGCACCGGGGCCGAAGCTCGACAGCCGGTTCCAGATCAGCACCGGCAGCGTGGTATAGCGCGCGGGGATCCCGAGGATCGCCAGAATGCCAAAATTCCCGAGCGCCGAGACAAAGGCCAGCATGAACCCCGCCGCAAGGGTCGGCGCGAGCAGGGGCAGGATCACCCGCCGCAGCAGGCGGAACGGGCGGGCACCGAAGATCCGCGCGGCCTCCGTCATCTCGCGCGGGAGGGTGCGCAGCGCGGCCAGCACCACCAGCAGCACCAGCGGCGTATGCTGGACCGAGAGCAGCAGCATGACCCCGAACGGCGTATACAGCGGATGCGCTGACCCCGGCGGCGGGGCGAGGCCGAGCGTGTTCAAAACCACGCTGCTCGGCCCGAGCGCCTGCACCCAGGCAATTGCCGTCACCTGCGGCGGGATCATCATCGGCAGCAGCAGCGCAAAGACCGCCACCCCCTTGGCCCGCACGTCGCTCAGCCCGAGGATCAGCGCAAGACCGGTCCCCAGCACCAGTGCGGCCAGACCCGACAGCGCCGAGCTTTCCAGGCTGTTCCACGCCGCCCGCCTTACCGATCCGCTCGCCAGCGCCTCGCGCAGGGGGTCGAGCGAGGGCAGGCCGCCCCCGGTCAGCCCGACCTTCGCCAGCAGGCCAAGCGGCAGGGCGAACAGCACCGCGCCGAAAATGCAAAGCGCGGCGAGGGTGAGGCCCTCGCCGCGTGCCAGACCCATGTATGTCCGGTCAGCCACCAAAGATCTCGGTGAACCGCTTCTTGTTGTCCATGTCTTCGGCCAGCGCCTTGGCGGCGTCGAACGGCAGCAGCTTGATGTCGCCCAATGCCGGGTAGCCGGCGGGCGGAGTCACGCCCGGATGCGCGGGCAGGTAACCCATGTCGGACGCCAGTTGCTGACCCTTTTCCGAGATCAGGAAATCGATGAAGGCCCTGGCCGCCTCCGGGTTCTGCGCGGTCGACAGGATCGCGGCGGGCTCCGTCACGTAGGACACGCCTTCCTCGGGGAAGACGAACTCCACCGGGGCGCCATTGGCCTTTTCCCGGATCGGCAGGAAGTCGACGACAAAGCCGTAAAGCTGCTCACCGCCCGCGACGGCCTTGTAGACGCCGCCATTGCCGCCCTGCGGGTTTGCACCCTGTTCGGCCAGGCCCTCGTACATCTCCCAGCCCAGATCGGGATGCGAGGTGACAGAGACCATGTGGATCGTCGCCGCACCCGAGGTCAGCGGCGAGGGCATGGCGATATTGCCCTTGGCCTCCGGCTTCAGCAGGTCCTTGTAGGAGGTCGGGATCATGGTCGCGGCAGTGTTGTAGATGATGCCGGTAGTAATCAGCTTGGTCGAGAAATAGTGGCCCTCCGCATCCATCAGCGACGGGTCATAGGCCGAAACGTCCGCCTCCGGATAGGCCATCAGACGGCCTTCGGCCTCCAGCCCCTCCATCGTGACGGTGTCGGCGATCAGCAGCACGTCGGGCTGCGGTGCGCCGGCTTCGAATTCCGCCATCAGCTTGGCCATCACCTTCGTCGTCCCGTCGCGGAACCACTCGACCTCGACCTGGGGGTATTCGGCCTTGAAGGCATCGACGGTCCGCTGCGCATCCTCGTTCGGCTGAGAGGTGTAGAGCACCAGCTTGCCGGTCACGTCGGCAAGGGCGCCGGTGGCCATGAGGGCAGCAATGGCGGCGGAGAGGAGAACGGATTTCATCGGTCGGCTGGTCCTTCGTTGGATGAGGGTCCGCGAAGGTTAACAACCCGACACGACAGTTCCTTGACAGCCCGTCGGTGGCGGCAGGTTTTTTGGTCGGTGCGGACGACAGGGCGCGAACCCGCGACCGGGATCGCGCCCGCCGGTCATTCCACCACGACGGTGCCCTTCATGGAGGGATGGTAGGAACAGATGTAGCCATAGGTTCCCGGCGTGTCGAAGGTGACCGTCTTTTCCGACCCCTTGCCAAGATTGCCCGTGTCGAAGGCTCCGTTGGTCGCGGTGGCGGTATGGGGCGCGCCGTCGCGGTTCACGAACGTGACGGCGCTGCCTGCCTTCACCACGATCTTCTTGGGCGAGAAGGCAAAGCCGTCGATCGTCACGGTGGTCGTGTCGGCGGCCATGAGAAGGGTTGCGGCGCAGGTGACCGCTGCGGCGGAAAGGGCGATGAGGGCGCGTCTGGTCGTCATGATGATCGTCTCCGGGTCTGTCGGAACCATGCCATCATGGTTCTCATGGCCCTTCGTCGGACGGGAACGCGACCGGGTTCAAAGTTTTTCGCGGGATCAGGCCCGCGCCCACTCTGCCAGCTTGCGCAGGGCGAATTCGTAGCCGCGGATGCCGAAACCCTCGATCTTGGCGGCGGCGGCGCGCGACACGTGGCTGGGATGGCGGAATTCGTCGCGCTTGAACAGCGGAGAGATATGCACCTCGATGATCGGGCGGTCGTAGATCAGCAGGCTGTCGAGGATCGCGATGGAGGTGGAGGTGAACCCCGCCGGGTTGATCAGCAGCCCCGCCGTGGAGCCCCGCCCCTGCTTGATCCATTTCATGATCTCGGCCTCGCTGTCGCTTTGCCGGAAATCGATGGCAAAGCCTTCCTCCTTCGCGGTGCGCTCGCACAGGGCCTCCACATCTGCCAGCGTGTCGTGGCCGTAGACCTCGGGCTGGCGCGTGCCGAGCATGTCGAGGTTGGGCCCGTTGATGATGAGCAGCGTGTCGGACATCGCGAAGAACTCCTTGGATCAGCCGTTGTAGCCGTAAAGCCGGGGAAGCCAGAGGACGAGCTCGGGCAGGAAGGTGATGATGGCCAGGCCGGCGATCATGATGGCGAGAAAGGGCAGCAGATGCCGGATCGTGTCGCGGATCGGCGACCGGGTGATGGAGGTGACCACGAACAACAGCAGCCCGTAGGGCGGCGTCGCGAGGCCGATCATCGTGTTGACCACCACGATCACGCCGAAATGCACCGGGTCCACGCCAAGCGCGACGGCCGTCGGCAGGAAGATCGGCACGATGACCAGCAGGATCGCGTTCGCCTCAAGCAGGCAGCCGAGAAGCAGCAGCATCGCGTTGACCATCAGCAGGAAGCTCCAGCGGGTCAGCTCCGTCTCGCCCAGGGCACCGCGGATGACATTGGGCACCTGCTCGATCGTCACCACGTAGTTGAAGGCCAGCGCGCCCGCGATCAGGAAGCCGACCGCCGCGGTGGACTTCGCGCTCTGCCGGACGGTCTGGTAGGCCATGCGCAGGGTGACGGACCGGTAGAAAACCGTCGACACGAGGAAGGCGTAGAGCGCGGCAAGCGCGGCGGCCTCGGTCGGGGTGGTGATGCCGCCGTAGATGCCGACCAGCAGGATCACCGGCATCAGTAGCGCGGGAACCGCACGCAGGGTGATGCGCGGCATCTCCCGCAGCGGCACCGGGTCTTCCACCGGGTAGTCGTGGATGCGTGCCTGCCAGGCGTTCATCGCCATCAGCAGCACGCCGAGGATCAGGCCCGGCACCACGCCGCCGAGGAACAGGAACCCGATGGAGGTGTCGGAGACCAGCGCATAGAGCACCATCGGGATCGACGGCGGGATGATCGGCCCGATGATGGCAGAGGCCGCGGTGATCGCCCCGGCATAGGCCCCGGGATATTTCCCGTCCTTGGTCATCAGGTTGATGATGATCCGCCCCATGCCGACCGCATCCGCGATCGCCGATCCGGACATGCCCGAGAAGATCAGCGATGACACGACGTTCACATGCCCCAGCCCGCCCCGGAACCGGCCGACCAGCGCACGGCAGAAATCCAGCAGCCGGTCCGACAGCGACCCGACGTTCATCAGGTCCGCCGCGAAGATGAACAGCGGGATCGCCAGCAGCACGTAGGATCCGTAGAGCCCGGTCAGCATCTGTTCGAAGGCGATGGACATGTCCTGCCCCTGCAGCAGCAGGTAGAACACAGAGGAGGCGAGCATCGCATGGCCGATCGGCAGACCGATGATCGCGGAAGAGATGATGAGCGCGACGGCGGCGCCGAATTCCCAGCTCATTCGGAGAAATCCTTGCGTCCGATATCCTCGATGCTGGACTGGCCCGTGTCCCGCCCGCTCAGCGCACCCCAGAAGATCCATGCATAGCGCAGGATCGAGACGACCGAGAAGACAAGCGCGATCGAATAGACCCAGTTGAACCGGATATCGAGGTAAGAGGTCTTCTGGATCTTCATGAAGGTCACGAAGTCCCAGAGCGCGGGCAGCGACCAGGCGTAGATGCCGACCAGCACGACCGAAAAGGCGACGCGGAACCACCGGCGCACCGCGGGCCGGGCGCTGCCGTAGACGATGTCGAACCGGATCTCGTCACTCTCCTCGGCCGAAACGGACTGCCCCCAGAGCAGGATCCAGAGCCAGGCGATGACGCAGATCTCCACCGTCCAGCCGACGGGGCTGTTCATGACGTAGCGCATGAAGACCTGGATGATGAAGCAGAGGAACATCGTGGCCAGCAGGATCGCCGGAACCGCTTCGGCCAGGCCGCGCAGGGTTCGGATCGGTCGGGACGGGGTGGTCATGGTCATATTCCGCATGCGCCGGACCCGCGTGCGGCGGGTCCGGCGGTGTCAGGGGTGGCGCGGCTTATTCCGCCAGTGCGTTGATGCGGTCTACCATGCCGTCCGGCCAGCTCGCGGCAAATTCGGACTCGAGGTATTTCTTCTGGGCAAAGTCGCGGAAGGCGATCCGGTCGGGTTCGTATACCTTCAGGCCTTCGTCCTTGAAGAACTGCACCAGCTCCGCCTCGCGGTCCAGATGGCGCTGCGTGGACTTGGCGATCGCGGCATCCACCGCGCTTTGCAGGGTTTCCTGCTGCTCGGGCGTGAACCCGTCCCACAGCTCCTTGCTGATCGCCAGCACGTCAAAGCCGATGAGATGCCCGGTCAGGACGATCTGGCTCGTCACCTCGTAGAACTTCATGTTGTAGTCGTTCGGCAGCGGGTTGTCCTGACCGTCGATCGCGCCAGTCTGCAGGGCGGTGTAGACCTCGGCATAGGCCAGCGGGGTCGGGTTGGCGCCGATGGCCTCGCCCAGGAACTGCCAGGCGTCGCCGCCGGGCATCCGCATGGTAATGCCGGAAAGATCCTCGGGCTTCATGATCTCTTTCTCGGGCGCCAGGTTCACCTGCCGGGTGCCGAAGTAGACGGGGGCAAGGACATGGATCCCCGCATCGGCGGCCATGGCGTTCAGCTCCTCGCCGACGTCGCTGTCGAAGGTGGCTTTCAGATGAGCGGCATCGCTGAACAGGTAGGCGGAGGTCACGATGGACCAGGCCGGGATCTGTTCCGCGATGGTCTGCGGCGCGATCAGGCCCATCTCCAGGTTGCCGCGCTGGATCGAGGTCATCTCGGACCCCTGCGCCACCAGCGTCGCACCGTTGAATACCTGCATGTCAAAGCTGTCCGACACCGCCTCGGCGATCTCGGCGAAGGCCTCGGCGCGGATGTCGTTCTCGGACACGACCGAAGACAGGCGCAGCGTGGGCTTCTCCTGGGCAAGGGCCAGACCCGGCAGGATGATGGCCGTGGTTGCGACAAGTGCGGCCGCAAGAGCGGTCCGGCGGGTGAAGTGTGTCATTGGTTTCCTCCCTTTGACGTTGCCACCGGATGTCCGGTGGGATTCGTTAGATTTTGTAGGACAGAACAGTAAATGTCATACGTTTTATGTGGCGGGCATTCCTTTTACCCGCTGGAACCGCTTCTGCGCGGCGATCCGGAAAGGGGCGTTCGGTGCCCCGTATCCGGCGTAAGCCCCTCGTCTCTCGACGATTTCCAGGAACATCTGTCCCGCGAAAGGGCGCGAATAAAGCTGAAAGAACTCTCCCGTCCCGTCGGCGTCGTACAGGATGTTCGCCGCGCGCATCTGCGCCAGCATGTCGGGCTCTAGGTCGAAGCGCGCCGCCAGGTCGTCGAAGTAGTTGGGCGACAGGTCAAGCGGCGCGAACCCCGTTTTCGCCAGCGCGGCGGCGGTGGCAAAGATGTCGTCGGTGGCCAGCGCGACATGCTGCACCGTGCCGCCGAACCCCTCGGCCAGGAAAGCCCCGGCCAGCGTGCGATGCGTCTCCGCCCCGTTCAGCGTGATGCGGAATTTGCCCGTCGGGCTGGCGATGGCGCGGCTGCGGACCAGCCCGTCCGGGTCGACCACGTCCACCATCGGGGCCTTCTGCATGTCGAAAAGCGTGGTGTAGAACAGCGACCACGACAGCATCTCGTCATAGGTCATGGTCTGCGCGACATGGTCGATCCGGGTCAGACCCGCCCCCGGCGTGGATCCGTCCTCGGGCCGGAATTCCACGTCCCAGACCTCGGACAGGGTACCGTCGTCGATAAAGTGCATCACGCTGCCGCCAAGGCCCCGGATCGCCGGAATCGGCAGTTCGCCGGGGCCGAGGGGCTGGGAAAACGGTCGCGCGCCAAGCGCCGTCGCCCGCGCCACGGTGTCCGGAGCAGAGCCGACCGACAGACCGATGTCGCAGACCGTCGTGCCCCGCGCATTCCACGCCGTTCCCGCGTGGCCCCCGGTTTCCGCATTCAGCACGAAGCGGATGTCCCCCTGCTGCCAGAGCGTCACCTGCTTGGACACGTGCCGCCCGGCCCGGCGGAAGCCCATGCTCTCGAGCAGCTGTTCCAGCGCGATCAGGTCGCTGCCCTGCGCGGCGAATTCCACGAAGGCGGTGTCACGGACCTCGATCGGCGCGGGCAGGGCGGGGATGCCGGCGGACGAGGCCGGCTCGGCCCGGCGCACCTCGTCCATCAGTGCGATCAGCGACCGGTGACCGTCCTGCGCGATGGTGCCCGGACTGCCGCCCCGGAACTGGTCGTTGAAGATCTCCAGGCTGATCGGCCCGTCGTATCCGGTCGCCATGACCGCGCGCATGAAATCGGTGACGGCCAGATCGCCCTCCCCCGGCATGTTGCGGAAGTGGCGCGACCAGTACAGCGGGTCCATCTCGATCGCGGGCGCGTCGGCCAGCTGGACAAAGAAGATGCGGTCGCCGGGGATGCGCCGGATGGTGTCCGGGTCGATCCCCCGCCCGAGCGTGTGAAAGCTGTCGAGGATCAGCCCGACCGACGGATGATCCGCCCGCCGCACAATCTCCCACGCATCGCGGTGGTCGTTGACATGGCGGCCCCAGGCCAGCGCCTCGTATCCGACCCGCAGCCCCCGCGCGGCGGCCCGCACCCCGAGCTCCGCAAAATCGGCGGCGGCCCGGTCGATACCGCCAAGCGCCTGCGGATGGACCGAGGAACAGACCAGCACGAGGTCGCAGCCAAGCTCCTGCATGACGTCGAACTTCCGCTCCGCCCGGTCGAAGGCCTTGGCGCGCAGCCCGTCCGGCAGGCCCTCGAAATCGCGGAACGGCTGGAACAGCATGACCTCCAGCCCCGCATCGCGGATCCGCTGACCCACGGCGCGCGGGCTGCGGATGTCGGCGATGAAATCCTGCTCGAAGATCTCGATCCCGGTGAAACCGGCGGCCGCGATGGCCTCGATCTTCTCCTCGAGGTTGCCGGAAATCGAAACGGTGGCGATCCCTGTCTTCATGGCAGCCCTCACGCCTCGCCCAGACGGCGGAAGGTCCCGCGCATCCGGTCCGGATCCGCCGGCCTGCCGGTGAACAGCTCGAACGCCCGTACCGCCTGAAAGACCGCCATGCCCTCTCCGCTCAGCGTCCGGCACCCGGTTGCGCGGGCGGCCTTCAGGAACGCCGTCTCCAGCGGGAAATAGACGATATCCGCCACCCAGTGCCGCGGAGAAAGCAACCCCGCTTCAATCGGCGTTCCCGGCAGTTTCGCCATGCCGACGGGCGTGGCATTGACGATCCCGTCCGCCTCCGCTACCCCGGCGGCGACATCCGAAACCGCATGCGCAACCGGACCGACCGCCGCTGCCAGCCCCTGCGCCGCCTTCAGCCGCGTGTCGGCGATCAGCAGGCGCGCGACACCCAGATCGGCCAGCGCATGTGCCAGCGCCGCCCCTGCCCCGCCTGCTCCGATCAGCAGCACCGTGCCAAGCGCCGCATCGGGCAGCCCGCGCCTCAAGCTTTCCGAAAAGCCCCAGAAGTCCGTGTTGTGACCGAACCGGCGGCCATCGCGGAAGACGACCGTGTTGACGGCCCCGATCCGCCGCGCCGCATCCGAAAGCTGGTGCAGATGCGCGATGACGTCCTGCTTGTACGGGTAGGTGATGTTGAGCCCGGCGTAACCCGCAGCCTCGGCCCGGTCGAGGATCCCGGCCAGCGGCCCCTCGGTCCCCGCATCGGTGTCCATCAGGTCGTAGCGGCAGGTCAGGCCCTGCGCGGCGGCCTCGGCCTCGTGCATCGCCGGGGTACGCGACAACCGGATGCCGCGCCCGACAAGGCCCATGCAGAACGCCGCGTTGCGCCCGTCCGTCCCCGTATCCTGCTGCGTCATCCGCACGGTCCCGGTTCCTCCCCAACCGATCTGTGCCCCCAAAATGTTCCAGACGGTACATTTGTCAAGCGAAATGTACTGACTGGACCATTTGATTTCTGCTATGGCTCGGATAGAGGAGCGGCATGGCGACGACGACAGACACAGAACGGCGGGGCTGGACCCAGAACCCGGATGCCGTGAAGCAGGACATCCTGACCGTCGCCGTGTCGGAGTTCGCGGCCAACGGCCTGTCGGGCACGCGGGTCGATACGATCGCCTCGCGGACGCGCACGTCGAAGCGCATGATCTACTATTATTTCGGCGACAAGCTGGGGCTGTACACCCGCGCGCTCGAAGCCGCCTATCTCAGGGTGCGGGAGGGCGAGGCGACGCTCGATCTCGACCACCTGCCACCGGCCGAGGCTCTGGCGAAACTCGTCTCCTTTACCTTCGACCACCACCGGAACAACCCCGATTTCATCCGCATGGTGATGATCGAGAACATCCACAACGCAGAGCACCTGTCCGCCTCTCAGGTCATCCGCGACATGAACGTGGCGGCCATCGACAAGCTGTCGCGCATCTGCCGGCGCGGACAGGAACAGGGCGTGTTCCGCGACGGCATCGACCCGCTGCGGCTGCACTGGCAGATCAGCGCGCTCAGCTTCTTCAACGTTTCCAACCGCCCGACCTTCTCAGCGATCTTCGGCGGCGACCTCTTCGCGGAGGAGACGCAGGCGGACATGCGGCGGCAGTGCGTCGACTCGATCCTCGCGATCGTCTCGCGACCGGCGGGCACGCCCTAGCGACAGAGCGGGCGGGCCTAGCGCTCTCCGCGCCGGTAGGGCTGCATCAGAGCCTGCGGCACCCGCGCCCGCCGCGCCATGACGATCAGCGCGACGATAGACAGCAGGTAAGGCAACATCAGGAACAGTTGGTAAGGCACGCCCTCCACCGCCGTCTGAAGCCGCAGCTGGAACGCATCGAAGAAGGCGAACAGCAGCGCGCCAAGCAGGGCCCGCGCCGGTTTCCACGATGCAAAGACCACCAGCGCCACGCAGATCCATCCCCTCCCCTGCACCATCGTCGGAAAGAACGAATTGAACGCCGCCAAGGTCAGGAATGCCCCGCCCATTCCCATGAGAGCCGACCCCGCCATGATCGCACCGATGCGCAGCCGGATCGGGTCGATCCCCTGCGCGTCCAGCGCATGCGGGTTCTCTCCGGCCATGCGCAGCGCGAGTCCAAGCGGCGTGCGGTACAGCACCCAGGCGAGCACGACCACCAGCACCAGCGCCAGATAGGTCGGCCCGGTCTGGGAAAACAGCACCTGCCCGAGGAAGGGGATGTCGGACAGGACGGGGATGTCGGCCGGGCGGAACGGCTCCACCGTCGGCGGCTGCGAAGAGGTCGGGATGGCCAGCCGGAACACGTAGTAGGAAAAGCTCGACGCGAACAGCGTGATGCCCAGCCCCGTCACATGCTGGCTCAGGCCAAGCGGCACCGTCAGCAGCGCATGCAGCAGCCCGAACGCCGCGCCCCCCAGCCCCGCAACCAGCATCCCGGTCCAGAGATCCGCGCCGGAAAAAACGGTCAGCCACCCGACCATGGCGCCGAAGGTCATGATCCCCTCAATCCCGAGGTTCAGCACGCCGACCCGTTCGCACAGCAGCACCCCGAGCGTCCCGAGGATCAGCGGCGTGCCGATGCGCAGCATCGCCTCCCACATGCCGACCGCCCCGAGAATGTCGAACAGCACGCTCATCGGCGGATCCTGTATTGCGCGAGGAAGATGGCGACCAGCATCGTCAGCAGCGACAGCGCCACCGTGACGTCCGCGATGTAGGACGGGATCGACAGGGCGCGCGACATGCTGTCCGCGCCCACGAACATCACCGCCGAAAACACCGCCGCCGCGATTACCCCAAGCGGGTTGAGGTTGGCGAGCATGGCGATGACGATCCCCGAATAGCCGTAGTTCGGGGACAGATCCGTGGTGACATAGCCCTTGACCCCCATGACCTCGATCGCCCCCGCCAGCCCGGCGAGCCCCCCCGACAGGCAGGCCACCATGACCAGCGTGCGCCCCAGTGGCACCCCGGCAAAGGCCGCCGCGCGCGGGTTCAGCCCCGCCGCCCGCGCGCGGATGCCGAAGACCGTGCGCGCCTGAAGCCACCAGACCAGCACAGCCATCGCCAGCGCGATCAGCAGCCCGATATGCAGCCGGGTCCGCGCCATCAGCTTGGGCAGGACAGCCGCATCTGGCACCGGAACGGACTGCGGCCAGCCAAAGGCAAGCGGGTCCTTCATCGCCCCCTCGATCATCAGCGACACGAACAGCACCGCGACGAAGTTCAGCAGCAGCGTCGTGACCACCTCGTCCACGCCGAACCGCAGGCGCAGCGCCAGCGGAACCAGCAGCAGCACCATCCCCGCCACCGCCCCCGCCATCAGGCACAGGACAACGGCCACCGGTCCGGGCAGCGCCGCCACCGCCGGAACCATGGCGAAGGCCGTAACTCCAAGCGCGCCGAGGTAGAACTGCCCCTCCCCCCCGATATTCCAGAGCCTTGCGCGGAACGCCACCGCCGCCGCCAGCCCGGTCAGGATCAGCGGCGTCGCCCGCGTCAGCATCTCCGAAAGGCCAAGGCGCGATCCGAAGGCCCCTTTCAGGATCAGACCGTAGGCGCGCAGCGGATTGGCCCCGGCAATCGCGATCAGCACACCCGCGACCAGCAGTGCCGCCAGCACCGCCCCGACCGGGGCCAGCACCGTCAGCAGGGCTGAAGGGTGGTCGCGCCGCTCAAACCGCATCCGCGCGCTCCATCTGTTCCGCCGCGGACCAGTCGCCCGCCATCATCAGCCCCAGCATCCGCGCATCGGCGCGGTCCGCCGGAATGGCCGGCGACAGCCGCCCGCCGACAATCGCGCAGATCCGGTCGGACAGGCCGATCACCTCGTCCAGATCCTCCGAGATCAGCAGCACCCCGGCCCCCCTGCCCCGCGCCTCGAGCAGGCGCTCATGCACCCCGGCAATCGCGCCCTCGTCCAGCCCCCGGCTCGGCTGCGCGGCGACCAGGATGTCCGGCCCGGCGTCCAGCACCCGGCCAAGGATCAGCTTCTGCATGTTGCCGCCCGACAGCAGCCGGATCCGCCCGTCCACGCTGGCCCCGCGCACGTCGTAGTCCCGGATGATCTCCTCCGTCGCCCTGCGCGCCGCCCCCCGCCGCACCATCCCGCGCCGGGAGAACCGGGGCGACCAGATCCGCTCCAGCACCGTGTTTTCCCATGTGCTCATGTCGCCGATGGTGCCCTCGGCATTGCGGTCCTCGGGGATGCGCCCGATCCCTGCGGCGATGGCATGGGGCACGTCGAAAACACGCACCGCCTGCCCGTCGACCAGCAATTCGCCCGCATCCGGCGGATACAGACCCGAAACCAGCCCCGCCAGCGTGGTCTGCCCGTTGCCGGACACGCCGATCACGCCAAGCGTTTCCCCGGCCCGCAGCCGGAAAGAGACCCCGTGCAGCGACGCCCCGCCATGCCCCGCAAGGCTCAGGTCCACGCCCTCCAGCAGGACCTTTCCCGGCGTCGCGGGCGGGCGCGCGGGCCGTTCCACCTTGCGCCCCACCATCAGCTCCGCCAGTTCCGCGCGCGAGGTCTCGGCGGTCCGCCGTTCCGCCACCACCCGCCCCCGCCGCAGCACGACGACCCGGTCCGAGGCGCTCATCACCTCGTGCAGCTTGTGGCTGATGAAGATCAGCGACAGCCCCTCCGCGGTCATCTGGCGCAGTGTGGCAAACAGACCCTCCGCCTCCTGCGCGGTCAGCACGGCGGTCGGTTCGTCCAGGATCAGGATCCGCGCGTCGTTATACAGCGCCTTCAGGATCTCGACCCGCTGGCATTCGCCAACCGACAGATCGGCAACCAGCGCATCCGGGTCGACCCGCAATCCGAACCGCTCCGACAGCGCCACCAGCTTCGCCCGCCCCGCCGCGCGGGCCGAGCGCGGGGACCACAGCCGCTCCGTCCCTGTCATGACGTTGTCCAGAACAGTCAGGTTCGGGGCCAGCGCAAAATGCTGGTGCACCATCCCCACCCCGGCCTGGATCGCGGCCCGCGACCGGCCCGGGGGAAGCTCCCGCCCCTCCACCTTCACCAGACCCGAATCCGCCGTGTAGTGACCGAAAAGGATCGACATGAGCGTCGTTTTCCCGGCCCCGTTTTCCCCGAGAAGCGCGACGATCTCGCCCCGGTCGAGGTGCAGGGAGACATCCTCGTTCGCCGCCAGCGCGCCGAACCGCTTGGTGATTCCGGTCAGTTCCAGCACGCGGGTCATGCCATGCCTCCGAACAGCGGAAAGGGGTGATTCCATCCGCCCGCCGCCTCGATGGTCGCGGCCAGCGCCAGCAGCCGCAGGTCGCCGCCGAGGGGTGCGATCAGCTGGACCGGCAGCGGCATCCCGTCCCGGTCCGCGCCGACCGGCAGGGTCAGCGCGGGGGCGCCGGTCACGTTGGCCAGCGCCGCAAAGGGGGCGAAACCGTCCATCCGTTCAAGCTGCGTTGCAGGATCGCGATGGTCCATCGGAAAGGACCCGACCGGCAGCGGGGCGGACGCCAGCATCGGCGTCAGCAGCACATCCACCCGGTCGAACAGGGACCAGAGCGTGTAGGCCGCCGTCGCCGCCGCCTCCTGCGCCGCCCACAAATCCGTAGCGGTCATCCCCTGCCCGCTTTCGACAAAGGCCTGCGTCAGCGGTTCGGTCAGCGACGCATCCAGCCCCTGCGCCACCAGCGCCGCCATGTTCACCGCCACGATCCGCCCGAACAGCCGGGCCGCCGCGCGGCGGATCGCGCTCAGTCCCGCCGCCGGGATGTCGGTCAGCGCATGCCCCGCGCCCTCCAGCAGCCTGGCCGCCGTCCGCACCGCCCCTGCCCGCTCCGTCGCGATGCCCCTGGCGTCCGATACGACCCCGATCCGCAGCGCTCCGGCCCGAGGCAGCTGCGCCGGAACCGCCGACAGGCCCCGCGCGTCGCCGGTCAGCAGGGGCCAGAGCGCCCGCGCATCCCGCACCGTGCGTGTCACCGCGAATTCCGTCGCGATCCCGCCCAGGTGGTTGCCGAACCCCGGCCCCGCAGGCACCGCCCCGCGCGACGGCTTCAGCCCGACCAGCCCGCAGCAGGCCGCGGGCACCCGGATCGAACCGCCTGCATCCGTGGCATGGGCCAGCGGCACGATGCCCGCCGCCACCGCAGCCGCGCTCCCGCCCGAGGAACCGCCGGGGCTGAGACCTGGATCGAAGGGATGGCGGCAGACCGGCCCGGTTGCCGGTTCGCTCGCCAGCGCCAGCCCGAACTCCGGCACCGTGGTCGCCCCGAAGGGGCGGAACCCCGCCGCCCGGAACCGCCGCGCCAGGTCGCTGTCGGAGGTGCCCTTCATCCGGGCCAGCGCGGCGGATCCCGCGCGCATCGGAATGCCCCGGAACGGCCCGCCAAGGTCCTTGACCAGCAGCGGCACGCCGCGGAACGGCCCGTCCTCCGCGGCCGCCGGGTCCTCCGGCATCGTCCGGCAGACAGCACCCAGATCCGCCACCGCCCGCGCCCTGTCGCGCGCACGGGCCATCGCGTCGCCGGCCGTCAGGTCGCCGCGGGCAATGGCCTCCGCCAGCCCGAGCGCGTCTTCAACCGCTGTCCCGCTGTCTTTCACGTCCCGCTCCGACCCGGGACCGGCCCTCGCGGGGCCAGCCCCCTGCACCGCTTACTTCGGCTCGTCGAAGTTGCGCGGCACCTCGAATTCGCCCGCCTTGATCGCGGCGCGGACCTCTTCCATCTTCTTCACCGCCTCCGCCGGGGCCGCGCCCTCGACATAGGCGATGTCGTTGCCGCCGTCCTTCATCAGGCTGAGCGGGGTATAGTTCTTGCCCGTCGGATTGCCCGCTGCCGCATCCGCAACCGCCGCGTCCAGCAGCGGACGGAAGGACCAGAGCGCATTGGCAAAGACCGTGTCGGGATAGCGCGGCGTGTAGTCGATCATCGACCCGACCGCCTTGATCCCCCGCTCCTTCGCCGCATCCGCCGTGCCGATGCGTTCGCCGAAGAGGATATCCGCCCCGCCGTCGATCTGCGCCAGCCCGGCCTCGCGCGCCTTGGGCGGGTCGAAGAAGGTGCCGATGAACCCGACAAGGTGCTTCACCTCCGGGTTCACCGCATGCACGCCGTCGGCGAAGCCGTTGATCAGCATGTTGACCTCGGGGATCGGGATCGCGCCCACGGATCCGACCGTGCCGGTTTCCGTCATCGCGCCGGCGAGCATCCCGCAGAGGTACGCCGCCTCCCAGTTCCAGGTGCCGAAGACGCCGAAGTTGTCGCCCGCCGCCTCACCCGAGGACCCCATGAGGAAGGCGGTGTCCGGGTAGTCTCCGGCGACGGTGCGCGCCTCCCGCTCCACCGCGTAGGATTCGCCGACGATCAGGGTGTTGCCCGCTTCGGCATATTCCCGCATCACGCGCGGATAGTCGGTGCCCGACACGCCCTCGGAAAACGTGTACTCGATCGCCCCGTCCGCCGCCGCGCCGACCATGGCCGCGTGCAGCACCGAATTCCACGTGTTCTCCACCGGAGAGGCATGGATCCCCGCCACCTTCAGCTTGGTCTGCGCGCGCAGGATGGTCGGCGCGAACAGCGTCGTGGCCCCGGCGGCGGCAGAGGTCCGCAGCAGCGTGCGGCGCGTGATCTGAATGGATTTCATCGGAATGGTCCCTGTTCCTGTTGGCCCGGAGCACCGCCGGGCGGGTGTGATGCACTGGTGACTATACGCCGCAATTGGAGCGTCCCCTCCCCCCCTCCTGTCAAGCGCGCCGGGGGTCGTATGCCCGCGAAACAGGCAGGCGGTGCCGTTATTATGGGCAATTTCTGACCGGATGGTCAAACCTCTGTGGAGGAACACCGATCATATGCCCCGCCCGGCGTTTACGCCGGGCAGCGCCGACCCGCCCCCCAGGGCGGCGCTATCGCGCCACCCTCGGGTCGGGCGCTGCCCTCCCTACGGACCTCATGGCCTTGAAAGCGACAGCTTCGCCTTTTCTAGTT
>NZ_BMFJ01000008.1 GCF_014638275.1 Primorskyibacter flagellatus
ATTGGCAAAGAAATGATATCAACCAACCCGATCAGCAGGTGCAACGAGTAGCTTAATTTACGCCAGATCCTGTCCAAGAGATGGGGAGTAGCTCACCTGTCGGGTCTCGCCTGGAACTACGCGCAGCGAGACCTCACCCTCGATCGCAAGAACCGCCACATCGCCACCGTTCTGGCGGGGATCAAGCGCAAGCATGCGCGCCCACCGGTGCAAAAGGAGGCGATCCTGGCCGAGGACATCCTCGCGATGGTGGCCACCCTGCCCTTCGATTTGCGAGGCTTGCGGGATCGGGCAATCCTGCTTCTGGGCTATGCCGGAGGTCTGCGCCGCTCGGAAATCGTCAGCCTCGACGTCCACAAAGACGACACACCAGATTCTGGCGGTTGGATTGAGCTCTTCGACATGGGCGCCCTCCTGACCCTCAATGCCAAGACCGGTTGGCGCGAGGTCGAGATCGGCCGCGGCTCGAGGGATCAGACTTGCCCCGTGCATGCTCTGGAACAGTGGTTGCACTTCGCAAAGATCGACTTCGGCCCTGTCTTCGTCGGCACATCTCGCGATGGCAAACGTGCTTCGGAAACGCGGCTGAACGACAAACATGTGGCCCGCCTGATCAAGCGCACGGTCCTGGATTCCAGCATAAGATCCGAGCGGCCCGAGAAAGAGCGCCTGGCGCTGTTCTCAGGTCACTCGCTGCGCGCCGGCCTCGCCAGTTCAGCCGAAGTGGATGAACGCTATGTCCAGAAACAGCTCGGTCACGCCTCCGCCGAAATGACCCGCCGCTACCAACGCCGCCGCGACCGGTTCCGGGTGAACCTTACCAAAGCCGCCGGCCTCTGACCCCCAGCCCCATCACGCGGCCTGCCCGCTGAGCCTGCCATAGAAGCTACGCTCGAGGTGCAACTCCCCTGCCCCTGCTTTCTCGACCATGCCGCGCAGATATCCGCCCGGCGAGGAAACTTCTCCCGCGCTGTGCTTCTCGAAGACAAGGGCAAACGCTGCCGTTGCCACCTGAGTGCCCATTCGGTCTTGCGCCACGTTCCAGGCATGTTCCGAGATCCCGATCATTGGCCTGAGTTGCCCCGCAACCCGGTGCAAATCGCCCCAATCCTTCAGGAACCCGCCCATATTGCGGGCCCAAGATGCAAACTCCGGACAGGCTTGCATGATGGTTGGCAGATCCAGCGCCGTGCGCTTCTTGCGCACCTCGACAACCCAGTCTTCCAGCTCCCTATCAACTTGATCTTCGGGCTGGGCATTGGGCACCACGGCCGCCGCTTCCTCTTTTTCTGAGGAATTACGTATTACAGGATTAAGTTGGTTTGTAATTAGTATATGGGGGTCGGAAATGACCTCCCTGGGGTTCATTTCTTGAGTTTTCTCAGAAACTTGTTCCTTAGTTTGCTGCATATTTTCCACAGGCTCAACCGCCTGAATTGCCTTGAGATAGGCGGCTTCAACACGCTCCTGAAGCTCCTTGAACCAGGTCAGCAGCCGTGCCAGTTGATCTGAGGCTTCATGGCGGCGCGGAAGCCGATCCAGAAGCTCATCAAAGAGGCCCGTGAACTGTGTCCAGGGCCCGCGCAACGCGCTGCTGACTGCGGCTTCGATTCGTGCGCGGATCATCCGGCGGGCGACCGTGATTTGACGCTTCAGACGCTGGCAGAGCTCGCGTTCGGCCTGCAACTCGGCATGAAGCTCCTCGAACTCAAGGGCGCGAGCCGAAAGCGGCGACAGATCGAAGCCATAGGCCTCGACGATGCGGCCATTGGCGTCTCTGCGGCCCCACCGCTTGCCATTGGGGCTGTCCTGGAAGGAAATCACACCGAGCTCGGCCAGTCGCCGCGCATGGCGCTTGAGAGCAGAGAGCGAAAACCCGGTCTGCTCCATCAGATAGGCGTTCGACGCCCAGACGATCGGGCGCTGCCCCTTTTCCCAGTCCTGGGCCTGGGTGAATGCCCCGAGCGTGTCGAGGAGCATCATGTCTCCGGCCTTGAGGCCGATGTAGGCCCCTACCCGCTTCACGGCCACGAAGGCCTGCGTTTTGGGAATGGCTACCTGTTCACCGGCTTGGGCAAGCTGCTCTGCGATGCCAAGACCCGGTGTCGGCTTGCGCCAACCTGTATGTTTCATGCCTGTTTCTCACCTCCAGTTATGTGGAGGCAAAAGAAAGCCGTTCGCCGAAGTGGCGTTCTTGTTGACAGTGATTCGCGGGAGAGATATCTTCTAAGCGACCAAACTTTTCAGATTAGCTCTCAGGCCACGCTGCTTGGGGGCTTTTCTTTTGCCTAGATCATTGTTCTGACTGCTCCTCTTTCGTCGCGAGGAATTCACTGTACAGCTGATCGAGTCGGCCCGAGAGAAAGTCCCCGAACTCGGTCGAGTCTTGCGCCGTGAGTGAAATGCTGAATGCCTTTCCGGATCGGCCGATGACGCCTTTGATGCGGCCTTTGCCGGCGGTCCAAGTACGTTTCTTGGGCGTGGCACGCGTTTTTCGGCTTTTCGGCGCCCTGCCCGCTTCTGCTAGCTTGCTGTGCAGGAACTCGAAGCGTGCATCGCTATCGAGACCCTGAAAACCGTCGAACTCCAAAGCTCCTTTGAGGATCTTCTCATTCTTGGGCTCCGAGGCCAACTTCTTGAAATCCTCCCAACGATCACGCCCGATCTGCTTGGCTGGGCCAATCTGTTCGATGACGTTCCGCGGGACGTTCTGCGCCACTGAAAGCATGCGCGAAAGCAAAGTACCGTCAATGGTCAGGGCGGACTGGATCACGTCCTTTGCTTGCCCCATATCCAAAAGGCTCTTCGCAAATAGGGCCTTCTCAATAAATGAGAGATCTGCGCGCGCAGTGTTCTCCTGCCCTTGAGCAAGAATGTGGGCCACGTCGTCCATCGGCTTTACAACTGCGCGAACCTTACGGCCGAGCGCCGATGCAACTCGCACACGGCGATGCCCGAAGACGATCATGTAGCGACCATCTGCTTCTGGATGCGGTCGAAGCAATACCGGTGTGTCCTGGCGACCGGCCGCGATCGATGCTTTCAGTTCGTTGAACGCAATATCGTCATCACTAAGCCGATCCGAGACGAATGACACATCGATCAATTGCGGATCGATCTCGACAATGGTCTCGCCTTCAAGAAGACGCTTCGAGTTCTCCGCAAGGCTATCAATCGAAACCTTCATCGATTTCGATGCACCGCGCATTGCGTATCCAGAGCGACCGGAATCCTTGGGCTGCTCCGGCGAGCCGGCCATGACGCTCTTCAGGAGGTCTTTGCGCGCCATCAAGCCATCTCCTTTTCGTCAGAATCCAACCTACGCGCTGCGCGCATTTCGACAGTTGCACGGCTGTCAAAACTGGCTCTCTGCACGGCTGTCAAAACCTCATTCATTCACGCCCCCAAGCCTTGTGGATCAGTTCGGCGATCGCGTCGTTCACATCATTCAAAGAAGTCACTGCGCGGTCGTAAGTAGTCCGCACGAACTGAGACCGCTCAATTTCGTAAAGCGTCTGTTTGGTGATCCCAGCGTCGGAGATCGCCGTAGATTTTAGCACAGGAGCCGACAGCATCTGATTTGGAAACATCGCCTGGAGGAACCCAACCATCTGCTTCTGGGGGCCGTCCGTTGGTTCAAATCGCGTTACAAGGTAACGGAACCACTTCAGGCGCATGTTCGCTCCAGCGTCACGGATCGTCTTCATGATCCCGCCCAGCATCAGGAGAAATTGGCTCATCGACATGACGTCCAGCATCTGAGGATGGACCGTCACAATGACCGAGGAAGAAGCCGTGAGAGCAGTGAGTGTGAGGTAGCCCAGCTGAGGAGGGCAATCGATCACAACCACGTCATAGCGGTCATCAACCTCGCTAAGCGCCTTCGATATACGAGTGAAGAAGGTACGGCCCTCATGGGGATCGCTACTCGTCAAAGCAACAGGGGTATCGTATTCGTACTCTTGAAGCTCGAGACTTGCCGGAACGATATCTAGGTTGGGAAAATTTGTTGGCCGGATCACCTCTGTGATCGGCTTGCGCTCGTCATCATACCGAAGTGTCTCGTAGAGCGAAGGCACGTTGTCGAGTTCAGGCTGAATGCCGTGCAAAGCTGTGAGCGACGCTTGAGGGTCCAAGTCGATCGCAAGAACTCGATGCCCTTTCAACGCCAAGTGCTGCGCGAGGTGAGCGGCGGTAGTGGTCTTTCCCGAGCCCCCTTTGAAGTTCACGACAGACACGACGTGCAGTTCTTCGCCAGGTTGCCGATAGGGGACATAACGGCGTTTTCCGGGGCGGCCATGCTTGTCGAGATAAGCTCTCAGTTCCAGCATCTGCTCGGCCGAGTAGCTGCGCCTCCCGGACGACGATGTTTCAGGTTCAGGACCTTTGCCTTCGAGATGAAGCTTCTTAATGGTCGACTGCGTCACGCCGAGATAGTAGGCAACCTCGGCCAATGAAAACTGACGTAGACCTTTTTGAGCGTCGGGAGGATACTGTTCCTGACGCAACATATTGAGGCGGTCGGAAATCAACTCTCCTTGCTGTAGGATGATCTCGTCGAAGGATTGATCCTTCGTATCAGCCGTAAAAGACCGTTCTCGCATCTGCCTGCCCTCTAAATATCGCTTTTTCGGCGATTTCGCTCTTTAAACTGTCATCTACACAGAAAAATGAGTCTTAACAACGATTTTCACCCGATGGCTCGAACTCCACCGAGACACCTGCTGGCTTAGATGTTCCGACAAATTGTAGTGATCGCGGAAGATGGCCGCCCAATATATGGGAACTTCTTCGACATCAGCAGATCAGAAGTTGACCTAAACTTCGCGTCTCTCCCGTCGCAATTATTTGCTTTTATTGCCTTTTCTATCTTTGCACGGCTGTCAAAACGGAACCAACTCGAGGCATAGACGCGCCTGTGCAAGCCCGGAAAACCAAGACAAGGAAGCAGTATGTGTCAGCACGAACTCGGATCCGATCTGCAATCATTTACTTCGGCCAAGCGTATCGACCAGGGTACTCTAAAACATAAGCAAGTCTTACCAGAGGGAAGATAAACAGCGGGAATCGGCTGGGTAGCCCCAGCCGATTCTATGCTTCACGCTGCGTCTTTGGGACCCCAGGGGATGACGGCCTGCAGGGACAGATCGTCCTGGTTCGCGGCCTTGCCGAGGTTGGCGTTGAAGCCGTGGTCGCGGATGGTCAGCGTGAAGTAGTCGGCGCTGGTCTCCTTGTTCTGCTTCTTCCAGATGCCGCCGCACTAAACCAGCTTGCCGCGCGGGGAGCGGCCGAGGACGCGGTGCGCGGGGGCCAAAGGGTTCGTGCTCGCGACGGGTTCGACCGTGATGTCGAGGTCGAAGGTCAGCGTCGAGATGGAGCCGACGCCCTTTGCGGTTTCGATGTCGGCGCTGGTGAATTTGATGCAGCTCGTGGTCATAGCTCTTCTCCTTGTTTGTGTTGCAATGATGGTCACCTGGCAGCTGGCCAAGGCCCGGCCACACCGAAGGCGAAGCGTGAGCGGAGAGGGGCGGGCGCCGGTCTTTTTGGTCCGCGAGGAATGGCCCACCCCTGTTCTTTGGTGGGTTAGGGGAAAAAAGATCGGCGGCGACCTTTGTGGACGGGACGACAGCTGCGACCAGCATGTCATGCAACTCAGACAAAGGGTGAGCTACTCCCCATCTCTTGGACAGGATCTGGCGTAAATTAAGCTACTCGTTGCACCTGCTGATCGGGTTGGTTGATATCATTTCTTTGCCAAT
>NZ_BMFJ01000009.1 GCF_014638275.1 Primorskyibacter flagellatus
TGAGCTACTCCCCATCTCTTGGACAGGATCTGGCGTAAATTAAGCTACTCGTTGCACCTGCTGATCGGGTTGGTTGATATCATTTCTTTGCCAATAGACCAGCGCGGGAGGTTGGCCGCCCAAGGCTGAATGCGGGCGCTGGTGGTTGTAGAAGGTCATCCATTTCCGGATCGCCGCCTTTGTCTCCGATCCGGTCTCCCAGGCATGCAGGTAAACGCACTCGTATTTTAGGGTGCGCCACAGCCTCTCGATGAAGATGTTGTCGAGGAACCGACCTTTCCCGTCCATCGAGATCCGCACGCCAGATCGGCGCAGTCGATCCGTCCAGGCGAAGGACGTGAATTGGCTGCCCTGGTCCGTGTTCATGATCTCGGGCGGGCCGAACTTGTGGATGGCCTCGGTCAGCGCTTCGACACAGAAGTCGGCCTCCAGCGTGTTCGAGATGCGCCAGGACAGAACCTTGCGGGTATGCCAGTCCATGATCGCCACCAGATAGAGGAACCCTCGGCGCATGGGCAGATAGGTGATGTCCGAACACCAGACCTGGTTCGGGCGTTCCACCCGCAGCCCCCTGAGCAGGTAGGGATAGGTCTTGTGGCCCTTCGTCGGCCTGCTCGTGTTGGGCTTCTGGTAAATCGGCATGAGCCCCATCAGGCGCATCAGCCGCCGGATGCGCTTCTCGTTCACCAGATGGCCGTCGTTGCGCAGGTGCCAGGTCATCTGCCGAACTCCGAAGAACGGCGTCTCCAGGAACTGCTCGTCGATCTGCCGCATCAGGCCGAGGTTCTGCTCGGTCTCGCCCTTCGGCTCGTAGTAATAGGATGAGCGTGCGATCGACAGCAGCTTGCACTGCTGGCCGATCGACAGATCCGGGTGGTCAGGCTCGATCATGCAGCGCCTCACTTCCCGCCCCAGGGCTTCAGCTTTCGTTCCAAAAAAGAGTTGGCCACCGCCAGCTCCCCGATCTTGGCGTGGAGCTCCTTCACCTGCTCCTCGCCAATCTCCGGCTTCTTGCGGCCCCCGCGTTCGAACACACCGGAGGCGCCTTCGAGCAGGGCCCGCTTCCATTGATGGATCATCGTCGGATGCACCCCGAACCGGCTTGCCAGTTCGGCCGCCGTCTCCTCGCCTTTCAGGGCTTCCAGCGCGACCTTCGCCTTGAACTCAGGCGCATGCTGCTTCCGTTTCGACATCTCTGATCTCCTTCTCGTCGAAGATCAGCAGACTGCAAATCATAGCTTATGTCAGTGTCCGAATTTCGGGGGGTAGCTCA
>NZ_BMFJ01000010.1 GCF_014638275.1 Primorskyibacter flagellatus
TGATCCTCCCCCACTGAAGTGGTCCGACGTTATGTTTAGGAAAACGGAGGATCAGAATGGCTACGAAGCGGCACAAGCCGGAAGAGATTGTCACAAAGCTAAGGCAGATTGAGGTGCTGGTCGGCCAGGGGATGGCGCGGATCGATGCGATACGCGAGGTTCGCATTACCGAGCAGACCTACTACCGATGGCGCAAGCGGTATGGCGGAATGGGAACCGACCAGCTGAAAGAGCTCAAGCGGCTTCAGAAGGAGAACGAACGGCTCCGAAAGGCCGTTTCGGACCTGACGCTGGACAAGCTGATCTTGACGGAGGCGACCCGGGGAAACTACTGAGCCCCGCTCGTCGCCGTGCGTGCATCGATCATGTGCGGGACAAGCTTAGCATTTCGGAGCGGCGCGCCTGCCAGGTTCTGCACCAGCATCGCTCGACGCAACGCAAGCTGCCGAGGGGTCGTGATGATGAAGGTCGTCTGGTCACGGACATGATCGAACTGGCTCGCCAGTATGGCCGCTATGGCTATCGCCGGATCGCGGCTTTGCTCAGGGATGCGGGTTGGCAGGTCAACGACAAGCGTGTCGAACGGCTATGGCGGCGAGAGGGGCTGAAAGTGCCAGCCAAGCAGCCCAGGAAGGGCAGGCTTTGGCTGAATGACGGATCATGCGTCCGGCTTCGGCCGGAGTATCGGAACCATGTCTGGAGCTATGACTTCGTCCACTGCCGGACTGACGACGGCAAGGTGTTCCGGACGCTGAACATCCTCGATGAACACAGTCGTGAATGCCTGGCAATCAGGGTTGAGCGCAAGCTCAACGCCAACAGCGTAATCGACGCTTTGAGCGACTTGTTCATCCTACGGGGCGTGCCGACCTATATCCGGTCCGATAATGGCCCGGAGTTCGTGGCCCAGACTGTCAGGGATTGGATTGCCGCGGTCGGCGCCAGGACGGCCTACATCGAGCCAGGCTCACCATGGGAGAACGGATACTGCGAGAGCTTCAATGCTCGGTTCCGCGATGAAATGCTCAACGGAGAAATCTTCTACAGCCTGCGCGAGGCGCAGGTTCTGATCGAGCAATGGAGGAAACACTACAACACCAAACGACCCCACAGTGCTCTGGGCTATCGCCCTCCGGTTCCCGAAACCATCGTCCCGATGGACCGAAAGCCGGTCATGCACTAACACTACAACTGGACCACTCAGGTGGGGCTGATCA